>CAZGPG010000005.1:0-181224 GCA_964527735.1 uncultured Chitinophagaceae bacterium | reverse complement strand
AACCCGGCGAGCCTACACAGAATGCATTTGTGGAGCGTAACAATGGCGCTTTACGGTATCCGCCCGCCGAACTACATGTTTGTTATTTGCTTAAAGGCTCCGGGGTATAGGGATTTGAGTTGGGTAACTTTCGTGTCCATGATATTTTCGAAGACATACTTTAGCCATTGGAAAGGATTAACGTCTTCCTTTCTGCACATGGCAAAGAATGAATAGACCGCAGCAGCACGTTTTGCGGCGTCATGTGATCCTGCGAACAGGTAGTTCTTTCTGCCGAGGGCGAGGGGACGAATGGCGTTCTCCACAAGATTGTTGTCGATCTCCAGGCTGCCGTCGTGCAGGTAGGCACTCAGCTTATCCCAACGGTCGAGGGTATACATGATCGCTTTGCCCATGGCGCTCTTCGGAAGTATACCTCCTGCTTTCAGTTCATCGGCCAGCCATTTGCCCATGGCATTGATCACCGGTAGCGACCTTTGCAGCCTGAGTTCTTTCCGTTCGGCGGCACTGTGGTTCCTTTCCCGGGCATCGGCCTCCACCCTGTAGAGCGACTGGATAAAACCCAGCGCTATCTCTGCCCTGTCTTTATCATTGGTGAGGGCATTATGGAACTCGCGCCTTGCATGCGCCCAGCAGCCCACATGGGTTACCCCCTTTCGCATGCCGATCTTATCATAGACAGCGTAACCATCAGACTGCAGATATCCCCTGAACCCTTCTAATACATGTGCCGCAGCGCCGGAGCCACGCCCGGGCTGATAGTCGAACAGCACTGTGCCATCCAGCGGACAATGATAGACCCAGTAGTAACCCTGATGGCAACTACCTTTTTTGTCTTTGTCCTGCACTTTGATGGGGCTTTCATCGGCCTGCAGATAACCTTTGGCCCGGGTCTGCCTGAGCAGGTGGTCGTAGAGGATGTCCAGTATATTGAGTCCCTGCCGTACCCAGCCTTCCAGCGTGGAGGCTGCTATGGGTATGTTTTCCCTTTTGAAGCGCTGTATCTGCCGGTACAGCGGCAGGTGGTCTGTATATTTATCGACCAGGATGGATGCCAGCAGCCCCGGCCCGGCGATACCTTTGTCGATGACCCTGGCGGGAAGGGAACCGGTCACTACGCTTTCTTTATCCTTACGCGCATACTTGTAGCGGATATAGCGCCGGATGAAGTAAGATGCAGGCTTGTATTCCAGCTCATCGGTCACTTCTGTACCAATGCACACCATATCAGTGATGTCTTCTTCGGGCTGGATATGCACTTCTTCTACCGGCAGATGCTCCGGCAGGGGGTGGCGGCCTGCATGTTTAGACCCGGAAGGTTTCTTACGTTCGTAGCTGATCTTTTCGGTGGTCTGCTCTTCGATCTGCTGCTTTTCTTCGGCGGGCAGTTCAAAAGGAAGGGTGGCCTGGTTGGGATCTATGAACCGTTCCCGTTTCTGGGCGAAGTTCATGTGCTCGTAGCGGGCTACTTTAGCACGCAGGTAGAGGATCTCCTGCTCTAAGTCCTGGTTTTTGCTTTCGAGCTTTTCTGCTTTCGCTACATGCTTTTGCTGATGCTCTATAAGCTTTATCAGTTCATCTTTGGAGAGATTTTCCAGTGCCGGAAGCATGATGTAAAGATACATCATGAATGCCGGAAAACCCAATGAAATCAATGCTTTCAGTGTGTTTTACCGAAACTATTTATCCACATTCCATCGTGTCTTTTGGGTGCTTTTATGGATGGTGATCCCTTCTGTGAGCAGCGCCAGTTGCACATAGGAGATCATGGGATCGGCGCCGGTTGCAGCAGGCGGTGCAAAGGTGCCTTTCTCCAGCCGTTTATAATAAAGCACCAGCCCGCCACGTTCCCAGTGCAGCAGCTTCAGGTGTGTCCGCCCCCGGTTCAGAAAGATAAAGACCTCGCCGCTGAGCGGATCGCGGTTTAGTTCATTGCGGATGATGCCGCAGAGTGCATCGAAGCTCTTACGCATATCTGTGGGCTGGCCGTATAGCAGATAGCGATGTGAGGAGGAGAGCGTGAACATCAGCCAAGGCGGAGCAACTGAGCGATCAGGGAAATATCGGCAACAGGCAGGTCGATACTTACACCGTTGGGATAGACCAACCGGATGTTATGGCCAGCGATAGACTGTGTGGTCAGCTCCACAAAGCCCCGGGGTTGACTTTGTGCCTGCCGGTATCTTCTGCGCCAGTAATGGAAGGTGCACGGCTTAATACCTTGGGAAGCGCAGAAGCCGGTGATCGTAAGACCGCTTTGTTCCTGTTCGCACATCAGCGAAAACCAATATTCTTGTTTGGACATCTTTCTATTTTGTACACGCAAAACTATAGACGCCCACAGGCGCAGAAAAGATGTACTTCGTCGGGCGGATACGCTTTACGCAGGGAACTGCTCGACGCCTGGATGTTTACCAGCCTGCGTGAAGTGAGGGTGATGGTACAGGAATGGCAGAAGGATTACAATGAGAACAGACCTCATAAAGCCTTACTTTATCAATCGCCACTGATGTATTACAATAACTGGCTCAATAGCGAACTGAAGATGAACATTAGCACTGAAGCTTTATCCACATCGGCGAGTGGAGGCCCGCAGAGGCCTCAGGCGAAGGCGATTGTGGATAAAGTATTTGAAATACCCAAAGATGATTTTAACAACGAAAGCCTACTTTTGAATTAAGCAAACTTTGGGGAAGCTGACACGTCCAGGTGTACACCTTGTTTTTGATATGCTCGTCTGTGGCCAGGTGGAAAGATACCGGCTCGAAACAATGCAGTGTCCCGTTCTTAACAGTCTTGTCGAAATCCCATTCATCCCATGCCGTCCGGATGGTACGTGGCTGACTTAATTTTAAACGTTACTAACTGAGGGAAGCTTTCACAAGCACTAAATGTCTTTCGGATTTTCTTTAATGTTTTGAGTAAGTACAAGTAAAGATGCACTAATCGGATAGTACATTAATACTTGAGAAATTTCGCACCGTATGTTACAAGTAACCTGTGCCCTCATTGAGCATGAAAATAAGGTGTTGATATGTCAGCGTTCTGATTAGACATCTTTTTGCAAAATGAAATTGGCTACATAACCAATACAAATAAGCCCAAGGGAACAAATTAATAGAACATATAACATTGCTACAATGTTTTTTAATGTGGGCTTGAATTTTAGCCGATCAATTTTTATTGAAAAGGCAAAGAATAATGTAGTTGTATAAACGAATGAAAACCAAAATCTATTCCAGCTGAAAAATTCCAGTAGATGGTCAATTTTTATTCTCGCGCCTTGTCTATTTTGATAGTTTATAGCCTCTAAAGGGTACACCTTTTCATGTAAATATCCAATAAATATATAGGTGATGATTGAAAAAAGCACAATAAACGTTATTATATGAGCAAAAACCCTGTCTTTTTCATATCCGAAGCGCCACCACCAATCCGCAACGTATGCCCAGATGCCGTTATCCCTTATGAAATATTGGTATTCAATATCAAGTTTTTTGGCACTTTCAAGTTGTCCGTTATCTCTAAAGTGTTTCAACAAAGTCTCATAAATAGAAATGATTTGATCTTTAGGTAATCTTTCCGGAAAATATAATCTGAAATTTAAGTAGTCCATTTTTATGGACACAATATCCGAATTGTAGAGGTTTATATATACAAATGAATTATTGTTATCATAGTTACGAGGTAGAAAATATTTGTAGAATTTATCTGACATACTGTATTCCTGATCTTTAAGGTTAGAGAAATTACAACTTGTAAAATCTATTGGCTTGTAAAGGCCCTTGACATACGATAAGTCTATAGTATCGGGCAGAATTGCATCAGTGAAAGTAATTTCAAGTGAATCACCATGAATCCCTTTCAAGGTGAGTTTATTTTTTTGTTGATAGTTTTTAAAATTTGCTTCATCAAATCTGGCGCTTTTTCTAAAGTATGACGATTCGATACTAAGGTTCGAAAAAAATCGGGATCCCCAAAAGTAGACATCCCCATAAAACTCATTAGAACCTAAATCGACATCGCTTTGAAAGTTGCATTCCTCAAAATTGGCTGTGCCTTTAAATACATTGCATATAATTTTCACAGTATCTTTAAATGTAATCCTGGAAAAATTAGAATAGTCTAAAAGACTACATGCGAATAGATACACATTCTTATCCATAAAAACTGGAAGATTTGGAAATAAAAAGCTAAATTCAGGATTAGGATCAAGTTCCCTGACTCCAGTTTTTACATTAGTGTATCCAAAGGGATTTCCACTTATGTATATTTCTTTCCTAATGGTATCTGCGGAAAGATCAATAGTAGAGTCTGCTATCTCTACTATTGTTTGGGTGTTTTCGGGAGCGTCTGTTGAGTATCTATAAGTAGTAGTGCTATGAGTTGTAACTCCAATCAGAAGCGAAGAGTCAATCCGTTGGGCAAAAGAAAGATGTAAGTTATTTATTGTGATTAATATCAATATCATTGCCCCATATAAATATTTTCGCATGGTTTTTTCTTCCAAGATAAAAATTCTGCATGAGATTTTATACTGTAAGCTTTATTGCTAATGTGGTGGAGAAATCAGGTGCATTCATATATTCCGCCACTGCGTCGGAGATCTTCCGCTTGTGCTTTCTTACCGTTGTGCCCACCACTTCCCTGATGGCATCGATGAATTCATTGTTGACTACAGGCATAGGTTATGATTTTCGGTTGAGGTTTCGTTCTGTACGCAGCAGGGTCTTCCAATAGCTTTGCATATAGTCGTTGAAGGTCTCGGCCTCGCCCCGCGAAAGTATCCCTTTCTGCCGGTGCGCGTTCTTGTACTCTCGGAGCTGCTTATCCAGGGTGTCAACCTGCTCGAGTATATCCCCGCTTTTCTTCCGAGCTTCGTTCTGCATCCGCAGCGAGTTGATCTCTACTTCGATCTCTATATAGCGTGGTGCAAAATGGGCGTAGGTACGCTCCGTATCCGGAACCTCTAGCATATCGAGATACAAATGGTTGGTGAGCTTGGCGGCGGTGGTCACCTGTGGTCTATCGCGGCTTCATAAGCCGCCGTCCATGAAACACAGCAACCGGTAGTCACAAGGAAGAATAACAACGGCAGTAACCGGTAAATTCCGACAACAGCAGGTATAGAATAGAGATGCATGAGCAAACAGGTTGAGGGATAAACCAGGTTATCTCATGGTGAAGGGATTGGATGGTTGTACGAAAATAAATATTTATTTTCGGATAAAGAATATTCTTACCGCACACATAACCAGACCATGCTTTATATCGTACTTTCCCTTACCGCAGCAACAGGAGCAGTGCTGTCTTTCCGCCACAAAGGCGTATTCCATAAAATCATTGCACTGGGACTGCTTGGCGCCGCCGTATCCGTATGGGTGGTTCCAAACACAGGCATACTGCTGTGTATCGGCTCCCTGCTGCTGCTGTCGCTGCTGACCAGCCAGTATGCCCTGATCATGCGGAACATCAGTATTCCGGAAAGGGTGGCCATAGCCACTTTAGGCTTGACCTTTATGGCCGGTTTAATGTTCAAAATACAGCATTGGGCGGGTGTCCGGGAATTACACTATTTCCTGATCGTCCCTGTGCTGCTCTACCTGTTCTGTCTCGTCCGGAAGAAAAGTGTACACACGAGGGAATTCAGTTTTATGCTGGTGTGGGCGGCACTTTCCGTTTATGAGCTGCTCCGGTTTTTTGTCCCGATATGGTAAATTGAAAAAGGATGTCCTTCACATTTTCACATCCGGCAATCATCCTGCCGCTCGCTTGCCGGGAAAAGTCATAGTTGAAGCTGGTAAAAGTTGGTTTCCGATCTCGAAAGCCTGGGATAATGCAATACCCGCATCAATATGCCACACACAGCCGAAAAGAACAGCTCCCTGGCTCGGTCTGAAAAATAAGAAAACGTATTCTTCAGACATTGTTTACTTTTATGATCCTGGTGTGGTTTCAGCACAAAATAGTAGCCTGCCGACTCTTGAAACTGATAGAATGGAGACAGGAACAAAACAAACTTTCTGAATTCATGAGAAATGTTTTTTCATTTTGAAATTAAGAAAGGACCTTCCGGCTTTAAACTAAAAATAAAAATTGGTTTCTGGCCTTGGTGTTAAGATGCGCGATTGCCACTCAAAAGAGTGGCAATTTTTTTGAAGCTGATCGTAGTGATTGATTCTCTAAAAACCGGGGAAATTCTGCTGATTTTCAAGGATCCGAAAATTCTCCAAAAATTGAAAAAATTCTCCAAAGGGATAGGAAATTGCTGTTTTTTCAAGGCTTTTCAATGTTTTAAAAAATCGAAAAATTCTTCAAAAGCGTAATTTTTTTGTTGATTTTCTGAAATCCGAAATTTTCCAAAAACTGGAAAGATTCTCCAAAAAAGAAAAAAACCTTGATTTTCCCGGTGTCCTAATAACACTGAAAAAAGACTTTTGTGCCTTCTGTATAAATATATGTTATCAGACAAGTGGGAGCATCTACAGCGATTATCCCCTTTGATACGCTGGGTAATTCTTTAAGTAACCTGTTTGGTGACTAAATTATGCTTCCGATAATCTTTCCCACCACTCCAAACATCCCGTTCACCAGATCCTCCGCAGCCGCTTTCCCATCACCTTGAGCGAAGTAAGCTGTTCTGTCTGAATTTTTTATCCAAAGTATCTGCCAGCACCAGCATATCCCGGCCTTTCTTCCGCGCTTCGTTTTGCATGCGGATGGAGTTGATCTCAGCCTCGATCTCCGTATACTGGTGTGGACAATACTTTCTATGTAGTGCAATCGAAAGTATGGCAAAACCAGTTTACTCTTCTTCTCCAGTTTCAAAGCGAGTACGTTTAACCTCTGATTTGTCCTTCTTTATTAACCGAAGATTATCCTGCTCCAGCAGAAAATAGCAATGTAGTTACCATTGTATCCACGTAATCTCGGGCACTGTTATTTGATTGACTACAAGAAAAAAACAAGAGAATAATAGCCAGGTATGAATATCGTATCATATTTTGATCTGGTTAACTTTCCTCATTCTCGTTAAAACCTGTCTTTCGACTTACATTTAGGGCGATATAAACCAGCACCTGGCACCCAAAATAAAATAAAAACGAAAATAGCAGAAGCATCATGCCTGCGATCATGCGATCGCCGTGTAAATACAGCAGGCCTCCGTTCTCTCCTAATATTGCTCCATAATGAAACATTAAAGCCAACGAAAATAGCACACCAAAAATTAGTGTAATTATCGATAACGCATTAAACGCGAGCACTACGACCGGGTAAAATTTGCCTTTCCTCCGTTGAGCATAGTAAACAGCCCCCACAAGCAATGCAAGAACAATTATCGTCACAAATACAACAACGTATTTCATGTCCAGTGTTTTACAGTTAGTAAAGAGTAAATTTAGCAAAATATACTTTCGTGCGCCCCATACAGATCATCACACTGACATTACTTGCTTCGGTTTTTGCCTTTGTGCTTGTCAGAAACTCCGGCTGGTGGGATTCTCCGGAAGAGAAGCAATACCATAGCCGGATCAAGCGATTTTATGATGAGCGGGATGGCAGCATGCCTGTAGTTGTGGATTATGTAAAAAGCCGGCTTAGTAACCCCGCAAGCTATGAACATGTACTTACTGTATATACTCCCATGGATTCCGTGATCGAGGTGCGATCAGAGTTTACATATCAGACAGAGGAAAATGTCCGGATCACAGCGAACTGTTTCGCTATCCTGGACACTACAGACGGTAAGATCATTTCGGCTGAGATTTTGGATGCGAAGTAGGTTGTTTCAAAACGACGGCGTCTTTGAAACCTTTCCGTTCATCCAGCATTATCTTTCCCCTCAAAATGCTCCAACTCCTTATTGGCGTACAGTCCAATTGTTCTTTACTGTTTCAGCAATGTAAAACGCTATTTTATCTTGATTATCAATTCTTATAAGTAATTTGTATTGACTCCAGCTCAATTGCGAATACAGTGTATTCGCAATTGGAAAAGTTCTGCCTTGCCCAGCTCGATAAAGGTCCATCCCTGCTTGCCCCATTTATTCGGGACGGGATAGATGGCAGATTTATAAATCATGGAAAAGACATCCTGATCTGCCCCGGATAATTTCACGCACACCCGGTGTCGCTTCTCGTCGTAGGTGGCGAAGATCTTTTTCTTTACGCGGTATGAGGTTTTTTCGAAGTGTGGCTCTTCGGTGATTTCGGGTAATGAGCGAACAAATGATCTGAGTTGTTGCAGCGTCATATCTTCAGGTTGTTTTTATCGGCCCATTCACCAAATTTCTTTAGCCTGGCCTGGTTGCTCATTAACCAGTCGGAAGACCTGGGATTCATGGAATAGCTGATGTAATGGCAAAAGGTTTCCAGGTGTTCGGATTCGGACAGTGCATGAAAAAACGGAATGTAGCCTTCCCACACCAAGCCTTTGTTTTTCTTTTTCTTTAATTCACCCAATATCCCGAAGAACATTTTTGTATGCTCCCTGAATAGTTCTTCTTGTGTTTTCTCTTTGTTTTCTGCCGTTAATGCGGAGGCAGAGAGCAGGGATAGTACCAGTTCCGCGGAGCGGAATCCCTCATCGGAGCTGGCATCCGGGTTGAAGAAAACATTGATCTTATTGGGATCATCGGCATCTGCTTGGGCGTTACCCGTCATCTGCCGCTGCAGTAGCATATAAGCCGCTTTTGACCGTTCGGTACCGGGTTCCAGCAGCAGGAAATAGTACAGGCTGAGCAGGCTCGGGACTTTCTCCCCCGCTTCCGCTGCAACAGAACCTAATAACAGGTGGCTGCCGGCGTGCGTCGGTTTTACTTTGATTGCGTTCGTAAGTGCTGTTTCTGCTTTTTTGTAATCCTTTTTTCTTACATAATTATATCCGAGGTTATAATACATCAGGTGGTTCCGGTTGAATTTCCGGATAGCACTTTCCAGAAGCTGAATGGATTCATCGGTCTTACCGGCATAATCAAGACTGGAAGCTTTGGCTATATAAGCATCCGCTACAAACTGCTTATTCAGGCTGATCACCTTATCACTGTATTTGATGGCACTATCATACATTGTCGCCTCGAGGTACGACAGTGCGATCTCATAATTGATCATGGCAGAGTTGGGCTCCATTTCGAGGGCAATCTTGTAAGTGTTAATGGCTTTGTCGTATTCTTTCGCATCATGGAATGCTACCCCGGTTTGTATCAGGCTTTCAACCGTGTGTTGTGCCGGTAGCGTTTGCGCCAGACAGATGAACAGGATAAGGGGGATTATGCTTTTCATCTTATAAAGATAATTAAGCCGGGATTAAACTACATGGTGATATATGCTGCCCTTTCAGGGCGATGTTGGGGGGACTGTGTTATGCCCAACGCGGTACGTTGTGTATAATATGAGTTCGGGATAAACATTACACCCCTCTCTATCTCCCCTCGAAGGGAGACGATCAGTCCGTTCTGCTTTGTCTGCATATCGTTTGACAATGCCTGCATGTACCCTTGTTTGTCAGCAGGGAACTGTGTAAGTAATAGTCAACCATTCTAAATAGACATCTGCACCATTCTAAGCTATTACTTCCGGGATGGAATAGCGTGGTCGTCTCCCTTCGAGGGGAGATAGAGAGGGGTGTCTGATCGTTTCGTGTACGGGAAAATATGATCGTTCTTCTTCGAAACATATGTAAACAGGTATCGTGTGCTTATCCCGAACTCGGGTGTATATGCTGCCCTTTCAGGGCGGTGTTGGCGTGTTGACCGGATTATGCCCAACGCGCTGCGTTGGGTTGCGTATATGTTGCCCCTTCGGGGCGGCGTTGTTACATCACCTCAAAGGCTATTCAGCCTTTAATATACCTAAAACCCGGTGCATCGCGCCGGGGTTGGGCCTGATACCCTCAAAGGCTTCAGTTATTCCTGCTTGAATTATTTCAACAAAGTTCCATTTTCAAACACCGGAAGATTTCTGACGGCACTTGTGACAAATTTTTTTTATCGCCACAAGCCACTACCCGCCACTATTGCACCGGGGTACCGGTACCCTCTGCCACCTTTTCCAGCCTTTGCCTGATTTTACTTTGTACCTGCAACACCCGTTCTGCCGTAAGCGCAGCAACAAAGCATACCGTGCTGAGGCCTCCGCGGTATGCCGGTTCCGGGCCCGGAATGCCTCTTATGACAGGACGGTGTTGCTATTGTTTCACTATTTAAAAACCAAAGATCATGGCAAAACAATCAGGGATCATACCCATAGAAGGTACGATCGGCAATCTGACCTTCGTCAAGACGGCAGAAGGATACCAGGTACGCGCCAAAGGCGGCGTATCGAGACAGCGCATTATGAATGCCCCGGCCTATGCCCGCACCCGCGAAAACCTCGCAGAGTTCGGGACGGCCGCGAAAGGCTCAAAGCTGATGCGCAGCGCGTTTCACCAGGAGGTGTACAATGCTACAGACAGGCGCATGACCGCACGGATGACACGGCTCCTGCACCAGGCGCTGAAAACGGACCCAGTGCATCCCCGCGGCCAACGCGGGCTGGCCGATGCGGATATCGGCATATTGACGGGGTTCGAGTTCAACGGCCGCAGCACCCGCGAAACTGTCTTCGCCGGGCAGGTACCGGTGGTCATAGACCGGGCTGCCGGCACGGCCACGCTGACGCTGGCGCCGTTTATTCCGGAACAAGCGATCAAGGCGCCGCAGGGCGCGACGCATTTCCGGATCGTCTTTGCGGCAGCCGAGGTGGATTTTGCATCTGCCGGCCACACAACCGGACGTGCGCAGACAGGGCTGCAGCCCTGGGACAAGGAGCAGCTGACGCTGCCGCCGCTTTCCTGCAGCATCCCGGAAGACGGCGCCTTACCGGTCATCGCCGTGATGGGCATTTTGTTTTACCAGGAGGTCAACGGAGCTGCTACCCCGCTGAACAACGGTGCGTTTAACACGATGTCTGTCTTACAGGTACAGCAATAGTCCGTCGGGGACCATTGCGTGAACAAGCAGGTCCGGCTGCCCGTTTGCAACCGGGCCTGCTTACTTCCTGAACCGCCGCCGGCGCCGCAGCCGGCAGGCTTCAAATACGATACGATCATGACACCCATCATATTCATCCCCGGCATCGAAGCCACCAACCTGGTCAATGCCAACAGCTTCGGCTTTGAAACGGTCTGGAAAGCGTTTGACACGATCAGCACGGCCCTCCAGACCCGGATCATGGGGCCTTACCTCGAAGAACGGCTGCAGGAACGGCCGGTCTACGACGAGCGGATCGAAAGCATCATCGAACGCCAGAGTATTGCGCGGCTCCCCTATGAGAAAGCGATCGTCAACCTCTTCCGGAAACTGAACACCGGCAGGCATGTCAACTTTCCCATTTACCTCTTCGGCTACGACTGGCGGCTGTCGAATACAGAGAACGGCCGCAGGCTGGATGTGTTTGTACAATACCTGAAAGAAAAGCTGAAGCCGCATCAGCCACAGGCCTTTCACTTCATCACCCACAGCATGGGCGGACTGGTGTTCGGCGCCTACCTCAACCAGGTGGCAGATTACAGGGATATCGGCAAGGTGATCCTCTGCGCCCCACCCTTTCTCGGCTCGCCCTATGCGCTCATCCATATGATCAAAGACAACGGCGGCTTCCGCAGCCTGCTGCATAACATCTTTGGCCGCGAGGAAGACATCCGTGAAGTAGTACGCACATTCCCCTCCATCTACGAACTGCTGCCGGTGTATGAAAACGCCGTCACCTACATGGAGGATGGCAAGCCGCTCAGCCTGCTGGAGAAAAAGTACTGGCAGCCGAATGTATATGCCAAAATGGAAAAACTGTTTGACGCACGGCTGAAAGACCTGCGTACATTCCGCTCCGGCGGCATGGCCGACTTCAGCAAACTGCCTGTAGCCCTGCGGCAACGCATGGTGATCCTTGCTGGTATCGAAGACGAAACGCTGCTCTATCTGAAAGCCTCGCAAGACGGCAACATTATACAACTCGATCAGATCCGGAAAAACGAACTGGCAGCGCAGGCCAAAGACCCGGTGCTGCTGGGCGGCGATGGCACCGTACCGGCCATCAGCGCTACGGTGTACAAGGATTATATCAAGACCATTGCGCTCCGGAAAGAAACCTTTCTGCAGGAACTGGGCAACCATGTGGACTTCCATGGCCTCTTCATGCGCGACAACCGGGTACAGAATATCCTCGAGCGGTATCTCTCCACGGCCGCACATGCCGCCAACGTACGGGATGGTGCGCTGGCGCCGCTAACGGGCAAGCCGGCGCAGATGTGGTACCCGGTAGCAGATACGGTGGTGAGCTTGTCGGCATTTTGAACTCGGTTATGAGAACTCAAAATGCTGAAAGCCTTTGATACACATATAGTCGGGGCGATGCGCCGGGCGGCAGTTTTTTTTAAGGGCGCCTGAACAATTAGTTGGCATCCTACCTGAGCAACGTCACATTCCCCTGATGGCGCTCCGTATCTCCGTTTGCAAACGCTGCTTCAATGATGTATATGTAAACGCCGGCAGGCTGGTCGTCCCCGTTCAGTTTTCCGTCCCAGCCTCTCCCGTCAATCTGTGTGGATTCAAAAATCAACTGCCCCCAGCGGTTATACAATTGTATCCGGAACCGGGTCAGCGCAGCAGATAACAATTGTCTCGGGAAAAAATAATCATTGTACCCGTCCCCGTCCGGCGTGAATACGTTAGGAATGCTTATGTAGCAGGATTTAAATACGGTTACGGAATCAGCAGCGGCGCAGTTGTGCCCGGAGGTCACCTCCAGGAAAAAGACGCCCGGCTGCCCTGCATGGATGGCAGCCGTGGTATCACCCGTGCTCCACCGCCGCCTGTGATCAGGCGGACGTGAGACCCCGTCAGTGATCACGACGGGAGCGCCACCGGGACATACGGATGTATCGTCTCCGATATTTACCTGCGGATAAGGAAAAACCCGGATCGTATCACTGAAAGACGTATCCGGACATCCGGGCCAGGAAGCAGTAACGGTAATGACATGTGCACCGGCATCTTCGAAAGAACGCACCTGTCGCTCTCCCCCGCTCCGTATGGTGTCGGCCCCGGCGCCGAATTGCCACTTCAGGCCGGAGATGCCGCTGAGATAAGCCGGAATAAAGGTAACGGCTTGCCCGGCGCATATACTATCGTTACGGGTAGTGAAGGTTACGTACGGTACGCTGTCTATTGTTACGGTTGCATAGGCGGTATCATAGCAGGGATACGGCGTCTGCGCGATCAGCCGGACGGTGTAGGTTCCGGATTGACGATACCGGTGCGACGGGCTGTGCTGCGCGGATGTACTGCCATCCCCGAAATCCCAGGCCCAGGTTGTAAAGTCGTCCGTAGAAGTATTCAGGAATTGTATTTCACATACACCGGTATCTGCCCGGAATGAAGCCCGGTAGCCCGGATGCGGTATCCTCACGGACAAGGATGTATCACATCCGTTACTGCCCTGTAATGATACCCTGTACAGGCCCGGAGCAAGGCCGGATAATGTATCCCCGGCAGCGCTGTGCCGTACCCGGAGCATCTGACCGGCACTATCCGTCCAGGTATAGATATAGCCGGATGTGTCTCCCGGCCCGGGATGCACCCATGCCGCGTTATTGTTTACATTCCTGCATCCTTGTGTATATCCTGTTGCAGGCACAGTAAAGAACTGTACAAAGAATGTGTCGGTGTGGTGTTGGCAATCCGTAATATATTGCACAACATAAATGCCCGATTCGTAAACAGCCCGGCGGGTCAGCGTGCTGCTGTCGTCCCATATATGGTGGCGCCCCGACGGATCCGCCTGAAGCAACACACTATCCCTGAAGCATACAAGTACCACCTGCCTCCCGGGGACGGGATCACGAATAAATACGGCCACCTCGCTGTTGAGCCGGGATGAAAGAGATGTAGTTGCAGGCAACTGTACCACATTAGGCGTGTACTGGCAGGCAATACCCGCCAGGTCCGGTGCGTTGATCGCCGACAGGAACCTTCCTCCCCGTTCGGCTCCCGTATAGATCTTTCCGTCCGGGCCTATTTTCAGATCATAGAGTTCTGATGTTCCCGGCCCTCTTGCGATCAACGTTTTTGAGCTGTTGATGACCGAAGGAATACCCGAGCTCAGGTCATACTGGTAGGTATCATTACCTTTTACATACAGCCGGGAGCTGCCGGGCGAAAAACAGGCGCCCGCATACCGGGCTTCGTCTATGACCATCTCATTAGACAGCATCCCTGATGCCGGATCAAAGTCAAACAGCTTTGTCCCGGAGTTAAAAGCCTGGGAATTACCGATAGAGGATGCCGATATCACGAGCTTTGAGCGGTCGGGGGAGATCCTCATATCGCTTGTGTAGATCGTAACTGAAGAGGATATGATACCGCTGGGCGATGTGACAGGTGTCGTGCTCAGGCCGTCGCGGGTGATCTCATAAGCCTGAAATAATCCCCGTACCGCCGAATGTACAATAACCCAGATATTACATCGATCACCCGGTACCGCTACCATGCACTCCGACAGGTTTGAATCGAGCGGTATGGCTTTCCTTCCCTGCTCCACATCGCCCATCCCGTTATTCAGCGCCATATTGATGACACTATATGAAAAACGACCCTTGCCTTTTATGGTATCACCGTCAACAACGGTGCTTACCGCAGACTCCAGGGAAAACAAATAGTATTTACCCACACTGTCCGGCACGGGCACAATGACAGAGCCCTGTATCGCATCATGCGCCCAGTATGGCATTCCACTGGTGGAATTGGGCATTATGTTTCCGGTGCGGTCCCAGACCTGTTTTCCAAACGTATAAAAAAGCAACTGACCCTGCCTGTCACAAACAGCAGAGGCATTTTCAGGCGCCCGCATGCTTGTAGTGATGGGCACCGGGGTTCCACTGTTAAAATCCAGGCCGGCATTTTCCCCAAAACACCATACCCTGTTTTCGGGGAGCATATACTGTCTCTGGCCATATACACAGGGCACCTGGCATGGCAGTAACAAGATCAGCATCCACAGACAAACGCCCTGTTTCATAAATAAATAACTCCCGGCTTAATTCTAATCCAGCTTAAGCAAACGGTGCACGCTGCGATCAACACCGTTACCGATAACAACAAAATAAACGCCTGCCCGGAGGTGTGCCAGATTGATCTCGTTATGGTATGCCATGGAGGATATCTTGTACACTACCCTTCCTGCGGGATCTGTAACCGTAGCATGGTACGCTGATATATCCTCCACGGAAGCCGCTGCCTGTATATATAAATAACCATTGAAAGGAGAAGGATATACCTTCATGGCTCCGCCATCTTTTCCGGTCTGCCCTATAACAGAGGGCAGCTCTACTAACACTGAATCGGAAATAGTGCTGCATCCGTTTGCATCTGTCACCATTATCTGGTACCATCCGGAGACAACGGCCGTATGCTCGTGATCTGTAGCGCCGGTCACCGGTGTATTGTTGAGGATCCACTGGATCCACTGACTACCATCTTCTGCAACATCGGACGTCAGGACTTGCCCGTTAACGGTGATCGCCGGGACGGGCGGAGGGGTGGCCAGTGTTACGGTATGTATATTCCGGTCGCAGGTGCTGGTTGTAATTCCGGGATCGGAAGCGATCACGCGTATGCGATAACCACTCCCAGGGGCAGTGCCCGCAGGGATCAGGCAGGAGACTTCGTCTGTAATGGCCGTACTGGCCGTACCGATCGTTACTGCATTGGTAAAATCCCCGGTATTGTCCGATAACTCTATCGTAAACGTATTGCCTGTATTAAAATGAGAAGAAGGCTGGATGGGTATCGCAAACGGGCGGTCAATACACAATACGGTACCGGTGAAGGCAGGATCAAAGGCGAGGTCCAGCATCTTTACCAGGAATGCATCTTTCGGGCCTCCACCGTAAGTTTGCTGATGTCCTCCGGTAGTAGCCACTCCCGTTGTGCTGGAAGTATAGCCAAACAGCCAGACCGTTCCTTTACCGTCCACATGCAGCCCGATAGCGGCATCCAGTTCCGCTCCGCCCCAGTAAGTGCCGTATTCGAAGTCTCCGTCGGCGCTGTAGCGTACCAGCATACCATCTCCGCTTCCGGCCATAGTATCCTGCATAGCATCGGGAGTGGCCAGGTTACTGAATCCGTATGCATTACCCGAAGCATACACTTTGCCACAGGGATCTGTGCTCACGATCGTACCCAGCATATCCCCGCCGGGGCCGGGGCCCAGATAAGTGCCCCACATACGGATGCCTGACATACCTTCGAACTTCGCCACATAGGAATCCCCGAAAAAGATATTCATAAATGCAGCCCGGTGGGCGCCTGTGCTCGCAATACCGGTATCGCTGAATGTAGGTCCGCCGATATAGATATTATCGTCGATATCGGTGGTAACCGAATAGACCTGATCATTGCCGTCGCCGCCATAGTAGGTGCCCCACAACTGCTGACCGGCGCTGTCGAATCTGACGATGTATACATCGCTCCCCGATCCTCCGGAAAAAGCCGTCCGGTGCGTACCGGTTGTAGCAATGTTATTGGTTGCATCGGTATTGCCTGCGAGGTATATATGACCCTGCCGGTCAACCGCCAGCGCATCGCCGCTGGTACTGCCGTTGCTCCCGCCGAAATACGTTCCCCACAGGAGCTGTCCGGCAACATTGAATTTGGCCAGATAGGCCGCAGCACCGGCAGCAAGTTTTGTCGGCTGATGCGACCCGGGCGTGCTGATCCCCGACGTGCTTGTTGTAGTGCCGCCGAGATATACGTTGCCCCACGGATCTGTGCTTACCACCCCGCCCCATTTATCTTCGGCAAGGGCGCCGCCGTAATAGGTTGCCCACTTCAATTGTCCCGAATCATTAAACTGTGCCAGGAAATTATCGCCCGTACCTCCGCCATAACCTGTCTGATACGCCTGTGATGTGGCAATACCGGAAGTGCTTTCCGTATGCCCGCCGATATACACATGGCCATCATGATCTGTAGCAATGCCATAGGCAAATTCGTCTTCACTGCCACCGAAGTAGGTAGCCCACAGCAGGGATCCGTCCGGATGCAGCTTTGCCAGGAACGCATCTGTGGTACCGGGCACTCCGCCGCCTATCGTTGTCTGGTGCGCACCGGTGGTAGCAATCTGGCTGATACTCAATGTGGGCGCAGTGATATACACCATGCCGGCATCATCTACTGCTACTTTTCTCGTCCAGGCATCTTCTTCATCGTTGCCTCCGAAGTAGGTAGCCCAGTGCAATGCCGGGTCGAGCACCAGGGTTCCGGACCATGCGTCCGTACGGAAAGTCCAGTCGCTGCCTTCCTGTATAAAATAACAATTTACCGGTTGCTGATCGTGTAAGGTCCAGGCTACCGGCGCATTTTCGGTAATCGTACCGGCGGGGGTCATTACCTGCAAGCTGCCGTCGTCCTGTATTGCCGTATTGGTCGCGCCTTTGTACCGGATCCGTATATCGGAAGGATTTGCCCCGGGGTGTAATATGAAATCATACTTCAACACGCCGTTCTTTTCATAGATCACCCAATCGATACCGGGATATACAGCGGGATAGGTTACTTTACGAAAGGCTTGTGCCCGGCTGTATCCTCCGGGACAATGAGGATGGTAGTAATTTTCATAGTAAGTCCATGCACCGGAGGTAACGGGCTTTACATGCATATCGGCGCCTGCCAGCTCCATATCGAGGCGGTACACGTTATAGACGGGGTCGGTTGCCACTTCTCCGGGCAATGAACCAACAGGGTGCTTTTTCGCATCTGCCGGTATCGCCGCTTTTTGCTCAACGCTTATGAACTGATAATGCATATGCCCCGGGCCGATATACAAATTCATCCCGGGCGACCGTAATAAAAAATCGAGGTCGTTCCGCGGCTTGTTATACTGATCTTTCAACTGGCCGTTATTCTCCAGGAAGAATATGTTGCCGCCAGGACCAGCAGCGGCATTCGTTTCTGCATTACCCCAACAGGTAATGGCAATGATCATCATTAGCAAAAGAAAACTGTAGCATTTCCGGTACATAATATCCTGGTTTAATTGAAGTAAAGGTAGCCGGGCAGGGTGTGCAGAAAAAGACTGTTTACACTCATATTGAAAAATGAGTGTAAACAGTCATCAGGCATGGTTTACCTGATCAGCGTTATATCTCCTTTTTTAAACACTTTGCGGTTAGCCGCTGTTTCGACTTCGAGCATATAAAAATAAGTACCCGTCTGCGCCGGCACACCATTGTATGTACCATCCCAGCCTGTGCGCGCATCATTGCCGGAAGCAGACCAGATCACTTTACCCCACCGGTCGTAAACCGAGAAAGCTGTGACGCGTATGATCTCACCGGCAAACAAGGGGCGGAAATAATCGTTCAGTCCGTTATGACCGGGTGTAAATGCTGAAGGCACAAATATAAGCGGGTTGACACCGGGTGTGACCGTTGCGCTGTCCCGGCATCCGTACAGCGATTCTGCCGCTACGAGATAATCGCGTACTGTATCTGCCCGGAATGTTTGCTGATAGGCCGTCTGGTCCGGGAATTGTGTTTCAGGGTACCATGCCAGCACCCGGTAAGGCTCCGCTGCGTACGATTGAAGCGTGAGCGGATCGCCCCAGTCTGCAGTGACGGGCATTGCCGTCAGCCCGATGCTGAAATCCCTGACATGTACCATACGGCTGAACGTGTCACTGCACTGCCCGCCGGCATCGCCTGCTGTGAGGGTGACCCGATAATGCCCCGGAGAGCGGTATGTGTGAACGGGAGCGGTTCCCGCAGCTGCAGCGCCATCTCCCATATCCCAGTATAATGTAGCGGGATTGCCCGAGGACTGATCCTGAAACCGGGCAGGCACGCCCACACATATATTCGTATCTGCCGCGAACCCGGCCTCATACAGCACCGGTATCCGGACGGTCAGCAATGTATCACATCCATAGCTTCCCTCCACCTGCACCTGGTACAGGCCGGGAGCTAACTGCCGTAACGTATCTCCCGTATAGCTATGATGACGTGTCTGCAATAATGTACCGGCGCTGTCCGTCCACCGGTACGTGTATGCAGCAGTGTCTGCTGCTGCGGGCGTCACCCAGGCATAGTCTCCGTCTCCGGTATGGCAGCCCCTGGTGAAACCGGCATCCGGAACGCGACCGGAAAATATCACCACAGTACTATCTATATGGTACAGACAATTAGTGCGGTACCGGACGATGTATATGCCCGGCTCATGTACGGTAAGGGATGTGCCGTACCGGTCTCCGCCCCAGGTATGGCTCCATCCGGCTGCATTTGCCTGCAATACCACGCTATCGCTGAAACATACGACTGTATCTTTCCGGGCATATGCGGTATCCCTGATCAGCGGCAGCACCACTTCATTAGGGAACCCGAATTGCATAAATGTACCCGGCAATAACGATACGGCATTGGCAACAGGCTGGCAGGCCATACCAGGCTGGTCGGGCTGGTTGATGCGGTGCAGGTGGTCACCAAAATGCACACCGAAATAGATCCGGCCGTCCGGCCCAATTCTCATATCTGTAGACTCCGCGCCATTATCAGATTCGAAAGTAAACAGTTCTGTTTTAGAAGCCGTGATAGCTGCTGCCGTCGGCTGTGTCAGATCAAACTGAAACAGTCTGGCGCGGCTATAATTGTTGCTGGAGGCATAAGCATACAGCCTGGAATCATCCGGCGAAAAGCATACCCCGTAATAATGACCCGGTGAGTTGCGATCCAGTACCCACTCGTTGGAGAGCATCCCCGTGGCGGGATCAAAATCATACAGTTCGACCCCTCTCTCAGCGCCCGGAGCACCGGAAGTGCCGCAGGCCGCAGCGATCTTCCGCCTGTCATGCGACACTTTCATAACGCCCCGTTCGTATGCTTGTGCCGGTGAGAGCAAGCCGGCAACAGAGATCACCGGGGTCGTATTAATGCCCGCCCCGGTGATCTCATAGGCTTTGGAAAAATGAGCATCATTATCCCGCAGCAGCAACCAGATATTGCAGTCGTCGCCCGGTATGGCTATCATTTTTTCCGCAAAGCCCATGCCGATGACTATTCCTTTCCGCCCCGGCTCTACATCACCCAGTCCGCCGTTCAGCTCCATGTTAACCACGCTGTAGCACAGCCTGCCATCGTCGGGCTGCTGCCCCAGCGAAAAGAGGTAGTATTTATTACCGCTGTCGGGCATGGGCACAATAACTGCCGCCTGCGTAGTGCTGTTTGTAACCGGGAAACCGCCTTCGCCATTAGGCATAAGCACACCCTGCCGGTCCCATACCTGCCTGCCATTGGTATAGAACAGCAACTGCCCGCCTGCATCGCATACAGAAGCGCATCCTTCAAGCGCCCACAACGTTGTTTTTACAGGTACCGGCTGGCCGCTGCTAAAGTCCAGACCGGCATATGCGCCGAATGCCCATATCCTGTTTTCGTTCAGCGTGTATTGCGCATGCAGCAGCAGGGAGATACTGCACAGGAAAAGCGTACAGGCAATCTGCTTTATTTTCATCGTTACTTATTAGCGTTTCAGCACACGTATGGCCACATTGCCTTTTGCGCCCCGGAGCATTACGAGATAAATACCGGCATCAAGATACTCCAGATTCAATTCATTTTTGTAGGATGTTACCGGCTGCGTGTACACGATACGCCCGGTAAGATCGGCTACGGTTAACCGGTATGTATGGACATCCGTGACGGATGCATCAATCTGTATAGAAATTTTGTCCTCAAAAGGATTGGGAAATAAAGAAACCCGGGGCGCATCCTGCATAAGATGACTGATTGCGGTCTCCGGCGCTTCTATATACACAGAATCCGAGTAGCTGCTGCACCCTGCATTGCTTACCTGTACCCGGTACCAGCCGGTAACTGTTACTGTATGCACCTGGCTATCCGCCCCCGGAACGGGTTGCTGACCTAACCACCATTGATTGCCCGACGAAGCGCTGGATTCGAGCGTTGCGCCGTTTACCGTAATGACCGGTACCGACGGCGGCAGAACGAGCGTTACTTCGCGGGGACAACTGCTGAGCAGGACAGGATCGGTAGCGGATATGCGGATGCGATAACCGGCGCCGGGCGTTGTGCCGGCAGGTATCGTACAGGCTATATCACCCGCAGCAACGGAAGCAGACGTGCCAATGACGACGGGGCTGGCAAAGCTGCCGGCCTGATCCGATAATTCGACGGTGAATACGTTGCCGCTGTTGAAATCGGAGGATGGCAAGACAGGCAATAAAAATGCACGGTCTATGCAAAGTGTGGTATCGGGGAAAGACGGGTCGATGCCCAGTGTGAGCAGCTTGACGAGGAACATATCGTAGCCCCCCTCCGGCGCGGGCTGATGCGTACCGGGCGTAGCTATGTCTGTGGTACTGGCCGTGTATCCATACAGATAGACATTACCTTTCCGGTCTACATGCACACCGTTGGCAAGATCCATGTCGGCACCGCCGTAGTATGTGCTGTACTGCACCTGCCCGCTGTCTGCACTGTAGCGGATCAGCAATGCATCGGCGCCGCCGCCAAAGACAGACTGGTGCGCATCCGGGGTGATCATGATATTGCTGGTACCCATTGTAGCTCCGGACAGATACACATTCCCGCAAAGGTCTGCACTGATGCCGCCTGTAAACTCACCCATCTCCGGACCTGCATAAGTACCCCATACGCGGGCGCCGGAGCTATTAAATTTGGCAAGAAATGATTCCATGCTCAATGACGGGTTCATATTAAATACAGACCTTGAAGCGCCCGGCGTGGCAATGCCGGTATCGCTGTACGTCAGCCCGGCAATATATACATCGTTATCCGGCCCCACGGTCATGGCAAAAGGCATCTCCTGTTCGCTGCCGCCATAATAAGTGCCCCACAGCCGCTGGCCTGAAGTATCAAATTTTACAATAAAAGCATCCGTGACACCGGCAAAATCCTGCTGGTGCACACCGGCCGTACTAATAGCCGTTTCTGTATTGGTCATCCCCATCAGCAAAACAGCATCATTCCGGTCGGCAGCAACGGCATTTGCCCCCGTGAAGCTGCCGGCTCCCGGTCCTCCGTAATAGGTGCCCCATATACGCTGTCCGGCGGCATTGAATTTGGCTACATAGGCGTCGCTGATGGGACTGGCGCTTTTGACCGGCTGATGCGTACCGGCAGTGGCAATGCCGGATGCGCTGAAGGTAGTGCCGGCCAGGTAAACATTGCCCTGGCGATCGGTGGTGACAAAGCCGCCTGATTCGTCTTCGGCGTCGCCGTAATAGGTGCCCCAGACAAGATTGCCCAATGTATCGAACTGCGCCAGGAAGTTATCCGGAAAAGCGCCGGTGAGACCTGGCTTATGGCTGCCGTTTGTAGCAATGCCTGTAGTGCTGCTTGTAATACCTGCAATATATACATGCCCGGTAGCGCCCGTAGCTATGCCCCAGACTTCTTCATCGTCACTGCCTCCGTAATAAGTGCCCCACGCCAGGCTGCCGTCGGGGCGGAAGGCAGCAAGGAATACATCCCCGCTCCCTTCGAGCGTCGTCTGATGCACGCCGGTAGTAGCGATGAGGTCGATGCTCGCAGTTTGTCCGGCCACATATATTTTGCCGGAGGCATCAGAAGTAATGGTGGCTATCTGGGGTCCCTGCGATTCTTCGTCACTGCCTCCGTAGTAGGTGCCCCATTGCACCCAGGGGTCAATTACCATGGCGCCTGTGTAATGATCTGTTTCAAATGTCCATGCGTCTCCCTGCCGTACAAACGCGCATGCCACGGGCTTCCGGTCTTCCTGCTGCCATGCCACGGGCGGGTGTTCGGTGATGGTACCGAACGGTGTGATGCAGTGCAGACTGCCATCGTCCTGCAACTGCTCTGCAGACGCTCCTTTATAACGGATACGGATATCGGAAGGGTTTGCACCTGCATGCAGCACAAAATCGTATTTGATCCCGTCGTCCTTTACATAAAGTACCCAATCTATATTGGGGTATACTTCGGGATAGGTAACCTGCTGCCAGGATCCCGACCGGATGTCTGCAGCGTGCTGCCCGGTATAATACCGTTCTGCATAGGCATGTGCTTTACCCGGCACCGGGCGGACATTCAGATCTGCCCCCGCCAGCTCCATATCCAGCCGGTACACGGTGTGCTTTGATGCGGTTCGGAGACCGGCATTACCGGGTACGCGCTCTGTCTGCACAAACTGATAGTGCAGCCGGCCGGCGCCGACAAACAGGTTGACTCCGGGCGTACGGAGAAAAAAATCAAGGTCGTGCCTCGGCGCCCGGTACTGATCTATGAGTTGCCCGCGGTTCTCGATGAAGACAAGTCCGGCGTCCGGCCGGGCGCTTACAGACGACAGCCCGCTAAGGGCACAAAAGCAAAAGATCAGAAAAATAAGGGAATATTTTTTGTTCATATCCAGCGGCTTTAATAGTTTACGTAAAAGTACACGCCCGGCATGGCAGAAATAAGACTGTTTCCACTCATATTACAATATGAGTGGAAACCGCTAATTTTAGGGATAACAAAAGTAACTATCTTAATCATACAGCCGCTGCATGATTTTTATTCGGGAAGCTGATGAAACACGGAACGACGTATCTTCTTGTATGTATCTTCTGGCTCGCTCCGGGTATGCGGGCGCAGGCTCAGTTGCCCCAAGAGCCACAGGCCGTTGATGCTTATTATGAACAGATCCTTAGCAGGGCGCAGGGCGATACCGGCGCCATCGTCGGGCTGATACGCAATGCCATTGATGTACAGGACCGGTACCTGGACAGCAGTATCCTGCTCTTCTACGATGCGATACAGAAAAGCCTCGCTATTCATTATTACGACGGCGCCATATGGGGGATGATCCGCCTTGCTGAAGCCTACAGGCAGCGCGATATGTATGAGCGCAGCCTTTCGGTCTTCCGTAAAGCGCTGACCACAGCCAGAGACAACCCTGCGGGGAGCGCCCGCATCCCGATCATCTACAGCGGCATGTGCGCCACCTACTTCCAGATGGGACAACTCGATATGGCTGCGTACATGCTTTACCGGGGCATAGGAGAGCTGTACCATACACGGAGCTACCCCGCAGCCATCTATACGTATAATAATGCGGGCTCCTTCTGGATGAAGCTGGGACAAAAAGATATCGCACTCACCTACCTGGAGCAGGCGGCCTTCCTTGCGCGGCAAAAAAAGGACACGGTGACGCTGGCCTCTGTATACAGTAACCTGGGCGGCATTTACTTCTATAGCCATCCGGATACGGCCGCCTATTATTTCTCCCTGGCCGCCCACCTGGCCAAAGGGCGCAGAACAGCTACTCATATAACGGCCTTATCCAACCTCAGCCAGCTGGCGATCGAAAAATGCCAGCCCGAGCTGGCACTGCATTATGTAAAGGAAGCGGAGACTTTGAGCCAACAGGTGCATGGCAGGAATTTCCTGGATCTGCACTTTGTGCTGGGGATGGCCTACCTGAGCATGAAAGCGTATAAAAAAGCGGAAGAGCACCTTGTGTTTGCGGCAGAAAAATCGGCAGCGGTCAATAAACAAGACCGCGTTGAACATATACCTTACATGCTCTCACGGGTATATGCCGAGACGGGGCGGTACCGCCAGGCCTACGAGCAGCTCCACTTTGTGTATATGGTACAGGACAGCCTGTTTGGCAAGGAGAAGTCCACGATCATCCATCAACTGGAAGTGAAGCACCGCACGGCAGAAAAGGATAAAGAGCTTGCACAGAAACAGCTCCAGATCGTGCAGCAGCAAAACCGCATCAAAGAAAAGAACCTGTGGATCGGCGGGATCAGCCTCGGGGTTATATTGCTTGCCGGCTGCTCCACAGCGCTGTACCGGGGCTACCGGCATAAGCAGCGTGCACAGGCACGCTACATCCACATCCTGCAGCAGGAACAGGAAATAACCCGCCTGAAAGCAATGATGCAGGGGGAAGAAAAAGAGCGCCGGCGCATTGCACGGGAATTGCATGACGGGATCGGCGGGCTTCTATCTGCTTCGAAAATGAATTTTAACCTGCTGCCGTCTGCTGTCGCACAGCACCCGCCGAATTTCCATAACGGCATCAGGCTGCTGGACGAGGCTTACGACCAGCTCAGGAAAACGGCGCACAACCTGCAGCCGGAAACGTTGCTGAAGGAAGGACTGGCCAGGGCTGCGCAACATTACTGCGACCTGATCGGCAAAGGGTTGCCCGTCCGGATCATCTGCACGGTCTTCGGAGATATCCCCCGCATGGATCCGGAAGCCGAGCTGTCGCTATACCGTATTATACAGGAACTGATCAACAACACGGTAAAGCATGCCCGGGCTTCGCTGATCACGGTGCAGCTCGATGTGCATGAATCGCAACTGCATATTGCAGTGGAAGACGACGGCACCGGCATCCCGGCCGGCAACATGGAGCAGGCGACGGGGCTGGGGCTTAAAAACCTGAGCGCCCGCGTGGCCATGCTCGGCGGCACATTCGAAATAGACAGCAAACAGGATACAGGCACTGCCTTTTACCTGGAATTCTCCATATATCAACTCACAAAAAAAGTATCCGTATGAAGCAGATAGAAGTAGCCATCACAGACGATCATCCTATGGTACTTGCGGGGCTCAGCCAGTTGCTGGATTCCTGTGACAATATTGCGGTCCAGGCTACTTACACTTCGGGCGGGGAACTGCTGGAGGGCTTAAAGCAGCGCCGGCCGGATGTGCTGCTGCTGGATGTGCTGCTGCCGGACCATAGCGGTGAGGAACTGGCCCGCGTGGTGTCGGCCGATTACCCGGATGTCCGGATACTGGTCATCACCAGTGTGGATACCAATTTCCATATCCGGCGCATGCTGCAGCAGGGATGCATGGGCTACCTGCTTAAAAATGCAGACAGGGATATGCTGCTTGATGCCATCAATGCGGTGTATGCGGGCCGGCAGTATATCACCGCATCCCTGAAGGAGCAGTTGCTGCAAGATGTATTGCAGACACGGAAGGGCGCGCATGCCCAGGTGATGCTTACCCGGCGGGAAAAGGAAATATTGCAGCTTATTGCCCGGGAATATACCAGCCCGGAGATTGCCGATAAGTTGTTCCTGAGCCTGCGCACCGTAGAAAACCACCGGAAGCATCTGCTGGCGAAGTTTGATGTGAAGAATATGATCGGGCTGGTGCGTAAGGCGCTGGATATGGGGCTTGTGGAGTAAGCGTGAGCGTGAGGGCTAAATGGGGTTATCCTGCAGGATATACTCTTGAAGGATCAACTAAAAAAAATCCCCGGCTTTTTTACCGGGGATTTTTTAGTTGCCTTTTTAGACATCCACTTACTTACTACTTTTTATATACTTCGATGCTGCAATAATGTTGTTTTGACTATCCACAACCTTTAAAATATATACTCCGTCAGCCCAATTACCTGCTTCGATTTTGCCACTCCCATCACAGCTCATAATATACCTTCCATCTATACTAACTATTTCAATGGTCAATCCTGATTCTTTTATATCAAAATACAGCCAGTCATCAAATGGATTTGGATAGATCGAAACGTATTCTATAATGCTTGCTGCAGGCGCAATCCCTGTACCTCCTGTAACCGGTTGCGACATGGCGGAACATCCGTTTTCATCCGTAACAAAAACAGCGTATGCCCCGGTTGCTTCTACCATGGTATAGGTCTGATTTATTGCCCCTGCAACCGGGGTATCATTATGATACCATTGATAACTGTTGTATGTACCCGTGCTTAGCTCCATATCATTGGCTGTAATTACAGGTGTTGGCAATGAGTGTACAGTAATTTCCATTACTTCCGATGTATCGCTGCATCCCAAATCATTGTTAACAACAACGCTGTAGTTGTCGCTTTCGTAAGCCTTGTATATTGAGTCTGTAGCATTGGAAATCGCCACATTGCTTTTTAGCCATTGATAAGTTACCCCCTCACTGCTTGCCAATGAAACGGAATCACCAAAACAAACCTCCGTATTGCCAAATGCGTTGACAGCAGGTAACGAGCTTACTGTAATAACCTTTTCAATTGCAGTGCTTACACCGCAGGCAAAATGAGCTACAACCTTTATGGTGTCCGTTGCCAAACCGGCTGTTATATCAATGCTACTTGCGGTACTGTTACCAGACCAGCCCGCCGGTAGTATCCATGTGTAAGATACAGCGCCCGATAGTGAAGGCGTAGCGTAAGTATGCAATGAGCCTCTGCATACGGCATCATTGCCTGTAATGGTATCGGGTGAAGGCAATTCACAGTCATTGAAAACAGCAAAGAAGCCATCATTTCCACCTCCATTGGCCGTTTGATAACTTCCCGCAGTAGCTAAATTGGTAACACCGCCTGCCAGCCCTCCTATAAATACCTGAGAGAACTTATTACAAAATCCGCCATACCCGAAGTCAGCCGCATCTCCCCCAAAATAGGTAGCCCATTGTAACGTCCCCGCAGTGTCAAACTTTACTAATAGTGCATCTGAATTTCCTTCTAAAGAATCTTTCCAGGCTCCAAATGTCGCAACTCCAGATGAACTCGTTGTTCGTCCAAACAAATACAGATGATTCCTATGCTCATCGTACGAAATAAAAAAACCATCTTCAATACCACTACCACCATAATACGTGCCCCATAGCCTGTTGCCCGCATTGTCAAATTTCACAAGAAACATATCACTTGTAAAGCCTCCTCCAAATGTTGCCTGTACACTACCAGGTGTAGCGATATCTGTCGTGCTGCTTGTATTTCCCAAAATATAAACATTACCACTATTGTCGGTACACACACTGTGTCCCCTGTCCAGGCTTGTGCCACCATAATAGGTTCCCCATTGTCTTACACCTAAGCTATCAAACTTCACTAAAAACGCATCATCCATAGCTGACCAGGAAGGTTGAAATGCTCCGGTTGTGGCAATTCCGTTTGTGCTCCTTGTATACCCCGTAAGATATATATTACTGTTCTGATCGCTTGCCACCCCAAAGCCATAGTCAAGAAGCGAACCGCCGTAGTAGGTTGACCATTTGTAGGCTCCGCTGCTGCTGAACTTGGCTATAAAAGCATCTGATGTACCGCCGAATGTGTTTTGATGTGCTGTTGCTCCTGCTATAGCCGTTGCACTTTGTGTATAGCCTGTTATGAGTACATTATTATACTTATCGCAAACTATTCCATAGCATTGTTCATTTCCTGTACCGCCAAAATATGTACCCCATTGCCGAACACCTGCCGAATCAAATTTAACAACAAAAGCATCTGTACCGCCACTCAGTGTATCCTGGTATGCTCCGGGTGTGGCGATATCTGATGCGCTTTGCGTATAGCCCGATAAATATACATTTCCAACACTATCGCAGGTTATTGCATAAGTGTTTTCCGCTGCCGTACCCCCGTAATACGTTGCCCATAGCCTGTTGCCTGCTTCATTGAATTTTACAAGAAAAGCATCGGTACTACCTGCAACGGTACTTAAATGACTGCCGGTAGTAGCAATATTATCGCTACTGTTTGTTGTACCTCCCAAATAGCCGTTACCGTATTGGTCGCCTGCTACGCATCCGTTCCTTATCGTTTCTGTTCCTGTTCCTCCATAATAGGTAGCCCATTCAAGTACCGGATCTATCACCAATGTGCCTGTATAATCTGCTACATTGAAAGAAAGAATATCTCCTTGAAGATGAAATGAAGATACAACCGTACTGCCGTCTGCTTGCTGAAAGCTAACTGGTGCGGCTTCGGTTACTGCCCCAAAAGGTGTAGCAGCACTCAGGCTGCCATTACTATTTACAACCAACGCTGTGGCTCCCAGGTATTGCAGTTGAATATCCGACACCTTGCCTCCCGGTCTCAGTATAAAGTCGTATTCAATTGTATTGTTCCTGACATACAGCACCCAATCTATATTGGGGTACACTTCTTTGTATGTTACTTTCTGGTAACTGTAAGCAGTAGCTCCCTGTTCGCCAAATTGCGAAGTATAGTAGCGTTCATAAGCGTTCTGAGGTTGTTCTTTTATCACCTGTGCATTGGGGTTGGCTCCCACAAGCAACACGTCCATACGGTACATTGCCATTTCCTCCAAAGTGTCTCCATTCACTATTTTTATGCCGGTGGGTTTAGACCATTGGTAGTGCATGGCTGCACTGCCTACAAAGAGGTTAACACCATTACCGCCAATGCGGAAATCAATATCAGTCCGGGGTTGGTAATATTGGTCTGTAACCTGGCCTTTATTCTCTACGAAAACAAGGGAGCTACTGTGTCCGTTGACTGATGGCACGTATTGCCGGGCGACGACAGACTGGGTCTGAGCACAAAATATCAGCAATACGGGCAGGCTTTTGTGTAATAATCTTTTCAAAATATTTTTTTTAGAGGTTATGGAATAAGCATATCAACATGAATTAGTCTCTCATCACGGTTTCCGTTAAGCGGTATTTTACGAACATAAGACAAGGAAAACCCGGCTCCGCCTTTTTGTGGTACCGCTTCCAAGCATCATTTTTCACTATCGGTTGTCTGTTTTATTGCCCATCAGAGGTATAGCAAAGGTGATAGTTTCTATATCTCCCCGTATACCCCGATTGGTTTATAGTTTTTATTCTACTATGATAATACTATTTATATAAAAACAAAATGTATTTTCGGGGAAGATTGTATGAAACGTCCGGAAGGAAGCAGGAAAATCAGCAGGAAGGAACCGGACAGCGCGGTTGCATTACTCCGGTAAGCTTTTAAAACCTTTATTTTTTACAGGTGCAAAAGTCGGGACAACACTTTGGCATGAGCAACCCTGATTACCGGTAGCGTAATCACCCGGAAATGGCAACGTAAACATTCCACAGCAGCCTATATGAATGACTATAAATATTTCTCCGGATTCACACAGCAAGGCCTGATTTAAGCGCCTTATTAACCAATGCCGTAGAATTTTTCACATCCAGTTTCATCAGGATATTCGTCCGGTAGCGCTTCACCGTATGCTGGCTCAGGAAGAGTTGCTGGGCGATCTCGGGATCCGTAAGCCCATTTACGATCAGTTGCAATATCTCAGCTTCCCTGGAAGTAAGCGTGGATTTGGTATTGAAGATCCATTTGTTCACCTCCTGCGACTGTTCCATTTTTTCCTTGAGTGCCTTATCAATAAAGCTCCCGCCATTATATACGGTTTCAATGGCATTGATCAGGATATCTGACGAAGTTGTTTTCAGCAGGTAACCCTGCACGCCGTGCCGGATGGCGTTATGGACATACAACGGGCTGTTGAAGTTGGTGAGGATGAGTATGCGTACAGACGGATAATCTTTACGGATAATGGCTGCCAGTTCATCGCCCGACTTGTCCGGCAACTGAATATCCAGAAGCAGCACATCCGGCTGGGAGCGCTCCAGGCCATGAAGCAACTCTGCCGCCGTGCTGAAAGTGCCGGTGAGCCGGATATGACGATATTTTGAAAGCAGGGTTTCCATACCCTGAAGGATCAGCGGATGATCATCTGCTATAGCTACGTGAATACTCATACTGTATCTGCTAATTTAAGCTTTTCTATATTAAACTCGATATGCACGGTGGTGTTTTTCCCCTTTACAGAGGTAACGGAGATAAAGCCCTGCAACGCCTGTACCCGGAATTTAAGATGCTCGAGCCCAAAGCCCTCATGAGGCGCCTCTGTATCAAAGCCAATGCCGTTATCTTCTACGAGGATCGTCAGCGTACCGTCATGATCCATGATTTGTATTTCTGCACGGGTAGCACGTGCATGTTTGATGATGTTCAGTATCAGCTCCTGTATCATCCGGTACAGCATTAATTCCGTAGCTTTCCCGATATCGGGTGGGAGGTTGTATGAGCGGAAGTCTATCCGCAACTGTCCCGTGGCATTGATGCTGTCGCAGTATGTTTCCAGCGCTTTTTGCAGGTTATGCCGGATCAGGATGTCGGGCATGAGGTTGTGAGCGGTTTTCCGGACTTCTTCTGCGGTGCCTTCGAGCAGCAGGAGCGCTTTGCTGAGATGACCGGCAGGGGCAAGTGAAGGATTGTCAATTTTCATGGTATCGAGATACAGACGCACGGTAGTCAGCATGCCGCCAATGCCATCATGGAGCTCCCTGGCAATGCGCCGGCGTTCTTTTTCCTCGCCATTCATCATGGCTTTAAGCTGCCCGATCTCCTGATCCTGCCGGAGAATGCGGAGCTGTTTTTCCTGCAGCTTTTTCCGGTTCCTGAAGCTGCGGTAACCGATAAAGATCACGGCAGACAATACGGCCATGCCGGCAAAGCTGCCTCCGATCACCCGGTTTTTGGATGCGATCTTTCGGCGCTGCTCGGTGATCATTAGCTGCTTCCGGTAGATGTCCTTTTCCTGCTCCAGTGTACGGTATTTAAGTTCCATCTGCCTGAATTTCTCCAGCTCATTCTTTGAAATGAATTTTTGCTGCGCCTCTACAGACATACGGTAGTATTGTATGGCTTCCCGGTAGCGGCCCGTATGCTCATAACATACGGACAGCAGGCGGTGGAGCTCTGACAGGATATATTTTAATGAGAAATCTTCTGCGAGCCCGATAACTTTAAGCAACTCCTTTTCCGCCTGTTTGTATTGCTTACGCTCCATCAGTACTGTTGCATAGTGCAGGTAATAGTCTACCTGGTTATTAGGCGGCGCTTTATCCAGGAGTGGTGTTGCCTGCCGGAGATAAGTCATGGCCGTTTCGATCTGGTCCTGATCAATATATAGCCTTGCCAGGTTGATCAGCGCGAGGAATTCAAGATACGGGGATTCCAATTGCCGGGCGTTTGTCAGGGCTACCGAGAAGTATCGCCGGCTAAGTTCTTTTTTACCTCTCATACGCAGTATTACGCCGTTGTTCGTGAGCACCTCGGCAGACCTGAGTTTATTACCTGCTTCTTTTGCCCAGTATGCCGCGAGGTTATTATAATACATTACAGCGTCGGCGAGCTGCCCGGGATCCTGCTGGTAGGGTGATATAGCCGCCATCATCAGTATAGCCATAATCTGATATACCCCTGATTTGATATCGGCTTCTATGCTGGGGTTATGTACCAGTGTGAGCGCCTTGTAGATATAGAGAAAGGCTTCCTGGTGTTTGCCCATGAGCAGGTTGCTCCTGGCAATATTCCGGTAGATAAGAATTACCTGCCGGGTGGAAGCCCCCGGCTCGCGTACAAACTGTACTGCATGATTGTAGCTTATCTGAGCGGAATCATTGCTGCCCTTTCGTGAGAGAATGTCACCCGTTATACGTAGAGCAGCCATTGCGCCGTCCGGATATCCCTGTTCCCTGCTCTGCAGCAAAGCCTCCCGGAGTAATGCAACTGCGCTGTCCGGTTGCTTCATGCTGATTTTTCCGGCTTCCCGTATGACCGTATTGATTGTCTGGGTGTCTGCATGTGTTCCCGGTGAGACGGAAGCAGAAGACCGTCTGTGTTCATAATCCTGCGCCGCAGCGGGCATCAGCACCGCATGATATAGAAAAGACACTATTAAAAACGGTTTCTTCATATAATGTCTGTCGAAATTACAGTTTTGGTTTTACATAAACAGGAAGATCATAGTGCAATAAAAACTATAAACCAATCGGGGTATATGGTGATGTATAAAAATTAACACCTTTGTATCTGTGTTCCCCCGCAGCGAGGTACTTCATCAAAATAAAGGTCAATAAGTTCTTATTTAATAATTAAAATCACCAACATGAAGCTAAATGTATTTTTATGGACAATAAACACAATGATCTTTTATTGTGCGTATAGCACGGCGCAGATTCCCGGACCAAATACCGGGGATACTGCACCCGTGACCTTTACTTACAATCACGCTCCGGTAACCTATATGGCTGTCCGCGCTGCGGACGGCCATATATGGCTGCAGCAAAGCCTCGGGGCGGGGCGGGTGGCGACCTCATTGACGGATACGCTGGCATACGGAGATCTCTTCCAGTGGGGCCGGTGGGACGATGGGCACCAGTTACGAAACAGTCAGAAAGCATTGACGAGTACCCTGAGCGGCCCAAAGGATCCGTCCTCATTGGGTACGGGTACACCCTATTTTTATTACGGAGAACCCTGGTGGTGGCGCCCCGGACTTCCAACTGATACCTGGAGCCGGAAGGAGCCCAGTGCGACCAACGGGAAATGCCCTTGTGCGGCTATTGGTGACGGATGGAGGATACCCACAAAAGAAGAATGGGAAGATATCCTTGTCAGAGAATCTATCACAGATCCTGTATCGGCGTTCAATTCCAACCTGAAGCTGACGCTTTCGGCTTCACGTAATGAGGGTTTAACGCCCCCCGGGGAAATATATCTCGAAGAAATTGTGGGTCAATATTGGAGTACGACACTCAATCCGGTTAATGGTGATGTATTCGTATTGTCTATTGTCAAATATGACAGTCCGTATGTCAGTGATACTGCGGAGTTGGGTGAATATACCAGGGGTGCGGGTGAAAGTGTCCGTTGCATCAAGACCTGTAGTGCGGGGGTGCTGCAACTGACAGACAGTGTCTGTGCCGGTGATACTTACCAGCTTGTTTCCGGTGAAACAGTCACCGCACCCGGAGTATATACTGATACACTCCTGCTGCCTGGCCACTGCGACAGCATTATCGTGACCACCCTGACTGTAAAGCAGGTAAATATTACTGTAATCAGATCCGGAGATACGCTGATAGCTGATGCCGAAAACGTATCATATCTCTGGCTGGATTGCAGCACAGATCAGCCGATCCCCAATGGCAACAGCAAGGCAATTATGCCCGGACAAACCGGCAATTACAGGGTGGTCATCACACAAAACGGCTGCTCCGATACATCAGATTGTGTAGCGTACTCCCCTTTGGGTGTGCAGAACCGGACATCCGGAGAGATACAGGTGTATCCCAACCCGGCCCGGTCGCAGGTGTATATCAGCAGTACCGGTAAATTGCAGGTAACTATCAGTGGTATAGACGGGCGGCAGTTGCTGAAAGCCAGCGCTCCCGGGAAGATCGGACTGGGGCATCTTGCTCCGGGCATCTACCTGCTCCGGGTGCAGGATACACAGGGAGCTGTTCTGAAAACAGAGAAGCTGGTGATAGCTGCAGATTAGGATTCTTAATGTATATTTAGATGTGACAGAGTACCGGGGCAGGAGTTCCCTGTCCCGGTCAGGTTAAATTTGAGACAATGAAGCACATAAGATATCTGATTCTGATTGTTCTCGGGTGCGGGATCTGGTTTAGCAGCTCCGCCCAGTATGACTTGAATGAGAACAAAGTCTGGATATTCACATTACCCGCAGGGCTGGATTTTAATAACCCTGCGCCTGTGCCTTTTATCCATCACAGGATTCCTTTGCACGGCTATACATCAGCACATGTCGGCGCAGCTTCTGTAGCGGATACTTCAGGCCGTCTTGTTCTTTCGTCCAGCGGAACCTATATATGGAACCGGCTTGGCCAGAGAATGAATAACGGCGATGTCCTTCATCCTTTTCTTGAGAAAAACTGGAGCCCTGGCAATAAGATGGGCACTGTAATTGTCCCTAAACCGGGCAACGACTCTATCTATTATGTATTTTCCCTTGGTGGGAACCATTGGGGCGTTCACCTGCTGGGTATGGGACGGCTTTTTTATAGTGTAGTGGATATGCGGCTCAATAACGGACTGGGTGATGTGGCGCCCGGACAGGCAGGCGTCGTACTTGATAGCCAGCTTACCAATAAAATGGTGGCCGTACGCGGATTATGCAATAATGTCTGGTTGATTGTCCTGGACAGGTCAGACAAGTTTACACACCGCTTCAAAGCTTATGAAATTACCCGGTCGGGATTAAATACCCACGCTGTTTCTTCGCTCGTCATTACAAACCCTCTTCCGTTTACTTCACTCACGGGTGGTTTGGAATTTCATGGGGGCGGGAATTCATTCCGGGCTGCTTCGGATGGAAGCAAGCTGGTTTCCTGTGATATCGGTTCGATTTTTGGTACCCGTCTGGAAATATTTGATTTTGATCCTGCAACCGGCGCCGTCTCCAACCAGGTGGATATCGGGAACAGCGATACCAGCAGAAAACGGTATCTCGCAGCAGCCTTTTCGCCGGATAACAGCAAAATATATGCGATCCGGGAAGCGGATACGGGAGCAGAGATATTCCAGTTTGATATCACTTCGGGGATATCTTCTTCTATTAAAGCTACACAGCAATTCATTGGTACCTGTGCATCCTCTTCTGCCATGCCGGCTGATATTCGTCTCGGCCCCGATGGGAGGATGTATTTCCCCTCCATCCTGAACAATTATATGCTGAACAGGAATTATACGATCCATGATCCGCATACTCTGGGAGTGATCTCCAATCCCGATCAGCCTGGGGCGTTGTGTGATCTCCGCGATTCGGCGGTAAGCATATTTTTTGATTCCGTTACGGTTCATGCGCCATGGGGGATATCCATTCGTCAGATGCATTATCCCACTGAAATAGTAAAAGCCCTGAAATCAGATACTGCTTTCCGGACTGTGGATACGGGATTCTGCCAGGATAGCATAACGCTTACAGCTCCCTCCGGTTATCACCGCTATAGCTGGGACGACGGCAGCGATGGCGATACGCGCACAGTAGACCGTACCGGCATTTTCCAGGTAATGAGTTACCGTTATTGTGATTTCCGTGTGGATACATTCTATGTACGCCGGGCTGCGCTAACGACAGATCTGGGTGCGGATACCCTGCTATGTAACCAGCCTTTTTATACGCTGGACGTGTTGTCTGCGGATTCCGACGCTACTTATCTCTGGCAGGACGGCAGCGACAGCAGTCGTTTTACCGCAACCCACCCGGGCGCGTATCATGTAACGGTGTCTAACCGTTACTGTTCGGCTTCGGATACTATTTTGGTTGATTTTGCAGAGACCCGCCCGGAGCTGGGGACAGACACATTACTATGCACCGGCACACTACTGGACATGCCGCTGCAAGCCGGAGGAGCGGCAGACGCGGTATCGCTGGTCTGGAATACGGGAAGCACAGACCGGGTACTGTCCGTACGCGACAGTGGCACATACTGGGTTACAGCCATGCATCCCCGTTGCCTGCCGGAAGCGGACACGGTACATATCGCCCTTGAGATCTGCGATTGCCGCTGGATGATGCCACAGGCATTTACACCGAATGGCGACGGGCGGAACGACCGTTTCCGTCCTGTGCTGGAGCCGGGCTGCGATGTGCATAATTTCCGCCTGCAGGTGTATAACCGATGGGGGCAACTGATATACTCCGGCAATGATCCGGATGCAGGTTGGGACGGCCGGTTTAATGGCATGCCCGCCGACGCAGGCACTTATATGTACGAGATGGTACTGGAAACCGGTACGAAACGGAAGCGCCATGCCGGTAAGGGCGATATAAGCCTGATACGTTGAAAGGACAGGAATTACAGGAAGGTTACGAAATTCTTTTTCATAGCTGAGATCAGTCTTCCAGGTATCTCCAGTTCGCGGGCGGCTTTCTCCCAGTAAGGGATGGCGTCCTGTACTCCATACACGATCTTCCGGAAGTTCTTTACCGTATATTGTTCTGCGAGGACAGCCAGATCGTTTAACGCAATAGCGGTCCGCTTCCCGTTGACGGACAAGGCGCGCGATCTTGTTTTGATGTCCAGCTCCGGATTGAGCGAATAGGTAAGATCATAGGCCTATAATTATTAATTAAAACATATCTTTACGCAAGGTGCATATTATTCCATTTTCATAATCCCGGAATATGAAACAGACATTACCCGGGCACCTCTGACAAAATCATACAGGCAGCCTTATGTCACCCGCAGAGATCGTACGCGCCCTCGAACAAGACGGCATGGTGCAGCAAACGCTCACGCTCGAAAGAAATGAATACCTCAACGTATGCGGGGCCATCAATACGCATATTTATTTCGTCGAAAGCGGCAGCCTGAGCATTTACATCACTGACGGAGACGAAGAGCGCATCATACGGTTCGGCTATAAAGACAATATTATCGTGGCGCTCGATTCATTCCTGTCCGGCCGCCCCTCGGATTTTTACATGCAGGCGATCCGGAAGACCACCGTAAAGGTCATCACCAAAGAAACGTTTACCCGCTTCATCGGGGCGCAACCGGAACGCCTCAACATATGGATCCGCATACTGGAAGACCTGGTGCTGCAACAGATAGAACGCGAAAAAGACCTGCTGATACAGTCGCCCAAAGAACGGTATATGCGGGTGCTGAGACGCAGTCCGCAATTGTTCCAGGAGATCCCGCACAAGTATATTGCCAACTACCTCCGGATGACGCCGGAAACATTATCGAGGCTGAAAAATTCTTGAGTTCAGTCAAGAATTAAACCGGACAAAGGCCGGAGCTTTGCCTTATGAAGATACCAACAGAACAACTCATACAGGAACTGGTAACATACACCCAGGCACACCTGAACTATGTGGTCTTCCTGCAATCCCTGCCGGAAGATGTGCTGAACACAAGACTTTCGGAAGAGAGTTGGAGCGTACTGGAATGCATCGAGCACCTGAACCGGTACGGCCACTTCTACCTGCCGGAAATAGAACGGCGCATCAGCGGATCGCGTACCCGGCATGCACCGGTTTTTAAAAGCGGCCTGCTCGGCAATTATTTCGCACAGGGTATGCTGCCCAAAGAGAAGCTGAATAAAATGAAGACTTTCCGGAGCATGAACCCGATACGCACCCGGCTGACGGGGCAGACACTGGTTACGTTTGAGCAACAACTGAAACGGATGCTCGACCTGCTCACACGGTCGCGCGACGCTGACCTGAACAAGGTGAAAACGTCCATAAGCATATCAAAGCTCATCAGGCTAAAGCTCGGCGATACATTCCGTGTGGTGGTTTACCACAACGAACGGCATATACGCCAGGCCGAAAAGGTTTTGGGAGCAGTGCGCAGATAGGAGGCAGGGCATAGGGGGAAGGCAAGTTTCTAATGTATATGCAAACTGTCCAAAACCACATTATAATGTGGTTTTTTATTGAAAATTGAAGATAAATCTTAAATCTGACCACAAAACCACACTATAATGTTAGTCAAAGAGCTTGGTGAAACTATAAGGGCTTGAAAGTTCCCGCTATCACAACAACACCCTTACCAATATATGCAGGCTCCAGAAGATCACCATCGTGCCCACGGCAATAAACATCGTCTTCAACGGCAGGCGACCAGCTAAGCGCGCCGCAATAGGCGCCGCCGTAACGCCGCCGATGATCAGCCCGAGGATCACCTGCCAGTGATCCAACCCGATGATGGAGAAAAACGTAAGTGCGCTTGCCAGCGTTACAAAAAACTCGGTGATGCTCACCGTACCGATCACATACTTCGGCGTCTTGCCTTTAGAGAGTAACGTACTCGTGACCAAAGGGCCCCAGCCGCCGCCGCCGAAAGAGTCGAGAAATCCGCCCGCTCCGGCAAGCCATCCTACCCGCTTCAGCTTCTTGGCGCGGCGGTTCTTCTTAAAGGCGTTCATCAGTATTTTAATGCCGAGAAACAGTGTATAGGTAGCCAGTAAAGGTCTGAAGATACCGGAATAGGTTTCACCGAATGTAGATAACAGCCATGCCCCGATCATCGCCCCTAATATACCCGGTATCAATATGGTCTTAAAGAGTTTTTTATTGACGTTCCCGAACTTGTAATGACTGAATCCGGAGACCCCGCTCGAAAACATCTCCGCTGTGTGAATACTACTGCTGATCGCAGGCAGCGGAACACCGGTTGATAACAAAACAGAAGTACAGGTAACGCCGTAACCCATACCCAAAGCGCCATCTACCAACTGCGCAAGAAAGCCGGCCAGCAGCATCCAGTAAAACTTCTGATCGAGCTGACTATGCACATACAGCAATCCGTCGCCCACGTCTTTTACGGATACATAGGAGCCGATCAGGTTGCCCGCCACGAGAAAGAAAAATGCAAACAGCGACCAGGCCGCGATCTTGCGCCAGCGTCTGGCCGCCGTCTTCTGCGAAGCTTCCGGCGCAGCGGCAAGCTCCTTTGTGATCTTGTTCAGCCGTTGTACCTTTTGCGTAAAGTCGCCCTGCATACGGGTGCGTATGCGATGCATGTTATCCAGCAGCGTATCTATATCTTCCGGGATGGCATCATCCAGTACTTCTTTCAGCCGTTTTGCAATGGTGGGCGATTTTCCGTTGGTGGAGATGGCGATCTTCAGATGCCCTTTTTGCACTACCGAACCGAGGTAAAAATCGCACAGCACGGGCGTATCCGCCACATTCACCAAAAGCCCGCGGACCCGCGCCTCACGCCGCACCACATCCGTCACGATCGCGCTGTTTACGGCTGTAATGACCACATCTGCATTGTCCAGGTCATCCGGCACAAAAGGGCGCTCAATCAGCAACACATTATCGTGCGCGGCAGCAAACTGCTTTATTTCTTCAGAGATCACCGTGCCGACAAGCCGCACCGGTGTCTGCGGGGCATTGCGCAAAACGGCGGACAGCTTCTCCATACCCACGTTACCACCGCCTACAATAAGCAACCGGAGCGTTTCCAGTTTCAGAAAAACCGGGAACAGACGATTTCCTGTATCTGTTGTATCAGATTGCTGTTCGTTTATATCCGGTAGGGCTTCGTTCATCACATCCTGTGGTTATCGTTGTAAAAATAATAGTCATGGCATTATTTACCACTTTTTTTATAATCCGCTCTGCTCCCAGGGCCTGACCGGACATCCCCCTCACTCCCCCTTCAAATGGGGACGATTACATTGTTCCCGATTCGTATGTGCCGGAAGGATAACGAAGTGGTCGTCTCCCTTTGAAGGGAGAGTGAGAGGGATGTAGCGTATTCATCATCACGTATATTTTCCTTCCCTGGTCATGTAATCAAGCATTCAATACTGTACCTCATCGATCCATTTCCCGGCATACCGTGCAGCATAAGAAATGATGATATCAGCGCCGGCCCGCTTCAAAGCCGCCCATACCTCCGTATGCAGGGCTGCCCTGTCGGCAAGCCGGTGCAAAGCCAGCAGCTCAAGCGCCTGATATTCACCACTCACATGATAGGCGGCAAGCGGATGGTGCACTTCCTGTCTCAGCCGGGCTATCACATCGAGATAAGACAATGCCGGCTTGACCATGACAATATCCGCCCCTTCTTCTATATCCCGCAACGTGGTCAGCAAACCGTCGCCGGAATTGAAGGGCGACAACTGGTACGTCTTCCGGTCTTTCAATGCCGTATCATATCCCGGCGCCGACTTACAGGCATCCCGGAAAGGGCCGTAGAACTGCGAGCTGAACTTGGCCGCATAGCTCATGATGGCAATGTGCGACAACCCGTGATGATCCAGGACGTTGCGTATGGCGGCTATGCGTCCGTCCATCAGATCGCTCGGCGCAATACAGTCGGCCCCTGCCTGCGCGAGCGCCAGCGCATATTGCGCCAGCAGCGGCACCGTGTCTTCGTTCACCACCCGGCTCCCGTCCGGGCTAAGCACACCGCAATGCCCGTGATCTGTATAAGCGCAAATGCACAGATCGGCAGCCACCCATATATCCGTGCCAAAATGCGACCGGACAGACTGCAATACTGACTGTACGAACCCGAAATCAAAATCCCGGTTGCGCTTCTGCGCCGGTACAGGGAATAATAAGAACTTACGGATGCCCTGCTCTATATCCGCTTCTATCTGCCGCAGCAAAGTATCCGGCGTATCCAAATGCACTTCGTTTAAGGAAGATACCGGAGTACGCGCACTGATGCTTTCATCCACAAAAAGCGGTTGTATAAAATCCCGGTGCGACAGGCGGACATCAGCCGCCAGCTCCCGTATATGCCTGTTGGCCCTTATACGCCTGCGGGTATCGAAGTAAGTTGTTTCTTTTCCCATTGTTTAAATGATTTTACATCCGGAAACAGATGGGGCACAATCCCCTCATCCCTGAATAAAGACGCCGTTTTCCCGGCAAGGCAGCAATGACGGGCATCAGGCCGCACATCACTGCGATATATATTATATTGCTGGTAGCTGGTCCAGAACAACGTACCGGCGTTTTTAATTTTCTCCTGTATTTCGCTGTTCCTTTCCGGGATAACGAGATAAGTAGCCACAGCGCTCCACCCCGCAGCAATCCACCTGTTTTTGCTCGCCTCGTTGGTAATGATCTGTATGCGCTCCGGCTCCAGGCCGATCAACGGGCTTTCGAGCAGGGGCGCAAGCGTCTCCAGGCCAAGCCCGTCAGCACAACCTTCTACCCATATCCCTTTCTCCGCAAGTGAAAGCCAGGTTTTGGTTCCGGCCGCCCAGACCCGCTTCTGCTGCAAAAAGTGCACGGCATCATCATGATGAACTGCCTTATGGCTTGAAACAAAGAACGAAGCCTTTCCCCCATCAGGCAAGGTATCATAATACCGGTAAGAGAAGAATGACTTCATATGAGCAGCAGCAGAAAAGATCTCACCCGGCTGATGCGGCGGACGTTCAAAATCCCACTCGGCAAATGGCCGATCGTGCAGGTCTTTCCCACCGGCATAAGTAAAGGAAATATGGGGGGTATCGATATGAAACACGCCGAACTCACGTGAGTCGCCGTAGCCATACTTTTCCGCATAATGCCGCTCTTTCAGAATGGCGGCGGTAAGCATAACATCACGTACCGCATCCAATATCGCAACGGCATCCCGGTTGGCGGGGTTGGCTTCCACGACAACAGCGCCCTGCCCGGCCGCGGGAGGGCATTCAAAAAGCGGTAATACCATTAGTTTTTTATCCTGCAGCAAACGGCGGACATCCGCGGAAGCAGGCGCATACCGCAGCAGGCGGTTCAATCCCGCAACGGCCAGGATAATGCCGTCATACAGTCCTTCACCCAGTTTCCTTAGGCGGGTATCCACATTACCCCGTACCGGCACGGCATTGATCGCGGGATCTTTCGCTTCGTAACGCGGGAGCGCCTGTTTCAAAAAACCGGTTGCCATCGCAGCCCTTCTGGGAGAAGATGTCCCTATTACAATTTCCTTTCCGTGTTTTATTTTCTCAATGACATCCGGGTTAAAAATAACCACATCATGCAGATCTTCCCGATCGATAACAGCAAAATGATGATGCTCAAAAAAATCAATGCTGCTTACGTCTTTCATGGAATGTACGGCGAAGTCGGCTTCACCGCTGTCCAGCGCATCCTGTACCTCTTTAGTAAAAAAATCTTTCCCGTTAATCATATGCAGCGGTGTTGACTGATCTTTATCCCCCCGTGTTTCCTTTGCAGAGCAATGTATCTCTGTACCGGGGAATCGCTGCTGCACGATCTCCCGGAAGACTTCAACCTGTGCCAGGGAAAGCCATGATCCGCGGCCTGCTATCTGAAAATGTTTTTTCATTACTGTTGATTAATGGGTGGTGCAATCATCCATGCCGGTGCTTACGTAGAGACGCGATTTATCGCGTCTCCCTTGTGTCGTGACGGAGACGCGATAAATCGCGTCTCTACGCAGGTGCTCCGCCAGGTGTATCATATCCGCTTCCTGGTGCCGGGGAGTAACGATAATGCGCAGGCATTCTTCTCCCTTCGGCACGGTCGGGTAATTCACCGGCTGCACATAAATACCAGACTCATGCAGCAGGCGGCCGGCCACCTTCCGGCATAAAGCCGCATTACCGATCGGGACAGGTGTGATATGCGCATCATTATACAACCAGGATATGCCGTAGTGGGTCAGCATTTCGCGCAAGCATTTTACATTTTCATGAAACGCCGTACGCAACGCAGGAGTGTCCCTGACAATCCGGATACTCTCCGTAGCCGCAGCACATACAGCAGGAGGAAGTGAAGTGGTAAATATGAATCCTTTCCCAAAGCTCCTGACGGCATCAACGATCACGCGGTTGGCGGCAATGTATCCGCCGGTCATGCCAAAGCCTTTGGCCAGCGTACCGTTAATTATATCAATACCCTGCCGGACACCCAGGGATGCACTGATGCCGCCACCGTCATCCCCATATAAGCCTACGGCATGCACCTCATCTACATAAGTGAGGGCGTTATACTTTTTTGCCAGCAGTATGATATCGGTCATCGGGGCGATGGAGCCGTTCATCGAATAAACAGACTCAAAAGCAATCAGCTTCGGCTGCTCCGGGGGCAGCTTCATCAATATCTGCTCCAGGTGATCCGTATCATTGTGACGGAAGATGATCTTCTCTGCCCTGCTGTTCCGGATACCTTCAATAATGGATGCGTGATTCCGCTCATCGGAAATAAATACAAGCCCCGGTATCAGCGCTGCCAGTGTACTGAGCGTAGTAACATTCGCAAGATAAGCGCCGCCGAAAAGAAGCGCACTTTCCTTCTGATGCAATGAAGCCAGTGTTTCTTCCAGTTCACGATGATATACGGTCGTACCGGAAATATTGCGTGTCCCGCCGCTTCCCGTACCGCTCTGATGCGCCACATAGGTGAGCCGGCTGATCACTTCCTCCCGTGTGCTCATGCAGAGGTAATCATTGGAGCACCAGTTTACGGCAGAACGCTTTTGTCCGTTTGCATCCTCAAAGTAAAAACGCGGAAAATGGCGGGCGCTTTTCTGCACATCCAGGAAATAGCGGTAGCTGCCATCCTTTTTGAGGCTGTGTATCCTTTGCTCCAGTATGCTGTTATAATCAATCATCCGATCCAGTTTTTGCGCACGGCAAAATCTCCAAAAGGCTCACCGGCATGCCGGTCATTTTTAAATTCGCCAAAGAGCGTGTCCAGCTCGCTGAGTATAGCCGGCTCGTCCAGGCTTTCTTTATATAGTTTATTCAGGCGCCCGCCATAGCGGTCACCGCCCAGGTAAAGATTATACCTGCCGTAGGCAGTGCCGATAAATCCTATCTCTGCGGCATACGGACGCGCGCAGCCATTGGGGCAGCCGGTCATACGGGTAATGATCTGCTCCTCCGAAAGACCGTGCTTTTCAAGAATAGGCTCGATGCGGCTGATCAGCTCCGGGAGATAACGCTGCCCTTCGGCCAGCGCCAGCGGGCAGGTATTCAACGCCACACAAGCCATCGCATTTTTCCGGATCCTGGAAGCAGCGCCTGTATGCTGTATGAGCCCGGCGCGGTCGAGTATTTCCTGTATCTTCTTTTTATCCCGTTTTTTGATATCGCTCAATATCAGGTTCTGGTTACTGGTAAACCGGAAATTGGCTTTACCGGTCTGTGCTATTTCCAGTAACGCCTGCTTCATCGGCAGGTCGTCCGTATCCAACACTCTTCCGTTCTCGACAAAAAGCGTGTAGTACCACAGCCCTTCATGATTTTCTTCCCATCCGTAATAATCTTCCCGTTGGGTAAACGTGTATGGCTTCGGCGGTTCGAGTTTAAACCCGGTCCGCTTTTCCACTTCTTCGCGAAACCAGTCTGCGCCGTACTTATCTACCGTGTATTTCAACCGCGACAGCTTACGGTCGCTTCGGTTGCCATAGTCGCGCTGTACCGTTGCAATTTCATAAACCGTCTTTAACACCTGCTCCTCCGTGTCTGTAAAACCAATCACAGTACCCAAGCGGGGATAAGTGTCCGGGTTGCCATGTGTCGTACCAAGTCCTCCTCCGACAGCGATATTGAATCCTTTCAGCACACCATCCTCAATAATGGCAATAAGCCCCAGATCATTAGTAAAAACATCCGAATCATTATTGGGCGGGATGGCAATCCCTACTTTAAATTTACGCGGCAGATAGCGATCCTGGTACAAAGGGTCTTCTTCCGATCGCTCGGAGATCTTTTCTTCATCGAGCCATATCTCGTAATAAGCGCGTGTTTTGGGCTTAAGCAATGTGCTGATCTTATCGGCATAGGCAAATACCTGCTCATGCACCGGCGATTGCTTCGGGTGAGAGGCGCATGCCACATTCCTGTTCACATCGCCGCAGGTGGCAATGGAATCAAGACTGGCCTGGTTGAATGCCTGTATGGTAGGTTTAATCTTCGACTTGAGTAATCCATGCAATTGTATGGTTTGCCGGGTGGTGATCTTGATCACGCCCGTGCTGTAATCTCCTGCAATATGATGCAGCGCCACCCATTGCTCCGGGGTAAGGAATCCGCCGGGCAAGCGTAGCCGGATCATAAAAGAATACAGGCGGTCGAGCTTTTTGGCAGCACGTTCGTCGCGCCGGTCGCGGTCGTCCTGCTGGTACATACCGTGGAATTTGATCAGCGCCTGGTCGTCTTCGCTGATGCTCCCCGTTATCTCATTCTTCAGGCTCTCCTGTATCGTACCGCGCAGCCCGTTGCTTCTCTGCTTGATGCCCTCTGTTGCCGATAGGTTTTTATTGTCGCTCATGATTGTTGTTTAGGTAAATGCAATTGAATCAATACACATCTTTCAGATAGCGGGATGACTGCTTCAGGGATTCGAGGTACTCCGCTGCCTGCTCATCCGTTTTGCCACCCTGCTCTGATATAATATGGAGCAGGGTATTTTCCACATCCGTGCTCATCGGCTCTTTCGCGCCGCATACATATATATGCGCCCCACCTTCCAGCCAACTGTACAGGTCTGCCGCATGCGCCAGCATTTTATGCTGCACATATATTTTCTCCGCCTGGTCTCTGGAAAACGCCGTATTGATACGGGTCAGCAAACCGGTTTCGAACCAGTTCTGCAGCTCTGTCTGGTACAGGAAGTCCGTCACGAAATGCTGATCACCAAAAAACAGCCAGTTCCTTCCGGAAGCCATCTGAGCATCCCGCTCAGCAAGGAAAGAGCGGAAGGGCGCAATGCCTGTGCCCGGCCCTATCATAATAATATCCTGCTCCGGCGCCGGCAAACGGAACTGCCGGTTCGGATGGATATAAAAAGACAATGCCGTCTGTCCGGACAGGGACGATAAAAATCCGGAGCAGAGACCGAAGCCGGTTTCTCCATTCACCTCAAACCGGTCTTTTGCAACCGTTATATGCACCTCGTCTTCGTGTGCAGAAAGTGCAGAAGAAATAGAGTACAGCCGTGGCGCAACCGGCTCAAGTATTTCCACAATACGCTCAAACTGTGCTGCGTCTTTCACCGGGTATATCTTCAGCAGATCCACCAGCCCGATCCGGGTTGCGGGAATATCCTGCCGGACGATCTCCGCGTATTTACGCACTACTCTTTCCGGCAGATATACCAGGTTTAATTTCGTCTTCAGCAAATGCAGCAATGTGTTTTCCGAACCTTTGTAGCTGATCCGTTTTTCAGGATCAGCACCCGAGAGCGATAACACTTCGAGCACAAGATGCTGCGGATTTTCGGACACCACACCCAGCGCATCGCCCGGCTCATAAACCAGTCCTTCTGCGCTGATCTCGATATGATATGTTTCCTTGGCAGAGCCACGGTCATTCAGATTGACGGATGACAGCACCGTACCCTGGTATATTTTTTTGCCGGTTTTCTGTATCCCTGCAGGAGATACTCCGGAAGCAACAATAGCCGGCGCATTACGGTCCGGGGATAATGAGGCCAGCGCCTCCCGGAACCATGCCGTGGCATCCGTTTCATAATCCGTATCGCATCTCTGGATATGGAAGAAACGCCTGGCCCCTTTTTCTTCCAACAGGCTGTCTATGTCTTCGCCCGCTTTGCAAAACAGGGGATATGAGCTATCGCCCAGTGCAAGCACTGCAAATTGCAGATGGCTGAGACCCGGCTCCTGCTGCTTCAGGTATTCATAAAACTTCACGGCGGTCACCGGCAGATCACCATCGCCCTGCGTACTGACGACTACGATAAAATAAGACTCCTTAGCGAGGTCTGTGACCCGGTACTGATCCAGCCCCGAGAGCTTCACCCGTACGCCCTGCTGCTTGGCAACGGCAGCCAGTCTTGTGGCCAGCCCTTTCGCATTGCCGGTTTCCGTACCGTAAACAATCGTGAGTTTTACGGGGGTACTATCCGTAGCCAAAGGAAGCGATCCTGCTGCTTTTACAGACCCACCGGCAGAAAGCACACCGGCCAGGAATCCGTTCATCCAGACCAGCTCATCGTGTGAAGCGCCGGAAACAAGCTCCTGGAATGCATTTTGTTTTACTGTTGCTAACATGATTCAGCGTTTTTACCTGATTGTTATTTTATCTGTTTTGCGCCGGGGCGAAATACCGGCTATCCGTTACAGTATTATCCCGCCATCCGAATTGCCGGTGCAGGACCGTCACCTTTCCGACAACGACCAGTGTGGGCGACAGGTACTTCCACTCCTCCAGGCCCGAAAGCTCACTGATCCGGTATAATGACACCTGCTGATACGGGGTTGTAGCCTGCGCCACGATCATCACTTCTTTATCTTCTGATATGCCCCGGGCAGCAAGCGCACGGGCCAATGCAGGCACACCCGCGCCTGACATATAGAACACCAGCGTATCATCCGTTGTCGCCAGTTCTGCCCAGTAATCATCCGGCCGGTCTTCTTTATTGAAATACGTCAGAAAGCGCACCGAGTCTGCATACCCTCTTGCCGTGAGCGGCACGCCGGTGTATGCCGATGCCCCGGAAGCAGCCGTAATACCGGGAATGATCTCATAGGGGATACCATGCGCCTTCAGGGTCTGCAACTCATCGAGCACATTGGAAAAGAAGGCAACATCCCCACCCTTCAGCCGGACCACAAGCCGGCTCTTACGCGCATAAGTAACCAGCAGTTCATTAATGCTTCTTTGGGATACCGATGCATAAGAACCTCCTTCTTTCCCTACAAACAGGATCTGAGCGCCGGGAGCTGCATAGTCGCGCAGTATATCCCGGCTGACCAGCCTGTCGGCCAGTATCACATCCGCCTGCTGCAGATAACGTGCTGCTTTGAGCGTAAGCAGATCGGGATCTCCCGGACCTGCACCTGCTATGATCACTTTTCCTGTTTGCATATTCATATCGTTTTAAAAAAGTCCTTCTACCGACAGGTAGCGCTCTCCGGTATCATAATTGAACGTAAGCACTTTCGCATCCCGTGGAATTTCAGGCAGCTTTTTCGCTACTGCCGCCAGCGCCGCACCGGTGGATACACCGGCCAGGATACCTTCTTCCCTGGCCAGGCGTTGTGTATAGGTAAACGCATCGTCTTTGGATACCTGTATCACACCATCCAGCTTTTCTGTTTCCAGGATGGAAGGCACGAACCCTGCGCCCAGCCCCTGCAACGGATGAGGCCCCGGTTCACCACCGCTCAATACGGGGGAAAGCTCCGGCTCTACAGCAAACACTTTAAGCGCCGGGAAGTGCTGCTTCAGCAATTGCGCCGCTCCTGTGATATGCCCACCTGTGCCCACACCGGTTATTATATAGTCCAGCCCGTCCGGAAAATCATTCTGTATCTCCCGCGCGGTAGTATCCCGGTGTACGGTTACGTTGACCTGGTTATCGAACTGCTGCGGCGACCATGCGCCGGGAGTTGACGCCACCAGTTCCCTGGCTTTCTCAATAGCGCCTTTCATCCCCTTTTCCCTGGGCGTCAGTTCAAATGCTGCTCCATACAGGTTCATGATCCTCCGGCGTTCGATACTCATTGACTCCGGCATCACCAGGATCAGCTTATAGCCTTTCACAGCAGCCACCAGTGCCAGCCCGATGCCCGTATTGCCGGATGTAGGCTCAATGATGACGCTATCCTTTTTCAGCAGTCCCCTTTGCTCCGCGTCTTCGATCATGGCGAGTGCAATACGGTCTTTGATACTGGCGCCGGGGTTATTCCGTTCCAGCTTGATCCATACTTCGTGGCTGTCCCCAAACAACTTGTTAATCCTTACATGGGGCGTGTTTCCAATCGTTCCGAGAATGCTCCGTGCTTTCATTTTTCTTGTTTATTGTGTGTTGATTAGATAACAAAATTTAACGGCTCCGGCAGCGGGTTTTTATCCCGTACCAGCACTTCGCTTTTATGGTAAACGACGGAATAGGGCGCCACACTGTTTGTCAGCCATACGTTGCCGCCGATAATGCTGTCGTGCCCGATAACCGTATCGCCGCCCAATACTGTTGCCCCGGAGTAGATGATGACGTTATCTTCGATCGTCGGGTGGCGTTTTATTTTCGCGTGCTCTTTGGCAACATTCAACGCACCGAGGGTGACACCCTGGTAGATCTTCACATGATCGCCGATCACCGTAGATTCACCGATCACAATGCCGGTACCGTGATCAATAAAGAAGGACGCGCCGATCAGCGCACCGGGGTGTATATCAATCCCCGTACGGCTATGCGCATGTTCCGAAAGTAAACGCGGGAGGATTTTCACCTTCTGACGATACAACTGGTGCGCAAGCCGGTAAACAGCCGTAGCATAAAAGCCCGGGTAAGCAACCAGCACTTCTTCAATAGATACCGCCGCCGGATCAAAACGGACAATAGCAGCAGCGTCTTTCAGCAACAGGCGGTAAATGCCCGGTATGGTAAAGAAAAATGTGCGGGCATGGTCTGTCACAATCTGCTCGTCCGGTATCAGGTCGAACAGCAAGGAAGCGAATGTATTTTTCAACTTCCCGTATTCCGCCTCAAGCTCAACAATACTGTCGTATTTCCCTTTGAAAGGGATAAACAGAAAGTGAAACAGGTGGTCTATAAACTCAGCCGAAAGTGTCTTATCAGGGAAAAACGGCTCATTATGATGTCCCCGCTCAAACAGTTCCTCTATAAAAGTTTTATTTTTTGTGGTCGTTATTTCTTTTTTCATAATCTACTGGTTAGGCATTCAGAAAGCATAGTTATCCCGGCCCCGTCCGAACGGGGAAATGCATTACGCTTCACGCGTTTTATATCAGCTACAATGTGATGGTATTATTCAACAACAGCGCATATACTACCGGTTATACTGATTGAAAAAGTCCTGCTCCTACCGTGACATTGCTTGTTTCGTCTATGAAGATCATCCCGCCGTTGGCCCGCAGCTTTTTATACGGATCAAATACCACCGGCGATGCCGTTTTTATTTTTACGCCTGCAATTTCATTCAATGCGGCTTTTTCCGCTCCGCTTTTTTCAAGTGTGTTTACATCCACTTTATACAGGATCTCCTGTACGATCGCAGGGACGGCCCTGCTGTGGACCTGTATCAGGTAACGGTTGCCCGGCGCAAGCGGTTTATGATCCATCCAGCACACCAGCACATCCAGCTCGCGCGATACTTCAGGCAGATCATCCGTACGGACGATCACATCTCCCCTGCTGATGTCTATATCATCTTCCAGGTGCAGCACCACGCTCTGCTGCGGGTATGCTTCTGGGATCTCGCTGCCCGCCGCCTCTATGCGCAGGATACGGCTGCCGGTACCGGAAGGCAGCACGGTCACGGCATCTCCTTTCCGGTAAACACCGCCGATTACTTTCCCGGCATATCCACGATAGTCGTGATACGCGTCCGTCTGCGGACGTATCACATACTGCACCGGGAAGCGGGGATGAGCTGCTTCCGCCACATCAGGCAATGACACCTGTTCCAGATAGCCCAACAATGTTTCGCCCTGGTACCAGGGCATATCCGCTGAAGCATCTACAATATTTGCACCATTGAGCGCACTGATGGGTATGTAATACACATTCTTTAAAGCAAGCTGCGCCGCGATGGATTCATATTCCGTTTTGATCTGCTCAAACACCTGCTCGCTGTAGCCTGCCAGATCCATCTTATTGATTGCTATCACCACATTCGGCATATCAAGCAAAGAAGCAATGATGGAATGCCTGCGTGTCTGCTCTACAATGCCATTGCGGGCATCCACAAGAATAATGATCAGGTCGGAATTGGAAGCGCCGGTCACCATATTACGTGTGTACTGCACATGCCCGGGCGCATCGGCTATAATGAATTTCCGTTTGGGAGTAGAAAAATATTTATAGGCCACATCGATCGTGATGCCCTGCTCTCTTTCTGCGCGCAGGCCGTCTGTAAGCAGCGCCAGGTCAATAGCGCCGTCTTCCCTGTTTTTGCTGGCCCGCTCTATCGCCTCAAGCTGATCGGTAAGGATGCTTTTACTATCGTACAGCAGACGCCCGATCAGGGTGCTTTTCCCGTCATCTACACTTCCTGCGGTAATAAATCTCAATAAGTCCATGTTCTTTCTTAAATACAGTTTACACTAAAAATATCCGTTCTTTTTCCTGTCTTCCATAGCGGCTTCGGAGACACGGTCGTCTATCCTGGTTTCTCCCCGCTCGCTGGTGCGGGTAAGGATGATCTCGTTAATGATATCGTCAACCGAAGACGCATCAGAAGTCACTGCCGCCGTACAGGTCATATCACCTACGGTGCGGTATCTGACCCTGCGCCGCTGCACCACATCATCTTCATCGATCCGGATAAAGGGAGAGACCGCAACAAACTGACGTTCATATTCTATCACCTCCCTTTCGTGGGAAAAGTAAATGGACGGCAATGCGATCTTTTCCCGGCGGATATAATTCCAGATATCCAGCTCCGTCCAGTTGCTGATCGGGAATACCCGTACATTTTCTCCTTTGTGGATGCGCCCGTTATAAATATTCCACAGCTCGGGACGCTGCAGCTTGGGGTCCCACTGGCCAAATTCATCACGGACGGAAAATATCCGCTCCTTGGCGCGCGCCTTTTCCTCGTCCCTGCGGGCGCCGCCGATGCAGGCATCAAATCCGAATTCCTGTATGGTATCCAGCAGCGTGTAGGTTTGCAGCACATTCCGGCTGGCAAACTTTCCTTTAGGCTCGGTCAGCCCTTTCTTGCGGATCGTGTCTTCCACTTTACGCACAATCAGATTTTCGCCGATCTGCGCTACGAGCCCATCCCGGAAGTCAAGCGCCTCCTGAAAATTGTGCCCGGTATCTATATGCACCAGCGGGAAGGGAAACTTTCCCGGCCGGAATGCTTTCAGCGCCAGATGCACCAGTGTAATGGAATCCTTGCCACCGCTGAAAAGCAATGCCGGTTTTTCAAACTGGCCTGCTACTTCCCGGAAGATGTGTATCGCTTCGGATTCAAGCTGATCCAGATAATCTAATTGGTATGCCATTGGGTTGATTCGGTTATTCGTTGAGTCGTTATTAAGTTGTCTGCTGCTAATCAATGTTGCTGCACGTGGAGGCCGCATTCCTTCTTGCTGCTGTCTTCCCACCACCAGCGCCCTGCCCTGAAATCTTCTCCCGGCCTGACGGCGCGTGTACATGGTGCGCATCCGATACTGACAAAACCCTGATCATGCAACACATTGTAGGGTACGTGATTTTTCCGGATATACTGTGTTACCTCATCCGTCGTCCAGTGCAGCAATGGATTATATTTGATGATCTCATTACCGGCATCCCACTCCAGTAACGCGAGATTTTGCCTTTCGGGAGAATGCTCCGCGCGAAGCCCTGTTACCCATACGGTATTCCCTGCCAAGGCACGTTTCAGCGGCTCTACCTTCCGGATGAAGCAACACTCCTTCCGGTTTTCTACAGATGCATAAAAAGAGTCGGGGCCTTTTTCTTCCAGGAAAGGTTCGAGCAAAGCCCTGTCAGGCGTATAGGATTTTATTTTCAGCCCGTAGCTGCCGGCTGTGCTGCTCCATGTACTATAGGTCTGTTGGAATAACCGCCCCGTATCGAGGGTAAACACGGTAATATCCAGTTTGGCGGCGGCGATGAAATGCGTGATCACCTGGTCTTCATTGCTGAAGCTTGAAGAAAAAACGACCCCCCCGGGAAATTTTTCCACCAATAAAGCCAGGGCATCAGGTATATTCAGGCCGCCAATCTCGTTGATCAGAGATGACACAAGCCTATCAGGAGCGTGATTCATTTCTTATAATTTCAGACCCTAAAAATACTAAGGAACAGGTACAAAAGCACATGGGAACCGGGCTAAACCGGACCAGGACATATCACTATCAGCAAGGCACTGTATAGGAAAGGATTATCTGCAACAACAACAGACAGGAGTGGAAATACAACAACACATAGCCATAGCTGCTGCGGTGTTACGGGCAGTAGATTGCAGGCGGGCGGCTTGTGTACGTTGTTTCATTGTCATTAATTTTTAAACTGGTAATGGTTCGTTATCAAACCACTTATCCTGTTTTCAACCGGGGGTACTTCTTATACGCTACAAAAAAAGCGCCCCGGTAAATCAGAAGCGCTTTAGTTATGTAAACAACCGGGTTGTTTTAAACTGTTACAACTGACTTATCTCTCCCGGATCTCACGGGATGGAGTTAGCACCATTTTCCTTTTCAGGAAGCGGTTGCCAAGGCTTCACAGGGCCATTTCCCTCTGCCTTTCTGGATAAGCGATATTGTTAAGAACTGAATGCAAAGTTACATTCATAATTTAAACGGCCAAATTTTTTTCACTTCTTCCTGTATTTGACAATAAGGATGTATGTAGAGACGCGATTTATCGCGTCTCCCTGCTATGATGGAGACGCGATAAATCGCGTCTCTACGCAAGAACCGGTACGCATAGAATATCATTCCCGGATGATTGCGCTATTTTATTTACGCACACCAAACACATCTTTCAACGCAGTCTTTGCCGCATTATATCCGCACATACCATGCACACCCCCTCCCGGAGGAGTGGAAGCAGAGCAGAGGTAAATACCTTTGGCCGAAGTACGATATGGATTGCCCCGCAACACAGGGCGGTTGAACAACTGTGCAATATTGATCACGCCGCCGTTAATATCCCCGCCGATATAGTTGGCGTTATACTGCTGCATTTCTTCAGTATTAAATGTATGTCGCGCCAGTATGGTGTCCTTAAAACCGGGAGCAAAACGTTCTACCTGGTCTTCGATCACGGATGTCATATCTCTCAGAGAACCGTGCGGCACATGGCAATAAGCCCAGCCTGTATGCTGCCCTGCCGGGGCGCGGCTCTCGTCAAACAGACTCTGTTGTGCCACCAGCACAAAAGGCCGTTCGGCATGTCTGCCATTCCAGGCGAGGCTTTCAGACATTGCCACCTCTTCAAACGTCCCGCCCAGATGTACGGTACCGGCTTTACGGCAGGCTTCATCCCGGAATGGTATCGGCCTGTCCAGCGCCCAGTCTATCTTGAACACGCCCATCCCATATCTGAAGCGTTTTATCTGCCAGCGATAAAAACGGGACAAGCGGTCGCCGCATATCTGCAATAATTGCCGGGGGCCCGTATCAAACAATAAAACATTTGCTTCAGGCAGCTCTTTTAACGAGGTTACCGTCGTATCTGTCCTGATCTCACCGCCCAGCGAACGGAAATAAGCAGCCAGCGCATCAGCAATACTTTGTGAGCCGCCCTTTACGACCGGCCAGCCATGAAGATGACCTACTACGCCCAACACCAGCCCTATGGACGCCGATGTCATGGCGGTAAGCGGCAGCATGCTGTGCGCAGTGATCCCGGCCCACAAGCCGCGCGCCTCTTTCGTCCTGAAATATTTATCTGCCAGGCTACGGCCGGATCGTAACGCTTTGAGCCCAAAGCACGCCATAGCAAAAGGATGCCTGGGCACAGATAAAAGCGGGCCCAATACCTGGCGGTCAATTGTCTCCCAATCCCGGATCAGGGGGGCAAACAGGCTGTGATAGGCTTTCTGATCCTGCCCCAACGCTGCAGCCGTTTCCTCCAATGATGTATATAAAACGGCGGGGCGCCCTTCATCAAACGGATGTGCTACCGATACGGGCGGGCGGATGTATGTCAATCCATATTCATGCAGCGGCAGGGATCTGAAAAAAGGAGATGCGGCAGCCATCGGATGTATGGCCGAACATATATCATGCAGGAATCCCGGGCGGGTCAGCTCTGCGGAACGAGTACCGCCGCCAATCGTCGCAGCGGCTTCCAGCAGCAGCACGGACAGGCCTTCCCGTTGCAGCGTAACCGCTGCGGCCAGGCCATTTGGCCCGGATCCGATCACAACCGCATCATACTTACCCATGGTCGAAATTCCTTAAAATAACATGCCGTCCTGCGGGGCGCGATTAAATGCGCTCAAGTGTGCCGTTGTACACCTGGCTGCCACCACTGATACGGAAGAAGTAGATACCAGGCGCCAATGTTTTTGTCGATACACGGTTCACCACTTCCGGATTTAAGTTTTTCCGGTCGATGACCCGGCCATCCGCAGCATGCAGCGTAAATGTCATTGTTTCCTCCGTTTGTCCGGACGGCAAAATGATATGCCACTGATCGCGGGCAGGATTAGGATATATCTGTACCGCCTGCTGCAGATCATTTGTCGCTACAGAAGTGGCAAAAGGCGTGTTGACATACATCGCACCGCCGGTAAACCTGGTAGCGTGCAGATGAGCGAAGAATACACTGTCCGTTGTGGAAACGCTCCAGGCAGAAGGTGAAGGTGCAGCGTCATAGTTATACACGTGCAGATCCGACGAACTGATTCCCTGCAACCCGTTTTCAGGGTTCGGGTCCAGCGTGGCATTACTGATTGTATAAAGGCTAATCTGTGATAAATCGGACGCCCGGTCTTCTCTGAGGCTGGCTAACAGATCCGCTGTATCCTGTGTAGTAAAGGGCAACATAATTTCCATAGAAGATTGCGCGGACTGTACCGGACGGAGGGTAAAATAACGGCGTGCAGCAAACGCCTGCTCTCTTGCATGAGGCGTGCCGGCCGGAAGCACCAGTTGCAGCCCGCTGCCGGACCCCAGACCGCTGGTTGTAGTCGTACTAACCGCAAAAAGCTGGCTCTTCATGGAGCCGATATTATTACCGTTCTTCCGGATCTTTAAAACAATACGGTCATCTGTTTTATCTGCTGTGTTATTATCGTTATAGTAATAAGTAACACCACCGGCATCTGTACATTCCCTGTTTGCAACCAGTGTAGTGGATGGATCTACAACCGGCGTGTTGACCAGATACTCCGATACGCAACTCTTTCCGTTCCGCATATTATTCCGGATAAGATTACCCGGCAGCGGACCAAATCCTTTTGTAAAACTGACACTTCCACCATTATGACAATAGCTCATAATCGTACCGCCGCCTATAGGAAAAGAAGGGTATAGGGAGTTCTGGCAATTCCCGTCGTCGGCCGGCATGCAACCATCGATAGGTCCGCCCGGCCAGCTGCAGCTATGCGTATGCGGCGACCCGATCAGATGCCCGATCTCATGCGTGATCATATTTACATCCCAGCTATAAGCGGGGAAAGGATTTTGTGTACTTCGTGTAATATTACAAAAAGCATATGCCCCTGCATGAGCATTATTTCCAGACTGGAATGTATATGGCAGACACAATCCGTTCAGCCAGGCAACTCCTCCCATTGAACCTCCTTTGGTAGACAACAGCACGCCTACATCCGCCCCGTATAGATTGTTGCGGGTGATGTCGCCAAACTGATTCAGGAAAGCGAAAGAAGAGTTGGAAGGCAACCCCCAATAAGGATCATTGGCTTCATTCACCCGGATGATCTTTATGGAAGCGTAAATCTCTTCGTTTGCATACAAGGTTGCGACAACATTATGCGCATAGGTGATATAATCCACCACCTGGTTTATGTTATTATTATAACTCTGATAAGTTCTGTAATCGGCCTGGTAGTATACTTCAAGGTCTTTGCAAGTATTGTACACACTCCGGCTGGTGCCGCCTGCGGTCAGTGGCGGCTCCAGTACAGAAGGGAGCCTATCCGTACCACACGAGGGGGGATTTTTATTAACAAGCTCTGCATCATTATAAACCATGTAGCGGCTTTTTCCTTCCGCCTGGGGCAGCAGGTTGTTGGGCGCTAATACATAGTTTCCGACGTCGCCGGGGATGGAAAAAATACCATACACTCCTTCGTCAAAAAATGAAAATGCGGCTATTGACCCCTCCCTGCCGGCAACCACGCCGCGGTAATGCAATCCGGGCTTATAGTCATACGTCCTTACTGCTGTTCCGGATACGGCCTCTACTCTAAAATCAGCAGAAAAATTTTCATAACGTACAAGGTCTATGTCAAAGGGGCCGTCTGCCATCTGTACACGAAAAGTAACAGCTGCATGCGCTTCATTCATAAACACTCGCAATTGCTCCGGGTCAAGCTTCAGAAAAACGGCTCCGGAAACATATTCAGATGCAAGATCTGCGGGAACTTCGCGATCAGAAACCCAGAAACCAGTTACCGGATAAAAGTCACGCTGTTGTTTTTCGCGATCAATAAAAGCTTCTACGGGGGTGAATACTACGGTACGAGCTGTTGCAGAAATCACTACAGCCATAAATAGAGTACTACTTAATAAGCGGAGGGTAAAATTTTTTAACATTTGAAAAGAATTGCACTCTTGGTATAATTAAAAAATACAAAAGTGCAAAATACAAAAAAATAAACATTATCTGCATTTCTTACCGGTTGAGATAACGCTTTATTTCCCGGTCTGCATCACGTGATTTAATGCTCTCCCGCTTGTCGTGCAGCTTTTTACCCTTCCCCAGGCCGATCTCCATTTTGGCCAATCCCCCGGCATTCACAAACATGCTTAACGGTATGATGCTATAACCCTTCTCCTTCACTTTATCCGCCCATTTATTCAATTCTTTTTTCTTAAGCAGCAATTTGCGTTCGCGGAGGGGATCATGGCCTGCATATCCTGCATTAATATATACGGCGATATGAAGATGCTTCACCCATAGTTCTCCTTTATCGAAGATGCAATAGCTGTCGTTAAAGCTCACTTTACCGTTACGGACAGATTTGATCTCAGACCCTGTAAGGGCGATACCGGCAGTAAGGCGGTCTTCGATGGCATACTCAAAAGTAGCAGGCCTGTTCTTTATATACACCTCCGGTTTCACCTTGATATGTTGTGTTACACCTTCTTCACAAACCAGCTGATCGCCGATGCCAGCCGTTGCTTCAGGTCTTTACGTTGTACAATAAAATCGAGAAATCCGTGTTCGAGCAGAAATTCGGAGCGCTGGAATCCAGACGGCAGATCTTTTTTGATGGTTTCCTTAATGACACGCGGCCCGGCAAACCCGATCAGCGCCTTAGGCTCGGCAATATTGACATCTCCCAACATGGCATAAGAAGCCGTTACACCTCCTGTGGTGGGGTCGGTCATCAGGGAAATATAGGGCAAACCAGCCCGGGCCAGCAGCGTAAGCCTGGCACTTGTTTTCGCCATTTGCATCAGAGAAAAGGCGCTTTCCATCATACGTGCCCCGCCGGATTTGGATATGATCATAAAAGGCAGCTCATGTTCAATACTGTAATCAATTGCCCTGCTGATCTTTTCACCTACTACCGATCCCATAGAGCCGCCGATAAAATTAAAATTCATACATGCGATCACCAATCCGTGTCCATGTAACTGCCCCACTCCTACCGTCAGCGCATCTTTAAGACCCGTTGAAGCCTGTGCACTTTCGAGCCGTGCGGTGTAAGGTTTGATATCTACAAATTCCAGCATATCCTTCGGCACTATATTTTCGAAAAGCAGTTCAAACTGCCGGTCGTCAAACAGGATATCGAAGTATTCGGCTGCGTTGATACGGTTGTGATAATCACATTTGTGGCAAACAAAAAGATTCTGCTCCAGCTCAGTGATCGTAACGGTGGTTTTGCATTCGGGACATTTGTGCCAGAGGCCATCCGGGGCTTCTTTCTTTTCATGCGTACCCGTCAGTATCCCTTTTTTGATTCTGCGAAACCAGGTTGATGACATATGTCTTTTTCGATTGGTTAAAATAGGCTCCTGTTTCCATTCCGGAAAACAGGGGGACAAAGATACGCAGTTAATAGGAGATACATGCTAACATCAATAAAACATTAATAACGCAGACATTACGTTGAGGCATTTTATCTGACGGCACAATATTAGTATCAATAATGTGGCAGATGGCTAATGATAATTATCCGTTCACTAAAATCAGTGATTATGAAAACGTCAACGAAAAAATGGCTGGGATTCTTTAGCTGGGTACCATTGAGCATCTTCACCGCCAGTGTGATATACTTCATTTATGTTTCCCGGCCATTACTGGAGCAACAGCTTTATCATCAACACGATAAGGTAGTATTTTATCTCAGTGCATATTACAACAATATGTTCTGGTGGCTCTGCATTGGCTCTGTAATTGGTATCACAATCCTCCTTATTTATTCGATACACCTGCTCCGGCTAAAAACGATGCACCCCGGCACCAAAGCGTTATGGTTTATTTTCATGGCATTTACCGGTTCGTTTGCACTGCCTGTATTCTATTACCTGGAGCTGAAAAATGAACCTGAGGATGTGCCGATGCATCCGACAGTGGAATACAGGACGCCGGGGTATTGACTTGAGAACATGAATGCTTATATTGCGTACAAATAAAAGCGTTTATGAAGCGTATTCTTACTGTTTTCTGCCTGTCTGCATCGGTTGTTGTATTGAGTCATTGTTCCCCGAAAGTAGCAACAACCATGACGAGTACCGCTGCCACACCCGCCGAAAAGATAGCTGAAGTAAAAAGAAATTATACAGAAGCACAGATGGAAGAAGGCCGTGTGGTCTGGCAGGGGAGCTGCGGTAAATGTCATAAATTATTTACCCCGGAATCCCGGGACGTGGAGAAATGGGAAAAAGTACTGCCGCGCATGGTAAAACGCTCGAAACTGGGCGACACGACCGCCGGAAAAGTACGGGCGTACCTGCTCGCACATGCGAAATCAGAGTAAAGGATTTGAAAATGATCTATTTAATTAGCCAATTAGCTAATTAAAATCATCATTAAATTCCTATACCGCTATCAGGGATATGTCGCGGGTAACACGGATATTTGTGCCTGTTTTTAAACCAATAGACGGATTTTCATGAAAATAGGTATTGTCTGTTACCCGACATTCGGCGGAAGTGGCGTGCTGGCTACAGAGTTGGGCATGGCGCTTTCGGAGAAAGGTCATGAGATACATTTCATTACATACCAGCAGCCGGTACGACTGAATTTTCACCCCAATATTTACTACCATGAAGTAACGGTCCCAACCTATCCATTATTTGACTTTCCACCTTACGAGACGGCGCTTACCAGTACGATGGTGCATGTGATCACCAACCACCAGCTCGATCTGCTACATGTGCATTATGCCATACCGCATGCATCCGCGGCCTACTTTGCGCGGCAGATACTCAAAAAAACAGGGCGGGATATCCCGTTCATCACCACCTTGCACGGCACAGACATCACATTGGTCGGGAAAGACCAGACCTATGCGCCGGTCGTCACCTTTTCGATCAATGAATCGGATGCTATCACGGCCGTATCCGACAACCTCCGGGATGAAACATTCCGGTCTTTCCGGATCGAAAAAGAGATACAGGTGATCCCGAATTTTGTAGATACCCAACGCTTCTATAAAAGCAATAAAGAGCATTTCAAAAAACTGCTGGCGCCCGGCGGAGAGCACATCCTGGTGCATGTGTCCAACTTCAGGAAAGTGAAACGGGTGGAAGACGCGATACGGATCTTTGAGCGGGTACGGGCTGTAATACCATCGCGCCTGCTGATGATCGGCGACGGACCGGAACGGCAAAATGCAGAAGAGCTGTGCCGTACGCTGAATATATGCAATGACATACGCTTCCTCGGCAAGCAGGAACAGATAGACGAGATATTCAGCATTACCGACCTCTTCCTCCTGCCATCGCAATACGAAAGCTTCGGCCTGGCTGCGCTTGAGGCTATGGCCTGCGGCGTACCGGTGATCTCTACCAATGCGGGCGGGCTGCCGGAGATCAATATTCATGGGGAAACCGGCTTCCTGAGCAATGTAGGAGACGTGGATGACATGGCCCGTCATGCTATTCACATCCTGGAAGATGATGCACGGCTCAAACAATTTAAAACCGCTGCGCTGGAGCAGGCGCGTCGTTTTGAGCAATCGCGGATTATTCCAATATATGAACAGTTGTATGAAGATGTGCTGAAACAATATCAGGCAAAAAAATAACCGGCAGTAGTAACTGCCGGTCTGTGACATTTTATTGTAGTTATTGCAGTATACTACACCGCTTCCAGCGCTTCCTGTACTACGGGCATCTCCTGGGGATATTCCTTACGCTCCAGCTTGCCGCGCAGCGTACTGAAAGCTTCCAGTGTCTGGTCTATATCTTCGTCGGTATGGACGGCCGTGGGGATCAGGCGCAGGATGATCACACCCTTCGGCACCACCGGATATACCACTACCGAACAGAAAATATGATAGTTCTCACGCATGTCGTATATAAGCTGGGTAGCATCAAACAAGCCGCCGCTCATCACAACCGGCGTAACAGGCGTGTTGGTTGTACCGATGCTAAAGCCACGCTCCCGCAATCCGTTTTGCAGGCGGTTAACGTTATGCCAAAGCTTTTCTTTCAGTTCCGGATGTGTACGCAGCAGTTCGAGGCGTTTGATATTCCCGGCCACGATCGGAAGCGGAAGCGACTTGGCAAATACCTGTGAACGCATATTGTAACGCAGGTAAGTCAGCACTCTTTTATCAGCAGCCAGGAAGCCGCCGATGCTGGCCATAGACTTGGCAAAAGTGGAAAAATATACATCTATCTGATCCATACATCCCTGCTCTTCCCCGGTTCCGGCGCCGGTTTTACCCATGGTACCAAAACCATGCGCATCATCCACAAACAACCGGAACGCATACTTGTCCTTCAGCGCTACAATTTCTTTAAGCTTGCCCTGGTTACCACTCATACCAAATACACCTTCCGTGATCACCAGGATGCCGCCGCCGGTTTTCTTTACCATTTCGGCAGCCCGCTGTAATTGCTTTTCGCAGTCTGCCACATCATTGTGCTTATACACATAACGATGGCTGGGGATCATACGCAGCCCGTCTATAATACAGGCATGCGATTCTGCATCATAAACAACTACATCGTGCCGGCTGCAGAGGCTGTCTATTGCCGACACCATACCCTGATAACCATAGTTAAATAACATGGTGTCTTCCTTCCCGATAAACGCCGCCAGCTCATGCTCCAGCTGCTCATGCAGATCTGTGTTGCCGCTCATCATCCGGGCGCCCATTGGAGATGCCAGTCCATATTTAGCTGCTGCATCGGCATCCGCCTTACGTACCTCAGGATGATTCGCCAGGCCAAGATAATTATTCAGGCTCCATACTATTTTCTCTCTGCCGCGGAATTTCATACGGTTACTGATCTCTCCTTCCAGCTTGGGAAATGCAAAATAACCCGGGGCTTTCTCCGCATAGTCGCCGATGGGGCCCAGTCGTTTCTCAAATTTGGCAAAAATGTCCATGTGTTATGATATAATTATTATTTTGACTGAAATAAAAATATGGCGCAAAATTAAGAAAAAAACAAGGCAAGCCAATTCAAGAGTATGAATCCCCGTTAATATTATCTAATATTGTTCCAAATGCATTATAACCTATGGCATTCGGCAAGAGTATTAATTCATACATATCATTCATTTCCAAATTTTCAGTGTATGGTATATTGCTCATGGGCATTGTGATACGACTGATCTTATTCTTCCAGAACAGAAACCTGATCATTGATGAAGCAAATATTGTACACAACCTGTATGAAAGAAATTTTGCAGCATTACTGTTGCCATTAAGTTACGAACAATATGCCCCTCCGCTTTTTCTCTGGATCGAAGAGATATGCTCTCTTTTATTCGGATATGGCGAAAAAGCATTGAAAATATATCCTCTTTTATGTGGTATCGCCTCACTATTCGTTTTCAGGAAAATCATGAAGAAATTCGTGCCGGAAGAAAGCCTGTGGCTCCCACTTGCGTTGATGGCATTCAGTCCGTACCTGACTGAATTTTCGACCACCATCAAACAATATATGCCGGATGCTTTCATCATGCTGCTGTTATTGTGGCTGGCATTGGAAAAAGACATACTCACGCTATCACGGAAAAAGTTTTTATTGTTCTGGGGAATAACCGGCATGATTGCCATTACGGCCTCAATGCCTTCTGTATTTGCTCTGGGGGGGATCGGCGCATATTATGCATACAATGTTTTACGGAATAAGAAGACGGAACTGTTATGGACATTGGCATACCTCAGCTTGATCTGGCTGACAATATTCGGGGTTTATTTCCGGCTCATTCTGTATCCCCAGATAGGGTCGGACTATCTGCAGAATTATCATCTAGACTACTTTCTTTTTGCGACTCCTTCAAATAAGACAGAATTACTGCACAACTGGTACCGTATCCGGGAGATCATCAATAACTCCATTGGATACGGAGATTTTAATTTTAAATGCGCCATCGCAATGATGGTAACCGGTATTATTATACTCCTGCGAAAAAACATGGCAGTGCTGATCCTCTTTCTTACACCGGTATTACTGACTTTCATTGCCGCAGCACTCAATCAGTTCTCACTTATTATGCGGGTATGCCTGTTTCTGCTGCCTTTAATGCTGGTGTTTTTCAGTATGGGCTTCGGCAGCATATATGCCGTACGCTTTTTCCCCATTCAAATACTGCTGATTATCGGAGGCGTAAAAATGATAAACGCATTCAATAACTTTCACTTGTTCGACACCTATCACGGGTTTCATGAAATAACGGAAGGGCTGGACTATATAGTGTCAAAGAACGTAAACGGAAACCAGGTATACATTCATCACGCCAGTACGCCAACCTATATTTATTATACAGACATCCACCCCGAACGCAATCGCTACCGGTCATTGCAGGGCGCACATTTGCTGACATGGGATATTGACTACAACTCGATTACGTCCCGGATATCCGACACCGTATATTTCTTGTACACAGGAGGGTTTCCGGAGCAGGAACGACAGCAGCGAACAGAACAACTCAGCCGGGACCTGGAACAGATAGGCTACTTCGAGCAGTATATCTGCTATGTCTACGTTTATGTGCCGCGCAAGCCGGATTTATAGCTGAGATCAGAAATTTCCAGTTTCTGTTTCTTGAATTATTACGTAGGTTTGAGGCTTAAATACAGAATCTTATGCAAGCCTGGAACGATTATTTCACCCAAAACAAAGAACGCTTTTTAAATGAACTGCTGGAATTGCTGCGCATACCATCTATCAGCGCAGACAGCAAGTATAAAGGAGATGTGGCCCGCTGCGCGGAAGCCGTAAAAGAAAACCTGCTGCAGGCCGGATGCGATCATGCCGAGATCTGCCCTACCCAGGGACATCCGATCGTATATGGCGAGAAGATCATTGACCCTTCATTACCAACCGTACTGGTATATGGCCACTACGACGTACAGCCGGCCGATCCGCTGGAGCTATGGCACAGCGGACCTTTTGAGCCGGTGATCAAAGACGGGAAAATATATGCACGGGGCGCCTGCGACGACAAAGGCCAGATGTTCATGCACGTGAAAGCCCTTGAAGTGATGGCGAAAACCGGCACTTTGGCCTGTAATGTAAAACTGATGATCGAAGGCGAAGAAGAGGTAGGCTCCTCCAACCTCGGGAAATTTCTCGAAGACAATAAAGAAAAGCTGCAAGCGGATATCGTGCTCGTATCCGATACATCCATGATCAGCATGGAGCACCCCTCGCTGGAGACCGGCCTGCGCGGACTTGCCTATATGGAAGTGGAAGTGACCGGCCCCAACCGCGATCTGCACAGCGGCGTATATGGCGGCGCTGTAGCCAACCCGATCAATATACTGAGCAAAATGATCGCCTCGCTGCACGACGAAAACAACCACATTACCATACCGGGCTTTTACGACAAGGTGCAGGAGCTGAGCGATGCGGAGCGCAAAGCGCTGAACGAAGCGCCATTCGACCTCTCCGAATACAAAAAGGACCTTGGCGTGAAAGACGTCCTGGGTGAAAAAGGATACACTACGCTGGAACGTACCGGCACCCGCCCGACGCTCGACGTTAACGGCATCTGGGGCGGTTATACAGGCGAAGGCGCCAAAACCGTGCTTCCATCCAAAGCGCAGGCTAAAATATCCATGCGGCTGGTACCGGATCAGAAGTCGGAAGAGATTGCAGCGCTGTTCAAACAACATTTTGAAAGCATCGCCCCCGACTATGTAACAGTAAAAGTAACCACGCACCACGGAGGCGAACCTGTTGTGACCCCTACAGATTCGATAGCCTATAAAGCCGCAGCCCGCGCCATACGTGAAAGCTTCGGTAAAGACCCGATACCCACACGCGGCGGGGGCAGCATTCCCATCATCGCGCTGTTTGAAAGCATTCTGGGACTTAAAACCGTATTAATGGGCTTCGGACTGGATAATGACAACATCCACTCCCCGAATGAAAAATTCGATGTGGCTAATTATTATAAAGGCATCGAGACCATTCCGTATTTTCATAAGTACTTTGCAGAAATGAGCAAGGGGATTTGAGTAAATGTGTTGAATGTGGTAAATGTGACGAATGTGACATATTGTTGAAATCACATTTACCACATTCAACACATTTGTCACATTAATATCACCCATTTAACCCGTTTCGTTGCTTAACAAAAAACATGAAAAGCAGGATCATTATTGCGATAGACGGATATTCATCATGCGGTAAAAGCACACTGGCCAGGCAACTTGCCGGTGTGCTCGGTTATAAATACATTGACAGCGGTGCTATGTACCGCGCTATTGCGCTCTACTTCATCCGGCACAGTATAAACCCGGAAGACGGACAGCAGGTGCTGGAAGCATTGGGTAATATCCAATTGTCGTTTGAAGTAAATCCTCAGACAGGCATTTCGGAAATACACCTGAACGGCGAGAACGTAGCGCACCAGATACGTGAAATGGCTGTTGCCGGTAAAGTCAGCGAAGTGGCTGCCGTTGGTGAAGTGCGCGGATTTGCCGTGGCGCAACAGAAAAGAATGGGGCGGGATAAAGGACTCATCATGGATGGGAGGGACATCGGCACAGTCGTATTCCCCGATGCAGCCCTCAAAATATTTATGACCGCAGACCCGGAAGTACGTGTAAAACGTCGCTTTGAAGAACTCTACCAGGAAAATCCGCACATCTCGCTCGAAGAAGTAAAGCACAACCTCGAAATGCGGGATTATATAGACAGCAACCGTGAGGAAAGTCCGCTCCGTAAAGCAGACGATGCCATCGTGCTCGACAACAGCAACCTGACCAAGGAAGAACAGCTGGAACTGGTACTGGGCTGGGCGAAAGAACGGTCTGGCACACAAATTCATTCCTGAGATCATGCGCACCCTCATCACCAATATACATCAGCTCTGCCAGACCGAAACCGATACCATTCTGAAGCCCGGAGTCGCAGGCAGTGATATGTCCGCACTGCCATCTGTCAAAAACGCCTGGCTGCTGACAGAAGACGACCGGATACACAGCTTCGGGCCAATGGATACATTACCCGATATACACGCTGATCATAACATTGATGCCACCGGACGACTGGTACTGCCCGCCTGGTGCGACAGCCATACCCATCTGGTATTCTCCGCCCCACGCGAGCAGGAGTTTACCGACCGGATCAAAGGTATGAGCTATGAAGCAATTGCTGCCCGCGGTGGCGGCATTCTTAACTCCGCAAAAAAAATGGCAGCGGCAGACGAAAGCGAGCTGTATGAAGAAAGCCTCAAAAGGTTACATGCCGTCATAGCACAGGGAACCGGCGCCATAGAGATCAAAAGCGGCTACGGACTGAATACAGCCGCCGAGCTGAAAATGCTCCGGGTGATCCGGAGGCTGAAGGAAAATGCACCCATACCCGTCAAAGCTTCTTTCCTGGCGGCTCATGCTTATCCGCCCGAATATAAAAATGATCATGAAGGTTACCTGAAGCTCATCATCGAAGAAATGCTGCCCCTTGTTGCCGGCGAAGGACTGGCAGACTATATGGATGTATTCTGCGAGCAGGGATTCTTCAGTGTGCCGGAAACAGAAAGATTACTGGAAGCCGGATTAAAATATGGTCTCAAACCCAAGATACATGCCAACCAACTGCATTATTCAGGTGGCGTGCAGGTAGGCGTGCAATACAATGCCATAAGCGTAGATCATCTCGAATCCGTAGGAGATGAAGAAATTGAAGTATTAAAAAACAGCAACACTATCCCGACATTACTGCCCGGCGCCGCCTTCTTCCTCGGCATGCACTATCAGCCCGCACGTAAAATGATCGATGCCGGCTTGCCGGTCTGCCTGGCTACCGATTACAATCCCGGCTCCTGCCCTTCAGGCAATGTGCCCTTATTATTAACGATTGCGTGCACGCAGTTGAAGATGACTCCGGAAGAAGCCATTAATGCAGTTACCATAAACGGAGCAGCCGCACTGGAACTTACGGATACTACAGGCAGTATTGCCCCGGGTAAAAAAGCGAATCTCATCATTACCCAACCGATGCCCTCCGTGGCATATATACCGTACGACTACGGCAACAACCCCGTAGCAGCAATGATACTGAACGGCGTAAAAAGTTAAACGCAGCCACGACTATTAAACAAAAGCGGGATAATCTTTTGAAGAATATCCCGCTCGTCCGATTCAAAGCTAATCACAAAAAGACTAAGCAATCGCTACCAACTCGATTTCAAATACAAGGTCCTGACCGGCCAGCGGATGATTGGCATCCAATACAACACTTTCCTCTTTCACTTCCACGATAACAACCGGGAATACATTCCCCTTGTCATCACTCATGTGCAATTGCATACCGGCTTCCGGGTTAATGTCATCAGGAAAATCCGTCAGAGGATATTCCATTATCATCTCCTCGCTACGGACGCCATAAGCCTCTGCAACGGGAATTGTTACCGTCTTTTTTGCACCTACTTCCATATCGGTTACTGCATCGTCAAATCCTTTGATCACCTGGCCGTTGCCCACCTTAAACTCAAGCGGGTCGCGCCCTTCTGAGCTATCGAAAGTAGAACCGTCTGTCAGCTTTCCATGATAGTGCACACGAACTGTGTCACCTTTTTTCGCTTGTGGCATAATAAGTATTTTAATAAATGGATAAAACTTGCAAGGTACATTAATATATTAAAAACACGGGATTATCTTTGAGGTTTAAAACATCCCTGACCTTATGTATCTCCATCACATTATTCAATACCATAAAAAACAGGGAATTATCCTGCTGTTGTTCTGCCTGCTATGGGGAGCACCCGGTAGCCACGCTCAAAATATCATAACCGGCGCTGAGCATATGGAGCAATATCTGCCCCTGCTCCAGGGAAAAAGGACTGCGTTGCTGATCAATCAGACATCGATAGCAGGCAGCAGATTGTTATTAGATACGCTGCTGACCCGCGGCGTTTCCATAACAAAAATATTTGCACCGGAGCATGGATTCCGCGGGCTGGCGGATGCCGGCGCCCACATCCGGAACGACCGTGACAGCGCAACCGGGCTGCCTGTCATTTCCCTGTATGGTAAAAACAAAAAGCCGCAAAAAGAACACCTGACCGATGTAGACATTATCATCTACGATCTGCAGGACGTCGGCGTACGTTTCTATACCTATATATCAACCCTGCAGTATGCCATGGAAGCCTGTGCAGCAGAAGGAAAAACTCTGATCGTATTAGACCGTCCCAATCCCAATGGCTTTTATGTTGATGGGCCGGTGCTCGATACTACACTTCGCTCCTTTGTCGGCATGCAGCCGGTACCTGTCGTATACGGCATGACTGCCGGTGAATATGCCCTCATGCTGAAGGGAGAACGCTGGTTTGACGGCGCCGAAAAACTCGACTTGAAGATCATATCCTGTACCGGATACGATCATAATACCCGGTATGAAATGCCGGTACCCCCTTCTCCCAATCTCAAATCACCCAATGCGGTGTTCTGGTATCCTTCGCTTTGCCTGTTTGAAGGCACCGTAGTGAGTGTGGGAAGAGGCACACCCGCTCCGTTTGAACAATGGGGACACCCCGGATACAAAAGCAAAACCGCCTACAACTTTACACCGGTGAGCATGACCGGCGCCGGGAAACCACTCCATGAAGGCCAGACTTGCTATGGCAAACGTATGTCGGAAAATGCTGCCGGTCAGCACAACTTCACCCTTGCCCCACTGATCGAAGCTTACAACTGGCATACGGATAAAGAAAAATTCTTCAACAGGAATAATTTTTTCGAAAAACTGGCAGGCAGAAATTCATTAAGAAAGCAGGTGATGCAGGGATTAACCGAAGAACAGATACGCGCTACATGGCAGAAAGACCTGGAAGCATTCAGACTGATCAGGAAGAAATATCTGCTCTATCCGGATTTTGAATAAACGACATTTACCGCTCTCCATGCAGCAATTGTTTATTTCCATTTACGATCTGTTCCGTCGCCAGAGACTATTATTCTGGGTCTTGTTCCTTACATCACTTGGGGCATGGACTTTCCTGGCATCTCGTATAACACTGCGGCAGGACATTGCAGCCATGATGCCGGAAAGCGAGGATATAAAGAGCATGAATGATGTGATCGGACGGACAGAAACGGGCGAGCAGATCATCTTCATGTTGTCGGCACAGGGAGCAGATCCCGATAAACTGATAGATGCGGCGGGCAGCCTTGCCGATGCCATACTGCAGCATTGCGGACAGTGGACAGACACGATCATACTGGAGCCTGGAGGCCATGCCGCAGAAGAAGCGCTGGCAGACATTTTCCGGACTTACACACCAATTTTCCTTACCGAGGCCGACTACCTGGAGCTCAATGAGCTGTGCAAACCGGAAAACATACAAAGAAAACTGGCCGAGAACCGGAAGCTCCTGCTTTCCCCTGCCAGTATCGTGTACAAGCGAATGGTAGCAAGCGACCCTGTGGGATTGACGGGTCTCATATGGAAAAAGCTGGAAACACTACAAACCGGCAACAGCTATGAAATATACGACGGACATCTTTTTTCCGACAGCGGGCGGAAGATCAACTTCTTCCTGAAGCCCCGCTACAAAGCTACAGAAACCGGTATCAACAAAAATTTCTTCCGGGAGCTCGACAAGACGCTGGCCCAATGGCAGCAAGAGCATCCCGGTTTACAGGCATACTATTTCGGGGGGCCGGCCGTAGCCGCCGGCAATGCAGCACAAATGCAGACCGATACGATCGTGACGCTTAGCGTCACGATCATCCTCCTGATCGCACTCACCTATTATTTTTTCAAACGGAAAAGGACACCTTTACTACTACTCGTACCCGTCGTCTATGGCGCGGCGATGGGACTGGGGATTGTATACCTGGTACAAGGCACACTTTCCGTAATCGCGTTGGGCGCCGGCGCTATCATACTCGGCATTGCCATTGATTTCTCCATTCATTTTCTGGCACATGCACGCAACACAACTGATTTGCGAGAAACTGTAAGGCAATTGTCACATCCGTTAACAGTAGGCAGCTTTACTACAATCGCTGCCTTCCTGTCGCTGCGCCTGGCCGAAACACCATTGCTGAACGATCTCGGATTATTTGCCGCAGCAAGCCTTACAGGCGCCGCATTATGTACATTGATCTTCCTGCCACACCTGCCGATAGGAAATGTGCGCCGGGAAATGCGGGAGACATTCTTCGACCGTATAGCGCTGCGCCGGCCGGAAAAAAACAAATGGTTGCTGCTATTGATTGTGATACTCACCCCGGTCTTTCTTTACTTCAGCTTCAATGTCAGGTTTGATGACGACCTGATGAACCTGAATTATCTGTCGCCGGAACTAAAAAAGGCTCAGGAAGAGATTAGTAAAGAAAACGCTGCGGCCTTAAGCTCTGTATTTGTCATTGCCAAAGGACAACAGGAAGACAGTGCCCTGCAGCTACTGGAACAAGCAAAGCCGTTGCTGGACAGCTTTTCGGAAGCAGGGCACATCCGCAGCAGCAACAATCCTTCATTACTCATTCCCTCTCTTGCAACACAGCAGAAACGGATTGATCGCTGGAACCAGTACTGGACACAAGAACGAAAAGTACAATTGCTGGCAGACATTAACGCTGCAGCCAGGCAAGAGGGATATACGGCTCATGCCTTTGATGATTTTGTCCGGATACTGAATCATGCATACGATCCGTTGGACGCGACATCATCTGAACAACTGAAACGGCTATACCCTGCCGGATTCGCGACAAACGATACTGATCATTATGTAATCACCTCTCTGCAGGTTCCTCCGGCTTACCGGACAACAGTATTGGAGCAGCTTTCAAAAATCCCCGGCATTACCGTCACCGACCGCCAGCAGGGAGCCTCCAGGTTACTGGAAATCTTAAACAGTGATTTTAACGGCATAGCGCTGTACAGCTCTATGATCGTGCTCTTCGCTTTGCTCATTGGTTACGGAAGGATCGAGCTTGCGTTGATGTCTTTCCTGCCAATGGCTATTTCATGGGTTTGGATTTTAGGGATCATGTCTTTGCTGGGGCTGGAATTTAATGTGGTCAATATCATCATCAGTACGCTCATCTTCGGGCTGGGAGACGACTATACCATCTTCACCACCGACGGGCTTGTCGAGAAATACAAATCCGGCGCCAACCGCTTACGGTCCGTACGGGCGGCCGTTTATCTGTCTGTAACTACAGTGATCATCGGCCTCGGTGTGTTGCTGCTGGCCAGGCATCCGGCATTGAAGTCAATTGCCTTTATCTCTGTCGTAGGCATTTTGTGTGTTGTATTTATCTCACAAACTCTCCAGCCGTTTTTATTCAACTCGTTTATACAAAACCGGACCGACAAGAAATTCATGCCATTTACCCTGTGGTCATTTATAAAATCAACTTTTGCTTTCCTGTATTTTTTCACGGGGTCTATGGTCCTTACATTGTTTGGGATCTTCTTCACAAAGCTGTGGCCATTCGGCAAAGAAAAAGGAAAGTACTGGCTGCACGTATGGATCAGCCGCGGCACATGGAGTATGATGTACCTTATGGCGAATGTGCGGAAACGGGTGATCAACCGGCATCTGGCAGATTTCAGCAAACCGGCTGTATATATCGCGAATCACAGCTCATTTCTCGACATACTGTGCACCACCATGCTGCACCCCAGGATGATATTACTTACCAATAAATGGGTATGGCGCTCTCCCGTGTTCGGAGCTGTGGTGCGGATGGCGGAATATTATCCCGTTGCCGAAGGCGCCGACGACAGCCTGGCGCCGCTCAACGACCTCGTTCAGCGGGGGTACTCCATCGTCGTGTTCCCCGAAGGCACACGATCTGCGGACGGCAACATCAAACGGTTTCATAAAGGCGCTTTTTACATTGCAGAGAAATTACACCTCGATATAGTGCCGCTTCTGCTGCATGGCATTCATTACACCATGCAAAAAGGCGACTGGCTGCTCAAAGATGGTACCACTTCCGTATACTATTATCCCCGCATCACACCCGACGACAGCACATATGGCGCTACATACAGCGAACGGGCAAAAAACCTGGGCAGGTGGATGCGGCATAAACTGGCAGGAATAAAAGAAAAAGAAGAAACCCCGACATACTTCCGGGAGCAACTGTTACGCAGCTATACTTATAAAGGCCCGATACTTGAATGGTACTGCCGCGTAAAAACGAAGCTGGAACATAATTACGAATCATTCCATGCGCTGCTGCCGCGTCAGGGCCACTTCTATGACCTGGGGTGCGGATACGGGTTTATGAGCTATATGCTGCACTGGGCAGCGCCGGACCGGCACTTCACCGGAATAGATTACGACGGGGAAAAAATCGAAACGGCGCAACATAATTATTTGCGGGACGAACACGTACGGTTCATACAAGAAGACCTCACGGCATTTACACCTCAGATCTGCGATGGCATTATTATTAATGATGTGCTGCATTACCTGCTGCCGGAACAGCAGGAACAACTACTGGAACGCTGCACAGACGCGTTGGTAGCCGGCGGATTATTGATTGTCCGCGATGGCGTGTCTGAGCTTGGCCGCCGGCATAAGACTACACGTCTCACGGAAGTTTTCTCCACCAAAATATTCAGCTTCAATAAAACGCAAAACGAGCTGCATTTTATCAGCAGGTCTTTCATTGAAAACTTTGCACAAAAGCATGGGCTAACGCTTCAGGTGATTGATCCGGGCAAGGTGACGTCGAATCTTGTATTCGTGCTGAAAAAATGAGGCTACCTGACCATTATACATGGTTTTGTCGTTAGTAGAGACGCGATTTATCGCGTCTCCCTCATGTCATGAGTGTAGAGACGCGATAAATCGCGTCTCTACATGTCGTTCTTTAATCCGCAGCTATTGCTTCTTCAACTCGAGTATCTGCACCGTGCTGCCCCCGTCGGTTGATTTCCACTTCTGGTATTTTTTACCGTCTTCCACAATGATCCATGTCTTATTCAGCTCAGTACCTTTTCCGGTAATCGTAATACTCTCTGCTCCCCCAACCCATTTAAAGGGATTATTATCCTCTACCTTATTCTGTAATACGGAATAATTGATCTGTTTTTTCCCGGTGTTATTTTTCTTGAACTGAAGACTGCCGATATTCGCCAGCTTTATCTCCTGCCCGTCACCGGTATTAGTTTCATAATTTGTGATCTGCCACGTACCGGCTATCCTCGGCGCAGTACAGCTCGCCAGAAAAAATGCAGACAGGATCAGATACAGGTTGCTTTTGTTTTTAATAAACATGATTTCAGTATTTTTCATACGGCTACAGCAAGCTTTGTGCCAATAGTAGTATATTATGAATAAAAGAGCTATACAAATGATATAACCAGGTCATTAGTATTCACCAACGAACCCTCAGCAAGTTCAATATGTTTTATGGTTCCGTCATACGGCGCGGTAATAACCGTCTCCATCTTCATGGCCTCTATGACAAATAACGGCTGATTCTTTTTCACTTTTTCGTCCTGTTTCACCTGAAGTTTCGATAAAAGGCCCTGCAGTGGTGCGCCGATCTGCTTATCATCTTTCGCATCTACTTTCTTATGTTCACGGTGCTCTACCCGCACCGACCTGTCAGTGACTTCTACATTCCGTGTCTGCCCGTTCAGCTTAAAGAAAACAACCCGCTTTCCATGCTCATCCGGAGCGCCCATGCTGAGCATACGGATCAGCAGCGTCTTGCCGCGATCAATCTCGACAGTGGCCTCTTCGCCCTGCTTCATGCCATAAAAGAACAGCGGAGTAGGCACCACAGACACATCGCCGTATTCCCGCCAGAATTTCAGTCCTTCTTCAAAAACCTTCGGGTAGAACTTGTAGGAAAGAAAATCGGTAAGCGTCAGGTCTGCGCCAAATTGCTCTTTGAACGCCGCTAATTCCTTGTCAAAGTCCACCGGGGGTAAATGTTTGCCCGCACGTTCCGTGACAGGTTGTTTGTCTTTCAGGATAATACGCTGCAAGTCCTTCGGGAAGCCGCCTTCCGGCTGTCCAATCTCCCCCATAAAGAACTGCTGTACCGACTCGGGAAACGACAGGAATTCTCCTTTGGCAAACACATCTTCGCGCGAAAGATTATTGGCCACCATAAACTGGGCCATATCCCCCACTACTTTGGAGCTGGGCGTCACCTTTACAATATCCCCAAACATCTCATTGACGACCGCATAAGTATCTTTTATCTGTTCAAATTTATCACCAAGCCCCAGGGCTACAGCCTGTGGTTTGAGGTTGGAATATTGCCCGCCGGGGATTTCGTGTGTAAATACATCCGCCGCACTGGCTTTCAGGCCCGATTCAAAAGGGTAATAATAGGTGCGCACTGCTTCCCAATAGTCAGAAAAACGGTTGAGCGAGCGAACGTCATATGGATTTTCCCGCTCGTGGAATTTCAGCATTTCCACAACCGCATTAAAGTTTGGTTGCGAAGTAAGCCCCGACAACGAACCTAATGCGCAGTCGATCACATCCACGCCGGCCTCCACTGCCATCAGATAGGTGGCAGGCTGCAGTGAAGAAGTATCGTGCGTGTGCAGGTGTATCGGAATATTCACCGCGTCTTTCAAAGCGCCTACCAGCTCTTTTGCCGCATAGGGTTTAAGCAGACCCGACATGTCTTTGATGCCCAGAATATGGGCGCCGGCGTTCTCCAGGTCTTTGGCCAGGCGGACGTAATACTCCAGTGTGTATTTGGTACGTTTCGGATCCAGGATATCACCTGTATAGCAAAGCGCCGCTTCCGCAATGCCCTGTGTTTGCTTCCGCACCATCTCGATACACGGAGCCACGTTCTCCATCCAGTTGAGCGAATCGAAGATGCGGAAAACGTCCACTCCCTTCTCCCACGACTGCGCAATGAATTTTTCTATCAGATTGTCCGGGTAAGCAGCATAACCCACACCGTTCATGCCGCGTATCAGCATTTGCAGGAGCACATTGGGAATTGCTTTACGCAACGCTTCGAGCCGCTTCCAGGGATCCTCTTTCAGAAAACGGATACAGACATCAAAAGTCGCCCCTCCCCATACTTCCATACTGAACGTTTGCGGGTGCTGCCTGGCAAACCCCTCGGCCACCCGGAGCATATCGTAGGTACGCATCCGTGTAGCAAGCAGGCTCTGGTGGGCATCACGGAAAGTGGTATCCGTATATTGGATACGCGGTTCTTTCTTCAGCCATTCCGAAAACTTATCCGGGCCAAGCTCTGTAAGCAGATCCTTCGTTCCTTTAGGATATGGGGCATGACGGTCAAAATCCGGTACCACCGGCTTTTCGAAATCGGGTGCAGGCTGCTTTATTTTTACATCCGGATTACCATTCAATGTCACATCAGCCAGGTAATTCAGCACCCGCGTCCCCCTGTCTTGTCGCTTGGTAAACGTAAATAATTCCGGGTGTTCCTGGATAAAATTGACCGTGGCAGTTCCCGAAATGAAATCAGGATGTGTGATGAGGTTTTCGAGAAACTGGATATTATTCTTTACACCACGGATGCGAAACTCACGCAGGGCACGGTTCATCTTCATAGCAGCCTCATGCAGGGATTTCCCCTGCGTGCTGACTTTTACCAGCATGGAGTCAAAAAAGGGACTGATCTTCATGCCCGGATATGTACTTCCTTCGTCGAGCCGCACACCAAAACCGGTAGCATTCCGGTATGTGATCAGCGTGCCGTAATCCGGTTTGAAATCATTCCCCGGATCTTCTGTTGTAATCCGGCATTGCATGGCAAAACCGATCTTCGGGATACGGGCTTGGTCGCCCAGATCTATTTCCTGATCGTGTAATTTGTAGCCTGCGGCAATAAATATCTGGGTTTTGATCAGGTCGGCCCCGGTTATCATTTCAGTAACCGTATGCTCCACCTGTATCCTTGGGTTTACCTCTATAAAATAAATCTGCTCATCTGCATCTACGAGAAACTCTACTGTCCCCAGGTTATCGTAACGCACTGCCGCCGCAATACGGATGGCATAGTCATACAGCTTCTCCTTTGTGGGCTGCTGCAGCGTCACGGATGGCGCTATCTCCACAACCTTCTGAAAACGCCGTTGCACGGAGCAATCCCGCTCGTACAGATGAACGATATTCCCGTGCTTATCCGCAGCTATCTGCACCTCGATATGCTTGGGGTTCTCAACAAATTTCTCAAGGAAGACCGTGTCATCGCCAAAAGCATTCTTCGCCTCGCTTCTGGCCTCATGAAATGCCTTCTTCAGCATTTCATCGTTCCGCACCACCCGCATGCCTCTGCCCCCCCCGCCTGCCGCTGCTTTGAGCATCAGCGGATAACCGATCCGTGCAGCTTCGCTTAGAGCGATACGCTCGTCTGTCAGCGCCTCACGGTTGCTCTCGATGAGTGGAATACCCGCCTGCTCGGCCACTTCTTTTGCTGTCACTTTATCACCCAGCGCGGCCATGGCATCGGGAGAAGGCCCTACAAAAACAATATTATTTTCAGCACATTTCCGGGCAAAAACAGCATTTTCCGACAGGAAACCATAGCCCGGATGGATTGCGTCTGCGCCGCAGGATTTTGCCACATAAATAAGGGCGTCCATATCCAGGTAAGGTTTCAGCGGGTCGTTATCTCCACCTATCTGATAAGCTTCGTCGGCTTTATACCGATGCAGGGAATAACGGTCTTCATAGGTATAAACAGCAACGGTACGAATGTGCAGCTCAGATGCGGCACGGGCAATACGGATCGCGATCTCTCCGCGATTGGCGATCAGAAGTTTTTTTATGTGCATCAGGGATATAGAATGATTATGCGTGGTTAAGATCATTAAAACGGCTGCAAATTAATCATATTCGACGCTTTTATCAAAAGGGAAAATATATCCGTCATTCAGCTTAATAAAAATCAAGTTGTAAAATTGCTTTTCTGTACATTTATCTACATATACTTTTTATCCGGGCGATAACCGATCCAATCGGGAATTTGAAAATGAGAAAATGAACTTGTACATTTCCTCATTTTCAAATTCCCGAATTTTCAAATCAACAACTGATGTTGCAAAGATTATTGCTTTTACTGGTTGCTACGTGGATGATCGCGGGCACAGCCATAGCCCAGCTCAAACCCGGCTTTGACAAATCTGAATACCTGGCAATGGCGAAGATTACAGCACGTTTCGGGGATTCTTCGTATTTCGAGCAGATTCCTGCGCCGGAAGATTACCATTTCGTTTACCGTTCGTCTGTTTCAGGCCTGGACAATTGCTGGGATCTGTGGATAAGCGATCAATCTGTTGCCGTCATCAGTATCCGGGGGACCACTGCGAACAGCATAAGCTGGCTGGCCAATTTCTATGCGGCTATGGTACCGGCAAAAGGAACGCTGAAGCTGAACGGGCATGACAGCTTCGTCTACGAATGTGCAAAAGATCCACGGGCGGCTGTACATACAGGCTGGCTCATCAGTACGGGATTCCTTGCAAAAGACGTAGTATCCAAAATAGATTCCTGTTACCAGGCAGGCATACGCAATTTTATCATTACAGGACATAGCCAGGGTGGGGCGATAGCCTATCTGCTTACATCGTACCTGTATCACCGGCAGCGAAATCAGGAATTACCGCAGGATATACGGATGAAAACCTATTGCAGCGCTGCGCCAAAACCCGGCAACCTGCAGTTTGCTTACGAATATGAGATGCTTACACAGGGAGGCTGGGCATACAATGTGGTCAATTCCGCCGACTGGGTTCCCGAAGTTCCCGTATCCGTCCAAACCGTGGACGACATGGCGCGCATTAATCCCTTTATGCACGCCAGGCAGGCTATCCGGCAACAAAAATTCCCAAAGAATATTGCCCTGAGGCGTATGTACAATCAACTGGACAAGCCGGCACGCAAGACCCAACGAAATTATCAGAAATACTTCGGTAAATATACCTCCGGCCTGGTACGGAAATCACTACATGAGCTGATCCCGCCGGTGTATTATAACAGCAATCATTACGTACGTACCGGCAATATTGTTGTTCTGTTTGCTGATGATGCTTATTACAAAGTATTTCCCGACGATCCTCAAAAAACATTCAGGCATCACCTCCATCCCGCTTATCTCTACCTTGCAGAAAAGCTGCCGGCCTCTCTGCCAGACCAATCAGGACAAGGCCTGCACAGCGAGCCAGGCCATTAAGCCGACGCCTGTTTTAAGCGCAGACTCGTCAATGTCAAAATGCGCATTATGCACTGAGGCCGTAAAACCTTCGTTATTACGGTTTGTGCCGAGCCGGAAAAAGCATCCGGGGATCTGCTGGGAATAAAAAGCAAAATCATCTGCCGTCATGCGGAGGTCAAGCTGCTTTACATGATCCTCCCCGAGAAATATCCGTGCCCAGCCTTCCGCCTGTCCGGTAAGTGCCGGATCGTTGAACAATGATGGGTAACCTTTGGGAATGTCAATTGTTCCTTTTGCACCATAGGCAGCGCAGGTATGATGTACGATCTCGTGGATCCACTGGTGCGCCTGCCGCCGCCATTGCTCGTCCATCGTACGGAAAGTACCATCCACTTCCACTCTGTCCGGTATTACATTATTTACATGCCCGCCGCTGATGCGCCCGAAGCTGAGTACGGTCGGGATGATGGGGTTGGCTTTACGGGATACGATCTGCTGGAGGTTTATGATGACCTGGGCTGCGATCGCTACCGGATCGACTGTAGTGTGCGGCAAAGCGGCATGTCCTCCCTTTCCTTCTATGGCTATATAAATCTCATCGGTGCTTGCCATATACTGTCCGGAGCGGAAACCAACCGTACCGCCGGGCATATTCGGATATACATGGAGGGCAATGATGGCATCCGGACGGGGAGATTCCAATACACCGGCAGCGATCATCAGGCTGGCGCCGCCGGGATGTTTTTCTTCTCCCGGCTGGAAGATCAGCTTCACCGTTCCTTCCCACTGATCTTTCAATTCATTCAATATCCGGGCGGCACCGAGCAGGCAGGAAGTATGGGCATCGTGCCCGCAGGCATGCATCACGCCATCGTGCTGCGAACGGTAAGGCACATCGTTGGCTTCCAGTATCGGCAGCGCATCCAGCTCGGAGCGTAGCGCCACGCAGCGCTTCCCCGGGTTCTTCCCTTCTATCAGCCCCACGATACCGGTACCGGCAATGCCCGACTGGTATGGTATGCCGTATTCTTCCAACTTCCGTATCACGAAAGCGGCAGTCTGGTGCTCCTGGAATGAAAGCTCGGGATGAGAGTGAATATGATGACGGATCGCCTGTATTTCGGGGAAGTACTGCTCTGCCTTTTCCCGGATGTTATTGATCATCTCTTAGGGTATTTATTTCTACAATATCCGGCACGATCATGCACGGATTGTATATGGAATTGACCTGCCGGTACATCTTTGCGGCTTCCTGCCGGTTGCTGTAATCGCCTACTTTAACCCGGAACTGAGGCTGTACATAAGTCATATAAGTACGTATTCCGGGGAACCGGTGCATGAAATCTGTCTTGATCCGGGTAGCCTCACTGCGGTCATTACCGCTGTATATCTGCACCCGGTATCCATGCCCCGAACGGATAGCCGGCCCCGGCGAGCGTTTCTTGGTAAGAATTGGCAAACGGGGATCGCCATAGATAACCACACCGGATGTATCTTTCGACAAACGCACATACTGTTGCGCGCTGCCGTTAAGGGCTAACAGCAACATCAGGGCAAGTAATATATATCTGTATGGCAGGTTCACGAATTTATTGTTTAACCGCACCGGTAATGCACCGGCAAAAATACAAATACTATCGAAGAACCTTATCCGGTATCAAAAAACGGCATTCCGGCTGCACTCGCTGCTTTCTCACAGATTTTTCACCAGCTCTACTCCAAATTCACTCGTTTTCAGCAGCGTAGCGTCATACATCAGGTTGTAGAAATCAATAGTCACCCGCTTCCGCATAATGGTGGTACGCAACGATTCCGTAATACAATCTGCGGCTTCGTGCCAGCCCATATACTGCAGCATCATAACCCCGCTCAGCAGCAGCGAAGAAGGATTCATGCTATCTGTATTGGCGAAGCGCGGCGCCGTGCCATGTGTGGCTTCAAATACCGCATGCCCCGTCTGGTAATTGATATTGGCTCCGGGAGCAATACCGATACCGCCGACAGCCGCTGCCAATGCGTCGGAAATATAATCGCCGTTCAGGTTAAGCGTGGCTACCACAGAAAAATCCCTCGGCGCCAGGAGTATTTGCTGCAAAAAATTATCTGCTATCACATCTTTAATGATCAGCTTGCCTTCGGCAACCGCCAGCTTCATCTCCTGGTTAGCATCTTCTTCACCCTGCGCCTTTTTGGTAGCTTCCCATTGCTCCCATGTATACACCCTGTCGCCGAATTCCCGTGCCGCTACTTCATATCCCCAGCTTTTAAAGCCACCTTCGGTAAATTTCATGATATTGCCTTTGTGCACCAGCGTCACGGAAGGCCGGCGGTTATCCAGCGCATATTGTATGGCGGCACGGATCAGCCGCTCGGATCCCTCACGGGAAACCGGCTTGATGCCAAAGGACGAAGTTTCGGGGAAACGCACCTTGCTCCCGGCGCCAAGACCTTTGAGAAACTGGTACAACTGCTTTGCTTCCGGGCTTTCGTAATGAAACTCGATACCTGCATATATATCTTCCGTATTCTCCCGGAAGATCACCATATCAACATGCTCCGGATGACGGACAGGAGAAGGCACTCCGGGAAACCAGTGAACGGGCCGCAGGCAAACGTACAGATCCAGCTCCTGGCGCAATGCAACATTTAAAGAACGTATACCACCTCCGACCGGTGTGGTCAGCGGGCCTTTGATCGACACAAGGTATTCCCTGGCGGTGGCAAGCGTTTCGGCCGGCAGCCATTCACCGGTCTGGTTGAATGCCTTTTCCCCGGCAAGGATCTCCCTCCATTCGATCCTCCGTTTCCCCTGGTAACATTTTTCGACAGCAGCATCCAGCACCATTTTACTGGCACGCCAGACATCCGGACCGATGCCATCACCTTCTATAAACGGGACAACGGGAACATCCGGCACTACGAGCTTACCTTCCGGACTCATTGAGATCTTCTGTGCAATCATAACTGAAAACTTATGTAATAAAATTTGCCGTGCGAAGCTACGTAAGTTTAATCACTCTGATAATCTGACATTACAAAATACATCCCTATCATGAAAACGATACTCCTAAACGCCTAATTGTCTACATTTGTCATTCACTTTTTACTGCCGGTATGAAGATCAAATCATTCCTTGCCAAACCGTATGCCGCCATCGTCCACAAGCGTATACGGAAAGCAATGGCCAATGCGGTTTCTGACCAGCAGGCGATCCTGCAGCTATTACTGAAAGCGGGCCTCAAAACCTCCTTTGGCAAAAAGCACCACATGCAGGATATCAAAACGTACGATGAATACCGCCGGGCGATACCGGTACAGGACTATGAGGGGTTCCGGCCGTATATTGAGGAAATAAAAGACGGCAAAATGGATGTGCTGTGGAAAGGCAAACCCATGTATTTTGCCAAAACATCCGGCACAACAAGCGGCGTTAAATACATCCCAATTACCAAAGATTCTATTCACAACCATATAGACACTGCCAAAAACGCGCTGCTATGCTATATGGTTGAAAGCGGTAACACGGCTTTTGCCGACGGAAAAATGATCTTTCTCTCCGGCTCACCGGAACTGGAACGTGTTGGCGGCATCCCTACCGGACGGCTGAGCGGCATTGTCAATCATTTTGTACCGGGGTACCTGCGCACAAACCAGCTGCCGTCGTACGCCACCAACTGCATCGAAGACTGGGAAACCAAGCTGGAAAAAATCGTGCAGGAAACCATCAGCCAGAATATGACACTCATCAGCGGGATTCCACCCTGGATACAGATGTATTTTGACTGGCTCCAGGCAAAAAGCGATCAGAAAAAGATCAGAGAGTTATTCCCCAGGTTGCAGGTGGTCGTCCATGGCGGCGTGAACTTTGAGCCGTACAAGGCAAAGCTTTTCGACAGCCTGGGGCAATCTGTTGATACGATCGAAACATACCCGGCATCCGAAGGTTTTTTTGCCTTCCAGGATACGCTCAGCGAAGAAGGACTGCTGCTGAATACAGACTCCGGAATCTTTTTTGAATTTGTCCCGGCCGGAGAAATATTCAATGAGCATCCAACCCGGCTTTCGCTCGCAGAAGTGAAAACCGGAGAAAACTATGCCCTGATCATCAATAGCAACGCCGGATTGTGGGGATATAATATAGGCGACACCGTACGGTTTGTCAGTACGGATCCATACCGCCTGGTCGTAACGGGCCGGATCAAGCATTTTATTTCAGCTTTCGGCGAACATGTGATCGGCGAAGAGGTAGAATCTGCCATGCTCCGTGCCGCCCAACTGCACGATGCCCATATTGCAGAATTTACCGTAGCGCCGCAGATCCAGACAAACGGAGAGCTGCCCTATCACGAATGGTTTGTCGCCTTCCGGAAAAAGCCCGCTGATATGCAGGCATTTGCCCGCACGGCAGACGATCATTTAAGGCAAAAGAACATTTATTACAATGACCTGGTCAGCGGGGGCATCCTGCAGCCACTCAGGATCCGGGAATTGCAACCGGATGCATTTATTGAATATATGAAATCTGTGGGTAAACTGGGCGGGCAGAATAAAGTACCCCGGCTTAGTAATGACCGGGGGATCGCCGATGCATTGTTGAATTATGAATTATGAGTGATGAATGAATTAACTCATCGTTCATCACTCATAATTCATAATTCAATTCTGTACAGGCTTCAAAAGCGCAAAATACTTCCCTGAGTCATTCAGGAGTTCCAGCGCTTTATTCAGTTCCATATCGCTCTTCAGGCTTTGTTGTATACGGCCTTTCTGGAAGTAATACCGCGAAACGATCTCATGCTCCAGCAGGCGGGTTACTTCCTCCTGGTGCTTTAACAGATCCTGCTTCTTATCATGAGAAATATTCACCTGCAGCTCATTTAATGCAGTAGCCGCTGCGTCATAGTATTTTTCCCGTATGGCAGTACTTTTCAGAGAATCGAAAATAATTTCGGTTTGCGTTTTATACGCATAGTCCTTTCCGTCAAGCCATTTTACAAACTCATTAAAGTCGGCGTCGGTCAGGGCAAATACACCTGCCGGTGCAATCCCGGAATGTGATTTGGCATATTGCGTCGCATAATCAAAGAAGTAATTTTTGGTATACAGGGTGATGGAAAGCTTGCTGATTGGCTCCTGCACCACTTCAATATCGGGGTCTACCCCGCCTCCGCTCAACACCTTACGGCCTCCTTTGGTCTTATATGCTTCCTTCAGGGAATCGGGAACATTACCCACGCTGCCATCAGCATTCCGGTGCGCATAATCAAGCGCCTGGATGCAACGGCCACTTGGTGTATAATATTTGGCCGTGGTAAGCTTGAGGCGAGCATTATAACCCAGCGGACGGGTAGTCTGGACAAGCCCCTTACCATAGGAACGTTTCCCAATGACAACACCCCGGTCGAGATCCTGCACCGTACCGGCCACAATCTCCGAGGCGGATGCCGAAGACTGATTAACCAACACCGCCAAAGGTATTTTAGTATCCCAGGCAGAGCCGGTCGTTTTGAAATCTTTATCCCAGTCTTTGACCTTTCCTTTAGTGCTTACCACAAGCTGCCCACGGTCTATAAAAATATTACATACATTTACTGCTTCATCCAATAGCCCGCCGGGGTTATTGCGGAGATCCAGCACAACTGCCTTCAGACCAGGCTGTATCCCTTTCAGGCTGTCGAGCGCCTGGCGCACAAGCCGTCCGCATCCGGGAGTAAACTGCGAAAGCCGCACAAAGGCAACCTGCTCGCCAGCCCCGACCAGACCTGCATAGGGCACGCTGGACAGCTCGATCTCGCCGCGCGTTACAATACGGTCTGCTTCTGTGCCGTCGTATGCGTCTCTAACCCGCAGCACCACCTGCGTCCCCGGAGCCCCCTTCAGCAATACACTGACATCCGATATGGACTTATCGGCTACCGGATGGTCATCCACCCGGAGGATCACATCGCCGGGACGAAGCCCGGCTTTCTGGGCAGGACTGCTCTCGTATACATCTCCCACAATCACGTGGTCGTCTTTCTTACGCATGGTAGCGCCGATACCACCGTACCGGCCCGTCGTCTGGAATTCGTACTCTTCAATATCAGCTTCGGTAATGAAATTGGTGTACGGGTCCAGCTCGTTCAGCATGGCGTCCACCCCTGTCTTCACCAGCTTGCCTGGCTCTATGGGGTCTACATAATAGGTATTAAGCTCCTTGAAAACAGAAGCGAAAATGTCAAGGTTTTTTGAAATTTCAAAATAGGAATCCGGTGATTTCCCCTGGATAAACAGGCACAACACGGTCATGGAAATAACACCGGCTAAAAAGCTGCCGCTCCGTCTCAACGTTCTCAGAAATCTGTTCATTTTTGTCATTTTATGGACGGCAGCCCGGTGGCAGCCGGCAAGTCACTGTGCAATTTATGGAAGAAATTGCTGAATATGATATGGCAATCCGGATTAAAAAGGATTTAACAATCCGGAAAGGGATAATATTTGGTAAAATTCGTCAGTTATAATTACTTTTGCATTTAATTGGGGTAAGCATATTCGGGTACGATTTTTTTATATAAATTTATATAAATTCAGGAGACGCGATATGCTTCATGTTTAACGGAGAAAAAATTGTCAATGAAAAAGATTCTACTTGTTTGTCTGGGGGTTATTAATATTGTGTTTGCAGGGAAAACAAGCGCGCAAACTTTTACAATACCACACGATACTATAAACGCTACATATCATAACGATCAGTTGACGATGTACAGCAACATCACCAACATTTCGGCTAATCCCATAAAAATAAAATGGCGGGTGCTCAACCATAATTTCCCCCCGGGCTGGACTACCAAAGACGCACTGGGTATCTGCGATAATGTATTATGCTGGCAGAATGACAATGACAGATTTACCAATGGCAGCGGCACCCTATTTACTACTAACGACATTCCGCCCGGAAATACTGAGGATCAGGGGATGTTCTATCTCGTTCTGGTGGATATAAACAATGCGGAATCCGGTACCTATTATATGACAATGCGTCTTGAAGATCAGACTAATACGTACCAGAAAGACGTCACTTTTGTAGTGAATAAATGGCCGGCCGGCATCAGCAGCAATGCAGCTAAAGCGGACAAAAATATCACTCTATATCCCAATCCGGCACGCAGTACGATCAATCTGAACTTTAATCCGGGCGCAGGGATCAGGACTGTGGCGCTGTATAACCTGATCGGGAAAAATGTTGCCTCTTACAGAGTGAATGGCAATAGCGGCAAAATGACACTCGATATCAGCAGCATCCCGGCCGGGATATATTATGTGCGCCTGCAAAACGCAGAGGGCGAGGTGATCGCCACGCGCCGGTTTACACGACAATAATTCCATAGTTCCGTAGAGACGTTGCATAATGTAGAGACGTTGCATGCAACGTCTCTACATTATGCAACGTCTCTACGGAACGGGGTCATAACCCGATCCCCCCCAGGGATGGCACCTCATAATGCGCCGCAACGCCAGCCAGCCGCCTTTAAACGGTCCGTATTTCCGTATTGCATCAATTCCGTAGGCACTGCAGGTGGGTGTATACCGGCATTTGGCACCCAGGAAAGGAGAGAATACCCACTGGTATAAGCGGATCATGCCGACAAATAATATCTCGAATACCTTTTTCAAAAAAACAATATTATAATAATCCCGGCAGGCAGAGACGCGATTTATTGCATCTCCCCCCGCATCCCGGTAGAGACGCGACGCATCGCGTCTCTACCGGGATGACGCCTTCGCGAGATGAACGATTATCTGATCCATAGACCGTGCAATGACGCCGTAGCCAGGCATTACATGATCTGTAAAGATAAGAAAAAGGCGTACCTGTACATCTTCGGGGATCCTGTCGTATAATTGGTGCTTATGCAGACGCCAGGCCTCCCGCATCAGACGTTTGATATGCTGACGGTCAACGGCCTTTTTAAACTTTCTTTTGGGAACAGAAAAGCCAGCGCGCGCAGGCGCACGCTCTGTGGCTCGTGGGGTAAGCAGGTAGATAACCTTTAGAGGAAAAACAGAATACGCTTTCCCGGTACGGAAAAGCGTATCAATGTCCTGCTCACGTTTCAGCCGTTCATATGTTTTAAACGTATGACGGATAATGCAGTGTTTATATTATTTCAGACGTAGTTCGTCAGAAACAGTCAGTTTATTACGGCCTTTCCTGCGGCGGGCAGCCAAAACTTTGCGACCATTCGCGGTTTTCATACGTGAACGGAAACCATGAACGGATTTACGACGGCGGCGGTGCGGTTGATATGTGCGTTTCATAATGTATGATCTTTTTTACTCTGCTGCTACTCGATTTTCACAGGGAGTGCAAAGGTAAATGTAAAATTTGAGGGAACCAAATCATTATTTTAATGAAATGCGATAATCAGCCGATATTTATCACGAGCGTTTCATGACGCTTCCCCACATTATCAAATCAGCACATTATTTCCTTCTTGTTCATATCCTTCATCCACCAGCCATTGCCCGCTGTCCGCGGCGGCGGTAGCCAACTGGTCGCACCGGTTATTTAACGGATTATCCGCGTGCCCCTTTACCCATACAAAACGTACGCGGTGGTGCTGTGCCAGCGTTGCATATTGCCGCCACAGATCCGCATTCTTTTTTCCTTTAAAACCGGTACGCAGCCAGTTTTTAAGCCACCCCTTCTCTACGGCGTTGACCACATACGACGAATCGCTGTACACAACAATATCCAGCCCCTTGCGTGTAAGGCTCTGAAGCGCTGCAATGACCGCCATCAGCTCCATACGGTTATTGGTGGTCTTCCGGTAACCCTGCGATAATTCTTTTCTTTTGCCGCCCCATTGCAATACGACACCATAACCGCCGGGGCCAGGGTTACCACGTGCAGCACCATCCGTATAAACCACTAATTGTTGTACCATGTATGAACCTTCCAGGCCTTATCTTTGGGTCAAAAATAGACAGTTGAGCGCCAAAATAAAAGTTGCCGGAGTAAGTTATCTGAATACGAAACCATTATTGTACGGCATTGAGCGAAGTGAGGTACGGAAAGACATGGATTTATCGCTCGCCTACCCGGCGGAGGTCGCCAGCAGATTACAAACAGGCGCCGCAGATATAGCACTCTTACCGGTAGCTGTCATCCCTACCCTGCCCGGCGCAAGGATCATCAGCGATTATGGCATTGCTGCAGACGGACAGGTCGCCTCAGTCTGCCTCTTCAGCCAGACGCCGATAGAAGAGATAAAGGAAGTTTACCTCGACTATCAATCGCGGACTTCAGTACGGCTGGCACAGACGCTCATGGCACAGCACTGGCAGCGGGAGGTAACCTGGAAACCCGCTCCGGAAAACTATATCGAGTACATCAACGGTACAACTGCCGGCGTTATTATCGGCGACAGGGCATTAAAGCAGCTTCACAACTTCGGGTATGTGTATGACCTGGCGGAACACTGGAAATCGTACACCGGCTTACCATTCATCTTTGCGGCCTGGGTTGCCTGCCGGGATCTGCCGGGAGATTTCCTGGCAGGTTTTAATAAAGCGAACGCCTTAGGGCTGCAGCATATTGAAGCAGTAGTGGCCGCCAACCCGTTTCCTTATTACGATCTGCATTTCTATTACACCCGGAATATCCAATATTTGCTGGATGCGGAAAAGCATAAGGGATTGGAGCGGTTTTGGGAGTTGCTGGTGTGATAAATTCTTGCTCAGAAATTCACCCCTATATGCACCCCAAGATCAAATTGCACACCGGACACGCCAAAGTATTTTCTGCAACGCCCGTCTGCCCCAATCGAATAACGGCCGTTGAAGATCATGTAGTCGTACGAAAGCTGGGGCATAATACCCAGATAAGAAGCAGTCTCATAACGAGAACTATAACTAATAACGCAATCTTCTGCAAAAAAATCAACCGGAGGATTATCACGTACACGATGTTCATTTTCTCCCCAGGTGAAGGAAATACCTGTCCCGGCTTTCAGCCAGTGTCTTTCGCCGAGCTGGTGCCGGTAAAAGCCATACATGTCAATCATTTTATAATTAACACGTGCAGCCAGAAACTCTTCATATAATATTTGGCGCTCCGCACCTACTGTAAAATCGCTGCCTCCAACCATTCTTTGAAATTCGTTTCGCGGCTTCCACCGGTTCCAGAAAGCATAGCCGGCTCCTATCCCCCATTTTCCGGAAACCATTCTTTCGGCATAAAGCCCAAGTTGATCACACAAAAACAGGTTATCCATATGGGAGATATCACTATTGTACCGCTCCGGTAGCATGATCATCGCCGAAGATAATTTTACGGTAGTGGGGTACGTCTGGGCATGAGCAGTGAAGAGCATAACGCTTGCCAATCCGGTTATCAGCCATTTCAATTTCATGATTTACTGTTTTAATATTTTTAATCAATAAATGCTACCATTCTCCCCCTGTTATCTTTAAGAAATTCGTGCCGGGCATTCACCTGCACGGCTTCCGCGGCAGGATAAAACCTCAACACAATATAACAAAAAATCTTTAAAATAGAGAAGGGCGCTTTGACTAAGCCCCTTCTCTATTTGCAAATTAAACTAACTAAGCACTACCGTCCCAGCAGCGTCAGCTTCTCGTTGACGTAGCCTGAAGCCGTAGCAAACCGCACATAATAAACACCGTTTGCCAGACCTTCCAGGTTCAGCTCAATGATGCTGTGGTTGGCTACCTGGCTCAGGTCCTGCGATTGCAGCACCTGACCGGCCATGCTCAGCACGGAAACTGTTGCTTTTTCCTGCAATGCACCAAAGTACTGAAGGAACACCTTACCGGTTGCCGGGTTCGGATACACATGCAGTCTGTTGATGCCATGCTGCTGCTGTGCGATGTTAGTATGGGTTCCCTCTATAAATGCAACCACATAATCTTCCGTTTCACCGGACACATACGGTCCGCAGGCTTCATCAGAAGGCACATTCGGATCGGTGTCGTTGTTAATGATCACACGCAAGCCGGTAGGTACATTCGTGACCACACCTGAAGGAATCGTAATGGTTTCTGAAAGGTTCCAGGCAGAAGCGGTAGTAGTTGTTGACCACACACGCTCTTCCGGAATATCATACTGCAGGTTATTATTATAATCAATGAATACCGTCACTTTGGCATCTGCATGACGGGAACTACGCAAAATGTGGGTTAATGACAGCTCCAGCGGTTCATTCGCAAGGAGATTAATGGTTTGGTCCGTATTATCCGTACGCCCGTGTATTGCAGCGGCATTGTTCAGGTGCCCGCCCGGCGCTCCGAATGTCTCATCATTGATCGTGAGCACACCCACATCGCTTGAATCCAGGCTCTTTCCGGTTGCCTCGCTGTAGCAATAGCACTGATACGGTTCTTTCATCGTTACGGTAGCGATATTGGAATAGCCGGTATCATTGGTATTACCACACCAGATACGCAGACGGAATTGCACATCACCGGTCAGCACATAGTCAACGGTATCCAGTCCGGCTGAATTAGCAATTGTAGTCCAGGTGGCGCCGTTGGGAGACGACTGCCAGTCCCAGCCGATATTGGAACGTTGCGCTTCATGGGTGGCATTTGTAAGTGTAACGGTGTAGCCGGGGCAATGCTTGTCGTGGCTGACGACTGCAGTGCCTGCATTGGGCGCTCCGGTACATTCCGCGTATTTGATCTCTACAAGATAGTCAACAGTTTCACCACCGGCAAATTTGGCACAAGGTATCGGTCCCGCATTTCCATCTTGAATGCTAAGACAATTACCAGTCATTACAATCACACGCATTCCGGTCAGGCCTACCTTCGCATTAGACGGTACCCAGAACTGATAAGTGTAAAAAGGGGATCCGGGCGTAGGATTCGGGCGATCATCTGTATCCGCATTCAAATCAATCCAGATCCGCTCGGTAAGCGTGTCATAAATACCATCATGGTTAAAATCTATGTAGGCTGCCCACTTCGTGGGCTTAGAGCCTGTACTTTGAAAGATCCCATGAATGGTAAAATTGTACGAACTATCCAAATATAGCTGAGCCGGAGGAACCGTCTGGGTAAAATTAGAAGGCTTTTTCTCAAAATCAACACGAGGATAATAATAATGGTTCTTGTAATCTCCGTGACTCAACACAGTGTCAATAGCAGGTGTCGTAATAGTTATGTTTCCTACTTTCGGACCACAAGAAGGTATATCCATTGTTCCCTGATTCAGTGATCTGGTGGCATCGAAGCCAGATTCGCAATAACAAAGGTAGAAAGGAGCTAACTCCACAATGTGTACTGGTGTTGTATCTACCAAGCCAGAATTGGCACAGGTAACGATTGTGCGGAACCAGGTTTTTGCATTGATCTGGGTAGTATAGACATCACTACCAGTTCCCGGCATGTTGATCCATGTGCTGCCATTCACTGAACGCTGCCATTGATAGACCAATCCTCCGGCTTGTGATGCTCCGTCCAGACGCAGGAAGAAGTCTTTGTCTGCGCAAGGCTCTTCAGTTACAATCACACCAGCATCAGGCCGCCCATCGCAAGCAGGCATCACCCGTATATAATCCAGCCCCATATCACGGAAGCCGGTAACACCGTGCGCTTCAAAACGGATCACAGTTTTTGCAGAAGTAGATGGGATATTTATGGATTTGATCTCCCATTTGCTGAAAGCGGGTCCATCGAAGCGCTCAAGCTGTGTAAAGCTTGCACCTCCGTCAACGGACAGATAGACAATCATGTAATCGTAGTCAGTCGGCGGTGGCTGGTTACTATTTGGATGCTGAGGGACATCCCTTGTAAGATTCAATGCAAGCGATAACAGTTTATCACCAGGGTGTGTACTGCAATCAATGAATAAGTCAAGACTACCACTCTTTCCACGGCTACCATAAGTATGGAAGCGCGCACTGTGCTCCCCATGGAAAGCAGGGTCGGGATATTGTGCATAAATTGCACTTGGGAAGGCACTGGAACCGCTACCTACATCTCCCCATTCGACATCACCCTGATCATTCCTACGCCAACTATTCTTTCCTTGATACGGCGTGTTAATCCAGCTCAATGAGGGGACATCATTTCCATTACTATTGCAACGCTTAGTCCATTCTTCGAAACTCTCCACAAACGGAATGGAGGCGTATATCGGAGCAGGCGCACGTATCACTACTGTTGCGGAATTGGCGCTGCCAGTGCTGCCCTGCGTAGTACAGTTCACCTGCAAGCGATACCAGACGGTATCGTATAAGACCGGAGTATAGTACTCCGGGGTACTAGCACCGCTGCCTCCGGTTGCATTTGTCCAGGGAGCGCCTCCTGTCAGCGATTGCTGCCATTGCAGGCTGATGCCCGGCACCTGATCTATATTGGAGGCAGAAAGCATAGTAGACGTACCTGCGCAAAGCTGCAGCGGTCCGCCAGGCGTTACCACAGGTGTACCCGGATTGCCGGCACACGGATCAACACCTTTCACAAATACACTATCCAGTCCGATATCAGATGCTTCTCTCATTCCTGGTATAGATTGCGAATATCCCTTAAAGCGGATGATTGTATTTGCAGAACCGGAATTGAATAACACAACCTTTTTGCTCCAATTGGGTTCATCTTCCCATCCACCTACAGGAATAAAGTTCTGCCCGCCGTCTGTAGAAACCAGCACAAGCATAAAATCATTTCCGGGGGTAGGCTGTTGGCCGGGGGGATTCACAAAAAAGAATTCGGCCCGATGAGCTCCCGGCTGGGCGCTACAATCGACATGTACATCCAGGTTAGCTGTATAAGGGGGTGCATCTCCGTTGAAGTATGACCAGAATCTTGCTGCGAACTGCCCTTGCAAAGGCGCCAGGAAAGGTCCCCATTTTGAATTCCGGGAATTATTAGCAGCCCATTTATAAGCTCCGGCTACATTATTGGAAGTCCAGCTTTCAGACGGGACATCTCCCGTGCCACAAAAATCCAGCCAGGGGTTTGTTTCAAATCCTTCAAAATAAGGCAGGGCGGCGTAGACCGCATCATTTCCGCCGGTGACGCGTACATCAACCGGTGCAGAGTATTCATAATTACTGCCGTTGCAAGTAGCGCCGAGGCGATAGGAAGCATTGGCCGGCGTAGCGCGGGTAGCACGGAAACGATACCAGCTTTGCGTAGCACCCGATATATCAACCCATCCGCTGCCATCATTTACCTGCCATTGAAAACCGGCATCGTAAGAATAATCTCCGGCAATCAGCAATGCCTCGTCGCCGTAACAACGATCCTGGGAGGCCGGCCACACCGTACCGGCAAGCGGCGTACCGCCGCATGCCCTGTCAGGCGCCTGACGTATGACGATCTCCCGGAAATCAGCCGGTTCCCGCGTAGCGCTTCCTACGTCCGTCATACGTAACTTTGTGGTCTTTACCACGGGGAAGGTCACCGAATCGGCTTCGGGCACCGATGAACGGAAATCCGTAATGCGCTGCCAGGCCGACCCGTCCCAATATTCCAAAGCTGCATTTTCAAAAGCTACGGCTCCTTTATAAGCCACTACACGGTTAAATGATTGTTCATTGGGCCACTCAAACTCAATAAAACCCCTGAAATTCACATTACCCGTAAAGGTCCCCGGGTAGTCGCCGATAAAACCGTCATTATAATTATGCGCGCCGCGCAGCCCCACTCCGCCACCAGGCTGGCGCTCATCATGATGCGTGACCTTTGCCGCCGGGGCAATATTGGATTGTGCGCCGGCCGTCAAAGCGCCGAGCAACGGGACCAACAGTAATGCCTGCCTGAGTCTCCTTTGTGTAGTAAAAAACATATTCATACCTCCTGTTTATTTTAATTTGAAAATTTGGGAATTTGAAAATTTAAAAATATCTCTGTTTGTTTGTTGCTACTGCTTATACACTTGATTACTATTGCCTTGCTTCTTACCTGACGAGCGTCACATCTCCCTGGTATGTTTCGTAATAACCATCGGGATATGCTACCCGGATGATATAATGGTACGTCCCTACTTCCTGCTGCTCGCCGTTCCAGGTTCCATCCCATGCTGCTTTTCCTCCGGCGGCAGCGTACACTTCTTCGCCCCAGCGGTTAAACACACGGAATTCCACCAGTTGCTGAAACGTCATATTCACTACCTTGAACACGTCATTCTTTCCATCTCCGTTCGGGGAAAATGCTGACGGCACCATAATATGATCGCGATAGTCGATACGGATGCGCACGGAATCTTTGCTGCTGCACAGCACATGGCTGGCGCCGGTAATGGTATAAACAATATCTTCGGTCGGTGATGCAACGGGATTAGCAATACCGGGATTATCAAGATAAAGCGGCGGCTCCCAGGAATAGAATTCAGCGCCCGTAGCTTCAAGCTGTACACGCTGCCCGTAGCGAATCAATGTATCTTCTGTCAGTATGCGCACACTCGAAGCCGGGAGCACCGTGATACGGGCATGAAGCGTATCGGCACACCGGAAGCTGTCACGGACAATAACTGTATAATCCGCTGTTTCTTGTGGTATAGCAACCGGGCTTGCGCAATCCGCACAACTGAGGCTGCCGGCATGCTGGTAATCTCCTTCATACCATTGGTGATAATAACCGCCTGTGACATACAGGAAGGCCGTATCACCTGCACAGATAGTTGTATCCGCGGGGCGGATCGCAAATGAGCGGTCTGAGATAAACACATCCAGCGAATCGCGCAGCAGGCAACCGCTGCGGCCACGGGAATGCACATAATACTTTGTTCTTTGGGTGATGTCTATTGAAGGATTTTTACCTGCGGTATCAGACAAATAGTCCCCTTCCATCCGGAGCCATGCATACGCAAAGTCTGCTTCCGGCGCCGGGTGATAGCGAAATTCGATCCGGGGTAATTCATTTACCGCATCCGGCCCTGCGCTGCTTACACCGCCACCGCAAACACTGTTGCCGGCTGCATTCATGGTATAAACACAGCTGGTGTAAATAGACGGGTAAAATTCTGTCTGGATACCGGTAACGCCTGTCTTGTTCGTATAGCATATCTCCACGATCAGGTTTTGTGTGGAGTCCCAATTGTACCAGGCATCAAAATCAAAGTCGATGCGGCCTGACGCTGGTATAGACACCATGCCCGAACCGGCATAAACGGGTATCGTACCGGGCTCAAAGGATGTGGGATCAAGCGCTGTAAGCGGCGTGCATTTGAGATGGATCTTCAGGTTGCCGTAAGACACGCCTGCTGTATTTCCCGCAGCAAACAGCGTCATACCGGTAAGCATTCCGGATCGCATACCGGCAGCCTGCATATCCGATTTCCGGATCAGGTACTGATGCCGTGCCGTGATCAGGTCGCCGAACGGTGTGCTTTGCGCATTACCTCCGGCCTGCACTACTCCGCGAAGCGGCACTATATCTGCCGCCACCTCTGCGGTGGCCGGCATATCGCCCGTCAGATCGCAGGGAAAATTCTGAAATGGCGGCGGCCCGGATGCGGTAACATCCAGCTCCATAAATTCATCCTCACACAGAACAATAGGACTTGGCGGTGTTACCGTCAGGTAATTCAGGGTATCTACGTGTACAGTTACGGTATCCCGGCTTTTACAGCTTGCCGGTAATCCTGTAGCAGTAACCACATAAGTAGTCGTTGCAGACGGCATTGCCCTTGTGGCAAAACGATCCGGCTCCTCCAGCGAAGATGCAGGCGTACCATCAAAGTTTGTCCATTGCCAGGACACCCCCGGGAGCCTGCCCGCATCCAGTATCACTGTATCCTCATCCAGCACACAATAGTTCTGGTCAGGCCCTGCCTCTATCCCCGGTATTACCTTTACGATCACCACCGTTTTCTTTTTATGATCCATCGGGTACTGCGGATTACTGCAGGCAGACTCGGTAGCAGTGATATGTATTTCATGTACACCGACATCATTCACGCCCGGTGTCCACGAAAAGCTCCCAACAGGACTTGCCGTACCATTCCCTGTTACGGTAAAATTAGCTCCGGGTGCAGTCGCATAGCCGGCGTCCATAGTGATACTCCCCACTGCGCCCGGCTGTAAGCCTATATCAAAAGTCAGCGGTGTGCCGGGGCAAACGACCAGATTGTTTGTACCTGCCGGTATTACCACGGCGCCGTTCACATTAGCGGGCAGGCTGTCTATCCTGAAATCGCCGCCTGTATAATTCAATACCGGCAGCGCAATATCCCGTAATACAAACCCCAGCAATTTGCCGGTTCTGCGGTCATATTCTTCCAGCTTGAACCCAAAGGCAAAATTTCCGCCGCCCAGTGTTGTGAATGACGCAGTACCCGTTTGAGGATCCACATGGTATGTATTTGGCATGAAGGTGGGTATGGGATTATTGACCGTAAAGCCTGCGGCATACGTCACTTCGGAATAACCGCCACATGAGGGGCAGTTCGCACCATTAAACACAAGACAGCCGAGGGAATAATATGGTGTCACTACAATGGAATCCAGATCGGGGTCTGCAGCCCCGTTATATATTTGCTGCGGCACACCGACTCTCAGATAGGTAAACGGGTTGGCCGTAAAGCGCGGAGAACTATTATCATACCGGTCAAGGTTATTGAACTCGCAAACTGCCGCCACATGCATCACCATTGCGTCGCAGAGATTTTGGGATGTAAATCCGCGGCCGTTCCCCGGATGCCAGTAATAAAATACCCAGTCATCCGACTGTATCGGCAGTGATATCACGGTTGTATAAGTATTCCGGATATAGCCAGGCCATTGGCTCACATTATTGATATCGAAACAGGAATTCCTGATTGTACCGGAAGGACACAGCGGACTAAGCGTATCCTGCCCGGTGAGTAACATCCGGGCCAGCGGGATTTTCATATTAATACCATGCTTCGTGGAAGACACATCTATTTCTATATTAGGCTTGAGCGCGATCGAACCACTTGCATCGCATTGCGTATATATGGTGACGAAAACACGATATGTAAGATCCGTAGGGCCGGCAGTGCCGATATAATCTACCCGGATGTCTGCTCCGGTTACGGTTACCGCACGGGCAATATTCATGCTCATCAGCAGCACAAACACACCGGCAATACACCGTAAATAAATTTTTACACGGAATAGTGCAACATTGTGATTACTGAACATGTTCCTGAATAAAGTCATAGGGTTTATGATAGCGCAGATAAAAATTATGCCTGTCCTAAAAAGTTGTTAACAAAGCTATTTCCGTACATTTATAATCTTCCCGGGGAATTCACCGATAGTTATTTTTGTTATGCAAAAAATATCCCGGTCCGGGGAAGTAAGCATTATTATAACGGCATATTGAATCGCCTCAATAGAAAAATCCTGCGATCAAAAAAATATATTTGCGCATATACACACAGAGATGACCGGCTACTACACATATCATGAAAATCAATTCCGCACACTATACTCATGGTGGCTGGTGTGTATTTTTATGGCTTTGTGCATTCCGGTCCGGGGACAACAGAACCCGGAATACCGGAAAGCAGATCAACGCGATTATTCATATCAGACTCCCTATGACACTGCGGAGGTGAGACGCAACATACGCACAGGTATATCATTGCTCATTACCGCACCGGACAGCGCTGTTTTTTACCTGAACAATGCATTGGAACAAAGTAAAAGGATTGGCTACACCTATGGCATTACCCTATCTCTTGCGAAGCTTGGAGATCTCCGGATCAATATGGGACACTACGACCATGCACTGGTTTATCTTCGTGAAGCCTTATTGTATGCACCCCAGTCGGCAAAAGGACTGCAGGAGTTATCTGTGATCTACAACGACATCGGCAGAACATTGGTCTATAAAGGCGCATACGAGCAGGGACTTCATTATCTCTACCATGCAGAAAAGATTGCAAAAAAATATCCGTCGAGATATAACCGGATCAACCTGGGGGGTACCTATAACAACATAGGTATGGCGCTCAGTCACCTGGAAAGAGAAGAAGGCAGTAACTCCAAGGCATTGTATTACCTGGATCTCGGAGAGAAAATATCCCGGTCAGAAAACAGCCATAACCTCACGGCAACGATATTGGGCAACAAAGGAGTGATCTATCTGCAGCATAAAGACTGGGAAAGGAGCCGGTCGTGTTTTAATGCCGCACTGAAAATAGCACGGAAACATAATCTCCTGAAAATACAATACGGGGTGCTGAATAACCTCGGCGATATATTTATAAGCCAGGATATGCCCGAAAAATCATTACCTTATCTGCAAGAAGCGCTTTCCATAGAAGGCAGTATTAATCCCTACTACAGGGTCACCACCCTGTCTTCATTGGGGCAGGCCTACTACCAGATGAAGGATTATCCCCATGCGGAGGAAATATTACAGCAGGCGCTGACAAATGCCCGGTCATTTAACCTGAATACCAACATCATCACCCTGCACCGGATACTGGCAAACCTTTACGAGCACACCGGTAATTTTGCCAATGCCTACCACCATCACAAACTGTACACCCAACTGAAAGACAGTCTGGGTAGCCAGCAGGTGAAAACAAATATTTACCAACTTGATCTCAAATACAGAACGACTCAAAAGGATAAGGAAATACTTGAGAAAAAGCTGATGATCACCCGCCAGGAGAACCGGATCGAAAAAAAGAACATCTGGATCGCCGTAACCGCAACGGGCGTTATTGTATTGAGCATTCTGCTGATCACGCTGATCCGGAATAACCGGAACAGACAAAACCTGCAGGTGGAAAAGATACGCGCCCTCCAGCGGGAGCAGGAAATATCTCAGCTGAAAGCGATCATGCTGGGGGAAGAAAAAGAAAGAACACGGCTGGCACGCGAGCTGCACGATGGCATCGGCAGCCAGCTTGCTGCAATCAAGATGAACTTTACAGCCGTAACAAAAGATTATCCTGTTCTTATGGAGATCGGTCCGCTGCAGGAGATCATGGATATGATCGGCAATACCGCAACAGATGTACGCAATACCGCTCATAACCTTATGCCGGATGTATTAACACGTTATGGTCTTTCCAACGCTTTAATGTTATATTGCGAGCAGATCAACAAATCCGGCCAGTTACGGACTGATCTGCAGATGTATGGAAACATTAATGAGCTGAGCGAGTCTTTTACCCTGCTGCTATACCGTATCATCCAGGAAATGATCCAGAATATTATCAAACACGCACAGGCCGACCACGCTGTAATACAGATAAGGAAACAGGATCAGCGGCTCAACATTGTCGTAGAAGATAACGGCATAGGGTTTCGCAGTACAGAAACAGCAAACGGCTTAGGGTTACGGCAACTTGCTTCCCGCATCGAATCCGTGCAGGGAGAAATGTTGATTGATTCGGCTGAAGGATCCGGCACGGTAATATATATTGAACTGAATTGCTCCCTGTTTGAAAAAAACATTGCATGAACATTAAAGTTGCCATAACCGATGATCATCCGGTAGTGATCAATGGCCTGAGAAATATGCTGGCCGGGTATAGCTATATATCCGTCACCGGCACATATACCACCGGCGCCGCATTACTGCAGGGGTTGCAGGAACATGCTCCCGATATATTACTGCTCGACATCCAGCTGCCAGACAAGCCGGGAGACGAGCTGACTCATCTGATACTGAAAAAATATCCCGCCATCGGGATCATAGCGCTCACGAACTTCAACAGTGTATTGCATGTCAACAGCATGATCGCCAACGGAGCCAAAGGCTATCTGCTCAAAACAACTGAAGAGGCCACGTTGATCCATGCCATTGAAACGATCTACCAGGGCGGCACTTTTATAGAAGAATCTCTCCGGGAGGAACTGCGCGACTTTGAGTCGGGCGTAAAACGGATGGCGACCCTTAAAACCACGCTCACTCCCCGGGAAAAAGAAATCCTGCAGCTGATCGCCGACGGCTTGACAGGACAAGAGATCGCCGCGAAACTGTTTATCAGTTTCAAAACCGTAGAATACTATCGCTATAACATCCTGCTCAAGCTCGATTGCAGCAACACGGCCATACTGGTCAAAAAAGCAATGACAATGGGACTGGTGAAATGACACCTGCCGGGGGCACATTATTTTTTGATGCTCCTCGAATATTTATTCGTGGTACATCAAAACGGACTTAGAGCCACAGCACCGCTACTCTGCTAAACAAGCATTGTAAATTCCTTTTTAAACAACGAAAAAAAGAGAAATAGCCGTTACCTTTGAAGATGGGGAGTACTTTTTTACCGAAAATCACAAAAACTTTATGGACGCAACTGGTCGACACTCAGGATCAGGATGGATTATTTGATCTGGTGACACAACCACTTCATGAAGAGTTGTACCGCCGGCAAGACTTCAAGTTTATGGATGAACTGTCGCCTGCACAACAAATGCTCCTGGCATACGACTATATACAAAGTCAGGTATTGCAGGGCGGATTCCTGCAGCTTATCCAGAACAAGTATATCAGCCTGCTGCTGCCGGCAATTGAAGGATTGGAGCACACCACCCGGGACCAGGAAATGATCCCCGTGCTCGACGATGTGCTGAAAGTATATGTTCTGAATCAGGAAGCGCTCGACCGGGAAACCTCGGTAGACGAGTTTGCCGCATTGTACCAGGAGTTTAAAGAATTTGAAATTCTGGACGAGAAATTCTCCGCGCTGCATTCCGAGACGATGAAGAAAATAACCGGATATATATCGGCTCATCCCGAACAGTTTGCCATACTCGTATAACAAGCCGGTAAACAGACGGGAATTTTCCCTATATTCACCGTAACTTAGGCAACCCATATAGAAATAAATACCACCAAGAGATCCGCAGCATAAAACACGCATAAAACAGATGAAGATCAGTCATTATTACACTTTTTTTACCTTAATTACAATAATCATACTCCAGGCCTGCGACGGCAGCTCCAGGCAGCCTGAAACATCTGCATCCACACTCGACACAGTCGTAACGACCAGAGACCCTCATACCCAGTCCAATGCCGACAGTGTTTTGCTCAAACACCTGGACCTGAACCTGGCTGTAGACTTCAGGAAAAAACAGCTCCGCGGGAGCGCCACCTGGCAGATTGAAAACCCCTATGAACTGAAAGAGCTGAAGCTGGACACAGACGGGCTTATCATAGACCGCGTAACCGCTGATGATAAAAGAGTTTCATTTACAACCGGCCCTACCGATTCCATACTCGGCACTGCACTGCACATCCCGATAACACCCGAAACCCAAACGGTGACCATACACTATGCCACCGGTCCCGATGCGGCAGCATTGAAATGGCTGGAGCCACACCAAACGGCTGATAAAAAATATCCGTTCCTCTATACCCAATCTCAATCAATATACGCGCGTACCTGGCTTCCATGCGCCGACGGCCCCGGCTTCCGCTATACCTATACGGCACGGATAAGCGCTCCAAAGGGGTTTGCTGTGCTCATGAGCGCGGCAAACCCACAGCAAAAAAATGAAGACGGGGTGTATAATTTTAAAATGGACATCCCGATACCGGCATACCTTATGGCGCTGGCAGTGGGCGATATCAGCTTCCGGGCCGTTAATGAGCGCACCGGTGTATATGCCGAGCCCTCCATGCTCGACAAAGCGTATTATGAACTGTCCTCCATCGGCAAAATGGTAGAAACAGCAGAAGCGTTGTATGGTCCCTACCGTTGGGGGAGGTACGATGTGCTGGTACTTCCGCCAAGCTTTCCGATAGGTGGGATGGAAAACCCGCGGCTTACATTTGCCACACCAACCATCATCGCCGGCGACCGCTCACTGGTCAACCTGATCGCACACGAGCTGGCACATAGCTGGAGCGGAAATCTCGTCACCAATGCTACCTGGGAGGACATCTGGATGAATGAAGGCTTCACTGTATACTTCGAACGGCGGATCACAGAAGCCATGACAGACAAAAGCTATGTAGATATGCTCTGGGAGCTCGGCTACCAGGATCTGGAAGCGGAGATCGCACGGAAAGGGCCGCAGCACCGCAGCACCTGGCTCAAGCAAGACCTGGCGGGCATGGATCCCGACGAAGGATTGTCGGATATCCCTTACGAAAAAGGAGCGCTGTTCCTCTGGCTGATCGAACGCAATGTGGGCCGGGAGCGATTCGATGACTTTCTCAGGCAGTATTTCAACGAGTATGCCTTTAAAACCATTACCACGGAAGAATTTCTGGCATATATGGAAAAGCACCTGATCAAAGGAGACGGGCATCTGAGAAAACTATTAAACATCCAGAGCTGGGTGTACGGCCCGGGCATACCTGCTAATGCCCCGCGGGCAGACAAAGCGCGTTTCGGAACCGTAAATATGCAGCGCCGGCTTTTTGTTGAAGGGAGCGCAGACCCGGGAACGCTTAATACCAAAAACTGGTCTACCCACGAATGGCTGCATTTCCTCCGCAAGATGCCCACACCGCTTTCTTTTGCACAAATGGAAGCGCTCGACAAAGCGTATGGATTTACCAATACGGGCAATAGTGAAATAGCCTGCCAATGGTACACCATGTCCGTAGCTGCTGATTACACACCCGCCTTCACTGCTATGGAAACATTCCTGAGCAAGGTAGGCCGCCGGAAATTCCTTGAACCGCTGTACCGCGAAATGATCGAACGGGGAAAGCAGGAAATGGCTGACAGTCTCTACCAGGCATTCCGGGATAACTACCACCCGATGGCGCAGGGATCCATCGACAAAGTGGTGTTTCCCGGCAGCAAGTAGCAGGAGATCCGGTATAATGCACTGTGGCGGCTACGGCGTCCCAAAAAATCAGGTGGCGGACACCGATCCTCCATCACCTGAAAGAATGCCCAACCTCATTAACCACCAAAATTCGATATGGCCGGGATAGATTTTAATCGGTTACGCACACAGTTAGGATTTGAATCCTGGAATGAGATGCAGCAAGCCGCGCACCGTCTCATCCCGGACAGAAAAGATGTGACCCTCCTGGCGCCAACGGGCACAGGCAAGACATTGGCTTATCTGCCACCGCTTGTGGGACTGCTTGAAGCGGAACAAACAGGTGTACAGATACTGGTACTGACCCCATCGCGGGAGCTGGCGCTGCAAACGGAAGAGGTATGGCGGAAGATGAATACCGGCTGGAAGGTCAGCAGCTTTTACGGGGGCCGCGACCTGGCGTCTGACAAAGGGAAGCTCCTGGAGCCGCCCGCACTGCTGATTGGCACGCCCGGCCGGATCATAGACCATATTTCGCGGGAAACTTTCAGCACAAAAACAATACATACTATTGTACTGGATGAGTTTGATAAATTACTGGCCCTGGGCTTTGAAGAAGAGCTTTCTTATATCATCCGCTCGCTGCCAGGTGTGCGCCAACGCATACTTATATCGGCTACCAGCCCGAAAGAAATACCGGCTTTCACCGGGATCTCTGATCCCCGGGTGCTCGATTTTACCGGGAAACGAGAGGAAAGCAATACAGAAGACAACCGTCTTAAACTGCAACTCGTACAATCTCCGGCAAAAGACAAGATACCGACACTGACACGATTGCTCTGTTATACAGGCAACCAATCGGCACTGATCTTCTGCAATCACCGGGAAGCAGTAGAGCGCACAGCCGGGCTGCTGCATAAGGAGGGCATCACATGTGCTGCATTTCACGGCGGTATGGATCAGGAGACCCGTGAGCTCACCCTGGCGCGGTTCCGGAACGGCAGTGTGCATTTCCTCGTAACCACCGACCTGGCAGGCCGGGGACTGGACATACCGGAAGTGCAGCACGTCATTCATTACCATCTGCCACACACGCAGGAAGACTTCGTACACCGGAACGGACGGACGGCACGTATGTTTGCCGAAGGGACGGTCTGGCTAATGCTGCACGAAAGTGAAACAATCCCCGGCTATATATCTCCGCAACCTGAAATCATATCCCTACCCGAAGAAGATGCCCCACTCCCGCCCGCCCCGTCGTGGGTAACCCTCCGCATAAGCGGCGGCAGGAAGAATAAAATCAGCAAGGGAGACATTGCCGGATTTTTTATGAAAGCAGGAGGATTGGCAAAAGACGAGCTTGGCACGATTGAAATCAAAGATCAATGCGCTTATGCAGCGGTAAAGAAAGATAAATCCCGGTCGCTGCTTGAAAGGACACTAAACGAAAAAATGAAAGGGAGCGTATATAAAATCACACTTGTCCGGTAGCCGTCTCAAAACGCGATAAGACTTTCAGAAACGCTTCCCGGACAGTTTCCGTACAAAGATTGCCCATACTCCCCTCGTGCGTATGACCTTTCGGATCAAACCCATCATACGAAAAACTGCCTGCGGCTACCGCATTACCCACTTCCCGGTACGCTTCCCGGAATGGGACACCATCTGTTACAAGCCGGTTGATCGCCTCAACGGTAAACAGATAGCGATACTTACTGTCGTTCAGAATATCCCTGCGCACCGTGATCTGGGGCAGCGCATAGGCCATAATATCAAGGCAGTCATGCATTGCATTCAATGCCGGGAACAATATCTCTTTGGTCAGTTGCATGTCCCGGTGATAGCCGGAAGGCAGATTGTGCCGCAGCAATGTAAGCTCATTGGGCAGGGACTGCAGGCGGCTGCATTTGCCGCGAATCAGCTCAAACAGATCCGGGTTTTTCTTGTGCGGCATAATGCTGCTGCCGGTAGTAAGCGTATCCGGGAAACGGATAAAATCAAAATTCTGGCTGAGATACAAACACACATCCATTGACAAACGACCCAGCGTTGCACCGATGGCGGCCAGCGCTACAGCAACGGAATGCTCCGTACGTCCTCTGCTCATCTGGGCATATACAGAGTTATAATGCATGGACCCAAAACCGAGCAGGCCGGTAGTACGCGCCCGGTTGAGCGGGAAAGAGGAACCATAACCCGCGCCACTCCCCAACGGATTCTTATTCACAAGCCGGTAAGCAGTTGCCAGCACATCGAGATCATCGGAAAGGCTCTCGGCATAAGCGCCGAACCATAAACCAAAGGAAGACGGCATAGCCACCTGCAAATGCGTATAACCGGGCATCAGCACTTCCCGGTGCTGCTCGCTGAGATTGGTGAGTATATCAAACAACGATGCTGCCTGATCCCTGATCTTCAGTAGCTCATCGCGCAGGAAAAGCTTGATGTCTACCGCCACCTGGTCATTACGGCTGCGCCCGGTATGTATTTTCTTGCCGGCCTCACCCACATTCCGGGTGAGCATCAGCTCAATCTGGGAATGAATATCTTCCACTTCCGGTTCGATGGCAAAATCACCAGAGCGGATTTCGGATAATATCCGCTCCAGTTCCCGCTTCAGAACATGGTGATCCTCTTGCGTGAGCAGACCCGCTTCGTGCAGCATTTGCACATGCGCCAGGGTTCCCTGCACATCGTAGGGCGCTAATAAGAGATCAAAATCCCGGTCGTTGCCGACGGTAAAATCTTCAATCTGTTTTGCTGTAACGGTGGTATCTTTTTGCCAGAGCTTCATGCCAGGATTGAGTTTTGAATGATGAGTTATGAATGATGAATTGCGGACATTTTCAAATTTTCAAATCTCCAAATTTTCAAATTCTAATTGCTCGATCAGGGATATATACGTTTCAATGCCTCCGCGTATCTCATCAAGGTAAATAAATTCATCTGCCGTATGGCTGCGGGCGGAATCTCCCGGGCCGATCTTCAGGGCGGGGAATGGCATCAATGCTTTATCCGACAACGTGGCAGAGCCATAACTCTTTAATCCCACCACTTCTCCTGCCTGTACAAGCGGATGGTCTCCCGGAATAGCGGTTGAACGAAGCCGCATACTACGGGGTGTCATCTCACAGGAAACGTGCGTACGAATAAATTCCAGTATCGCTTCGTGCGTATAACATTCATTCACCCGTATATCAACCGTAAAGTTACAGAGCGCCGGAACCATATTATGCTGAATGCCGGCATTGATCATCGTCACCGACATTTTCACCGGGCCGAGCAAAGGAGATAGCTCGGGGAACTGATACGTGCGAAACCACTCAACATCCCGCATGGCTTTGTAAATCGCATTCTCCCCTTCCTCTCTGGCGGCATGCCCGGCCTTCCCCGACACGGCACAGTCGAGTACCAGAAGTCCCTTTTCGGCTACTGCCATTTCCATCTGGGTGGGTTCGCCTACAATCGCACAGTCGATCTTACCTAACGCTGGTATTAACGTCTGCACCCCGCCTGCACCGGAGATCTCCTCTTCTGCACTCGCTGCAAATACCAGATTGTACTTCAGGTCCTTCTGCTCGTAGAAATGCAGAAAGGCGGCAAGCAGCGCCACAAGGCCGCCACCTGCATCGTTGCTACCCAGTCCATAGAGTTTCCCATCTTTTACAATTGGATTAAACGGATCGAGAGTGTACTGCTTATCCGGTCGCACGGTATCATGGTGGGAGTTAAGCAACAGCGTGGGCAATGCAGGATCAAAATATTTATTCCGCGCCCACACATTATTCTCCAAACGGGAAGCCGGGATGCCCCTGCCCTGAAAAAACCCCTGTATCAACTGAGCTGTGCCCTGCTCCTCCCTGCTGAAAGAAGGGATAGAGATTAACTGTTTCAACAGCTCTACCGCAGTAGTGTAATTCCTTTCCATGATCATGCGTTTAAAAAATTTTTGTTCCTGTGCCGCCGGCTGCAAGCGTCCGGATTTCATCGGCCTGGCCGATGATCACCTTTTCTACACCTTCTTTGATTGCAGCAAATGCATTCTCCAGCTTGGGTACCATGCCGCCGGTGATTACGCCGGCTGTTTTCAGTTGATCAAAATCAGTCTTGCGAATATCCTGAATTACCGAGGCTTCGTCCTCCGGATTACGGAGTACTCCCCGCTTTTCGAAGCAGTAGATCAGTTGCACCTGATATGCAGATGACATTGCAACAGCTACTTCCTGCGCAATGGTATCTGCATTGGTATTAAGCATGCTCCCCGCGCCATCGTGCGTAAGCGGCGCCAAAACCGGCAGCAGATTCCTTTCGAGTAAAGCCGACAGCAAATCCGTATTGACATCACCCTGCTGCATATCCCCTACATAGCCATAGTCGACCCCGGATACCGGCCTTCTTTTCGCTTTCATCAGGTTGCCATCGGCGCCGGTAAGACCAATTGCGTTGGCGCCCTGTGCCTGTAATGCGACTACAATTTCTTTATTTACCAAACCACCGTACACCATCGTCACCAGGCGAAGCGTATCAGCATCAGTAACCCTGCGGCCACCCACATACACCGACTCAACACCCATTCTGTCGCCTGTTTCTGTTGCTATTTTACCGCCGCCATGCACTAATATTTTACTACCCGGCAGCGAAACAAAATCGTATAAGAATTGCCTCAACCGCTGGGGGTCATCAATAACATTCCCTCCGACCTTAACGACAAACAACTGATTCATAAACCGGCATTTAATATTTCCGATAATACAGCCTGGGCTGCCCACACACGGTTACCGGCCTGCTGTGTCACCAGGCTGGCAGGACTATCCAGTATCTCATCGCTCAGCTCCACATTCCTCCGCACCGGCAGGCAATGCATTACCCGTGCATTATTGGTTTGCTCCAGATGCTTCTGCGTCAGCATCCAGGAAGCATCCTGAGACAACGCCTTTCCGTAATTATGATAAGCACTCCAGTTCTTGACATAGACAAAATCTGCACCCTGCAATCCATAGCTCAGATCAGTTGTAATATCTGCACCTTGGGTAAACTGCTCATCCAACTCATAGCCCTCCGGGTGTGCGATCACAAAATTGGCAGCATCCCAGGCATTCACCCATTGCGCAAAAGAATTGGGCACGCACTGCGGCAGGGCTTTTACATGCGGCGCCCATGCAAGTACCACCTTGGGTTTACGCTGCACCGGCAAATGTTCACTTATTGTGACGATGTCAGCAAGGCTCTGAAGCGGATGTAATGTAGCGCTCTCCAGGCTCACCACCGGAATACCTGCATAGCGCACCAGGCTGTTGATCATCCGTTCGCGGTAATCTGCATCTCTGTCTTTCAGCTCCGGAAATGTACGTACACAAAGTATATCGAAATATGCGCCCAGCACCGGAGCAGCATCCTTAATATGTTCTACTGTAGCGCCATTCATCACGGCGCCTTCTTCAAGCTCAAGCTGCCAGCCTTCCTGCGAGAGGTTAAATACAACCGGTTCCATTCCCAGATTACGCGCGGCTATCTGTGTACTGAGCCGGGTACGCAGGGAAGGGTTGAGGAACAACATGCCCACACGCTTACCGGCGCCACGGTCCTTATCCCGGTACGGATCCGCTTTATAGACCAGCGCCTTGTTTACAAGGTCGTTTATCGAATGTACATCGTGCGCAGAAAGAAACTGTTTCATTTTTATAGTCTGTTATTCCGGTAAATAATTCAAAAACACATCGTTGCGGGCCAGTGCGGGTAATCACGCAATGGGCAATCACGCAGGATTGGCCCTACGTCATCACAATTCATGCCTGATCGCATTCAAAAGCATATCGGATTCCTGCCGGCCAATATTCAACGCAGGAAGCAGGCGCACCACATCGGCGCCCGCCGCACCGGTGAATATGCTATGTGCGTTGAGCAGCTTTGTCCGCAATTCTTTATGCGCATTAAACCCGATCATCAACCCCTTTCCGCGCACCTGCTGAATACCTGAAATGGCCGATAGTTGCTGCAACAGATACGCTCCTTCGGAAGCAGCATGATCCATCAGCTTTTCCTGCTCCATTACTTCCAATACAGCCAATGCCGCTGCACAAGCCAGATGGTTGCCCCCGAACGTGGTACCCAGCATGCCGTGTTTAGGATGAATGTGCGGGGCAATCAATACCCCCCCGACCGGGAATCCGTTACCCATACCTTTAGCCATTGTGTATATATCTGCTGACACGCCGGCATGATCTGACGCAAAGAACTTGCCGGTACGCCCATATCCGCACTGCACCTCATCCGCTATAAAGACGGCCTGATGCAGATCGCATAGTGTCCGTATTTGCTGCAGGAAGCTGTCTGTGGCGATATTGATCCCTCCTACTCCCTGAATAGCTTCAACGATAACACCGGCGATCTCATTACCGTGCGCATCAAAATATTCCTTCAGCGCATCGGTATCATTATACGGAAGGAAAACAATATGCTCTGTTTCATTTACGGGCGCTACAATCCCCTTGTTATCCGTGGCCGCTACCGCAAGAGATGTGCGGCCATGAAACGCTTTTGAAAAAGCTACGATCTTCTTCCGGCCAGTGTGAAATGACGCCAGTTTCAGCGCATTCTCGTTGGCTTCGGCGCCGGAGTTACACAAGAACAACTGGTATGCTCCCCTTCCCGATAACGCTCCAAGTTTGTCTGCCAGTTCTTCCTGGATAGGTATTTTAATCGAGTTTGAGTAAAAACCGATCCGGTTGAGCTGCTCCGTAATGCGCGCTACATAATGCGGATGTGTATGGCCGATGGATATCACGGCATGACCTCCGTAAAAGTCGAGATATTGTTGTCCCTGATCATCCCATATGTATGATCCCTGGCCTCTTGCAATAGTAATGTCGTTTATGGGATATACGTCGAATAGTGGCATGGGAATTTGAAAATTTAAAGATTTGAAAATGTACTTCGTTTTTAAATCAGCCAGGTATCAGAAAACAATGGATTTCAGTTTAAGTCCGGCGTCCTCCGCAAGACCAAACATCAGGTTCATATTCTGCACCGCCTGCCCGGAAGCGCCTTTCAGGAGATTGTCGATTGCCGAGTGAATAATCAGGCGGCCCTCTGCATATTCGAGATGCAGCAGGCATTTGTTGGTATTCACTACCTGCTTTAGGTCCGTTGGCAGGCGGCTAACCCGTGTAAAAGGATGTGTGTCGTAATATGCTTCATAAAGCTGGTATGCCTCCTCCGGGGAAAGATCACAACGGGTGTACGCAGAGATATAAATACCGCGCGGGAAATCTCCGCGCCATGGCATAAACAATACCGGCCCTGCATCGGTTTGCATATGCTGCAAGGTTTGCATCACTTCTCCGGTATGCTGGTGAGCGAGTGATTTATAAGCCTGAACATTACTGGCCCGCCAGGAGAAATGAGAACTGGCCTGCAGCTTTTGTCCCGCGCCTGTAGCGCCGGTGATGCCGGTAACATGCACCTCCTGCGAAAGGAATCCTGCACTGCCAAGCGGCAGCAGCGCTAATTGAATCGCTGTAGCAAAGCAACCGGGATTAGCAACATTGTGCGCATTCCTTATCCCATCCCGGTTATACTCCGGTAATCCGTAAACAAAACTGCGCGCTCCAATGGCATTATTCGCGTCCAGACGAAAATCCTGGGATAGATCAATGATCCGCACAGATTCCGGAATGGAATGCTGCTCCATGAAAGTCCGCGCCTCACCATGTCCTACACACAAGAAAAGCACATCCACATCATGCCGCAGCTGATCTGTAAACGACAAATCCGTATCGCCAAGAAGGTCTTTGTGCACCTGATGTACCGGATGCCCAGCATGGCTGCGACTATGTACAAACAGGATTTCTGTCTCCGGATGATTTAATAATAAACGGATCATCTCACCGCCGGTATATCCGGCGCTGCCGATAATGCCTGTTTTAATTTTTTTTGTCATGGTTTATTTTTATACTCACCCCGTAGAGACGTTGCCTGTAGAGACGTTGCATGCAACGTCTCTACAGGCAACGTCTCTACGGGGTGTTATTTATTGAATGGTATATGGATACCTGGTTGCCAAAAATTTTGGCAAATCCTTTCACATCATCACCAGTCCACCCGTTGTTCATTTCGCCGTAGGCGCCGAATTGACTGCTCATCAGATCATGCTCCGAACGGATACCGGTAACGGTAAAACGATATGGATGCAGCGTCACAAACACATCACCGGAAACTGTCTGCTGAGTGTCTTCAAGAAACTTCTCGACATTCCGCATGGTGGGGTCGAGCATCATTCCCTCATGCAGCCAGTTGCCATACCAGTCGCTCAGCTGATCTTTCCAGTAGAGCTGCCATTTGGTAAGCGTATGCTTCTCCAGCAAATGATGCGCTTTAATGATGATCAGCGGGGCTGCTGCTTCAAATCCGACCCGGCCTTTAATGCCGATAATCGTATCCCCAACATGAATATCCCGGCCAATGCCATAAGGCTGTGCGATCTGCTGCAGTTTTTGAATAGCAGCAACCGGATCCAGTGATGCTTCGTCGATGGCGGTAAGCTCACCCCGCTCAAAACGAAGTGTCAGCGAACGATCTTCCCTTTCGGACACCGGCGTTGGCCATGCCTCCTCCGGCAAATATCCATCACTTGTAAGCGTTTCCTTCCCGCCTACCGATGTACCCCAGAGTCCTTTGTTAATGCTATACGTTGCTTTGGCAAAATCCATACCAATACCCTGCTCTTTCAGGAAAGCGATCTCTGCCTCACGGCTCAGTTTATTATCCCGTATTGGAGTAATGATTTCCACACCAGGCAGCATACTCTGGAAAACCATATCGAACCGCACCTGGTCATTACCGGCGCCGGTACTGCCATGCGCTACAGCATCTGCGTTGATCTGCTGCGCATATTGCGCAATGGCAACGGCTTGTACCATCCTTTCAGCGCTTACACTCAGCGGATACACGTTATTCTTCAGCACATTACCATAGATCAGGTAACGGATACACTGCTCATAGTAGTGCTGCGTAACATCAATCACCTCAAACGAAGCAATGCCAAGTGCAAAAGCCCGTTCGCGGATATGCGCCAGCTCTTCATCGCTGAATCCGCCGGTTTGCACTGTTACAGCATGTATTTCACAGCCCGGTGTTTTACCGAGATACACCGCACAATACGTGGTATCAAGCCCTCCGCTATATGCCAATACTACTTTTTTCATATTTCGCTAATCGTTTTTTATTTAACCTTCTTTCTCTAAATAGAAACAAAACAACCGGCCGAAGGAAGCTCATTCCCAAATTCTCAAATTAACCTCTCGCCAGTACATGCAATACCGGCACCGCCTTCCGCTTCAGGTATTGACCCAGCCGTATCCGCTTGATACGCAGCAGCCGCTCATAGACCTTTGCCTTCTTTTTGAAATGGCTGGCTGTTTCCTGGGGCGTATAATGATCTGCAGGATCGTACAGCATACCGGTGCACAGGCAGTTCTTCCGCTCCTTGCTCATTAATATCTCGTAGTTCACACAGCTTTTACACCCCTGCCAGAAGGCTTCGTCCTGCGTCAGCTCTGAATAGGTGACCGGTTCATAACCCAGCTCGCTGTTGATCTTCATCACCGCGAGCCCGGTAGTAAGTCCGAAGATCTTTGCATCCGGATATTTCTTCCGGCTGAGCTCGAATATGGTTTTCTTAATGAGCCGTGCAACACCGCTTTTCCGGAACTGTGGCGCCACGATCAGGCCGGAGTTGGCCACGTATTGCCCATGGCTCCAGCTTTCGATATAGCAGAAACCGGCCCACTCGCCTTCAGGAGAAAAAGCAATAACAGCTTTACCTTCCCGCATCTTCTGCTCGATATATTCGGGAGTACGCCGGGCAATGCCCGTACCACGCGCTTTGGCGGAAGCCGCCATTTCATTGCATATAATATGCGCGTACCCGGTGTGGCGGACATCTGCCGCCAACACCTTAAAGAATTGGTTCATGAATGTATTGTTGGAACGTAATCAATACCGGTTCCGTCAGACAAAGCTGACCGGAATAATCAGACGAAGGCTATGAAGCCTCTTCAACAGATAATTACTGCTGGTATATCCTGGTATCAACGTCGCACACGGAAAGGAGCCGTGCTGTCGCAAAAAACTGTTCTGTTAAGAACAGCAAAAAACCCGTTACCGGAGTGCATCAGATGCACATGCTTTGAAGCCGGTGAAGTGGAAAAGGTTTTTTTCATTTTCAAAATGAATGTAAAAGAGTAAAAATGTCTTTAGGGTTGCAAAGGTAAAGTGTTTTCCAGGATAATTTCCAAATTTTTTTGAAATTACTATTTGAAAAAAGGCCGCAAGCGGTATTGACATCAGAGCCGGATACTCAATCGGAAGTCTGACCACAGATCCGGATTGCAGCCACGGATATCATGCTATCCGGGAACCGGCACCTCAATATCGGATGTATAACGTACTGGTATTGGTATCATTTAATGCAAGTTGCAAACTACGACCGCTTATTTGTAACTTTATCAATCACACCCGATAATTGACCGGTATGGCAGCGATAAAAACAAAAGAAACGAACGCCGATGTCGAGGCTTTTATCCATTCATTTGCCGACACGGAACAGAAAAAACAAGACAGCTTTGAACTGCTGAAGCTGATGCGAAATGTTACCGGACATGAACCCAGAATGTGGGGAGCATCCATCATCGGGTTCGGGAGCTATCATTATAAATCCGACAGAAGCCGCCAGGAAGGCGACTGGCCGCTTGTTGGCTTTTCACCCCGCAAGGCAGCCATTTCACTTTACGTATACACCGGCAGCGATGGACAGGCAGACTTGCTGAACGACCTTGGCAAATTCAAAATGGGCAAAGCATGTATTTATATCAAAAAGCTTTCGGATATCAACCAGGATGCACTTAAAAAAACTGATAAAATCGACTATTGCCTTCCTGCAAACTAAATACGGGAAACAGTAAATCAATCATGCAGAACAGCGTACAATGGGAAAAGGAGCTGGCCCATATTGCTTCCATTCTGGCGAAGACTCCACTGGAAAAAAGCATTAAATGGGGAGCAGAAGTGTTTACGTACAACGGTCGGAATGTGATCAGCTATGGCGGTTTTAAAAACTATTTTGCCATCTGGTTTTATAACGGCGTCTTTCTGAAGGATAAGAATAACGTATTGGTAAGTGCAACGGGCGGAAAAACCAAGTCTCTGAGACAATGGCGATTTACCTCGCTTGCAGAAGTAGAGGAAGATAAAATCCTGGCGTATGTCAACGAGGCTATTGAGATTTAGAAAAAAGGGCTGAGAATAGCCCCGGAAAGACATCAACCGGTTACCAGTCCCCGAATTATTGGCAGCAGAGTTGGGCAAAGACAAGAAACTGAAAGCTGCATTTGATCAGCTCACTTCCGGCAAACAAAAAGAATACAGCCTGTATATCGATGAAGCCCGGCAGGAAGCAACGAAGTTGAAACGGATTGAAAAGATCAGACCAATGATCATGCAGGGCATGGGCCTGTATGACAAATATAAGTAGACATGGCGCAGAATATCATGAGACATACTACGGGAAATAATTCTAAATTTGTCAAGCAGGAGCAGTAATATTCATCCGGAGTCAGTTTGGACAGATGGGGTTATTGCGGATGTGCTAAATCAAAGTTCGCTTTAGAATTGAACGACAAAATAAAAACATGACATATCCACTTATTCCAATTGGACTGATTATAGTATTCATTGCTTATGTAATATACCTTGCAGTAGTCAAGAAAAATTTAAAATCAAAATTCAAGACGGTAGTCCTTCCGGGATTATTTTTTATAGCAATATGGATTGTTATTTATTATTTTATTTTAAAATAGTAACGCCTGTCATCAATCCTGCAATTCTTGCGAGAGTATCTCCCGGATGATATCACTCACTATGCCGGCATGACTCATGATCATCAGATGACCACCGTCACCGACAGGGATCGGCCGGTCTATATACCGATATGGCAGCAGCCTGTCGCGCTTACCATGAATATGATATACCGGAAAAATTCAATCTTGAAAAAGCCCGTTCGTCGGCTCCAAGTCCGCTAAACAAATACAATTCCGTCATTTTCATAAAAAAAGAACCTTCTGCTTCATTATTTTTCGGCACGCTGCAAGTTGAAGCATAATAAAAAGAAGAAATACTATATATTTATAGTTTAATTGAATTTACACAAAAACGTAAAAATATGAACTGGTATCTGAAAGTCTTAAGACAATACGCCGATTTCAACGGCAGGGCAAGAAGAAAGGAATATTGGATGTTTTTTCTGTTCAATATTATTTTCAGTTTCGCACTTGGCATGATCGATGGTGTTGTTGGAACACATAGCACCCAATTCGGCCTCGGTTTACTGGGGGGGTTATATTCCCTCTTTATCCTGATCCCATCATTGGCAGTTGGAGTAAGAAGGCTCCACGACCGGAATTTGAGTGGGTGGATGCTGCTGATAGCCCTTATTCCGATAGTCGGCGCAATTATCCTCATCGTTATCTTCGCTACTGAGGGTACACCCGGCGATAATAAATACGGCCCCAACCCGAAAGAAATACAGCCACTAAGCGTCACATAGCGATAATCCGGAATTCCGTCCTTCTGTTCATCTGGTGCTGCTCTTCGGTGCAGGCATCACAGTTGGTACAACGATGCACCGGCTCAGTTTCACCATATCCCTGAGATTTCAGCCGGCTTCTGTCGATACCACGCTGCTGCAGGTATTTGATAACTGATGCGGCACGTGCCTGCGACAAACGCAAGTTGTAGGCATCACGGCCGCGGCAAATGGCAATAATCAAAAAATACGCAAAAGGGGTGATGGACATACCCGATTGGTTTCTTTTCTTTGTATCATGACCAATGTAACCCAGCTTCGTATTGCTATCATAGAAGACGACAGGGAAATTGCCGCTGCATGGGAACGGCTTTTAAACAGCAGCGGACATATTAGCTGTATCGGGAACTATAACTGTGTGGAGGCAGCGCGTGAAAATATCTTCAGCAATCCTCCGGATGTTATCCTTATGGACATTGGTCTGCCGGGCATGGACGGCATCACATTTACCAGGGAAGTAAAAGAGAAAATCAGAGCTACCGAAGTGCTGATCTGCACGGTCTTCCACGACCATGAAAACATTTTTGATGCGCTCAAGGCAGGTGCGGGTGGTTACATTCTCAAAAGCGCCCCGCCGGCAGAAATGCTGAATGCCATTGAAACTATTTACGCCGGCGGCGCCCCGATAGATGCCCAGATTGCCCGCAAGGTGATCACCTACTTCCAACCCGAAAGAAAGGAAATGATAGCTCCGCTTACCCGGCGGGAGGAAGAAATCATTAACTGGGTAGCCAAAGGATACCGGAACCGCGAAATTGCCGACATCCTTTTCCTCAGTGCGGAAACAGTACGCACGCATATCCGTAATATATACGCCAAGCTGCAGGCCAATTCCCGCATGGAAGCGGTGAACAAATACTTTGGAAACCAAAGAAAATAACGCATTTACCGGGGAAATACGCCTTTCGGGTGATGCGGGGGCAGAAACCGGATGGTAAATTTACCTCATAATTTCAAAAACAATGAAACAGATCAAACACCTCTCCATGCTGCTGTCTGCATGCACGCTGTTAGCATTCAGCGCCTGCAAGAAAGACAAGGATAAAGACCCCGATCCGGGCGGCAATACCCCCGGCGCCCCTTATTCTTGCGCTACCTGCGTCAAATCGTCTGAAGCCAAAGCGGAGTACGACGGCAGCAGCCGTGGCATCTACAAAGGTATCCTCGTGGCATCAACGGGCACCGTCAGGTTCAACGTAGGCAACGACGGCAGCTCCATCACCGCAGTTATGGTCATTGACGGCGAGACCGTATCTCTTTCTTCCAGTATTGTATGGGAACAGGGCGACCCATATATTGCGCCCTTCACCGGCGTAATGGAGGACGGGCCGGTCAGCATCACCTTTTCGGTAGCGCCCGATGGCAATAACCCCAAAGTGACCGCTTCGTCCATCCCCGGCCATCCCAATGCCTCATTCACACTGGTGAAAGAAACATCCAATGCCCTGGTAGAAGGCTTTGAGGGCTCCTACAGTATCAGTGACGGGACAAAAGGCACCTTCAATATCCTGCTGTCACGCACACTGAAAAAATGGGGTGGCGTTGCCAGAGAGAACGGGACTTTCCACGATGAAAGCATCAACGGCACGATCGACGGCAACAAGATCATTGACAGGGATAGCAAAACAATAGGTACCCTTTCCGGGGATGAAATAAGCGGCAGCTTCCAGGATGGCGATGGGAGTACCGTAACCATATCCGGAAAGCGGACTTTATAGACACGTACCAGCGAGATACTACATTAGTTTCCCCCTGCGGTGCCCTGTATAATACGGGGGCTGCAGGGGTTGTTTTTTCTGGTGGTGTAAATGATCATCATGGGGCCGGCACTATCCTTTCGCCGGAGCGTATTCGTCCCGGGTAATAAAATATACCTGGAAGCAGCTAATTCCTCACCCTCAGTGGCGCCTGTCTGATACATCACATATTCGCCATTATCTTTTCCTGACAACATCCAACAGCCATGCCAACCGTACGCTGAATCTGTTTATGCTGATCTTCAGCGGGCAGAGCTGGAAGTATCATTTCATCCATGAAGCCGTACATTTTCGCTTCTTTTTCCTCGGAATACATGACCGGCATCCGGATCAACCGGGGAAAGAAAACCTGGGTGCATGGGAGTGCTAAGCTTTCGTGTTTAGTATTTCAGAACGGGAAATCAGCGCACGTCAACCTGTGAATGATGTAACTAATTGATGAAGATGTATAATATTTTTTTCTAAAAGGAACGGAACTTTGAGGTGTAATAAAATGTGAGGAATGTATTTTTTTATATCTGTATTATTTACAGGAATTGCATACCTGTCAAGGCCCGGTTTCAAAGGGATAATACAATGGCAGTACACAGACTCCCTGGCCCACGCTCTTGAAATCCCTGGTACGGATACTAATGCTGCGATGCTTAAAATGAAAATTAATTCACTTTAAATAAACAAAATAATGAAATGTAATTTAACCAATGCGTTAACGGCAGCACTTCTGTTTTTAATGCCCGCCGTGAGCTTTGGACAGACGATCACATTAGGTACCGCAGCCAATTTTGTCCTCTTTACGACCAACGGGGCCATGTCCAACTCAGGAACCCCACACCTTACCCACCTTACAGGCCATGTAGGATCAAACCTCGCCGGTTCCGTCACCGGTTTCGGTAATGTAGACGGGCAGATGCACGCTTTTGATGTTATCTCCGGGGTTGCCGTCGCCGATGTGCTCATCGCATATAATCAACTGCACACGGCCACACCTACCGCCGCCCATAGCGTCTCGCTGGGAGCAGGGGAAACAATTACTGCCGGCGTGTATGCTATCCCGGGAGATGCAATGCTCAGCTCAAACCTGATTCTGGACGCCCAGGGAAACCCCAACGCCGTATTTATTTTTCAAATACAGGGAACCTTATCTACCGCTGCCCAGTCCAAGATCATATTGACTAACGGAGCACTGGCGTGCAACGTGTACTGGAAAGTAGAAGGCATGGTAAACCTCGCTACGGGCACTACCATGCGGGGGACTATTATTGCCAACAATGCGGCCATTAACATTAGTGCGCTCGACACCCTCGAAGGAAGAGCGCTTGCAATTAACGGGGCCGTATCCGTAAGTCAACTGGTGGCATATAAGCCGCTGGGCTGCGGCAGTCCTATACTCACCGGACCGGCAGCGCCTCCGCTTGGCGACGCGGCGATCTTTAGCGTATTTTCCTCTATAGGGGGCGTCACAAGCACACCAATCACATATGTGACCGGCGATGTCGGCTCAAATTCAACCACAACAACCGGTTTCAATCCTTTGTTTGTGACCGGAATGATCCATGCAAACCCTGACGCCGCTACCGCCGCAGCTGCAGGCAGTCTCACGATCGCCTATAATATACTTAACACACTGCCTTTCGATATTGATTTGCTGGATCCGGCCAATTTCGGATTTGACCTGGTGCTTACGCCTCATACCTACCGGCTGAACGCAGCAACAGTTTTGACCGGGAATGTATACCTCAATGCGCAGGGAAATCCCGATGCGGTATTCATTATCCAGGTAAACGGCGCCTTTACAACCGGCACTTCTTCAAAAATTATCCTGATCAATGGCGCCCAGGCAAAAAATGTTTACTGGAAGATTAACGGCGCAACACATATATATGACAACTCTGTCTTCAACGGTACCATTGTCGGAGCCGGTGCGATCACCTTAAACACGGGAGATACGCTGAACGGCAGAGCGCTCACGATCAACGGAGCTATAGAGATCAACGGAAGCTATGTTACTATTATTGACGCTCTCTGCGTTGCCTCGGCAATAACCGGAGCAAATCCTTTTTGCGTCGGTTCAACGATCACCTTAAGCAATATTGATGGCATAGGCACATGGGAGAGCGACAATACACTGGTTGCAACCGTTGGCGCTTCCACAGGCATAGTTTCAGGACTCACTGCCGGCAGCGCTGTGATTACTTATACTTCTCCCTTGGCTTGTACAGATACGGTTACGGTAATCGTCAATCCCTTACCCGATGCAGGCACCATCGCCGGACCATCGTCTGTATGTGTCAGTTCATCCATCACATTAACTAATGCCGTAACAGGTGGGACATGGAGCAGCAGCAATGCTACGGCTACAGTCGTAGGTGGCGTGGTAACCGGGGTAACCGCAGGTATAGATACGATCCGCTACTCCGTTACAAACGGGTGCGGTATTGATACTGCCACAGCGATCATTACTATAAACCCTTTACCCAATGCAGGTACTATCGCAGGACCAGCGTCGGTATGCGTCGGCTCTTCCATCACACTAACTGACGCCGTAACAGGCGGCACATGGAGCAGCAGCAATGCTACGGCTACAGTCGTAGGTGGCGTGGTAACCGGGGTAACCGCAGGTATAGATACGATCCGCTACTCCGTTACAAACGGGTGCGGTATTGATACTGCCACAGCGATCATTACTATAAACCCTTTACCCAATGCAGGTACTATCGCAGGACCAGCGTCGGTATGCGTCGGCTCTTCCATCACACTAACTGACGCCGTAGCAGGCGGCACATGGACCAGCAGCAATGCTACGGCTACGGTCGTTGGTGGTGTCGTAACCGGGGTAACCGCAGGTATAGATACGATCAGATACTCTGTCACTAACGGGTGCGGTATTGATACTGCAACAGCGATCATTACTATAAATCCTTTACCCAATGCAGGCACAATCGCCGGACCATCGTCCGTATGTGCCGGCTCATCCATCACATTAACTAATGCCGTAACAGGTGGAACATGGAGCAGCAGCAATGCTACGGCTACAGTCGTAGGTGGTGTGGTAACCGGGGTAGCCGCAGGTATAGATACGATCAGATACTCTGTTACTAATGGGTGCGGTATTGATACTGAAACAGCGATCATAACCATCAATCCCTTACCCGATGCAGGCACGATTTCCGGCCCTGCGGCTGTATGTACCGGTGGGGATATTACATTGGAAAGCAGTGTGACAGGTGGTACATGGACAAGCACCAATCATACAACTACCGTTTCTGCGGGCATAGTAACCGGCATCACAGCAGGTACGGACACAATCAGTTATTCCGTTACTAACGGATGCGGCACCGCTACGGCCATAAAGATCATTACCGTAAGTCCGATCCCGCAGGTTCCTGATATTACAACACAATCACCCCCATCTGTCTGTAACGGGACCATGTATCAAAACTTTGGTACGGCAACATTGCCCCCGGAAAATATCACCTACGACTGGACTGCAATAAATGCTACCGTCTGGGCACAGGGTACGTCGCATCAATATGCTTTAGTAAGTTTTACGGAAACCGGTACCGCTTATGTATCATTAAACGTAACCATGACAGGTACGGGTTGTACCAATCATAATTCGGTCGAGGTCAACGTGAGTGCGACTACCTCCGAAACACCCACAGTTTCCTACTTCAATAATCACTTTGTCTGCACGCCAAACAATGAGGCTTCTTACCAGTGGGGATATGATGATGTACATTCACTGGACTCTACCCTGCTTGAAGGTGAGATCAACCAGGATTACATAAATACGAATCCTGATTTCTCAGGCAGGCATTACTGGGTAATGACCACCATGGGAAGTTGCTTGCAGAAAACGTACTACTATATACCTACATCTGTATCCGCATTCAGTACGGAAGATAAAATTTCAATCTACCCTAACCCCGCACATGCGCTTATCCACGTTGCCATTACATCTGTGATGGGTGGTGACATCCGTGTTGAGTTATTAAACATGACGGGACAACGGATATCAACCATACAGGCAACAGACAATAAAGCCACCATGGATGTCGCTTCATTGCCGGCCGGCTATTACATCATCCACTGTTATCGTAATGACATCAGGATCGCAGTTTCGAAATTCATTAAAAACTAAAAATACCTTCAAAATATCTGCAATGAAAAAACTATTATTATTGCCGGTGATTGCCCTTGCGGCAATATCGGCCATGGCCCAGGACCGGGCGAATTACCTGACCGACAGGTATTTATCCAGATGGGTGATAGACGTCAACCTGCTGGGCGGATTCGCCGACCAGCGTTTCACCACAGCAAATACGGATGCCAACTACCCGGGCGGCATCAATATAAACACCGGCCAACTGAAGTATAAAAACGGGTACACTTTCGGCGGTGATGCACAACTGGGTTTCTTCTTAGGAAAGAAACGTCATTTTGGCTTCGGAACAGGCATTATGTATATGCACCAACGCGGTGATGCTGTACTGGACAATTTCTCCGTCGCATACCAGGCTACCGATGACGCCGGCAATATTTTCAGGCAACAGGTAACCGGGCATGACATCGTAGAGCATATAGCTTCCACAAACATCAACATACCCGTGGTGCTGAAATACAAAAATCGCTTTTCCGAACGCTGGGGCTTTACCGCCGATTTGGGCGCAGTGATCAACCTGCAAATGAAAAACAATTACACTACCGATGCCAGTTTTGATTATGGGGCTATTTACCAGCTCGTACAATATGGCGACGGCAGCCCTACCTCCGTGTACGATCATGAGCCCGTCCCTTCAGTAAACGACTGGCTGATCACAAGAGAAAACTTCCTGAAAAACAACCCGGATGGCAGCCTGGAGGACTATTACGCCCAAAAACGCGCGTTGGGCTACAGTGTAGGTGAAGGCATGAGTCCGGATGTCCGTAAAGGGACTACATCCTATACGCAGGGCTCTGTGGGCTTTTTAGTACAACCTTCTTTCAACTACTTCCTGTCCGACAGAACAGCGCTCAACTTTGGAGGGTATTATATGTTTCAGCCCTTTAAGAATGAGGCACAAAATGGTTATCGCATAACGGATGGTATCGGTAACTACAATTCCGTCCTGAACAATGTGACCGCAAGTAATAACCAGTCATATGGCGCTAACCTCGGTGTCCGGTTTTTCCTGGGAGGAAAATATACACCCATCAGCATCTCTTCCACCGGGTCCCATGCACCCACACAATGCGGGTCATGCGACGGCAGTATTATACTTTCCGGTTTAACACCCAATAAACCAGTAACGGTTGATTATACCCTGAACGGTACCGAACAGAAAAGATATGCAACAACGGTCCAGCCCGACGGGCAGGTAAGCATCCCCGACCTTTGTGCGGGAAATTATACCGGCATAGTGGCTACGATGAAGAAGGCAAGCGCAACAAGCGAATCTGTAACGCTCACTAATCCGGCCATTGCCATTGCCACTCAAAGAACTACAGATCCGGCATCGCAGGGATCATGTGATGGAACGGCTATGTTCAGTGGTTTGTCCGCAGGTGAGTCTGTGGCGATCAATTACCGGCTGAATGGTATTCCCCAGCCAACTTTTTCCGGTATGGTTGATGCCGGCAATTCCATAACAATAGACCGTTTATGTGAGGGATCATATTCCGGGATAGTGGTTACTATGAACAATTGTACGGCAAAGGGCACAGACTTTACACTTACTGCACCTGCCGCTCCGCTTCCGGGAATAGATCTTTCTACGCCCATATTGTTTGATTTTGACGAATACATTATAAACGACACCTACTATCTGATACTGAACGATGCAGTCGCGGAAATGAATAATGATAAAACAAGGACCATTACGATCAACGGATATACGGACAGCAAAGGCTCTGCCGCATACAACGATGCACTGTCATTAAGACGTGCAAATGCGGTAAAGAAAAGTCTTACCAATATGGGCATAAGTCCGCTGAGGCTGAAGACCGTGGGTCATGGTTTCAACTCCCCGGAAGCAGACAACAGCACCCCTGAAGGAAGGCAGAAAAACAGGCGCGCGGTCATGAAAATAACACCCGCTGCAAAATAACAGCATCTGCAATGTCTGTTTCAAACGAGAGGCTACCCTTGACAGGTAGCCTCTTTTGTACCATAATACCTCTGTTGGTGCAATCATCCCTTAATGAATGGTGGAGACGCGATGTGTCGCGTCTCCACCATTCATTAAGGGAGACGCGACACATCGCGTCTCTACATGTGGGTTCACAGAACCCGTATTATTCGCTAATGTTTGTTGCCCTATGGGAGCATATCAAGCCAGTTCTTCATAGCCGCTTTTGATGATTGTAGACAGCATCTTGAACCGCACATTGGCCTTGATGGTATTGGAAGCGTGGGCTGGTACAATGATGGACTGTCCGGTTTCCAGCAGGTTGGATTTATTATCAATTATTATTTCAGCGCTGCCTTCAATTACCTGGATAAATGTATCAAACGGCACAATCCTGTTGGCCAATGATTCACCGCAGTCAAATGAAACAGCACTGACGTTACCTGTCGTTTTCCGGATGATCGTTTTGATCACTACAGAATTAGGCACGTATTCAAGTATTTCTACGATAATAAAAACTTTCGATTTTTCAAATTCGGCTTGTTCCAATTATCCAGACTTTAATTTCGTGAATGAATTTTCACTACACAAAGGTGGACTGTTTAACCAGGGCAACTGTTATACCTTAACCTGAAAGAATTATATCATTCACACATAAGAAGATCCTGCTTTGTTATATGGATCACAGGTCTTCAAGCACAGTACGTTTTTTATCTTTGAGCTTCTTAAAAAAGCTGGGCGTTAACCCCGTGATCTTTTTAAACTGTTTGGATAAATGGGCCACGCTGCTGTAGTGTAGCTTATAGGATATCTCTGTAAGGTTCAGTTCTTCATATAGCAGCAGCTCTTTCACCCTTTCGATTTTATGCATTATGATGAACTGCTGTATTGTAATCCCCTTCACTTCTGAAAATACATTAGCCAGGTAGGTGTAATTGTAGCCTAATTTTTCACTGATATAATCGGAATATTTCAGCTCGGGGAGTTCATCGGAATAATGAACCATCTCGATAATCAGGCTTTTTATTTTTTCAATTAAGATACTTTTTTTATCGTCGAGCAGCTCCAGCCCTGACTTAAGCAGGTTTTCTTTAAATGTGCAGCGCTGCTCCTCTGTTATATCCTCCAGAATTTCCACCATACCGAGATCAATAGCCACATACTTCAATCCGATTTTAATCAGTTCCTCCCTTACGATCATTTTGCATCGCAGGCTGACCATGTATTTGATGTAGAGCTTCATAGCAGTTCTTCCCTGAGACCAATTCCACGATGATCATATACGTTACCTTTAAGCAATACAAGTCCATTTGCATGAACGGTAAATTCGTTATCCTTCCCTTGTTGCTTCAGGTTATTCATGACAGAACTCACAGTGTCCATTTCTTTTCTCTCTTCCATACATTTACATTTTTACCGGTGGCAAAGGCTTGTCAAATGAACCGGAACTGTTACGTCTAAAGAGCGAAGCAATAAGGATTGAAACCCGGTCGAAGGAGTGAAAGTCGAAACAATTACGCAATGCCCTTTTTATGCGTATCTAAAGATACGGGTAATAACTGAGAAGGCACATTATTTTCAATCTCCGGGCAATAGCGGTGCAATTAAGTCTTACGTGGCTTTTTCTTCGCGGCGGGGAACAACACATTGTTCAGTATCAGGCGATAACCGGGTGAGTTGGGATGGTTGGACAGCTCCGTCGGCGGATCACCTACAGCATGCTGATAATCTTCCGGATCATGGCCGCCGTAAAAAGTCCAGGTACCTTTGCCGTATTCCCCGTGAATATACCGGGCTTCATTGGCCGGTTTATATTCCCCCATTACCAGCACATTGGTCTTCAGATTTTCTTTTCGAAACGCTGTTGTCTGACCCATAAAACCTTTTATGGTCGTAGTGTGATTTTGACAAAGCATAGTAGGCACCGGGTCGAATTTGGCGGAGAATGTAAACAGCGTGAAATAGTCTACGTCCATAGCCACACGCCGGTAGCGTGTGTTGTCGATAGATGAAAACTCGTACTCGTATGGATTATCAACCAAAGCAAAATTCTTAAAAGCAAAACACTGGGTAAAATCAAGCCGGGCTTGCGCATCCGGCGCCATCGGATCACCGTCAAAAGGCACATCGCAGATATCCGTCTTGTGTGCAGCCATGGCAATATCGTAACTATCGGTAGCCGAGCACATGGCAAACAGGTAACCGCCACCACTAACAAAAGCCTGTATCTTTTTGGCCACGGCGAGCTTCAACTGCGACACCTTCCGGAATCCGTGCCGGGCGGCAGCAGCTTCCTGGGTAGTGACCTCTTCCTGGTACCACGATGCATTGCGATACCCTGCCCAGAACTTACCAAACTGACCGGTAAAATCTTCGTGATGGAGATGCAGCCAGTCGTAATCCATCAGCTTGTCTGACATTACCTCATCATCATACACTTTGTCGTAGTGGATCTCCGCATAGGTCAGCGCCAGCGTTACAGCATCATCCCAGGGCAGTTTGTTGGGCGGCGTATAGACACATATCCTCGGCGCTTTCTCCAGCTTGATCACATCGCCGTTATAGTCGGGGTGCGCAATTTCAGAAAGCATGCCCGAATACTGCGCATCGCTGATTACCTCGTAACTGACACCGCGCAGCTTGCACATCCGCTCCATAGCGTCTATATGATCCATGGAGAAGCTTCCGCCACGGTAATTGAGCAGCCAATCTACCTCAATACCTTTTACCAGAGCGGCATATGCTATACCGTATGCTTTCAGATGATCCGACTGACCCTCCGCTCCCATAGGGATGAAAAGCCTCGCTGCCATCGCCACATGCACTGTCAGCAGGCAGGCAGAGAAAAGGATCAACTTCCTGATGTTTTGTAAACGCATGTCAGAGATTCAAACTTCTAAATTACAATAAAGCAGAAGGGAAACACATTCCCGCACCAGATTTTAACATCATGTATCCTAAAAATCAGGAAAGCTGTTTTTCGAGTTGCCGGAACATTTCACCCGGCGGCATGTGCTCCCATAATATCCTGTATATGACCTCTGCGATGGGCAGTGTGATCCCGAATTGCTGCGACACATGTTGCATTCCGCGGGCTGCATAATATCCTTCGGCTATCATGTTCATTTCGAGTGTGGCGGACTGGATAGTATAACCTTTGCCTACCATATTCCCAAACGTTCTGTTGCGGCTATGCAGCGAGTAACATGTTACGAGCAAATCCCCGAGGTAGGCGCTGGTATGAAAATCCGGACGCTCGTCTGAAGGATGCACCTGATCAAAATGAAATGTAAGAAAGCGATACATCTCCCGGTAGCAATTGGTAATATAGACGCTCAGGAAGTTGTCGCCATAATCGAGCGCATGGGCAATGCCCGCCCCTACCGCATATATATTCTTCAGCACGGCTGCAAACTGTGCACCCCATATATCATGGTTATGCGTAGTATTGATATAATCAGTGGAAAAAGCAGATGCTACGCTGGCGGTAAAAGTTTTGTCGAGCCCGGAAAAAGTCAGGTACGACAGCCGCTCGTTCGCCACTTCTTCAGCGTGGCAGGGCCCTGTAATGGCGACATAGTTTTCCGGACGTGTCTGATAGTGCTGCTCCAGGTGATCATTGAGCAGCAGGTTTGTTTCGGGCATGATACCTTTTACAGCCGATATTACTCTTTTACCGGCCCAGGCTTCCGCCGGAACCCGTTTCAGCACTTCATCGGCAAATGCAGAAGGGACTGCAAATACAAGCGTATCGCACTGATCCAGCACCGCCTGCAAATCGGCAGAAGGCAGAACCGATCCGGGCATAAAACGCACAGATGTAAGATAATCCGGATTGTGGTATCGTGTTTTCAGATGCTGTACGGCTTCCTCCTTGCGCAGCCACCAATGGATGGTATTTCCATTATCCGTCAATATCTTGGTCAGTGCCGTTCCCCAACTGCCATTCCCGATGACCCCGATGTTTGTATGCGTGTTCAAGATGTTTTATTTAATTTGCTAATTTGAAAATGCCCATGTTTGATATAAACGTTACCTCTATTTTCAAATTTTCAAATTGCCTCATTTTCAAATTAATTAAACTACTTAGTTAGCTTATCCACCACCGTCACCCGTGTCCCGTCCTGCAACAACCGGGCGATCGCGCCGTAAGGGGCCGTCACTACTTTTTCACCTGCTGCAAGACCATCGAGTATCTGCACATGCCGGTCGTCCTGTAAACCGGTTTTTACATCTCTTGGATTGACTACTTGTTTATTCGTGTCCAGAACGAACACCACTTGTCTTGCCTGCCCCACAACAGATGTATTTTGTACACTGTCTGGCCAGTCGCGGGTGGTAACAGCGTTTACCGGTATGGCAAGCGCATCTGCCGCAGCCCGTGTACGGATCGCCACAGAAGCCGACATACCGGGTTTAAATACAAACGATCCGGGCTTCTTCTGCTCTGAAAGATCTGCATAAGATCCGGGCAGGATTAAAATATGTACCACGTAGTTGGTAACCTGGTCGGTATTGATCTGCTGGCTACCCGTCACCGATGCAGCACCGGAAGCCGAGGACACTGCTACCTTGGATACAACTCCTTTAAAGATGCGACCGCGGTAAGCATCCGCCTCTATCTCCGCCGTATCTCCGGTCTTTACCTTTACAATATCCGTTTCGCTGACGTTGACGCGTACCTCAATCCGGCTCATATCAGCAATGGTCAGCATCTCCGTACCGGCCATCTGTGCGGTACCCACCATCCGTTCTCCTTTCTTCACATTCAGCTGTGAAATAACACCTGATACCGGCGCCAGTATTGTTGCCCGCCGCAGATTTTCCTGTGCCTGCAACAAATTTGCCTGAGCGGCATCCACACCGAAACCGCCGCCCGAAGCGCTTGCACGAGCCGCTTCATAAGTAGCCATGGCGCTCTTGTAATTAGCCTCAGCCTGTTCGAATTCAAGACGGGAAATAACCTTCTCCCCGTACAACTGCTTATTGCGATCATAAGTGGCGAGCGCCAGATCGTACTGGGAACGCGACTGGTGCACCATCTCCTCCGCGTTACGGGCGGAAGCGCGCGCCTGGGCCACACTCGCAGCAGACTGGCTGACCATCGAAGTATAAATGGCGGGATTTATCTTTACCAGCAACTGCCCGCGGTAGACGCTGTCTCCCTCCTTAACCGTCAGTTCAATAATCTCACCGCTTACTTCAGGGCTTATCTTCACCTCGGTTTCGGGATATATTTTGCCGCTGGCCGTAACTGTTTCAACAACCATACTACGGGAAACAGCTTCTGCCATAACCTCGATGCCTTTGTTCCCACCCATTCGCCCGATCACAATGACCAGCACAAGGGCGAGCACACTACCCGCAATCCACCATGTTGTTTTTTTCATACAATCATTATAATCATTGGCAATCACGCAGGATTGTCCCTACCGAACCTCGCTCCCGGGCGTCACATTCCTTTCCGGCGACACAAACACCAGCTTCCCGTCTGCGTCTTCCGCCATCAATATCATGCCCTGGCTTTCGATGCCGCGCATCTTCCGGGGAGCCAGGTTCGCCACGACCGTCACCTGCTTACCCACAATCTCATCCGGTGCAAAATGCATGGCAATCCCCGATACGATCGTTCTCTTTTCCGATCCCATATCCACTTCAAGCTTCAGCAGCTTGTCTGCTTTCTCCACTTTTTCCGCAGCCAGGATAGTACCCGCACGGAGGTCCATTTTTGCAAAATCATCGAAAACGATCTCCGGTTTATAAGGCTCTGACTGCTGCACCTCTTTCTCTGCTACAAGGGCCGGCGACGTGCTGTCATTCAGATTTTGCATCAGCTTTTCTCTCTGGGCTTCCATTTCTTTATCTTCGATTTTACGGAATAATATTTCAGGCGCACGCAACGGGTAGTTGGGTTTGAGCAGATCGATGCGTCCGGCATTCTCCCATTCCAGCATACGGGGCACCACCTTCATCATATGGCACATGCGCACTGCTGTAAACGGCATAAACGGGTTGGCCAGGATCGCCAGGTTGGCAGTGAGCTGTAAGCACAGGTGCAGGCAGTTGTCGATCAACTGCTGGTTTTCCGGTTGCTCCGCCAGGGTTTTGGCAAATATCCAGGGTTCCTTCTCCTGCATATATTTATTACCCTTACGGGCAAGATCAATCACAGCAGACAGGGCATCTCGGAATTTGTAATGCTCAATACCCGTTTCCACGAGTTCCTTTGCCTGTTGTATATCCTGTATCAACTGCCGGTCGCGGTCATCCATTGCGGCTTCGTGCAGCTGCGGCACACGGCCATCGCACAGCTTGTGCATCAGCACAAAGGCACGATTCACATAGTTACCAAAGATGGCCGCCAGTTCGTTGTTATTCCTGTCCTGGAAGTCTTTCCAGGTGAAATCATTGTCTTTTGCCTCGGGGGCATTGGCACACAATACATACCGCAGCGCATCCTGCTGATCGGGAAAATCTTTGAGATACTCATGTACCCATACGGCCCAATTCCGGGAAGTGGAAACCTTCCGGCCTTCGATATTCAGAAATTCATTGGCAGGCACCTGCTCCGGCAGCACAAAACCACCGTGCGCCTTCAGCATGGCCGGGAAAATAATACAGTGAAAGACAATGTTATCCTTACCGATAAAATGTACCAGTTTGGTATCTTCTCTGCACCAATAATCGCTCCACATCTCCGTAAGCTGCTTGGTAGCGCTGATATAACCGATCGGTGCGTCGAACCATACATACAACACTTTGCCTGCTGCGCCGGGCAGCGGTACAGGTACCCCCCAGTTACTGTCGCGGGTCATGGCACGGGGTTGCAGACCATTATCCAGCCAGCTTTTACACTGCCCGTATACGTTAGATTTCCAGATATCTTTTTTACCCTCTACGATCCATTCCTTCAGCCAGTCTTCATATTTATTGAGGGGGAAATACCAGTGCTGTGTCGGTCGTTTCACCGGCACGGCGTTGCTCAGTGCGCTACGGGGGTTACCCAGCTGCTCCGGAGAAAGTGTTGATCCACATTTCTCGCACTGATCTCCATAGGCATCTTCATTGCCGCAAACCGGGCATACTCCGATAATGTAGCGGTCTGCCAGGAACACCTGCTGCTCTTCATCGAAATATTGCTCCGTTTCCTTCACCTCGAATGCGCCGTCGTCATACAGTTTTTTGAAGAATGCCTGTGCCGTTTCATGATGTCCTTTATCTGATGTACGGGCATAAATATCGAATGAGATGCCCATCTGCCCGAAGCTGTCCTTTATGATACTGTGGTACTTGTCCACTACAGCCTGAGGTGTGGTACCTTCTTTCATCGCCCGGATGGTGATGGGCACACCGTGCTCATCGCTGCCACATATAAATTTCACATCGCGCTTTTGGGCACGCTGGTAGCGCACATATATATCTGAGGGGATATAGCATCCGGCGAGGTGGCCGATATGCACAGGGCCGTTAGCATAGGGCAATGCCGCCGTCACCAGTATCCTTTTAAAATCCATTTTTAACGTGTTGAAAAACGGTGCAAGATAACTAAAAAGGAGGAGGGATATTGCGGTAAACAAATGCAGCACAATTAAAAAACATTGTCATCCGGGGTTTCATTTTAAATTTTTTCAGGTGAAACTCAATCGGAGCTTTAATTATCTGTATCTTTATTAATAAATCCAAACCATTATACGCTTAGTATGGACAACTTCTTTTCAAGTGGCGTTATCTGGTTTCTCGTAGGACTTTTACTCCTGCTCAGCGAGCTGGTCATGCCCGGATTGGTGCTTATTTTCTTCGGTCTTGGCGCTTGGGTAACAGCGCTTTGCTGCCTGTTTTTTGATATTGGGCTGAACCTTCAATTGGGCATTTTCCTGGTTTCTTCCGTCCTAAGCCTGGTACTGATGCGGAAAGCAATACGTGAAAAATATACAAACTTCCGGCAGGGGACTTCCGGCGACCTGGAAGATGATTATATCGGCCAGAGGGTAACGGCACTGCATGATTTCGGGGCTAACACACCGGGGAAGGTTTCCTTCCGGGGTTCCAACTGGGAAGCCGTTTCCACCACCCCGGTAACAAAAGGACAAACACTGGTCATCACAGGCTTTAAAAGCATCCGGCTGATTGTAGAACCATTAAAAACTGAACCGTCATGAATGCAAATACTATTGTTTTTTTAGGGCTGGCGATACTCTTCGTCATACTGTTCCTCACTACCATACGCATTGTACCGCAGCGTTCCGTATATATCGTAGAGCGGTTCGGGAAGTACAAAGCCACCCTTATGGCCGGATTTCATGTGATCATCCCGTTTGTGGACCGTATCGCTTACCGCCATACCCTCAAAGAGCAGGTGATCGATGTTGCGGCGCAAACCTGTATCACCAAAGACAATATTTCGGTAGAGGTAGATGGCATTCTCTACCTGCAGGTCATGGATGCGCCGAAGGCATCGTATGGTATTGACAATTACCGGTTTGCCGTCATACAGCTTGCGCAGACTACCATGCGGAGCATCATCGGCAGGATGGAGCTCGACCGGACGTTTGAAGAGCGTGAAACAATGAACAGCAGTATCGTAGATGCCGTTGACAAAGCCAGCGAACCCTGGGGGATCAAGGTGACCCGTTATGAAGTAAAGAATATAACCCCGCCGCAGAGCATCAAGGACGCGATGGAGAAGCAAATGCGGGCGGAACGTGAGAAACGTGCCACTATTGCTAACTCCGAAGGCGACATGCAGGCACAGATCAACAGAGCTGAGGGCGAGAAACGGGAACGGATCGCCCACTCTGAAGGGGAGAAGATGAAGCGGATCAATGAAGCAGATGGCAGCGCTGCAGAGATCGAAGCAGTTGCCATGGCCACCGCCAAAGGTATCCGTGAAATCGCTTCCGCCATCCAGCAGGACGGTGGGAAAGATGCCGTGAACCTGCGCATCGCCGAACAATATATTATGGAATTCGGGAAGCTGGCCAAAACCAACAATACCATGATCCTGCCTACTGACCTGTCGGATATCGCGGGCATTGTGGCTGCTGCGACTAAAGTGATCAAAAAAACGGAGCAGGCGTAATAAGCAGATGCCCGACACAATATGCATATGCAACATTTCCTGAAAACATATGCTGATCTTACGGTGGATGCAATTCAAATTGTCGCATGGTGACAAGCATTATAATAATAAAAACACCTCCCTCACTTATTATCCGCCGAAGCTTTAGCGCAGGCGGGCCGATGCTCACCTACGCTAAAGCTTCGGTGAGTAATAAGGGACGATCACATCCTGGCCCTGACAGAGGCCCCTGTATTACAACCATGTAATCGTCTCCTCTCACCTGCCATAGCTTTAGCGCAGGCAGAGACAGAGAGCGGTGTTCCGCTGTGTATTATTTCCGGATAGAATGCCTGCACAGCAGGCTGAGTATGTAGCACTAAACGCAAATAATGCCCTGTTCAATTACCTGGTGTGCGGTTCAACACCTGTAACCGCATCTATATCCTTCACTATTTACGACCTGGCGCTGATCCCCGCCACCCGGGCATTCGGCGCCATCCGCCTGTCTGTCCGGAATCCACATCCGCGCGCTGATCAAACATATTATTTCAGAAAGTTTAGGGATTTCCGAAACAATCATATGTGAATAGCATGATAATTTTGAATGAAATCTAAAACTAAAAATTATGCGACAAAAGTTATTTCATCTGTTCAGTATGCTTATTTTGCTTTGTACGGCAGGTAACCAGCATTCCAAAGCGCAAACGCTGGCCTGGGCCGGTCAGGCAGGAGGCGCCGGCGTTGAAAGAGCCGCTGCTATCGCAGTTGACAAAGCCGGTAACAGCTATGTTACGGGATTGTTTAACGGCACGGCAGACTTTGACCCCGATCCCTTTATTGATAAAGAGCTTTTCTCAAAAGGAGCTGCAGATGTTTTTCTGGCCAAATACGACATTGACGGCAATTATATATGGGCCATCAGTCTCGGTGGTCCGTTGGGAGATACCGCCAACGCGGTCGCAGTGGATGAGGCGGGTAATGTTTATATATGCGGTAGTTTTAACGGCACGGCGGATTTTGACCCATCTCCGGACATAAAGGCGCTGGAAGCAAACGGCCCCAATACGGATATCTTCCTGGCCAAGTATGATGCGAACGGAGCTTATCTCTGGGCATTCGCAATAGGAGGAGAAGGATCTGATATTGCGCGCGGGCTCGTATTGGATGATGCCGGCAATATCTGTCTGCTTGGAGGTTTTTTTGCCAAAATGGATGTAGATCCGGGGCCGCAGCAATCAATGCTGAGCTCAAACGGCGGGCTGGATGTATTCTTTGCCAAATACAGCCCGGAGGGAGATTTTCTTTTGGCAAAAAGCTTTGGCGGCGGCTCTGCGGATTATGGCCAGGCCATCGGCATCGACCGTAAAAAGAACATATACATAGCCGGTTATTTTACCGGCCCTGCAGCGGATTTTGATCCGGGGGCCGATAAAGCCCTGAGAGCCTCCGCAGGAGGTAATGATATATTCCTGGCTAAATACACCGAAGACGGAGCGTATGTATGGGCACACCGGATCGGGGGTACCCTGGACGATCGTGCTCAGGGGCTGGCGATCGATACAGGAGACAATATTTATATCACCGGTGATTTTCGTGGCGCAGCAGGAATAGATTTCAACCCCGGAGCGGGTATTGATTCGCTGAATGCCCGGAACAATTCATCGGATGCTTTCTTTGCCAAATATTCGGAAAACGGAGATTACATATGGGCCAAGAGCATCCGTGGTGATGAGCACGAAATCGCAACCTGCATCCTGGTTTCCGATACGGCTATATTTGTAGCAGGCACCACAGGCAGCTCCCTGACATACGGAGGTACCGACTTTGATCCGGGTCCGGACGAAGTGATCAAAAACAGCGCGTCGTTTAATACCAGCGGATTTGTAGCCCGGTACAATCACAACGGGGTCTACCGCCATGTTAACCTGATCAGTGAATCGAATGCCACTTCCGTTATGGGGATGGCGCTAAACCTGGTAGGGAACCTGCACATAGCCGGTACGTTCTCATCAACCGTTGACCTGGATCCCGGAGCGGGGCTAAGAAGTGTTACAAGCAAGGGAAGCAGCGATGTTTATGTGCTGAGATACAGATCATGTGAGGATCTGTCCAGCGTATTACATACCACATGCGGCTCGTTTGTTCATAATGGTACAACATACACCGAAAGCGGCTTTTTCGTGGACAGCTTCAAGAACAGCAACAACTGCGACAGCTTATCCGTACTCCACCTGACCCTGATGAATTCGGTCAATACACCCGTAAACGGGACTTTTTGTGATTCAGTTTCTTTTAACGGGATCAGCTATACAAGTACGGGGACATATACGCAGACATACACAAACGGATACGGTTGTGACAGCTCCGTGATTTATGATATTGTCATCAACACGGCAACTGCTGCGGTTACAAAAGATGAGCAGGCGCTGAATGCTGCAGCGTCCGGTAGCTACCAATGGTATGATTGCAACAGCCTGCGTATCATACCGGGGGCAACCTCGCGTCAGTTTATCCCATTGACCAGCGGCACATATGCGGTGATCGTATCAGAAAACGGCTGCATTGATACCTCGGATTGTATTCAGGCTGACGCAATGGGCATCTATACCCTTCCCGGCAATAAGGCAAAGATCACCGTATCCCCTAACCCGGCAAAAGGGATGGTGACCATTCAGTCAGACAGGCCGTTCCGCTCGGCAGAATTACGCTTGTTCAACATGCTGGGACAGTTGGTGCATAAGCAGCATCATTTGAGCGGCACCGTATTGAGCGTGGATATTTCTTCAATGAATCAGGGAGTTTATCTGATGAGCTTATCCGATGAGGGGATGATGCAGCAGATCAAGATCACAAAGGAATAACCTGACAATCATCAAAAACAAAAACTATGATAAACCTGAAAATACATCTCCCGGTGTGGACTTTTGCGCTGCTCCTTAGTATGCTGTCTTTTGACTCGCTTGCGCACACACTGGCATGGGCAAAGGTAATGGGCGGCGGACGCAGTAACGCAACCGGTATTTCTGTGGACAGTTCCGGTACAGCCTATATAACCGGCCAGTTTTCCGGAACAGTGGATATGGATCCGGGGACGGGCGTACAGAACCTGACTTCAGCAGGACACGATGATATTTTTATTGCGAAATACAGCGCTTCAGGTGATTACATCTGGGCAAAGCGGATCGGGGGAGCCAGTTCTGAAGCTACCCACGGTATTGTACACGATCCCCAGGGAAATATATACATCACGGGGTTCTTCCACCAGTCTGTCAATTTTGATCCGGGAGGAGGCAATCATACGCTTACCGCGTCGGGTGCAGATGCATTTCTCGCCAAGTACGACGCAAACGGAAATTACGTATGGGCCTTTAAAATCGGAGACATTGAATATGAATCCGGGAGAAGTATCGCCCGGGATCCCTCAGGAAATATAATTATCGGCGGAAGCTTTAAGGGTACGGTAGATTTTAATCCGGCTGCAGGCACAGCGAACCTGACCTCTATAGGAGCATATGATTATTTCCTGGCCAAGTATGATGCCGACGGGCAATATCTGTGGGCCAGAAATTGGGGAAGGGCTAATCAAAACGCTTCGGTCACCGGAATTTCGGTGGATGCGTCAGGGAATATTTTCTTATCAGGCAATGTAAGCGAATTGATCCATGAAAGGGAAATGATCCTTGCCAAATACAATGCCGCCGGCGTCATGCAGTGGAATAACATCCTGACCGCCAGCAACGGCGGGCAGGTTTACGGCAATCTGTCCTGCCACCCGACCGGTGGATTCTACATTGCGGCCACATTTACCGATACAGTAGATTTTGATCCGGGTACAGGTAGTCAGCTACAGTCATCTGCCGGAAGATTGGACCTGTGTATCGCCCGGTACGATACGGATGGCAAATATATATGGAGTAAACGCATCGGAGGTTTGATGGATGACGGGGCAGACCACATTACCGTAGATAAAACAGGTACTATATACATAACCGGCGCTTTCGGTGATATTGTAGATTTCGATCCGGGACCTGTTACGGTACCGCTCACCGCGGGAGGAAACTTCAATCCGGATATGTTTGTCGCCAAATACGATCCCAACGGAGACTTTGTCTGGGCAGGGAGCATAGGGAGCCCATCCGGCGGCGCTTACTCCTATGGGATCGTACTGGACACCGGATCGCAGGCCTACATTGCCGGCATGTATTACGCACAGGTGGATTTTGATCCCGGACCGGGCGTATACACGCTTCCAAAACCGGTTTCAAACACGGCTGATATCTTTATGATGAAACTCGATTTCGGAGGTTGTGTTGCGACCTATTCCAGCATAACGGCAAGCCACTGCAGCAGCTATAGTTTCAACAATAAAACCTACACCGCCAGCGGGGTTTTCGTGGATACTTTTGCAAATGCTGCGGGGTGCGACAGTCTGGTACGGATCTCATTGACGATCGGGAATAGCCTGAATCCGGAAGTGACAGGCGTATTTTGCGATTCCGCCACGTTCAACGGCATCACCTACAGATCCTCAGGAATATACAACCAGACCTATACAAACCGGGCCGGATGCGACAGCACTATCCGGTACAATCTGACCATTCACCCCGGCACCAGCAGCACCATTACCGCCCGGGCCTGCGACAGTTTTGTATTTGCACAATCTGTTTACCGGGTTACAGGCGTCTATACCGTACCGCTGTTTTCCAATGCGAATAGTTGCGACAGTACAGTAATACTGGACCTGACCATTAACGGACCCAAAGCCTTTGTGACAAGCAATGGCCCGATGATGATGTCTAATCAGGCTGACAGCTATCAATGGTATGATTGTAATGCACGAGAAATCATTCCGGGTGAAACCGGCCAGCAATACACCGCCACCGCCACCGGATCGTATGCTGTGATCGTTTCCGCGAATGGGTGTATTGATACTGCAGACTGTATCGTCATTGATGATCTGACGTCTGTGGAAAAAACCGGAAAGGCAGAAAACGGATTGAAGATATTCCCCAACCCCACCCGGGGGATAGTGCGGATAGCTTCTGAAAACAGCCTGCATGATGCCCGCATTGCCCTTTGCAATCTGCAGGGACAAATGTTAAGGGAACGGCTTAACCAACAGGGGGAACATGTAAGCCTGGACATATCCGATATCGCAGACGGCATATACATGCTCGTCATTCAGGATCGCGGGCAGATTTACAGAACCAAATTAATTAAGAATCAGGATTTACGCTGAGCTAATAATCAGACAAATGATCAAAAAGACAGTCTTTTCCTTCATACTATCCGGACTCTTTGTTGCAATACCAGAGAGCTATGCTCAGCTTTCTGACGGGCTTATCAGCGACTTCACGGCTGATGTCAGATCAGGATCAGATCCCGCGGGAATTGATTTTATAGAAAACCGCGGACAATGGACACAGCCATTCCGTTATAAGGCGGAATTACCCGGAGGATTAATGTTTCTTACGGATCAGGGGATCGTATATAATTACCTCAATGAGCATGATGTGCAGCTCCAAAGCAATGCTCAATGTACCAGGGACGACAGTAAAAAAGCAGGGACGTGGTTTCTGCCGGTACGCACCCCTGAAAAGCCGGATAACAAAACCATCAGAGGGCATGCCTACAAGGTAAACTTCGAGGGCGCCCGGAGCAGTGCGGATTACCAGACGGAAAACAGACGCCCCTACTACCATAATTACTTTTTGGGCAATGACTCCAATCTTTGGCAGGGCCGCATTGGGCTTTTCGGCGCAGTACAACGGAATGGCATTTATGAAGGCATCGACCTGAAGCTGTACAGCAATCAGCATGGAGCGCTTAAGTATGATTTTATCGTGGCGCCCGGGGCAGATCCGGATCAGATCGTATTATCGTTCGAAGGTGTTATTCCTGAGCTTACTGCCGGAGGAGATCTTTTCCTGCGGACTTCTGTGAACGAGGTTACAGAATTGGCGCCTTATTCCTACCAGGTCATAAATGGGAAAAAGGTTGAGGTAAAGAGCAGCTATGTATTGAAAGGAGGCAGACTGACCTATTCTTTTCCTGAAGGCTTTGACAAAGCACATGAACTGATTATTGACCCGACGCTTGTCTTCGCCAGCTTCAGCGGCGGACGTGTGAACTTTTTCTATGCACATTCCACAACCTACGATAAAAGGGGTAATACTTATGTTTCGGCGCTCATGCAGGGTTATCTCGGCTGGCCGGTAACCCTGGGGGCATACCAGCAGCAGGCATCTGCGGCGGCTTACCACACTACCGTCATCAGCAAGTTCAATACCAGCGGCAGCGATCTGCTCTTTGCTACCTACTACGGTACGGCACTGGGTACATACGGTGCGGCACAGCCCAATAGTTTACGCGTCAATGAAAAAGATGAGCTGGTGATGGCCGGAGCTGTGAATACGGCCACCCTGCCTGTAACCCCGGGCGCTTACCAGAATGCGCTGCGGGGGCCTTCAGATATTCATATCGCACGGTTCTCTGAAGACGGAAGCCAACTGATCGCCTCCACTTATATCGGCGGGTCCCAGCTCGAAGCCTCCCAGATCAATAACACGAACAGGTATGACGGGCTGGGCAATCCGGAGAACGCCATTAATCCGGTAGATATCGCATTTGATGATCAGGGCAATATCTGGATGACCTCCAATACAAGCTCCTATGATTTTCCGGTTAGCACCAACGCTTTTCAGCGCCTGTTCTCCGGGGTGCATGATGTAGTGATATGCAAATTTTCGCCGGACCTCAGCACCCTGCTCTACAGCACCTACATGGGAACGGCAGGATGGGACGGGGGAATATGCATTGAATACAACAGTAACACCAATACCATAGGTACCGCCGGCTTTACAGGAGGCGCCGGTTTCCCGGTTACGCCCGGAGCCTATACATCCTCAGCGCCCGGCGGCGGGTCAGACGGATATGCGCTCCTTATTGATAACAGCACTTATCAGGTAGAGGCATCAACCTATCTGGGAACTGCTGCTCCGGACGTTGCCACACGACTATCATTCGACTGCGCTAACAATGTCTATGTAGCCGGGATAACCATCGGTGGCAACTATCCAGTAACCAGTGCGAGCGGCGCTGTCCCGAACGGATACATATTTATCGACAAGCTAAGACCGGACCTTAGCGGTTCTATGGCCTCAACAAGAACCGGAGCGCCGGTGGCCAGCATTGTGCCTTCCTCCATGCTGGTGGATCACTGCGGGAATGTTCTGATCGCAACCCTGACATTCCAGGAGATCCAGCCGGGTATGCCCCTGACACCAGACGCCTTCATCCGTGATCCGCGCGGCTTTTACTTTGCCGGGTTCAAAGGTGACCTTTCCTCCCTGATCTTCGGAAGCTATTTTGGCAATGCACAGGGCACTACTGCCGACGATCACTACCACCCCGGTATATCGAGGATTGACCCCGAAGGGATTGTTTATCATTCGGTATGTGCTGCGGGGCCGCTGGCCGCCACATGGCCGGTTACACCGGGGTGTTTCTCCCCTACCAAACAGAACGGCACAAGTAACGACAATATCGCGTTTAAGTTCAGCTTTGATATTCCCTATGCCTCGGCATCCACAACCAGCGGGGGTGGTGCAGGAGTGCCGGAAACGCACTGTGTACGCGGTTGCAAATCCGCTTTTGTCAATTATACAAGAACGGAGAAGCCGATCCCAACTACAGTGCATTATAAGCTGAGCGGCGATGCGATTAATGGTGTCGACTATCAGTGGATTCCCGATTCCATTGTTATCAGGGCAGGTCAATCCTCCGCACACAGGGAGATCAAACCATTGCTCCTGGCCCGGGAAACACCACCCAATCCCAGACATGTGATCATTACAACGATGGCGGCCTGTGACTGTGATGGAGACGGGGATTACATGTTGTCATCAGACACGATCTGGATCTATGACTCCCTTTATGTCGAACTGCTCTCCCCGCCCGTTACCGTCTGTCCGGGCACGGAAATAACCATTGAAGCGGAAATTGACAGTACATTAGACTTCAGCTGGACGCCGGCTAACCTGATCCCCGACATAACCGGTCTTACAATTCATCCGCTCGTGCTGACCACAACCGGTTACCGGATCACCGTTACTCAGCCCGGAGCGCCTGCTACCTGTCCGCCGCGTGGCAAAACATATCATGCGGTGGCAGAGCCGTATCCGGTCATACAAGTACACGACCCGGAAATTGTCGCATGTCCCGGTGATTCCGTAGACGTCATCGTAAGCGCCGGGCCGGAAGGGTTTCCTTTTATCTATCAATGGTCGCCTCCCGATTTCCTGCGCAATGATTATGACCCTGTCAACAAATTTTATGGCCTCCCGGGTGTTTACCGGAAAACAATACGGGTCACCACACCCGTTGCCGATTGCGCCGGAGCAGACAGCCTGACAATTACGGTTCGCCCTGAATTTCAATTTGACAGGGTAGGGCCACCGGATACCACGATACATTACGGAGACAGGATTCAGTTATATGCAACAGGCGCTGCCGTGAAACATTCCTGGAGCCCCGCTTCTTATCTTGATAATCCGCTTAGCGCTCATCCCTGGGCCGCACCGCCGGAAGATACCAGGTACGAGGTGATCGGCTGGGATGAATACGGCTGTCCGGATACGGGTATTGTCCGGATACGGGTTGTCTATCATTCCAACACAATGATACCAAGCGCCTTTTCACCGAACGGAGACGGGAAAAACGATGCATTCCGTATCGTCAACCTGAAGTACGAGAAAGTGCTGGAGTTTATGGTATTCAACCGGTATGGAGAGCTGGTATTTTCGGAGACTGACCCCAAACGGGGATGGAATGGATGGCACCGGGGGAAACCGGCAGAACCGGGCGTGTATTTTTACAGGATACTGCTTTCGCTGCCTGATGGAACGACAAGCGAACTGAGCGGTGATGTAACATTACTACGATAAAACCATTCAATAATAATATAAAAATACTAATTTGGCTATGGTCATCCCTTGCTGATAAACTATGTCGCTTCGTGTAAAAAAATTACTGATAGCATGCCTGCTTTTTCCTATCGTGTCATACGCACAGGAATCTAAAGAATATCTGACAGCGAGCTGGGACACTAATCATACATCAGGTTTGATCGCACGGGGGAATCAGCTGCGCAATTTACTCCTTATTAATAAAGACAGCGCGCTCCGTTTCATGAAAGCGGAAGAAGCATACTATCGTTCGATCGGTTTTAACGACGGGATCGGATTGATGCTTGCTTACCAGGGAGATCTCCTGATCCAGGCGGGGAAGACGGAAGAGGGAATGCGCTATTTACGGGAGGGTATATTTTTAGTATTTCTCGACAACCGTAATAAGAATGCCATACCCTCGATATATAATATCGTAGCGAATAATTATCTCCGCAAAGGTTACTTTGATCTGGCCAACGAGTACTATCACCATGCGCTGCACTATTTCCAGTTCCACCTCCCTGAAGACCGGAGGATCGCCGCTATCTATGGAAATCTGTCCATAATCCAGGAACGGGTGGGCAATCGTGCAAAAGCGCTTCAATATAACCGCATCGCTGTGGAGCGCGCTGCGGAAATGAAGGATACGCCGATACTGACGGGCAATCTCATCAACCTGGGCAACCGGATATTAGCCGTAAACGGCAACAGTGACAGCGCTATGCATTACTACAGAACGGGACTTGATATGGCCCGCAAAATGGGATACACGGCTCTTGAAAAAATGGCGCTGACCAATATAGGAGGATTCATGCTGGAGCGCGGAAACGCGGAACAGGCCATACCCTATTTTCTGCAATCAATACAATTGGGAAAAGAACAAAAGAAGATGCAGGAGACCGTGGATGCAACATATGGTCTGAGTATGAGCTACCTGAAGTTAAACCGGCTGCGTGACGCTGAAAAGACACTTCTGTCAGCCATAGAGCTGGCGGAGCAAAATGAGTGGGCAATCAACCTTCCGGAGGCTCACGGCGCCCTGTCTGATATCTATGAACAAAAAAGAATGTACGGGAAAGCGCTTGAGCACAAACGCATACATGAACAGATGACGGCCAAACAGATCAATCTTGAAAAAGCACGCATGATCTATGAGATGGAGTACAATTATAATGCGGCCCGTAAGGATAAGATCATTGCAGAAAACAGGTTGAAGATCAGTCAGCAAACACAAAGGCTCGAACGGAACCGCTTTCTCATTGCGGGCTCATTCCTGTTCTCATTGCTCCTCAGCATCATATTCCTGCTCCTGTATCAGTATAAAAGAAAGATCGCACGGAGAAAAGTGGAGATAGAAAACATGAAAGCGCGGCTGGAAGGAGAGGAAATGGAACGAAAGAGGATCGCGCGGGAGCTTCATGACGGAGTAGGAGGACTTATCACTTGTGCCAAACTTAACCTGGTCGGTTTACGGGATAAAAATTCAATCAGTTGGGAAGATATAGAAGCCCTCTCCGAATTGCTCCAGGAAATGGGTAATGAAGTGCATAGTACCGCGCATAACCTTATGGCAAATCTCCTGGATGAGCTGGATCTCTGCCAGGCTCTGCTATCCTATTGCGGCCAGATTGATGCCGCCGGTAAAATGAAAACCGATGTGCAGGTGTTCGGCGATATTTCGGAGATCAACAAAGAAACTGCGCTGGGGCTTTACAGAATTACACAGGAGCTGGTGCAGAACGCCCTGAAATATGCCGACGCCACCCTGCTTTCCATACAGATCAGGATGGATACGGAGCAATGCAAAATGTACCTGTCCGTAGAAGATAACGGAAAGGGCTATGATATCTCGGCCCCCCATTCAGGAATGGGGCTGAAAAACATTCAGGAACGAGTTAAATTACTTAATGGCTTCATATCGGTTGAATCTGCCGCTTCGATAGGCACTACCGTTTTTATTCAATTAAATCTTAGTAAAACCCGGGATAAAGATCATGAGTATATCCGTATCCATCGCTGATGACCATCCTATGATCCTTACAGGACTCCGGCATATTCTCGCTGAGGATCCTGACATAAAAGTGCTGGAAACCTATCTGTCCGGGAGTTCGCTGCTGGAAGGATTACGGCATGTACAGCCCGATGTGCTGCTGCTTGATATTCATTTTCCGGATAGTACCGGAGATAAGCTGGTGAAGGAGGTACTGAAAATATACCCTTCGATCCGGATTATAGCGCTAACCAATCTGGAAAGCCCATTTTATATCTATCACATGGTGAAAGAAGGCGTTTCCGGTTACCTCTCCAAGAATTCGGGAGCAGACCATATACTCGAAGCCATTAAAAAGGTATTTGCCGGAGAGCATTATATCCAGGATGAGATGAGGGAAAAGATGGAAGTTTTCTCCAAAAAAATGAAAAGCCGGGACGTGCCGAAAATTTCACTTACCCAGAGAGAGAAAGATGTACTTCGCCTGGCGATGCAGGGGCATACTTTGAAGGAAACATCAGAAACCCTGTTTCTCGGGCAACGAACGATTGAATATTACCGGACCAATCTTTTTATGAAATTTGATGTTCGTAATCTTGCAGAACTGATTCGTAAGGCGGTCGAGATCGGCTATCCTTACGAAGAATAGGTACAATTTAACAAACCGGCCCTTCTTTCATCAACGCACCAGCGACACGTCCCCTTTCAATAAGCGGTGCTCCCCCCTGGTTCCGGCCGCGAATCTGGCAATATACATATATGTACCTGCCACTGCGGGCAGGCCGGCATCCTGTCCGTCCCAACCCGAAGCAGGATCATTGGTTACATATACCGTACGTCCCCAACGATCATACACGCGCAGACTGAACTCGCTGATCGGACATCCCGGCTCGTATACCAGGCGAAACAGATCATTCTTACCATCCCCGTTGGGAGTGAAGGCGGAAGGGAATACCGATATGCAGGTACAGATTTCGGCAGTCACCTGCACCGTGTCTGATGCGATGCAACCATCTTCAAGAAAAGACAACCAGTAAGTTCCCGCAGCATTCACGGTATAAGCGCTTCCGTGGCTTCCGTCCGGCCAGACAGGCACTGCATGTTCCGGTATATCCGCCAGTAACTGATAGTACCCAATATCTGATACACATATGGATGTATCATTTCCCAAATCGGGCCGGAGGTCAATAAAACGCACATCTATTGAATCTATAGCAATGCAGCCACTCTTACCAACTTCCAGATGATATCTGCCGGATGCAGCCGCGACCAACGACGCTCCTGTGCTCCCGTCCTGCCATTTGTAAGCAACGCCGGTTACCGGAATGACCGGCTGTAATAGCAGTGGATTATTACCACATACAACAGTATCATTACCCAGATCAAAAGAAAGATCCATCATACCGACATTGAAGGTATCCACGTGATAGGCACACTCCTGCGGCAGCCAATAACCTGCATAATATACATCCGGTCGGCTCACCACCCTGACAGAATTAGAAGAGCCGTCATTCCAGTAGACCGTGTCTGCTGCCACCCGGAGTTCCAGCGAGCCGGAAGCACACATAAAAGTATCAATACGACGAAAGACCGAATCAACCTGTCTGTACCTGACAACAAACGTATCTATCCATGAATGGCATGAGCCTGCATTCAATACATAATAGGTACCCGCAGTATCTATGACCCGCAGGCTGTCGGTAGTACCGTCTTCCCACAAATAACCGGAGAAACCCGGACGCCCGGGCAATGCCAGCGTCGTGCCATGACAAAACAAAACTTCCGGATGCCGGTGATACATCGTATCCGGTGGTAAGGGCATCACATAATCATTGCCCAATGTAAATTGAGACTCAGAACCGGATATCAGTGTCAGTTCATTTGAGCGGTATTGACATGCCGGTACCGGCTGGTTCGGCGCCGCAATCACCCCCACGCTGTCTGTGCCGCTGTTATGAAGAAAATATATTTTATCATCCGGCGCGCGTCTTAAATGTGAATTTATCCCACAATTACCTACCAGTGTCTTAGAGGCTCTGATACCGGCAGCACCACCCGGCGCCAGCATGTTGTACTGATGAATATGCCTGCTGTTAGCTGAATTGTTCGCATTTCTTTCCCCGGCAGCATAGAGCCTGGAGTTATCTCCCGAAAAAGCCACACCAGAATAACTACCACCGCCGGCTAACTGCAACATGGTATCCAAAACGAAAGCACCGGAAACCTGCCCTGTTGACGCATCAAAATCATATACTTCAACAAACGCCGGGGCCAGACAGGCCGCAGCTAATTTAGTGCGATCCGGTGACACGGTTAACTGGCCAACATTCCACCATCTGTTCTTAACCGAATTGGAGCCTGGGATCGCCCCCGATAAAAAACCGGTAACGCCGGTATACGACCGCACCGGCGTATAATTGATCCCAGCGGAAGATATTTCATACGCCTTAAACAGATTCGTATCCAGGTCATGCACGATCAACCACACATTACAATCCGTGCCCGGCACGGCGATCATCTTTTCCGTGAGGTTAAAATCCAGCGGCAGCCACTTTCTTGCAGGGTCTATATCCCCCGCCCCCCATTTAAAGACATATCCACAACACTGTAAAATAACCGCCCCCCGTACATACTGGCATGCGCCTCCCATTCTGTCAGGGAGAAAATATAATACTTGCCCGGCTCTCCGATTACGGGGACAATCTGGGCGCCATGCTGCGAACTTTCTGTAAGACTGCTTACCGGCCTTCCGTGCAAGGTATTACCTCCGGGCATCAGATTATGAGCTCTATCCCATACTCTGGAGCCGTTCGTATAAAACAGCAGCTGGCCAGTAGCATCAGATACTGATGCACAGGCCTCCATATTCCCTCCTGAAATGGCAGACGGAACAGGAGTTGCTGTCCCACCGTTGAAATCAATACCCGCCCTGAACCCAAAAATCCATATATTATTCTCCCCCTGCCCGGAAACAGACAATCCATAAAGGGTCAATATAATTGCCAGATAAAACCTCATAAACAACACAATGTTTGCAGTGACAACACACAATCACCTAACAGACATGTCTCCTTTACACAGATCTGTGCAAAGGAGACATGTCGTCCGGTTTTCTGATTTTATTGCTTTACCAGTTTGCCGTAATGCAGCAGACCACCCGTCGCATCTGTTACCCGGATGAGATATACACCCGCATTGAGATGCCCCAGAAATATCGGCTCATTGCCCTGGTGTTTCATGACCAGACGGCCCTCCAGATTAGTAATGTACAACGTCACATCCGTCCGGGAGCGTACATGCAATATATCCTGCACCGGGTTTGGATAAAAAGTCACATCCTTTTGATAGCCCGGCTCCGTAATGCCGGAAGGATCTTCCGGCACAAGTATACGCAGGGTATCGGAAAAGTTGCTGCAGCCATTCGTATCCGTCACCATCACTTTATATAATCCGGGCTCATCGGTTACCAATGCAGCATCCCCTGCACCGGATAGCGGAGCTTCATCGCGGTACCATTCATATGACGCGAACCCGCCGTCTGTCCATATGCGTCCCGGCTCCTGATCTATAGCAGGCTCCGGCAGAGCATGTACCGTCAGCGTAACCACATTTGACGTATCGGCACACTCATGCACATCTTTCCTCCATACAAATACATGATATTCACCTGATTCAGTAGCAGTATAAGTAGAATCCCCGGCCCCCGGAATCATGCCGGAATCATTAACCCAGGTATAGGCAAGTCCCGTATCCTGGGTTACAGCAGGCAACACCACCTGCGCTCCCATACAGATAGCGGTATCGTCCTGCATGATGGTCACCTCCGGCTTCGGATGCACATTGACCGTTGTAACGGCAGAGCTATCCTTACAACCGGCATCGTCTGTAACGATCACCTTATAATCTCCTGCTTCCGTAGCGGTGATCGCAGGCAACACTCCCGCTGCCGCACCATTTCTTTTCCATTGGTAATCATACCCCGCTACACTTCCGGCATCCAGCTCCACACTTCCGCCATCACATATTTCGGTGCCCCAGGAGGGTGTAATAACGGCTGCCGGGAGCGGATTCACCGTTACTTCATACGGATCCGACAACCTGCTGCATCCTGTCTCACTATTGGTTACTAATACGGTATAAGTACCTGCTGCACTTACGTTTAACAGATTACTGGTCGTATTGGCAACAATTGTTGTATTTCCGTTTTTCCATGTGAATGTGGGCTGAGGAGCACCCGGCAACGCTAAACCCAGCAGAACACTTATTTGCCTGCTCTGCCCCGGACAAAGCACTAAAGGACCGGCAGGGTTGATCGTTGCTCCGGGCAGAGGATTTCTGACTACCGTTACCGCAGCAGATGTTTGGCTACAACTGCCGTCATTGACAGTCACAGTATAATCTCCTGCTTCTTTCGCTGTATATGTAGCATTGGTCCCAACAACAGTTGTACCCCGTTTCCATTCGTAGCTAAGCCCACTCCCGGCAGGTGCGTTTAATACAACGCTGTCACCATTGCAAAAAGTAGTTGACCCTGACGGTGTGATCACCGCCGTACAATCGGCATGCGCCAGATGACCGGAAACGGAAAAACAAAGCGCTAAAAAAGTAGCTCTTAAATTCATAGGTATTTTTTTAAAATAGTTAAAAGGGGTTCTTAAGTGAAAGAATGAACACATACACTCATTCAAAACCAAAGTTAGCATTGCGCCGGGTATCAAAACCGGGCAGTTCCATTCATTTATTTTTTTCATAATTTCAGGTAGAAATGACTATTTTTTTGATAAACCATTAGATTTATATTCGTTCCGGGATGACAAATCAAACCTATTGTAAATTAGCACCATGCGGGTTATTCGTATTTTAGTAAGGTCTTGGATGTGGTCGCTCCTGCTCGCCGGTTTTCTCTTATCCTCATATTCTTCATCGGGAGACAGCACAGATCGTGTATTCGCAGAAAATCCTCTGCTATCTTTCCCTGATACAAATGCGATCAAACATACACTTTCCACCATATCGTCCTGGGATACCGATCTCTCCGACAGTACTGTTATAAAGTTGCACAATATACTGGAACAAAGCCGGGTGGCGGGTTATCTCCCGGGCATTACAGAATCACTCATTAATCTGGGTATACATTATAACCAGAAAGGCATGTATGCAGAAGCATTACAGGTGTTGCAGGAGGCAGTAAGATATACGTTGCAGTCTGGCCAATATAACACCACCCTGCCCAGGGTATATAATACGCTGGGCAACATCCATCTTGCCCTGGGGGCGTATGAGCTTGCAGCAACCTTCTATGAGCAGGCTGCCCGACTTGCAGAACAATACCGGCAAAAAAAAGTGATCGGCAGTATCTATAATAATTTTGCCGGTGTCCTGAGCAGGATGAAACAATATGAAAAAGCCCTGTATTATCTTGACCAGTCGGAGCGTGTCGCCAGAGCACAGGGTAATAACAGGCTTCTGGCCAATGTAATTTCCAACAAAGGCACCGTGTACATGCACCAGCAGGAATGGGCCAAGAGCTTGTTTTATTTTGAGCACCTGCTCTCATTCAGTAAAAAACATGGACTGAACCATACAACCTATCTGGCTCTGTGTAATATCGGCAATATCTTCCTGCAGCAAGACATGCCCCGACGGGCTATCACCTATCTCCGGGAAGCGAATATGCTTACGCATAGCAATACGAATCCTGTACACACTACCATATTGTATATAACATTAGGCAAAACATACCAACGGCTCGGTGATACACGGCACGCAATACAATACCTTGAAAAAGCAATCGTCGATGCGCGCAAAGCGGGCATTGACGATGAACGTGCCGAAGCACATAAATCACTGGCTGCCGTATATGCTGCTACCGGCAATTATAAAGACGCTTTTATTCATAAAGAATTGTATGAAGAACTGAGAGATAAAATTGAAAACCGGGATATCTTCAATAACATCAACCAGATGGAAACCCGGTACCGCACAGCACAAAAAGACAAGGAACTCATCCAAAAGCAATTGCTGATCCAGCAGCAGCAACTCCGCCTGGAGCATAAAAATCTGCTCATTTACGGATCTATGGCGGGGATATTACTACTCACCATTGTACTGGCAAGTATCTATCGCAGCCACAGACATAAACAACATCTGCAGACAAACCAGATCAAACTATTGCAACACGAGCAGGATTTATCGCTTCGCGAAAAAGAGATTACAGAATTAAAAGCCGTTATGCGCGGCGAAGAAAAAGAACGTACACGCATTGCCCGCGACCTGCACGACGGCGTCGTCAGCTCATTATCTGCAACACGGCTAAATCTGAGCACACTGGCACACCGGATACAACCCGGCCCGTTTGAAACCGAGTTTAATGAAACCATACAGCAGTTATCCGACAGCATACAGGAATTGAGAATTACAGCTCAAAACCTCACTTCTGAGATACTCTTGCAAAACGGACTGAAAGAAGCGGTGTACAGCTTCTGTAAAAAAATGGAAACGGCATCGGGACTTGAGATTGACTTCCATATTTACGGACAAATTCCGGATATTGACTCCGAATTTGAACTATCATTATACCGCATGACCCAGGAGCTGATACACAATGCCATCAAACATGCCCAGGCCAGCCTGCTGACTGTACAGTTCAGTTGCCGGGAAAACTGGCTCGGCATAACCGTGGAAGACAACGGAACCGGTATGCCGGCAAAGCCTAATTACGGAACCGGCATCACCAATATCCGGAGCCGGGTAAAAGCTGTAAACGGCCAAATGAATATTACTACCGATAATTCCGGCACCACCGTATACCTCGAATTTGATCTCCAGCAAACAGAAAAAACGATACGCCATGCCGATCAGACTAGCCATATGTGATGATCATCCGCTGGTGATAAGCGGCTTACTAAACACACTCCGCGATGCGCCGCATATCAACATAACAGCTACATACCGCGAGGGTGTATCGCTGTTGCAGGGACTAAGAGCCGTGCAACCAGACGTACTGTTGCTCGACATCCAGTTGCCCGGACAAAGTGGTACTGAACTGGCAGGCATCATCAGCAAAAATTATCCTGAGATCAAAATAATTGCGCTAACCAGTATCGACACCATCCCACAGGTAAAAGCCATGATGCTGAACAAGTGTATGGGCTATCTGCTGAAAAGCAATACAGATCATCAACAACTGACAACGGCCATAGAAGAAGTTTATGCCGGCAATATCTTTATTGAGCCTTCGCTCAAAGACGAACTGACCAACCGAATGTTAGGCATACGAACGCCAAAAAAAACGACACAACCCCGGCTTACACGCCGTGAGAAAGAAATACTACAACTGATTGTAGATGAAAAAACCAACCAGGAAATTGCTGATATGCTGTACATCAGCCTTCATACGGTGGAGAATCACCGCTTCAGCCTGCTCAAAAAGCTGGAGGTAAAAAATACAGCGGGGTTGGTAAAACTGGCGCTTCGCGCCGGACTGGCAGAATAACCAATACGGGCTTGCGTTGCCGATACAACAGGTCTACAAATGCTCTATGACCCCGGCGATCCCCTGCCCTCCGCCCACACAAGCGGTGACCATGCCGTATTTTTTATTGAGCCGGCCGAGGTCATGGAGGTTTTGGATAGTGAGCTTGGCGCCGCTGCAGCCCAGCGGGTGCCCCAGGGCAATAGCGCCTCCGTTGATATTAACAATGTCCGGATCTAAACCCAGCTCGCGGATCACCGCCAGTGACTGCGAGGCAAATGCTTCGTTTAATTCCACAAGATCAACCTGATCCAGCTTCATTCCTGCCTGCTTCAGTACTTTGGGGACGGCAGCCACGGGGCCCATGCCCATAATACGGGGATCCACACCGGCGCTGGCACAGGCAACCAGCCTGCCCCAGGGCTGCAAGCCTAAACTGTGCATCAGTGATTCGCTCATCACGATCACGAAAGCAGCGCCATCGGAAGTCTGGGACGAATTACCGGCCGTCACCGTACCGCCCTGTGCAAATACAGGCCGCAATTTAGCCAGCGCTTCGGGAGACGTATCTGCCCGTGGCCCCTCGTCGGTCTCCACTATAAACTCGCGGACATCTTTTTTCCCTTTATCGTTGATATACGTTTCTTTAACCGTTACCGGCAGTATTCCTTTTTTGAAATACCCGGATTCAATAGCCCGTAGGGCTTTCTGGTGCGACTGGTAAGCGAAGGCATCCTGATCTTCGCGCGACACCTTGAAATCGTGGGCGACCTGTTCGGCAGTAAGCCCCATGGCGAGATAATAATCCGGTGTTTCTTTTGCCATTTCGTAATTGGGCATGGTACGCCAGCCCGAAGCAGGCACCAGGCTCATGCTTTCCGTACCGCCGGCAATAATACAATCGGCCATGCCCGCCTGAATTTTGGCTGTAGCGATGGCAATCGTTTCCAGACCCGAAGCGCAATAACGATTCACAGTCACCCCCGGCGCCCAATCGCCAATGGCGCGGTTGGCAATAATACGCCCCACCTGCAACCCCTGCTCCGCTTCCGGTACAGCATTCCCGACAATAACATCGTCAATGAGTCTTGTATCCAGTTGCGGCACGGAAGCCAGTAATCCTTTGATCACATCTACAGCAAGATCGTCCGGCCTGTAAAACCGGAAGCCGCCACGTTTCGCTTTTCCGACCGCTGTGCGGTATCCGGCTATGATATAGGCTGTCTGCATATAGTTAAAAATTGAAAATGGAAAGTTGAAAATTATGAACTAATCTTCAACTTTCCATTTTCAATTTTCAATCTCTCCCGTCCGGCGAATAAAATCTGTAGACGCGACAAGTATGCAGACGCGATAAATCGCGTCTCTACGTGTTATTTATTCATCGTTTTCTTGGCCTCAATGCTCAATGTAGCATGGGGAACAGCACGAAGGCGGGCTTTATCTATCAGCTTGCCCGTGACGCGGCAGATACCATATGTTTTATTCTCGATACGGATCAACGCCTTTTCCAAATGATTGATAAACTGGATCTGGCGGCTTGCCAGCTGCGCCAGTTGCTCACGCTCCATAGCTCCGCTACCGTCTTCCATATTCATATAACGGTTTTCGGTATCTTCAGTGCCTGCTTCGTCCTTGCGGGTGATCAGGCCCTGCAGGTACACCAGTTCTTTTCGGGCGCTCTCAAGCCGGCCCTGAATTAATTCCTTAAATTCTCCAAGTTCTTCATCGCTGTAACGGTAAACGGGACCGGAATGCATTGGCTCGTCCAGAATAGAGCGTGTAAATTCGGGTTGATAGTTGATCATTGTCTTTCCTGCTTCTTCTGTTTTTTTAGATTTATTTTCCAATCTGCGGTGGGCTATAACCACTGCAGGTTTTTTCTCTGTACGCGGCACTACCGGGGCTGGCTTGGCTACCGCCGGCTGAGCTTTAGGCATCACCGGTAATCCGGTCTTTGCAGCGGTCCGGGCAGCAGCGCCTGGCTTGGCCATGACTGTTTTTTTGACCGGAGACGCCTTGGCCGGTGCTTTTTTGGCAACCGGCTTCGCTGCCGGCTTTACCTGCTTGCTTGCAACCTCTTTGGTTGCTGCCTTTTTTGCCTGTACGGGAGCTGCCTTCTTCGTTACCACAGCCTTAGCTGCAGGAGCCGCTTTTTTGGTAACGGTCTTTTTCGCTACGACCGCTTTTTTGGCAGCGGGGGGTGTGGCTTTTTTATTAACGGGCGCCTTTTTAGGTGCTGCAGCTTTTTTATTAACGGATGTTACTGATTTCTTTGTCATAGGTGTTTTCTTGCCGACCACTTTCTTTGCTGTCACGGGCGCCTTCTTGCCGGCAGCCACTGCTTTTTTAGCAGGCGCTTTCTTTACAATCGCCTTTACCGGGGCCTTCTTCACCGCAGCTTTTTTGGCAGTAGCTTTCGCGGGGGATGCCTTTACCTTAGCTTTTGAGGGTGTAGCCTTCTTTGAGGCAGCGGCAGCCTTTTTCTGCACTGCTTTGGCAGCCTGTGGTTTTGCAACTGCTTTCTTTGCAGCTACGCGGGCAGGCTTTGCAGCAGATGCTGTGGCTTTAGCTTTCTTGGCATTTTTGACAGCCGGACTTTTTTTAGTGGCCATGGCTCTAATTTTTATGGATTAATACTTTATACACCCCCTCATTTACTTCTACCTCAATGCCAGATTGAATTTCAGACACAAGCTGGATGTTATCCGCCAAAATTTCGGTGCAAATATAATCATTGAAATTTATAATGGCTGTTTTTAATGGTTCATGTGCTTCTATACTTAATACAATACGATCCGTGAGCCCGAAACCAGCCTCTTTCCGGATCTTCTGGATGCGGTTCACCAATTCCCGGGCATTCCCTTCATCTTTCAATTCGGGTGTAAGCTCTATATCTAAAGCTACCGTCAGTTTGTCTTTGTTGGCTACACTCCACCCCGGGATGTCTTCTGCAACAATATCCACATCCGCAGATGTGATCGACACCAGCGCTCCATCCACAGAAAGTTCAAATGAACCGGTTCGCTCCAAAACGCCAATCTCCGCCTGCCCCATGGCCGTGATGCCTGCGGCAACGGCTTTCATCCGGCCGCCCATTCTCTGACCCAGCGCCTTGAAGTTGGGCTTTATCTTCTTACTGATAAAATCATTATTTTCCTCAATATACTCAAATACCTTTACATTCACTTCATTCCGGATCAAATCCTCGACCTGGGTAATCTGCCGGCGCATACGGGCATCCAGTACCGGTATCAGCACTTTCCGGAGCGGCTGCCTTACTTTGATGTTTACTTTCTTCCGAAGAGACAGTACCAGTGAAGAAATGTCTTGCGCGAGCGTCATCCGTGCTTCCAGATCCTGATCGATGGCATCTTCATCGAAAACAGGATAATCTGCCAGGTGAACAGATTTCGCCTCAAGACGATGCGTACTATCATTCAGGTTACGGTACAGCCAGTCTGCAAAAAACGGAGCTATGGGAGCTATCAGCCGTGCTATCATCTCCAGACATTCATACAGGGTCTGGTAGGCACATATTTTATCGTGCTCGTAGGCTCCTTTCCAGAACCGGCGCCTGCACAACCGAACGTACCAGTTGCTTAGCTGGTCATCTACAAAGTATTCAATGCTCCGGCCGGCCTGTGTCGGCTCATAGTCGTCCATAGCTGCTGTTGCATCCCGCACAAGGGAATGCAGCGAAGACAGGATCCAGCGGTCTATCTCCGGACGCTCTTCCAGCGGTATATAACGTTCTTTAAAAGCAAACCCGTCCACATTTGCATACAGTGCAAAAAACTGGTAGGTATTATATAAGGTACCGAAAAACTTACGCTGCACCTCCCGTATCCCTTCGGTATCAAAACGAAGACTATCCCAGGGAGAAGCATTGGTAATCAGATACCAGCGTGTGGCATCTGCACTGAATCTTCCGATCGTTTCAAACGGATCTACGGCATTGCCCAACCGCTTGCTCATTTTATTTCCGTTCTTATCCAGCACCAGACCATTCGAAACAACCGTCTTATAGGCAACACTGTCAAACAGCATCACGCCCAATGCATGGAGGGTATAAAACCAGCCGCGGGTTTGGTCTACCCCTTCAGCTATAAAATCCGCAGGGAACTTTTGCTTAAGCTTTTCTTTATCAACAAACGGATAATGCCATTGTGCATAAGGCATTGCACCGGAGTCAAACCATACATCTATCAGGTCCGGCTCACGATACATTGGCTCACCATTTGCCGAGGCCAGGATGATCTGATCCATGAAGGGCTTATGAAGATCGAGTGTGGCATCATCGATCACCTGGTTGGTATCAAGTACCGCATTGGCATGTGTGACTTCCTGCTTCAGTTCTTCCACCGAACCAATACATTTCACCTCGCCGCGCTCCGATACCCAAACCGGCAGCGGCGTACCCCAATAACGGCTTCTGCTCAGGTTCCAGTCAACCATGTTTTCCAACCAGTTACCGAACCTACCTTCACCAGTTGCTTTAGGTTTCCAGTTAATGGTTTTGTTGAGCTCTACCATCCGGTCTTTGCAGGCGGTCGTGCGGATAAACCAGGCATCGAGCGGGTAATAGATCACCGGCTTGTCGGTACGCCAGCAATGCGGATAGCTGTGCTCATATTTTTCTACTTTAAATGCCCGACCCTCATGCTTGAGCTTTACAGCAATGTCGACATCTACATCTTTGTATTCCGGATCGTCCTTATAATTCTTCACATAACGGCCGGAAAATTCACCTGAAAAATCGTTGAACTTCCCTTCCTTATCCACCATCGTCAGTATGCCGATATTGTGTTTTTTACCTACCCTGAAGTCGTCCGCTCCGAATGCAGGCGCCGTATGCACAATCCCCGTACCGTCTTCCGTAGTTACAAAATCGCCGGTAATCACCCGCCAGGGGTCTCCTCCCGCTACTTCACGGGTATTCCCTTCAAAAGAAAGCAGCTGCTCATAACGGCAACCCTCAAATTGCACACCTTTCCACCGGCCTGTCACCTTCCACGGAACGGACTTACTATCATTATCAACAATATTAAAATCAATAGATTCCGACTCTTTACTAAAGTGTTTATCGAGCAAAGATTCCGCCAATACCACATGAATCTGTTCCCGGGTATAAGGGTTCAATGTTTTGACCAGCACATAATCTATCGAGGGGCCAACTGTCAGCCCGCAGTTCGACGGAAGTGTCCACGGCGTGGTGGTCCAGGCGAGAAAGAATACATCCTGGCCGCCGGAGGCGTCGAACAGGAAACGGCTCTGCTCGTCCTGTTTTGCCTTAAACATCGCCACAAGCGTAGTATCCTTCACCTGCTTATAAGTGCCGGGCTGGTTCAGCTCATGTGAGCTAAGCCCTGTTCCTGCAGCCGGAGAATATGGCTGGATACTGACACTCTTGTACAGCAGATCCTTATTATATAATTCTTTCAGGCACCACCAGAGGGTCTCAATATATTTATTATCAAATGTGATATACGGATCATCCAGGTCTACCCAGTACCCCATCTTTTCGGTCAGCTCGTCCCATTTGTCTTTATAGCGCATGACGGCCTCCCGGCATTTCCGGTTATATTCTTCGACGGTAATCTTTACACCGATATCTTCTTTGGTAATGCCCAGTTCTTTTTCTACGCCCAGCTCTACCGGCAATCCATGAGTATCCCAACCCGCCTTCCGCTCCACACGGAATCCCTGCATCGCCTTATAGCGGCATACCAGGTCTTTGAGGGTACGGGAGATCACATGATGGATCCCGGGCATACCGTTGGCGCTCGGCGGTCCTTCATAAAATACGAAAGGCCGGTCTGCAGAGCGCTGCTGTATGGATTTTTGAAATACTTCTTCTTCCTGCCAACACTTCAAAAACGCCTGCTCAATAGCAGGCATATCCAGGTTTTTATATTCACGGTATTTATCCGACATAGACTATCTCCAAGCTAAAAAAAATAGCTGCAAAGTTAACGAATAAAACGCTAAAAAAAATCTAATGTGCCATAGCTGCCTGCTTCATCTCGCGCACCTTTTCGGCGCCCAGATATCGCTCGATCCTGTTTTCTGCCAGGTAAATGAGCGGCGTTAATAGAATAGCCATAGCAGCCTTATAGCCATAATTGACCAGCCCGATCGCCAGCACCCGCTGCATACTCCAGTCACGACCTATATAAAACGCAATAAATAAAACAATAAAGCTATCTATCAACTGTGAGACCATGGTCGAGCCTGTCGCACGCAGCCATATTTTCTTCTCTCCGGTATATCTTTTTATTTTATGAAATATCCACACATCCAATATCTGCGCAACTCCGAAAGCAATAAGGCTTCCGAATATGATCCACATTCCCTGACCAAAAATGCTGCTGAAGGCTGCCTGAAGATCCGGCACACCTTCCGACTGCTGGCTGGAGGTCCAGAATGAGGTTTCCGGCGGGATGTTGATCGCTATGTAAAACATCAGGAATGCATAGCTGATCAGCCCGATGGCCACGTAAGAGATCCGACGAACGGCTTTGGGACCATAATATTCATTTACGATATCGGTCATCACAAACTCAAGGGGCCAGAGCAGTGCACCGCAGGTCAGCGTGATCGTAAGCCCCTCCTCTCCCAGCAGTGTGAAAGGACTGGGTGTAAAGCCGAGCAGCTCTTCGAGCGAGAAGAGCTTACCACCGATACACTCGGCGATCAGGGCATTGGCTACAAAAAAGGCAGAAAGGAAGAGGAACAGCTTGGCTGGTCGCTCATGGATTATGCGCTGGATCATTTTACCGGGTTAGTCGTTTAACGCGGCAAAATAGTAATTTTGGATTAATGTGAAGCATGAGATGGTTCAGTTAACCATTACAGCAATCACACATTTTCCAACTCAATACGTTTTTTGACAAGTTGTTTAAAAAATGTGGTTGTTAATCCGGTGATTTTCTTGAACCGGGCAGATAAATAGGGAACTGGTGAAGTGGCATTTATGCAAAACATAGACAGGAAAATACAACCTCGGCCAATTATATTGACACACCTTTGTACAGCGAATGCATGCACACTAAATCAATCATGAAAAATATTACTGCCTTTAAATTAAATACACTGGATATCTTTCTATTATTAATCTGAAATATGGTACAACAAAATGCCAAAATCACCTCCGGCCCCAAAATATTAGAAATCGTTCTGAAGGAATTACATGAAAAAAACGTTCAACTGGAGTTGGCACACCACCAATTTGCGACACTCACCCACGCGATCAATCATAACTTTCAGGAGCCGGTGCGTAAAATCCAGATACTTTCTGATATGCTCTTAATAAAAGAAGAAAGTAACCTTTCAGCAAAAGGGAAACAGGTTCTTGAGCGAATACTGCGTACTTCAAGCAACCTGCACATGCAACTTAAAGACATACTTAGGTATTTTAACATTGATAATGATCCCGTATCGAAAAACATTAGCCTTTCTGCTGCTGCTGTACATACACAGTAACACTTCCGCGCAAATGCCAGAATGGCTCAGGACGCAGAATGATACTGCTTATATACGCGACTTTACAAATGATATAACTGTACGTGGCTTCCTGGGAAACAAATTAACGAGGTATGCTTTAGGAGACTACGACTTCAGTAAAAAACTATCTTATCAAGCCAATGACAATTATAATATCGGGGTGGGGTTCAACTATAAATTTATCGGTTTCAATCTGAGTTTGAAATTGCCCTTTATAAACGAAGATACCAGGCGATATGGCAGCACAAAGTTCATCGACTTCCAATCGTTTATCTACCTCAGAAAACTGACTATTGATCTTTATTATCTCTCCCACCACGGATATTATCTGGCCAGCAGATCCATGTTAACCGCAATGCCCGTTTCCGGTATTTTCCCTACACGTCCGGATCTCCGTATTACCAATACCGGGCTGAACACACAATACATTTTCAATAGCAATAAATTCTCTTTTAGGGCGGCATTTCTGCAAAACGAATATCAAAAAAAGAGTGCGGGTTCGCTCATGGCCGGCGCCGGTTTACATTATATCAATATCAGAGCAGATTCTGCTATTATACCAGGAGACATAAGATACAGCGGGTATTTCGGTGCGAGCACTTTTTCGCACAGCCGTATTGTTTCTCTGGCCGCAAATTTCGGCTATGCGCATACGTTCGTGATAAGGAGAAATTACTTTATTACTGCAGCTCTGCTGGGCGGCATCGGAATCAATCACTCAACAATAAGGGCTGACGCAGCGGACAAGGCCGATAACCGGCTATCGATGCAATTGAATGCTATCACCCGACTGGCTGCAGGATACAACTCGGAAAACTATTTTATTGGTGCGCAATACATTAATTTCTTAAATCGCAATAATAGCCCTGTAAAAGGAAGCTGGCAGGAATTTCAGACTGGTAATTTAAGATTGACATTCGCAACAAGGTTTAGGTTAAATAAGGCTGCAAAAGACAAAATTGACCGAATAGAGCATAACATAAAATCGGATTTAGGGCTTGGGGCCGATAGTACGAATATAAAATGAGCGGCTTCTGCTCATTTGTTGTAAAAAACTGCGAAACCGGAATATTTAATCCTAAATTGTCATATATTAAGACTACCTTCCAATAAATCAAATATTATGGCAAAGGGAAAATCAGCACAGAAGGGAGACAAGAAGAAGGCACAAAAAAATCTGAACGAAAAAAGAGCAGATAAAAAAGCAAAAAAGGAAGAGCAAAAGCACCGCAGTGAATAGCACTACATTTCTTCTCCCGGCATTACAGAAGTATCTTTAAAAATACCCTGGCGTATATCCAGGTTACATATCAGGCGCAGCCACCTGTTTGCTCTGATCCTTCCACCACAAACCGTCAGTCGACAAATTATACGATTTAATGAAAATACGCCCTACATCGCCGGGTGGTGAAAACATATGTAATGAAGCTCCGGTCATTACTAACTCCAGCATTTCATTGTTTGCATTGAATGACCTTATTTCATAAGTATCAATCAGGTTTTTGTCCCGTTCATCAAATACTTCCCGCGAGCCGCCATAGGATGGATACATTTTAATAATGTCACCTTTCTTTAATGACGCCGCCTGTTCCGGTGTTATCAACTTCATTTTCATAAATATGGCTTTAAGGTTTGTAACAAATGCCGGCCAGCGTATTAGTTTTTCTTACGTTTGGCATCAAGTGCCTTTTGTGCTTCATCAATGATTGCCTCCAGTTCTTCTTCATCCAGGTCTTTATCATCGCCAGGCGCAATCGTAGCATCCTCCGCTTTGTCCGCATCATTCTGCGCCTTGCGTTTAAAGTAACCACGCAAAAAATAGTTTCCCTGTAATGCTTTCATATTTTCGCTGAATCCGTAGGCCCCTTCCTGTATCGTCGTCATTGCAGCATCCGCTTTCATACCGGCAGACTCCAACGCATTTGCCAGGGAGTCTGTATATATAAGACTACCTACAGAACCCTGTCCGGATTGTATATGTGAAGCGATATCCGCCAGGGAACCAGTGATCACTTTCGCATTATAAGCTGTTGCCTCAAGGCTTTTAGACAGATCATCGGTATATAACAATTTACTGACAGTACCATTTCCCATCCTTATCTGAACTGCCATACCGGCAAGCTCACGGGTTATTATTTCTGCATGGCTGGCGACATTAGTGAATTGTGATATTATGCGGTCAAAATCAATAGGGTCCGATGTTCTGATCCTGGCGCCTTTTGAGAGTATGCTTGTTTCGTTAGCCGACCCCGATGCAATAGTGATCAGTTTGTCACCCATCAATCCGTCGGAGCCGATAGATGCAACTGCATCTGCTTTAAGGAATGGCCGTACGTCTTCTTTCATCGTCATATCCACCCTTATTATAGTATCGGATATGATGCGTATATCCTCAACGGTGCCCACATTGATGCCTGCGAACCTTATGTTGTTACCCACTTCAAGTCCGCCTACATTTTTGAATGTACCATAAATCGAAAAAGTCTTGCTGAACATGTTCTGCTTACTGCCGATGAGAAAGATGCCAATGACGAAGAGCAAAATACCTGCTATGGTAAATATGCCTATCTTGATCTTTTGTGAAACACTTGTTTTCATAATATTCTATTTAAAAAATGAACGTACCAGTTCGTCCGGCCCGTCTTCCAGTTCTTCATATGTCCCCTCGGCTATAAACATACCATCGTTAAGCACCAGTACACGGTCGGAAGTGATCCTGGCGCACGCCATGTCATGGGTGATGATGATAGACGATGTCTGGTATTTCTGTTGCACTTGCAGCATCAGCTCACTTATCTCCCGCGACGTTATCGGGTCCAAGCCGGTCGTAGGTTCGTCATAGAGCATTATTTCCGGCTTTAATATCAGTGTGCGTGCGAGGCCAACACGCTTGCGCATACCCCCGGAAAGATCAGAAGGCATTTTGTCTATGGCATCCTGCAGCCCCACGCTTTCCAATACTTCTTCTATCCGTTGCTGTATATCCTCCTTATTATCCAGCTTCAGCACCCGTGTGAGCGGAAACTCCAGGTTCTGCGCTACCGTCATAGAGTCATAGAGCGCTCCACTCTGGAACAGAAAACCTGTTTTGATACGCAGCTCCCTGAGTTGCTTTTCAGACAAGTCTTTTACTTCCTGCCCGAATATCCTGAGACTACCTGCATCCTGTGTCAGCAAGCCTACCATACACTTAATAGCAACCGACTTACCGGAACCCGATTTACCCAGGACCACAAGATTCTCGCCTTTGTAAAGATCCATATTAAGATCAGACAACACCACCTTAGCGCCGAATGATTTTTTAAGGTTACGCACTTCTACTACAGCTTCTTTGCCGGATGCGGGCTGCCTCACGAGTTGTTCAGTATTGTCTTTTACGGCATCCATAGTGTAACTAATTATAAGCGAAGACAGAAGTTAGCTGAACAGCAATAGCATCCAGCACAATGATCCAGAGTGAAGCGGCCACCACCGCTGAATTGGCGGCTACCCCGACACTCTCCGTGCCTCTGTCAGAATTGTACCCTTTGTAGCAGCCCACAAATCCAATAGCAAATCCAAAAAAAATGGTTTTTATAACGGCAGGTATGAGATCCGTAAAGCTTAGTGCAGAAAATGCTTTACTGAAATAGAGTGTAAATGTCATTTTGTTGTTGATATTCGAGGCCGCAAAACCTCCAAACAGCGCCAGCGCATCAGCCATCAGGGTAAGCAGGGGCACCATTATGATGCACGCAAGTATTCGCGTTACAACCAAATACTGTATCGGATTCGCACCCGATACTTCCATAGCGTCTATTTGCTCGCTTACCTTCATGCTGCCCAATTCCGCACCTATACTCGACGCTATCTTGCCGGCACAGATCAGGGCAATAATAACAGGCCCTATTTCCCTGATTACAGAAATTGACACCATACTGGGAACAAAACTCTCTGCTCCAAATGCCTTCATTGTAGGTTCTGACTGAAGCGTAAGTACAAAGCCAAGTATGAAGCCCGTAATGGCTACGAGCATAAATGACTTATATCCTATAATAAAGCACTGGCGTATAAACTCGTTCCATTCAAAACCGGCACGGAAAATATTCCTGAAAAAGCCCCCCATGAATACGACCTGGTCTCCTGCAGCTATTAATTGTCTGCTCCAACCGGCCTGCAATAATTTAGCCATATCATACCGTTAAGATTTGCTAAACCCGGATATCAGGAGCTATAGAATCAACAATCCAATGGATCGTTTTTTAATTGATATGAACGGCTACATAGACCGAGTGAATCCTCTGTCCAGGTAATACAAAAACCATGCTACCATATGTAATATCATTATTTACACAAGATCCTCGCCTGCGCGGATGTGAGCGGAACGCATCCGTGAGAGCATCAGCCCCCCCCCGAACAGCATCAATATTTAGAAATACTGCTTGTAACTGCGTCGGGACGGTAACGTTCGTTAATTCAGGTTTCTTCCGTTAGAACGAATACTTTCCGTCCGGGGTGTACATCACCGGCAACAGCTTCTTATTACGTTCAAAGTAATCGTAGCCGGCTTTAAGATTTACCCAGAATTGCTGCTTGGCCGTATCTGCAGCAAAGTTGCGCCCCAGGTAATTCAGCCCCTTCCGGTCGAAACGTACAGGAAAAATATGAACGGGAATGTATTGCTGTCCGCTAAGACGGGCATTGAGGCAAAGCACATACAGCTCCTGAATGATATCATCGGTCATAGGCAGACAGCCGATCGTAAAGCAGCCGCCATGTATGTACACATCGCCCCCCGGCCGTTTTTTATCGCCCATCATCAGGTCAGAATAATTGGGATAATTGATCAGCATGGAAAGGTGAAAATCGCTTTTGGGATTGAAGTCGTCAATAAAATATAATCCCTCGGGCACCTGGCGGTCTCCCTCGCAGCGTTTGGGCCCCAGTATGCCAGACAGGGCACATACCCGATAAAGCTTGAGCAGTGTATACTGAGCGGTATCGCTGTCCCTGGCCCAAAGCTCCATCTCGTTGTTGGACTTAAAAGAGCGGATATAGATATCCTTGGGCGGATATGCTAATCCATAACTCCGGAAAAGGTTTTTCAACGTATCATCATACTTGGTCCAGGCCTGGTTGACGCGCGGAAACGTAAACTGGAAATTACGAAATGTATTCACATCGCCCTGTGCCACCGCCGGCGCTGTATAAATACCGGCCAACATGCAAATAAGGAGCGCGGGTAACCATTTTCTGATCATGGATGAATTCAATATTTAATTTATGCAAACATAGCCCCGGAAGACCGGAGCTATGCAAATATACCAACTGACTGTGAATCCTTTTCTTAACGGAAACAAAAAAGATCCTAAAAATGTGACAAATGTGTTGAATGTGGGAAATGTGATAACACATTCGTCACATTCAACATATTTGTCACATTAGAACGATCAGAGGTTCCCTCTTCTTGCCTGTTCTCTTTCAATAGATTCAAACAATGCTTTAAAATTACCTGCGCCAAAGCTTTTTGCGCCTTTACGCTGAATGATCTCAAAGAAAAGCGTAGGACGGTCCTGCAGCGGCTTGGTGAATATCTGGAGCAGGTACCCGTCTTCGTCGCGGTCTACAAGTATTTTCAGCTCCCGGAGCGGCTCCAGGTCTTCATCGATCTTTCCTACCCGGCCGAAAAGCTCATCATAATAGGCGCCCGGTGTATCAAGAAATTCCACGCCACGGGCTTTAAGCTCACGCACGGTTTTGATGATGTCATCGGTAGCAATCGCCACATGCTGTACGCCTTCTCCCTCATAAAAATCAAGGTATTCCTCGATCTGTGACTTCTTCTTGCCTTCTGCCGGTTCATTGATCGGGAATTTCACATAACCGTTACCGTTACTCATCACCTTACTCATCAGGGCCGAGTATTCAGTATTGATCTGTTTGTCATCAAAAGAAAGGATATTGGCAAATCCCATCACCTCTTCATACCATTTCACCGTATCGTTCATCCGGTTCCAACCCACATTACCTACGCAGTGGTCTACATAGAGCAAGCCGGTTTCCGAAGGCCGGTAATCTGATTTCAACTCCTGGAAACCAGGCATAAACGCACCTTTATAGTTTTTTCGCTCTACAAAAAGATGCACCGTCTCTCCATATGTATAAATACCGCTGAGGCGTACTTCGCCGTGCTCGTCGGTCAGCGTCTGCGGCTCCAGGTAAGACTTCGCGCCGCGCTTTGTCGTCTCTTCGTAGGACTTATAAGCGTCATCTACCCACAATGCCAGTATCTTAACCCCGTCTCCATGCTTGCGTACATGCTCCGAAACCGGGTGGTCGGACCGGAGAGCCGTAGTGAGCATCAGCCGGATCTTGCCCTGCTGCAATACATAAGATACTTTATCCTTCACACCGGTTTCAGGACCGGAATAAGCTACCGGCTGGAAGCCGAATGCCGTTTTGTAATAATGAGCTGCCTGTTTGGCATTACCCACATACAGTTCTACATAGTCCGTACCATTGATCGGGAGAAAATCCTGAGCCTTTGCCATTGCCTGGCTTACCTTACTTGTTGCTGTGTCCATTGTCATTAAAATTATCAAAGCGAAGTTAGGAGTTTCAGAGAAAATGGACATATAGTAATAATGCGTTCCTTTCATGGGACGGTACAAGCCGGAAAGGTATTGCACAAACCTTTTCTGATCCTGCAAGAGGGTTTATCCGGATTTTACTGTCACTGTTCCCAAATTCTTTTACTAATTTAGCAGGCTGGAATATTGTTGACCTTATATATTAAACTATATATATTCATAGGTCGCTATAATTGATCATTTTTCTAAAAACATGTATAAATATTATGGATACGACACTTGTTGCTACCATTGCGGTGGCAGCTATACTCATAGGAATTTTTCTGGGTAAATTCATTTTTTCAAAAAATACACAACGCCAGATCGAAGAAGCAGAACGACAGGCAAAGAAAATCACCGACGACGCAAATACACATGCAGATACTTTAAAAGAAAAGAAAAAACTCGAAGCCAAAGAACATTTTCTCCAGTTAAAAAGCGCACACGAAAAAGAAGTCATACAACGCAATCAAAAGCTTTCTGAATCCGAAAACCGGCTAAAGCAGCAGCAGCAGGCGCTGAATGACAAACAGGCCACCCTGCAGAAGCAGATACAGGAAAAGGAAAAGCTGAAAGAGAGCCTGGAACAGCAACTGGAAGTAGCCAGCATCAAACGTGCAGAGCTGGAGAAGCACCAGGAAGAACACATCAGGCGGCTTGAGAAAGTATCCGGGCTGAGCGCCGAGGAGGCCAAAGCGGAATTGCTGGAAGTGGTAAAGAACGAGGCCCGGACCCAGGCCATGGCGCATGTCAAGGACATTATGGAAGAGGCGAAGCTGAATGCTTCCAAAGAAGCCAAAAAGATCATCATCCAAACCATCCAGCGGACGGCAGCAGAGCAGACCATTGAAAACGCGATCACGGTATTCAACCTCGAAAGCGATGAGATCAAAGGCCAGATCATTGGCCGTGAAGGCCGCAACATACGTGCGCTGGAAGCTGCAACCGGCGTGGACCTGATCATCGACGACACCCCGGAAGCGATCATACTGAGCTGTTTTGATCCGCTCCGCCGCGAGATAGCCCGCCTCTCCCTGCAACGGCTGGTGCAGGACGGACGCATCCACCCTGCCCGTATCGAAGAGGTGGTGGAAAAAACCAAAAAGCAACTGGAAGAGCAGGTGATGGAGATCGGCGAACGCACGATCATCGAGCTGGGCATCCACGGTCTGCACAAAGACCTCGTCCGTATGGTGGGTAAAATGCGCTTCCGCTCGTCTTACGGACAGAACCTGCTGATGCACTCCAAAGAGACGGCTAATCTATGCGCCATAATGGCTGCCGAGCTCGGATTGGGGCAAAAAGTGATCAAGCTGGCCAAGCGCGCCGGCCTGCTCCACGATATTGGCAAAGTGCCTGATGAAGAAACAGAACTGAGCCACGCACTGCTGGGGGCAAAGCTGACCGAAAAATGCGGTGAGCACGCCGCCATCGTCAACGCAGTCGGCGCCCACCACGATGAAATGGAAATGACCTATATCATCTCCCCCATTGTACAGGCCTGTGATGCCATCAGCGGCGCAAGACCCGGAGCAAGACGTGAAATGATGCAGAGTTACCTGCAGCGCATCAAAGACCTCGAAAATCTGGCAATGGCATACGATGGCGTTGAAAAAGCCTACGCCATCCAGGCCGGACGGGAGCTGCGGGTGATCGTAGAAGCCGAAAAGGTCTCCGACGCAGACAGCGACCGCCTGTCGTTTGAGATCGCCGACAAGATCCAGAAGGAAATGCAGTACCCCGGTCAGATCAAGGTAACGGTGATCAGGGAACTGCGGGCAGTGAACATTGCACGGTGATCTGGCAGAAAATAAACACAACAGGGGGCGAAGAAAAACTTTCGCCCCTTTTTTTGTCCGGGATTGAATATGACTTAATAGTCGGGGAATGCAATGCACAACCAGACGATGCGATTCATGATCAGGTAATGTGATTTATGATCGGGCGAATGCGATTTATAGACCGGGCGAATGCAATTCGCCCCTACGGGGGATGTGTGGGTGGAGAGGTATTGTTTACACAATCGGGAAATATCTGTTACACGGCAGCATTATCCCGGCACGATTCTGTTACGTCCATTAAAACTTAAGTAGTTTTACAATACAAATCATGCTCGTATGGCACAAAAAAGGGTAGTCATCCTGGGTGCAGGCTTTGCAGGTCTGCAACTGGCACGGCGGATCAGCAATACCGGATACGATATCACCCTGATAGATCAGTATAATTTCCACCAGTTCCAACCCTTGTTTTACCAGGTAGCTACGGGACGACTGGAGCCCAGCTCCATCTCTTTCCCACTCAGGAAAGTGTTTCAGAGAAAAAAGAATATCCACGTACGCATATCCCCTGTACAGCGGATAGATCTTGCACATCAACGCGTTGTTACGCAAGACTGCTCCTATGCTTACGATTATCTCATTATCGCCACCGGATGCACCACCAATTTCTTTGGTAACAGGAACATTGCAGAGCATGCCTACACGATGAAGTCCACATCAGAATCCATTGCGCTCCGCAACCACATTCTGCTCAACTTTGAAGCGGCGCTCAGTTGCGAAGAACAGGATCTGGAGTCGCTCATGAATATCGTCATTGCCGGCGGCGGACCCACCGGCGTAGAGCTGGCAGGCTCGCTTATTGAACTGAAAAAACACATCCTTCCGAGAGACTACCCCGACATGGACTTCTCCCGCCTCGACATTCACCTCGTGGAAGGACAGGCCACCACACTCGCCGCCATGAGTGAAGTTTCTCAGCGGAAATCAAAACAGTACCTGGAAGAAATGGGGGTGCGCATGTGGATGAATACCCTGGTGGAAGACTATGACGGACGAACCGTACGATTTAAAGACGGACGCGCTATCGCTACCCGTACCCTTATCTGGACAGCCGGCGTAATGGGCAACGTGCCGGAAGGCATACCCAAAGAAATGCTGGTACGCGGCAATCGCATACAGGTGGATGACCGCAACCGGCTGCAGGGCTATGACAATGTCTTTGCCCTGGGAGATATTGCGTACATGGAAACCGAAGACTGGCCGAAAGGGCATCCACAGCTTGCCAATGTAGCCATCAACCAGGCAAAAAATCTGGCGGGGAATCTGAAACGCCTGGCAAAGGTTGTAAGGGCGGATAATTATCCGCCCCTACAGGCATTCACCTATAAAAATCCGGGCACAATGGCTACCATAGGCAAAAGGAAAGCAGTTGTAGACCTGCCTCATTTCCGTTTCCAGGGATTTTTTGCCTGGATGGTCTGGATGTTTCTCCACCTCATGCTGATCGTGAGTGTAAAGAACCGCCTGTTTATCTTCATCAACTGGGCGATCAGTTATTTCACTAATGACACTACACTACGGCTGATCCTGCTGCCGACGAAAAAACAGCTCGAGCTGGCAGAAGAAGAGCATGGGTAGGATGGAAATGCCGGCAGCACCGGCAGTACAGCGCAGCAAAAAAAGATGTTTTCACAAGATGACACGTTGAATATACTCATGTTTAAACATTTATGATTAATGCTCCCGCAATCTGTTTACACCTGTCACGATGTTCCTTATTCCGCTGCGAAGGTGATCTGATTTTTGCCTGTTTCTTTTTGTATCCAGTCGATATAGCCTTCTACCCTTGGATAGCCAATTCACAAAAGAAAAATCATTCTTTAATAAATAAATTACTTACTTTGCACTACAAAGTACTTTTATGACTGAGGAAGAAAAAGCACAATCGCTTCAGGCAATCCGGGATATCCGCAATATCATGGAACGTTCCGCCCGCTTTTTGTCCCTGAGCGGCTGGAGCGGGATCTGGGCAGGTTGCACCGGACTTGCGGGCGCATTCTTTGCCTGGCAAAAGCTGCATAATCACACACTGGAAACTGGTTATGATCCCCATTCTATATACCTGCCGGAACTCCGGAACGAATTTATCCTGATTGCTGTGCTCACACTGATCATAGCGCTGGCCGGCGGTTACATATTTACCCTGCGGAAAGTGAAAAAACAAGGTGTTTCGCTCTGGAATGCCGCATCGAGGAACCTGTTGCTTCACCTGGCTATTCCGCTCGCGGCCGGTGGTATCTTTGTGCTGGGCATGATCTGGCATAACGACTGGGCTTATATTGCGCCCTCCTGCCTGATCTTTTACGGACTGGCGCTGATCAATGCCAGCAAGTATACACTGTCCGGCATCCTGTACCTGGGCTTGCTGGAGATCATGCTGGGCTGCATTAATCTCTTCCTGCTGCGCTACGGATTATTATTCTGGAGCGTGGGATTTGGGGTATTGCATATCTTGTATGGTATTATTATGTGGGTAAAATATGACAAAGTGGACGACAAATGACCAACCCGATCGGACAATTAAACAAGATATTCGACAGCCGCATACGCATTGGGATCATGAGCGCGCTGATTGTCAGCGATTCACTCAATTTCAATGAACTGAAAAGTCTGATCGATGTAACGGACGGCAACCTGGCCAGTCACCTGAAAACCCTGGAAGAACAAGCGTTTATCAGTGTCCGGAAAGGATTTATCGGGCGTAAGACCAATACGACCTATGCCATCACCCGTGCCGGCGAAAAAGCCTTCCGCACGCATCTCAACGCGCTGGAAAAAATCATTAAAAAACTAAGCTAAATTTTTTTGCCTTAATTACTTTGAATTTCAAAGCACTTTCTAAAAACAAAAAAAACAAATGGAAACAAACACACAGTACCCGTCCCCCCAAGGATTCCTGGAAAGGAACAACACGATGATCAAAGGAAGCCTGATCGGTTTCCTCATCCTGATTATGTTAATACCGGCGGCTTTTTTAAGTAGTCTTGTAAATGAACGAAAGAGCCGGCAGGAACAGGTGGTGAAGGAAATCAGCGATAAATGGGGCGCTGCCCAGACACTGACAGGACCGGTGCTAATGGTCCCCTATTACCATACCATTACCGACGACAAAGGGAATGCGGCCCGGACCATCCAACAGGCTTATTTCCTGCCCGACCAGCTTGATGTTCAGAGCCGGCTCCAACCCGAAGTGCGCCACCGGAGCCTGTATGATGTTACCCTGTACCGCTCCGATATCGAACTGAAGGGTCGTTTTCTGCCGCCGGACAGCAACAAAATAAAACTGTCTCCCGAAGACATTATCTGGCAGGACGCCCGGCTGATCCTCGGCATTGACGATATGCGGGGACTCGAAGAGGTCGTCACGCTCACGTACAACAATCAGAACAGTCATATGGAATCTGGTCTCCCGGATAATCATATCACGTCCGTGGGCATACACGCGCCGCTGGTATTGCAGCAGGGCACGCCGATTGATTTTACCATCCGTCTGAAGCTGAAAGGTTCGGAGCACCTGTATTTCACACCAGTAGGCAAGACTACGACAGCCACCATGACGGCGCCCTGGAAAGATCCGTCTTTTGACGGACAATACCTGCCTTCGGAAACACCGGATATTTCCGGCTCCGGATTCACGGCTCAGTGGAAAATCCTTGAAATGTCCCGGAATTACCCGCAGGCATGGAAGGACAAATCTTACGATATCCGGGAATCGGCCTCGGGCGTACGCCTGATACAGCCGACCGACAGCTATGTCAAAACAGAACGTTCCGTAAAATATGCGCTCCTGTTTATCACGCTGACCTTTACGGTATTCTTCCTGCTCGAGATCCTGCAGAAAAAACGCGTACATCCCCTGCAGTATATCCTGGTCGGTATGGCCTTATGTATCTTCTATACCCTGCTGTTGTCGATTTCGGAATATACCGGCTTCAACCCGGCTTACCTGATCGCGGCGACAGCCACTACCCTGCTGGTCGGCCTGTATGTGCGGAGCATGTTCAGAAGCAACAAAACGGCTGGCGGCTTTACGGCAGCACTGGGCTTGTTATACACCTACATATTCATCCTGATCCAGTTGCAGGACTATGCGCTCCTGTTTGGCAGTATTGGCCTGTTCGCAATTCTTGCGGCACTGATGTACTATTCCAGGAAAGTAGACTGGTATCATACCGGAAAGAACGCTGATCACTAATCCCCCTCTGCACGGCGGTGGCTGTCATGGCCGCCGCCCTACCTGATAGATCTTCAATGCCTGGCTGTTCATCATCTATAAATACATCCAAAAGTATATACCTGCCCCCAACATAAAAACATTTTTCACGGGTATAGCGGCAAAAGTCGTCTATGCTGGACAAGCCGGATCTGTTCCATGCTCTTGGCTTCAATACCCTGCTGATCGATTTTATGGGATCCGGCGGATCTACGGGCAACCAGACCACTATCGGATACCATGGAATCACACCAGGTAGCGAATGCGTTCCGTTATATACAAGAAAGAACCGGAGGCCGGATCTTTCTTTTCGGGACTTCAATAGGAGCGGTTTCCCAGACGCCTTCAAGCGGATAAACCGTATAATCATAATACCCTTGGGGAATGATGCCTTTTTTCGGACTCATTTTCACACCGTACGACAACGCATACAGTACCGCTACGTATTCCGGGAAGAATGTATCATTCAGATTCCCTTTCCCTTCGATTACAAAGAATTTAAACTTCGGAATACAGACCAACACCGGCGCTCCAACCCGCATTCCACTACGCCTTTTTATCTAAACCGGTCTGGCCTCATTCCCTGGGCAGCCATTCCCGCTATTTCCGCAATTCTCTTCTTTCTTGTTTCCACCCCTTTAGCACTTACTGCCCAGTACAGCATTACCTTTTTTGTTGACTTTGACTGCCGTTGAAAAAACTGCATCGCACCTTCATGTTCATTCAACGCAATGCTTAAATCCTCCGGGATGATCAGATCCTCCACATCATCCATCAGGGACCATGTTCCGTTTTGTTGCGCCGTTTCTATGCTGTCAAAACCGGCCTTTGTCATCAGCTTGTCCTGGATGAGCCGGGCCACTTTATCCTTGTTTATCTTCGACCAGGTGCTGTCCGGTTTTCGCCTGCTGAAATACTGCATAAACCTTTCCTTGTCGATCGTCTTTTTAGTGCTGTCGATCCATCCGAAGCAAAGCGCTTCATCGACGGCTTCACTCCAGCTAAGAGAAGCAACCTTCGTGGATGCCTTGTAATAAACAAGCCAGACAGCCTGCCTGGACTGATGGTTTTTCACCAGCCATTTTCGCCATTCAGCCCGGCTTGCAGGACAAAATGTTTCCTGTTCCTTTTTAGTCATTTCTATTTGTCAGCAGTCTTTTTGATTTTAGCACTACAAACGTAAACCTGGCGAGTGACAACCCTATGTCAGGAGCAACAATGAACACATACTCCACTTTGCGACCACGCCTAAATGTATCCGCCAAAGTCTGTCAAAGAAACATTAACCCTCCTGATGCGAGAAGAATTGTTTAATCATCTTAAAAATTAACGAGCGTTAATATAGATTTATTTTATCATTTACAAGATGATACAACCATGTCAAAAACATCTAATTATTGACTGCTAATTCTATCTGCAACGGAGGCGTACTGTGCATTTTTCCTATAAGATAATTAACTCCATTTAACCGGTGGTTCTAATCAACCCGGTAACAAATTGCTGCACGCATTTTTGCCTTGTCTTTTTCAAGCCCCATCTTGTAATCCTACCCTCGCACTAGCGGAACTGATACCGCACCACCATATCCAGGTTATGATCCGTATAGATCCCCGACCGGTCGTACGCCAGCCCGAAACCCCATCCCCGATACACATTCGCTCCGGCCATATAAACACTCCGCAGCTCGTGCACCCGCAGCAGATAAGAAGCATAGACCAGGTTGCGGAAAGACAGGTATAAGCCCGCATCCAGCTTGTCATTACGCTCCCGGTAGCCCGTCAGGAAGGGCGCTGCTTCAAATTGCTGCCCGATGCGGAAGGCATAAGACAGGTTGAGGATGTACTCCCGCTGGTTCTGCAACAGGGCTTCGCCATCATGCTTCACCGTACTCCCTGCCAGGTTTTTAGACGACAGTCCCAGGCGCAATCCTTTCCAGCCATATTGCAACCCCAGATCAAAGTCGGGCGAAAGGCGCAGGGAGGATCCGGTACGCACCTGTTCCGCAGCAAGTTTGTCCCAGTGAATATGATCAACATTAAAAACCATCCTTCCGCCCAGGCGCACGGAATGATGTTTACCAAAACGCCACCCGTACGCATAGCCGCCCTGCAAAGCCGTCCTGGAATAAAAAGAATACCCGTCACGTACCAATCCCACCTGGTACGCCCCCTTACCATCCTGTATGCGCCCCAGATAATTGGCAAACAAAGCCGGCGAACGATCGTACAGATCGTTGTTCACAACCTTTGCCTTCCCGTACAGGCTCACCGAATGATTATAAGCAGTATCCGTGAGGGTTACGGCCGGGTTGTAGTAATTCATATGCTCATAATACAGGTTGGGGCGCAACGACTCCTGCGCCTGCGCCCGGGTAATCGCCAACAGCATACAGAGAAAAAATACCTTTTTCATTTCCTTGTCTTTTAAGAACAGTAAAGATTAAAGCTTGTCAAAATCAGCAAGTGTATGCCTGATGTAATTACCCAGTTCTGTGTCATGCTTCCCACCGGGATACGTATAAAGATATACCTCACCACCTGCGGCAGAAAGTCCGTCGCGCGTGTCGGTAGCGTTGAAGTACGGCACGACGTTATCCGCATCCCCGTGATGGAGAAACACCTTCCCTACCGGCCTCCAGCCCGTACTCATAGTATTATCCCGGAGGACATCCCTGAGCCGGACATCCTTCCCATTCAGAAAATCCGAAAGGAACACCCGGCTGAATACCTCATCCGGCTTTTTGCCGGGCGTCAGCATGGCGGAATACTGGTCGAACACCGGGTAGCTGAACAACTGATCCGTCGGGCGTTTCAGCCCTGAGAATTTATTGATGGCATAGATCCCCCAGGAGATGATCGGTAAAATATCCGACTCCTCCGAACGGCGTGCAAAGATCTCCTCCACAAAACGATCGAAATGATGCGGACCCGACAGGCTTGAGCTGGCTACCACCTCAAAAGCATCTGCATAATCCGCTTCAATATAGCGGTGCGCAGACAAAGCCGCTCCTCCACCCTGCGACCAGCCCGCCAGGAAAAGCCGGTTATCATAAGGCAGGCCCTGTTGCTTTAAAAACGCTTTTACGGCCAGCAGTCCGTCGATGTTGGACACAAACATTTCCGGGAAATACATATAGGGATGGTCTTTCCCCAGGGTAATGCCATACCCTATATAGTCCGGCATAAAAACGGCGTATCCCGCAGCAGCCCAGGCAAGCCCCATATTCCGCACATCCCTGTAATCTTTCGTACTTCCATTATACAGTGAGGGGGTTTTCTCATCAATCCCCGCTTGCTTCAGCGGCAGCTCCGTACCATGAAAATAAGCCAGCAGCCGGATGGTATTCCCATTTTCAGGGAGTATCAGCAAGCCCTGGGTTTCTATTGATCTGCCCTCATACATGGTGCGGTAACGGATCGCATGGTATCGTACATCATAACGGGCCACGGATGCTCCATCCAGTTCCGTGATCCGTGCAATGATCTCCTCTTTACTAAGGGTCTTCCCCTCACTGAACTCGATCAGCGCCCCCCGCGGCCCTTCCGGAATGGTTTCCGCCTTCTTACAGGCCACCATGAATACCATCCACAGCGGGATGAATAAATAAAGGATCCGTTTGCTCATGATATGGACATTTAACATGCTTTACACAAACCTAACAAACATCCTCTTGAAAGCAATATGAAAAGTGAAACTGTTAACGGTGGCTATCTCAAATCCGTCCCCTGCACTCTTCCTCAGCAAACTATGAATCCGTATCTTGCAGCCTCAAAATACATTTAGTACAGTTAATCCACCGGCATTATGGGTATCGCAGACATACTTTTCCAGAGAAATAAAGAGAAAGCGGAAGCAAACCTGAAACAGGGCCTTGCCTTCCTGGAACAGAATAAACAAAGGGCAGAAGTCACAGCACTTGAAAGCGGCCTTCAGTATGAAATACTACAACCTGCCGAAGGCGGCAAGCCGGGAGCAGACAGCAAGGTAACCTGCCATTATGATGGCCGCCTGACCGACGGCACCGTTTTCGACAGCTCCGTTCAGCGCGGGCAACCTGCTACTTTCCCGCTGAACCGTGTAATTGCAGGCTGGACGGAGGGCTTACAACTGATGTCTGCGGGCAGTAAATACCGGTTCTTCATCCCGCCACATCTGGCCTATGGCGAACGCCAGACCGGCAGCATAGCGCCCAACAGCACGTTGATCTTTGACGTGGAGCTGATCTCGTTCAGCAACTGAGACGCATGCAAAACAACAAGGGGACCGCGTTCCATTGCTCCTCCTGTCATTGACAGGGCAAATTTTGATGCCCAAAACAATGATAAAAATCACAGCATTCATTATGCTGTATATGCCGTAAACTTTTTTTGCGCCGTTGTGCCATCCCCTTTCAGGCAGGGAACGACGTGATCGTCTCTCCTTTGGAGAGACAAGGAGTTCTTTATTGAGTATAAAGAACTTATGAAACATGTCAATAGCAGCCCTGCGCAGCAATCTCATCCCACTTCATTGCTAGCGAAGCAATCCCATATTCCACTACAGCCCGTCATAACAATGTGACACGAAGACAGGGAATGATATCACGCCCGCTGCCAGCCTCGCATTCTTACGTATAAACACTGATAAAACCGGATAATAACCACGCTACATTCGCAAGCTGAATATCGTTATTGTTGAACCCAAAATCATTACCCATGAAGAACGCCCTGCTGTCTTTGCTATTCCTTGGCTATACCGTTGCAAGTATCGCCCAACCCACGCTCACCCACCAGTGCAACCCCGTTGCCGGAGATGTACAACGTTTGAAGCAGGTAGCAGGAGCACCCGCCCCGGGCGCCGGCGGAGCAAATACCACCTGGGACTATTCCGGCCTCACCGGCGCCGATCAGCAGAGGACATTCGAGGCTTGCCCCGCGCACACACGCTGCAGCCAGTTTCCAGGGTCCAATCTGGTACTCGAAATAAGCTCAGATTATGCAGTCGCCTACATGACCACCCAGGCGGACCTGGCCATAAATGGACAAAGCATCAGCGGCGTCGACTACATCTACAGCAACCCAATGGAATTGCTCAGATACCCCTTTACCTACAACGACAGCTATCGCGATAGCTTTGTCCTCGACTACACCAACCCCGCCAATACCCCTTTCACGCGCAGGGGCGATATCAACGTGCAGGCTGACGGCTATGGTACGCTCATCCTCCCGCATGACACATTTACAAACCTGCTCCGTGTGAAAACGGAGGAAAATTCTATGGATTTTATTTTCTCCTCTTATGGTACATTTTTCTACCAAACAATATCTTACTACTGGTATGATGCCAACACACGCGATTTCATTGCCCGTCATGCAACCTATTATATCTCCGGAAATCCTTCCGGAGAAGTACTTTACTATACACAGAATACCCAGGGCGACTCCGGCGATCCAACCGACCCGTCGGACCCAACTGATCCCTCCCACGTCAGCAACGCGCAGCACATCAGCCCGTCCCTGCATGTATTTCCCAACCCTGCCACCGACCAGATACGCCTAAGTCTGTCTGCCGAAGCAGGCCGGGACATCCGTGTGCAGTTGCTCGACATAACGGGCCGTGCAGTGCAGCCCGCCCGGCATATCAGCACCGTATCCGGCCACAATGAAATCAATATCGGAACCGACGGACTTACATCCGGCATCTACCTGCTCAAAATCAGCACAGGCGCCGAAACAATCAACCGGAGCATAGAGATCCGGAAGTAGTATAATCTCCCGTATCCTGGTAAGAAACACTTATCATCCTGAACGCTTATTCGCCGGCGGCCAGGGCCGTTGCTATTAAAGCTCCTGTAACAGCTTATGCTTACTCCTGGAAATAGTTTGATAGCAGCGTGAAATATTTTATTGGAAAATATTAGTTTTACCTGGGACGATTAAAAAGCAAACTTAAATAGCGCTCTTGATCATTATCGCTTCGACAAAAAATAAAAGCTCCGGAAACCGGCAACGGTATAGGCGTGCTTACCTGATTACTTCTTTGGCAGCGCTGGCTGTTACCGGCATATGTTTTTATTTCTTCGGTGAGCTTGCTATTTTTTTGCTGCTGGGCATTTTCTTTCTGGCGCCGCTGCTCATGTATATTCATTCTCTGAAAGAGGTGTTGCCATTCACAGCATGGACAGACAACCAGGCTTTACATTTTGATTACTACACAAAAGACAATAACAACCACCGGGAAAGGCACACCGTTTCTTTCCTTTTACAAAGCATCCGTTCATACACTGTCCACTCCTTTCTGAAGGGAACTCCCGCCTTTATCGAAATTGTTTTTGATACAGGTCATCAAAAAGGCAAAAGCAGGCCTATCTATATAGAGGAGTTGTCTAAAGAAGAAGCAGATAAGCTCTTTTCCTTTTTAGACAGCTTAATGGTGAAACGCAAGGCACTGGAAGGTTAATATATAGTTTGCTCCCGCAGGGGTAAAATCAGTGCCTGACCGGGCACAGGAAACATGCACCGGTGAACCCGGTAAGTTTCAGGAAAGAAAAGCGCGGCGCTCAAACTTATCATAATTGAATCCCTAAGCAGCCCTACACAAATAAACTGGTCCCGCGCATGCTACGGGGTCAGGGCGTCCGCAGCGACAGGTACCACACCGGTTTTTGGCTAAAAGTGCCCGGCCAGCCGATATCGAAACGGAGCAGATAGCCGGCCAGCTTTGTCCTGGCACTCAGTCCGTAAGACCATAACCAACGGTGGGGAGACGCAGGGATACGCCACGATTCCTGCGCTCCGCCCAGATCTGCAAATATCCCCGGCTGGAAACAATTCACAAAAGATAATGGCGTTTCGAGGGGAATCAATGTTTCAAATAAAGGCACATACACATCTCCGTTCAGCAACGCATAACGGTCGCCGTACAGGCTATTCTGGTAATATCCGCGAAACGGCGTGATCAAGGTCTGGAAGGCATACGGAGCATCCTGCGCGAAATGTACGCTCGTGTCTATACGCGGTACCAGATTATTCTCCAGACCGCCCATGTTATACAAAAGCCGGGCGGCGCCGCCGCTGTAGCCGGCCTGCCCCTGCACCACCAGGGTTATATAACGGTACAAAGGCTGATGATACGCTACATGAACGGTACTGCCGAACAGCGCTGCTTCTTCACCTGTGAACGCCTTAAAGATATCTATGCCCGCCTTACCGCTCATACCTTTGTACAGCAATGATGCTGTTGGCTGCAGCAGGTTCTTCTTTACCGACAGGACGGATATCCACCATATATTACCAAGGTCGGGAAACTCGAGGCTATACAGCTCGGTGCTCTGGAAGATCGTACGGTCGTAGCGGATGGCCGTGCTGAACGACACACCGAAATCATACGTAAACGGACGATCCGTGAATACTTCATAATAGTGCGTTTTCACCTTGGCCAGGTTGGGATAAGGCTGCCCCTGCCCATTTACCCAGTTGCGCTTCGGGTCCGGCTGCAGGCTCTCTACTTTCCGAAAGTACTGCAGCCCCCAGTTGGTTCTTTTGGAAGTATTGTAGTATTTGATGAAAAAATCAGAGCCGTCCGTACCGGCAGGCAAACGAAAAGCAATATTGATGTGATGGTTCTCGAACAAGTCGCTGACGCCTCCCTGCACCATGCCCCCGACCTCCGGAAACTTAAACGTACCCTGGTAGTTTTCATATGGCTGGTAACGATTAATGAAATAGTCATTATTGACCTTAAGCGAAAAGTAAGCGCTGTAAAGCTGCAGGATGTATCGGTTTGTTTTGCGGGGATTGAACCGTAGCGGATCATCCGTACTGTCTTTCTTCGCACGGCTACCGCGCAGCACACCATCGAGGAACGAAGGCGTATTGTTTCCGGCCGCCAATGCCAGCAGCGAATCTTCCGCTTGTTTTTTAGCCATCCGCACCTGGTAATCCTGCAGCCAGGGGCTGATATTCGTATCTGCATGATGCGGCTGTGCTTCCAGCCATTCCTGCAGCGGCCGGCCGGATATATACACGCTGTCGGGACCTGTACGAAAGGTAACCACCTGGTCGTGCACCGCATTATAATGCATCTCATACGCACGGCCCAGCGCTGCTGCGGGAGACGGATGCTCCGGATCACCGATAAGCATGAAACGCTCTGTGCCGGCGCCGGTATGCCTGGCGAGCAGGCGGCCATCCTTCAGCAATACCGGCCGGCTCCATTGCGCATAGGGCAATGTATCTGCCACAACCGGCGCCGGTACACTACCCGGTTTATGAAAAATCCCCTGCCATCGGCGCAGAGAATCCGCACCCGTAGCGCCGGGCAGTGGACGATCGGATATCCAGTAAGGGTAGAACGAGTTATCTTCCGCCCGGAGGGCGAATGCACCATCATACCAATGATCACGGGTAAAGGGATGATACTTATCTTTTTGCGGATCATATTCCACGATGTCCGAATGCCCGTTCCGGTAGGCGGAAAGCAGCCATCGGTTCTTAGCCGGCATCTGTATCGTTTGCAAGCCGTCAATAGCTTTCAGGATGTACCGCTCTGAGCGTTTACCCCGTCCATCATAAAAGCCGGCCGTCATCTTGCCCTTCACCGGCATGGTCACGGTCAGGCCTTGCTTACCTGCTTCCCATAAGGGATACGGATCTGTTGTATGCTCATCAAGGTATGGCGGCAGACGATAGGTTAACAGTTTCCGCTTTTGTCCGCTTCCCGGGTCATAACTATAGATCACACGCTTGTGATAACCTTCGATCTCGTACAATACTTTATCATCGCCGGCACTCAGTTGCACACTCCGTACAGCCCCCTTTTTCTGCTTGTGCGGCAATACCGTTAAAGCCGCCGGCACAACGCTATCCTGACCGCCGGGCTGCAGTCGCTGCCGGTACCAGAGCATGCATTCTGCCAACAATGTGCTCAGCTCCCGTTTCGTTACCAGACGAAGTGCACGGGATAAAGATTTTCCCTTACGCAAATGAACAAACATACGTGCTACCGTCGCCGGATGATACTGCTGCGACAAGAAGTAGCAGAACGCCTGACCACCGGTCACCGCTTCCCGCTCCAGCACTGCCTGCCAGTAGGTGCATAACGTATCGCAGAGCAATCTGTATATCCGGTCCTCGTCCGCGATTCCCCAATCCAGGGCAAAGTAGCGGATCGCCCCCTCACGGAACCAGTAGGGCGACAGCTCCTTTCCTTTCAGTTGACTTCCGGCCTCGTCACCCTCCCGGAGCTGTGACTCCCAGACACAACGCGCTACCGAGAGCCGCACCTGCGCACGCAAGTCTTCGGCATTTCCCGTATATGCCAGCAGCATTCGTTGATTCTTGTACACGAAAGTGGGGAAAGAGAAGGTTTCCATTTCCGTCATCCCGATGTTCGATTCGTAAAGCTGATCTACCGATGGGTACACGATTACATTGGGCGTACCGGCAATACCGGCCCCGATCTTCTTTCTGATATCTTTTAACGCGCCCGGCATCTCCCCGGCTATCAACGCGGCCAGGCTGTCGTTGCCGGCAGGATAATACAGGTGGTATATTTCTGTCTGAAAGCTACGCCACTGAAACCGGTGGTATTGAAACCGGTGATACGGCTCCTGCTGCGCTTGTACGGGATACCATCCCCACAATAACAGGATCAGCGCCGTCACGAAGCGCCATATGTATTTGAAGCGGGAGTCAGACATTAACCGCAGTAAGATAGCAAGTGGAAAATTATTTTGCAATAAATACGATAAACGTAGGGGCAACCCTTGTGGTTGCCCTCCTTGCGGTTGCCCCGTTTTCGGTTGTTTTATTTGGGCGGGGGTGAGCCCCGCCCCTACGATACGATGGACATTTTCAAATTGTCCAATTCACACGATCTATTATCTTCGTTGTCGTTGTATGCGTAACCTGATACCGGTATATTTCATTTTCGCGCTTGTGTGGTGTATCGCCCATGACTGCAGCGCCCAACGTGATACCTGGGATCAGGCCAACAAGCCCAATCCCAGGCAAACGGTTACAAAATCAAAAGACAAGGTCAAAAGCCGGAAACAAAAGATACAGCAATGGGGCCTCGACAGCAACTACAATCATGCGTTCTCGCTGGGCGGCCGGCTCAACAGCAACGGGTGGACCGGCCTGGTCGTTTACCAGCGGCGCATCAACGAGGCGCAGGCGCATTTCTTCCAGCTTGGGTTTTCCGAGATCATCCACGAAAAACAGATCCGGCAGGAAAAAGGGAGTGACGCATTCCCGGAGTTTGGCAAACGCGCTCCTTTTTTCTTTGGCAAGATCAACAATCTCTACAGTCTGCAACTGGGTCATGGACGGTACTTCGTGCTGTTCCCCGGTGTGCTCGAAGGCAATGTTTCTGTAGGTGTGCGCGCCCAGGCAGGCTTCAGCCTGGCAATGCTGAAACCTTATTATCTGAAGCTGATCTACACCGATTACAGCAGCGGTTCCCGGGAAACATACCTGCAGGAAGAAAGATATACCGACGATAATCAGGAAAAATTCCTCAAAGCCGGGGATATTTTTGGCGCGGCCAAATGGAGCAAAGGGCTTAACCAGGTAACGTACATACCCGGTGGCTATGCCGATATTGCTTTTGCGCTCGAACCGGTAAAGCATAAGACATTCGTGCAAGCCGTCACCCTCGGCGCCAACATTGCTTTCTATGCACATCCTCTGCCTATCATGGCCAACCGCCCCGCGTATCCCTGGCAGGCTTCTTTATATGCAGGTGTTACATTTGGCAAAAGGTGGCGATGATCTCCTTATTGCATGCACCCACCGGCACATACATAACGGATATGTTCCCCATTACTATTTATGGCCCCATCGGCATCCCCCGCGGTAAAGGATAGGCAGGCGTTTTACTGCCTGAGGCTGCATAAAAATCCCGGATGAGGCGCTGTGTCTTGTCCTGATATAGCTATACACAAATTAAGTGTATGTCACATCAAACTATC
>CAZGPG010000004.1:0-267042 GCA_964527735.1 uncultured Chitinophagaceae bacterium | reverse complement strand
AATGCATGGATCCGTACATCAGGTAGCCGAAGAGAAAACCGGGAAAGAAAGCCAGCGCATTCCATCCCATCAGTAAATACATCAGTGAGAAGATGATACTGGCCACAATAACGCTCGGCACCGGCGGCATAAACAGTCGCTCCTGATCCCGCGGAAATTCATGGTGCACACCATGCATCGTATATACGAATTTCTTGGCCCGCGGACTTTCCACGATCATATGAAACAGGTACCGGTGCATCAGGTATTCAAACAAACTCCAGAAAAGCGCCCCGGAAAAAAACAGCAGTGTCTCACGGCCCACGTTCAATCCTTTGTAGGCGGCGCCATAATAAAGCATAAAAATGATCACCGGCAGATACATACTATAAATGACCAGAGGATGCGTTTTGGTCATCATTTCCATGTAATCGCTTTTGAAGAGGCGTGCCTGGCCTTTATTTTTGATCTTGTCGAATTCCATAATTTCAGCAATAAATTATACGGATTACCAGATAGCCGGAAGCTTATTCCTTAATATTCCCGTTAAATGTTTCTTCCGCGTCATCATCCTGTTCTTTAATCCAATCAGGTGTTTTACTTTTTTTTACTTTATCCATCCACAAAAGTAATGCCGGAAGCAAAGTCAGGTTGGTGATCATGGCCATTAAAAGGGTCAGTGACGTAAGATAACCCAATGCTTTCGTGCCATCAAAATGGGATAGTGAAAATACGCCAAATCCGGTTATTAAAATGAGGGATGTATAAATAATGCTCTGGCCGGTATCATGTATGGTACGGCGTACGGTTACGGCAATATCCTCCCGGCTGCGTTCCAGCTCCTGTTTGAAGTTTACCAAGAAGCGGATTGTAACATCGATCGTAATACCCAGGGCCACACTGAAAACCAATACGGTAGAGGGCTTGATGGGGATGTTTGCCCAACCCATGAACCCGGCGGTGATCATCAGCGGCACAATATTTACCACCACAGACATCAGCAGGATACGCCAGGAGCGGAACAAGCCTACCATACAGCCGAAGATCATCAGGAAGGCCAGCACCAGGCTTTCCTGCAGACTGTTGATAATGAACTTACTGCCTTCAAGGAATACGATGCTGGTACCGGTAAAGGTTACATCGTATCTGGCAGTGTCAAACAGCTCAAGCGTTTTCGGCCGGATGCTGTCGAGCAACTGAGGCAGGCGCTTCGAGCCCACATCCGCCATGTTGATGCTGATACGGGTCTGCTGCCGGGTGCTGTCCATAAAGCTGTTTATCAGCTGGTTGAACATACTGTTTTTGTCACCGCCCCGGTTGCGCAGATAAGGCTGCAGAAATGCAATGTCGAACATGTTCGGTATGCCATAGCTGCTGCTGTCGCCGCTGTAATAAGCCTGGCGGGCAAACTTGATGCCTTCGGCAATGCTCAGTGCATGACCGATCTCCGGAAATTGCCGGAGGTAGGTGCTCAAAGCGTCAATTTTTTCTAAAACGGGCAATGTCACTACACCGTTTTTCTTCCGTGTATCAATGAGGATCTCCAGGGGCATTACGCCTTTGAAGTTCTGCTCAAAGAATACCAGATCCTGGTATGTTTTGTCAGATTTCGGCAGATCGTCGACTACATGCCCGACATTCTCCAGGCGTAATATACCGGCGAGCGAAAAAATGCAGACCACGAAAGTGATGGCGTATATCCAGGCGCGGTGGCCGAAGACCCAGGTGGTGAGCGTACTGAGCAGCCGGTTCATCCAGCGGCTTTCGAGGTAGCTGGTATGCTTGTCGCCCGGGGGCGGCAGGAAGCTGAACAGAGCGGGTATCAGTATCAGTGAGATGACAAATATGCCCATGATATTCAGACCGGCTATCAGCCCGAATTGCTTCAGCAGCAGGCTCTTGGTAAAGAAAAACACACCAAAGCCGATCGCCGCCGTCAGGTTGGTAAACAGGGTAACGATGCCCATACGGTTTACCATGCGGAGCAGCGACTTGAGCTTATGCCTGGTTTTATGGTATTCCGAATGGTACTTGTTAAGGAAATAAACACAGTTGGGAATACCGATCACAACGATCAGTGGCGGTATCAGCGCAGTGAGCAACGTGATCTTATAGCCCATTATGCCCAGCGTGCCTACCGACCATACCACGCTGGTAGCCACAACCAGCATAGAGGCCAGCACGACCATAAAGGAGCGGAAGAAGAGGAACAGGATCACCGCCGTAAGCACGAAAGACATGATCAGGAATAACTGCATTTCCTGCTGCACCTGCGTTGCCATTTGTGTCCGAATGAGCGGAAGCCCCGAATAGCGCATTTCAATCCGGTGCTTTTGGCCGAAGGCTTCGCTATGCTCCATGATCTCTTCCACCACCGCTGTCCGTTTTTCGGAGTTGAGCACATCCCGGCTGATCCGGAGAGCCATCATGTAAGCGTTTGTTTCCGGGTTATAGAGCAGTCCCCGGTAAAAAGGAAGTGTGTAAAAAAGACGCTTCAGACTATCTGTATCTCCCGGAGTTTCATCCCGGGAGATAAGTGGTACTGCCTGGAGGCGACCGGTTGCTGTATCTTTTACCAGGTTGATGGCGCCGGGTATACTGAGTACATTTTCTACCGCCGGTATTTGTTCCAGCCTGCGTGTCAGCGCTGTATAGTCTGTAAAAAGCTCCTGGTCAAAAAAATGTTCCGTTTGTACACCGACCACCACCAGGTTGCCGTCTTCGCCAAACTGTTTACGGAATTGCTGATAGTCTTTATACTTGGGGTTATCTGTCGGAATTGCATTTGTAAATTCATAGCTCAGCTCCACTTTGGTGGCGTACCAGCCCATAACGGCAGTTGCTCCGAGGAGCGCCAGTAATAATGGAATACGGAACTTAATTACAAATGCTGCGATGCGATGCCATGTCATTTGTCAGAAATCTGCGCAAAAGTAGGGAATCCGGGGGGAAGTATTCAGTCGTAAGTCGTAAGTAACAAGTAGCAGGCTGTTGTTCTGATAATTTGGTATCGTTATAATGTGACAAATGTGTTGAATGTGACAAATATGTTTATCACATTGTTCACATTCAACACATTTGTCACATTAATCTGATCTTTTAACAGCTTGTTACTTGTTACTAACGACTTGTTACTATAACGTAGTTATTCTACCAGCCCCATTTGTATAGCGGCCTTTACCAGTCCTATCATGTTTTTGGTGCCCAGTTTCAGCATCAGGTTCATGCGGTGTGTTTCCACTGTGCGGAGGCTCAGGAATAATTTATCGGCGATCTCCTGGCTGGTATATTCTTTGGCAATAAGCTGGAGTATTTCTTTTTCCCGGCGTGTGAGCGAATGCCCCCCATCGGGAGACGTAACGTGCTGTCCTTTTATCATGGTGCGCCATGTACGCTCACGCAGGGTTGGCTCCAGATATGGCTCCCGGTTGTACACTGTTTTTATGGCCTCAAGCAGGATGTCTTCATTCGAATTTTTCAGGATATACCCAAGCGCGCCCTGGTTGAGCATGCTCTTGATGTAGAACTGGCTGTCGAGATTGGTCAGTGCAATGATGCCGATCTCCGGGAATTGTTGCGCTATGATCCCGGTCAGCTCCAGCCCGTTTTTGTCCGGCATCTGTATGTCCAGCAGCAATACATCCGGTGCGTTTACTGTCAGCCCTGCCAGCAGGTCGCTTCCGTTTTCATAGATACCGGAAACCTCGATATCCGTATGATTGGTGAGCAGGTTTTGCAGGCCGCGTAAGATGAGCGGATGATCATCAGCTATAGAGACTCGGATCTTCATGTGAGGGTTCTTTTTCGCGGTGTAAGATCAATTTCGATGTAAATGGTTGTTCCGCTCTGGACGGCAGTATTGCCGGATCCCTGCCCGGTTGTTGTTTCGATGGTCATGCGCCCGTTCATATGATGTATGCGGGAGCGCAGGTTCTTCAGCCCGATGCCGCTGGTTTCCCAACCGGGATCAAACCCGATGCCGTTATCTTCCAGCACGATGCTCAGCAGCTCGTTATGCAGGCTGAGCTGCACGATGGCGTGGGAAGCTTTTGCGTGTTTCACCACATTGTGAAGCAGCTCCTGGATGATACGATACACGGAAATAACAACGTCTGCATCAAGGTGCTCAAAAGATCCGTATATCTGACATTCGATATTCAGATTTTTCCCTTTTTTGATCTGTGCGCAATAGCGGAGCACAGATTCCGGAAGCCCGTTCTGGATGATGCTTTCCGGCATCAGGTTGTGGGCGGCTTCCCGTAGTTCGTTCGACATAATATCGAGCATATTCATCGCTTCCGAGAAGCTTTCTGTTTCTTCGAGAAAGCGGAAATTTTTCTGTACTGCCCTGAAGCTCATTTTTACGGCGGCCAGCGTCCCTCCTATTCCATCGTGCAGTTCTCTCGCCAGGCGGCTGCGTTCTTTTTCCTCGCCCTGGATCATAGCTTTCAGTCGCCCGATCTCCTGTTCTTTTGTCAGTATTTGTATCTGCTTATCCTGGAGGCGCTGCCGGTGGCGGTATTTCTGGTATACGCCGATAAGCAGGGCGATGATCGTTAAGCTCCCGAGAGCAATGCCGCCGATCCATACATTCTTCTTTGTCAGTTCGCGTTCCTGTTCTTTTATCAGCAGTTGTTTTTCAACCAGCTCTTTGTCTTTTTGTGCGGTACGGTATTTTATTTCAAGCAGGTTTACCGCTGCCGCATTTTCTTTACCGGTAATGCTGTCTTTAAGCTTGATGTAGGCCTGGTGATGCAGGAACGCCTGCCGGAAGTCTTTCTTCTGATGGTACAGGTCAGACAATTGAGCATGTGTTTCGTGCACAAACTCCGGTATTCCGTATGCTTTGGCTTTTTCCAATGCCTGTTTCAGGAATTGTTCGGCGCGGGAATAATCTTCCGTATAGATGTATGCAACACCGAGCATGTATAATGCGTTTGTTTCCTTGTAATAAGGATTTACACCTTTTTTTGAGTGTATCACCTCTTCGAGGTAAGGGATAGCTTCCGCCGGGCGTCCCCGCTCTATATAGTTGGCCCCGATATTGATCAGCGCTGCGATCTCGGTTTGCTCTTTGGTATATTTCCTTGCAAGTTCCAGCGCCCGGTGAAAATATATGTTTGCGCTGTCAAGATGTCCCTGCCGTGAATAAATGACACCCTTATTGCTGTAAACAGACGGCAGCATATTATAGGCGCCGCTTTGCGTATTGGCAATCTCGGCTTTGTCGAGATAATAAATAGCCCGGTCGTTTTGGTGAACCGACATGAGCACCGTTGCCATATTATTGTAAAAGCGGCCCAGGTATATAGCGGCGGCGGTATCCTGCTCGGCCATGGTTATGGCATAGTAATAATATTTTGCCGCTTCTTTATAATCACTCTGGTATGAAAATGCATTACCCGCACTATTAAAAGCCCTGCTGCTGTTGACGAAGAATTGCGAGGTCTTTCTGCTCTGGATTATTGCCTGCAGGCACAATTGTTTTCCTGCTTCGTAATCGCCTTCTTCAACTTTCAGCATACCGGAAACAAGCAGGAACTCAAACATCCAGTCGTCATATCCCGGATCTTCTTCACGGACGGCCATGTTTTCTGTTATAATCTGATAGGCAACTTCGGGATTTGTGTGTACCAAAGTCCGGACAGAATCCGGCACACCTGTAACGCCGGGAAACCGGATGACAGGATCCGCAGGTATTTCCTGAGGGCGCGGGATCTCGCCGGGTGATTGCCCGTGGGTTTTCACCGGCGGAACGCTAAGGGTATATAGCATGATCCCCGTAAGTACCCGCAGAAAGAATCCGGAATGCCGGAATCCTGAGATATTATATAGTGTGTTACACTTCATTGAAATCCACCCGGTAACAGGGGAATATTTTGTGTTTATAAAGATCGTAAAAATAAGTGTTTACCCTGAGTTTTAAATTCCGTGTTTACTATTATTTCTACCTGTAAAGTTAAAATCATCTTTGTTTATGCCTGCATAGCAATATCCGGTGTTTCCGGTTCATGGGGGTATGGTTTTTTAACAGTTCTGATTGATCGCTATTAAAAGCATCTCTATAAGTTGATGTTTCGTTTGATAAATATACATAACCTTGCCCTGTCAGCGTTTTTATGGCTTTGTATGAGCTTGCTGCCCGGCCGTGCGGAAGCAAGCCATGCTGCCGGAGCAGAGCTTATTTATGAATGGGTAAGCGGCTCCACCTACCAGTTCTATCTGAAGTTTTACAGGGATTGCGGAGGAATCAGCGAGCCCAATACCATACGCCTTTGTTATTTCAACTCTTGCAGTAATCAGACCGGGCAGGTAACCATGAGCCAGCTTACTCAGCTGCCCGACGGAACGGGTAACGGGAAAGAAGTACTCCTCGGCTGCCCCGGATATCCTACCGAATGTGATAGCGGATCGCTGCCCGGATTCCGGGAAATCTGGTATGGTGCAGTGATAACGCTCCCATCCCAATGTGATTACTGGACGTTTTATACTTCTATCGTTGCGCGTAATCCAAATCATAATGTTGCCGGGTCAGTAGCCCTGTATGTGGAAGCAACGCTGAATAATCAATATGTACAGCAGCAGTCCTCGCCCTGGTTTTCGAATCCCCCGGTTCCGTATGTATGCATCAACAGTCCCTATACGCTCAATAATGGGGCAGTGGATCCGGATAATGATTCCCTGAGCTTTGAGTTTATCTATCCCCGTTCCATTACAGGATCAAACTGTGTTGGCTATTATAATGCCACCAATCTTGCTTTTCGCGCAGGGTACAGTCTTACGGAGCCTTTTGCTACCGGTAATACATTTCAATTTGATCAACTTTCCGGGCAAATGAGTTTTACACCTGTAATGATCAGCGCCAATACAGTTGCCATGCGGGTAAGCAAATGGCGGAATGGTGTCCGGCTTGGTACTGTAATGCGTGATATACAGATACAGGTGCTTGGCTGTAATATACCCCCCCCGACTTTTGATACTGTTTCCGGATCTTTCTACGGCAGTGTGGTGGTAAACGGTATGGTTGAAGGATCTGTAAACCAGCCTGTAAGTTTTTGTTATGATATTGCCACCACGGCGGTAGACGGTGTCCTTGCTGTTTCGGATAACCATGCCATTATTGCTCCCGGATCGTCAACCAATTATAATGGTATAGGTACAGCATCTGTACTCGGCTGCTTCAACTGGACCCCTTCGTGCGCCGATACCGGATTGAAGATATTTACGGTAGCTGTAAAAGATTCTACCTGTAAGCCTCCGGGCGTAGCTATTACACAGACATTCTCTCTGCCCATATACATTCGTTCCGGTACGGTGATCAATACAAGAAAGGTTACCTGCGCCGGTGTACCGGTAACGCTGAAGTCTACCGGTACCGGTAGTGTTACCTGGTCGGCATTACCCGGTGGATCGCCGGTATCCAGCCTGAGCTGTACCAATTGTGCCACTCCTGATGCCCGGCCGGAAGTAACAACGGTGTATGACGGTGTCTCTGATATCGGCGGCTGCAGACATACCGACAGGATTACCGTAGTGGTGGATAATGATGCGAATGAGTTTGTGATATCTCCGGTAAGTCCCCACATTATGTGCGATCCGGATACGCTCCATCTGGAAGTGGATATTCTGGGCCCGAAACCGGTCACAAACCTGATGTGTGGCCTGGAAGCTCAATTACCGGCTACGAAAAATGATACAGTGGAAGCCGTGCCGCCCACAGCAATTGTAATACAAAATATTACTAACCCGGGCAGTACGCCGTTTGGTGGCGGCTTTGCCACGACATCACGCCATCAGTACCTGTTGCGTGCAAGCGATCTCAGGGCTTCGGGTATGTACTCCGGTACGTTGAAGAGTCTGGCATTCCATATATCATCAACAGGTAGTGGCGCTTTGTACGACAGTATTACCATTTCGCTTGGTTGTACAGATCAGCAGGCGCTCGACCCCGGCGCCGGATTTCTGTTGGGTACAGAGCAGGTGTACACAGCGACCGGGCCACGGGCCATGCTTGCCAGAGGTGGATGGGTACATTTCGATTTTGATACTTATTACAACTGGGATACCACACAAAATCTGATTGTAGATATCTGCTATGCTAATGCAGATACAGTGACTTCCGTATTTACCCATTTCTTTAATAATAATTACCAGTCTACGCTATACTCGTTTGCCACTTCAGGTTCAGCCTGTGGCCAGGCCGGCCTGACGGTCTATAACACTCATGAACTGCCGCTGATGCGCATCGGGTACCATCATGCACCGGAATATACATTTCCATACAAGTGGGGAGGATCCACATTTTTCCCCGACGATACAAGCCGGACCACATCCACGTATATTCATAAGGTAACACACCTTACTGTTTCTTCTGTAAGCCGTCATGGATGTGTCATTGCCGATACACTATCGGTATACTTCGCCGAGCCCTTCGCTGTGATCGCGGATACTTCCGTATGCTACGGGTCATCCGTGCAGTTGTTTGCAGACAGCGGATCAGAATTCCGCTGGTACGAAAACGGTTTTAATCCCGCCACCAGCTTAAGCTGTGATGATTGTGCAACGCCTGTTGCATCTCCGCTCGAAGATGTGACCTATACCGTAACGGGGTTGAACATCTACGGATGCCCGGATACCGTACAAGTGTTCGTGCGGGTAAAGCCGCTGCCGGAAACGAAGATCATCAGCGAAAATCATGTGGTACGATATGGAGAAAGTATCCTGCTGCAGGCAAGCGGAGCCGAACGTTATACCTGGATACCCATCCGGGGATTATCAGCTCCGAATTCCAATATTACAGAAGCTACCCCGGAAGAAACTAAAGAATATGTGGTAATAGGTGAGAAGGAGGGGTGTTATGCCAATGATACGATCCGGCTGGTGGTGGATTTTACAAGCCGGGCCTTTATTCCTTCCGCTTTCAGCCCTAATGGAGACGGAAAGAACGATGTGTTCCGGATAGGTAATATCGATTTCGAAAAAGTACAGGAGTTCCGGGTGTTCAACCGTTGGGGAAAAGAAATATTCAGTACCTCCGATCCGAAAGAAGGATGGGATGGCACCTGGAACGGTGTGCCCCAGGACGGAGGGGTATACAACTACATGATCCGCCTCGCATATCCGGACGGTAATGCCAGGCTGTTTACAGGTACGGTGACACTGATGAGATAATTATTGAAACAGAGAATCCATAAACTTCATATCTGGCTTTGCAGAAGCCGGTTATTAAATAACAGACCTATGAAACACAAGTACATGGCTGGTGCCTGCCACCAGATAAAAAACGATCCGATCACCGTTCAATATTTTATGAAAATGAAAAAATTGATATTTTGTAGTATCGCACTCATTTTAATGTCTGTGCAATTTATTCAGGCACAGATCCAGTCGCAAATCGGAAATGGAACGAGCAATGGTTCTACGGCCGGACCAATCTATCAGAGTGGTTTGGATAGTATGAAAGCGCGTATTGTTATGCTGTATACAGAAGAAGAACTGGCGGCGGCCAATATTTTTCCCGGCGACACCATTAAAGAATTAGCCTGGTTCAAGAGCAATGATGCCGTGCTGATGAACGGTGCCATCTCAAGACTGCATTTTTTCCAGCGTTCCGGTTTAACACACACAGAATATATATCAGAGCCGATTATGCAGGATTATATAGATACCTCGCTGGCTTCCGGAAACGGGTGGGCATATATCGGAACAAACGAGTTTTCCCCGAATACAACAAACTGGCCTTCGGTGACAAACTGGATGCCATTTACAATAACGCCTTTCGTATATAGTGGCGGAAGCCTTGAGATATTTATTCATAGTCTGATTATCCGGGATTTTGGAAATGTCAGCAATAAAGCGATAACATTCAGGACTTTAAGTGGTCCCCGACGAGTATTGTATTCAGGACGTGAGCCGACGCCGGTGCTTACTTTTACATCAAATGCATCCCGGGCGAACATTCTGATCACGTATGCACGGCAGACTACCCGGGTGCGTGTTAACAAGATTGCGGAGCCGGAGTATATCTGTCCGGGTACATACCCTGTAACGGTTGAGGTACAGAATACGGGCAGCGTACCTGTAAACAGTATGGAGGTACGCTGGATGCTTAACGGTGTATTGCAAACACCCGTGCAGTGGAATAACACATTGGATACCATAGGAGGCGCCGGATCTGATAAAGCAATCATTACCTTACATAATAATGTCAGTGTAACAGCTAATTCCCCGATTTATATTAAAGCATGGGGGGCAATGCCGAATAGTTTGCCTGTTCCTGTCCATCCTACAGATACCTTGAATACATATATCAGAGCGGGACTATCGGGTAATTATACCATAGGTGGCACTAACCCGGATTTTCCATTTGTAACAGATGCTGTAAATGAGCTGCATAAATCCGGTGTATGCGGCCCGGTTGTGTTTAACATAAGGCCAGGCACCTATAACGGAGAAATGCAGATCCGTGAGATACCGAATAGCAGTCCGCTAAACACGATCACATTCCGATCTGAAACGGGTAACGCAAACGACGTAATTATCGCCAATCCGTCATCGGGTTCCGGAAATAATTATGTAATGCAGCTTTCAAACACACACGATATAATCTTCAAGCGGATTACCCTGTCGCAAACAGGTTCAAGCACACTTTATACTACCGTATTTTCTATTGGAGATACAACAGATCGCATTACCATAGATAGTTGTATAATAACAGCTCCAACCAGTACGAGCAACAGCTTTGGCAATGCGCTTATAGCTGCGAAAGCAGGTAATGTCGTTGCAAATAATTACTTCGGAGGCGGTCTTGTGATTTCCAATAACACGCTTCGTGGTGGTGGAATCGGCATTTTGTTTCAGGGGACGTCTTCAGTAATCCTTAATGGTTCTGATTGCATTTTTGACAATAACACTATAGAGAATTTCGGGAATACCGGTATGTATTTTCAATATACAAAGAATATAAAATTCCGAAACAATGTGGTGAAAGCAAACCCGTCAACAACTGCATCTACGCAGTATGGCGTGAACGTCAGCAATACGTATGAGCAAATTGAAATAACGGGTAATCATATTTATGTACCCGGTGGGACCGGGACGACTGCACAGGCTCATGGAATATATTTCTCTACTACCTATTCGTCAGCAAGCAATCCTACCACCGTTGCAAACAATGAAATTGTCATAAAGGGAGGGCCTACCGCTTCTTCTGCTATGGGTGGGATATATGCAACCAGCAGCGTATTCCAGAATATCTATAATAACAGTGTAAACGTTATTGGCGGTTCAGCAACCAATGTTTATGCCGGATATTTTAGTTATTCCGGCGTATCCAGCAACCGGATATATAACAATGTATTTGCCAATAGTAGCGGCGGACGTGCATTATATGTGAATCTTGCTGTGGCCAGCAATGTGATGGATTATAACAATATTTATACCAGTCAGCCTGGCGGAGCACTCGTGCAAAAAGCATTTGCCCCTACTGGTACATACAACAGCCTTGCTTCGTGGCGTACTGCCAGTGGTCTTGATAGAAACTCATTGTCATACCGGCCCGGGTTTGTGAATGATACGACGTTACGGCCCAACCCCAATGATGCTGCATCCTGGTCATTAAATGGCAGAGGTATACATATATCAGGGAATGCCAACGATATAGATGGCAATCCGCGAAGCACACTTCCCTTACATGGTGTACCGGATATCGGTGCATATGAATTTATACCTGCCGTATTGCCACCTGTTGCACTTGCTGTGCCTGCTACTCCTGCAACAGGCGTGCCGCAGGTATTTACCTTTGGTGAAGATACGGTTGCGGTTATTACCTGGAACGGCACGACAATCCCGGCTTCTGTGGACGTACGCCAGTATAGCGGTACGAAGCCGCCGGCATATGTATCGCCGGACTCCATGTTTTTTTATGCAGATGTAGCTGCCGGCGGTGGCCCTTATGACTATGATGCTGCTATTTATTATAAAGAACCCTGGATGGGAAGTATTAAAGCCGAACCCGGACTCCGGCTTGCAGAACAAACCGGCGGCAATCCCTGGCAGTTTTATTCAGGAGTGGCCAGTTCGGTAGACACGTTAAGGAACAGAATACTTAAAGAGCAACTTACACAACCCGGACTGTATACAGGTACAGGTGAGGCTTGCGCCGGACAACCACAGGCTACGGTCTTCGTAACACCGGATATTACTACTCCCCAATGCCCGGGAAGCGTTTATACACTGACTACCCGTGATCCGGATTTCACTTCCGGTATCACATACCAATGGCAACAAGCGCCCAGTACTGCCGGTCCCTGGACGAATGTTTCAGGAGGATCAGATCCTAATTTGCTTTACTATACGACACCTCCGGTAAACAGTATAGTATATTATCGTGTCAGGTCTTTGTGTGTTAATAGCGGAGATTCTGTTGTCAGCACTGCGTTTGGGATTCCGGTAGTACCTTCTGCGCAAATGGTCAGTGTTACGGACGGAAGCCGTTGCGGAGCTGGAACTGTTTCCTTGTCTGCCGCCGGTTCTCCGGGAGCTACATTATATTGGTATAATGATTCGACCGCCGGTACACTTCTGGACACAGGAAGCACTTTCGAAACACCCGTTATTACAACGAATACTACTTATTATGTTGCAGCATCGTCCAATACAAAAGAAGAACGTCTTGCAAGCCCCACTCCCGGTACAAGTACTGTTGCCCCGAGTGCAGGTCAGCATTTGAAATTTGATGTGCATACAATCGCTACTATTAATACAATAGATATATACCAGCGCAGAACCAGTGGAAGACGTGTGAGCGGCGGTCCATTACTAATGGATTCCGTCAGGATATTTATACTTAATCTGCAGGGTGATACTGTAGGCAGAACCCCTTTTTACAGTTTTTATGCAGATACAACAGGGATCACCTTGGAAGTATTGCCTGTAAACATAACACTTGCTCCGGGGGAATATCGGATAACGATTCGTGGTACAGGAGCACAACTTGTTCGGGAAACGTCCAGTAATACTAACGTAAGTCTCGATTTCCCGTTTGAAACTCCTTCTGGAGCAATTTCAGTACGTGCGGGTGGGGCCTCGTTGACTTCCTCGAATCTGTTAACTACATATCAATATTTATATAACTGGTCTGTTTCCGTTCCCTGCGAAAGCCCGCGCCAAGCAGTAACCGCAATTCTGGGTACACCTCCCGCATTTGCAGTGAGCGCCACGCCTGTGGTCTGTAACAATGAGGTTGCTATACTGACAGTAACATCGACTCCTGCCAACTTCGACTCCGTAACCTGGACACCTGTCACCGGTCTGTATACCAATGCTGCCGGTACCACGCCTTATACCGGCGGTAATGCTGCAACTGTATACGCCCGTACCAGCACCCCCGGACGGCATACCTTTGTGGCATCCGCTTACAATACGACTACTGCCTGTGGTAATATAGATACCGTCCGTAAGTTTGTACAACCGGCACAGGCAACGGCTACTGCCAATCCTGCTGATATCTGTGTAAATGGCTCCACTACGCTGCGTCTCGACCACGCACCTGACTTCGGAAGCGGTACCATACAATGGCAAAGCTCACCGGACGGGATATCGTACACAGATATTCCCGGGTCAGCGTTACCCACTTATGCAACCGGCTTGCTGAATACCACCAGCTATTACCGTGCCGTATTAAAGAACAGCGACGGAGCTGCCTGTATCAATGTACCGCTTACCGTTACAGTGAATCAGACTGAAGTATTGTCTACGAATTCCGTCATACGGTGCGGTGCAGATTCTGTGACGCTTACCGCAACCGGCTCTCCCGGCTCTGTACTGAATTGGTATAATGCAATCTCCGGCGGCAGCCTGCTGGATACCGGTGTTAGCTTTACTACGCCATTCCTGAGCAGCACCACTACGTTTTATGTATCGTCAGAATTAGGAAAGCGTTCCCATTACATCGGCCGCCAGTATCGTACTACAGCGGGTACGGTATCAGGCTCCAATGATTCGGGGGGTCTTTTCTTTGATGCGTACGTTCCTTTTATGCTGGATTCGGTGGCGATATATCCTGTGGGTACGGGAACCGGTACGGTAACTATATTGTTGAATACCGCTAACGGCGCCAGGCTGGATTCAACGACCGTTACCGTGACCGGTACACCGGCGCCGGGCACTAAAACGTTTGTACCGGTGCAATTTAATGTGCCGGCCGGCAGTTTGCTGCTGACGGTAAAGAGAACGGGAGGGGGAGTTACCGGTCTTATGAGGGAATCTGTTGCGCCTGCATCTAATGAGATTATATTCCCTTATACAATTGCAGGACTTGCCTCTGTGATAAGAGGTACCGGATCATCGGTAATAACCAAAACCTACCCGTTTTTATATGACTGGAAGATTTACCAGCATTGTGAAAGCTCGCGTACTCCGGTGACAGTAACCATTACCCAGCCTCCGGCATTCACTGCGGAAGCTCTGCCGGCTAATATTTGTATAGGTGATACGACAATGCTTACAGCTACATCCGCCAATACACAATATATTTATGAATGGACACCCGGCGCATATACCGGCAGCAACATTCCGGTAGCGCCTGCCAATAACACTGTCTATTATGTAAAAGCACTTGATAACAGCGGGGGGATCAATGACGGATGCGTGAATTATGATTCCGTTATTGTGTCTGTAAATCCGCTGCCGCCGGCAACGGTAACAAGTGCGGGGAATACCGCTTTCTGCGAGGGAGACAGCGTGTTCCTGTTTGCCAACAGTGGCGCCGGATATTCGTTCCAGTGGCAGCTGAACAATACGGATATTACCGGCGCGATTACCTCCTTTATATACGCTAGAGAAGACGGCGCCTATACGGTGAAAGTGACTGATATAAATACCTGTATGACAATCTCCGATCCGGAAGACGTTACGGTACATCCCGCTCCCGAACCGGTAATCATACCGGAAGGCGCAACGCTTGCAACGGGCAGCTTCAGCTCCTACCAGTGGTACCGCAACGGCACGCTGATACCCGGCGCTACAAACCGGCAGCATACACCGGAAGGTGATGGTAATTATACGGTAATGGTAAGAGATGCAAATAATTGTCCGGGGATATCAGAGCCATATAGTTTCGTGGTTGGTGTCCGGAATATCAATAACCGTCCGGATATCCGGGTCTATCCCAACCCGGTCAGTGCAATGGTATATATAGAATCTCCGGTACCGGTTCAGGTGACGCTGAGCAGTGTTGACGGAAAAGTTGTGTTCCATCAGAAAGGGGTACAGCAAATTGATATAAGCAGCCTCAGCGATGCGGTATATATGATCCGTGTGGCCGATCTGGATGGGCAGGTATTACATCTGTCCCGCCTGATCAAGGCGGCAAAATAATCATTGTCCGGGAGGGGGAACCGACAATGTTAGAGAGCGGGAGCGGCAGAGCGTAAAGCGATGTGCTTCCGCTTTGTCTTATTTGAACACCCCCTCTCTATCTCCCCTGGAGGGGAGATAGCCAGTTACTGGTGCTGTAAGAAGCATTGACTACGCTACGATGCAGGCGTCCCTCCTTGAGGAGGGAATGAGGGAGGTGTTTCTACTTCAAGAACTTTATTGTGTGACCTGGTTGCATTTCCTGAATGGTGTCCATAATAGCCCATAGCACATTTGAAATATCTCTTTTAACTGTTTGATCCGGAAACCTTAAAAATTTAATGTTGTATTCTTCCAACCTGTGCTGCCTGTATTGATCCTTATGTAACTGATCTTCGTGACTGCTACCATCTATTTCAATTGCAAGCCTGAGTTCGTGACAATAAAAATCTACGATGAAACCATCAATTGGAACCTGTCTGTGAAATTGCACCCCCAGCGCCCTTTTACGAATTCTTTTCCATAATAGTATTTCACCTAATGTACTATTACTGCGCAGTTTTCTCGCTAATTGCTTCAGGTTTTTATTGTATGGAATGATCTTGTTGCGCACAATTAAAATTAGTGATTTTCAATGATTTGCCATTACACCCCTCTCTATCTCCCCTGGAGGGGAGACAATCAGTTACTGGTGCTGTAAGAAGCATTAACTACGCTACGATGCAGGCGTCCCTCCTTGAGGAGGGAATGAGGGAGGTGTTCTTCATATCAGCACTACGTACCTTTGCACATGCCCTACTTCGAACAGCTCCTCACATTACTCAAAACAGAACGGGAAGAAGACCGGAAAGCGTATCAGCTGCTTCGCGAAAATACAACGATAGCCACACGCAGAATCAACGGTATTACCTGGTACCCCATTGCCATACGCGATACGGAACCGGGATATGGTGACTACCTCAGCGTCACACTTGAGCGGACAACACACCAGGATGTATACCACCAGTTCCGCACGGGTGTATCGGTAATGATCTTTTCCAGCCTTGATCCTCAGCATCGGCAGCTTGAAGGCGTGGTAGCCCGTCAAAGCGGAAACCGGATCCGCATCAACCTGCGCACCGACGAACTGCCCGAATGGACACGCGAGGGAAAGCTGGGCATAGACTTGTTGTTTGATGACAACAGCTACGACGAAATGGAGAAAGCCCTCAACAGGGCCATCGCCACCGAACCGGATACTGATACCGGACGTTTGATACAGATCCTCACCGGAACAAAAAAGCCTGCCTTCGATCAATCGGTTTCCATTCCGGTAATATTTTCTTTAAATGCTTCGCAGCAGGAAGCAGTGCAGAAGATCTGTGCGGCACAGGATCTGGCGATCGTCCACGGACCGCCCGGCACAGGCAAAACCACGACCATAGTACAGGCAATTAAAACAATGGTGCGCGACCAACAGCACAAACAGATACTTGTTGTTGCGCCCAGTAATACTGCCGTTGATCTGCTTACGGAGCGGCTGGCCGATGAAGGGCTGAACGTGTTGCGGGTCGGCAACCCGGCGCGTGTTTCAGAACGCTTGCTGTCGCTGACGCTCGACGGCCGGACAGAAACACACCCGGGCATGAAGGAGATCAAAAAGCTGAAGAAGCAGGCGAATGAATTCCGCGATATGGCGCATAAATACAAACGGAATTTCGGGAAAGCAGAGCGGGAGCAGCGGAAAGCGCTGTTCCAGGAAGCGCATCGCATCATGAAAGATGTAGAGCAGACGGAAAAGTACATCACGGAAGATATCATCGGTCGGTCGGAAATAATAACGAGCACGCTTGTCGGCGCCGGTCACTATACCATCCGCGATCTGCGTTACGATGCGGTGGTCATTGATGAAGCCGGACAGGCGCTGGAGCCGGCCTGCTGGATTGCCATACTGAAAGCGAAGAAAGTAATACTCGCAGGAGATCATCTGCAGCTCCCGCCTACGGTGAAGTCGGTGGAGGCGGCGCGTAACGGACTGAGTACAACCCTGCTTGAAAAAGCTGTCGCTCTGCATCCGGAATCTGTAACGCTGCTGGAAGAACAATACCGGATGCACACGGTTATTATGGGTTATTCATCGAAGGTATTTTATGAATACAGGTTAAGAGCGCATGATTCGGTAGCGGGACATACCTTGTACCCCGGCTCACTGCCGCTGAGCTTTATTGATACTGCCGGCTGCGGCTACGACGAACAACCGGAAGGCACCAGCACCACTAACCCCGAAGAAGCCGCCTTCCTGCTGAAGCACTTATCAATGGAACTCACGGAGTTGGTAACACAGGGGGCCGCGTCTCCGACCATTGCCGTGATCGCACCTTATAAGGAGCAGGTTCGTGTGCTCAAAGAACAATTGCAGCATGTGCCGGGATTGCAGTCATACCTGGATCTGATCAGCATTAATACGGTTGATGGCTTCCAGGGGCAGGAGCGGGATGTGGTGTACATCAGTCTCACGCGCAGCAATCCGGATGGTATCATCGGCTTCCTGTCTGATATCCGCCGTATGAATGTCGCCATGACCCGTGCCCGCAAGAAGCTGGTGGTGATCGGCGACAGCGCTACCCTCTCCCGCGATCCGTTTTATGCCGGATTCATCAGCTATGCTGAAGCGCAGGAGGCGTATGTAAGCGCCTGGGAGTTTGCGGGATTATGATTGATGCTGTGAGCGCATCCGGGGACGCGGATTAAGCGGATTAAGGGATTCCACGGATTTTAATCTGTGCTATCCGTGTAATCCAGGTAAATCCGTGATGCTGACAATAAAAGTATCGTGAGCATGCGTTGCAAGAACATCCATCACAGCGGCAACCCTTCCCGCTGTTTCTTCGTCATGCCGGCCACCACCAGCCGGTAAGAATCTCTGATCCATTCCTGAATCTGCGCATCGGGGATCAGTGTGCCGGTCCGGATGCTGTTCCAGTGACGTTTGTTCATGTGAAAGCCGGGGACAACATCTTCGTACCGCTCCCTCAGATCAATGGCCTTTTCAGGATCGCATTTTACATTAATGAACTCGAAATCATCAATGCCCGTAGCGCAAAACATTTTTCCCCGGACACTGAACACGAGTGTATCGCCTCCGAATGGTAATCCCTCTTCCGCTTCCGGTAGTGAGAGACAATAGCTGCGTAATGATTCGATATGCATAATTTCAGATGAGCCGGACGTAAAGTTACCAGATAACAGGAAATAGCGCGGTTTTTATAGGGAAATATGGTGGCTTATGAAAGCGCAATAATGGGTGACAACCTGACATATAAATATCCGCACCGCAACCGCAGACATGTTTTCCTTTATCCTGAAGATGCTCTTGGAAAAACATAAGCATGTTTCTGAGAAAACATAACTACGTTTTCCGGAAAACATAGTTATGTTTTTCCAAAAACGCAGGCATGTTTTTGATGGCGGATTTTGAATCTGATTATCAGCCGGTTGGAGCAGTGGCATTTGCAGGTTTCCGGCTGTTCGTTTCCAGCTCGCTTGCCTGCCAAACTGTCCGACGGCCAACCACAAGTCTCAGCTCTTTTCATTTCAAGCCTGTGCCAGCTTCACCACAAGCTTGTCCTTCCTTAACAACAGGCTTGTGCTTCGGGCGGGACAAGCTTGTGCTCCATGAACAACAAGCCTGTTGTCCGGAAGCAGTAACGGAAGGCGCTTCCAACGCCAATATTCCCTCCTGCATACTGTACTTTTGCAATTGATGCCTTTATTCCGTCGGTTCACAGATTGGTTGTTGTACACAAGCCTCTTCACAGCTTTTTGTGCAACCGGGCTGTGTATGGCCACCGAGCGACTGATAGCCGGAGCAGACGTACCGCTGTTTTCGCCGTTGCACTTGTTCCTGATCGGGGCCACGCTGCTGGTGTATAACGTGCATTACATCTTCAAAAAGTCCACGTCACAGCTGTCGGATCGTTATTATTGGTCGCAGCGCTATATCTACTGGCATTATATCTTCTCAATTACGGGTATCGTACTCTGCCTCTCAGTGATCGGGAATTTGCCGCGAGGCATTTTATTCTGGGCCGGAATCACGGCATTGCTGTCTTTTGCCTACTCTCTGCCCCTGCTGCCCATCGGTGGCAGGAAGCGCATACGGGAATTCGGGTGGATGAAAATAGGGGTACTCACCGGCGTCTGGACGATCGTGACGGCGATCTTCCCCATCCTGTTCTGGGATAAGGAAATCGGTGATTATCCGGTTGAGATATGTCTTCGGTTCCTGTTTATGTTCACGCTCTGCATTGCATTTGATATCCGTGATGCCCAGACCGATCTTGAGGCGAAGATATACACGCTGCCCAACCTGATCGGTATCCGCAGCAGCTACCGGCTGATGGATATTGTATTGCTGTTGTTTGCGGTATTCAGTGTGGTGCAGTATTTCCGCTATCCTTCCGGTGGCAGATTAACAGGAGAAATGCTGACGGTTGTTTTCACACGTCTGGCGATCATGTACACGCGTCGTTATCCTTCCGACAGGAATTATTTGCTGGTGATAGACGGCATGATGCTGGTGTATGCTGTGTTGTTGCTTTTACCGGATTGGGTTTGCTGTATCATCGATGGGATGCGGTGAATATGGAGATCACGGGCAGGTAGTATAAATACGTATTTTGTATAAAGTACGTATTTGTATGAACCGGAGACGTCGACATACTATTTAAATTTGTTGATGCTGTATTCACTGAGATGAGAAGAAATGGTATACAGAGATTTGTGGGTATTTCATGTGTTTGTGGCTCCACTTTCAGCAACCGGCTTTTACGGTCTGTTGCCGAAGGACAATGCTGTTGCCAAAAATAAAAAACAGGAATCATCCCGGATCAAGGTCTTTGTATATGATATGATACACCGCATTATCATTTCAACTATAATACAGGTGTATCTAATAATAAACGCATATGCATAATAATTTTAAGGATTATTCACCCGCCTTTGCTAAAAACGATTCATAATACACTTAAAAACAACATTATGAAATTGAAACCCTACATTCTTCTTTTCTCAATGTTCTTTCTGTATTCCGCTCATCTTGTTGCGCAGTATTATAATCAGCGGCAGGAATTTCTGAATGCAAATGCCAACTGGACATTCGGCGATAATTTCGGGCTTTCATTTACTAACGGCGGCCCGACGATTTTCCAATCCGGCATATCCACCTTTGAGGGCTGCGCTTCTGTATCCTCAACCACTACCGGTGAGCTCTTGTTTTATGCTGCCGGCGAGGGCGGCGTATGGAACCGCAACCACCAGCATATGCCCAACGGCAGCACTTTATTGGGTAATACACAAGGCTCCACGACCCAGGGAGTGGTTATTGTTCCTTTTATTGATTCCCCCGGGAAATACTATGTATTTACACTTGACCCTATCGGTACCGATCAGCAGCTTTTTTATTCGATTGTAGATATGGACGAGGACGGCGGGCTGGGAGATGTGGACCCTAACCGCATGGACATCCTGCTGGATGCAGATTCGCTGAGCGAAGCCATGATTGCTATTCCCGGTAATAATTGCGATGTATGGCTGCTGGTACATACTGCCCGTGATCCCATATTCAAGGCATATCACATAACGCGAAACGGCGTCAACCCCAATCCGGTGATTTCCACGACAGGACAGCAGAAACAGGGAAGAGGACCGTTATATACAGCGACCATTACCATCTGGCTGTTTGGCACTCCGCTGCAATTTACCATTGAGGTCCAGACAGGCGCATACCTTATGGGGGGCATGGCGGTTTCCCCCGACCGCAGTATGCTGACGATTGCCAGTTATGTCCCTGCCTGTATGGTAGGAGTAGGTACTCCCTGGAACGGACTCCTGCTGGCTAAGTTCGACCCCGCTACCGGGCAGGTGAGCGATGCTATAGAGGTGGAAAACGATCTCCAGTCTTATCACTCGATCTTCTCTCCCGACAATTCCAAATTGTACACCTGTGAATACAATGTCATAACCGGAAACAACGATCTGCTGCAGTTCGATGTAACCAGCTATGATTCGCTGGCCATAGCGTCCTCCCGGCAATTTATAGCCAGTATGCCGTCAGTATCCGAGGGAAACTACTTCAAGCTGTATAACGATACGATTTACATCACGGAGGAATATATTCCGTATCTGCATCGTATCAATCAACCCAATCTTTCGGGAACCACTTGTCAGTATGAAGATTCCGCGATAGATCTGATGCACAACAGCGACCTTATTATGGCGTTGCCGGCGGATGTGGTTTTCCCGCTCCCGCCTGATACGGCCTTCGCCAAAGTGCTGGATACGCTGATCTGTGACGATCAGGGTGGCATCACTGTATATGCTCCGCCGGGATATACATCTTATCTGTGGAACGACGGCGCTACGGACAGTACAAGAATATTGACAACAACCGGAGTATATACGGTGCTCGGAATGGATTTCTGTGATTACCGGATGGATTCTTTTGTTGTGCAGGTAGAAAAACGCGACACATTGCAGGAACGGACAGACACGGTTATCTGCGCAGACGGCGAGCCACTGTTTTTCTCTGTGCCGGCAGGGTTTGAATACTATATTTGGGATGACAACTCCACAGATACCATACGTACCATTAGTGATACAGGAACGTATTATCTGATCAGCGAAACATTTTGCCGGTCACGGACAGACAGCTTTTTTGTCGCTCCATCGGAGATTGAGGTTACTAACCTAACCTCCGACACCACACTCTGCTCCAATGAGGAATACATGGTACTGACGGCGCCGGCGGGTTTCTCCTCGTATAGATGGGATGACGGTAGTGCGGATACTTTGCGCATTGTTACGGAGCCCGGGGAATATTATCTTATCAGTACGATTTCTTGTCGCCGGCAGACGGACAGTTTTTTAATACGCCCTGTGGATATAACGTTTGATCTCGGTGCAGACACAACCATCTGTGACGGATCATTGATTGTGCTGCAGATACCCTTCGATGATGCAACTGCTGTCTGGCAGGACGGTAGCCTTAATCCCGGCTACGAGGTCACCGGATCCGGTACCTACTCCGTAACAGTAAGCAGAGAACGTTGTGTAGCGGCCGACACGATCCTGCTAACATATATTTACCTGCATCCCGATCTCGGAGAAGATGTATTTGTTTGCAAAGATGCGCCGGTTTGGGTAGCGCTGAAACCGGATATTCCTGCAAATACCGGAGTCAGGTGGAGCAACGGCAGTGCCGGCCCCACCCTCATCGCACAGGAAACAGGCATGTATACCATTACGCTGATCCAGGCTCCGTGCAGTGCCACAGATACCGTACATATAGAGTATGAGCTTTGTGACTGCATCGTAGAGATGCCAGGTGCATTCTCCCCCAACGGAGACGGCAAAAACGACATCTTCCGGCCGATAGTGGAACCCGGATGCCCGGTACGCATCTATCAGCTCTATATTTTTAACCGATGGGGACAACGGATCTATGCTCATACCGGGTCGGATCCTTCCGTCGGATGGGACGGAACCTATATGGGAAACGCCACCGATATGGGCACCTATATGTATCAGATGGAAATAGAGCTGGGCACACAGCATCATATATACCAAAAACAGGGAGATCTCATGCTGATACGATAATCATGTTTGTAAAAAAACATTAAAATCAAACCAATGAAAAAAATAATAATTATCGCAGGATTGACCCTGTTTGCCCTATCCTCGTTTGCCCGCCGGTATGTGGTAAAAAACGGCGAAGTTTCTTTCTCGGTAGCTGCTCCCATGCGTATGTTGCACGCAACCAATAATCAACTGACGGGAACGCTCGATCTTGCAACAGGGGATATCTTTTTCGAAGTGCCGGTCGCCGGATTCCTGTTTCAGAATGAATATCAGCCCGACCAGTATGATTCAGCTATAGGGCGCCGTTTCAACGGATTCTACATGAGTACCGAACAGTACCCTACGGCGGCTTATAAAGGCCGTATCATAAATCTGTCGGCAATAAATCCGGGACAGGATGGCACTTATCAGGTCGAAACAGAGGGTATACTTACGATCAGAGGCACAGGTAACCAGGTGAAACTTCCCGGTACGGCCGTTGTGCGAAAAGGTGAAATATCCATTACCTGTGCATTCACTACCAATACCGACGTACATAAAATCCGGGTACCGCGACTTATCCGGGGGGCTTTTTTTCATGAAGTGGATATCTCTGTAAGTGGCCTGCTGGTACCCGAACGATTACAAAGTGGTTACAAGGAAAAAGGTTCGGCTAAAAAGGGTAGCCGGTAACGGCATGGCAACCCTTCCATAGCGGACAGGACATTACATTGTGGTAGCTTTCCGTTACCTGAATATCGTCATTGCCGGCGGATGATCATCCACAATAGCAACGCTGGCAGGCATGGGGGATGTTTTTGATGAATAATCAACTTGTTTGTAAAGAAGCAACTTCCAGCTCAATATATACAGTAGTTCCTTTACCGGGAGCGGATTGTACTTCTGTAATACCGCCGATTGCTTTGATACGCGACCGGATGCTGTTTAATCCCGATCCGGGGGTTTGTGCAAGCGCTGCCGGGTCAAATCCTTTTCCTTCGTCTTCTACCGTGATCGTGAACAGATCTCCGGTGTGATCCAGTTGTACAATAATACGATTTGCTTCAGCATATTTGAGCGCATTCTGTATCAGCTCCTGCACAATACGGTACAGCATCAGCTCATACTCCGGCATAAAAGCGGGCGGTGATCCGTATTGCTGGAAGCGTATTTCGGTTGTTTCGTCGGGCAACAGGGAATTGCAGAAATACCGGATAGCGGCGCTAAGCCCGCTCCGGAGCAGCATATCAGGCATCAGGTTATGGGCCGATGTTCTCAGTTCGTGGGTAGCGTCATCAAGTTGTGTTATGGTATCCTGCAGGGCTTTGGTCTGGGGGATGTCCGGCATATATTTCATGAGGGCCCCGAGGTTCATTTTTACGGAAGAGAACCGTACCATAATGCCATCGTGCAACTCCCGTGCGATGCGGTTCCTTTCTTTTTCTTCTCCGGTCATCAGCGCTTTCAGTTGTTCAATTTCCTGTTGCTGGCGGAGTAGTTTCTGTTTTTGTCTGATGTGGCGGTAATAGACTACAGAGCCTGCGATCAGGAGGATGAAACCAAGTGTAATACCACTGATCAGGACATTGCGTTGCTCCAGTTCCAGTTGTTTGCGTATCAGCTCCTGGTCTTTTTCTGCCGTGCGGTACTTTACCTCCAGGTCGTTGATGCTTCTGATCACGGTTTCATTCATTAAGCTGTCCTGGATCTCCTGGTGTGTTCGCTGATGTGCCAATGCTTTTGCATAATTTCCTGTGTACTCGCATGCGAAAGACATTAATTTATGTGCTTCTGACATCTGGTTTTTGATGTTCATTTGCGTAGTGATCTCTATGGCCCGGGTCAGGTAGGATTTCGATTCATGATATTGCTTCAGGTTAAACAATACGCTCCCCATCATCCCATACCAGTTGCCCATCCCGAAATGATACTGCCGGTTACCGGCTGAAAGCTGGTCCAGTATTTTTTTTGCTTTATTAAGATATTGCAGCGCCTGATCCGGTTTTTCTTTCTGAATATTCAGCGAAGCATATTGCAGATTGACCTGGTATAAGATGTCGGTTAGTTCGTGCGTTTGCCCCAATAGCATCACCTCGTCTAACTTTGCTTCTACCTGTTCCCATTCCTTTTTGTCTTGTAGCTTATTTGTTTTTGCGATCAGTATCAGCCCCAGCAGGTGATATTGCTTATATTTTTTTGCCAGTGGTTCGGCTCTTTCGAGATAATAAAGGCCTTGCCCTCTGTGTTTAAAAACAGTGGCCAGGTTGTAACAGATATGAGGGATAGAGGAGCTGTCCTGTGTATTATAAGCTATTCTGAGGGATAAGTAATAGTAATAAGCCGATAGCTGCGTATATCCCTGGATCTTATAGGCATTAGCCAGATTGTTATACACCTGTCCGAGCAGGTTTTCTATTTTATATTCCCGGAATATGGCTGCTGCTGCGCGGAAAACTTCAGCGGAACGGAGATACATACCTTTATTGGTATAGATGTTCCCGATGGCATAAAGAGCCATCCCCGCTCCCCTTCCATAATTGATCTTCCGGCTATGGAACAGGAGGTCTTCAAAAAATGCCACCGCTTCATCAGAATGAGCGTCCTGGAGATGAAGGCTGTCTATAAACAGCTTCAGGATCCCGGAAGTGTCGTAATTGCTGAAGTCATGTTGTACATGCAGGGGAGCGCTTGTTATTTCTTCCGGCACATGCAGCTGTCCTGCTGCGGGAATGCTGCTGCAAAACAGCAAACATATTCCCCGGATACAAGTACACAATAACAGCGTGGCCAGGGAGCCGCAACTGCAGCGCAGGTAATATAGCAGGTGATAGCACGCCATTTTTGCTAATTTAGGGAACTTACCGCAACGATTCTGTGGGTGCATTTCAAATGTTCACTTCCATACTTCACGATATTCCGGCTGTCAGGGGAATGAATTTACCTCGTAATATACCCGAACTCAATAGCCGTCTTTACCAGCCCTGCCGTATTTTTAACATCCAGTTTCTGTAAAAGGCTGAAACGGTGTTTTTCAACCGTACGTGTGCTCAGATGAAGCTTTTGGGCGATTTCCTGGTTGGTGTGCTCCGCTACGATCAGTTGCAGGATCTCTATCTCGCGGCGTGTAAGCACCGGTGGTTTCATGTCGTTCCGGCGGAATTGAATGATATTCTGTATCATCCGCTCTTTGAGCTTAGGCTCTATATATTCTTCATTATGGTAAACCGATTTTACCGCTTCGATCAGGGTATCTACATCCGTATTTTTCAGCAGGTATCCGATACATCCGTTGCGCATCATGAGCTTGATATGGATAGGGGCATCCAGGCTTGTGATGGCAATGATACGTACATCGGGCCAGGTGTTTTTAATTTTTGCTGCCAGTTCTTCCCCTTTAATATCGGGCAGTAAAATATCCAGCAGCAGTACATCCGGTTGGTTTTGCCGGAGACCTTCCATAGCGGCTTGTCCGTTATGGTAGCTTTCCGTTACGAGGATATCATTATTTCCGGCCAGCATATTACGCAATCCCGTTGTAGCCAGTGGATGATCATCTATAATAGCAACTCTGATAGGCATGACGGAATATTCTTAATAAATATTTTATTACAATACATTCATGATAATGATGAATCTGATTGTAAAGTAACGATTTCCATTTCAATATAGATCGTTGTGCCTCTTCCGGCCGCTGAGATAACCTCAGTTGTTCCACCGATGGCATGGATTCTCGAGCATATGCTGTTCAGTCCTGAACCCGGGACTGACAGAAGATTTTTTGTATCGAAGCCTTCACCATTATCTTCCACTGTGATCGTGAAAAGACCCTGGGTGTTGTCCAGTTGGATGATGATTGTTTTTGCCCTGGCGTATTTAAGCGCATTTTGTACGAGCTCCTGCACGATTCTGTATATCATGAGCTCGTATTCGGGTAATATATGTGGAGTTGCTCCGTATTGCTGGAAAGTAATTTCTGTAACACCATCAGGCGTTATTGAGTTGCAGAAATACTTTATGGCAGCGGTAAGCCCGTCTTTGAGCAGCATATCGGGCATGAGATTGTGTGCAGAGTTCCTAAGCTCCTGTGTGGCATTATCCAGTTGGGTTATGGTGTCTTTCAGGTCGTTGATTTGTGGTATCGGGGGAAAGCGTTTCATGATGGCTCCGAGGTTCATTTTTACGGAGGAGAACCGTACCATAATACCATCGTGCAGTTCCCGTGCGATACGGTTCCGTTCTTTTTCTTCTCCGGCCATGAGTGTCTTGAGCTTTTCGATTTCCTGTTGTTGGCGGAGTAGTTTTTGTTTCTGCTTCAGATGGCGATAATACACGAGAGACCCGGTCATGAGCAATATGCCGCCGGCGCTGATACCGCCGATCAGCAGATCCCTATTCTTTAACTTGGCTTCTTTAATGGCAATCTCCCGGTCCTTCTCTGCTATGCGGTATTTTACTTCCAGGTTGTTGATGTTTTTGATTACCGTTTCGTTCATTATACTGTCCCGGATCTCCTGGTAGACACGTTGATGCTCCAGGGACTTTTTATAGTTCCCGGTATATTCATAGTTCGATGCAAGGAGTTTGTGCGCTTCTGCCCTTTGCTGTTTTATATTCAGTGAAGTGGCCGTTTCGAGCGCTTGTATCAGGTAGGGTTGTGCCTGGTGGTATGCTTTCATGTTGACCAGGATATTTCCCATAAGCATGTCGTAAAGGTTCATCCAGAAATATTCATTTTTGAAGCTCAGGGACAGGGAATCTTTGAGTGCCCTGGCTTTGGTAGCATATTCAAGCGCTCTTTCCGGCTCATTTTTCCGGTTGTACAGATTGGCATAATGCAGGTAGTTTTTGTACAGGATTACCGGTAGATTGTGTGCTTTACCCAGCGTACTTGCCTCGTTGAGCAGCGATAGCGCTGCATGCCATTCCTTTTGTTTGCCCAGCATCTCCGCTTTTGTCATATAGATGAGGCCCAGCATCTCATGTTTTCCATATCTTTTTGCCAGTGTTTCCGCTTTTTTGAAATAATAAAGACCCTGTTCGCTATATTTAAAGAGGAGCCCCAGATTGTAGTATATATTGGGAACGAGGATACTATCGCGGGTGGTATAAGCAATACGGGCAGCGAGATAATAATAGTAAACAGCCTGTTGTGTGACCCCCTGGATTTTATATACATTGGCGATGTTGTTGTATGCCCCTCCGAGCTCCCGTTCCAGTTTGTGCGCCCGGAATATTGCGGCGGCGGCCCGGTAGGACTGAAAAGCCTGCGGATACATACTTCTGTTGAAGTAAACCTGCCCCATACCATACAATGCAATACCTGCCCCTCTGCCATAGTTTATTTTCCGGCTCTGCAATAAAATATCCTCATAAAACATCAGCGCTTCATCAGATGACGATTGATCTGTGTGGATACTGTCTTTAAGCAGCTTCCCGATTTCGGAAGAATCATAGTTTCTGAAATCATGCTGCATATGCAAATGCGATGTGCTGATCTTTTCCGGCATATGGAGCTGTCCCGTTGCAGAAATGCTGCCGAAAAACAGCAAACAGATCCCCGGTAAACAGGTACACCATAACAGTGTGGCCAGACAGCCGCAACTGTAGCGCAGGTTATATGGCAGGTTGTAACACACCATTTATGCTAATTTAAGGAAACTTACCGCTCCGCAATGGGTACAAATGCGTATTTTCAGAATAATGCGTATTTGTATGAACCAGCCGGGTTAAGATGCTGTTTACATTTGCTGATATACATTAATTCACAAAAATCATACAACATGATGAAGAAGTTTACGCTTTTATTATTCCTCAGTTTTTTTATCCTGCTGCATGGCCAGGCTCAAAAGGAAGAAAATGTATGGGTATTCGGTGTTGCTGCCGGGCTTGACTTTAACAGCGGGAGTGCGGTTAGTATTTCAACCCGGAACAGCCAGTCTTCCGACAGCAGCATCAGACCCGCACTGAACAGCGGATCTGTATGTGATGCCAATGGTCAGTTGCTTTTTTATACAGATGGCGACTGGGTATGGAACCGGGATCATTTTATTATGCCCAACGGGAAGGATTTGTTGCATCCCAACGGTACCAGGGTAGGATACAATACCACGCTGGACGGCTTGCAATCCGGTACCATTGTACCCGTACCAGGCAGCGACAACCTGTATTATATATTTTCCATGGAAAGAAACCTGGTGGGCCCGTTATTAAATCCGGTTTCGGAGGGGTCGCACCTGTTTTACAGTGTGGTGGATATGGATCTGGACGGGGGGCTGGGAGATGTGGTTGCCGGACAGAAACGGATATGTCTGGATACTCCTGTTCTTTTTACCCAGAAGATAGCTGCCGTGGCTGGTAATAATTGTGATGTATGGTTGATAACGATAGTATATGATCTTTTTGGCGCAGCCGAATTCCGGGCTTATAATATTACCAGCGGAGGGATCAACCCCACTCCTGTTGTTTCTCCGCTCGGCGTCCTGAGCACAACTACTTTCGGTGTGCTGGCATATATAGAATGGACATCCGGAAAGCTGGTGTTTTCGCCTGACGGATCCAAAATGGTACATGTAACAGGTCATACAGGATTTGCTAATCCAATACCCCTGTGGGGAGCGTTGGAAATGTACGATTTTGATCCTGTCACAGGCATGTTGTCTAACAGTTTCGATATGGCGCCGGGCGCCCCGGTCACTATTTCGGGCATCCCACCCCGTAGTGTAACCCCTGTACGGGTGTCGAATGGTGTTGCATTTTCTCTGGACGGATCCAGGCTCTACGCTCTGTCGCACGCAGACAGTATTTACCAGTGGAATCTGAATTTACCCACATCTGCAGATATCGTCGCTTCGAAGACAGGTGTTGCCAAGGTGGGCGATGGCGGCAGTGATCTGAAAACCGGCCCCGATGGAAAGATATACTTTGGGTATAATCTGGGTGGTGCGGGATTGGTTGCCGATACGCTGCACCGCATTGAATCTCCCGACCTGTTGGGAACTGCATGTAATGTAGTGTTTAAGGCCGTACCCTTACAGCCGGATACCCGTATGGTACTGGGCTTTCCGAATGCCGTGGCTGTAGTAAAACCCGGAGATACGACTTCTACAGTACTGGACACACTTATTTGTACCAATATACAGGGAACGCCGTTGCTGGAACTAAAGGTAACCCCGTTGCGTCGGGGAGTAGAATGGGATGATGGCTCAACTGATACGGTACGTGTCATTCATAATGCCGGCACATATTGGGTACGCAAATATGACAATTGTTTCCCTGAGGTAGATACATTTATCATACACGGAGGCTATATACCTGCTGTGAACATTCTGGTAAACAACAACAAGCTCACAGTCAATAACACATATGATTCCTATCAGTGGTACCGTGACGGTCAACCGATCTCCGGCGCTACAGGTTCCGGCTACACGGTGGATACAAATGGCGTCTATAGCGTTAAGGTGAGCCAGATAAACGGCTGTTCGGACTCTACAGCCTATGCTGTTACCAACGTGTCTGTCCGAAAGGATCAGTTGGCCGCTCTGATCAGCATCAGCCCTAATCCGGTTAATATGCACATGGAGATACGTTCCGGTATTCCCTTACATGATGCTACCCTCCGTCTGATCAATTTTACCGGTCAGGTGGTCACAGAACAACCGGGCTTTAACGGTACTGTCTTCCGGTATGATATGGGCACTTACCCTACCGGTATATATATCGTTGAAATTCTGGAAAACGGAGAAACGATAACACGAACCAAATTGGTAAAGCAATAAAAGTTAATAAGGTAATAAAGAATTGCAGGGGCGGGAAATTTCCCGCCCCTGCTGTTTATTGAAAGAATATTTGTTAGAGCATTCTTCTATTCCTCCACCGGTTTCACAAAAATTTATCACCCGTTCTCCGCTCATCATCAGATAAATCGTTAAAATTGTAGAAACCTTTGATTTGCTATGATGGAGGAACACGTCCCTGTTACGGATACGATCAATGCCACAACTGCCGTACAATCCCTGGTCACACAGATAGAACGGGTGATCCGCGGCAAACGCCCGCAGGTGGAAATGGTGATCACCGCACTGCTGGCCGGCGGTCATATCCTGATGGAAGATAACCCCGGCACCGGTAAAACAGTTCTGGCACGCAGCCTGGCACAATGTATCAGCGGCGGTAACGGGGAAGACCATGTTATCTTCAAACGGATACAATTTACGCCCGACCTTTTGCCGATGGACCTGATCGGGACGCATATCTTCGACGACCGGACCAAAGAGTTTGTTTTTAAGAAAGGGCCGCTCTTCTGTAATGTATTGCTGGCAGACGAGATCAACCGGGCTTCGCCGAAGGTGCAGAGTGCCCTGCTCGAATCTATGGCAGAGCATCAGATTACGGTAGGCGATACCACGCTCAGCCTTGAGCAGATGTTTTTCACCATCGCCACCCAGAACCCCATTGAAATGGAAGGTACCTACCCGCTGCCTGCCGCACAGCTCGACAGGTTCTTTATGAAAATATACTTCGGGTATGTGGATGAAGAAACGGAATTAAACATCTACCGAGAATATGCAGGCATTGCCCGTAATCTGGTGCAACTGGAACAAGTATTGACGATGCAGGATATCCTTTCGCTCCAGGAACAGGCGGCGCAGGTATTTGTACATGAGGAGATCATTCATGCCGTCAATAATATTGTGCGTACAACACGTACGCATCCGGATATAACACTGGGAGCATCCATAAGGAGTGGTATTGCTTTCCTGAAATGTCTGCGTGCCTGGGCGCTGGTGAAGGGACGTACATTCGTCATCGAAGATGATGTAAAAGACATTGCCCGTGCGGTGATCGACCACCGGTTGATATATCGCAACAAGGACGGGAAGCAGAAAGCCCTTGAGGGCATTATCAACAATGAAGTAGAACGATTGGCAAAGCTGCGGCTGTATTAAAAAGTATCAAGCTATTAAAGCACAAACACAATTAAGTCAAAACAGCTTGTTATTTACGATTTGATAGTTATTACTGACGCAATAAAAAAAGCCGCAAGTACCAGGTTATTGAAACTGTTAAGTCAAAACAACCTGATACTTACGACTTGATACTTATTACTGCCTGATTACAGATTACCTGCGGCAAGCTGCAACTGGATGTTTACTTCCGGACGGATGAATTTATCACCGAGGCTCTGGTCGTTGCCATATACCAGTCCCCATTCAGTGCGGTCTATATTGAAATTGGCATTAGCAATTACCTCATTTTCGTCCATCTGAACTTTAGCAGGGAATGTAATGCTTTTGGTGATGCCTTTCATGGTGAGGTTGCCGGTGATAGTATGTGTAGCGTCTTTCAGGATCACTTCTTCACTGTTTGCCACACCCGGTGTTACACTTACGATTTCAAAAATGGCTTCAGGATGGTTTTCCACATCAAAGAAATCCGCTGTCTTCAGGTGGCCGGTGAGCTTGGCATTGCCATCGGCATCCTGATCGTCTGTCTGCAGTGTAGTGAGATCAATAACAAAAGAACCGCCTGTGATAGCATCGCCATTCACAATTATTTGTCCGTCTTTAAGTTGGATGGTGCCATGATGGGACCCGACAGGCTTGGTGCCGATAAATTCAAGTTTGCTTTGTGCAAGATCGGCTTTCAGGGGAATACCTTCTGCTGAGGTTACTTCTTGTGCTTCTGCTGTTTCTGCCTGGTCGGCCGTTGGAGCATTCTGGCAGGATGCAAAAAACATGGCCAGCGCTGCTGTTGGTAAAAGGATGCGTTTCATAATTCTGATTTGTTTAATTCTGACAAAAATAGGTGTATAAAGGTTATCAGACCATTATCATAAGTTAAGATTTTCTTATTGCAGCTATTAATAATGATTATTATTTAGCTTTATTTAAAATCACTGTTGTCCGGTAAAAATATTTTGATATGGGTTGCAGTCCTGACCCGCCATCGCTTGCGGCTACTGCAACTATTAAGAATAGCTATAGCATAAATCATACGATGGCGGCTCGGGGGCCGCCATGAACAGGTAATCAGATTGCCGGCCTGTGCCTTGTCAGGTGTATAGTATCGTGGTTAACGGTCAATTCATGCGGAGCGCCCAACATAAGCGTATAATTGATCTCCTGGTGGCCGGCGGGAAATCCGAAACAGACCGGGTAATCATATTCTGCCACCTTATCTGCGATGATCTGGTCTATGGTTTGCCCGAACGGACGCTCCGTATCCTGCATATCCGTAAAGCCGCCAACGATCAGGCCGGCCAGTCCTTCCAGCCTGCCGGCACGTTTCAGGTTCAGGAGCATACGGTCTGCATTGTAAAGGTGTTCACCGATGTCTTCAATAAACAGTATTTTATCCTGCGTATCCACGGCAGAAACAGATCCTGTACTGTGCGCCAGCATGGCCAGGTTGCCACCGGTAAGGATGCCGGTTGCCGTACCCGGCCGGTTGAAAGGAGACGGAGCGACTTGATAAACAGCCGGTTTCCCTTCCAGCGCATTTTTCAGGCTCAGGAGAAAATCCGAATGCTCTGTATCCGGGGAAAAAGCGCCGCACATGGGGCTGTGCAGGGTGGCTATGCCATAATTGGCCTGGATATGGTTATGCAGCAGCGTAATATCGCTGAAGCCGCAGATCCATTTGGGGTGCCGGTAAAAAGCAGTAAAATCGAGATCGTCAATGATCCGGCTCATGCCATAGCCGCCGCGCCCCATCAGGATGGCCTTTATTTCCCGGTCATCCAGCATCTCCTGCAAATCTGTGCGACGGGCTTCGTCTCTGCCGGAGAAGTAAAAATGCTCCGAGCCCACCGTTTTCCCGGTCCGCACACGGTAGCCCCAGCGTTGTAATACTTCCACGGCATAATGTACTCTTTCTGAAGATACATAACCGGAAGGACAGGTGATGCCGATAGTGTCGCCGGGCTGGAGGAAGGGGGGTATGTGTATGGGCATTTTGATTTAATTATTGATCAGTCCAATGTACACAATGTCGTCTTTTATATCAACCGGGTAGGTTTTTAATTTATAACCTTCTCCGCTGGTATTGTATCCGTTGGCGGGGTTGAATTTGTATTTATGGAGCGGGCATACGACACGGCCGGCATAGTCTGTCCATCCGTCGCAGAACCTGGCGCCGCCGTGCGGGCAGATAGCCGCGAAGGCATAGACAGCAGCGCCTTTGCGGAGGAAGGCAATATGTTTTCCGGCTACTTCCCGCTCCATGATTTCCGTGTCTGAAAACGAGTGAACCGCACCGGCAGGATGCCATTCGTAATTCATTTGGTAAAAATAACGGAAAACATGATCCGGTTAATGCCATTTCATTTGTGCCGGTCCTTTACGTAGAGACGCGATTGATCGCGTCGTCGTCATTGTGCAAGGGAGACGCGATCAATCGCGTCTCTACAACCGGCGCTGTTTCATTGGTCAAATCTAGCTACATTTGCAGGGGTTAAAACTTTGCTGATGTCTGTTGCACAACTGAAGAATTACGCTGAAGGTAAGTGGGTTACCGCTGAGAACGGAGGCGAAAAATTATATAATGCCATCACCGGCGAAGTCATTTATACGGCCGGGAGCGATGGTCTTGATTTTGGCGCCATGATGCAGTATGCGCGCAAGACAGGCGGCCCGGCCCTGCGTAAGTTTACATTCCACGAGCGTGGCCGCATGCTTAAAGCGCTGGCTATGTACCTCCTGGAGCGTAAGGAATATTTTTATGAGATCAGCGCACTTACCGGCGCTACACGGGCAGATAGCTGGGTGGATATTGAGGGCGGGATCGGCAACCTGTTTGCCTATGCAAGCCTCCGCCGCCAGTTTCCCGATGAGCGTTTCTATGTGGATGGCGAAGCGGCGAAGCTCTCCAAAAACGGTACGTTTATTGGTCATCATATCATGGTGCCGCGCGAAGGCGTAGCCATTCATATCAATGCTTTTAACTTCCCGGTATGGGGCATGCTGGAAAAAGTAGCCGTCAACCTGCTGGCCGGTGTACCCGCGATCGTAAAGCCCGCTACCCTCACCTCTTATCTTACGGAAGCCGTTTTTGAGGAGATCATCAAATCGGAGATCCTCCCCGAAGGATCCCTGCAGCTGATCTGCGGCTCGGCGCGCGGTATCCTCGATACGATCGAGAGCCAGGATGTGGTTACGTTTACCGGATCCGCATCTACCGGGCAGATGCTGAAATCGCATCCGCGTATTGTTTCCGAAGCAGTGCCGTTTAATCTTGAAGCCGATTCGCTCAACTGTTCGGTGCTCGGTCCGGATGTAAAGCCGGGCATGCCGGAGTTTGATATTTTTATAAAAGAAGTTGCCCGTGAGATCACGGTGAAGGCCGGGCAGAAATGTACGGCCGTGCGCCGCATCATGGTACCGGCAGACCGGGTGGAGGATGTGCAGATCGCTTTGGGGAAACGGCTGCAGCAGACTACCATCGGAAACCCTTCGGTAGAAGGCGTGCGTATGGGGCCGCTCGCGGGCATCTCACAACGCAATGAAGTACGTGAAAGGGTGCAGTTGCTGGCGCAATCGCAGGAGATCGTGATCGGCGACCCGGAAAAGTTTGAGGTGGTAGGTGCTGATAAAGAAAATGGCGCTTTCCTGCCACCGCTGGTATTCTTCAATAATGATCCGTTTACCAAAACGGATTGCCACAATATAGAAGCTTTTGGCCCTGTATCCACGATCATGCCGTATGATACGCTTGACGATGCCATAGCGCTCGCCAGGATGGGCAAGGGCTCACTGGTGTGCTCTATCATAACGGCAGATGACGATGTGGCGAAGGAGTTTGTGCTGGGCGCCGCCAGTATGCATGGCCGTATATTGGTACTGAACAGCGATTGTGTGAAGGAAAGCACCGGACACGGTTCTCCGATGCCGATGCTGGTGCATGGCGGACCGGGACGCGCCGGCGGTGGTGAAGAGATGGGTGGCAAGCGCGGCGTATTGCATTATCTGCAGCGTACGGCCATACAGGGATCGCCCACTACCATATCGCGGATCACGAATGTATACCAGCAGGGCGGACGGCAAACGGAAACGGAGGTGCATCCTTTTAGGAAATATTTTGAAGAGCTGAATGTCGGAGATACGCTCATTACCGCAAAGCATACGGTGACGGAAGCCGATATCACCAATTTTGCCAACGTAAGTGGCGATAACTTCTATGCGCACGTGGATGCCACATCGCTCGAAGGCACCATATTCGAACAGCGGGTGGCGCATGGTTATTTTGTGCTGTCGAAAGCCGCCGGTTTGTTTGTGGATGCGAAAAAAGGCCCTGTGCTGCTGAATTACGGCATTGATGAAGCACGATTTACCAAGCCGGTATATCCCGGCGCTACTATCGGTGTACGCTTTACGGTAAAGGAAAAAACCGACCAGGAAAAACGCAGTGAGGAAGATGTGCCGAAAGGCATCGTGAAATGGCTGGTGGATGTGTACGACGAAACCGGCGAAACGGTGGCGATTGCCACGATCCTGACTATGGTGCGGAAACGCGAAGGGTAATCCGGGCTGTCATGGCGGCCTCCGAGCCGCCATCGCCCGAAGTGGAACGATACCTGATACACTGTCTGACAACAGTATTCGGCGCATAAATTTTATTACATTATTTTTGGGCGTACTCAGTTGCAGGCCATATGCTGCTATCTTACTTTCTGACAGGTCACCGGGAAGCCGGGTGCGATGAAGCAGGCCGCGGTTGTCTGGCCGGGCCGGTATGCGCTGCCGCAGTGATCCTGCCGGAAGATTTTTATCACCCTCTGCTCAACGACAGCAAGCAACTGAGACACGAAGACCGGGAACTGCTGCGTCCTGTGATTGAGCAGGAAGCCCTCGCGTGGTCGGTGCAGATGGTGGATCACGAAGAAATAGACCGGATCAATATCCTCAAGGCATCTTTTAAAGCCATGCATCTTGCCGTTGATGCATTGTCTCTGCGCCCCGATCTGCTGCTGATAGACGGCAACCGGTTTACGCCTTATCTCGGCATTCCGCACCACTGTGTGGTAAAAGGCGATGGCAAGTATGCATCTATCGCTGCCGCCAGCATATTGGCCAAAACCTACCGGGACGATTACATGTCCCGGCTGCACGAGCAATTCCCGCATTACAATTGGTTGGAGAATAAAGGTTATCCGACTCCGTTCCATAAAAGGAAGATACAGGAGCTGGGATTTACCTCATATCACAGGCGTACTTTTAAATGCACTATTTAGTTAGTCCTGCTAATCATATTTCCGGGGAATACATACTAATACGTTCTGATTTTTTATCGGAAGAATATTATTTGCATTTTATGCAGAATATAAATATTATTCTATAAATAACTGACCTTCAATTAAATTTCCTATGTTTGCTTTTTGCCGTAAAAGCGTATATAAATGCACATCAGTGAGTTGATGATTAATTAATTATAAAAAATTTTTGGAAGAGTCGTAACTTATAAATTACCTTTGTGATGCGGGTTCGTGAAGTCGTGGCGTTCAGAAATTATTTTGAAGATTTTTTAGCTGGGCAGCCTAAAAAGATACAACATAAGATCTTCAAAATAATTGAAGCAATAGAAATTCTGGAACGGATCCCCTCCAGCTATCTGAAGCATATATCCGGAACAAACGGGTTATATGAAGCGCGGATACAGCTTGCATCCAATATCTGGAGGGTATTTTGCTTTTTTGATGGAGACAGACTGGTTGTGTTGCTGAATGCATTTCAGAAAAAAACACAAAAAACACCGGGGAATGAAATTAAAAAAGCGCTAAAACTCATGGCCGAATATCATGCACAAAAAAACAAGCGTAATGGAAACAAGAAGCTGGAGCGAAATCAAGGATAGGGCCTATGGTAAAAAGGGAACACCTGGCCGGGATGAAGCAGAACGGGATTTTGAATCTTTTAAAATAGGTCTGCTGCTGAAAAAAGCCCGTGAAGAAAAACGCCTGACGCAAGCAGCGCTTGCCATGTCTGTAAACAAAAAAAGAGAGTACATTTCAAGAGTAGAAAATAATGGCAGTAACATGACCCTGAAAACACTATTCGACATTGTTGAAAAGGGATTGGGCGGGAAAGTCAGGATATCCATTGACATCTGAAGCGGAGATCTTTTCCGGAATGAAGATCCCTTGCTATTAGAAGTTAACAGCTCCTTGCAATAATGCTCCGGGTTACTGTATTTTTGTTGTTCAGCAAATAGCGGATCATGCCCAAAGTGCCTTTCTGGATGTTTATCGTACTTGCAGTGCTGTATATCTCTGCGGTGCGTGTTGACATCATGGATATCGATGCCTCGCAGTATGCAGAGATCAGCCGGGAAATGATGGAAAGCGGATCATACCTGCAGATATTTGACCGTGGGCGCGATTATCTCGACAAGCCGCCTTTCCTCTTCTGGGTCAGCGCCCTCGGCATGAAGATCTTCGGTGTGGGCAACCTGGGCTTTAAGCTGCCTTCCATACTCTTTGCACTCTGGTCGTTGTATGCTACCTACCGGCTGGCACGTTCGCTGTACGATGAAAATACCGGCCGCATGGCGGCGCTTATACTGGGTGTCTGTCAGGGAATGTTTTTGATGACCAATGACATCCGTACCGATACCATTCTCATGAGCTGGGTCATTACTGCTGTATGGATGATCCGCGAGGCTGACCTGAAACGAAAATGGTATTATGTATTAGGCGGTGGTGCCAGCATCGCTTTCGGTATGATGACGAAAGGGCCGATTGCGATCATGGTACCGGTATTCTGCTTCGGCGCCGACTGGCTGCTTAAGCGGCAATGGCGCAAGATATTTGACCCGCGTCATATCATTTACCTCCTGCTCATAGCCGTATTCCTGATACCGATGAGCATTGGCCTGTACCAGCAGTTTGACATGCAGCCGGAGAAATGGATGGACGGGAAACAGGGTACTTCAGGACTTGAGTTTTTTTACTGGACGCAAAGCTTTGGGCGCATTACCGGTGAGAATGTCTGGGATAACGGCGCCGGCATTGATTTCCTTCTGGTGAATATGCTATGGTCTTTTCTGCCGTGGATATTTCTATTCCTGCCCGCATTGTTCATCAATATCCGAGAGCTGGTGCAGCAGCATTTCCGTTTAAAGGGAAACCAGGAATGGATCACAACGGGTGGCTTTATCCTGGCATATATAGCGTTGGGCTCCTCGCATTACCAACTGCCGCATTACATCTTTGTGGCCTTCCCGCTCGCGGCGATCATCACGGCAAAGCTCCTGCGCGACCTCCTGGAAGACGGAAAATACCCGAAGCTGTACCGGGTAATGAAGCCGGTGATGCTGATTGTGCCCGTGCTGTTGTTTACCGGTGTTTTATTAATACTCACCATTACATTTCCGGCCGGTGCGCTCTGGCTGTCTGCATTGCTGCTTGCCGTTATTGTATGGGCTTGGCTTGTTGTTCGGAAAGACAACAGGCAACAGGCCATTTTTATGCCGGCTGCGACCGGTATGATCCTCGTGAATATTTTCCTGACACACTATTTCTATTTTGAATTGATGAAATTCCAGGCGGGAACACAGGCGGGGAAATTTATCCATGCCCAAAATATCCCTGCCGGGCGTGTTCGTATCCTGGATGTGCATGACCCGCTCAATTCGCTCCATTTTTATGCGCAGCGTGTGATTGGCGGTGCAGATACAAATAACCCGGATGCACAGACAGGCGATTATTTCCTGACGCAGCATGACGGTTTGCGGTTGCTGCATCGGTATGGTTACAACACTGATACGGTATTGCACCGGCAGTTATTTAAAGTAAGCCAACTCAAGCCGGCATTCCTGAATTATAAGACACGCGGTAGTGTGCTGAGTGATTATTACCTGGTACAGGTGAAATGATCTAATTTAATGCGATAAATGTGTTGAATGTGACGAATGTGTCATCACATTTTCCACATTCAACACATTTGTCACATTTTCAAATAAACTACTTGATTAAAACCATCCACATGCACCAGCACCTGAACATATCCCTGATCCAGCCTGATATTTTCTGGGAAGACAAAACGGCCAACCTGCAGCAGTATGAGCAGTATATTGCCGGAATAACAGAAAAGCGGGAGATCGTAGTATTGCCGGAGATGTTTTCTACAGGCTTCAGTATGGAAGCGCAGCGGCTGGCAGAAGGGATGGACGGCCCTACCGTGCACTGGATGAAGCAAATGGCTCAGCGTTATCGCTGTATTCTTACCGGAAGTGTAGTCATAGCAGAAGATGGAAAATACTATAACCGCCTGATCTGGATGCAGCCAGATGGCCGGTATGGTGTGTATGACAAGCGGCATTTGTTTGGCTTTGCAGGAGAGCATGCGCATTATACGGCAGGGGAAAAGCGGCTGATCGCACAGGTAAAAGGCTGGCGTATATGTCTGCAGGTGTGCTACGATCTGCGCTTCCCCGTATGGGCACGGCAGGGCATGGATGGCAGCGAAACCGGCGCAGCCTACGATGTGTTGTTGTACGTAGCCAACTGGCCGGAGCGGCGCAGTCTGGCCTGGAAGACTTTATTACAGGCCAGGGCCATAGAGAATCAGAGTTATGTAGTGGGGGTGAATCGTGTAGGTACGGACGGGAATGGCATTTACCACAGCGGTGACAGCAGTGTGTTTGACCCCCTTGGTGAAACGGTCTGGCAGCAGGCACATGATATCTGTGTCCGTACACTGACGCTTGATCGTGATACACTGGCCGGCGTCAGAGAGCGATTCCCTTTTCTGAAGGATGCAGATCGTTTTATGATTTTGTGATATTGAAATGGCTATACTGTACTATTACAAAGTGTTCGATTTAGTAAGTGTATAGCTTTACAAAAAGCAGAGACCGGACTATGAAAATAGCCCGGTCTCTGCTTTTTATTTATTATCTGGATTATCTTACCCTATAGCTACACGCTTGAAAGTGGTAACAGTGAGGTCGCCTTCTACAGACTTCAGGTAATCGGCAACGGTCTGTCCGTTGTCTTTTACGAAAGCCTGGGGCAGCAGCGTATTGTCTTTGAAGAACTTGTTGATCTTGCCTGCGGCGATCTTTTCAGCCATGTCGGCAGGCTTGCCTTCGGCCACGATCTGCTCGATGGCGATCGCTTTTTCGCGGTCCACGGTTTCCTGCGGTACGCCTGCAGCATCAACGGCCAGCGGGTTCATGGCTGCGATCTGCATGGCTACGTCTTTACCGGCGGCAATTATATTGTCGTTGACGGCTTTGTTAAGGCCTACCAGTACGCCGATGCGGAAGTTGCCGTGGATATAAGGTACTACTGTTTCTGCAGTTACCTGCTCGAAACGGGTGATGTCTATTTTTTCACCGATCTTGGCTACCATTTCCAGCAGGCGTTCGCCCACGGTAGCTCCATCAAGTGCAATAGCTTTAAGCTCTTCGGCTGTTTTTGTGCCGGAAGTCAGTGCAGCATCTGCCACCTGCTGTGCAAAATCTATAAATTCCTGGTTTTTTGCTACGAAATCAGTTTCCGAACTCAGGTTTATGATAACGCCGTATTTGTTGTCGGCAGAAGCTTTGGCGATAACCACACCTTCATTGGCTTCACGGTCGCTGCGGTTGGCAGCTACTTTCTGGCCTTTGGCGCGCAGGTAATCAATAGCTTTTTCGAAATCGCCTTCACTTTCGATCAGCGCCTTGCGACAGTCCATCATGCCTGCCCCTGTTTGCTGCCGCAGCTTGTTTACGTCTGCAGCGGATATTGTTACAGTACTCATTATCTTTTTACTTTAATATGGTTGTTGTAATTAGCCAATTTGAGAATTTGAAAATGTGCTTATGCATTAACTCATTTTCAAATTCCCAAATTTTCAAATTAAATTATCGTTTCGGTACGCCACCGGGTTTGCGCGTGCCGCTTCCCTGGCGTGCTCCGCCACGTGTGCCGGAACTACCAGAGCCTTGACGGCGACGCTGGCCGGGGCCGCCGGCTCCTTTCTCTTTTTTATCGCCTTCTTCATCAAGGTTCAACCCTCTTAATTCCTGCTGGTCACCCGCTTCTTCCTGGGCAGACTCTTCCTCACCACTTTCCTTGCTTTGTGCGCGCTCTTCCAGACCTTCAAGGATAGCGGCAGCCAGGTAATTGGTGATGATGGCGATGGATTTGGTAGCATCGTCATTAGAAGGGATCGCAAAGTCTACCTTGGTCGGATCGCTATTGGTATCTACCATAGCGAAGGTGGAGATACCGAGGCGTTTGGCCTCTGCAAGGGCGATATGCTCGTGTGTAATATCTACGATAAAAAGTGCTGCAGGTGTACGGCCCATCTGGGAGATACCGCCCAGTACTTTTTCCATCTTGTCCTTGCCGCGGCTCAGCGTCAGGCGTTCTTTTTTGGTTACGCTGTCCAACGTACCATCGGTAAGCATTTTTTCGATGCTCTGCATTTTCTTTACGCTCTTGCGGATAGTAGAGAAGTTAGTGAGCATGCCACCCAGCCAGCGTTCGGTAACGAAGGGCATGTTTACTTTTGCAGCTGCTTCGGCAACGATCTCTTTTGCCTGCTTTTTAGTAGCTACGAACATGATCTTTTTACCGCTTTTGGCAATGGACTTCAGCGCTGCTGCTGCTTCGTCGAGGCCATCAATTGTTTTATTCAGGTCAATGATATGGATTCCGTTCTTTTCCGCGAAGATGTACGGCAGCATTTTGGGATTCCATTTTTTCTTGAGGTGGCCAAAGTGTACACCGGCTTCCAGAAGCTGCTGATGAAGGTTTTTACTTTCTTCCATTTTATTTTTTCTTGAGCCGCTGCCGGTTCGCTCTGCTGATGGGAGGCCGGCCGGGCATTGTTAATTAATATTTGAATGATCCGGTATTGCTGCAACCGGGAAATTATTATGTTAACGTTTAGAGAACTGGAAGCTGCGGCGTGCTTTGCGTTTACCGAATTTCTTACGTTCTACCGAGCGCGGGTCGCGGCGCATGAGACCTTCTTTCTTCAAAGCAGGGCGATATTCTTCATTGACATCACAGAGCACACGGGCAATGCCCAGCTTGATTGCCTCCGCCTGTCCTTTCTGACCTCCGCCCTGTACATTAATAGTGATATCGAAGCTGTCAGTAGCTTCAATGGTTTTCAGGGGCAGCTCTACCTGGTTTTGCAGGTACATGATCGGGAAGTATGCTTTATAATCCTTATCATTTACGGTAATGGTACCGGTACCTTTGCTGATGTATATGCGCGCAACGGCTTCTTTACGGCGTCCGACTGCATTTTTTTGCTTCTCCATTTAATTTATAGAGTTAATTCTGTTTACAAAATGATATTAAAACTTCAGTTCCTGTGGCTTTTGTGCCGCATGGGGGTGCTCAGCGCCTTCATATACAAATAGTTTTTTGTACATGGCGCGTCCGAGGCGGTTTTTCGGTAACATACCTTTTACGGCACGCTCAATGACCACATTTGGCCGCCGGCTCAGTAATTCTTTTGCAGTTGTCGATTTCTGGCCACCAGGATAGCCTGAATATGTCTGGTATTCTTTGTCTTCCAGCTTGTTGCCGGTGAATTTCACTTTGCCGGAGTTGACTACGATTATATAATCACCGCAATCGAAATGGGGTGTATAATATACTTTGTTTTTGCCGCGGAGGATGCTCGCGATCCTTGTAGTCATGCGGCCTAGCGTCTGGTTGGTAGCATCTACCACGTACCAGTTGCGCTGTACGATCTTCTCGTTGGCGGATTGTGTCTTAAAACTCAGGTGTCTCATTTCCGTTTTAAAGTTTTTAACAGATGGGGATATTTTCCTCTTCCGTTGCTTTGAAATTTGGGAGTGCAAAGTTAGACCGGCGATTTGAGTATGCCAAATAATTCATTAAAATTTTTTAGGGAATCGCTGTAGCTGTCTGATTATCAGTCTAAAAATCGCCTGATAAATAAAATATCCCGCAAAAGGGGTGATTTTTTGGAGCGATGGTATTATTTTTGTTAAAGAAAATATAATGTGTATTCATTGCATATCTTTTTAATCATAAAAATATAACGCCTATGGATGACCAAATACACTACCCTGTCAGCAAGAATCAGTTTGTTTTATCAGCAAGCAGCATCTCTAATATTTAAAAAGAAAAATATGAAAAAACTACTTTTAACACTTGTGATGTTAATGGTTGCCGTTCATTTGTGGGCACAGGTACGTACCATCCGTGGCAAGGTCACGGATAATACGGGCTTGGCTGTTCCCGGCGCTACCATTAGAGTCCAGGGTACCGACCTGGGAGGAGTTACCAACCCGGACGGTGAATTCCGGATCGCAGATGTGCCCCCGGATGCAGGTTTCGTAGAAGTTAGCTCCATTGGTTACCAGCAGGAGGTAGTTCCGCTTGGGACCGGTGTGATCAATGTGCAGCTCAATCCACTGTCCCAATTTTTGCAGGATGTGGTTGTAGTAGGCTATGGTACCCAGCGCCGGGAGGCAATTTCCGGCTCCACCACCATCGTAGGGGCGGAAGAGCTGGAGAATAAACCCTTCGGCAGCTTCCAGAATATGCTGCAGGGTAAAGCGCCGGGATTGCAGGTAACAGCCATTAACGGCCGTCCGGGCCAGAATGCCTATCTGCGGGTACGGGGTGTCGGCTCACTGAATGCAGGCGCTTCGCCCCTGATCGTGATAGACGGTCAGCCGGTGTCGGAGGATGCCTATAACGCGCTGAATCCGAATGATATTGAGAATATATCTGTTCTCAAAGACGCCTCAACCGCATCTATTTATGGTTCGCGGGCATCCAACGGGGTATTGATGATCACCACAAAAAAAGGGAAAAGAGACGGGGCCCAGCTTTCCTATACTTTCCAGCATGGCGTGAAGTCCAAGACCCAGGACAATTTCCGCCTGATGAATTATGATGAAAAGCTGCGCTACGAAAAAGACCTGGGATATGCCAATGAATATATACAGATGTATATGGACGAAAATGGCTACGCTACTATAGGAGATATACCTGATGCCGAGTTAAGGTCCCTCTGGTCGGGCATGTCCGGTACAAATAAAACGGATTGGTTCCGGGAATTGTTGCGTCCGGCGAAGTTCACCATCCACGATGTGTCCATCAGCGGCGGCACTGATCGTACACGGGTATTTTTCTCCCTGCAGGATTATAAGGAAGAAGGTATCAGTTTTGGCTCCGACTTTACAAGGCGTGGCGGGCGGCTAAATGTGTCGCATGAGTTTAACGACTGGTTTGAAGCGGGTACCAACCTGATGATGACAAACCGTAAGGAGTCGTTGCTGCGGGATATATATAATGTACAGAATCCTTTTGTGGCTATTTATACCTACAATCCTTATGAGCCTGTACGGAATCCTGACGGCAGTTACAACCTCACACACCAGGGATTGTCTATTTCGGAGGCCATCGCCAATAATCCGGAAAAAGCAAACACCCTGAACGGGGTGAGCACGTTCTACGGCCAGGTGAAGCTGCTGCGCGATTTCAGGTTCAGAACGGAGTTCAGTACAGAATACACGGATTATACCCGCGAATATTTTATCAAGCCCGGCTCCGTGCTTGATTTCTATACCGGTAACCCGGAAAAGCCGGGTAATAAAACAGACAATGGTTTTTACCGGTTCAATTACCGTTGGAGCAATACGCTGAATTATACCAAAACATTCGGCGGCGGCCATACGGTCAATGCGCTGGCCGGTACGGAATATACGCAGGAAGAATATAAGTCATATTCGATCCGCAGTATCGGGTATCCTAATGAGAATAACAACACCCAGAATGTTGCTGCGGAGAATACCAATTTCAGTACGGCCAAGTACGACTGGACGTTGGCTTCATTTTTCGGAAGGCTGGAATATAACTATGCCTCCAAATATTTTATCAATGGTTCCGTACGGCGTGACGGATCTTCCCGTTTTGCGGTCAATAATAAATACGGCAATTTCTATGCAGGCGGTGCAAGCTGGGTGATCTCGCGCGAAGGATTCCTCTCCGGTTCGCGTAATGTGAATATGCTACGCCTGTTCGTTTCTACCGGTACGAGCGGTAACTTCGATATCGGTAATTATGAGCATCTTACCACTTTCGGATTCGGACGGTATAACGGCCTTTCGATCGAATATCCGGTACGGCCCGGTAACCCGAACCTTACCTGGGAAAAATCCATGATGACCTCCGGAGGTATTGACTTCGGATTTTTCGAAAACCGGTTTACCGGTACCCTGGCCGTATTCCAGAAAAATACTACCGCTTTACTGCTCGACCGGCCGCTTTCTTCCACTACAGGTTTCCAGTCGCGGCTTGAGAATGTGGGTGAGGTGCAGAACCGGGGAATCGAATTTAATATGAATGTTGATATCATTCGCACGAGAGATTTCAACTGGAGTGTGGGTGGTAATATTACCTTCCAGAGAAATAAGATCACCGAACTGTATGGAGCAAGCGATACGATCCCGCAAGATGCTGCCGGTACCCAATGGGTTGTCGGCCAGCCGGTGAATACCTATTTCATGGTACGGTCGGCCGGTGTGGATGCCCAGACCGGGAAGCCTTTGTACTATACGCAAAACGGGGAAATCTCGGATGAGTTCAGCACTTCTTACGCTACACTGCTGACCGGTAAGTCGCCCGACCCGCGCTACTTCGGCAGCATTAACACGGCAGTAAGCTATAAAGGATTAACGCTTGCGGGAGAATTTTTCTTCAGCGGCGGCAATTATATCCTGAACTATCCCTGGCGGGATCTGAACTCGGGTATGGATGCCGTTTATATGGCACAGGCTGCAGACGCGATGAATTACTGGACGCAGCCCGGTGATAATGCTAAAAACCCCGATCCGCAATACACGGTACAAACGACAGACCGCTGGCTGCAGAAAGGCGATTTTATCCGTCTGCGCAATATTACCCTTTCCTATAAAGTGCCTTCTTATCTGCCCAATAAAATACGGATGCAGCAATTATCCTTTTTTGTACAGGGGCAAAACCTCTTCTACTGGGCAAAAGATTATAAAGGAGATCCGGAAGTGGGCCTGGGCAGCGGCGAAGAAGACAGCTATAAGGCGCCTGGTATCTACGCATTATACAGCTATCCGCAGGTACGCTCTATTTCATTCGGTTTAAACGCTACATTCTAAACCATGCTAAAACGAACAATTATGAGATCATATACTTTTTACGGTATCCTGGCCGCGGCAGTGCTGCTGCTGGGGTTGCCGGCCTGCAGAAAGGCGCTGGATAAAGTACCGTATGACCAGGTACCGCAGGAATATGCCTTTAATACAGAGCAGGACTTTACCAATGCGCTCCGTGGTCTGTATAACCGGATGATTATCACCGGGAACTCTGCTGCTACCTTTGCTGCCAATAATTACCTGGGCGGGGAAGATGCCTTTGCCTGGGCTTCTTCGCCGGATGTCCTGGCGGATAATGTGGTGATCGTAACCACCGGAAGGCGGTCGCAGCAGGCCTTTTTTCAATGGACCTACTCGGCCAATACCACTACCGAGACGTGGCGCGACGGGTACCAGGTAATACGCCTGGCCAATTCAATTCTGGAAAATACAGATAACCTGGAGGACAACGAAACAGGGTTTAAAAGCAATGCAGAAGGCGAAGCGCTGGCTGCCAGAGGCATGGCGCATTTTGATCTGCTGCGGGTGTATGCCAGACCCGTATCAGGACCGCAGGCTGCCGGTGGCTCGGATCCGGGCGTACCTTATGTTACGACCACAGATGTAGAAGCAATGCCGGGCCGGCATACGGTGCGCGACGTATACGAGCGTGTAGTAACCGACCTGGAAAAGGCGGAAGTGCTCATTGCCTCCAGCAATGGGCCGGGCCGGCTCAGCAAGGCGGCAGTATCCGGTTTGCTCTCCCGTGTATATCTGTATGGCGGTGAATGGCAGAAAGCCAAAAATGCTGCTGACCGTGCGCTGGCTGTAAACAGTGATGTGGGCGCTTTAAACATTTTCCCTGCTATATGGAGGGACGAAACAGAATCGGGCGTACTGTTTAAAGTGATCATTACGACGATAGACCGTGTGCGGATCGGCGTCGGATATAACCAGCCGGGACCTACCGGTATCCGGAATGAATATGCCCCGGATTTTGACTTTTACCAGTCGTATGATGATGATGATATACGTAAAGACGTTTATTTCCTTACCAACGACTTCCAGGGATTCTCTTACAATTCCATTGTTAAATATCCCGGTAAAACCGGCGGTGTGGCGTCTGTAAATGATATGAAATACCTCCGTGTTGCCGAAGTGCTGCTGAATCGTGCCGAAGCGCATTATCGCCTCGGTATGGGACCTGAAGCGCTTGCAGACCTCAATGCCCTTCGTTCCGAACGGTATGATTCATACACACCGGGTATGGAATCCGGGCAGGATCTGCTGGATGCGATACTGGATGAGCGGAGAAAAGAGCTGGCTTATGAAGGACACCGGTTCTTTGATCTGAAAAGGCTCGGCCTGCCTGTACAGCGCAGCGGCATGGGCGACCGGTCTGACGGAGGCGGCACGGCGCCGTTGCCGCAATATCTCAACCTGCCTGCCGGTGACCACCGTTTCCAGTTGCCGATACCCCAGTATGAGATCAATGCCAACCGGAGTATTATTCAGAATACCGGTTATTAACACGCACGCTGTAGGGGCAACCCTATGTGTTTGCCCTATATATACGTGGTTACCGGTTATTAAAATAATTACAAACGATTAAAACATTGTGTATGAAAAAGTTTTTAGCAATATGCCTGTTCCTGTTATTCTATACAGGTATGGGTTTCGCCCAGAACCGCTCCGGGCTGGGTATACATGCCAGTGGATTTGACTACGCCGGTCCGATAACGGGGAACTACCTGTTTCATGACCGGGTGGAAGAATCCAACGGGAATGGAAGCGGTACGATAGAAATGAAGAAAAGGCTGTTGTGGCGTCCGGGCGCCCGGCTCGGATATTATAAAGAGCTGAACCGTTTCTTTGATCTGAACCTCGGGCTTTCCCTGACCAACATTGAGATCCCGCTCAGTGAAACAGACAATACCTATGAAGCCCGGTTGCTGTACGACAATAACCAGCGGCGGGAATTATACATAGGCGGAGATATCCGGGTGAATTTCAACATACTGGATAAAACCCGGTATATCGTAACCCCATATCTTTTTGCAGGGATAACCCCCACCTATAAAGATAACGGCTACGGCTACAGTTATATGACGGCCAGCGTACCGTTGGGGCTGGGCTTCAATTTTAATGTCGGCAGAGATATCGACCTGCAGCTGGAATCCGGTTACAGGGTAGCAATTGGCAACAAGGAATATAATCACCTGCAGCATTCGGCAGGTATGATATTCTGGTTTGGCAAGCCTGGCGATGTGCCGCCCTTTGCTGCCATGACACCAATAGATACAGATAGTGATGGCGTGCCGGATGCCGAGGATGAATGCCCGACGATACCCGGTAAAGCGGCATTCAGCGGTTGCCCCGACAGTGATAATGACGGCGTGCCGGATCACCAGGATGAATGCCCGATGGTGGCTGGCGCACCCGAATTTAACGGCTGTCCCGACAGCGACGGCGACGGCATTCCCGATCACAAAGACAAATGTCCGTACGAAGCCGGCACGGCCGATCGCGACGGATGTCCGGTTCCGGATCGCGACGGCGACGGGTTTAATGATGAGGTGGATAAATGCCCTGATCAGTACAGCAAGACCAACAATGGTTGTCCGGAGATCAGGATGGAGATTATCCAGGAAGTGAACAAGGCGGCCAGGGAAATATTCTTCCAGACCGGTAAGGCCACGTTGACAAAAGGATCGCATAGCCAGCTGGACAGGATCGTACAGGTGCTGAAGGATGATACCAAATTATATGCGGATATCGAAGGGCATACGGATAACACCGGCAGTGATGCGATCAACCAGCCCTTGTCTGAGAAGCGGGCGGCTGTCGTGCGTGAATACCTGATCAGCAAAGGTATCGACGCCGGACGGCTGACGTCCCAGGGCTTTGGATCGTCGCAACCGGTAGCAGACAATAAGACTGCGGCAGGGCGTGCACAAAACCGCCGGACGGCAATTAATCTGCGGAATTATAAGAAGTAGGGGGATTTTATTTCCTTGGTTAAAAAGGGCTGTCCGGACTTTCGGACAGCCCTTTTTGTATCGACCTGACAGAGCAGATTTTACAACAGCGACCAGCCTATTTTATATTATATATAAAAATATCTACTTGTAGTATATACATTAAATCAAAAATTTTATAAGTTTACGCTTCGATTTGGAGTACAAGATATACATTGTATAATAATAGTATAATTGAAAGACTTAATGATGAAAAATAGTATTCATTCTTTACAAAAGATATTTATCCTTATATTTTTTGGTATTCCGCTGTACGGCAGTACACAGGATACGCTGCATCCGGCACAGGAATTTTCAGTACAGTTTTATCAGGGAGCCCCGGCTATTAAAAATACCAGCGATTTAGGTATTGGAATGTCTCCATATATAGATCGTGATGAGGAAAAAACAGCTTTCCAGTTTGAGATAGACAATACCCGGCCAGTGCAGGAAGCGGTTTTATTTATTTATATGGAGTCCGCATCTTTTGCAGGTCCGGTAAAGGTTGATGTAGCCGGAGATAACTGGACTACCAGCAGCACAATGGAACTTTTTCCCGTGACACTACCTGGCACCTCGCCATCAACGCTGAACGGTTCGCTTACCTGTACCGATTGTGGTAACACATCGTTAGACCTACACGAATATAAAATTGACCTTACTTCCCTGATGACTGCTGCCAATATCCAGGCGGGTACGGATAACAGGATCAGCTTTGTATTAAGCAGCACACAGAATATGATCATCATGCCCCGGGCTTGGGAAATCTTACTTGATTATCCCGAGTACGCGATGTACGCCCATAAGCTGGTGGTGACCTATGGGTCTGCCGGTACGCCTCCTGTTGCGTCCAATGTGCTGATAAACGGTATATTACAGATAGGTGAGACACTCACAGGCGCTTACAGCTATTCCGATGCGGACAACGATCCCGAAAGCGGCAGCACATTCAAATGGTACCGTTCGGATAATGCTTCCGGGCTGAACAAAACTACCATCGGCAGCGCCAACACGACTACCTACACGCTGACGACAGCCGATATCGGGAAATACATCAGCTTTGAAGTGACGCCGCATGATGGTACCCATGCGGGAACGCCTGTAGAAAGTTCCATACAGGGGCCTGTGCTTCTTGTTACCACACCGTTCTCAGGAACACTTGACAATACCAGGACTTTTAAACGGCCATACAGAATATGTGAAGCGGATTATTCCTGCGTTTGGACAAAACAATTGCTCCCGGCTGATTTTTCAGGTCCCGGTACTGAGGACTATAACTATCTTATACAAATTATTACACCCCAGGTGTCGGGGAATTATTCCATCGAAGTCAAATCGGCGACGATACCACATCCTGATAATCCCAATGATACATACATCTTTCTGTATTCCTCTTTCGACCCTTTGTCACCCATGGCTGGTCTTATTATAGCTAATGATGATATTTCAGCTGACAACGTCAAGTCAAAGATCAATTCGGTTCCCCTGACTGCCGGTGAATCGTACGTGATCATAACAACCAGTTTTGAGGGTGGGACGACCGGACCTGTCACATACGAAATTGTGGGCCCGGGCAGTGTTAATGTAAGCGATGGCGACAATACACCTCCTGTCGCATCTGCAGTTTCCTTTTCAGGCACGCTTCAGGTCGGTCAGGAGCTTACCGGTACCTATACCTATACGGATGCCGACAATGATCCCCAAAGCGGCAGCACATTTAAATGGTACCGTTCGGATAATGGTTCGGGCCTGAACAAGACGCCAATCGGCGGTGCGAACACGACTACCTATACGCTGGTTGCTGCAGACGAAGGTAAATACATCAGCTTTGAAGTAACACCACATGACGGTACGGATGCGGGAGCAGCTGTGGAAAGCGCATTCCGGGGACCGGTGTCGCTTCCGCTGGCGGCAAAGGCCCGGAGTTATACGGCATATCTTGGTGCGGATGGCACGGCGACCGTCAGCCCGGCAGATATAGATAACGGCGGCGCAGGCTACAGCACGCTGTTCCTGGACCGGACGGACTTCGGATGCGCCGATATCGGCTACGGTGTTGATAACACCTGGGAAACATTAGGCGGGATCGGTATCTCCCCCGGCAGCACGGATTATCACAGTCTTGCCACCGCCCCCGACGGTACGCTGTACCTGGCTTACCGGGATGGAAATGCAGGCAACAAAACGACTGTCTTACGCTGGGATGGCAGCGGCTGGTCTGCACTGGGCGGAGTGGGTATTTCTGCCGGCAGTACCTCGACTCAAAGCCTGGCCGTTGGCCCGGATGGTACGCTGTACGTCGCATACGGTGACGGGGGAAACGGCAGCAAAACGACTGTCATGCGCTGGGACGGCAGCGGCTGGTCGCCGGTCGGCACTGCAGGCATTTCTGCAGGAGGCGCCTATTACCAGAGCCTTGCTGCGGGCCGTGGCGACACGCTATATGTAGCCTATCGCGATTCGGATAATGGACTGAGTACTACGGTCATGCGCTGGGACGGAAGTGCCTGGTCGGCGCTCGGGGGTGTGGGTATTTCTGCCGGCAGCGCCACTAATCAAAGCCTTGCCGTTGGCCCGGACGGTACGCCGTATGTGGCCTATTTAGATATAGAGAATGATTATAAGACTACAGTGCTGCGCTGGGACGGCAGTGTCTGGTCTGCATTGGGCGGAGCGGGTATTTCTGTCGGCAGCTCCCAGTTTCAGCGTGTTGCCGTAGGGCTGGATGGTACAGTATATGTAGCGTACCAAAGTACACTTGCGGGCGATCCCGCTTATCTGAGAACGTTGGTGCTGCGCTGGGACGGCAGCGCCTGGTCTGCGCTGGGCGGAGCTTCGGGGATTGCTTCTATCGGATCATCCACCGATCAAAGCCTTACTGTTGCCCCTGACGGTACGGTATATCTGGCCTGCCGGGATTGGGGAAGCAGCAGCAAGACATCGGTTTTCCGCTGGGATGGCAGCGTTTGGTCGCCTGTGGCTGCACGCGGGATCTCTGCCGGCGCCGCCTATAAGCAAAGCCTTGTCACCGGCCCGGACGGTACGGTTTACGTGGCTTACCAGGATGATGTGAACGGCGGTAAGGCAACCGTACATCGCTGGCTCCCGCCAGGCGTACCGGTGACGTTGGGCGCCGTGAGCGCGTCAGATGATACGGCTGTTGCGCGTTCGTTCGTAACGGTACTGGATACGATCCGGCCGCAGGTCGTTGTCCGGGATATTGACCTGGTAATAACAGATACCGGTACGGTCACTGTGGCAGACATCAACAACGGCAGCACCGACAATTGCGGCATAGACAGCATGTGGCTGGACAAGACGGTATTCACCACCGCAGACCTGGGCGACCAGACCGTGACGCTGACGGTAGCCGATGTCAACGGGAATATTTCATCGGCCACGGCCACGGTGCGTGTCCGCCTGGCGCTGGTGGCACAGGTCCGGAATTACACGGCATTCCTCGATGCTAACGGTACCGCTACGGTGAGCGCCGACAGTGTGGGCTACGGCAGCACAGGTTATGCCGGCCTTCTACTCGATCGTACTGATTTTTCATGCGATGACCTGGGCGCCGGCGGAAGCTGGGAAACGCTTGGTAATGATCCGCTTGACGGCGAAGTTTATGATGCCGGCATTGCGGCGGGTAACAATGGCAAAGTTTATATTGCATTCCAGGATAGAACTTATTCAGTCAATCAACTGCGTGTATTGGAGTGGGATGGTACGGACTGGAACCAGCTTGGGCCGGATTTTCCCTGGATTTCTTACAGGAAAGCGCTTGCCGTAGGTCCTGACGGGTATCCTTATGTCGCCTATGATGAGCCTAATGAAGCCGACGGACTGAAGGTGGCACGCTGGGATGGCGCCCAATGGATCCTGCTGGATAATCATGTAACCCCTTCTGTAGACATATGGTCTGTAGATATGAAGTTTTCGCCTGATGGTACGCTGTATGTCGCATACCATGACGGAGATAACGGCAATATTACGAATGTGAAGCGCTGGACCGGATCTGCCTGGGAACAGTTAGGTAATGATGGTATTGAAGTGTTCAATACCGGCTGGCAGTCACTTGCATTCGGGGGAGGAGATACGGTGTACGCAGGGTTTATAGAATTGGACGCTGACTGGAGCAATGGCACCTATTACAGGGAAGGACCTTCTGTTTATTGCTGGGATGGTACGTCATGGCACCCGCTTGGCGACCGTGTACTTTCTTTTGGTCACCTTTTTGCTCAGGCCGGATATCTGAGCATGGTAACGGATGCACAGGGCGTACCACACATTGCTTATAATGATGTCTTCCGTGATGAGAAAGCCATTGTAAGAAAATGGAACGGAACTACGTGGGAATTTCTGGGGAATGAATTAGGTGTTTCTGAAAACCGTGCGGATTATACCAGCCTGGCTGTCGGGGCCGGAAATGCGCTCACCCTTGCTTATGGAGATTATAATACAGACAGCACGAAAGTATTGCAATGGGACGGCAGCCAATGGTTGCCGCTTGGGGTAACCGGCGCGGGCGATGTGTATGGCCAGCAGATGACATCCGGCCCGGATGGAGTCTTATACGTATCCCAGCAGCGAAATAATAATGATGCTCCTTTTGTAATTATGTGGCAGGATGGAATTCCGGTAACGCTTACTGCTTATAATAATTATGGTGATACCGTACAGGCAGGCGCTATCGTCCGGGTACTGGATACATTGCCACCAGTGGTACAAACCCAAAACCTGACCGTTTACCTGGATACAGCAGGTCAGGCTACCCTGTTGCCGGCACAGGTAGATAATGCATCTTCGGATAACTGTGGCATAGACAGCCTGTGGCTGGATGTGACTTCGTTTGATTGCAGTAATACAGGCGCCAATACAGTAACATTGTCCGTCCGCGACAGCAGCGGTAACATTGGTACAGGTACGGCATCAGTAACAGTGGCGGATACCCTGGCGCCTGTGGTATGGACGCGCAACATAGTGGCTTATCTTGATACCCTGGGCAATACTTCCGTTACGGCTGCACAGATAGACAGCCTGTCTTCGGATAATTGCGGGATAGACAGCCTGTGGCTGGACGTGACTTCATTTGCCTGCGGCGATACAGGAGTCAATGCCGTGACATTATTTGTCCGCGACAGCAGCGGCAACGTTGGCGCCGGTGTGTCGTCGGTTACGGTGCTGGATACGCTGGCTCCTGTTGTATGGGCGCGTGACCTGGTGGTTTACCTGGATGCGGCGGGAGTGGCTTCTGTTTTAGCTGCAGATGCAGACAGCGCTTCTTCGGATAATTGTGGTATCGACAGCTTATGGCTGGATGTTACGGATTTCTCATGTGCCGATATCGGTACCCATACCTTAATATTATCAGCACGCGACAGCAGTGGTAATACTACCACAGGGACGTTGACGGTCACAGTAGCGGATACCGTGCGGCCGGTTGTAGTTACTCAGCCGTTAACGGTGTTTCTGGATGGATCAGGCAATGCCGCCATTACTGCCGGGGCTATAGATAACAGCAGCACGGATAATTGCGGTATAGATAGTATATGGCTGGATGTTGCAGACTTTTCCTGCAATGATATCGGAGCGAATATGGTGACATTATCCGTTCGCGACAGCAGCGGTAATATTGGTACCGGAACGGCTATTGTTACGGTTGAAGATACGGTACGTCCTGTCGTGGTCACGCAGGAGCTTACAGTATATCTGGACGGATCGGGTAACGGTGGTATTACCATAAGTGATATCAATAACGGCTCCTCGGATAATTGTGGCATAGACAGCCTGTGGCTGGACGTTACGGGTTTCTCCTGTAATGATCTCGGGGTAAATACCGTGACATTATCGGTTCGTGACAGCAGCGGTAATATTGGTACAGGAACCGCCCCGGTAACGGTAGCGGATACGATACGTCCTGTGGTGGCGACGCAACCGGTGACGGTATACCTGGACGGATCAGGCACTGGTAATATCAGTGTGGGTCAGATCAATAACAGCTCATCGGATAACTGTGGCATAGACAGCCTGTGGCTGGATGTGATCACATTTGGCTGTAATAATACAGGTGCAAATGTCGTGACCTTATCAGCCCGTGACAGTAGTGGTAATATAGGTACCGGCACGGCAACAGTGACGGTAGTAGATACGGTGCGTCCCGTAGTGCTGACCCGTCCGGCAACTGTATACCTGGATGGCACGGGTAATGGCAGCTTTATCATTGCAGCAGTTAATAACGGTTCAACAGATGCCTGTGGTATAGACAGCATATGGGTGGACAATAATTCTTTTGGCTGTACGGAAACCGGTGTTCATAACATAACCTTATTTGCCCGCGACAGCAGCGGTAATACCGGTACGGGTATTGCGGTGGTGACTGTTCGTGATACGATACGCCCCGTTGCAATTGCCCGTAACCTGACCTTATACCTGGATAATAATGGTGAGGCAACAATAACAGCATCGGCAGCAGACAACGGCAGCTATGACAACTGCGGTGTATCACTGTCGCTGAGCCGTACAACATTCACCTGTGTGCAGACGGGGCTGAACCTGGAAACGCTCACGGTAACAGATCCGTCGGGTAATGCATCTGCGGCGCAGGTGCTGGTGACCGTGCTGGATACGATACGTCCGCAGGTACGGACGCGTAATCTCGTGCTGGAGCTGGATAACCAGGGGAAGGCGACGCTGACAGCCTCCCAGCTCGACAGCGGCAGCACGGACAACTGTACGAACCTGCTGCATTTTGCTGCAGACCGTACAGTCTTTACCTGTGCGGACACAGGCGCCAATACAGTCCTGCTGACGGTAACAGATAATAAGAATAACAGTGCTACCGCGCCGGCCACGGTAACGGTGCGGGATGTAGCGGCTCCGGTCGTACACACGCGCAATATAACGGTATACCTGGACGACACAGGCCGCGTAACGGTAATGCCTTCGGCTGTGGATAACGGCAGTACGGACAACTGCGGAATAGAAACATTCTATCTGGACAGGGATACATTCACCTGCTCACAAAGAGGTCAGAATACGGTACGACTGTATGCACGGGATTATAGCGGGAACGAGTCATGGTCGAACGCGGTGATCACGGTAGTGGATACGAGCCGTCCGATGGTAGTGACGAAGGACACGACAATCTATCTGGACGGTGCAGGAATGGCATCCGTTACTGCAGCCGCAGTGAATAACGGCACCAGCGACAACTGCGGGGTCACAAGCCTGAGCCTGGACAAGACCAGCTTTAACTGCACCAGCCGTGGCGCCAATACGGTAATGCTCACGGCGGTGGACGCATCCGGTAATGTGCATAGCGCTGCAGCTACCATAACGGTAATGGATACGGTTCGCCCGGTGGCGCGTGTCAAAAATATCACAGTGCCCCTGAATGCTTCGGGTGTGGCAACGATCACAACCGCCGATATTAACGACGGCAGCACGGATAACTGTGGTATCCAGGGCATGACACTGAGCAGAACGAGCTTTGGTTGTGCAGACACAGGTAATAACCCGGTGTGGCTGATGGTAACGGACGTTTCCGGCAACTTGGACAGTGTGGCAGCAATAGTGCGGATAGTTGACCAGTCGGCGCCCGTTGCCCAGGCCAGGAACATCACAGTGTACCTCGACGGTGGCGGTAACGCTGCGATCACTGCCGCAGATGTGGATAACGGCAGCACGGATAACTGTAGTATTATGAGCCGCACATTGGACAAGACGGCTTTCAACTGTACGAATACGGGAAATAATCTCGTTCACCTGACGGTAACAGACAGCAGCGGCAATAGTAGCCAGGTACAGGCGATGGTGGTGGTGGTAGACAGCACGCGCCCGGTAGTGGTAACGAAAAATATCACAGTATATCTGAACGGCAGCGGAAATGCTACGATTACGGCGGCAGATGTCAACAATGGCAGTACCGACAATTGTGCTATCGCTTCTTTAAGCCTGGACAAGGCCACCTTCGACTGCACCAGCCGTGGCGCCAATACAGTAACGCTGACGGCAGCGGATGCATCGGGTAATATACGTACCGGCACGGCCACGGTAACGGTGCTGGATACGATCCGTCCGGTGGTACGCACCAAAAATATCACGGTCGCCCTGAATGCATCGGGTATAGCAACAATCACTACTGCCGACATCAACGACGGCAGCACGGATAACTGCGGGATACAGAGCCTTGCCCTGAGCCGGACGAGCTTCAGCTGTACAGACACAGGTAATAACACAGTTCATCTGATAGTGACCGATGTGGCCGGAAACAGGGACAGTGCAGCAGCCATTGTCCGGGTGGTGGATCAGACAGCGCCCACAGTGGTAACGCGCAACATCTCCGTCTACCTGAACGCAGGAGGAAATGCTACGATCACCGCCGGGGACGTGGACAACGGCAGCAGTGACAACTGCACGATAACCAACAGGGTCCTGGATAAAACAACATTTAACTGCAGTAATGCGGGTCAGAACACCGTACGCCTGACGGTCACGGACCGCAGCGGTAACAGCAGCTTTGCCCAGGCGTTAGTAACGGTGCTGGATACAGTACGGCCCGTAGTGGCGACCCGGAACCTGACCATATATCTGAATACATCCGGTACAGCCTCCATTACGGCTGCGGATGTAGATAACGGCAGCAGTGACAACTGTGGTATTACAACGAGAAACATAGACAAGAGCAGCTTCAATTGCGTTGACACAGGCATCAATACAGTGACGCTTACAGTAACAGACGGCAGCGGTAACAGCCGCAGCGGTACGGCTGTGATAACAGTACGGGATACAACCCGACCCGTAGTAGTGACGCGTAACCCGACGATCTACCTGAATGCAGGCGGTACCGCTACACTGACGGTGGCAGATGTGAATAACGGCAGCAGCGACAACTGCGGCATACAGACGATGACGCTGAGCAAAACATCGTTCGAGTGCAGCAACAAAGGTGTGAATACGGTAACACTGACAGTGACGGACGTTAATGGCAATATCGCCACAGCACAGGCTACGGTGACGGTAGCCGATCAGGCGCCGCCGGTTGTCAATACCCGGAACCTGACGCTGTACCTGGATGGTAACGGCACTGCGGCCATTACACCTGCGCAGGTGAATAATAACAGCACGGATAATTGCGGCATTCAGACATTAGGCCTGGATATAAGCGTGTTCGACTGTGCAGACCTGGGTGCGAATACGGTGACGCTGACAGCGACAGACAGCAGCGGAAACAGCGCACAGAAGACAGCGATCGTTACTGTACACGACACGATCCGTCCTGTGATTGACAACCTGCCTGCAGCGATCACGGCTTACGTGGGGGCAGGTCAGTGCAGTGCGCCGGTACAGTGGACCACCATTACAGCCAGCGATAACTGTCCGGGTACGCAGGTGCAGACCTCACATCTGAACGGCGGTATCTTCCCGGTAGGGACGACGACAGTAACGGTGACAGCCGGTGACGGCAGCGGCAATACGCGTACGGGCAGCTTTACGGTGACGGTAGTGGATACGATAGCTCCGGTGTTCAGCAACATACCGGCCATATTTACGATTGTACCCGACAGCCAGAGCTGCGAGGCTACGGTGAGCTGGGCAGAGCCGTTTGCGGTGGATAACTGCGGTACGCCGCCTGTGATCACAAAGACCCATACGCCGGGCAGCACATTTCCGGTCGGTAGCACCGTGGTGAGCTATACGGCTACAGATGCGTATAACAACAGTACGACGATCAGCTTTACGGTAGTGGTCCGTGATGAGATAGCGCCGGTTATCAATTGGCGCGGCGCCGGCAGAGATCTGGTCAGGGCGGCAGACAATGGCCGTTGTGATGCTGTGGTTACTTTCAACGCTCCTGCTGTGGAAGACAACTGCAGCGGAGCAACACTGACCGGCAGTCACCAGTCCGGCGACCGCTTCCCGGTCGGTGTGACCACAGTGACATTTACGGCGACAGACGCCGCAGGCAACCGTACGACGGCATCATTTACGGTAACGGTTGAAGACCGGCAGGCGCCCATTGTAAGCAGCAGGCCTGCCGATGATACGGTAGGTATCTGTGGTGCGGCATACACGTATACATTACCCACGGGTACGGACAATTGCGGGCCGGTAACGGTAACACGGATCGCCGGGCTGCCCAGCGGTAATATTTTCCCGACCGGGACAACGGTAAATACCTTTGAGCTGAAGGATGCGGCAGGCAACATCACTACGGTGAGCTTCCGGGTGACGGTGCTGGCGCAGGGTGAAGCACAACTGCCGTCACTGACGCAGATCTGTGTATATGAATCCCCGGTAGACCTGACGCTGGGTCAGCAAGGCATTGCGTGGAGCGGTGCAGGTGTGACAGCGCCGGGTACATTCGATCCGGCAGCAGCAGCCACAGGACGCCATGTGCTGAGCTATACCTATACAGACGGACAAGGTTGCAGCACAAACGGCACGATCGCGATCACGGTATTACCGGCGCCGGTAATACCGGTAGTATCCCGTATCGGCTCTACGACACTAACGACAGGTAACTATATCACGTACCAATGGTACCGCAACGGCCACCTGATACCGGGCGCCACAACGCAGCAGTATACGTACACCGAAGGCGGCAACTACCAGGTAGTGGTATCAAATGCTGAGGGCTGTACGGCGCTGTCAGACGATCATGTGATCGGTACGAGAGGCGGCGGCGTAGGTATCACGGACCAGACGGTGCACGGCGACCTGCTGTTGTATCCCAACCCGTCCACAGGCATGGTGACGATAGAAGTGCCGGAGCACTGGAGGGATGAACTCTCCATCGAGGGCTACAGCGCAACGGGTCAGCGCATCCTGGCGCGGAAGGTACAGCACCCTGGTATAGAGCGTGTGCAGCTTGACCTTGGTGATCTGCCGCGCGGCATGTACTACCTGCATTTTACATCGGGCAGCCATACAACAACAAGGAAAGTAACATTGAGATAAACCCCTGAGGGGAAAATAGCAATAAGCATATGAGATCATATATAAAGGCAAGAGCAAGACGTAGTGCCGGTATTGTTTGTACGTTATCCGTGACGGCGCTGTTATTGTCCACAGGTACGGTGCTCTACGCGCAGGATGCAGTAATGCCTGATCAGCCGTCAAAGCTGAAGGGCTGGAGCATCGGTATCCGTGGCCTGCATTTGTACGACCTGCCGTCGTACCGGAACGATACGGAGCTGAGCCGCGATCTGCAGGGCCTGACAGGCGACAAGACGCAGGTGGATATAGGGCTGGAGGGTTACCTGGAAAAGCAGTTCACACCATTACTGGGCGTACAGGCCGGGTACCGTTGGGGACAGATGACAGGCGCGAACGATGTGGAGTATTACAAAAACAGCTTTTATACGGTTTACGGGGACATGCTGTTTCACCTGAGCAATATAGACAAGCGGCGCGGCACACGACGCTGGGGCTTGTATACCAAAGCAGGTTTGGGTTGGGGACATTTTGAAGCGGATCGTTACCTGATTTCGGATGACAGCCGCAACGGAAATGCGGAGGATGACTTCTGGACATGCCGGCTGGGCGGCGGGTTCCAATACCGTATAACGAACTACCTGCGCGTAGAGCTGGACGCGACATACAACATGGTATATCATGACGGTTTTGACGGCTACAACAATGCCACAGGCAACAATCCTTACCTGAGCACAGGGCTGGGTGTGGCTTACACGTTCGGTAAATCCCGGAACAAACCGATGTATGGCGTGAACTTCTTCGATCCGGAATATTTTGGCGCACCGCAAGCGCCGGTAATAATAGCGCCGGCTACGGACGATGCCCTGCGCGCGGAGCAGGCAGCGCTCAAAGGTCAGGTAGCGGAGCTGCGGCAGCAGATAGCCGTACTACAGCAACAGCTGAACGCGATCCCTGAGCCACCGGAAGCTACACCTGTTCCCCCGGTATCGGTATATTTCAATGTCAGCTCGGCCTACCTGACGCGGGAAGCCAAAAAGACACTGACCGACGCGCTCATTGGCGCTGCCGCTCCTGCCCTGACGGTTACGGCCTATGCCGACAATACCGGTAAGGAAAGCTTTAATCAACGGCTCAAAGAAAAAAGAGCGGATGCCGTGAAACGGTTCATTACGGAAACACTGGGCTACGGAGGAACGATAACGGTACGGATAGAAGAGACCCAGCAGGTGACAAGGGATAACTTCCTCAGCAGAAAGGCGGTTATTTCTTTTGAATGATTAAGGGAGGAGGGGTGAGGGAGGAATTTGAATGATCATCCCTCATCCCTCATTCCTCACCCCTCAATCCTGATTTTCCTCCAGATCGGTATGCTGATCTCCCCCAAGGCTGTAATAATTGTTTTCCTCATCCTCTGCGCCTATGGATTCGTCTGCATCATCCAGCTCTGCGCCTGGTATGTCCAGGCCGTCGTCCAGCGAAGGAGTTTTTTCTTCGGCGGGTTCCTCTTCCGTATATGGTTCTTCTTCTCCCTTGCGGTAGATATCATCTTTTGCGGGGTAAGACGGATATCCGGGAAAAGATTTGTCTTTCCGTTCTTCCTGTGATTCTTCGGGTGTTTGCTTTGTTTGTTTCATAGTGATAAAAGATTTTAAATTATTCAGGTAAAATTCATGCCTGCAGCGTCATTTTGAAGACCGGGAAGTATGGGTGAATGATTCATCTTATCTTCATCTTTCAATCCTCACCCCTCATTCCTGAAAAAATGCGCTTCAAACTGTCATTAACACGCACTGGTCCGGGGTCATTGCTGACCTTTCACTACCAGTATCCGCTGTCTGCCGCTATTTACAGGATCATCGGGCGGGCGGATGAGGCATATGCCGCCTTCCTGCACGACAAAGGTTATGGAGTGGGACTGAAAAACTTCAAGCTGTTCACTTTTTCCGATCTGCGCACGCCTTTCAAAATCCGGGACAACGGGTTACAACTACTCACCGACCGGGCAGAGCTGACGGTATCCTTTCACCTGCCGCAGGCCGCGGAAACATTTATCCGGGGACTTTTTATGAATCAGGAGTTGCAGGTCGCCGACCGGCACAGCCGTGTTGTTTTTTACATCAGCCAGGTAACGGCCGTACCCGCGCTGCCGGCCGTACCCGCAGACGCTTCCGTACATGAATTGCTACTACACCCCTTGTCGCCGGTGGTTTGCGGGATCAAAAACAGACAGGAAGAACATTATACGTTCCTGTCGCCGGAGCAGCCGGAATTTATTCCGCAGTTGCTGCATAACTGGAAAGAGAAATATGCGGCGCTGCATGGTGCGGAATCGGTAGATACCACATTTGCCGGGGCTGCGATGGAAACTGTCTTGTTCCCGCAGCCACCCAGGTCGCGCCTGGTGACTATTAAAGCGGATACCCCGGCGGAAACGAAGATCCGAGGGTATACTAACTTCAGGCTCAGGGTACGGGGCACGGGTCCGGCGGTTGAGCTGCTGGTAAATGCGGGTGTGGGGGTGTATAATAGTTTGGGGATGGGATGCGTGGAGTTCAGGGGTGAGGGGTGACCACTCAAATTTCATCCATCACCCCTGTCCGTTATTATAGCTTTTGCGAAAAAAGTACAATAAACATATTTTCCATTTTGTGTGCTTATAGTGCTTATACAATAGTGTGTAGTTCTATTTTCCTATGTAACGATCATTGGCAGGCACCTAAAATGGCTTATTAAAATGATCGAACTGGGAAAACCTGCGGATCATACGCGAGATCCCGGGAAGTAAAAGAGACAGGCGGTATATTTTTGAAGAATATGTACAGTTATTCAAACAAAGTGATAATACAGTTTATATTATTCAATTATTTGCCGTATCTTGGTTTCAGGGATGAGGATTGAGGAATACGTTTGAGTGATCATCCCTCAATCCTCATCCCTGAAAGATGCCCGATCAGAAAAAAATAAGAAGAATGCTTTGTCTGCTGGTGCTGCTGCCGGCGGGCTGGATGCACGAAGAGAAGCACCCGGCGCATTTTACCGACGCCTTCCGGATGAGTGCGCCGGAGCCTGTGGACCGTGTAACGGCTTCACTGAACCTGAAGGCCTATAACCTGCTCCGGGAGGAATTCCCATTGACCGACTACCCGCCGTGGGGCGGTGTGTATTAGGGATGCCGTGGGGGTATGGATTCTGAGGATTTTAAAGATTTTCTGAAAAGGAAGCAGGGAATAACGGAAAGAAAAAAATTGAGTGACGAAAGTTGATAGTGGAATGAAAGAGCTTTGTGTAAAGATGTCAAAGGAACAATTAGATAAATAGTCACATTGTTTTATATCAGCATGGCAATAAAATGGGAAAATTTAAAATTGATAAAACAGGAAACTTTTGGATAGACAGTGGCATTGTTGGGTTGTATAAAGTTATTGGAACATTAGATAAAGATGATCGTTGTGAGCTTACTGCATCTGGATTAGAGTTTTCATTTGAAGGCGAAGAGGCCCTTGTTGATATTTTAAACAAGGCTCGTTCGGAAGTGGTAACACATTATCTGAAAAAAACTGGAAATTTTGGTTGGATATACAGGGATACAGCTTTTAAAGTCTATGAACGAACGGATTTCAAAATGTATCTGAAACCATTCTTTATAGGGAAAACAGGAAGGCCTGTGAATGGGGCACTTGGAGTTCCTAAAGTTGAGGTTTGCGATATACAAAATGCGAAAAATGTCATTGTCGAAAAACAAAAGGACTCTATCGTTTTTGCAAAGCCACCTTCTGGAAAGAAAATTACGTTCCCTAAACTTAAAAAGGATATAGCTAAAGGCAGAATAATGACTGGAGATGAATTAATCCAATTCATAGCTTTCTTAGTGGATAATGAGGATAAAAAGTTTGATGGAATGGGTTATTTTGATGCACCGCCTGTTTATGAATTAGGTGCGAACTTTAGTATAGCTTTTCTTGATGAAGGAAAGAAAATTTGTTCTTTCAGTGAAAAAAAATATAAGCTGGCGGATATTGTAACTGGAATGGATTACCCCTTTCTTACGGGAAAAAGTGGAGAACTTAATTTCTCATCCTTTTTGGAAGGGAAACCTCAATTGTCTGCACTTTATTCATTTGTAGCGTTGTTTTCATTTTATAATCTGAACTACTTATTGCAGGACGATATGAAGCATTATTTTGTCCTGTACGATGGAAACCTTGAATCTTTATCTGAGTTTCTTAATGCCGTCATTATTAGGGTTGAGCAATTAAGTAAACCTGATTTTTGCAGTTTTGAAACTGAAATTATCGGTACTGTTTATGAATCGGAAGCATTGTTCAATTTCCTTTTGTCAACCTACAATCAACTAAAGTTAGATTTTGAAGAAGAGAAGTATGATGAGCGACAGCTCTTTACTAAGTCTGTTTTTACTTTATCAAACGACGGAAATATTTTTAGAGATGTAAAGGAATACACTTCTTTGACAGACCTATTTAGTCTTTTTGAAGCATTTGCTTTTGATGATAAGGAACAGAACTACTTCAATCACTTCAAAAACTTTGTAAAGCATTTCACGCAAAGGCTCGACAGCGGGAAATACGACACCATTTGGAGAGACCGTCTTTGCAATGAAATTTTAAGCTTCAAAAGCATAGTTGGGACTATTGAATCTTATCTCGGAGATGTGAAAATAAAGGAAGAAAGAGGAAGTATTCCCTATTTAGATAAAATCCTTCTTATTTATAATCAAAAAACAAATAATAAAATGAATGCAGATTTAGTGAAACTATGCCAAAACATTGGAATCAATATCGGCATATATTCTTATGCAGAAAAAGACAGAAGCTGCTTGTATTCACTTAGGAATGCGAAGAGCAGGGTTGAGTTTCTTAAAGCACTTGAATTAATCCAGTTCAGAATTATGGAAAGTGATAAAGTAGCTGATCAGTATAAAACGAAGAATTATCTGGAGTTTTTTACCAGCCTTCCGGATGGAAGGGATTGGGAAGAAATGAAATCTATGGTTAGCATATTCTCAATGAATAGCTATTTGTTTGAAAAGCAAAAATTAACAAAAGAAGAAAACAAATAATTATTAATTATAAATAAAAAATATACAAAATGAGTACACAAAATACAGCAAACTGTCTCAATATAGCATATATATTCAAAACATCATTAGGCAGTATCAATGGAAGCTGGACAGAAGGGAACGTCAGCACCGTAAAGAAAATCACCACACCGAATGGTCAGCAAATTCCGTATGTGTCTGGTCAGAGTTTAAAATATCAAATCAGAAGGGCTTGGAAAGAATTAGGCTTGGGAGAATTACTCTCTGAAGTTAAGCAAACAACAATATCCAAAGGAGTAAATTTTACTGAAGGAGAACCTAATAAGTATATAGACGATGATTTGCTGGGGTATATGATTACAGGTAAGAAAGGAACGGATGAGGAAAACAGACGCCGCACTGCCGTAGTAAGGGCTTCTGCTGCTATTGGTATTTTTCCCTTTAGAAACGACAGAGATTTAGGTACAAAATCGAAAGAGCAAACAGGAGGTGATGTTTCTTCAGGTGGAAATATTTTCGAGACTGAAATATACTACAACTATTTCCGTGTAAACTTTCTGATAGAATTGGATAGATTGGGTGTTTATCAGAATTTTGAACTGGCTAAAGCATCCAAAGATAAAGTAGTCAATCTTACTATTGAACAAAAAAGAAAAAGGCTCACTCATCTGTTAAATGCTATTTCGAATATCTGGGGCGGCGGAAAACAATCCCGTTTGCTCACTGATATGTCCCCTAAATTTTTAGCAGTTACTTTTCAGAATGCTAAAAGTCCTATTTTCCTTGAAACGCTTACGGTGTCAGAAAATGAGGAGTTGAACACTCAAGCGGTGAAAGAAGTGCTTGAGGGAAATAGTTCTATCATTCGAAATAGCTTTATTGGTGTGCAATCAGGCATTTTCAAGAATGATATTTCAACTGAATTGGCAGACTTTAATCCCGATACTGTTCAAAATACTTTTAGTCACGTGCTGGAGCATGTAAACACTTTAAACTTTTGAGTATGCGGTTTCTTAGAATTAAATGCCAGGGGGCTTTCAATTCTTACCGGCAACCGGATTTTCATACTTACCACAAGACATTACCCTTGCCGCCCAAAACTACGATAGCCGGGCTTATTGGTAGTGCACTGGGTATATCACCTGTAGAAGTAAATGAGGAATGGTTGCTTAAAGATAAGTTTAAAATGGGCATAGTTGGTACCAATAATGGGCAATCCAATGACCTTTGGCAAATACGGAAATATAAAGAATCTCAAATTAAAGATTACCATAAAGGTAAGGTTCAAACACCTTATTTTACAGCAGTTATCGTTCGTGAATTATTATTTCAAAGTCAAATCACATTGTATCTGACATTTGAAAACGAAAACGATTTTGACATTGTAAGAAATGCATTGCTTGTGCCTAAATGGGCATTGTCACTTGGTAGAGAGGATGAATTGATAAAAATTGACTCAATAGATGATGTTGAATTGCCTTTAGTAAATAATCAGCATAGCTTTAAAGAAACGGTTATTGCTGGAGATTTAGCTGAACTTGATTATAGACCACAACTCAATGCTAATTTGTCGGGTAATCTGTTGAAGGCTGCGCCCAAAACGGTTAGTCTACCTGTTTCTTTTGTTACGCAAAAAGGTTCAGAAGTACGGCAAGGCAATGACTTTCGTAAATTTACTTACATAGGCAGTTTACCCATCTTGATAGAGGGAGAAGCTTTTTGGGATGCATCTTTGGAAAATTCTTTTCAAATTTTTTAGATGTTCAAGTACGATAAGATATTAGCGAAATCCAACCCAGAAATAACGCTTTTACAACATATAAAGGATTGTCTGAGCGTTTTTCCTAAGGTATTGCAATGGAACAAAGCGCTAATAGATTTGATGGCAAAACAGTACAGTATTGATCAAGACTTATTGATTTGTCGCTTATTTCTAACCGTAGCCTTTCATGATATAGCCAAAGCTACTAATGGGTTTCAGGCAAAAGTTCGGAAGGAGAAACATGATACAGAGTCACATGCTTTAAGCTCAATCTCCTTTTTGTACACAGCCATAAAAAATCAACCCTTAACATCGTTCAAAGACGTTCCTTATTTTCCTGAACTGATAAGTATTGCTACTCATCATAGTAAACTCAGCAAAGAGTCATTTAATGATTATGATGAACGAAAATTGAAAAATGAGTATGCCAATGAAGCCTATTTTATCCAATACTATTCGATGATAAACGAGCAAGCGGCGGCGTATAATATACCTAAATGGACAAACATTAGTTTTGATAAAGATGCTTTTAACGTGGTACCAAGTAATATTTTGAAGTTTGAAACAATCAAAAAGTTTGACAAAAACGCTTATGTAAATGATAAATCCAATAAAGCTAGAGATATATTCTTGTTATTTAAGTCCGTTTTACACTACTGTGACTGGATAGCTTCCTCCGGCAATTTTGAATACAAATATGGAAATGGGTTGGATAATGATGCTATTACTGATAAAATGCTTTCTGCTGGAAAGGGGTTTGAAACCTGGAGTGATTTTCAGTTAAAGAGTGCAAAGGCTTCAGGTCAAAATATTTTCGTTCAGATTTCGACCGGACAAGGAAAAACAGAAGCTGCAACTTTATGGGCTACAAATAACAACCATTACCAGAAAATCATTTTTCTGCTTCCTACTATGGTTACAACCAATAAAATGTGGAAGCGAATGTTACAGTTTTTCCATAGTCATGATGTGGTTGGTTTATCCCATAGTGCTGCACAATATTACCTGAAAGACGATGATGAAATTGCCGCTGATGATATACGGAAGCATACTTTGTATAATCGTACCTTTTTTAAGCCGGTTACGGTAGCTACGGTTGACCAACTGATATATAGTTTCTTCAATTGGGGGCATTGGGTTATGACCGGGGCAGCTAGCTATAACGCAAAAATCATCATTGATGAGATTCATATTTACGATGCTTACACGTTTGGACTATTATTGCAAACGATTGAATGTATCAGACCATTCAATACCCAATTTGCAATAATGAGTGCTTCTCTGCCCAATGTCTTAAAAAATGAGTTGGAGAAAGTTTTACCTGATTACACTTTGATTCAGGAACCTGCCCATGATGAAAAGCAAAGGCATAGGATTGAAATCAGAGATTCTTTAATTGAAGATAATATTGAAGACATTAAGGAACATTTTCATAATGGAAGAAAAGTTTTAGTAGTCTGCAATACGATAGCCAAAGCAAGAGAAATATTCAGCAGCTTGAATGATATCCCTGCTGAAAGTAAAGTGCTCTATCACTCGCAATTTATTTTATTGGATAAAAAGAAAAAAGAGGAAACCCTAGAAAGCATTGGCAACAGAGAGGGTGGATATATTGCTGTTTGTACACAAATAGTTGAAGTCAGTCTTGATATTGATTTCGATGTTTTGTTTACTGAAAATGCTCCGATAGATGCAATTATCCAAAGGCTTGGCAGGGTAAACAGAAAAGGATTAATACAAAGCAGAATTCCTGAATGGCAATTTGCACCTGTAATTATTACTCGGGAGTCTGAGAAAAGCCGAAAATATGTTTATAAGGATTTAGCTAATATTCTGTCTGAAACATACTTGCAAATTTCCATTAAAGCTCAACAAAAAGAGGGCAATCTTAAAGAGAAGGATTTTAGAGAATTAGTTAACAATATCTATACAGAAGAAGCATTAGGGCAAAGATATTTTGAAGAAATTCTGTCTGCAAAAAATTTCGTAAAAGAGGTTTGGAAAAAAGTGTTGAAGAATGTGTTTACACTGAACATTGAGGATGCAAAATTGAACGAGATATCATCCCGAAAATCAGATTATGTAACTGTTGAAGCTGTTACTTTAAAACACTTTCAGGAAAAGAACTTTGATGAAATTGTAGCTAGTAAACAATTTGATTTACTGAGGGAATATACTTTGAAAGTACCGATACACTTGGCAAAGAGGAACAGTTTCCGGGCTGTAAAAGATACTAACGTTTATATCATAGATTTAGGGTATGATGATATTGTGGGGTTACATTTATTGCCTGATGAATCAAATATGATTTAACTCATGACCATCAATGCCACACTGATCAACCTCTACCACGTATGCAAGCGCGAATGCTGGCTACATGCCAATGAAGTCCGGATGGAGCATACCAGCGATACGGTTTATGATGGCAAGCTCCTTCACGAAACCAGCTATCCGCAAAGAGCATATAAATACACCGAAATTGAACTCTCCGCAACATTCGTCCCGCAATCCTCATCCCCCGCCCCTACCCCTGTTGACCTCTTCGGCAAAATAGACTTCTACGATGCCAGGCAAAAGGTCGTCCACGAAACCAAACGGAGCGACAAGGTCGAACAGGCACATGAATGGCAGGTAAAATTTTATCTCTGGCTGCTGCAGCTGAATGGGATCGAAGGCGCTACCGCTTTGCTGGAATACCCGAAATTACGTCAGACCAGTACGGTGACCTTGTCTGAGGAAGATATACGTTATTTAGAACAAACTGTACCGGAGATCGTACAGTTGAAAGAAACTGATCAATGTCCGCCGGTGATCCATGCGAAGATTTGTAAAAGCTGCAGTTATTATGATCTGTGCTATGTCGGGGAATGATGAGCTTATAACCGATTTTTATTTTAAATTTATTGAATTTCAACTAAAAATATAATTTTAGTATCGCACTTTGTACAGAAGAATTGCCTATTTTCGTTTTGAAAAATATGCTGTGATCCTTCTGTACAATCCATGAAGGGTAATTGCTTTGAATCTCGTTACAGAAACCTGAGAAATTTCACACACGAGAGTATAGGCAGATTGCCAGCGTTATGCGCGGGGCTTCTTCTTATTCGTGTGTGGGCTGCTCAGGGCCTCTGTAACATAAGATGGGCTTCGCGCTTTTTCATTGTACTCAGGCAGACGTCTCTTGCCGGCAGTAGTATAAAAAGCGTTCGTTTTATCCCGGTTCATCGCATCCATGCTTATACAGGCTGTGGCTCGCGGCAATCCTTTCATCTGTAAAACGAATTGTGATGAACCGGACAGACACAACAGATACTCACACGCAGGGGCAACAGGCGGACGTATCGCCTATAGTAAACGCATTGCTGCCCATCATTCCGGCAGATAAGATATTCCTGAAGCAGCACTGCCTCTACATCGTGCTGCCCGAACATACGGTGCATACTGTGCAGCAATACAAAGTGATCCTCGAAGGCTCCGGGTGGGATGGCAGGGGTTACCGCCCCGCTTTTTATACGCTCCCGGAAGTGCGCACCGGACTGGAAGCCGGGAAGATGCTGCACAGCACGGTATTCATTGCCCGCTACCTTGTGTATGACAGTGGCCGTTCCGTGCTGCCTGTTCCGCTGGCAGTGCGCATTGCGGAAGAGCGCCGCCAGAGTGCGGGTGCGTTCACTCAGGGCTGCGAAGCCTCACGCGACTTCCTCGCCTCCGCCCGGCTGATGCTGGCAAACCGGCGTCCCGAAAGGGCGGTGTTCTTCCTGCACCAATCGGTGGAGCTGTTGCTGCGCGGGTTTATCATCGCGGTAACCGGCCGGGAGGTGAAGACGCATGTGTTAGGCGATCTGCTCCGGACAGCAGTATGGCATGCGCCGCAGTTGCATGATCTGTTCCCCACAGAGGCATTACCGGGCAAAAGCCTGCTGGCGCAATTGGAGAAAGGATATGTATGTGCACGCTATTCCGAACATTTTTGTATTGACATAGAGAATGCCCAGTGCCTTTACAACGCAGCAGCGGCTATGCGCAAGTATGTATGCGGCGTGTACCGGGATGTATTAAGGGATTATACGGGTAAGGATTATCAGGATATTCTTATACCGTCAAATATGCCACAAGTGGTCTGATTTGACAGGACGTAATTGTTGATACAATCATGTTACAACTTACAAAACCGAAAAAAAAGGTGGTCGCAAAATGCGACCACCATAAAAACCAGCAACAAAGCATATCAGATCGTAAGGTTTCCGTAAGTTGTGGCAAGATCGTATTTGATCAGTTCCCAGTATTTTCCGCGCAGGCAGTGAGGGTCCGGATCCTCGTCAGCCTTGCTGAAATCGGTCAGATTTTTCCGGATGAGGTCCGGTTCATGAGTGTATGGATACCGTTCTGCATGGAGTGCAAGCATGGTGTCAAGGCTGTAATGATCCATAAGCTCATGGATATCCCAGAAATCCTTCTTCCGTCCGCCCCGCTGTATGATGTCCAGTTTCATGGCCACGATCTCTTCAACCGTAGCCAGGCGCACGCCTTTCGTTTCCAGGGCAGGCCGGATAAAGGTATCGGTATAGTATATATCCAGTTTGAGATTTTCCTGCTCGCTATGGCCGATGATGTATGATTTACCCATCGCCACCAGGCCGATACCGGTATCATCCACATAAGAAAATGTCTTCCTGAGGATGGAATCAATGTTTCCGAAATCAAGCGATCCATAGAGACTGTCGCTGAACAGATCAATATCAATGGACATCCGGTGCCCCATCTGCAGGCTGAGCGAAGTGCCTCCGACAAGCCGGAACGATTGGAGTGCTTCAGCCTCCATGAGCTGATGCAGCGCTTCCGTCAACAGCGGGGATACAGTATGCCAATAGATTTTTGTCACGGTGTATTTTTTGACGGATCGGGACACCGGCCGGTAATATCCTGTACGGTATCTGTCCCGTAAAAATTGATTACTGCTTCTTTCTCCTTTGCATTGCCCCGCTCAAAAATCCGCGTGATGATGGCCTTCTTCTGTGCTTGCCAGTCCAGCTTACGGATATCCGTATCCCAGAAAATTGCGGGCCGGAATTGGGAAAGATCCGGGTGATCTGCTTTGCTGCGGCTCAGCTTTTCTTCCCTGACATCATGAAGGGCCTGCAGGATCATAAAAAAGCCTTCTTCCTTGCCCAGCGCCTCATCCAGTTTAAGGGCAATCCGGGGCGATATCCTCCGTTTGCCTTTCGTAATGTCTCCGATAAGCTGCGGGTATTCACCCAATTGCAAGGCGAATTTACCTTTGACAAGCTTGCGCTTACGCAGCTCATGCTCCAGGAAAAGTCCAGGATGTATGCCCTTCAGTATGGATAGCTCTTTTTCCATAATACAAAATTAAACAATTTTGTTTAAATAAAAGTGCTTATTTAGATTTTAATTAAAAAAAACATATTTTGTTATAACATACTAAATATATTGAAATCTAAAGTTTTTCATACTAATCTGTCTTCCCATACATTGGAAGTTGCAGAAGCCAGAATAAAATTTAAGGATTTCTCATAGCCTTTCCTGTCAGCTTTGCTTTAAGTTGAACAATAATCCCTTTACCGGTACGGCCCGTCTTTAAATTTCTTTTCCTGTCAGCCTTGCTTTAAATTGAAGTGAAATTCAAACAGATATCCGATTCTGTTTATTTCCATGAAAATCGTAAATTAAAGTTTCGTTTTTCATGCAAGTGATTCCACAATGAAAAAATCCTACTACCTCTTCAACCCGGGCCGCATGAGCCGTAAAGACAACACGCTGAAGTTTACTCCGGTGGATGAAGCGGGTAATGAGGGCACGCCTAAATACATCCCGGTGGAAGGCGTGGATAACCTGTACTGCTTCGGCAGCCTCGACGCCAACAGCGCCCTGTATAATTTCCTGGGCAAAGAGCAGATCAGCGTTCATTTCTTTGATTACTACGAGCATTATACCGGCAGCTTTATGCCTAAGGAATACCTGCTGGCGGGAAAGATGGTGATCGCGCAGGCTGCTTCATACCAGGATAAGAAGAAGCGGATGGCCATCGCCAGGAAGCTGGTGGACGGCGCGGCTTTCAACATGCTGAAAAACCTGCGGTATTATAATAACCGGGAAAAGGATACCATCGGGTGCATCAGTCGTATTGAAGAGCTGACAGCCGGCATTGAAGCGGCGCCGGATGTAGAGACCCTGATGGGCATAGAAGGGAATATCCGGATGTGTTATTATGATGCCTTCGCAGTGATCATTAACGATTTTGAAATGGGGGTGCGCACAAAGCGGCCGCCGTCGAACGAGATCAATGCGATGATATCTTTTGTCAACAGTATGTGCTATACCGCCTGTCTCGACGCGATTTACCATACCCAGCTGAACCCTACGATCAGCTTTCTGCACCAGCCGGGGGCACGGCGGTATTCCCTGGCATTGGATATTGCAGAGATCTTCAAGCCCATACTGGCCGACCGGCTGATCTTCTCATTACTGAATAAAAAGCAGGTTACGGAACGGGATTTTGATACGCGTCTGAACAAATGCCTGCTGAAAGACGGCGCCCGGAAGACGGTAGTAAAAAGCTGGGACGAACGACTGAATGAGACCATCAAACACCGTTCACTGGGCAGGCATGTGAGCTACCGGCATCTGATCAGGCTGGAGTGCTACAAGCTGACGAAGCATATACTTGATATGGAAGAATATAAACCTTTTAAAGCGTGGTGGTAGTTTTTTCAGGGGTGAGGATTGAGGGGTGAGGTATGAAAAGCCCCTTCAATCCTCAGTCCCTCACCCCTAAATCCTGAAAAACATGTACGTGATACTGGTGTATGATATCGAAGAAAAACGGGTAGGCAAAATGCTGAAGTTATGCCGCCGCTATCTGAACTGGATACAGAACAGTGTTTTTGAAGGGGAGATCACGGAAGTGAAGCTGAAGGAACTGTTGCAAGAGGCGGGAGGTATTATGGACAAAGAAAAAGATAGTCTGATTATCTTTAAGAGCCGGCAGGAGAAATGGCTGGAGAAGCAGATCATGGGCAGGGAGAAAAACGAGCTTGACAATATCCTTTAGTCGTCGTCCCGGCGGCGCTGAGGTATCATTATGGGAACGACCAGCTCTTTGACATACGGAAAATAAAGACAATCGCGGTTTCTATCGGGTCGTCGAACCACAGGCAAAATCCTATCACTGCCATTCGACTACGAAACCCACAAAAAACAGCTATTTTTGACGGGACAAAGTTCTGATGTACAGACTTTGTTCCCGTTTTTATTAACGGCTTTTAATCGTACCAAAGTGGAATTGAAATTGAGGAAATCACCTGGGGTACGAAGCAGTACATCCTTTTAATCGTACCAAAGTGGAATTGAAATCTGGAACTATTCGACGACCCTATTACGCGCGGGTACTTTTAATCGTACCAAAGTGGAATTGAAATATTCAATCTACTTCGCGATACGCTGGACAATATACTTTTAATCGTACCAAAGTGGAATTGAAATATATTTAATGAATCTGTTGGCGAAGCAGGCGCGAAATCTTTTAATCGTACCAAAGTGGAATTGAAATAACTTTTTGATCACTTCCCCGATCGGCAACCCCGCTTTTAATCGTACCAAAGTGGAATTGAAATAAGGTCAAAACCCCGGATGTTCCTTTTTTGATTTGCTTTTAATCGTACCAAAGTGGAATTGAAATACAGTAGAAGGCAGCATGATCGCTTCTTTCGAGAACGCTTTTAATCGTACCAAAGTGGAATTGAAATTTGAGGCAATGGACGTCAGCAAAGCGATTGAAGGTAACTTTTAATCGTACCAAAGTGGAATTGAAATAACCAAACTCGCAGGCCACTTTCTTTACCTCTGACTTTTAATCGTACCAAAGTGGAATTGAAATAAGATCGTGCGACGGTATCCTGCTTTGGACTGCACCACTTTTAATCGTACCAAAGTGGAATTGAAATAATCAGGAAGGATACGTGATGGGGACTGCTCTTGACTTTTAATCGTACCAAAGTGGAATTGAAATGATTGATCGACGCCAGCCAGTCGCGGACGTCGTAACTTTTAATCGTACCAAAGTGGAATTGAAATACAGAACAACCCACCGGTAAGGCTATGGCCTTCCCCGTCTTTTAATCGTACCAAAGTGGAATTGAAATACCGAAAGCAAAGGTGAGGACGGATAACGCGGCGTCTTTTAATCGTACCAAAGTGGAATTGAAATTAACAATGAGCGATGCAGGTTACAGCATGACTAACTTTTAATCGTACCAAAGTGGAATTGAAATTGACCTTTTCGGCACGAAGAAAAACAAAACCGTTGAAGCTTTTAATCGTACCAAAGTGGAATTGAAATTACTACAACGCTTGACCCTTGCCGATTCATTGAATCCTTTTAATCGTACCAAAGTGGAATTGAAATAAGCCTACGAAGAAAGCACCGGATTAACGGTAGATCTTTTAATCGTACCAAAGTGGAATTGAAATCACACGAGGAATATATTTCGTCTGCAAATCGTGAGGCTTTTAATCGTACCAAAGTGGAATTGAAATCTATATGCGGCGTATGGAGATTAGTGGATTACGCCCTTTTAATCGTACCAAAGTGGAATTGAAATATCCCTGTTTGCTTTGCTGTTCTTTGACCTCTGTCTCTTTTAATCGTACCAAAGTGGAATTGAAATTCTCGACATAAGGCACTTTAACGCGATTGAGCACGCCCTTTTAATCGTACCAAAGTGGAATTGAAATATAACCACATTGCGCCTTTTGCGATGTACACAGCTTCTTTTAATCGTACCAAAGTGGAATTGAAATCATGAACTACTTCGCACACCCCTTCTGCTCCAACACTTTTAATCGTACCAAAGTGGAATTGAAATGAGTAAGCCGTATGAAAGGCAGCTGGGATAAGGTCTTTTAATCGTACCAAAGTGGAATTGAAATACGCGAACCTTCGCGCGGCGATGGAGGCGAAGATTGACTTTTAATCGTACCAAAGTGGAATTGAAATGTAACGCTACCTGACGATCCTCCGTTATCTACAAGCTTTTAATCGTACCAAAGTGGAATTGAAATCCGTAATGATACTCATTCGCGAAGGCTACTGATACCCACTTTTAATCGTACCAAAGTGGAATTGAAATTTCAGAAAGAGCACGGCTGCGACAAAGAGCAAGCCTTTTAATCGTACCAAAGTGGAATTGAAATCGTATCTCCATCGAGCCGTAGAATTGCTTGCGGCCTTTTAATCGTACCAAAGTGGAATTGAAATACGATGATGCCGCGACGAGCATAATCGTCTGCCAGATCCTTTTAATCGTACCAAAGTGGAATTGAAATTAGATAGTCTTCGTCATGCCCGGTGCTTTTGATAACTTTTAATCGTACCAAAGTGGAATTGAAATATGATATCTCCACCTACTGGCATTGTCGTATAATTCTTTTAATCGTACCAAAGTGGAATTGAAATCAGAGTACCAGCTCGACGATGGGCAAACGAAAATCCCTTTTAATCGTACCAAAGTGGAATTGAAATATTCAACCGGATTAATCGCATTGTGTCCCTGCTGTCTTTTAATCGTACCAAAGTGGAATTGAAATGCCAGAACTCCGGCATGTTCCGTACAGACCTGCAAACTTTTAATCGTACCAAAGTGGAATTGAAATGCATGAGGTGTACTCGTCACTTGCACTGACGCACAACTTTTAATCGTACCAAAGTGGAATTGAAATGATTCTACACCGAACTGGAAGGACGTCCCATAACAGCTTTTAATCGTACCAAAGTGGAATTGAAATTGGCCTACCGGCTCCTGGACGCCTACCAGGATAAGGCTTTTAATCGTACCAAAGTGGAATTGAAATAGGTTCATTCGCCACAAACAGCGAAACAGCTTCAACTTTTAATCGTACCAAAGTGGAATTGAAATTTGATGGTTTCGGCGGTCACGCCTACGAAGTCGCCCTTTTAATCGTACCAAAGTGGAATTGAAATATGATATATGCTATCCATTTCCCACCTCCCTTTTACTTTTAATCGGACCAAGTGGAATTGAAATTGATCTGAAATTGCTCTATTCATCCATTTAAAGACTTTTAATCGGACCAATGTGGAATTGAAATTCAAAGACCGCAAGACCGAAGACGAGCGGCCCCAACCTTTTAATCGTACCAAAATGGAATTGAAAAATCATAATAACAATAACATAAGTGCGGCTTGCTATCTTTAAATCTCCCATGACAAACATCCAGAGGCGTAGACAGTGACCGGCATAGACGTAATCACACAACCATTGGTCTAAAAGGAGCATTATTTACACAGACACTTCCCTTATCCCGGTTGCTGCTGCAAAAAATCATGATACGCTTCGGCCCAGCCGCTCCATCCCGGGTCCGTGCCCAGCGAGAAGTTGTGGAATATCGTGGTCAGCCGGCTGTGTGTAGCCTGTAGCAACATTGTTAGCTGTGCCAGCCTTTTGAAGGCTTCTGCGGCTGTTAGCCCGGCTTCGAACCGTGCCGTGGTGTCCATGAAGCAGAAAGGATGCAGACGAAGCGCCGTGACGCTTTCTGTTGTGAGATCGTACCAGAGGAACGACTGCCCCGTAGCTGCACGAAATCCCAAATGAGTACCGTACCCCATGCTGAAATCATCAGTGATACCGGCTCGGAGCAATACCCTGCAGGTATCCGGCAGTTTCATTTTTATATAATGCTGCCGTGAAAAAATAATCTCTTGCCCGAGTATCTCTTCCAGTTGCTTTTTTTCGTCATCCAGGTATCGGGGATGTTGATCCGAATAATAAGAAGGATGTATGCCGGCAACACCTTCTGCTCCCAGTCGCCGGATCAATACCTGCATGGCAGGGTGAGTCGGAGAAATGTTTTTATCGAAAGCCGTAGCGCGCAGTGAGGCCAGTATAAAATAATAAGGTTGAAATCCGTAGCGATGGTGCCATGCCTGCATGCTGTCAAATGCATCATAGGGATCTTTCTTTTTTCCTGCGCCGGTAGCCAGGCGATCCCTGACTGTGCCGAAGTTTCCGGTCAACAGGTCTTTCAATGCCGCTCCGGTAGCCCGCTTCCATCCTTTGTGCCGATACGACCAGGCGATGTCTATATCATAAGTAGGCTGAAAAGAAAATGCCGGTGCGGGTGTGGATTGGTTATAAACCCGCAGTAACAACCGGAAGGTCTGTATCCATTCGTCCGCCAGCGGTCGCTCCAGGCAGCCGCTTTTGTATAAAATGCTTTCTGTGGCGGAGTAACGATTGTGCTTATCCGGTGTATAAGGAATATATTCTTCGTATCTGCTGATATGGAAAAACAGGGCAGAGAAGAGATCGAATGGCAGTGTATAATCACTGACAGCAGTGGAGAAAATAACCGGCAGGCCGTTCCAGTCGCCGGATACGGGTGATTGTGGCCTTACTGATTGTTCCCATAACAGCCCTGCGTCCGGGATGGATAACGCATGAGGTAAAACAGTTCCGTATGCGATGCAAAAGGGCAATGCTGCCGCTTCGGCTTCGCTGGTAATGATACGAAATCCCGCCCCGATCTGTTCATCAAAGAGCCAGCCCAGTATATAAGTCAGACGTGGGCTGGTGCGTGGTACGAATATTGGGATCTGGTTCATATTCTTAAGAACGCCGGGATATGATCAAAGCTATGCCATGAGGGCTATTTCTTCTTTTTCATAATTCCCTTCAGCGCATCCTTGGCTTTATCTCCGGCATCCTGCCCTGCTTTTTCAAGATCTTTCTTCAGATCGGTACTGTCTTTTTTACCGGAAAGCTGTCTTTTCAACTCATCCTCAGCCGCTTTCTTTGCGGCTTGCTTGGCGTCTTCGGCTGCCTTGCGTGCTTCTGCTTCCGCCTTTGCTTTTATCGCATTCAGGCTGTCTGTAACAACTCGTTTCACGCTATCCGCTTTTGCCCTTACTTCTGCTTCTACCTTTTTTTTCAGGTCTTCCACCACATTGCCGGCAGCTTCTCTCAGGTTAGTCTCTATCACCGGTTTGGTAATTGTACCGCCGATCTTTACGGCCAGATTAATCGTTTCGCCGATCTCTACCGGTATGCCTTTGGCTTTAGCCTGGCCGGCGAGGTTATTGATCAGCGCATTGCCCTGGCTTCCCAAAACCGAACGTGGCGCAGATAAATTCACGGCATATTGTAATGTCTGGTCGAAGCCATGACTGCCGCCGGCGTCAAATGAAATACCGGACTGATTGAATTTGAACGGATCTACCGTCACACGGCCGTTTTCAAAACGGAAATAATTCTTGATATCCTTCAGGGAAATTTTCTGCAATTGTTTAATGTTCAGCTTTGCCGCCAGTTGCTCTACGGGTTCAAACTTGCTGAGCACGCCGTCTATCAGCAGTAAGTCGCCCTGCCCGGTGAGGCTGTTCAGTATAGGGTTCATTTCCTGGTCGAGCTTCCCTTTTACGGTCAGGTTGGAGGTCATTTTCCCTGCCATATATTTTCCTGCGGGCATCAGCTTTTCAACGGTATTGAAGGTCGCGAATGTTTTTTCTATGTCCAGGTTCTGAAGCCTGTAGCTCAGGTTTATGTCGGGATTCTTTTTATCATTCTTTGTGCTGTAGGACCCGTCAATCTGCATGTAGCCGTCCAGGCCTTTCCCCGAAAGCCCTTGCAGGTAAACGGTTTCATTGCGTATGGCTACGGTGCCTTTTACATCGGAAAGCACGAGCTTGTCGTAGATCACCTGGCCTGCTTTGGCATTGAGTGTAATGTTGAGATTGGCCGGTACGATAAATACCGGTGTGCTGCCGGCAGGGCTTTCTGTTGCAGACGGCTGTTGTTCAGGAGTTGCGGAAGCATCACCCATAAACTTGTTTACGTCCACTTTATCTACTGCAATATTGATCGTGCCATCGAGCGGGTCATTGTTGAGATAATAATTCAGCAGATTATTGACATATCCGTCTCCCGAGAAATTGCTTTGCAGGTAGGAGCCTTTGAGATTGGATACGGTTACGTTTTTCGGGTTGAAGTTGAGCAACAGACTATTGATGCGTGCGCCGCCGGGCATATCTTTATCTGCGTAGAACAGGTCGCTGATGTTGATGCTGCCCGATGCATCTATTTTATCGAACTGCTTTTTCTCTGCCGCCGCAACGGAACCTTTAATGGCCAGATCGGCAAGAATGATGCCGGTTAATTTTGTACCTGCATCAAGTGGTACGAACTGTTGTACCTGCGAGAGATCAAGCCGGCCTTTGGCCGCTGCGTCAATCCATTGGCTGGATACAGGATTTTTCAGCAATAACCGGAAGTCAAAAGGAGCGCCTCCGAAAACGATATGGCCGCGTTCGAGGTTCACGACTGTATGGTCAGTAACGCCGTCGGGATTGTCGGCCTGCAGCTTGATCTGGATGTCGGTCACTGCCTGCGGCAGATCGGGATAACGGAATGAACCGTCTTCGATCAGCAGGTTGACGCGGTATGCCGGCATTTGTTTTTCATTCAGTGTGCCTTTTACAAATCCGTCCAGTGCAAGCTTACCGGTTGTTTTGATGTCTTTAAAATCTTTCTGGTAGACGCCTGGTATGAGCGAGAGGATGTCTTTAAAATCGTTGGAAGGTGTTTTGAAGGAAACGTCTATAACAGTATTCAGCGAGTCTGGCAGTTGCACAAAGCCACCGGCGCTCAGTTTCAGTCCGTTGAGCTGTATGGCGTCGGTGTTAAAGCTGTATTTGTTATTGCTGTTGTCGATATCCAGGTCAATGTTCAGGATCGTCTTCACCCTTGTGAGGTAAGGGATGTTGCCATAGTTGAAGCTGATGGCATCGGCGTTGGTTTTGGTACGAAGCACAAACTTGTCACTGGTAAAATCCCCGCTGCCACTGTGGTTCAGGTTGCGCAGTTCGGCAAGCATTCCGCTTTTGGCATCGCGGTAAAGGATGTATGCGTTTTCAATGCTGTATTTTTGCAATTGCAGGGCAAAAGCCGTAGTTGTGGTGTCTTCGGGAGTGGCCGCAGTGGTGGTATCGGGCTTCATGATGTCCCAGTTGGCGATGCCTTGTTCGTTGACGAGCGCATGAATGCGTGGCCGGATAATGGCTACCTTGCGAATCTCGTATTCACCTTTGATCACTTTCATCAGGTCGAGCGATACCTGTATGCTGCCGGCGGAGATAAGCGTATCGCCCTCAAACGGGGCAAGGTTGGCTACGCTGATGTCTTCGATACCGACAGAGAGCTGCGGGAAGCTGCGCAGCAGGGAAATGTCTACATCACGAAAATCAACAACGGCATTCAGTTGTTTGTTCAGCTCTGTTTTAACTACGGCGAATATTTTATCCTTGAAAAGGAAAGGCGCCAGGACCAGTGTCAGGATTAATAATCCGATAATGATCCCCAGGGTAAGAAATGTCCGTTTTATGATTTTTCCTGTCTGCATTTGGGAAACAGTTTAGGTGCTTATTTTAATGATCGCCAATGCTTTTGGGTATAGCGATTGCGACATCAAACTTACGTAAAAGGAAATATTACACAAAGAGTTTTTATAATGTAGGGGCGAATTATGATTTGCCCCTACCCTCGTTGTTCGCATGAATGTTGTAGAAACGTGGTACACCGCGCTCCCCCCTGTTTATTAGGGGCTAAAAAAAAAGAGACGCGATCAATCGCGTCTCTATGTAGGCTTAACTTTCCGGAGCTGTCGGCTCCTCTACTTTTCTTTCAGAATGATCGATGTTGAAGAAAATCTTCTTCTCATCTTCGTTATAATCGGCTGTTACATGATCGCCTTCCTTGATCTGCTGGTTGAGAATTTCTTCGGCCAGCGGATCTTCAAGGTATTTCTGAATGGCCCGGTGCAGCGGACGTGCGCCAAACTGCTGATCATAACCTTTTTCGGCAATAAACAATTTGGCCGTTTCTGTAAGTGTGAGCGAGAAGCCCAATGAATTCAGGCGTTTCAGCACATCTTTCATGATAATGTCAATGATCTGGTTGATGTGCTGCTGTTCCAGCGAATTGAAAATGATCACATCGTCGATCCTGTTGAGGAACTCGGGGGAGAATGTGCGCTTCAGCGCCCGTTCGATCACGCCACGGGCGGCTTCTTCGCTGTTGCCTACTTTGGCCGAAGTGGCAAAGCCCACACCTTCTCCGAAATCCTTCAACTGGCGCGCGCCGATATTGGATGTCATAATGATCAGCGTGTTCTTGAAATCCACTTTCCGTCCCAGCCCGTCGGTCAGTTGTCCGTCATCGAGTACCTGCAGCAGGATATTGAATATATCGGGATGCGCTTTTTCTATTTCATCAAGCAGCACCACAGAATAGGGTTTCCGCCGTATTTTTTCAGTAAGCTGTCCGCCTTCTTCATATCCCACATATCCCGGAGGCGCGCCGATCAGGCGGCTGAGGGAGAATTTTTCCATGTACTCACTCATATCAACACGTACAAGCGCATCTTCGCTGTCGAACATATACCGGGCGAGCGAACGCGCCAGCTCGGTTTTACCTACCCCGGTAGGCCCGAGGAATATGAAAGAGCCGATGGGTTTCCTGGGGTCTTTCAATCCTACGCGGTTGCGCTGGATGGATTTCACTACCTTCCCGATCGCTTCATCCTGGCCTACCACGGCGCCTTTCAGGTCTTCACCCATGCGGCGCAGCTTGGCGCTTTCGGCTTCCACCATCCGCATTACCGGGATGCCGGTCATCATGCTGACCACCTCGGCAATATGCTCTTCATGGATCGGGTAGCGTTTGTTTTTGGCTTCTTCTTCCCAGGCGATCTTGGCGCTTTCCAGCTCCTCGCCGAGCCGCTTTTCCTTATCCCGCAGCGCAGCGGCTTCTTCGAAACGCTGGCTTTTCACCACTTTGTTTTTTTCCTGTTTGATGTCCTCTATTTTCTTTTCAAGCTCCAGAATATTTTCTGGCACATTGATATTCTTCAGATGGACGCGGGCGCCAACTTCGTCGAGCACGTCGATGGCTTTGTCGGGCAGCAGGCGGTCGGTCATGTACCGGTCGCTGAGCTTCACACAGGCCTCGATGGCTTCCTGGTCGTAAGTGACGTTATGAAATTCTTCGTACTTCGGACGGATATTGTTCAGTATAATAATGGTTTCTTCTACACTGGGTGGCTCCACCATTACCTTCTGGAAGCGACGGTCGAGCGCTCCGTCTTTTTCGATGTACATGCGGTACTCATCGAGTGTAGACGCGCCGATGCATTGAAGGTCGCCACGTGCAAGGGCCGGCTTGAAGATGTTGGAAGCATCCAGCGAGCCGCTGGCGCCGCCGGCGCCGACAATGGTATGTATTTCGTCAATAAACAGGATTACATCCCTGTTCTTTTCCAGCTCGTTCATGATCGCCTTCATACGTTCTTCAAACTGGCCGCGGTATTTTGTGCCGGCCACGAGTGCGGCAAGATCCAGGCTGATCACACGTTTGTCAAACAGGACACGGGATACCTTACGCTGCACAATGCGCAGCGCCAGACCTTCTACGATGGCGGTCTTACCAACACCCGGCTCGCCGATCAGGATCGGGTTATTTTTCTTTCTGCGGGAAAGTATCTGCGATACGCGTTCGATCTCCTGTTCCCGACCCACAATAGGATCCAGGTTGCCCTGCTCGGCCATCTTGGTGATGTCGCGTCCGAAGTTGTCCAGCACGGGTGTTTTTGATTTGGTATTACCGGCCGGCCGGCGTTGCTGGAACTGGCGCCGTTCGTCTTCTTCTTCAAACTCTTCCGATCCGGGATCGTTTCCGTAATCGGATACAGGGCGGTCGCCCTGCAGAATGCTCAGCTCGTTTTTAAAACGTTCATAATCCACTTCATACTGATGCAGGATCTGGGTGGCCACGTTTTCCTTGTTTTTCAGGATAGACAGCATCAGGTGCTCTGTTTCGACCGTCATGCTTTTCAGGGCCTTTGCTTCCAGCACGGTGATGCGTATCACCTTTTCTGCCTGCTTGGTAAGCGGCAGGCTGTTGATATTGGCCAGCGGCTTGCTGTTTTTATCCCTGATGGCTGTTTCCAGCTCTTTGCGGAGGCCATATATATCTATCTGCATGGTTTGCAGCACGCGTATTGCCATACCTTCCCCTTCGCGGATCAGGCCGAGCAGCAGATGCTCGGTACCGATGAAGTCATTACCCAGCCGTAATGCTTCTTCACGGCTGTACGAAATGATCTCCTTTACCTTGGGTGAGAAATTAGAATCCATGTATATTGTTTCTTGTTTAAAAAATAAAGTTAACGATAAAAGGAGGCAATTCGAAAATCTGAAAATGAGTTAATCTGAAAATATGTTCGTCTTCAAATTGCCTTATTTAATATAAAGACCCTTTTTTGCTACTGAAGTTTAAAAATTACTACGGAAAATGACCCGGTAGTATTACTTTTAAGAGCGGTTTAATAGTACCTTAACATATCCGCGAACAATAGCCGGTCTCACTATGGAATTCAAAATTGATACCAAACCTGTTTATACCACGATAATACCTGCTGCCGATCTGCTGGATGCTAATTTGGCAGCGGCTATTAACGCAAAATGCCGGGAACTGGCCGGAAATGGCAGCCATCACTTCATTATTGACCTGTCGGAATGCCGTGATGCAGACGCATCGGCATTCCAGGGCTTGTCTGATTTGCATGAGCAGTGTTACAATAATGGGCAATCGCTTGTATTTACCGGTATTTCCGGTGCGGTAAGCGACCGGATAAATGATCATGCATTACCGCAAATGCTTAATATTACACCAACTATAGCAGAAGCCGTAGACATCATCAGCATGGAGATACTCGAACGGGATCTTTTCAATGAGGAATGATTTATTTCCTAAATATTTTATTTGCAGCCTATTATGAAGGTCACAATTCTCGGGAATAATTCAGCATTACCCGCCTATGGCAGGTACCCCAGTTGCCAGATCGTCTCACTTTACGGGGTGGATGTGATGCTCGATTGCGGTGAAGGGGCACAGGTACAGATGCAGCGTTACGGTGTGAAATGGCGCAACCTGGAGTATATATTCATCAGTCATCTGCATGGCGATCATTATTTTGGTCTGCCGGGGCTGATCAATAGTATGAACCTGCTTGGCCGTGTTGCGCCGCTGCATGTTTTCGGCCCTGCCCCACTGGAATCCATTCTCCGGCAAATCCTTGATGTAGCGGACACGAGGCTCGGATTTCCCTTGTACTTCCATCCGCTCCCGGGAGCGGATGCCCGGTTGGTGGATACGGCTTCTTTTTCGGTATCCTGCTTCCCGGTGGAGCACCGCATTGCCTGTCATGGTTTTCTGGTGACGCTTAAGACAAGCGGCCGGAAGCTGCTGCCTGAGGCCTGCCGGCAATACGGCATTCCCCCGGAATTCTACGAACAATTGAAGCAAGGTGAGGATTATATGCCGGAAAATGGGGAACGGGTGAGGAACGAATGGGTGACGACAGACGGCCCGCCGCCGCGTCGTTATGCCTATTGTGCGGATACGTTGTTCACGGAGTCGTTCCTGTCTTATATCAGCGGTGTGGACATGCTGTATCATGAAGCCACGTACCTGGATGCCGACGCCGCGAAAGCGGCATTACGGTTTCACAGTACGGCAAGACAGGCGGCGCTGCTGGCGGCAAAAGCAGAAGTTAAACAATTGCTGCTGGGTCATTTTTCCTCAAAATATAAAGAACTGTCCCCATTCCTGACAGAGGCCGCTGCGGTTTTTCCCAATGTACGGATCGCGGAAGAAGGGGTGAGCTATGAGGTGTGAGGTATTAGATGTGTTGAATGTGACGAATGTGTTTTCACATTTCCCACATTCAACACATTTGTCACATTAAATAAAAAAAACAGCAGACCAGGAATGGTCCGCTGCTGATAAATCCATCCTCAACGATATATATAAAGAAACACCGGTGAGCAAAGGAGGGGGTAAAAGTCTTACTGGATATTCACAGAGGTAACAACAGCTTGTTGTTTTATAAAGGCATATTGATTACCGCTGATAGTTTCCAGTGTAATGCGGAACGGAACGACCTGCAGGAATGCCGTATTGTCGGATACTACAGGCAGGTTCTGCAGCTCTGCGGCAGTGAATGAAATGCTGGATGCATTTCCGCCCACGGCAGTCTGGATGTATTCATTGCCTGCTGCAATTACCAGGTATACAGAGTCTGAATTGTATACATTCCCGCCCAGGCTAATAGTAAGCCCGTTGGATTTTGTAATTGATGAAGGCAGCTCGCCGTCAAAGGTTGGGAAGTTTACATTGTGGCTGTATGTAAATGCAGCAATACTGCCTGCGCCACCTATACTCCAGTCGGATGAACCGTTGGAGAACTCCAGGGTAGCAGGCGTCAGCCCTGCTGTAGCAGAAACATAATAAGCATTGTTGTCGGCTTTTTCAAGCGCATGCCCGTTTACGGAAACATTACCGGCCGGTAACAGGTCAGAACCGTTCGAAGCCGGGAAAGCGGCTACTGCGATGTCTGATTCCGTAACCATTGGCATGGGCATCTGGGGGTGGTTGATCGTATATTTCATGATGATGCTCACTAATGTGCCGGACACACCGCTGATAGTCGGGCTGACCGGTGTAGGGCCGGCGCCGGGATCTGTCGGGTCTGTGGGATTTGTCGGATTAGGATTTGTCGGAGTCACATTCGTGTCGGGAAGCACATCCTCCTTATTGCAGGATGTATTGAATGCAAGTAATGCAACGGCGCTTAAAAAGAGGATTTGTTTTTTCATAAATTGTTGGTTTGGAGTTATCAATTGCGCTGATCTATGTAATGCTCCAATAGTAGTTGCATAACCGACATGCGCTATATGACGCAAAGATAAATGGCCAAACGGGAATACGAAATACCCAGAATGTGGTATTTATAAAGCGTATTTATACGGGGAAACGGCGTATATGCACCTGTATTTATTTATATGAGGTGGTGTTCCATCGCATACTTGACAAGGCCGACGATCGTTTTATTATTGGTTTTCCGCATCATATTCTTCCGGTGTGTTTCTACAGTGCGTTCACTGATAAACAGCCTGGAAGCGATCTGGCCATTGTTGTACTCTGATGCTATGAGGCGGAGTATTTCTATTTCGCGGTCTGTAAGGCGTGGCGCTTTTTGCGCATGGGCGCCTTCCTGTTGGTCCCGGAGCAATGAGGTGATCTTCCCGGAAATTTCGGGAGAGAAATATGGTTTGCCATCGTACACGGCCCGGATGGCATCAAGCAGTTGCCGGTTGTTGGCTGTTTTGAGCACATAGCCTGTTGCCCCTGCTTCGAGCATGGCCCGTATGTACGTAGTGTCGTCGTGCATAGAGAGCGTAATTACAGCAATGGAGGGGTGCGATTTCCGGATAAGGGCCGTAAGCTCCGGCCCGCTGATCTGCGGCATGCTGACATCCACCAGGGCAATGTCCGGCTGTTTATCCGCCAGCTCGTCCAGCAAATGCTGCCCTTCATTATAAGTACCTGCTACCTCTATATCATCCTGCGCACGGAGCAATGCTGCCAGCCCGTCCAGCATGATGTGATGATCGTCGGCGATAACAATCCGGATATTTTTATCTGTTAATGTCATAAAGTAATACTCGTGCCGGTTTGTATGCAACGGTAAATATATGACAGATATATTTTTTTGCTGCAATTTACTAATGAGAACGTAATGATAATTCCCGGAGCAGTTCATCTTTTAGACGGCGGGATACTTCTACCTGCGCGTTGCTTTTCATGATGACATAATAAACATCCTGCCGGACAAACTCGGAGACGTAATCCAGATTGATAATATGTGAATTATGGCACCGGAAAAATCTTTCTTCCGGCAGCTTATCCTTCAGACGACCGACGCTTTTTATTACTACGACCTGTTCTTTATTTACGAGATTGATATGAGAATAGCTGCCCAGTCCGCTGGCATATTCTATATTGTCCTTTTCCAGGTAAATAAATCCTTTTTTGGTTGGGAATTGCACAAAAGATATGCTGGGTTTGAGGCCCTTTAGCTGTTGCTTATTGAGCAGTTTTTCGCGCACGCGCGACACCGCCAGTACAAATTCTCCCGGATCGATGGATTTGAGCAGGTAATCTGCAGCCTGCATTTTAATAGCCTGCAGGGCATATTTGGAGTAACCGGTTGTAAAGATGACCTCAAAGTCGCGTTGCGGCATTTTTTTAAGGATTTCCATACCGCTCATGCCTGGCATATCAATATCAAGAAAAACAAGATCCGGCTTTTGTTCTGTAATCAACTGCAGGGCTTCATAACCGTTGGAAGCTGTCCCCACAATTTCCACGTCTTTTGTCAGGTCTTTTACCAGCGTTTTTATATATGCTACGGCTGCAGCTTCATCGTCTGCGATCACTGCTCTGATCATTTTTTATATTGTTTCAGGGTATAGGGAATGGAAAAAATAATTCTGGTTCCGGAAGGATTGCCGTGGTCATCTGTTTTATCTGTAATACTGTAAATATACTTTTTCTGTTTTTCTTTATGTAATAACTGAAGCCGCTGCAAGGTGACAGGAATACCCGTGGATTCATGCTCAATCTCTTTATGCCGGTTGATCTCTGCGGATCTTTGCCGACCTACGCCGTTATCTTCTACGACGCATAATATCAGATCGTGCTGCAACTCAAAAGAGATGGTAATATTCCCTATCTTGCCGAAGAGGTGCATAATGCCGTGCTTGATGGCATTTTCCACAAACGGTTGTATCAGCATACCGGGGACCTCTGTATTGCCGGGCTCAATGCGTGGGTCTATGGTAATGCTATAGGTAAACTTACCGGGAAAACGTATTGTCTCCAGCTCCAGGTATTTCTCCAGCAGGTCAATTTCCTCACTGAGCATTACATTTTTTTTCCTTGCCAGTTCTATGGACATCCGTATCAGCCGGGTGAAGCGGCTGATGATGGTCAGGGCACTCATCTTGTTTTCCGTAGCGACAGCAGAAGAGAATGAGTTGAGGACATTGAATATAAAATGCGGATTGATGAGCTGCACCAGCGCTTTCTGCTGGTTCTCCGAAAGAGAAAGCATTAACTGGTTTTTATTTTTAACTGCCCGCAGGTGGCGGGTAAATATAATAAAAGCAGCAAACAGCAACAGCAACCCGACGGCATAAGAAAACCACCATTGCTGCCAGAATGCCGGACGTATCGTAAAGGACCAGGTTGCCTGTTCGGGCAGAAACATTCCCTGCCCGTCTGCTACTTCAAGTATAAAAGTAAAAGAGCCGGGAGGAAGGTGGGCAAATACCAGCTGCCGTTCTGTTGTGGTACGCCAGGTATTATCGAATCCGTCCAGCCGGTAGCGATATACCTGCCCCGGACCGTTAGCCAGGTTGATGCTGTTAAAATTGATTTGTATGGTATTCTGGTTATAACGTAATGGAACCGGTTGGTGCATGGTATCTGATTCATTCACCAGCACCGATGTGATTATGGGTGGGGAGGATGGCGGGAGATTCTTCAGTTTGTTTTTTTCTATGGCTACGATATTGTTGATCCAGTCAAAATAGATCCAGTTTTCCGAGACGGCCAGCTTGTTGATGCCCAGCGTAGGCAATCCGTATCCGCTGCCGTAATGCCATACCTGGAAACTGTCATTTGCAAAAACTACCTTGCTGATACCCTTGTTTGTGCCGAGCCATATAGTATCCCGGTGGACGTCCATATCATTAATAATGGTTGCAGGCAGACCATTTTCAGCATCTAATGTATGTAATGAGCTGTCGTTGATAATGATAAGGCCATCTCCGAGTGTAGCAACGGCAAGATATTTTCCGGACAGGGAGCCTAACCCCGTAATGCGTTGTGAAAGACCGGGGTGCAGGTACGATAAGTCTGTCAGTACCCTGTTTTTGTAATATTTTAATCCCTGGTAGCTTCCGACCCAGGTGCCTCCGTTATGTTTATCATGCTGAATGCATGTTATGGTTATATTTTTTTCCTGTCCGGTATCGGGAGATAACATGTATGCCTTATTCAGGGTCTCCGTTTTTCCGTAGATGTCTCCGGAATTACTATCTATCCGTTTTATGTGGTAATTACCAACCTCCTCCGGTCTTGTGTTTTCTTCCTGTGGAGCCTGCATGCCCTGTACCAGGCTGGCATCCCGGAAAGTGCGTATATTACCTGAACTATAGCCTATGTATGTTTTCCCGTTCCGGGAAGAGATAAAATTGATTTTCCCTTTATCCGGCCAGTAAACAGCCTGTGTGGGATGTGAATAAAACACGCCGTTTTCAATAGTGGTAAACCAGATCCCGCCTTGTATATCCCTGTATATATTGGTGACGGACAGGTCCCGGAGCCAGATATGGTGTGGCCCTGTCAGCATGCCGGATTTCAGCTTATACAGACCGACACCGTTATTGCGTAAACCGATCAGGGCGTGGTTTTCATCCAGCATATGGAAAGACAGGATATCGCTCGGAAATGATTTGTGCCATTGCTTTACGCTGTTTTTATAGCACAGTATCTGGATGCCGGAGATCAGCAGGTCTAAATCCCCTGCCTGCTGGTGGTGCAGAAAGTTGATCGAATGTAATGAGGGTAATACTATACTGTCCCGGGTCTTTTGCTGATTATCCCAGGTAATATATACAGGCACGATATTCCGGGTTTCATTCGTGCTGATGAGATACATGTAATTATGCTCCTCATTATAGTACAGGCCGGATGGATAGCTTTGGCGGAATATGTTTCCGTCGGGGGCCAGCAATGTGATATTGGTATTGTTGTCGAAACTGAACCATATACTGTCTCTTTTTGCAGTAAAGGAAGTAATATCGTTCAGGTTATGTTCTTGTTTCAGCAGATCATTGTTGGGGTGTAATGTCAGTTTCCCGTTTTTATAATAAGCCACATTCCCGTTAAGCCCTACAAAATAAAGAGTACCGGTATACAGGTCCTTTTTGATGCCGAACCAGGGGTATATAGCATGTGTACCGGAAACAGGTATTTTATAAAAATCATAACCGTTGTATTGCATGATGCCACGGTCAGTGGCCAGCCATAGTAATCCTGACGAATCTTCCTGTATGCTGTGCACTTCGTTGCTCAATAAACCATTGTCGATCGTGTAATGTTTCAGAAATAATTCCTGGGCATAAAGGGCCGCCGGCCAGTAAATGATTGCAGGTAACAGCAATGTCAGGAATTTCATGGTTGGTTTTAATATAAAGACAATAAAGTTAGCAGGTTCTTCCGGTAAATAATAAAAGCATCAGATTATGTAATCCGGTTTATATCATCCATAAAATGCCTCACGCCATCTGTAAACAAAAGCGACCGCTTGTAAAATGCAGTGAAAGCGTAGTGAGCAGGCGGTTATTTTCGTCGGGTTATTTTCTTGTTTGCCTAATAAAATAAATTCAATATTCCATGACAAAGCAATTACTTTTTGTATGTCCGTTATTAATGATTTCGCTTATAGGGTATGCTCAGATAAGCGTTCCGTCATCGATAACAGTAAATACGCCTCTTACATTTACATCAGGAGAGAAGGCTGCCACCTACAGTTGGAATTTCCGGAATATGGATTTCAATCCGTCCTCCTATACTCCCCCCACACCTGTTTCTGCAACTTTAAATGGTATTACAGCAATTGATTACAGCAGCGCGATGGTGTATGATGATGGCAACTATTATGTGTTTTTTACAGGGAGTACAGGCGTGCAACGGGTAAATTTTGGAAATGATCCCAACAATACTCCGGGTACTGCAGAAAATGTCCGGGCGGCTAATACAAGAGGAGGCGTGGATGTGGTATATGATGAGGACGCGGCGAAATGGTACGTTGTAACAGTAAGGGCAGGTGACAATGTAGATGTTATTGAGTTTGCCAACGGGCTTGGACAGGCTTCAACCGGAGTACAGACGGTAACGATACCTGATCTCTCAGGGGTGCCCGCTACCATCGCTATGGTAAAAGATAAGGGAGAATGGTTTGGCTTTACTGCTGGCTGGAAAGTAGCCAGGATAGATTTTGGCGCAGACCTGAGCAATGTATCAGGCGCTCAGGGAGTCACGCTGGCTGAGGGTGCTACGGTGCCTACAAATGAGGCAATAGGAGCAGTTTACTATTCGGGTTTGTATAAACAAGATAATGAATGGTTCCTGCTGGCAGCTCAGCAAGCTTCGTCCAGCAAGGTCGCCCGTCTTGAATTTGGGGCAGATCTCCAGAATAAATCTCCCAATGTATATTTCTCAAGTCTGCCTGGCGCCGTAGGGAATGTAAGGGGAATGACATTGGCACATACTTGTGGTAAGTTATATGGTTTTATCCAGAGAGAGGGTTCTTCAGGGTCGGCTGCGATCCAAAAAATAGATTTCGGAAGTTCTTTTACAAATCCGCCAACGCTGGTTGCTACTTATAACCTGAGTACAGCAAGTTTTCAATACGCTACTGCATATGTGTATAATGATACTTTTTGTATGATCTCACATACCTGGGGGAATGCGATGTATCGTACCAAGCTGATACCGCTTGTAGCAGAACAACATAAATACTATGATAATGAAGCGACACATACTTTTACCAGTGCCGCGAGTTATGACATTACCTTGATATTAAATCAGGGAGGACGTAACGGTGGAATGCTAACGTCTTATTGCCGTACTGTTAATGTCTCCGCAGTTCCTTCAGGTCCGGCACAGCCCGGCCTCTACACTGCGGCTCCGGCTTCGGTCTGCCGTGAACAGAATAATGTAACCTATACCGTCCCTGCAGTAAATGATGCTGTGAGTTACAGATGGAATTATACCGGTACGGGCGCTTCCTATACCAACTTAACTACCAATCCGACTAATACTATCTCTTTTGATGCTTCGGCTACGAGTGGAATACTCCAGGTATGGGCGGTTAACAGTAATAATGTACAAAGCCAGGATCCCCGGGATACATCTGTTACGGTACATACTCTTCCTGTTATTTCCATTAGTCCCGGAGCGCCTTCCATTTGCATAGGGAATAACATCACCCTTACGGCAAGTGGCGCAGTTACCTATAGCTGGGATCATAGCGGGGGAGCAAATGCCGCTGCCACTTTTACGCCGGGCGCTACCACTACCTATACCGTGACGGGTACTGATGGTAATGGTTGTGTATCACTTGCCTCACGTCAGGTTACAGTTAACCAGCTCCCGGTTATCTCTATTAGTCCGGGTACAGCAGCGGTCTGTGCTGGTGGCAGCATTCAGTTGACGGCGAGCGGCGCCACAACGTATAGTTGGTCCCCGGCGGGCGGTAGCGCAGCCACGGCAACAGTATCGCCGTCTTCCACAACAACCTATACTGTAGAAGGTACAAACAGTACTACAGGTTGTAAGAATACAGCCACCCGTGAGGTGACAGTGAACGTGTTGCCAGGTGTGAATATTGCTCCTGCGACAGTAGCGATCTGTAATGGTCAGAGCGCAACGCTTACTGCGAGCGGCGCCAATACATACAGCTGGTCTCCGACAGGTGGCAGTGCGGCCACGGCAACAGTATCGCCGTCTTCCACAACAACCTATACCGTAGAAGGTACAAATACGTCTACGGGTTGTAAGAATACGGCGACACATCAGGTTACGGTGAATACGCTGCCGGTAACACAGGTAACTGTTACAGGCGGCATTACAGAAGTATGTGCGGGCGACAGTGTGGTACTGACGGCTTCGGGCAGCGGGTATAATTATCAATGGAAACAGGATGGAGGTCCGGTGGGTACGGGAAACCGTCATGCCGCACGGACAACGGGCAACTACAAGGTAGTGGCTACGGATCAGTTGAGCGGATGTGTAGACAGTACTCAGGAGATAGATCTTCGCGTGTACGATCGTCCGGTAGTATCTCTGGATCATAATGATACTGCCTTCTGCCGTGGCGGCGTAGTGCGGCTGGAAGTAAGTACGCAGGATACGGGATTGACGTACCTGTGGAAGGAGGACGGTGTGGCGAACCCCCTTGCTACTGCCTCATTCCTCGAGGTCGGTGAAAGCGGTGTGTATCAGGTGGTGGTTGGCCGGTCTGCGGTTGCTATGTGTGAAGACAGTACGAATGAAGTTACGGTAACGGTTCATGAGCTTCCGGTTATTGATATAGAGTGGGATGGCGAAGTGTTGCATGCAACGCCGGGATATGTGTCGTATCAGTGGTATTCGGGAGATCAGGGATTGATCGGGGAGGAAGATTCTACGTACCGTCCGGCAAGCAACGGCGGATACCGCGTTATGGTTGTTGATAGTAACGGTTGTACCGCTTCGTCTCCTGTTCAGAACCTGACGGACGTGTCTGTGGGCGCGGTGGTGTCGGCAACAGATATAAAAGTGTATCCGAACCCGTCAGAGGGTGTTGTGTACATCCAGGCACCGGTTCGTGTGGATGCGCTGTTGCTGGGAGTGGATGGTCGGATACTGCAGCGCATGGCAGATGTCCGGGAACTGGATTTGCGGGGTTATGCTGCAGGAGTATATCTGCTGCGTCTGATGAATGCGGATGGTATGGTTATAGGTATTGAACGTGTAATGAAACAATGACGGACGGGTTACACATGGTAGAGACAGGGCATGCCCTGTCTCTACTCTACCATACACAGGTTATAAAACCCCTCAAAACAATGAAATCAACAATTCTATCTCTATCCTTTTTGCTGATTGTATTGTCAGGCCACGCACAGATCATAGCGCCAGATACAGTGTGTGTCAATGAGCCCGTTGTATTTCGTTCGGCGGATACATCCACCAATCATGTTACCTACGCATGGGAATTTATTACATCCAGTATGTCACCAATTCTTACTCCCGCCATACCGGTACCTGGGACCGGGACAAATGGCACCCGATTTAACACTGTGGATCAGGTAACAATGGTGTACGATACCAGTACAGGCAATTATCATGCATTTGCCGGAAGTCACGGTTCTATGACCGTTCAACGGATGGACTTTGGCCAGAATCCGAATAGTATACCAATTGTAACAGACCTTGGTAATCCGGGGGGAGCATTTAATAATTCAGCCGGAAACCTGGAGGCAGTGGAAATCGTAAAAGATGACAATGGGGACTGGTTTATTTTCTTTACTAACGGAACCCTTGTACGTTGGGAGCTCGGCCCCAACATTGCTAATAATAGCCCTGTTGCTACACGACTTACATTGTCTGGTCAGGGAATGCCCATGCAGCTTGCTATTACCAAGTTCAATGGCGAATGGGTTGGTTTTGCTGGTCATCACTGGCTGACTAACATTACACGCTATGATTTTGGAAACTCCTTGGCGAATATACCAACAGTCCAATCATTGCCCGGCCATGGGATGCTGAGCAGCCCCGATTATTTTGCACTACATAAGCAGGGTGGAGAATGGTATATGCTGATAACCAACCTGTCTGCTAATAATACAGTACGCTATCATTTTGGATTGGATCTCAAAAACAATAATCCTACTGCATACAACTTAGGTAACACCAGCAATTTTAATAGTCTTAACCGAAGTGTCACAACGATAAATAGTTGTAACGGTTTTTTTGCTTTATTAATGAATCAGAACGGAAGCGTCGGCAAGCTTGATTTTCCTCAAAGCGATATTACCAGTAATAGTCCTGCAGTAACTCCGTTAGGACAGATATACGGTACTGGTGTCGCCATGCAGATGTTTAAGCCCTATTGGTATAATGATACTTTATGGGCGATATCCGGGTCCTTCAACAATAATGCTTCACACACGGTATACCGCTTCCCTCTTGTGACGATCCCTTCAGGTAATGCAGTAGTAAAATACTATGATCCTGTTGCAGAATATACTTTCACATCTCCGGGTGTTTATGATGTATCGCTGTATATGGATCAAGGCGATCCCAAAGGGCCTTTTGCCTATTGTAAGCAGATCGTCGTTGTTTCGGGCCGGAATAATCTGCTGGGGCCTGATACCGTGGTGTGTGATGGTACAAGCTATACGCTGGATGCTACCCAAACGGGAGCTGCGGGCTATACCTGGAGTACCGGCGAGACAACGCCGTCGATCGTGGTAACGACACCCGGTACGTATTCTGTGCAGGTGTCGGGACAGGTTTGTGGTACAGATGATACGGTGACGGTAGATTTTGTGTCGACGCCTGTTGTGGACCTGGGTGCCGACCTGGATGCTTGTGACGGGGATGCGATAACGATAGGCATGGGCGGAGGCTCATCTCAGTATGTCTATAGCTGGAGCACGGGGGCCTCTGTGGCTACAATCCCGGTAACGGCCTCTGGTAGTTACTCGCTGGTAGTGTCTGACCGGGGCTGTACAGATGGCGATACGGTAATGTTGACATTCCACCCGTCCCCGGAAGTAAATCTTGGCGCTGATACGAATCTTTGTATGAGTGCGCTGCCGTATGTGCTAACATCCGTGCAACCTTCGGGCAGCCATTACCTGTGGAGCAATGGGTTGTCGACAAATGAACTATCGGTTATGCAGAGTGGCCGTTACTGGCTTCAGGTGGATTTTCATGGCTGTACATCATCCGATACGATCTATATCACTGCCATTCCCGATCCTCATGTGTACATCGGTGCAGACAGTACGATCTGTGAACAGACGCCGGCCCGTATCGGTACAGAAATCGCCGGCGCTTCCTATAGCTGGAATGCCGGCGAGACGACGCCTTATATCCATGTTTCGGAAACAGGAGATTATATATTGTCTGTAAACCTCGATGGTTGTGTGGTACCCGATACGATCAGCATCATCGCTATGCCGGATCCCGATATAGACCTGGGCGACGATGGTGATATCTGTCCGGAACAAACAATCGTATTTGATGGAAGCTACGGGACTAATAGCATATATGAATGGAGCACTGGTGAAACAACTCCATCAATATCTGTGGCGGAAGCGGGCATATACAGTGTAGTGGTCACCAGCGAACATAAATGTGTTGGCGGAGATACAATTAGCTTGAATTATTATCCCAAGCCGACCGTATCGCTGGGAGTTGATACGACGGTGTGCGAAGAGACGCCGTTGCATTTATCTGCCTGGGCATTGAATACGGATTCGTTGCGCTGGTCTGATGGCAGCTACGGCAGTAATCTGATGATCCGGTATGGCGGCGAATACATTGTTACGGCGATCAATAAATGCGGGACAAACAGCGATACGATAACAGTAAAGCAAATATTCTGTGACATCTGGCTGCCGAATGCATTTACGCCCAACAGCGATGGTGTGAATGATGTGTTCCGTATCCTCGGCAACCTGGGCCGCCTGGAAGGTGTGACGCTAAGCGTCTTCAACCGCTGGGGAGAACGTGTATACATAACAAATGACAAGCTGCAGGGCTGGGATGGTTATTACAAAGGTAGTGCGGCGCAGATGGGTACGTACGTGTACCTGCTTCAGTACAGCATGGACGGGAAACCGTATACCCAACATGGTAATTTTCATTTGCTGCGGTAGCCGGGCATCAATCAGATTTTGAAGTTTAAGAGAACAGTTTATAAATAATCCATGAAACAGATCAGAAAAGAAATAGCCGCAATTGCGGCCGGGCTGTGTATTGCCTTAGGTTCACTGGCCCAGAGTCCGGCGCCGGGTTGGTTTACCAAAGTAAATAACGAGATTGGCTGGAATGTTCCTAATGCATATACATTCAGTATCGCAGACATAAATAATGATAATTATCCCGATATCCTGATGCTGGATATACCGGCAGGAACGAATGTATATACAGTGCGTAAGCCGTTCAGAATATGGCTGAATGTAGCGGATGAGCAGTCAACTAATACCACCGGCCGGAAGTTCATAGATATTACGTCTCAGAAACAGGTAAATGCGGTACCGCCTGATACGGGTAACCACGCCAACTGTTTTACCCTGGCTGATTTTAACAATGACGGCAACCTCGATCTGGTGACGGGCAATTTCTATTATAAGATAGAGCAATATACTTTACCCGGTGACCGCTGTCAGGTATTCCTGGGCGATGGTACGGGCAACTTTAACTGGGTATCGGATAACGGCCTGCAGAACCTGGATCTGGTCAATGTAAGGACATTGACGGCGCTGGATTATGATCGTGACGGTAATCTCGATCTGTTCATAGCACCGTGGTTTAAGGATTATACGAATAATGTCTTTGATCACGGGCGTTTGATGAAAGGCAACGGAGATGGGACATTTACCGACATGACGTCGGCCAGCGGCATTAATAATTACAAGGAGCCTATGTACAGCGCTGCAGCGACGGACTGGAACAACGACGGTTATCCTGATATCCTTACCGCCCCTTATTGCCGTACATCCGGTATGGTATTGCGCAACGATGGTGGCGCCGGTTTTACTAATGTTGCTTCGTCGGTTGGATACGATCTGTACCGCATGGGCGCCGGGCAGCGTGCGTGTGTATTTACCGTAACCCCCGAAGATGTAAACAATGACGGCTATATGGATGCTTTTATCTCGGTAGTGCATGGTGGTAATCTCCCCGGCCAGTTTCGCTCCACGATTGCCATTAATAAAGGCCCGTCTGCTAACTATGCCTTCGATATAAAAGAAGATCTGCTGCCCGTGTTTGCGCCGGCGTCTGCTCATCGCGGTGATTACGATGGTGCATTTTTGGATTTTGATAATGATGGACTGAAGGATCTGGTGATGACCCAGGCAAGTTACGCACCGGCTACAGACCGTACTTACTTCTGGAAGCAAAAAGAAGATCACTCATTCGAAGATATCACACATGCCTTAGGTCTGGTAGTATCGGATATGAAAGGTTCTTCCGCGGTAGAGCCGTTTGATTTTGATCTGGACGGAGATGATGATCTGGCCATCCTTGCGGCAGGGAGTGTTTATTTCAATATCTGGCGCAACAACATTGGCCAGGATAACAACTGGGTGGCGGTCAGATTACTGCCCCATGTAGGTAGCGGGATCAACAGGGACGGTATCGGAAGCCGTATTTATGTTTATTACGGCGGAGGAAAGATGCAGATGCGTGAGATCATGGCTGGTCGCGGGATGCACATGGGACAACAACCGTTTTTGCTGAATTTTGGTCTGGGGGATGTGACGGCAATAGATTCGATTGTCGTGCAGTGGCCCGACCGGAACGGTACGCGGAAAGCCGTCGTCAATCCGCCCGCCAACCAGATCGTATACATCAACAGCTTCCCTACCGGTATTCCGGATGCAGCAGATGGGGATAGCGAATTGAAGGTGTTTCCTAATCCCACCGCACAGTATGTTATCGTACAAGGCAAGGGCGTTGCGGAACGAGTCCGGGAGGCAGGTGTTTTTGATGTAACCGGGTGTCGGGCTAAAGCTTCCTGGAGCAAGAGCGACGGAGATAAGCTGGTCTTTGATCTGGCCTCGCTGCAGGATGGAATTTATCTGGTAATACTGGAGTTTGCCGACGGTACCCGGCAATCATACAAGATCACCCGGCAGCAATAATCTTCCGGGATGCGATATTGTTGCTACTCAATTCCTGAAAGGCTGAACTATGTTTATGCATTTACCTGCAGGGGCAGGTCAATAATATAGGTTGTGCCTTTGCCGGGATAGGAGTCCAATTCGAGTGTGCCGCCCAGGTAAGCAATACGTGAGCGAATATTCTTCAGCCCCAGTCCTTCGGCAGCGGAAGCAGTATCAAATCCCTTGCCGTTATCGTATATGATGATGTTTAGTTCGGAATGATGGTTTACCATTTCAAACTGCACCATAGTTGCTGCTGCATGGCGGATGATGTTGCTGAAAATTTCCTGTATTGCGCGGTATAGCATCAGCGTCTGGGTGGTATCCAGTACGAGATGACTCATGTCCACCCAGTCGGTGCGGATTTCGAGATCTGTGGCATGGCGGGTTCGCTCCGTCAGCTCTGCCAGCGCTTCAGCCAGTTCCTTGTTGCGTAACGATGGAGGCATCATGCTATGGGAGAGTTGCCGTACTTCGCGTATGGATTCGTCCATCAGGGAAAGTGTTTCTGTTGTGCGGCCGGTAATATGCCCGTCCGGGTCGCTGCCGGAGATCTGTATGCTGCGCCGGGTTGCTGCCAGCATCTGTCCTACCCCGTCGTGCAGCTCGCGTGCCAGTCGCTGACGTTCGTGCTCTTCGGCATCCATAACGGCGCGTGCGCGCAATTCCTGCTGTTCCATCAGCGCGGTCTTCATTCTTGATTGTTGTTTCAGCCGGTACCGGTTATACAGCAGGTAAGAAATACCTGCAATGAGCATAGAAATAAGAGCGAGGGTAATGATGGCTGTTTTTCGTTGTGCCAGTTTGAGCGCCTGTACCTGGTTCTTTTGCTGCAATAAGATGTTTTCCTGCGCTTTTTTATCCGTTTCATATTTAGTCTGCAAATCCTCAATGGCTTTAATGCGCTTTTCATTGAGGATCTGACTATGTATTTCCTGGTATTTTTTTATAGCCGTATAGGCTCCCGGAAAATCCTTTTTCCGCTCCAGCGCCGATGCTTCCATTTGCCAGGTATGGGCTTCGAGGTCGCTGAAACTCAAATCGCCTGCCATTTTTCTCGCGTTCCGGAAGTAGCTCAGCGCAGTTGCGTGATCACCCTGTTGCAGCAAAGCTTCGCCGATATTGTTGGTGATGATCGCTTCGCCCATTTTATCATTCGCTTCTTTTTTCAACTCCCTGCTTTGCTTCAGGTAATCCAGGGCTTTGTCGTATTCACCGGTCTCCGCATACACTGAGGCCATGTAATCCAATCCATACGACATACCAACCCGGTCATTCAGGTGCTGATGCAGATGATATGCTTTTTTGAGATTGACCAGCGCACTGTCGTACATGCCACGGCGGTACATGAGCAGCCCCCGGTTGTTATGTGCATTGGCCAACAGGGGCGTATCCTCTATCCGGGTCGCTATCCTGATTGCTTTGACACTTACAGAATCGCCGGCCTCAAATTTTTTGTGCTTTGAATAAAACACAATCATTTCATTATAAGTAGCTGCAAGCTGCACATCATCATCCAGTGCAGTGTACAGGTTTTCTGCGCGCAGAAACCATTCCAGCGCTGCATCATGATTACCGTCCAGATAGTTGCCGTAACCTGCCGTAAAGCTTGCTTTAGCTGCTGTTACTGTATCTGATCCGCTGATTGCAAGATGATATGCTTTCTCTGCAAAAGAAGCTGCCTTGCTGAAATTACTTCCTTTATACCGGTTTGCGGAATCCAGCAGATCCTGTGCCGTCTGTGCATACGATGCAGCTCCTGTAAGCAGGATATAGGCAGTAATACTTGTAATTTTCCGTATGCTGTTGATCATACTTTCTGGTGCCAGCCACACAATATATAAAAAAAGGGTGGCTATACAATAGCCACCCTTTTCGGTTATTAATAATAAGTTCATTAGTTATAAGTAGCAAGCTGTTATAACGTAATACTTGTTGCCTGCTATTTATGACTTGCTACCGATGAATTAATCTTCGTCTATATTCAGATTGCGAAGCTCGCCCATTGGTTCGCGGGAAGAGCTTTTCCGGCAACTGAAGTTTTTGGAAACGCCGATATTGAACTGCTGGCCAAAGGTAAAGTCAAAGCCGGAACGTGTCGGAGAGCCCACGACGTCCATTGTTTCAGCGTGATACCCAATATGGCCGAAAGCAAAGTTGAGTGCAAATCCTTTACCGACATGCACCCCGATTGCGGGGGTGATATTGCCATAATATCCGTTACCTTTTGCAAAAGCAGGCGCTCCGCCCAACGTAGTGTATGTGCCCGTATAACCGCCGTTGAACTGTGCAAAAGCAAAAAAGATATTGCTGATCGGATGTGTATAACGGAAGAATACACCGGCGTTATACCTGTTTATCACAGTAGGATCGGGTGTGCCGGATGCTTGTGTGGATAGTTGCGACCAGCTTATATTCAGACCTGCTGTCATGTTGTTATTAAACTGGTAACCTATACCGGGAGAGACATTCCATGACAGCGATTTGTCTTTATTAAATTCGGTAACAGTAGAAAAACCTGCGTCACCATAAGCGAGAATACTTCCTGCCTGAGGAGCTGCATATTGTGCCTGTGCACCGGCAAAGCCGCCGGCTGCCAGCAGGAAAAGAATTGCTTTTTTCATATCGTTGTGTGTTTGAGATTTACCAGACAAAAGTAGGGGCAATTATACTGATATACAACAGGCAATCGTATTTTTTTGATAACAGGCGAATGTGTTTCATTCGTTTTGAACATGTTTTGTATAGCTGAATTTTAATATCAGAATAAGTATATTTAATTCATTTAAACCAACTGCTGTACATGACATAATTATTTGCTATCCGCTCTACTTCGCCCTGGAGCAGTTCCTGACTGATGTCTTTTACCTTTTTGGCTGGTACTCCGGCATAAATGCTCCCTGCCGGCACATCGGTATCTTCCAGCACCACGGCTCCGGCAGCAATAATGCTGTTGGTACCGATACGTACTCCGTCCATGATGATGGCGCCCATCCCGATCAGCACATTGTCTGCTATGGTACAGCCATGTACAATCGCATGATGACCGATCGAGACATTATTCCCGATTATTGTTTTTGTCTTCTGATAGGTGCAATGAATACAGGCGCCGTCCTGTACATTCACTTTATTCCCCATCCGGATGCTGTTTACATCGCCGCGTATCACGGCATTGAACCATACGCTGCATTCCGTGCCCATGATCACATCGCCGGCAATAGTGGCATTAGGCGCCAGGAAGCAATCGTCCGGGATTTGGGGATAGACATTCTTTACCGGCAGTATAAGAGCAGATTGAGTCATATGTTTTGTTTGGGTTGAACATGAAAAATATCCGGATACCGTTTTGCCCGAAGACGCCCGGACAGGGTAAAAATACGGTATCGTCCGGTTAAAATGGGCATCAGATATTTCATGGCTGCATTCCTCAACCAGTGTTTGCCGGTTCAGAAACGCTGGAATCCGAATGTCTGCGCCAGTGGATCTTCGGCCATAGTGTTTACAGAAGCGGTATTGTGTGCGCCGGACATTTCACTTACTTCCAGTACATGAAGAGGATAAACTTCGGCATTGCCGGCAGCATAAAAAGCTTCTGCTGATGGCGGCGATTGCGGAGTAGGTTGTTCCCGAGTCACAGGTGATTGATGTGTCTGCTGCTGCACATAGACGGTGTCGCGTATGGTGTGCGCTACGGGGACATCCCGCGTGATGTACACGGTATCCTGCAATGCAAGCGTTTGTTGAGGCGGTGTATGTATTACCATGTACCCCAGCCCCATTGCGAGCAATAACATGGCGGCCGCCTGCCAGATTGGGATCAGTCGCATCAACAGCGGTTTACGATGTTTACTGCGCATCCGGGCAGACAATAAGGCTGCAAGCGCCGGGTCTGGTGTAAGCAACGTCTCATCTGCGCGGAAAACTGCTTCCGTTTCCTGTATCAGCAATGCTGCACGGTTAAACTCATCTTCCGAAAACCATTGCAGTATCATCTCTTGTTGCCGTATATCCAGTTCATGGAATTTTTTCTTTCCCATCAACCCGAACAGTTCGTCGGGCAGTTCATGCAATTGATCCATATCATTCATTTGTAGGGATGATAAATTTTTAATTTCCCGGATAACTCTTTCACCAGGTAATATAATCTCGATTTTACCGTGCCTTCCGGCAGTCCCATGATCTGTGCGATCCTGCTGACCGGCAGATCCTGCTGAAAGCGGAGCAGCCATAATAAACGGGATGCTTCGCTCATGGCGTCCATCAGTTCGTACAGCCGTTTACGGAACTGTTGCAGGTCGTGATTTGTATACACAGATGCCGACACGGTTTCGCTGATTATACCCAGCGATTGCAATATATCCTGCCGGGTATGCTGATTGCGGTATTCATTCCGGCAGCGGTTAGCTGCTATGGTGAAGACCCAGGCGTAGAACGATTTCTCAGGATTGAATTTCTCCGGGTGTTCGGCGATCAGCAGGAAGATATCCTGCAGCATATCCTGCGCTCTTTCGGTGTCATGTCCAAGCATTTTTATAAGAAAGGCATAGAGCCGGGCAGCATACCTTTTATACAAGGCATTAAATGCAGGCTCGTTACCTTTCTGCACCAACAACATCAGTGCTTCGTCGGATGGCTCTGTTGCCGGACCGTTGTTATTCTGAGGCGCCATGCTCTTGTACCGTCTGTTTTTCGAAATAAGCGTTTACCTGATCTCCGAAACCGGCTTTTTCTCCGAGACGAAGGCTTAAGGTTTTCAGCTCGTTAGCTTTTCTCATTTCGCCTGCAGCACGGTAGTGTTCGTAAAGATTCATTGCCGGTACGATATAATTACCGTTCGCAAGGTCCACGACGCTCTGAAAAGGCTCATAGGCAAGCGGCTGCTTCAAATAATCCAATACAAATTGCTGTTCAAAATTTTTTCTCAGCAATGCTATATTGTCTATCTTCTGTTCACTGTAGCGATAAGCCAGCCCTGTGAGGTAAAGCTTATCCTGTATGGTTTCAGTTTGGGCAGAGCCCGATGCCGTCACTGCAATATATACCGGTCGCCCCTGTTTGTTTTGAGCCATATGTGCTACGAGTTGTTGACGGAAGGCCAGACGCCCTGCCGCATCCGGTGTGGGTCCAAGAGGAAGACCGGCGATGCCCAGTTCCGAAAATACGCGTGTGCGATAGTCTTCCGTCAGCAGCATATGTATATTGACCACACGTACATCCGGCCGGATGCCGCGCGCTGCCTGGAGGATCCAGGCGGGGTAGGTATCGTTGTCTCCTGCGGTAAGTAGTATGGCATCTTTGTCGAGCGACATAAGTACATTATAATTGTAATGGAGCAGCCCGGGGATAGGGTCTTGCGAAATAAACCATTTGCGCAGGATGTCATTCCTCCGTTCCGTGTCGCCTTTTAATTCATAGTGAGTTGCCAATCCGCTGTAGGGTTCAGGACGAGAGGGGTCTATATGGTGCGCTTGCTCAAGCGAGACAAATGCAGCGGGATCGTTGAAGCTATTGTACCACCGGGTATAATGATATTCATAGCTTCCGGGGATATGCTTTTGCATCTGATCTACGATGCCATTGAGCATTTTAAATCGTTGGTTTGGATTTACGTCTCCCTCCTCGTCATAAATTTGCATCATCCGGTTAGCCATATAAAAATTAAACCAGGCCGAAGCATCTTTCGGTGTACGCTTTGTAACTTTTTTCCAGGCTGTGGCCTGTGCTTCGTACCATTCCCGCGGCTTTATCTCCTTTACCATACTGTATACTGTTTCGGGTGTCTGCGCACGCAGGGCGGCGCCTGATGTCAAACAGGCAACCAGAAGCAATATTTGCACTTTTATTGATTTGATCATGAGTTTCATAAAACAGCTTTATAGTAATACCCCCATTGCAATCTAAAGTTCATACAAATTTTATATATATTTGTTTTTGATTGATTCAGAACAATAATTAATATTCGCCGGTATCGAAGAAAAACAAAAAAGGCCGCCTTATGGGCGACCTTTTTCCTTCGAAAAATAATAATAAACACTGTATACAATGAACCTGAAACCTCATATCATAATATGTGGTTCAGATCGCTGCTCTGCGTTATTAAGGAGCAGGTGTGGGCTCAACGGTAGGATCAACCGGAGAAATTGTGGTATCCGGAGCGATAGGAGCAATCGGCTCTTCGATTTCCGGAGCAACAGTTGTCTCTTCGATTACAGTTTCGTTTTCTGTAGTTTCACCACCACCGCAGGATGCAAAAAACAGACCTAATGTCAGGGCAAGAACGCCAAATTTTACGAATTTCATGATTTGCTTTTTTATTTAGGTATTTATACGCGTTTAGGGGAAAAGTAACCCGAACCATTTAAATATTTATTAAAATAAATTGTTTTTGTATTAAAACCAATTAGATGGTAAATTCAGGAAATAGCATTAAAATAATCCAATTCCTCCTGCAGGTTCAGAAACGGATAGTGAACGGTCAGTGATCTTATCCTGGCAGCATAATCTGCTCTGAACTGCCGGTGAGCCTCCGTATCCGGGAACCTGGGACGGTGATTGCGGGCGGTTATGATGTCAAGCACTTCTTTCATAACCGGTTTTGTTTCCGGCGACAGGCACAGCTCCGTAAATTGCTCCCATACGAACGAAGTGGCAGCATAGTTGGGGTGTACCAGATCAATATCATAAAACCGGTAATCGCGCAGCACATCTATTACCAGTTCGTACGCAGGGAAATAATGCACCTGTGCATACCGGGTGCATAGTGTATGCACGGCTTCGAGCAGCCGTGCCTTACTGCGGTTGTTGTCTATCACGCCGTCGCGTATATGCCGGACGGGACTGATCGTAAACAGAACCTGTACGCCTGGGTTCAGGCGAAAGAGGTTTTCCAGAGTATGTGAGAGCGTATCTGTAATATATGCTGTTTCCAACAGCCGTTTTTCAAACCATTGCGCCGGAGCGCGGTGATTATTGGCTACAGGACGGTCATTTTCTTTTAGATAATATTGAAATGCCGAGCCGAGTGTAATGATCACGAAACTGGTTTGCCGGATAAAATCCGCAGCAGTTTCCTGTGAACGATTGATCAGTACTAACGCCTGTGATTTGTCGGGGTGGGAAAACCGTGTATGGTGATCCCAGCTGTTCCACAATTCATTCAGGTAAAAGAGATCATCTCCGGTGTATTGTTTGCCGGAGATATAACTGTCGAGACCGGAGGCCACACTCAGCGGGTTGAACAATATCCCGTGAGGATTGCCGAGGACAGGGAATTTATGCTGTGCCAGCCGGTCATGGATATGCTCTGTAAAGCATGAGCCGGTAAGCAGTATCCTGTCTGCATAAGTGATCTGTTGCGGCAAGGGTGGCAAGGCCGGATTGAGCATGAATTGCATGGTGCAAATGTACGGACAGTTGCTAAGAACAAAAGCTGCCATGGCAGGCTTGACCTGCCATCGTCTCCGGGACACCACGGCTATCAGGGAATGATTTGTTTCCTGTTTTGGATTAATCGCTGTATGTTTATATGCTCAATCTCAAGGCATGAAAAAACGGATCGTTCTTATTGTTTTGCCTCTTGCGTTGTTTGCGGGTTGCGGTGACCGGCAGGCGCAGCAGTCGGATGTACAGGCTTTCATTGACCGGTATACGAAAGAATTTGTACAGCTCTATACCGACCAGTCGGAAGGACAGTGGAAGTCCCTGACGGAGATCCGGGAAGGCGATTCGGCCAATGTGATCCGGGCCAGGAACGCGGATGAAGCAATGGCGGCCTTTAGCGGCAGTAAAGAAAATATTGAGCGCGCCCGTGCTTTCCTCGACCGGCCGGAAAGCCTTACGGATATACAGAAAAGGCAGCTTGAACAGATATTATATGCTGCTGCAAACAGCCCGCAGACCATTCCCGATATTGTGAAGGAACGCATCAGGGCGGAAAATGAGCAGTCGCAGGTGTTGTACGGATTTCAATTTATGCTGGGTAAGAAAAAAGTAAGCACAAATGAAATTGATGACATTCTGAAAAACGAAACGGATTTGCCTCTGCGGTTGCTGGCATGGAATGCCAGCAAAGAAGTAGGGCCGGTGCTGAAGCCGGGGCTGGTAAACCTGCGCAACCTGCGCAACCAGACCGTGCAGGCACTGGGTTATGCTGATTACTTTACCTACCAGGTGAGCGACTATGATATGACCACCGATGAGATGATGCAGACCATGGACCGGCTGATACAGGAAGTGTGGCCGTTGTACCGGGAGCTGCATACCTATATGCGTTATGAGCTGGCAGCAAAATACAAAGTGGACGAGGTACCGGACCTCCTGCCCGCCCACTGGCTGCCCAACCGCTGGGGTCAGGACTGGAGCCCGGCAATCGAAGTGGAAGGTTTGAACCTCGACAGCGTATTCAAAACAAAGACGGCGGAATGGATCGTACGGGAAGGGGAGAAGCTGTACACCAGCATCGGTTTTGAACCGCTGCCGGAGGTATTCTGGGAGAAATCCAGCCTGTATTCATACCCCGCAGATTCGTCTGTTAAAAAGAATACGCACGCTTCGGCATGGCATTTGGATCTCAATCATGACGTACGCAGCCTGATGAGCGTGGAGCCGAATGCGGAATGGTTCGAAACGGCCAACCATGAGCTGGGGCATATCTACTACTACCTTACATACACCAATGAGGATGTGCCGCCATTGCTGCGCGGCGGCGCCAACAGGGCCTATCACGAAGCGATCGGCACCATGATGGGGCTGGCGGCTATGCAACAGCCTTACCTGGCAGGCCGCGGACTGATTGGCGCCGATGTGCAGACAGACAACATCCGGGCATTACTGAAAGAAGCGATGAATGCCGTTGTATTTATTTTCTTCTCCTCTGGTACGATGAGCAATTTTGAGAAAGAGCTGTATGTAAACAACCTGCCGGAAGACCAGTTTAACGCACGTTGGTGGGAGCTTGCAGAAAAATATCAGGGTATTGTACCACCGTCGGAGCGGGGCGAGCATTTCTGTGATGCCGCTACCAAAACGCATATCAACGACGATCCTGCACAGTATTATGACTATGCACTCTCGTATGTATTACTATATCAGCTGCATAACCATATCGCTAAAAATATCCTGCAGCAGGATCCCCGCGCTACCAATTATTACGGGCAGAAGGCGGTCGGAGATTTCCTGAAGAAGATCATGTATCCCGGCGCATCCAAAGACTGGCGGGAGGTGCTGAAAGAATCTACCGGCGATGACCTCAATGCCAAAGCCATGCTGGAATATTTTGATCCGCTGGTATCCTGGCTGAAGGAGCAGAACAAAGGGCGGAAGTATACATTGCCGGAAGGGTTGCAATGATTATTTTTCCGGCTCAAACTCGATCACAGCCGAGTTGATGCAGAATCGCTTATGTGTCGGAGGCGGGCCGTCGTCGAAGATATGCCCGAGATGTGAGTCGCAGCGCCCGCAAAGCACTTCAATGCGGCTCATACCGTGAGAAAGGTCCTCTTCGTAAAGTATGCTGCCGGGGCGGATCGCTTCGAAAAAGCTGGGCCAGCCGCAACTGCTGGTAAACTTGGCATCCGAGCGGAACAAGGGATTGCCGCACACGGCGCAGTAATACATGCCTTTCGTCTCTGTGTTCCAGTACTTACCGGAGAAAGCCCATTCCGTTCCTTTCTCACGTGCAATATGATAGACTTCCCGCGGCAGTATCTTCTTCCATGCTGCATCGGTAATATGCAGCCGGTTTGTGTCCGTCCGGGAATAATACGGGTTTCCTTCGTGCAGCTCTTTATTGGTATCCATATGCGTATGTTTTTGTGCGTCGGCACAAGCGATAATGAACAAAAAGCAGGGAACAACCGTTATCCATATTACACGCTTCATCGTATCCGTTTTTGTACATTATCACAGCATAGGGCAATCACACAGGATTGCCCCTACGTTATACCACCACCACTTCATAAAAACGTTCCCTGTCAAAATATTTCTGCGCCAGCGCCTGTAATTCATCCGTGCCAATGGTCTTATAGATATGCACATGCCGGTTGAAGTCTGCCTCCGTCATGCCGTTAAGGATCAGAGATCGCCAACGGCGGAGGATGGAGAACGGGCCGTCAAGATCGCCGAGCAGGTTGCCGAGCAGGTAGTTTTTTACCAGCAGCAGCTCATCGTCGGAGATAGGTTCCCGGCAGATGCGTTCCATTTCATCGTAGGTCTCTTTCAGCGCTGCGTCCGAAACATTGCGCCCTACTTCTGTTTGTACAATTATCGAGCCACTGTGCGCATACGCGTTCAACGAACTGTATATGCCATATGTGTAGCCTTTATCTTCCCGGATATTGCTCATCAGGCGCGAGCCGAAATAACCGCCGAATACTGTATTCAATACCACCATTGGCGCGAAGTCGGGATGGCGCCGGCCGGGGAAAAGCCTTCCGATTCGGATAGCGCTTTGTACGCCTTCCGGATCATTTATAAGGTGCTCTTTCTTTTTATCGGAAGTAACCATATCAACGACTGCAGGGGCGGGCGCCGGCGGCGTCAGCACAACACCGCCAAATATCCTGTCGAGGCACTGTACTTCTTTTTCCCCGACATGTCCGGCCATAAATATCTTCACGCCGGAAAGATTGTAATGTGCCTTGTAAAAATGCTGTACATCTCCCCGGGTGACCGCTTCTATTTTCTCTTTTTCCGTATAACGGCCGTACGGATGTTCCGGTCCGAAAAGCAGGGCATCTATACGCTGGTTGGCCACAAATTCGCATTGCCGCAGGCTCACCAGCAGACGCTGCACGGAGTTTTGCTGATAGATGGCCAGCTCTTCTTCCGGGAATACGGCATCCGTGAGCACTTCATATACAACCGGCAACAGTTCCGGCAGGTGTTTGGTAAGCGTATACAGGGTGACGGTAGCGAAATCGTTACCTGCGTGCACACTTACAGAAGCGCCGTAAAATTCGATGGCTTCATGCAGCGCATGTGACGTGTGTTTTGATGTTCCGTTTTTGATCAGGGCCGCAACAGCTTGTGCTACCGCAGGTTTCTCTTCATACCACAGGCCGGCAGGAAATACAAAATCTATCTCAACAACATCCTGCACACCGGCATTCAGCCAATACAAAGGCAGTCCGTTGCCGAGCGTAACCTGTTGTACCGGCGGCAGCACATAATCAAATTCAACAGCGTCGTGGATAACGGGAGGTATGGTACGGTCAGGCATGTTATATCAGGATGTAGGGGCGAATTGAATTCGCCCGTAAATAAACGGATTATACGGTTAAACAAATCAACAGGGTCAGTCTTTGAATAATGCGCGCAGCTCACCGGCGTCTTCGGGTTTCATTTTGCCGCCGAGGATCAGGCGGAGCTGGCGGCGGCGCAATGCGCCGGCAAACATCTTTTCTTCTTCTTCTGTTTCCGGCACGATCTCCGGCACTTTATGAGGTTTGCCGTTGGGATTGAGCGCAACGAATGTCATGTAGGCTTCATTGCTCATGTACCTGAATTTGTTGTGGAGATCTTCACCCCATACTCGGAGGAAGATTTCCATAGAGCTGCTGAATGCACGTGTTACTTTCGATTCGATCGTGAGCAGATTGCCCAGCTTGATCGGGTTGGAGAAGGAGACGTTATCTACCGAAGCGGTTACGACGGGGCAATTGCAATGTCTCATGGCGGATATGGCGGCGGCGATATCCATCCAGAACATCAGCTTGCCGCCCATCAGGTTGCCCAGTGTGTTGGTATCATTGGGCAGCACCAGCTCGCTGCGTATATTATATGAATCCTGCGGCCTTTTTGTTTCCATAAAGAAAGTGGGTAAAGGTTTGATGATGCAAGTTACCAAGTTTTGATACAAATGTGTGCTGCCCCCCGTTCTCATTCTTTATAGGTCGAATGCAATTCGCCCCTACATTCTTTCTTATGAAAATAATTGCTTTACCTTTGCATCGCTGTAGGGTTCAGTACGTGATCTTTTGCGTACTGATTAAATGGGAAGTCCGGTGAAAAACCGGCGCTATCCCCGTAGCTGTAATCCTGATATGTAGTACATATCATTGTTTCGTCCAACGACGCCACTGTTCCGGTTTAGCCGGGATGGGAAGGCGGATGAAACAGGGAAAGCCAGAAGACCTGCCTTACGGATTTTTCGCTGTATGCTTTCGGAGGAAAAGCAAGGTGGCGGCACGACGTAACGTGCCTGCATTTAATTGCATTCCCGCCTTTTATTCTCTTCGCCTGCAGCTTATGGTTTGTTTTTAATCAATCTAAACAAATACAATTCGCTTATGGCCACCAAAACAATCAAAATGCTGCTGCTCCTGCTGATCAGCGGTTGGTCCGCTGCAGTGCATGCACAGTACGACCGTAATGAAAACAAGATCTGGATATTCGGTGCAAAAGCCGGTATCGATTTTAACGGCACAACGCCGGTTGCCTTTACCAGTGGCATTGGTACCACTACCGGAGGTACTTCCGCCAGCCAGGAAGGCTGTGCCACGATCGCCGATGCAAACGGGAACTTTTTATTCCATACCGAAGGTACCAAAGTATGGGATGCAACCGATGCGCTGATGCCCAATGGCGCCAATATGCTTGGCTTTAATGGAACGATCGCAACACCAACGTACAGCACTGCCCAGTCTGCAGTCATTTGTCCGGTGCCGGACAGCGCCGGTCAATATTTCATTTTTTCCCTCACGGATGCAAATAATTTACCAGCCAACCAATACAAGTTGTACTGCAATAAAGTGAAAATGAACCTGAACGGCGGACTTGGGGATGTAGATGTTACATTTCCGTTGTGGCGAGTACCGATTGACCAGCAACTTACAGAAAAGATGACGCTCGTTGCCGGTCCCTGCTTTACCTGGCTGCTGGTATATAGTAAGGATACCACTTGCTTCAGGGCGCATCAGATCACAAAAGATGGGGTGAGTCCCAATCCTGTGGTCTCGTACGTGGGTAATTTTCCAAAAGCTGGCTATGGATCGGGTACATTGAAAGCTTCTCCGAATGGCAGGCTCCTGGTTAATGTCCAATTCAGGTAGAATCCAGGTCTTGATGCCGGATTGGAATTGTATGATTTTGATTATGAAACAGGTGTTGTTTCCAATGCCCGTAAACTGGATAGTATGGTGAGTTATTATGCTGCAGACTTTTCACCGGATAACAGTAAGTTGTATATAACAGAAGTTAAAGCTAACGGGGCACAGGTATGCCAGTTTGATTTATCTAATCCAGACCGGGATTCAATACGTAATTCGAAGTTTCCGATGGGCCCTTGTGGTCTGACCACAGATATTCGGCTGGCGCCGGACGGGAAATTATATTTTGCCCGGAACAGGGGTGCGAATATGTATTCTCATGGTAACCGGGCTTTGGCCAGTATTGAGAACCCCAATGCCAAAGGAGCACTTGCTCAATATAAGGACACGGCAATATTGTTGGATACGCTTACGGGTATTATGATCGGTCTGCCGAATGTTGTCGTTGTTGAAAACAGACCTGAAGCACTTACCAGGGTGAGGATGGATACTATTGTGTGTCCCTGGTTTACTTCCATTATACTTACTACTCCGGAAGAGAGCAATAATCATTTATGGAGTACAGGAGCTTCAGATACTGCTATCAGCATCACACAGGACGGGGTCTATTATGTCTCTTATACGGACTCGTTTACTTGTCCGAGGACAGATACATTCAAGATTGAAGAACGGGATTTCCCACAATATCGTGTGAGTCTTGACACTATGGTATGCCCACGTTTTTCATTAATACTTACGACATCCGATAGTAGTACACAACATGTATGGAACACGGGTGCATCTGATAGTGTAATCAGCATAACGCAGGCAGGTATGTATTATGTAACATATACGGATCCTTCTACTTGCTCAAGAGTAGACACTTTTAAAGTAGAACAACAGGATTTCCCCCAGTGGGGCATTACGGTGGATAAGAATGTCCTGGGTGTTACACGCGCGTTCGAAAGCTACCAGTGGTTTAAAGACAGTGTAGCTATACAAGAAGAGCAAGACAGTACCTTTGTTGTGTCTGAAAATGGATTATATGGTGTGGCTGTTGGTTATGGTATATGCATGGATACTCTGTTCTATTATGTGAATAACGTTTCTGTCCCGGATCTGTCTGCTTCAGGGTTGCGGGTATATCCCAATCCTGCATCTGGTCTTGTATATATTGATGCGGAGGCTCCGGTTCGTGTAAAACTGTATGATATGGGCGGAAGAGCGGTGCTTGCAGCAGAGGACGTACGTTTGATAAATATTGCCGGGCTGCCTCAGGGGACTTATTTCCTGCAGGTTCACGAAACAGAGTCAGGGTTGTATCATCGCCGGATGGTGATCAAGTCGGAGTAAAGGTTGTTTCCTGATAAATTAAAACCGGCGGCCGAATTAATGGCCGCCGGTTTTAATTTATCAGGAACATTGATGAAGTGTGCTTAAATCCCCAGCTTTCCCTGGAAGCGTACGCCGAATGTCATCCAGCGGCCGGGTAACGGCACTGCGCCGGTTTCCCGGTACTGCATATCCAGCAGGTTGTTGACATCCACATAAAACAACAGACCGCTCCAGCGGTATCCGGCCCTGACGTCGAGCAGGGTATAATCGTTCCCGCTGATACGCTGGATGTACCGGCTCGCAATGTTTAGCTCCACATGGTCGAACAGCAGACTGTTCACGCGGGCGGTAAACTGGTGGCGTAATGCCTGTATCGCATATTGCGACATTCTGCCCGGAGTAACTGCTACCTGCTGATCAATATAGGTGTAGTTCAGGTTCAGCCCGATCCGGTATTGGTCGGAGAGGCCAAGGTGCTGGTTCAGTTGATAATTGGTTTGAAGGGTAAACCCGGAAGTGTTGATGGCCTGGAAGTTTTGGACCTGCCAGGGGTCTGCAACATCAGCACGTACCCAGTCAATAAACTCTGACACGTGGCGGTAAAAATAACTGCCCTGTGCCGTCATCCAGTTTTTATGAAAGCCGATGCCCGCTTCTCCATATCCGCCCAGCTCACTTTTCAACTGGCTGTTACCCAGGTTTTGCGGACCGGAATAATACAGATCGGTGTAGGTCGGCAGACGCTGTCCGGTGCTCCCGGAGGCAAACAGCTTCCAGTTGGGCAGGAAATGATAGCCGATATCAGCGCCGGGAAATACCTGCCAGTCAAAATCACTGTTGTAATTGGCGTACAGGCCTGCGCTGGCATTCAGTTTTTGGGAAAAAACATAACGGTACTCAGCATACACACCGATATTGTCGCGGAAGTGATTACCGAGGTTACTGCTGCTAATGGATTCGTGCCGCCATTCGGCTCCGGTACCCAGAGTGCCTTTGCCAATCTGCAAGGCACTCTGAATCTCTCCGGTTACTACATTCGTTTCGTGTATGTTCCGATATACTTCCGGTTTCTGGCGGATGTAGATGTAGTCATCTTTTCCATACCGGTAGGATACGCGGGGCGTAATGCGGAATTTTTCGTTCGGCTGCCAGGTATAAGCAACACTGCCCAATGCGGTTTGCACGGCTTCGTTGGATTCAATATCTCCCGGTGCGGCATAAAAACCATGGGCGCCGAAATCGTTGGTTGTATAAGCGCCCATCGCATCAATCCGGTTTTTATCATTGATGCGTACCTGGTTCTGGTAATAGAGGCGGTATGCTTCGTATCCCGTATTGTACCGGTAACCGTTACCGCGATCATGCCCTACGGAAAGCAGATGGGAGTGGTTGTCGCCGGCCAGGGTAGCCGCAGCCTGAGCGCCCCAGTTATAATAAGTCTGCCCGTTGGAGGTGTCTTGCTGAAAACTGCTGCCGCTGTACGCCTGCGCGAATATTTCATTTTCTGCCGGCTGGCGGGTCACGATATTGATAGCGCCTGCCAGTGCATTGACGCCATATACCCTGGCTGCCGGCCCACGCAGTACTTCTACATGATCAATAGCACCGATCGGCAGCATCAGGTTCATCATATTATGGCCTGTCTGCGGATCGGAGATCTTCACACCGTTGATCAATACCAATACCTGGTCGAAGGTGCTGCCGTCTATGCTTACATCGGCCTGTGTGCCGTTGGGTCCCCGTTGCCGGAGGTCTATGCCGGCCATGTAGCTGAGTAATTCGCTCACGGATTTTACCGGAAGCGCAGCAATATCTTTACGGTCGAGGATGCCTATGTTGCGGTTCTGCCAGCGCAGTGGTACCTGCAGGCGGTTGTCGCGGATGATGACGGAGTCCAGGTCTGTTGAAGACTGGGCCTGTGCATTTACGGTTGCTGTATGCAGCATCGTAATTGCTGATATTAGATATAAGGATCGCTTCATTTTAGTTGTCAAAATTTGTCGCCAAAGGTATATTTATTCCTGTTTTTATTTTATGTCATACATATGAAAGATTTGATGGCAATGAAACTTTGAACGGGAATAGTCTATATTTATAAGTTGTATTCTGATATTGCATTAGACATGAAAGCATGTTCCGGTAGGTTTTTTTTTCTTTGGCTGTTCATTCTGCCGGTATTTACTGCATATGGAAAGACGGAGATGCTGGATGGTGACAATGGGCTGTCCAGCAGTGTGGTAACAGATGTTGTTAAAGACCGGCGGGGCCTGATGTGGATTGGTACGCACAACGGACTGAATAGCTATAATGGATATGTTTTTGCCCGCCCTTATCCTGAATTGGCGGATCTGGCCATCTCCCGTTTGGTTTATGACAGGCAAAAGAATGTCATCTGGGTGGGGACACGAAAAGGTCTTTATGCTGTTAACCCGGATAATGGTCGGGTTCATCAGGTGGGCGGAGATACGGGATGGGTCAGGAATCATGTTACAGCGTTAGTGCCAATGCCTGATTCAGGGGGGGTGTATGTGTCTTATCAGGGTGGGGAGATCGTGGAAGTAAATAGCCAATATAGGCTCAGGCTGATTACAAAACTGTCTGCGGAGGCTGGAAATACAACATTCTTTGTACGTAGTATGTGTAATGCCGCGGAGGGAGGTCTGTTTTTTTGTACTTTCCAGAGCCGTGGCTATGTTTCTCATCTGGATGTAGCGACAGGAAGGATCAGGGAGATCCGTATTAATAAAGATTATGGCGTGATCTGGTTGAAAAATTATGGAGACACTGTGCTGGTTGGTACCGGAGAGCATGGGGTACAAATGCTTTATAAGTCGCTATCCCGTTATATTACACCCCCTGTTGTCAAATCGTTGAATGCCGGTAAACGTGGAAGTGCGGCAATTTTATATAAAGGAAAACTATTGCTACACTATACCGGCGGGATACTTCTAAGCTACGACCCGGAATCCGGATCGCTTACTGGTATTGGTGAAAAATATCCGGAAAGCGAGCGTATAGGATATAATTCGTTGTGTGTTGATGAAGATGGTATTTTCTGGGCAGGAACAGATCGTGGGTTATGCAAGATCAGCAATGAGCATCATGTGTTTGGAAAGGCGTTGGCGCATTTTCCGGGAGCGACAATGAGGGCAATGGTAGAAAGTACAAACGGTGATATTTATGCGGGGAGCCACTCAGGTTTATATCACTATGATGTCTTGCATGATAAATGGACGCATTATCCCTATCTGGATCCTGAGCGTAAAATTCCTGCAAGATTATTTGATCTGATGGATGATGGAGCGTATGTCTATGCAGCCTGTTCGGATATACTTCCTTTGTGCCGGTTTAATAAGCATACCCGCACTTTTGAAAGAGGGTTTTATAACGAGTCGGTTTTGAGAAATATACCCAGAAGCTTTGCATTGCATAAGGATACCAGGGGGCGTATCTGGACAGGCAGCAGTAATGGTCTGGTACTATATGACAGCCTGAATCATAAGCTGGAACTGCAGATACGTGGCCGCTTTAATATCGGGGATTGTATTGTGCGGGAAATAAAGGGAGCCAGCAATAAAAATGCTTTCTGGGTGGCAACTGATAAAGGTGTGATGCTGGTGGATGAAGAACAGGGTGTTGTATTGCACCTTAATAAAGATACGGAACCGGCACTTTCGGTTAATGAAATTTTCACCCTTTATGAAGATAGTGCCGGATCATTGTGGATAGGTACAAACGGTGGTGGAGTTAACATTGTCAGCAGCGATAGAAAATCAGTACGGTATCTGAGCAAGCAGGACGGATTGAGCAATGACATTGTATACGGAATGCTGCAGGATCACCATGGCCGTGTGTGGATCAGTACTTCCAATGGCCTGAGCTGCTATCAACCCGAAAAAAATACCTTTTCCAATTTTTATGTGACAGATGGTCTGATCCACAATGAATTTAATCAACGCTCTTTCCTGAAAACCAGGGGTGATAAAATGTACTTCGGTGGTGTTAAAGGGCTTCATGTGTTTTCACCGGACAGTGTTATGGCCAGTCAGATGACAAATCATGTGTCTTTATTTATTTCACCGGTATCCAGATGGAACAGTGAAACAAATACATTTTCCACGATGAGTGATATTGCCGGCAAAGGAGAGTTGATAGAGTTGTCTTCTCCTAATGAATCGCTGGTGTTGAATCTGGGGCTTACCGATTATACAGATCCTATGCACAATAGTTTCTCCTATCGCGTCAAAGGGTTGCTGGATGAATGGATGCCGCTTCAGTTGCCGCCTGTATTACGACTGGGTGGAATACCGTATGGAAAATATACAGTAGAAGTGAGGGCCATGAACGCACGGGGCGTACATGCTGCCAATGGATTGCATTTTGATCTGCTGATTAATCCCCCCTTTTATAAAACCTGGTGGTTTTATGTCTTGCTTTTTATGCTGATTGTGTCATTGATCTATGCATTTTTCCATATGCGCTACCGGAATCTTAAATCCCTGCAGCAACTGAGGGTGCAGATTGCCAGTGATCTGCATGATGAAGTGGGGGGAATGCTTACCCGGATCACGATTTTTTCTGACAGTGTACGTGGAGATGATAATACGGAGCCTGTAAAAACAGAAAAGCTGGAAAAGATTGCTACGCTGAGCAGGGAGGCCACAAGCAGCATGAGCGATATATTATGGACGATTGATGCACGCAATGATTATTCAGGTACGTTGGCCGAGCGGATGCGTGGATATATGGAAGATATGCTGCTTCCTGCCGGTATTGAACTGACGTTTGATATCTCGCCATCATCGCAGAAGTCGCATCGTTTACCGGCCAAGGTAAGACAGCAGCTATATATGATATTCAAGGAAGCTGTTCATAATATGCTGAAACATGCAAATGCCACCAAAGCAAAGCTTACTTATCATTACGATAGCAGTCGCTTTCTGCTCCGGATAGAAAATGACGGTGCAGACCAGCCGGCAGCTTCATCCCTGTCAGGACAGGGTTTGAAAAACATGGAGATGAGGGCACAAAAAATAGGTGCGCATGTATCCGTTACATCTTCTAACGGATCGTTTATTATTGCTATAGAAAACAGGTCATAAATCTACCTCCCAAAGATGTAGGTTTTTGTATGGATCAAATGCGCAACTTTACAAAAAAGTAAGGCTACATGGAGCAATTCAGGCTGGCGATTATTGAGGACCTGGCAGATATACGGGAGAGTCTTGAAGCCTTTTTTATCAAACAGGAAGAAGTGAAGGAGATACTGGCCGTTGACAGTATGGAAGCGTTTTTTGCAAAAGTGCGGACCGGCTTTGTACCGGATGTAGTACTTACAGATATCGGGTTGCCGGGTATGAATGGTATTGACGGTATTGAGGAGATCAAATTCCATTTCCCCGATGCAGACATTATTATGCTCACCATTTTTAATGATAATGATCGCATCTTCAGGTCACTGTGCTCCGGGGCTGTTGGCTATGCATTGAAAGGGACCCCTTTTCCGGAAATTAAAAAGGCCATCCTGGAGATCAGGGCAGGGGGAAGCTATATGTCGCCTGCGATAGCCCGGAAAGTTGTAGAGCGGTTTACGCCTGTTAAAGTGCGCAAGACAGAGAAGCTTTCCCCGAAAGAAAAACTAATTATTAAAAGACTTACGGAAGGACTCAGCTATAAACAGATCGCTGAGCTTGAACGCCTTTCTTTGGATGCAGTGCGATTTCATATCAAAAATGTTTACCGGAAGCTGCATGTCCATAGCCGGGTGGAAGTCATGACCAAAGCTTTCAAAGGAGAAATATAATAAATGAGCCTGGCGGTGTCAGGTGCTTCAATAGCCGGATTCCGGCTATATGGATACCGTTTTGTGTTTTTTAATCATTAAACATCTGATTATGATGAAACAACTACTGTTGATTTGTGTTTTTATTGGTGGCATGTGTATGCCGGTTTTTGCCCAGGTTACAGATTCTTCGGCCCAATGGACATGGGTGCATGGAGATAATGCACTTTATCAAACCGGAAGCTATGGAGACAAAGGTGTGGAAAGCCCTGCAAACAAACCGGGCGCAAGGTTTGCCGGTTCGGCGTGTGTAGACCCGGATGATAATGTCTGGATGTTTGGGGGAAACGGAAGATCTCCCAAGGGGACGGGTGTGACAACAACTGGAATGTTAAATGATCTCTGGAAATATGACCCCTCAAAAAACCAATGGACATGGATTAGTGGTACGGATTCTATAAATATGAAGGGCATATATGGGGTGAAAGGCACTCCTGCTGCAGAAAACAGGCCTGGTGCGCGTCAGGGTCATATTGTATGGTCGGATTCAGCGGGGAAGATCTGGTTATTCGGAGGAGTCGGGTTGTTGGAATCCTCCGGTACGACATACCAACGCTTGAATGATCTGTGGAAGTTTGACCCTCAGACAGGTCTATGGACCTGGGTGGGTGGTAGTAAGACGGCATCGGCGAGTGATGCAAAAGGTATATTTAGAGCTAAGGGTACGCCCCATGCAGACAATATGCCCGGTATAAGATCTGGTATGGCTCATTGGACGGATAGTGTGGGCAACTTATGGGTGTTTGGTGGATATGGTATGGATTCGACTGCGAAAGCGTCCTATCTGAATGATTTCTGGTATTACAATCTCCAATCGGGAATGTGGACCTGGATAGGAGGAAGTGTAGACGGCGATAAACAAGGTGTATATACTACCCCGGGGAGCAACTGGCCCGGCGGCAGGTACGACGTTAGCGGATGGATGGATAATGACGACAGGATCTGGATCATGGGCGGGGATGGACGCGGCAATACAGCCACCATTGGTAAACTGAATGATGTGTGGCTGTATGATAATGCACAAAATGAATGGATACATAAAAAAGGATCAACAGGTACGAATCAGGCTGCCAGTCCCGGAACAAGGGGATTGGCGGCTTCAGGTAATGTACCTGCTGCAAGGAGTAGTTATGTTTCATGGGTAGACACCGGTGGTAATTTTTGGATAAGCGGGGGAGCCCTGAGCAGCGGTCGACCACAAGATATCTGGAAGTATGATATTGTATCCGATAACTGGACCTGGATGAAGTATGGTACTTCAATACCTACAAATCAAAATACTGTTTACGGAACACCGCCAACGAAAGAAGTCCAGTCCCCGGAAATCAGACCCGGCTCCAGAGGATCTGTTATGTCATGGACAGATGCACGGGGCAACTTCTGGCTGTTTGGTGGTTCGGAGGGCTCTGCTACTGCCAGCAGATTAAATGATCTCTGGGTGTTACAGCCTGTTTTGCCTGTTCAGCCGGATATGTTCACTTCCGCCCCCCCGGAAGTGTGTGCCGGAGCATCGAATGTCACTTATGCCGTACCCGCCGTATCAGGTGCAGCCTCGTACGATTGGGAGTACAGTGGTACAAACGTAACCTTTACGGCGAATACAACCACGCCGTCAAACAGTATCAGCTTTACGGCTAATGCTACGAGCGGTACCTTGCGCGTGCGTGCGGTGAGCGCCGGCGCCGGACCCTGGCGGGATACAAGCATTACGGTAAACGGTTCACCTACAGTAACATCAACGAACACAGGGAGTCAGGCAATATGCGCCGGCGACAGTCTGTTGCTGACTGCGAGCGGGAGCAGCGGTGTGACGTATCAGTGGAAGCACGGCAGCACAAACGTAGGTACGAGCAGCAGTACGTACTATGCGAAAACAGCTGGCGATTATACGGTAACAGTAACAAACAGTGATAATTGTTCGGCGACGTCTGCACCTGTCACGAGCCTGACGGTAAACGCGCTGCCCACCGTAAGTGTTACAAATACAGGTAGTCAGACAATATGCGCCGGCGACAGTCTGTTGCTGACTGCGAGCGGGAGCAGCGGTGTGGCATACCAGTGGAAGCACGGCAGTACGAACGTAGGTGCGAACAGCAGCACTTACTATGCGAAAACAGCAGGTGATTATACAGTGACGGTAACAAACAGCAATAATTGTTCGGCAACGTCTGCACCTGCCACAAGCCTGACGGTGAACGCGCTGCCCGTGGTTTCCGTAACAGTAAGCGGACCTTTGGAACTGTGCACCGGCGGTACGGTAACGCTGACAGCAACACAATTGCCGGGTACGGATTACCAGTGGAAGAGTGGTACAATACCGGCAGGCTCGAACACGAATACATATACAGCCGGTGCGACAGGCGCCTACAGCGTAGTAGCGAAAACAACATCAACAGGTTGCGCTGACAGTACACTACCTATAGACGTGTCTGTCTATAACCGTCCTTCGGTAAGTCTGGAGCCTGGCGATACGGCATTCTGCGAAGGAGGAATAGTAAAGCTGGAGGTAGTGAGTCTGGATACGGGTTTGACGTATATATGGAAGACCGGCGCTGCGACGATTCCGCTGGCAGGGGCATCCTTCCTTGAGATCACGGAGACGGGCGATTATACGGTGGAAGTTGGCCGTGCATCGGTACAGGGCTGCGATACGACAACGAACGAAGTGACGGTGACGGTACATCCGCTGCCTGTCGTGGATGTGACGTGGGATGGAGCGACATTGCATGCAACACCAGGACGTGAAAACTACCAATGGTATAACAATGGCCAGAGGATTCCGGGGGCGACGGACTCTGTGTATGTACCGTCGGTGAACAGTGGTTACAGCGTGTCGGTCACAGACGATAATGAATGTACGGGCATTTCCCCGGTATATAATATTACGGATGTGAAAACAGGCACGGCAGAAGTATTATCCATCGCCGGTATGATACGGATCTATCCGAATCCGGTAAGGGATGTGCTCTATGTTTCATCTCCTGTTTCGCTACAGGCGTCATTATACAGTATGGACGGACAGATGCTGGTGCAGGAAACGGTGCATAGCAATGGATTGAATGTAGCGTATTTGTCACCGGGTATTTATTTGCTGCGGCTGTCAGATGTAAATACAGGTGTTGTGTTGCGCAACGAGCGTGTCATAAAACAGTAAATACATAAAAGGCACATTCATTTCAGACTATATCTCCTTATAAACACTGTCAGCATCTATGAAACGATTAACCATTGTAATGTTTTGCATTACCTGTATACTCACAAACCTGTATGCCCAGAAACAGAATAACCACTGGGCATTCGGTCACCGTGAGGGACTGGATTTTAATAGTGGGGCGCCGGTGGCGATACAGACGGCTATGGGTACCGGTGGATATGTGAATTATGAAGGATCCGCGACGGTCAGTGACAGATATACGGGGCAATTGTTGTTTTACTCTCAGGGGAGTGTTGTGTGGGATCGTAATCATAACATCATGCCGAATGGGAGCAATCTGTCAACCGATCCCAGTGTATGGAGCAGTGCGCAGGCAGCTCTGATTGTGCCTATACTAAGCACGCCGGATCAATATTACCTGTTTACGCTGGGGCAGACCGGAATAAGTAGTTTCCATCCTCTGCTGCCCAATTCGGCTATGTTATCTTATTCTGTTATTGACATGACGCTGAACGGAGGATTGGGAGATGTTGTCCCGGGACAGAAAAATATTCATATCGATTCTATCCTTTCTGAGCAAATGATTGCAGTAGCGGGAGACAATTGTAATATTTGGTTGCTGGTACATAATAAATCCAATGTGTTCAAAGCATATGAGATTACTGCTACAGGTATAATCAATCCCCCGGTGTTATCTGCAGTGGGTATGGGGCATCCGGCAGGTAATAATCCCGGAGAATCGGTTGCAATATTGAAAGCCTCTCCGAACGGAAGAAAACTATCGGCGGCTTATCTCTATCATAACAGACCGGGTTTTTATGCCGCAGAATTGTACGACTTTGATCCCGCGACAGGTGTCGTATCTAATCCGCTTGGCCTGCAGTTTATGAATACCGACAGGAGTCTCTATGGCACGTGTTTTTCTCCCGATAGTTCAAAAGTGTATTTTCAGGAATCAGGGACCAATGCACGTATTTACCAGTTTAATTTGAGCGCCGGAACACCTGCGGCGATACAGGCTTCACAGACATTGATCGGTACAAATAATAATCTCGGGGGAGATATGCAACTGGGTCCTGACGGGAAGATTTATGCCTGTGGTGTGACAAGCGGAGGATTTTCTATGCGTGGGAATTTGTATGCGATCAATGCCCCCAATCAATTGGGTATTGCCTGCCAGCTACAGAATACACCGGTATCATTGATAGCGCCCGACTCTGTTGGATATGGATTGCCTAATCTGGTCGTATATCCGGCTCAGGATACGGTTAGTATTACAACAATACTTTGTGAGCCCGCAGACACCGCACATATCAATGCGCCCAAAGGATTCCATCATTTTGAATGGAGCGATGGCAGCACGGACAGTGTATTTGTTGTTCGTAATCAGGGTACATATTGGGTGCGTTCTGTAAATCCCTGCACTGTGCGTACCGATACATTTATTGTGGAGCCGAATACCGTACAGGTTGATCTCGGAACAGACATCGAAGCTTGTGAAGGCAGTTCCGTTCTGCTGCAATTGCAGGGGAATGTTAGTCCGGGTTCATACCGTTGGAGTACGGGAGCTGTAACGCCGACGATTCATGTAACACAGTCCGACAGTTACTGGTTACGGGTTGATATCGCCGGCTGTGCCGCAACAGATACGATCCATGTATTGTTTCATCCTGCCCCCGTAGCCTCATTGGGGAATGACACGGGTATCTGTGATTTTGATATTCCTCATGTGCTGCGTAACAGCATTGTGGAGCCGGGTGCTGATTATCTCTGGAGTAACGGTTTGTCAGACACGGTTATGGCGATTACGAGGACCGGTTACTATTGGCTGGAGTTATCGCGCTATGGCTGTATAAGCAGCGACACTATCTATGTGGAGGTCGTGCCTGCTCCTCCTGTTTTCATTGGATCAGACAGTATCATATGCGCCCAATACCCTCATCGTATCGGCGCTGAGGTAGCGGGAGCTACGTACGAATGGAGTACAGGTGCGGTAACCCCTTATATAGAGGTGAGCGAGAGTGCTGATTATATACTGGAGGTTAACCTCCGCGGCTGCCGCGTCCGCGATACGGTATCGATTACCGCGATGCCGGTCCCTGATGTTGACCTGGGTGAAGACAGAGATATCTGTGAACAAGAGACGATTGTGCTGGATGGAGTCTATGGGAGTAACAGCGTTTATGCTTGGAATACCGGGGAAACAACGCCCTCAATTTCGGTGACCTCGGCAGGTACATATATGGTGACGGTAACGAGCGAGCATCATTGTGTGGGCAGTGATACGATAGTATTGAGCTATTATCCTGATCCGGTAGTAATGTTGGGAGCAGATACGAGCGTATGTGAAGAGACCCCGCTGCGCATCGTTGCAAGGACACTGAACGCCGATTCGGTCATGTGGTCAGACGGCAGCATTGGGCAAATATTGACGGTACGGCACGGCGGAGCATATATCGCTACGGGTATCAATAAATGCGGTACAGGTAGCGATACGATCTTACTGAAGCAGATATTCTGTGATATCTGGGTTCCGAATGCTTTCACACCCAATGGAGACGGTTTGAACGATGTATTCCGTGTGTTAGGTAATACCGGCCGCCTTGAAGGCTTTGGCCTCAGTATCTATAACCGCTGGGGTGAGCGGGTATTCCATACGGAAGACAAGTATAAGGGCTGGGATGGTTTACATAAAGGTATCCCGGCGGATATGGGCACGTATGTCTATATGCTCAAATATTCGATCGGAGCGGTTCCGTACCAGCAGCAAGGCAGTTTCCACTTATTGAGATAAATAAATTTTTGCCAGCGGCAATCAAACAATAATCAGATGAAGAGTAAGATGATTTTTATGTCCGCCATGATGATGGCGGGTACGGCTTTCACGTCCTATGCGCAGTCACCGGGTTGGTTTAAGCGTATTCCTGCCCATGAGTCCGGCCTTACGGATAGTACAAGAGTACACTTTGTGAGCATCGCTGATATCAATAACGATAAATATCCGGATGTGATCGTGGTATATACCAATCCCGGAGAGAGCATATACAGTGTACGCAGGCCGATCCGGTTGTATCTGAATACACAGGCGCCGGGCAATGATCCGAAAAAGCGCAGGTTCATTGACGTGACCTCTGAGTCGCTGGTGAATATTGTTCCCCCCGATACGGGCAACAATGCGAACTGCTATACACTGGCGGATTTTAATAACGACGGAAACATAGATCTGGTAACGGGTAATTATTATCACCGTATTGAACAATATCCGAACCCCCTGGATCGTGCGCAGATATATCTGGGTGATGGTACCGGCAACTTTCAATGGAAACCGGATAATGGTCTTGAAGCGTTTGGGTTGATCAATGTACGTGCGTTGAGTGCTCTGGATTATGACCGCGATGGCAATCTGGATCTGTTCATACCTACCTGGTTTAAAGACTATACAAAGAATGTGTGGGATCACGCGCGGTTGCTGAAGGGAAATGGCGATGGTACGTTTACGGATGTAAGCGCATCCAGCGGTATATCGGGTTATATGGAGCCGATGTACGGGGCTGCCGCCACAGACTTTGACAATGACTGCTACCCTGATATATTCACGGCTCCGTATTGCCGTACGGGCGGTAAGCTTTTCCGTAACCTGGGAGACGGCACATTTACGGATGTCGGCAAATCAAAAGGATATGATTTGTTTCGTACTGGTGAACGCCAGGCATCCTGCACATTCAGCGTGATCCCTGAGGATGTGAACAATGATGGTTATATGGACATGTTCCTGGCGGTAGTACACGGCGGTAACCAGCCGGGTCAGTTCCGCTCCACGGTGGCGATCAATGAGGGTCCGGATAAAGGATATCGTTTTAAGATAGACGAGACGCTGCTTCCTGTAAGCGCACCCGCATCGCCTCATCGCGGTGATTATGATGCGATCTTCCTGGATATGGACAATGACGGATTGAAAGATATCATTATGGTTCAGTCAACGTACGCACCGAATACGGACAGGACTTATTTCTGGCATCAGCAGGCGGATGGCACGTTTAAAGAAGCGACACGGGAACTGGGTTTACTGGTGCCGGAATTGAAAAATTCTTTGGGTATAGAGGTATTTGACTATGACCTGGACGGTGATGATGATTTTCTGGTGCTGGGTACCGGGGGGAGTTATTTTGATCTGTGGGAGAATGAAATCGGGAATCAGAACAACTGGCTGTCGGTAGAGCCGGTGGTTCATGCTGGTAAAGGTATCAACCGCAGTGGTATCGGTTCGCGGGTGTATGTACATTACGGAGACAAGATGCAGATGCGCGAGTTGATGGCAGGCCGGGGTATGCATACGGGTCAGCAGCCGTTTATATTGAATTTCGGTCTGGACAAAACAGAGCATGTAGATTCGGTAGTGGTCCGCTGGCCTGATGCATCCTGTAACCGTTCGGTGATCTACAATCCAAAGGTGAATCAGGCGGCTACGGTAAATAGTTTCCCGGTGGGGGTGCCTGATACAGACGCGCCTGTTGCAGCTATAAAAGTCTTTCCCAACCCGACGGAACGTTATGTGGTATTGCAGGGTCAGGGGCTGGCCGGGCAAACCAGGGAGATATTATTGACGGATGTCCGCGGGCAATGGGTACGGGCTTCCTGGTATAAAAGTGATGGTGATAAATTGATCTTTGACCTGGATCAGCTTGCACCAGGAACCTATTTGATACAATTAACCGATAACACGGGCAGGGTGCATATGCACAAAGTGGTACGGAAATAAGGGGATGGGCAGCAGGCAGACGTATTAAAATTCAAAATTGCTTTCGATCATAAATTGGATTATTTTTACGCTCAAATATTTTCATATGAATTTCCCTGCTGAATTAAAGTACACCAAAGACCATGAATGGGTCCGGACAGAAGGTGACACGGCTTACATTGGTATCACGGATTTTGCACAACGTGAGCTGGGCGATATTGTTTATGTAGATGTAAACACCGTGGGACAAACGGTAAACACCGGCGATATCTTCGGCACGGTAGAAGCTGTAAAAACCGTTTCTGATCTGTACATGCCGGTGACGGGTGAAATACTGGAAGTGAATCCGCAACTGGAAGGAAACCCCGAACTGATCAATACAGATCCTTATGGCGACGGATGGATGGTTAAAATACGTGTTTCCGGCGATCTTGATGCATTGATGAGCGATGCGGATTACAAATCCCTTATAGGAGAATAAGCATCATGTGGCGGATTTTCACTCCACAATCCCCATATAGAAAACGAGCAAGGCTACCGGCAATTTTATGGACCTTGCTCATTTTCATTTTATGCCTCTGGCCGGCAAAAGAGCTACCGGAACTAGATGTGCCGCTGGCGGACAAATGGACACACATGGTCTTGTTTGCCGTATTCAGTTTTGGCTGGGCTTGCGTTCGACCGGCATCTGGTGCGGGTTATCGCATGCTTATATGTCTGATCAGCATTGTCTTAGGTTGGCTGGTGGAATGGCTGCAGCAGCTCTTCCCCATGCTTGGCCGGAGCTTCGATTATAAAGATATAGTAGCCAACGGTATTGGCGGATTGCTAGGTGTGTTGTTATTTTACACCATGAGCCGTATCGCCAAACGGAAAGCCGTGGCTGCGTAATATGGTCACTACTATCACGTTGTTAATTGTTTCATTAAATGATACATCGCAGTAAAGCACCTTTGCGTATAGGTTTGGCCGGCGGCGGCACGGATGTCAGCCCTTATTGTGATCTGTATGGCGGCGCTATTCTCAACGCTACCATTTCTCTGTATGCATATGCTACCATCGAGCCGCTTTCTGACGAAACCATCATACTCGAAGCTGTAGACCGGAACGAATATCTGGAGCTCCCAAAATTGGATACGCTGCCTGTTGATGGTAAGCTGGACCTCGCTAAGGGTGTGTATAACCGCGTAGTCCGTGATTTCGGGCCCGTACCGTCAGGGTTCAGGCTTACTACTTTTGTAGATGCTCCTGCCGGCAGCGGACTGGGCACTTCGTCAACCCTTACCGTTGCGATCCTGGGCGTTTTTGTGGAATGGTTACGCCTTCCGCTCGGCGAATACGACATTGCCCATCTGGCGTATGAAATAGAACGGGAAGACCTGGGCATGGCGGGTGGCAAACAGGATCAGTATGCGGCCACATTCGGCGGGGTGAATTTTATGGAGTTTTATAAGAATGATCAGGTGATCGTGAATCCCCTCCGCATCAGATTGCAATATCTGTACGAGCTGGAAAATAATATGCTGCTGTATTTTACAGCAACCAGCCGTCTGTCTTCTGCCATTATAGAAGTGCAGAGTGAAAATGTAAAGAATAAAAATCAGCAGTCTATTGAGGCCATGCACCAACTCAAAGAGCAGGCACGGATGATGAAGGAAGCTTTGCTGAAAGGCAACATTCATGAGTTTGGCCATATCCTTGATTATGGATTCCGGTACAAAAAGCAGATGGCCAGTGGCATATCCAACAGTCATCTCGATGAAATATATGAGGCAGCGCTTAAAGCAGGCGCTACCGGCGGTAAGATCACCGGCGCGGGCGGCGGCGGCTTTATGATGTTTTATTGCCCGGCCAATACGCATTATAAGGTAAGGGAAGCGCTGCATACCTTTGGCGGGGACTTCCGTGCCTTCCAATTTGTGAAAAACGGGTTGGTTACCTGGAGCATTTAAACCTGAATTAGCTGATTATCACATCAGCTAATTAAAAATACAGATCATGGCATCATCTATCATTTCTACCGACAAAGCGCCTAAGCCAATGGGGCTGTACCCCCACGCACGTAAAGTTGGTAACCTGTTATTCCTGTCGGGTATCGGTCCTCGCAACGCTGAAACCGATGAGATACCGGGCCTGAAGCTCGACAAGCACGGGCAGTTCCTGAGCTTCGATTTTGAGGCGCAATGCCGTAGTGTGTTCGATAATGTGCGTACCGTACTGGAAGCCAGCGGCAGCAGTTGGGATAAACTCGTGGATGTAACGGTTTTTCTGGTAGATATGAAGCGCGACTTTCACACCTACAACCGCATCTATGCGGAATACTTCAAAGACAATCAACCCTGCCGCACTACGGTAAGTGTCAATTCCCTGCCTTCTGCCATAGCTATAGAACTAAAATGTATCGCAGAACTGTGAGATTTCGACTATTCATCATTTACGGGCGAATTCAATTCGCCCCTACGGTGTCCATTCATCCCTCATCCTTCTGGATAATCACGCAGGATTGCCCCTACCCCGGCATATCTATACGCAGCTCTTTGCTGAATGTGCGCCCCTTGCTGTCCTTACCGCTGATCTGCCAGATCACATTGCGCAGCACTACCGTCATAGGTTTCTGATTAGCAGCACGGACTTTATTTGCGGCATTCTGATACTCCTGCTGTTCCTGCCGGCTCATTCTGCCGGCCCGTGCCGCCCTGGTTACTTCTGTCTGTATCTTGTTTTTTGTTGCTTTTGTGTATTGCAGCTTCGCATGTTCCAACCCTGAAAGGACAACTTCATTATTATCCACTTTCAGTGTTTGCCATCCTGAAGTATAAGCGAGTGGTTCGAGCAGGAGTTTGCCGGGTTTGCCTTCAATTGCCAGAATTGTTTCATAGCGCTGGGTGACACGGGTTACGGCGCCTGCGCCGGAAAACTGTAGCTTATTCCCTGCCAGGTTACCGTCCGTCAGCATATAAGCAGCGCTTTTTTTATTGCTGGTACTATGAGAAAATGAAGTGGTTTCTATATCGGCAATAAACACTTGTATCTCTTCAAAATCAACGCTTAGTCCTTTGGTTTCGGGTGCGATGGTATTGGTTGTTACTGTCTGTGCTGCCGGCGTATCTGTCTGCGGAGTGGGGGCCGGGGCCGGTTCGGGTTGTGGCGCCGCCGGCTGAAAATCTGCTACCATATCTCCGAGATACCGGGGATCGGTCTCCGTCACGATCGTGGAAGAGTCGCCCAGGGTAATAGGGCCACGGGATTTAAACTGATCAGGAGCATTGCAGGCGATGAATACCATACAAAGGCATGCAGCGAAAAGTGACGATCGTATGTACATATGCCGGGCTTTGTGTGTACGAAAATAGAAAAGACGGCTTGTCTTTGGAAATTTTTTGACACATTTGATAAAGCGGCAATGAAAATACTTGCCGCAAGCGGGATCAAAAATTATTCTTCATTAACCTTAAACCCGATTTGCCTGCGTGATTTTAATTCGGTTTCCTGTGCATCTTTTTTGAGCAGATAGCCGATCGCTTCATATACGTCCTTAAATTGCTTGTTATATTTTCGTTCAAGCGCTTTTAGCTTATTCGTCAAGTCTTTGTGGGATAAAGCGTATTGTCTTAGAAACACAAATGCCCGCACAATCTGTATATTTACTTCAATGGCTTTTGGGCTGTTTAATACACTTGCCAGCATGGCAACACCCTGTTCGGTAAATGCAAAGGGGTTAAACTTACTATACTTTCCCCGACCTGTTTCTAAGGACGCAATCTGCGACCTTAAAGCGTTGTATTCATCCCTTGTGAGTTCAAACATAAAATCGGAAGGGAAGCGTTCAATATTGCGTCTTACCGCTTCTTTCAGCCGTTTTGTTTCCGTTTCATACAATGCTGAAAGGTCAAAGTCTAACATCACCCGCTGGCCTCGTACTTCATATATTTTGTGTTGAATGGTCTGCAATTCCATATCCTTTATTTTACCCTGTCTGCAAATTACATCATATTAATATGCTTTAAGTCAATCTTTTATCAATAAAAAATATTTATTTTCTTTATTTTCAATAAAATCATGATGTGAACTTACATGAAGGTAATCTCCTTCTTCAGGTGAAAAAACGGAAGTCATCTACGGCATGCAGATCGCCTATTTATTTCTGAAGTGGTATACCGATATAATTCCCATACGCACTCCATAATTTTTCCTACTTTTGCGCCTCGGGCGTTGAGCCCGCTTTTTGTGCCTGCTCATCTCCCATAATCAACAGGATTTTGAAAGAAAATCGATGCCTATTTTATAAAATGCTCATTTTCAAATTTTCAAAGCCCCAAATTTTCAAATTCCCAAATTGAATTAGAACGTTCAGATGCCGCGCGACACTTCTATTAAATCCGTACTGATTATCGGCTCCGGCCCTATTGTTATCGGCCAGGCCTGTGAATTTGACTACTCCGGCTCCCAGGCGGCACGAAGCCTCCGGGAAGAAGGTGTAAAGGTTATTCTGGTCAATTCCAATCCCGCCACGATCATGACCGATCCTGTGGTGGCCGACCGGGTATATTTGCTGCCGCTCACTGTGGAAAGTATTGAGCAGATACTGGAAGAAAATGAGATTGACGCGGTACTGCCCACTATGGGCGGGCAAACAGCCCTGAATCTTGCCAAAGAATGCGACGAGCTGGGTGTTTGGCAGCGGTTTAGTGTGCGTTTGATCGGTGTGGATATCAAAGCGATAGATAAAGCAGAAGACAGGGAATTATTCCGGGAATGGATGATTGAACTGGGCGTTCCTGTGGCTCAGGCGCGTACGGCCAATTCCCTGCTTGAAGGGAAAGAATTTGCCCAGGAGATAGGTTTGCCGATCGTAATCCGGCCGTCCTTTACATTAGGCGGTACCGGTGGTGGCTTTGTCATGTATAAGGAAGAGCTTGATGCCGCGCTTGAACGCGGGTTGTCGGCCTCTCCGATGCATGAAGTATTGGTAGAAAGAGCAGTGCTGGGCTGGAAGGAATTTGAACTGGAGCTGCTGCGCGATGTTGCCGATAATGTGGTTATTATCTGTACCGTCGAAAACTTCGACCCCATGGGTATCCATACCGGCGACAGCATCACAGTAGCGCCGGCTATGACCCTCAGTGATACAGCCTTCCAACTGATGCGCAACACGGCTATCCGGATGATGCGCGACCTCGGTAATTTCGCCGGTGGCTGTAATGTGCAGTTTGCACTGAATCCCGAAACGGAAGAGATCATTGCCATTGAGATCAATCCGCGCGTAAGCCGCTCGTCGGCGCTTGCTTCCAAAGCCACAGGCTATCCTATTGCAAAGATCGCGGCCAAGCTGGCGATCGGCTATACACTGGATGAGCTGAAAAATCCTATTATACAAACCACTTCGGCCTATTTTGAACCGGCGCTCGATTATGTGATCGTAAAAATGCCGCGCTGGAACTTCGATAAATTCAAAGGTGCAGACGATACGCTGGGTTTGCAGATGAAATCGGTAGGTGAGGTGATGGCAATCGGGCGCACATTCCCCGAAGCCCTGCAGAAAGCCTGCCAGAGCCTGGAGAACAACGCAACCGGTCTTACTTCTATCAGCCGTAGCCGTATGCGTCCTGAAGAGTTGATGGATTACCTGAAGCGCCCCACCTGGGACCGTATCTTCCGCATCAAGGAAGCGATGATGGCAGGCGTGTCTATAAAAACGATCAGGGAGCTTACCCAGATAGACCGCTGGTTCCTCTACCAGATACAGGATATTGTAACGCTGGAAAACAAGATCGGGGAATATAAACACCTTGAAAAGCTGCCGGAAGAACTGCTTTGGGAAGCCAAGCAGATGGGTTTCAGTGACGAACAGATCACGGATCTCGTGACCGATTGTACGGCAGAAGAGGTATATGAGCACCGGAAGAAGCTCGGTATAAAACGTGTGTTCAAAATGGTGGATACCTGCAGCGCAGAGTTCGAGGCTAAAACACCTTATTTTTATAGTACGTTCGAGCAGTCTTCGGGTACTGCACAGACTACGGATATTACATTCAATGAAAGCAAAATATCCGAAAGGAAGAAGATAATCGTGCTGGGCTCCGGCCCCAACCGTATTGGTCAGGGTATCGAATTTGATTACTGCTGTACGCACGGCCTGATGGCCATTCGTGAATGTGGCTTTGAGTCAGTGATGGTCAATTGTAACCCCGAAACGGTTTCTACCGATTTTGATATTGCCGACAAGCTCTACTTTGAGCCGGTGTACTGGGAGCATCTCTGGGAAATCGTGGAGCATGAGAAGCCGGATGGCGTCATTGTGCAGCTCGGCGGACAAACGGCGCTCAAGCTGGCTGAGCGCCTGCATGAGAAAGGAATACCTATCATCGGCACTTCGTTCGATAACATGGATATTGCGGAAGACCGCGGCCGTTTCAGCGACCTGCTCAAGGAGATGAGCATCCCTTATCCCGAATACGGCACCGCTTATACAACGGATGAAGCGATCGAAGTGGCCAATCAGGTGGGATATCCGGTGCTGGTGCGCCCCTCCTATGTGCTGGGTGGTCAGCGTATGCGTATCGTGATCAACGATGACGAGCTGGAAAAGAGCGTGGTAAGCCTGCTCAAGCATCTGCCCGGCAACAAGATACTGATAGATCATTTCCTCGATCGTTGCCAGGAGGCAGAGATAGATGCGATATGCGACGGCGAAGATGTGCATATCATGGGCATTATGGAGCATATCGAACCGGCGGGTATCCATAGCGGCGACAGCCATTCTGTGCTGCCGGTATTTAATCTCGGCCCGCTTGAAGTGGATGAGATGGTGGACATCGCCCGGAAGATCGCATTGCGGCTGAATATAAAAGGGCTGATCAATATCCAGTATGCCATTAAGGACGGGAAGGTGTTTGTGATTGAAGCCAACCCGCGTGCCAGCCGCACCACGCCGTTCATTGCCAAAGCCTATGGCGTTCCTTATCTGAACATTGCCACCAAGGTCATGCTTGGTGAGAAAAAGCTGAAAGACTTTAAAATAGAAAAGAATCTGGAAGGTTTCGCGGTGAAGGAGCCGGTGTTCAGCTTCAATAAATTCCCGAATGTAAATAAGGAACTAGGGCCTGAAATGAAAAGCACGGGTGAGGCCATCCGCTTTATCAAAAACCTCCGCGATCCCTGGTTCCGTACGTTGTACAAGGAAAGGAGCATGCACCTGAGCAAATAGAGGCATGCCTCGTCTCTACCGCACAATCCGCAGCTTCGCATAATTCAGCATGATCTTCTTCTGGCCATGCCCGTTGCCGAACTGTATGGTGGCAATACGGTTATTGAGGCCTCCCTCAAGGGTGATGATCTTTCCGAATCCGAATTTCATATGTTCCACTTCCATACCTGCTTCCATTTCCGCAGGATTGTCAGCTTTGAAGTCGGGCGCAGTTTTATGCTGTACCGGCGCAGGCTCTTTTAATTTTTCCGCCAGCTTTTTCAGGGAAGGCATGCGTTCGAACGAAGCAGGGTTACCCATCATTTTACCGAAGCTGCCGCCCGTATGGCCCGAAGTTGCTTTGTGTGCACCGCCTGTATAGGAGCGGTCGAGATGTTGTTCGGGCACTTCGTCAATAAACCGGCTGGGTTCATTCTGCACCAGCTGTCCGAAGCGGTAACGGGTGTTGGCATAAGTGACCCACAGCCGTTCTTTGGCGCGTGTAATGGCTACATAAAACAACCTCCGCTCTTCTTCAAGGCTGGCCCGGTCGTACAGGCTCATGGCGCTGGGGAACAGATTTTCCTCCATACCAACATTAAAAACGCAGGGAAACTCCAGCCCTTTGGCCGCATGTACGGTCATCAGCTTTACAACGTCCTGGTCTTCGTCGTTGCTGTTGTCTGCATCTGTAAGCAGGGTTATCTGCTGGAGGTAGCTGCCCAGACTTTTATCACGAAGCTCCCCTTCTTCATCGGGTGTTTCCGTAAATTCTTTTATGGAGTTGAGCAGTTCCTGTACGTTTTCGTACCGTGCCAGTCCTTCCACAGATTTGTCGTTATACAGCTCCTGCACCAGGCCGGTGTGCTTCCCTACGGCAAAGGCCACATCATAGGCGTTACTTTTTTCGAGCATGGTGCGGAAACTTTTGATCATCATGACAAAGTTGCCGATAGATGCGGCGCCGGCGCCTTTAATGCCGGCGGCTTCTGCATGTTCCAGTACATCCCACAAACCTTTATCATGCTGGTTGGCCACAACGGTAAGCCGCTCAATGCTGGTTTTGCCGATCCCGCGGGCGGGATAGTTGATGATGCGCTTCAGATTTTCTTCATCCTGCGGGTTGACGACGATACGAAGGTAGGCCAGGTAATCCTTTACCTCTTTCCGCTGGTAGAATGATACGCCGCCGTATAATTTATAGGGAATGTTCATCCGCCGCAGGCTTTCTTCAAAAGAACGGCTCTGTGCGTTGGTCCGGTAGAGAATGGCGAAATCTTTGTTGCCATAGTGGTTCCGGAGCTTCATTTCCATGATCGCATCTGCCACATACCGGCCTTCGTCGTTATCGGTGAGCGTGCGTATCAGCTTTATTTTATCGCCCTCCGCATTACTTGTCCAGAGTGATTTCTGTATCTGGTTCTTATTGTTGGAGATTACCTGGTTGGCTACATTCAGGATAGATTGCGTGCTCCGGTAGTTTTGCTCCAGCTTCACAATCTTCACATCATCGTAATCGTCCTGGAACTGCAGGATGTTCTGCACGGTGGCCCCGCGGAACGAATAGATGCTTTGCGCATCGTCCCCTACCACACAAATATTTTCATGCACCGACCCCAGCATTTTGATGATCTGGTATTGCGCAAGATTGGTATCCTGATATTCGTCTATGAGAATGTATTTGAAGCGGTGCTGGTATTTGGCCAGCACATCGGGCACCTGCGTGAGCAGAATGTACATATTAAACAGGAGGTCATCGAAATCCATAGCGCCGTTGCGGAAGCAGCGTTTGCTATAAGCCTCGAATATATCCCCGATCAGCGGCCGGTTGCTGCGTGCATCTTCCTGTTGTATATGGGGGTCTTGTTTATACAGGGCCGCGTTGATCAGGCTGTTTTTTGCTGCAGAGATGCGGTTATATACATAAGCGGCTTTGTAGTGCTTATCGTCCAGCCGCATGTCGCTTACGATGCCTTTGATCACACTCTTGGCATCGTCTGTATCGTATATGGTGAAGTTGTTCGGATATCCAAGCCGGGGGGCTTCTGCGCGCAGTATCTTTGCGAAGACAGAGTGGAAAGTCCCGATGTAAAGATTACGTGCTTCCGAAGACCCCAAAATACGTTCGATCCTTTCCTTCATCTCGCTGGCAGCCTTGTTGGTAAAGGTCAGTGCGAGGATATTAAAAGCATCAACACCCTGATTCATCAGGTGTGCGATGCGTGTAGTGAGTACTTTTGTCTTGCCGCTGCCGGCTCCGGCCACAATCATCAGCGGCCCATTGATATGGAGCACCGCTTCCTTCTGCTGTTCATTCAACCCGTCCAGATATGCTTGCATAAGCGCGAATTTAGTTGAAAATGGAGAATTTAGTCAGGAATTATGAATGTAGGGGCGAATTGCATTCGCCCTTATTCCCCACATTTGCGCATTCCCTGTTAAAAAAAAGAAAAATGCATACATTAAAGGGCAGGTCTATTAAATTTGCGTTCACGCAACCGTGTACATGTTAAGGTTCCAACACATATCGCATTTGCTGGCACTCGGTATTATACCGTTGCTGATACTCTTATTTGTCTGGATGATCGTCTGGCGACGCAATCGTCTGAAGAAGATCGGCGATGACCGTCTGGTAGCAACGCAGATCCGGGGCTTTATCCCGGGACGGAACACTTTCAGGTTTGTATTGCTTTCATTGGGGCTTATGGCCGCTGTCATTGGCTGGGCCAACCTGCAGATGGGAGCGCGGACGGAAAAGATGGAACGGAAAGGCGTGGATGTGGTCATTGCGCTGGATGTCAGCAGGAGTATGCTGGCGAAAGACATCCAGCCCGACCGGCTGACGCGTTCAAAGCAGCTGATCACACGGATGCTCGATAAGATGAAGCACGACCGGGTGGGTCTGGTGATCTTTGCCGGTCGTGCCTACCTGCAGGTACCGCTCACGGTAGATTATAATGCGCTGAAGATGCTGCTCCAGTCGGTGCGCCCCGAGTTGATACCTACACAGGGAACGGTTATCGGCGAGGCAATAGACCTTTCTATAAAATCGTTTTCCCATAAAGAGAAAAAATTCAAGACGCTGGTGGTCATTTCCGACGGGGAAGACCATGATAAAAACGCTGTAGCAAAAACCAAAGATGCCGCCGCATCAGGCATTATCGTACATACGGTGGGTGTAGGCTCTCCGCAGGGCAGCACGCTCTATGATCCACAGACACACAGCGTAAAGCTGGATGCCCAGGGTGCGCCGGTGATAAGCCGGCTGAACGAGGAAGCGCTCCAGACCATTGCCGTTGCCGGGAAAGGCACCTATACGCTGCTGAATAATGCAGACCATGTAGCCGGCAAGCTGGTGAATGAAATTGACGGTATGGAGCAGAAGAATCTTGGGGCAGTTGTATTTACAGATTACGCCAGCTACTTCCAGTACTTCCTCGGTTTTACTTTTACTGCGCTGGTAGCTGAGTGGTTACTGCCCGGCGCCCGCAGGAAAACAAAAAAGAAAACGGCATGAACAGGAAAGCGCTCATAACGGTTTTTACGATTGTGCTGGCTGGTATGATGCAGGCGTCTTATGGTCAGGACCGCAAGCTGATCCGGAAAGGCAATGAGCTGTACGAAGATCAAAAGTATAAAGAGGCGGTTAACTATTATCAGCAGGCGCTTAAAGAAAATCCGACTTCCGTAACCGGTATGTTCAATCTCGGTAATGCCTATTATAAGCAAAAGCAGACAGACGCTGCCCGGCAGGCAATGACTGCTACCGTCCGGCAATCAAAAGACAGCCTGCAACGCGCTGCTGCTCAGTACAACCTTGGCAATACCTATATGGATGAGCAGAAGTGGGAAGAAGCCATCGAATCATACAAGCAAACTTTACGGAATAACCCGCGTGACGAAGAAGCCCGCTATAATCTTTCTTATGCCCGCGCTATGTTAAAGCAACAACAGCAGGACAACAGTAATGACAACAAGGATCAGCAGGACGATAAGAAGGATGATCAGCAACAGAAGCAGGATCAGCAGGATAAGGAACAAGATCAACAGCAGAACCAGCAAAAGGATCAGCAACAGGATCAAAAGGAAGAAGAACAACAGCAACGCCCTCAGCCTATGCCCAGCAAGCTCTCCGAACAGCAGGCAGAGCAAATACTGAATGCATTGCAGCAGGAAGAAAAAAACCTGCAGGACAAGCAGCAAAAAGAAAAAGGCACGCCTGTAAAAATTGAAAAGGACTGGTAGGGGTCTGTTTGAAACTCGGAAATACCGGGAAAAAGAAACGCCGGATGACGCATACAACATCCCCCTCTGTCCCCCTTCAAAGTGGGACGATCACATCTTTCCGACATGGAAGTTTGTTATGGACGAAGAAATAATCGTCTCCCTTTGAAGGGAGATGAGAGAGGGATGTAATACCCGGTATGATCTCTGGCTATGCTATAAATGATTTTTAAAACAAGCGGCAAAATTCATCAGCATATTAATGATTTGCCGGTCAATGATCCGTGAAAATTGTTCACAGGTTTTCAACATTCTTATAAAAAAGTTGAAAGATTTTTTTTTAGTAGTAGAAATTCTTTTTAATATTGTGACAGGATTGTACTTACTAACCCATCCTTATAAAAGTCCGGTGACCTTAAAAAGTTCCGGACTTTTTTATTTTCTTCTGAAACCCTTGTCTGGTGCGCCTTTCCAGAACTCCGTTTTTATATGATGCGCTACTTCGTTTTTTATAAACCTTTTCGCGTGCTTTCGCAGTTTTCTCCCGAAGGAGAAAAAACAACCCTTGCATCCTTCTTCCACGATTTTCCCAAAGATATTTATCCGGTTGGCCGGCTGGATTATGACAGCGAAGGATTACTGCTGCTGACAAACGACAAGCCGTTAACGAACCGTCTGCTGAATCCTGCATTCGGGCACGAAAGGACTTACCTGGTACAGGTGGAAGGCGCTCCTCATCCGGAAGCGTTGGAACAGTTGCGCACCGGTGTATGGATCAATGCAGGTGGTAAACGTTTCCGCACAAAACCGGCACAGGCTATACTGATACCGGCGCCGGAGGTACCCGAAAGAAATCCCCCGATCCGCTTCCGCAAGAATGTCCCGGCTTCATGGATACAGCTGACACTCACTGAAGGCAGGAACCGACAAGTACGGCATATGACAGCGGCCGTGGGCTTCCCCACCCTGCGCCTGATCCGGTACAGCATCGGGCAGGTAACTATAAAAGGACTTGCACCGGGGATATACAAGGAGTATGACGGTGCGATCAGGGAGCAGTTGTTTTATCGTTAGTGGCTGTTTAAATTTTATTCAAACAACATTTAGATTAACACATCCCCCTCTCATCTCCCTTCGAAGGGGGACGACCACGTCGTTGCAGGACGTGAGTATGACAGGAACAACGAAGCAATCGTCTCCCTTTGAAGGGAGATGAGAGAGGGATGTATCACCTGCTGCTTACCCTGCAACCGTTGCATTCCCCATCAGGATATGTTGCTCCACGTCTTTTTTTGTGATTTTCTTGTCGGAGAGAATGATCAGCCGCTCCACGATATTGCGCAGTTCACGGATATTGCCCGTCCAGTTGTATTGTTGCAGGGCTTTCACGGCATCGGCATCTATTTGTTTTACCGGCTGGTTGTATTCATTACTGATCTCTGTGAGAAAATATTCGATCAGCTCAGGTATATCGTCTTTCCTTTCATTAAGAGAAGGCACATGGATCAGGATTACGCTCAGACGGTGGTAGAGATCCAGTCTGAATTTCTTTTCCTCTACTTCCTGTATCAGGTTTTTATTTGTTGCTGCGATTACCCGCACATCCACTTTTATTTCTTTTTCACCGCCTATGCGGGTGATCCGGCCTTCCTGCAAGGCGCGTAATACTTTGGCCTGCGCGTCCAGGCTCATGTCCCCGATCTCATCGAGGAAGAGGGTGCCGCCGCTGGCCTGCTCAAATTTGCCGATGCGTTGTTTGATAGCTGATGTGAAGGAGCCTTTTTCATGACCGAACAATTCGCTTTCGATCAGCTCTGATGGTATGGCGGCGCAGTTTACTTCTACAAAGGGAGCCTGAGTCCGGTTGCTCAGCTCATAGATACGTCGTGCTACCAGTTCTTTTCCGGTTCCGTTTTCTCCTGTAATGAGCACGCGTGCATCTGTAGGCGCTACTTTTCCGATCGTTTCATGGATGCGCTGTATCCCGGCGGAGCTGCCGATCATCTCCGTACTTTTGGTAATGCGCTTCCGGAGCTGTTTTGTTTCCGTGACCAGCGATTTTTTATCCATCGCATTCCGGATCGTGATCAACAGCCGGTTCAGGTCCGGCGGTTTGCTGATGTAGTCGAATGCGCCTTTCTTCACCGCTTCGACGGCCGTTTCTATATTACCGTGCCCTGATATCATGATGAACGGGATATCGGGTTTCTCGGCATGAGTGATATTCAGCACATCCATGCCGTCCATTTTTGGCATTTTGATATCGCAGAGGATGCAATCGTAATTGTTTTCGCGGATCTTTTTTACACCTTCCGCACCGTCGGCTGCTTCATCTACGATAAATCCTTCAAATCCGAGGATCTCAGATAATGTTGAACGGATAGCCCTTTCGTCGTCTATTACAAGAATTTTCTGTGACATAGCATTGTACCTGATCTGTCGCGAATATAGGGATTTGGGAATTGAAAGTTGAAAATGTAAAATTGAAAATGAACTAACTTTCCACTTTCAATTTTACATTTTCAATTCAACAGCGTGGATCAGCATATCATTCCTCAGTTGGTACAAGCCTTACAGCAGTCGTTGCCGGGCATTGCCGCCCAACAACGGATGGCTGCGCGTGTGGTGCCGGGGCCGGATGCCGTGCCGCCGCATGCACGTCCCAGTGCAGTGCTCAGCCTGCTGTACCCGCATGAAGGCGAGTTGTCGCTTTTATTTATCCGGCGTACGGAAGATGGGCATGCACACAGCGGGCAGATCAGCTTTCCCGGTGGCAAGCAGGAGCCTTCGGATGCAGATCTCCGGGCAACGGCATTGCGGGAAGCGCAGGAAGAAGTGGGTGTTATGTCTCCCGATGTGCAGCTGCTGGGTGCGCTCACACAATTGTATATCCCGGTCAGTAATTTCCAGGTATTTCCGTTTGTCGGGTTTGCAGCGCAAAGGCCGGTCTATCATATCAATAAACATGAAGTGGATGAGATCATTGAAGTACCGCTTAGCCGGTTATTTTTGCCGGAGCATAAGGTCATTACCCGCATCAGGCCAGCCTCCCGTCCGGGCTTAATACTTAAAGCGCCCGCCTATATCCCTGCGGAAAACCAGGTGATCTGGGGCGCTACAGCAATGATATTGTCAGAGCTGGAGGCGGTGTTTGAAGGGATCGGGATGTAATAAGGTATAACCGGCAGAAATTGCAGCACGGTGTTTTACTGTCTCATCCGGTACGTATTTGAATCTTCCCGGTAAACAATGATCTTTTGTCTTGAAGCCACAATAGAGTGTCTTGGAAACACCCGTGTGAACCGGTCGATGTATATATACTGCAGATTGCGCAGATCAGTGATCTCTTCCGGAAGCACAATAATGCCGCTGTTCACTACATCCAGTTCGATCAGTTTCGTGCAGGCGCCTAATGAAACAGGTAAAGCCGGCAATTTGTTCTTAGCCAGATAAAGATATTGAAGGCTGGTGAGGTCACCGAGATTTTCCGGTATCATCCTGAGCTTGTTATCACTGGCAGACAATGTTGTCAGTTTTTTAAGCCGGGTTATCTCGTTGGGTATGACAACGATCTTATTGGAGGCGACCCGGAGTTCCTGCAGCTCTTCCAGATCCCCGATATATGCAGGGAGATAAGAAAGCTGGTTTTCGTTCAGGTTCAGAATGTATAAGTTCTTAAGTTTTTGTAACGAGTCGGGTAAATAAGTCAGATCGTTGCGACTGAGATTCAGCACTTCCAGCTTTTCGAGTAATCCAATTTCTTCCGGGAGTTCGGACAATTGATTTTTGCCAAGATTCAGGATCTTTAATTTCTTGCATCTGAACAGGGAAGGGGGCAGGCTTGTCAGGCGGTTGCTACCAAAGTTTACTTCTTCGAGGTTCGGGAATTTGTCAAAAATATCTGGCAGGCTGTCCATTTCTTTTAATACCATCCGGATCCGTTTTACACGCTCCTTATTTTGGAGTGCATCAGACCAGCGGGTGTAGGCATAGTTCTGTGCCAGGCTATGGAAGCACAAAAGGCATAGAATAAATAGTTGTATAGATATTTTTGAGATCATGCGTAAATATACGCACCAAGATTTCATAAATAAAATGATAGCTACAGTCCGGGGAATACCCGGTTTATTATTTAGTGACTCTATTTGATAAGTCCGAGCTCTATCGCTTTTTTCACCAGGCTGGCGGCATTTTTTGCATCCATTTTCAAGAGCAGATTAGCCCGGTGAAAATCCACAGTACGTTTGGTAATGTATAATTTAGCGGCAATATCCTGGCTGCTGAAATCGGCAGCGATGAGCGCCAGTACTTCCTTTTCTCTTGCGGTCAGTAAGGGCTTTTTCAAGTTTACGTAAGAAGACGGCTTCAACGCATCTTTTGCCTGCCGGTTGATGACGGGATCAAAATAGTATGATCCTTCATAAACGGTTTGTATGGCATTTAGCAAAGCAGCTTCGCCGCTGCTTTTTAGTATATAACCCCGGACACCGTTTTTTATCATCGAGGTAATATAATACGGATGCTCCAGGTTGGTGAATGCCAGTATGGCAAGTTCCGGGTATTGTTTATGAAGCATGCCCGCCAGTTCATCTCCGCTGTGCTCCGGCATTTGTATATCCAGTAATAAAACATCGGGAACGTTGCGGCTGATGTCTTTCAGAAATTCGCTGCCACTCAGATAAGCGCCGGTAACTTCAATATAAGAAGTGCAACTCAGCATATTCTGCAGACCTCTGACCAGCATAGGATGGTCGTCAACGATGGCTACTTTAATGAGCATAATGCATATTGGCGGTATTTCATCTGAAGCAAGTTATTCAATTCCTCCATAATTGCCTTCTATTTCCGAAGCCTGGTTCTTTTCTCCCTTATGGTAGGGCACTTCAAATTCTACCGTGGTGCCCGATCCTTTTTGTGATACAATAGATAAATGCCCGTTCAGCTTCTCCGCACGATTATGCAGATTGTGCAATCCCATACCGCCGGATGCTATTTCCGTATCAAATCCTTTGCCGTTATCTTCCACAATAATATTCAACTGCTCTTCATGAAACATAAGCTGTATCTGTATCTGCGTCGCTTCCGCATGTTTGATCACGTTCTGTATCAGCTCCTCCATCATCCGGTAAACAGATAAGTTCCGCTCCGGTTCCAGGGTGGTGACCCGGCCATACAGGGATAATTCAATTTTTATATCCCTCCCCTGCTCAATGCGCTTTATAAGTGTTTGGAGGGCTTCCGCCAGATTCTGACGGGCAGCTACATCCGGGACCAGGTTATGGGCAATGACACGGATCTCCTTTTGCATTTCCTGCAGGATCTTCAGCCCTTCTTGATAAGTATCCGTAGCTGATAACGGCCAGGGATTATCTTTTTTACCCAGCGCGGTATAATTCATCATTGCGGCGGAGAGTAATACGCCTACACCATCATGCAGGTCCCGGGCAATCCGGTTTCGTTCCTGCTCTTCCGCTTCCACAGCAGCCTGCAGCCGTTCCGCCTCCTGGTCCCGCTCCATCGTGATCATTTTTTCTTTCCGGATCTTTTGGCGGTGCCGGAAAAAATTGATCAGCAGCAGGATGGATAAGGAACTGCTCAGTGCAATGCCGCCTATCCACAGGTTTTTCTCCCGGAGCTTACTTTCCTTATATTGAAGCAGCAGGTTTTGTTGTGTCAGTATTTTATCTTTTTCCCTGGTGCGGTATTGCACTTCCATCTTGTTGATGGTTTTTGCCATGTCTTCGTTCATCAGGCTGTCAATCAGTAAGGAGTGCTTTTGCTGGTAAGTAAATGCCAGACGGTCGTTGCCGGTTTGGGCGTAGGAGCTGGCAAGCCCCCAGTAAGCATGTCTCATTGGCTGGCGCATACCCTGCTGTTCGCACAATGCCAATGCCCGTTTAAAGTAAGGAATGGCTTTCTTGTAATTACCTTCTTCATGATACCTGCCGCCCAGCGCCTGCTGCAGATAAGCATTGCCGGCCGCACTGGCGGAGTCGGCGGCTACAGCAGCATGAAAATAAGGTAGCGCTTTCTCCGGGTTTTGCTGCATCATATATGCCGTACCGATAGAGGTATATATTCTTTGAATCTCCTCTTTACGCGACAACTGTTGATATATCGGTATCGCAAGATCCCAATAGTAGCGGGCGGAATCCATGTTGACAAGAGTATAAATACTTGCTGTACTGGCATAGCTCCGGGCCAGGCGGGCGGAATCTCTCAGATTCATTGCTACTGATGCTGACTTTTGCAGATAATACAGCGCCTGCCGGTCCTGTCCGGTCCTCCCCAATGTACCGCCAATATTGATATATGCGAGCAATAGCTGTGTTGAATCTTTCTTCGGGTTTCTGTTGATTTCTCCCAGCGCTATATAATAAAAGTAAAAAGCAGAATCATAATAGCTCTCATGAGCATATACGTTCCCCAGGTTGATATAGACATCCGGTACCAGCCCGGGGTTTTCCCCTGCAGCCAGGTAGCAATAAGGAATCGCCTCCAGAAACAGTGCTTTACTTTGTTTGAAATGTCCCTGGGCAGAAAAAAGGCAGACGCCAAGGTTCATTAAGGAACGCGCAATGCCCTGATTAAATCGTAAATCCCGGCTGATGGAAAGCGCTTCTTTATTTAATGCTATGGCGCTGTCCGGATCCGTTCTTTTGAACCGGGTCCCCTGCCGGATAAGCCGGGCAACAGATGCTTTATCCGGAGGATTTGTTTTAAAGGATATGTTTCTCTCCTGCCCGGCTGCTGTAATACATAAAAAACAGAAGAGGACAGGCAAATATATACGGCGCTTCACAATGAAATATTTCCTCATGGCATGATGCGAAATGCTTTTTTCGGGCAGCAACCCGGCTCCGGGCTCAGTTCGTTATTCTCATAAACTTCTATTTCCCTTTTTACAAAAATACTGTTATAAATACCAGTATGCATGCCGCGGCAATAAGGGAATTTTGTACGATCAGACTTTAAATTAATTATGTTATACTCAGATCTCCACAATTTAAAACAAAAATGATGATGAAAAAATTATTCAAAAGCACCTTGTCCGTTTTGTGTCTTATTATGCTTGCGGGAAACAGTATAGACGTAAACGCACAGAGCTATTACGCCTGGGCGAAGGGTTTAGGCGGCGCCGGCTACGAAACCGGTAATGATATAGCCGTAGATAAGGCAGGCAATGTGTATGTAACAGGCTATTATCAAAGCAATCCGCTGGACTTCGGTGTAACGGCTGCGTTGACAAATGCGGGGGGCAGCGATGCGTTCGTGGCTAAATATGACGCGGCGGGGAATGAAGTGTGGATAAAGGGAATAGGTGGCACCGGCTCGGATAAAAGTAATGCGATAGCTGTGGATGAGGCCGGCAATGTGTATATTACCGGGGGCTTTAGCGGGTCGGTAAATTTTAGTCCCGGTTCCGGAACAGCGCTGCTGACGGCCGTGAACGGCGATGGATTCCTGGCTAAATATAATACGAATGGCGATTATGTCTGGGTCAGGAACCTGGGAGGCGATGGTACCACTGGTCCGGATGAAGGTACCGCCGTCGCTCTGGACAGTGCAGGAAATATTTATGTAACGGGGAGCTTTAGCGGTACTGCGCATCATGATACGATAACGCTCATTGCTGCAGGGTCCATTGACATATTTGTAGCCAAATATGATACTGCCGGTAATTGTATGTGGGCACACGGGATGGGCGATAATAATGTTGACGTGGGCAGTTGTATAGCCGTAAGCGAATCCGGGGAGGTGTATATCGGAGGCACATTCCGGGGGGATGTGGATTTTAATACCGGACCGGGCGCGGCCGCTATCCTGACGAGTATGGGGACCAATAGTGATGCCTTCGTAGCAAAATATAACGCTAATGGTGATTATGTCTGGGCAAGGAACATGGGAGGAAGTAGCGCCGGATCAATGGTGAGCGCTTACGGTATAACTGCGGACAGATCAGGTAACGCTTATCTTACCGGGTCTTTTACAGGTACCGTGCATTTCAATCCCGGTGGCAGCACAGGTGAACTGACCAGTATCACGCCCGGGCCTCCCGATATATTCCTCGCTAAATACGATGCGGCAGGTAATTATGTCTGGGCCAATAATATGGGAGGTACCGAAGATGATTGGGGAATGGATATAAGTGTGGACGGTGGGGGAAATGTGTATATTGTTGGTATGTTTGGCGGAACGGCCAATTTTGATCCGGGTAGCGGATCAGCGCCCCTGAGTACTTCCGGTTCATTTTTTGACTATGATGTGTTCCTGGCCAAATATGACGGGAACGGTGATTATGTCTGGGCCCAAAGGGTGGGCGGTACCGGCGGTGATGAGGGCTATGGAATAACGGTGGACAGGTCGGGGAATATTTATGCTACAGGGTATTTTGAAGGGACGGCGGATTTTGACCCGGTTGGAGGGACAGGTACGCTGACGGGCACAGGCGTTGATGTGTTTACATTAAAACTGGGCTGTACCGATACCTCATCGGCTTATATCGAGGTGTCGCTGGCATGTGGTGAAGCATACACGCTGAACAATACTGTTTATACTGCTGCCGGTACTTATACACAAGTAATGCCCAATGCTTCCGGCTGTGATAGCACTATTACCCTTGACCTGACCTTCCTGCCGATCGATACGCCCGTCATTACTGTTGATGAGCATATACTTGGTGTGAACGGGACTTATGCCACTTATCAGTGGATCAAAAATGGCGCACATGTTCCCGGAGCAACAGGGAGCACCTATACGGTGACGGAAAATGCGGATTACCAGGTAGCGGTTACCAATGAGCATGGTTGCGCGGACACCTCTGGTGTTTATACTGTGACGAATATCGGCATTGAAACGGGCAGTACCCTGGCACAGCAGGTATATGTTTATCCTAATCCCGTTACAGACGTGTTATATATCCAATCACCGGTCAAGGTGAATATCGTTGTCACGGATATTACCGGCAGGGTAGTCCGTGAAGATGTAGGCGCTAATAGTATATCATTAAAAGATCTGGCAGAGAGCTTTTACCTTTTACAGATAAGAGATTCGAAGGGTAGCCTGATCAAAATGGAGAAGATCCTGAAACAAGCGCAATAATGAACGCTTGCTTACAGGTGTAAAAGTTATAAACATGCCTTTGTTTCCCCAAAACAAAGGCATGTTTATTTTAGATAATCAGAACCCGCTTTTGCATCTTAACAGTTTTTAAGAACAGGCAGGTGTGTGAATTAGCTGATAAAGGGCTACCTTCGCCGCGCTTATCCGGCTGGTCTATGGCTCGCGGATATATTGATTTCGCCTTTTCAACAAAATATGTAATGCCCGTTCTGATTTTCTTTGTGGCTGTTTGGTATCTTTCTCTTTTTTGCCAGACATTTTTCCAGCATCGATATGCTGCGCACGGCGCTTTCAGCATGAGTAAAGGCTGGGAGCGATTTTTTTTCATTCTGGCCTGGATCACACAAGGCTCCTCATACCTGAGCCCGCGCGCCTATGCCATCATGCACCGGATGCACCATGCCTATGCGGATACGGATAAAGACCCGCATTCCCCTGCCTACTCCTCCAATTTTTTCAGCATGATGTGGCGTACCCGTACATTCTACGCAGGTATTTTCGACGGCAGCATACCTGTGGAGGAGCGTTTTACCAAGAATGTACCCGACTGGCCGGCATTCGACCGTTGGGCCAACTCCTCATTCTCACGTCTCATCTGGATGGCATTGTATACCGGCTTTTTTATCGTGTATGCCACATCTCCCTGGCAATATCTGCTGCTGCCCCTCATTTATGCCATGTGTCCGCTGCATGGGGTGATCATCAACTGGTATGCGCACAAATACGGTTATATAAACTTCCGGTTGCGGAATACATCAAAGAACCTGTTTCATGTGGACGTGCTGATGCTGGGCGAGGCTTATCATAATAATCATCATAAAATGCCTTCTGACGTAAATTTCGGTAAGCGCAAGCATGAGCTTGATCCGATATATCCCATCATATTGCTGTTCAACCGTCTGGGAATTATCCGGCTCCATAAGCAGGTTGCTGCCAAAAGTACATCGCTTCAGGAGCCGGTAGAACAAAAAGAAGAAGCTGTCTGGTAGCAGACAGCCTCCTTCACTATAGGGGGAAAACAATAATTACTACTCCAGCACAATCTTCCGGATGCTGCTTCCTTTATCCGTTGCTATTTGTAAAAAGTAAACACCACGACCGATAGCTGAAACGGGTATTTCCTTTACATCACCGGTTGCAGCCCATATACTACGGCCGGCCATATCCAGCAGCGAGACGCTTTGCAATACATAGGATTCCATGGGCCTGATATGCAGCGTATGTGTAGCAGGATTGGGATACACCTGTATCTGTAATCCGTTTTTCTCCAGCCCGGCGATGTTGTTGCTTGTGGCGACCGGTGTGCCTTTCAGCGCCGCTACATGTGCCACGTCTGATGAAACGGATATCCAGTCGTTATGTTCGCCTGCCTGAATGGGTTTCAGGGATGTGCCCGGGAAGTCGTATGGGTTGTTGTAGAGGGCAATCTCTCCCCAAAACCACAGTGTGCTGTCATTTTTAATGGCATAGGAATAGTACAATCCGGGAGCCGCTTCGCGCCAGTCGTTGTCTGTTCCTATCTGTATGGGCGTAAGGCTGGTGGTGGTACTGCTGTCGCCCAGTTGTCCTTTGTCATTCACGCCCCATGCCCACAGCGTGCCATCGGTTTTAATTCCCAAAGAATGTTCGCGGCCTGCAACCACTTTGGCCCAGTCGTCATCGGCGCCGATTTGGGTAAGGGTTGGTTTATCATTGGTTGTGCCATCGCCCAGTTGTCCGTTATTATTATATCCCCATGCCCAGAGGGTTCCATCGGTTTTGAGGAGCAGTATGCTGCCGTCGCGGGCAGAAACAGCCGCCCAGTCATGATCGGTTCCCTGCTGTACGGGTGATGTTTCCATCCCTACACCCCCGCCGGCAAGCGGCACCGCGCCCCATGCCCATAAAGTACCATCTGTCTTGATGCCCAGCGAAACGGCGCCCCCTGCTGTTGTGGATGCCCAGCCGTTGTCGCTGCCGGCCTGTACCGGTACTTTGGAAGAGTTGGAGGTACCGTCACCGAGTTGCCCGTTCCCGTTGGTTCCCCAAGCCCAGAGTGTGCCATCGGCTTTGATGGCCAGCCCGTTCAGCCCGTCAAGTGAGAGCGTGGCCCATTGTTCCTGGTTGACGGGTAAGGGTGTTGCGCGGTTGGGTGTGTCTGTGCCATCGCCTAACTGGTTTTGTGCATTATGGCCCCAGGTGTAGAGTGTGCCATCGGCTTTGATCCCTGCGGTATAATCACCGGCAGCTATTGCCATTTTCCAGTCGGAACCGGGCACACCGCTTTCCGGGCCGAGCTTCCCGGCAAAGCCGTTGCCCCAGGTGATAAAATATTGGGCATGCAGAGATGGTGCGAACAGGGTGGCGAGCGCCAACGCTGCCAGCCGGATGTGATGTGTTAATAATTGTTTCATGATGTTGTTTATTTAGTGCTTGTGATCAATGTAATCAGGTGATCGTTGAACTGATCCAGTGCATCGAGCACCGCTGCCTTATATTTCTCCCGGTCGGCCTGTACGCCGAAGGTGAACGTGCCGATACTCCCTTTGCCGCTGGTGCCGGCACGTCCCATGCTCAATACGGTTACCGCTTCGCTCACGAGGGCGTTCCGCTTTGCAAAAGACGGCATACAGTCCTTGCAGCTTTCTATTTCCGCAGCATATGCCTTCTGAGAAAAAATGGAATGGGCCACTTTCATCGTGACATTGGTATAACCCCAGTTCGTCCCGGTAAACAGGGCATAGCTACCATTTCCCCGGAATACCTGGCTGCTCGTCAGCCCTTCGATCCGGATCACGGGTACTAATGTGGTCTTTGCTGATACTTCCTTGGTTCTTATTTCATGCGGCAGAGAGAACGGAATGCTGGCGGAGACTTTCTGTGTGATCTCTGCAAAGTCTATGGTGATCAGTATCTGCCCGGCAGGCATATCCAGCGAATTGCCCATTTTGGCATGAGCTGCCGTCGCCATCATCGGGTATTCGATGTATGGTTCACGGTTGGCCGTATATACTTCGGCGATGCCCCATTCTTTTTTTACCGTGACGCGTTCCTTCTCTTTTTCTGTAAGTGTCTGGTAATGCTTGTTTTCTTTATAAGCGTCTGACAGTTTCCAGCCGGCTTTTTCGAATCTTGCCGCCAGCCGTTTGTAATATTCGTCTGCTATTTCCTGAAAAACAGTGGAATCTACCCCTTGTAATATTGCCCAGGTGACTGAGCTGCCGGCGCCGCGTTTTTCCTCTTTCTCGCGGGTAGCCAGCTTAAACCGGAGGTTGATGCTGGTGAGGGCCACCTGGTCTGATTTTTTGAACGGAGAACGGTGGTCTGCCAGGTCGAAATTCTTTTTGGATTCCTTGGGTGTCAGCTGCGCAACTGCTTTTCCGGGGAAAAGTGCAGGATGAGACAGGCTGATAAGCAGGATGGCTGTAGCATATTTCTTTACAGAAAAATGTAAATTCATGGTGTATGTGTTATTTAATCGGATCAATTTTATTATCCAATCAGCACTTCAGCTAATTGATTGGTCTAAAATAATACCGGTTATTTACCCCCTTCCTCCGGGTATGTCTCATCCTGTCCCGGGCATGTCTCATCCGATCATATGTCATTGTAAATAAATTGCATACGCATTGCGCATGCCATGCTTATGCGGTGGCTTTTTCCTGCGCTTCGAGGAAGCCGGAAGGCGTCAGCCCGGTGTATTTTTTGAAGGCCCGGTAAAAGGATGCCCGGCTGTTGAACCCGGCTTCATAAGCTACGCCTTCTATGGAAAGCTCTTTGCGTTGCTGCAGAAGCATCTGTGCTTTTTTTATCCGGGCTTCATTGACAAGGTCATAAAAATTCTTTTTGAGTACCTTGTTAATAGCAAGGGAGACTTTCGACTCCGGGAGGTGCAGCGCTGCCGCCCAGGCGGATAAGGTCAGGTCGGGATTGGTAAAAGGTTCTTTTTCCCGCAGTTGTTCCTCTATGATGCCGGCGATGTGTTCCAGCTCTCCTTTGCTGATTGCTGCTGCACCGGGGGCGGCCGGTTCTGTTTCCTTTGTACTGCTGTCAGCCGTTGTTTTGGTATCAGACAAAAACACACGGTACGTTTTCGGTGTGAATATAGAATTGTGATGGAACGAGAAATAAAGAATAAAAAAGCAGATGACGGTAAGCACTGCCGGCAGTACGATATATTCTACCATGATAGTTGGTAAGGTGGCGTAAGTAATCAGTGCGATCAGGTTCAGCAGCCAGATCAGGCTGATGAAGCGGGTTATATATACCAGCCGGGTTTTTTCAAAGCTGGATAATGTATTGGTAAGCCGTTTTTTATATTGGAATATCTTAATGGCGGCAACCGTAAAGTATATCTGCTGGGAGAGGATAAAGATGCCGTTAACAATGTTCATCTGTTCCGGGTATGGCCCGTTCAGGATGCCTTCAAGATAAGCCTGTTGTGCCGGTCCGGTCATCAGGAAGGCAAATTCAAACGTGAAGAAGGCCGTTGCGAGCAGGTGCACCAGGGTCAGGAGGTACAAGGGCTTCCGGAGGATAAATGGCTGGCCGGTCATCAGGCCGGCATACATATACACCAGCGGCGCAAACAGGCTGGCCGTTGCCTGTGCAAAAAAATAGATGTAAGGTGCATTGGGGAGGTTGCCTGCCAGGATGTTTACATTACTGACAAAGTTAACCGCCGGATTGACGAGCAGCAGCGCCAGCACTTTGTTGGGCAATACATTTTCTTTTCTGAAAAAAAGAAGGCAAAAGAAAACCAGCAGGTGGATGGTCGTTATTATATTGAATACTATCATAACAGGCCTCCAATGTAATATTAATTGGCCAATCAGCCAATGTGCTGACTACTGCTGTGCGGGAACATCCGCGACAGCGCAAGGGTATCTTAGCTGATTAAAACCTGTTACGTATCTTTATTGTCATGACAAAATTGCTTCCAATGATTCTGGTAAGCGTTTTGCTATAGATAATTGAAAAATTAAGACATGGAAGCCTATATGGGATATTATGTGCTGGCGGGGATCATGTTCCTCGTTGGCATGATTGTAAGCAACAGGTTGAAGAGCAAATTCCGCGAATACAGCGAAGTGCCGCTGCAGCGTGGATTGAGCGGTAAGGAAGTGGCCGAAAAGATGCTTCAGGATAATGGCATCTATGATGTGCGTGTGGTTTCGGTACAAGGTTTCCTGAGTGATCACTACAACCCGATGGAAAAAACCGTTAACCTCAGCCCTGAAGTATATGCCGGGCGGAGTATCTCGGCTGCTGCTGTGGCGGCCCATGAATGCGGGCATGCCGTTCAGCACGCTACAGCTTATAGTATGCTCATGCTGCGCAGTAAACTGGTGCCTGTTGTGCAGATATCTACTACATTGTCTCAATGGGTGATCCTGGCAGGTCTTGGTCTTATGTTTGGTCAGGGTAATCAGATGCTGCTCCTGGCGGGCATTGTGCTGTTTGCCATGTCTACCATCTTCTCGCTGGTGACGCTGCCGGTGGAGTATGATGCCAGCAGACGCGCCCTCCGCTGGATGGAAACAACCGGACTAACATCCCGGCAGGAGCACAGCCAGGCGGCGGATGCCTTGAAATGGGCGGCGCGTACCTATCTCGTAGCTGCTGTCAGCTCGGTAGCCAGCTTGCTGTATTATATTTTGATCTTCCTGAACCGGGGAGACGATTAGTAGTTTTTTGTTGAATCGTTTAACCGCTTAACCGATTCAACGAATAAACGGTTAACGAATAAAGACCTCAATAAAAATGACTGTAGAACAATTATACACCAGCTGTCTAAGTGAAGCGGCTTATTTTATCAGCAGCGACGGTGAAGCTGCTGTAGTAGACCCGTTGCGGGATGTGGATGTGTACCTGCAGATGGCACAGGAGAGAGGCGTGAAGATCAAATATATTTTTGAGACCCATTTCCATGCCGATTTTGTAAGCGGACACCTGGATCTGGCGGCCAAAACCGGTGCAACGATTGTCTATGGTCCACAGACGGAAGCAAAATTTTCCTTCCACAAAGCAACAGACAATGAGGTTTTTACAATAGGCCGGCTGAAAATCCAGGCATTGCATACACCGGGGCATACCCTGGAAAGCACCTGCTACCTTTTGTTTGACGAGCAGGAGCAGCCTTATTGCATCTTCACGGGCGATACCTTATTTGTTGGAGATGTCGGGCGCCCCGATCTCTTCAGTGGTAACCTGAGCAAAGAAACGCTTGCAGGGATGCTGTACGACAGCCTGTACCAGCGCATCAGCCCCCTTCCGGATGATGTGATCGTTTATCCGGCGCATGGCCCGGGATCGGCATGCGGTAAAAACCTGGGGCCGGAAACGCACAGCACCATCGGCATCCAACGGCAAACCAATTATGCGCTCGGGGATATGGATAAGGAAACTTTTGTGAAAACGCTCACCAGTGGTCTTCCTGCACCGCCCGCTTATTTTCCGCTCAATGCCCGTATCAATAAAGAAGGATATGCGGGTATCGATGAAGTCCTGTCCCATTCGCTGAAGGGATTGACGGCAGCGGCATTCAGGCAGGCTGTAGCAGACGGCGCCTGGATCGTGGATACCCGTCCGGCTGCTGTATTTACGGAAGCGTTCATACCGGGTTCAGTGAGTATCGGCCTGGATGGTCGTTTTGCGGAATGGGCGGGCGCCTTACTGCCTTTTGATCAGCCGCTGGTACTTGTTACAGAACCCGGACAGGAAAAAGAGTCGGTAATTCGGCTGGCGCGCGTTGGTATCGATCGTGTACAGGGATACCTGGATGGCGGTTTCCCTGCCTGGCAGCAGGCCGATGGGGAGATTGACATGATCATTGATATAGAGCCGGAAGAGCTGGCTATGGATATCCCCCATGACCCGTATCTTGAAGTGATTGATGTACGTAAGGAAAGCGAGTATCAGGCAGCGCATGTAAAAGGAGCATCCAACATACCGCTTGATACGCTGGCGGATGTGGTGAATATCGCTATGATCGAAACAGACCATAATCTGTATATTCATTGCGCCGGCGGGTACCGTTCGGTAATCGCAGCTTCCCTGCTGAAACGGCAGGGTTATCATAACCTGCGGAATGTATTGGGTGGTTTCGCACGCATGAAAAAGATCAGCGAGATACCGATCGTTGAGGGATGAGGATTGGGGGGTGAGGATTGGTTTTCATCCCTCACCCCTCATCCCTGACAAAAGTTCCAGCACGCCGGCCTGCTGCAGGATCCGGTAGCCGATCCTGTCACCGGATATACCCTCTTTCAGCTGATATGTAAAGTGGTAATTATAATTATCCTTCATCTCTGTGACAAAATAGGCAAACAGCATTCCTTCCCTGTTCCGGAAATGCTGTGCCGCTTCATACAAGTGGGTAGACAATACCATTAAATGGTTAGGGTGTCGCAGCAACCCTTCCATCACCGCACGGGTACACTCGAAGGCATCATGCACATTCGTTCCTTTAAACAGCTCGTCCATCAGCACCAGGTGTGTGCCGGGGTGGATGAGTTTTTCTGCAGTCAGCTTCATGCGCTGCACTTCCGCAAAGAAATAACTTTCTCCGCGCAGCAGGTTGTCTTCCACATGCATATTGGTGATGATGCCTTCGAGAAAGCTGATCCGCAGCGCTGCAGCCGGTACGCCCATACCCACGTGTGCCAGCAGGGCGGCGACACCCAGCGCACGCATAAATGTTGTTTTACCGCTCATATTAGCCCCCGTCAGCACCATGAAATTGCTCTGTGTATGGAAGCCCGTATCGTAAGAAGCAGGTTTGTCGAGCAGGGGATGATATAATCCTTTTGCTTCCAGCACCGGCGTATTGCCGGGCAGCAGTTCGGGGAATGTCCAGCGATGCAATAGCGTGGCCCTTGCCATAGATTGCCAGGCGTCTATCCGGGCATAATGCTGCATCAGCCGGGCGATAGCATGCTTCATATCTCTGCGTACCGCATAGCTGAGCCTTGCCAGGTCCTTATACGCAGTGTTTTTGTCAAGGCGTTGTATTTCAGCCGTCAGCGGATGATCAAGTTCCTGCTGCATAGCGGATAGCTCACGGTGCAGCAACGCGGGTAATGATGCATCTTCAATGAGCCGGCAAAGGGCGATACATCCGTTAACGAAATCGGCGACATGCGATAAAGAAAACTGTGTATGGAAATATTCGCTGCGATTGAGCAGCTTCTGAAAGAATGTGTTGAATAACAGGCTGATGCCGGAAGGAGTTGTACCGGAACTGTCGCCCGACTGGAAGAATTTTTCCAGCATCACCATTGTGCCGTTAGAGATCACCTGCGGCCACCGGTGCAGGTTTCCCGTCCAGAAAAGTATGGTATCCTGAACCTCTTGTAAGGCGTCAATATCTGCCGGCGGGTTGTGTATCATACGGCGTAATGACTCTCTGCCGGTATGCGTGGTGGTGTAGTCTATCAGGCCGAAAATACCACCGCCTCCGGGCAGGAATACAGAAAGGTCGTGCAGGGTTGTTTTGTCAATGCGCATCAGCGGTCGAAAAAGAGTCGTTGTCCTTTTATATGATCCAGAACCGCTCCGTTTTCATAAACGATATTTCCGTTTACCAGTGTATGTGTGACGGAAGCCGGGAACTGGACACCTTCCAGGGGCGACCAGCCGCAATGATACAGAATGTTTTCTTTGGTGACGGTAAACGGCTTGTTCACATTCACCAAAACGAGATCGGCATGATAACCTTCACGGATGAAGCCACGTTCTTTTACCTGGAAGCAGATGGCCGGTGCATGTGCCATTTTCTCCACGACTTTTTCAATAGATATTTTCCCGGCTTGTACATATGATAACATCAGTGGCAGGGAATGCTGCACCAACGGTAGCCCGGAGGGGGATTTCGGATAAGGCTGCTGTTTTTCCTCCCGGGTGTGCGGTGCATGGTCGGTCGCGATGATGTCGAGCCGGTCGTCGAGGAGGGCATCCCAGAGCGCGGTTTTGTTTTCTGCAGCTTTAATCGCAGGGTTGCACTGGATCAGGCTGCCGAGCTGTGCATAATCATCAGCGGTAAAATGCAGGTGATGCACGCAAACTTCCGCAGTAATCCTTTTTTCAGCCAATGGCAGCATGTTGCTAAACAGTTGCAGCTCACGGGCGGTGGAAATATGCAGGATGTGCAGGCGTGTATTATGCTGCTTGGCCAGTTGTACGGCGGAGAACGAACTCTCGAAGCAGGCTTCGGTATCCCGGATCAGCGGGTGGAAGGAAGCGTTGTCCGCGTTTGGATATTTTCCCTTGTTTGCTTTTATGATCCGTTCATCTTCGCAGTGAGTGGCGATGAGCAACTCCGATCCAGAAAATATTTTTCCAAGTGTAAGATAGTTATCCACCAGCATATTGCCGGTGCTGGAGCCCATGAATATCTTGACGCCGCAGACTTCATTTTTTTTCGCGTTGGTACGCAATACTTCGTCGGCATTGTCGTTGGCAACGCCCATGAAGAAAGAGTAATTGGCCACAGAGGTCTGCGACGCAATCCGGTATTTTTCTTCGAGCAATTCCTGTGTGAGCGCCGGGGGATTGGTATTGGGCATTTCCATAAAGGAAGTGACACCGCCTGCAACTGCGGCCCGGGCTTCGCTGGCAATCGTGGCCTTGTGCGTAAGGCCCGGTTCGCGAAAGTGCACCTGGTCATCGATTGCACCGGGGAGCAGATGCAGTCCTTCGGCATTGATCTCATGGTAATTGCCCGCAGGCGAAATGTCGCGGTCGATCCGCCCGATCCGTCCGTTCCTGATCAATACGTCTTTTATTTCCGAAACGCCTTCATTAACGACAGTGGCGTTTTTGATGAGTATGGCTTGCATAAGGGCAAAAGTAAGTGAATGTGTTTGAATGTGCTGAATGAGAGAAATGAGTGTATCTCTTCAAAAAAAAGCTACATGAAACTTATTGAACGATAATCTTTATTCAGCCATAGCATGTAGTTTTGCAGCGACATGGACATCAGGTGTACACCCGAAGAAGAAGTATTGCTGCATAAGATTGCGAAAGCCGCTGCGGGCCTCGGGCTCCCCGTCTATCTGATAGGTGGATTTGTGCGCGATAAGATCATCGGCAGGGAAACGAAAGATATGGATATTGTTTGCGCCGGTGATGGTATTGCCCTCGCGCACGCTGTGGCAGTGTTATTTAGCCCGAAGCCTGCCGTTCATTTCTTTAAGAATTTCGGTACGGCACAGATAAAAGTAAAAGGCTTTGAGATCGAATTTGTCGGCGCCCGGAAAGAATCGTACCGTCATGATTCGCGTAAGCCGGATGTGGTGGCGGGTACGATTAAAGACGACCAGGATCGCCGCGACTTCACCATTAATGCCATGGCCATCAGTCTCAATTCCGAAGATTTCGGCGCTCTTGCAGATCCCTTCGGTGGTATGGAAGACCTCAGGAACAAGCTGATACGAACCCCACTCAACCCGGACATTACCTTTTCAGACGATCCGCTGCGCATGATGCGGGCCATACGTTTTGCCACCCAGCTCGGCTTCTCAATCCATTACGAAACCTACGACGCGATTGCGCGGAATAAGGAACGGATCCGGATTGTATCACAGGAGCGGATCACCGATGAACTGAACAAGATCATCATGACACCTAAACCTTCTACAGGGTTTGATCTGCTCTTCCGTACCGGGCTGCTGCATGAATTTTTTCCGCAGCTTACTGATCTTGCAGGCGCTGAGTTTATTGATGGAAAAGGGCACAAAGACAATTTCTACCATACCCTCCAGGTGCTTGATAATGTGGCCCGGCGTAGCGATGATCTCTGGCTGCGGTGGGCGGCCCTGCTGCATGATATTGCCAAGCCGGCAACGAAGCGGTTCGAGCCAGGGCATGGATGGACTTTCCACGGCCACGAAGTAGTAGGCGAGCGTATGGTGCCCAAAATCTTCCGTCAACTGAAGTTGCCGGCCAACGAAAAAATGAAGTATGTGGCGAAGCTGGTGGCGCTGCACCTGCGGCCCATCGGTCTGTCGAAAGAGGAAATTACGGACTCTGCCATGCGCCGCCTCTTATTTGATGCGGGCGAAGAGCTGGAAGACCTGATGATCCTGTGCGAAAGTGATATCACTTCCAAGAATAAAGCAAAAGTAAAGCGATACCTGGGCAATTTTGAACTGGTACGGGAACGCCTGCGCGAAGTGGAGGAAAAAGACAGGATCCGCAACTGGCAGCCGCCAATAGACGGCGCCGAGATCATGCGGGTATTCAACCTGCCGCCTTCACGTGTTGTGGGTGATATTAAAACAGCCGTCCGGGAAGCTATTCTTGATGGTGTGATCCCGAATGATTATGATGCGGCCTACCGGTTTATGGTGGGAAAAGCCGCAGAGATGAACATATATCCAAGACAACATACATCCCCTGAAAGCGAATCTTCATAAACAAAACTGAGCCGGATTCCTTCAAAAGAATCCGGCTCAGCATCAAATAAATATAAACCTTACTTAGGTAGTTTTGTAACGATCGTACCACGGATGGTATGTTCATGTTCTTCGAAAGTTACAAAATCCGATTCTTTGAATGTCCCTTCAAACTGGAAAGTATATCCTGCTCTTTTCACCTCGACATCGTCGGAACCGGGATGAGTGGCGCCACGAGCTATATTACTGACATTGCAAGATCCGGATTGAGAGGTGATCATCACAAGCTTTTGTGACGACGGGTTGATGCTAATGTTCACGTAAGAATCGTCGCTATAGCTGGTGTTTAAAGGTTTGGCGTTGTCATTGGCATCCAATACTGCATGTGCCGCTATTACTATAGTATCTGAATGATAAAAGCTGGTATATAAAACCTCTACGCCATCTTCAGTGGCAGAAAAACCGCCATAGCTGAGACCGCCTAAGCTACCCGAATATTTGGTGCCTGCCCGAGGTCCGGATATAAATTCTACCGTATAATTGATTGTTTCGTTGGCAGCAGGAGGCGGATTGGAATTGGAGCCGCCGGGAGGTTGTGTACTACCTCCGGTATTATTATTCTGGTTGACCGGATCTGTGTCTTTATCCTTGGAGCAGGACGGGAGAGAAGCTGCAATTCCGATTGCAACAATTAATCCGGCATAGAAATGTTTCAGCATAGTCAGTTTTTTTGCGTAAGATAATGTCTTCATTTAGATATAGCAAGCCGAACGCTTGCCTTGTCGTGCGAGGCCTGCCTTCCGGTTACTTCTGACATTGTCATAAATTTTATTATTTTTAGTGCCTGTACGTATACCGGGTATTTTCCCCGGGGACACCCGAAAATGTGAAACAATTATGGAGTTCCTGACACAGTTATTTGAAGACCTTGCTACCTACCGGCTGCTCACCATTGTTATCCTTTCTATCTTCCTTGGGATTGAAGTGATATCACGCGTGCCTTCGGTATTGCATACGCCTCTGATGAGTGGCGCCAACGCAATTCATGGTGTGGTGGTCATCGGCGCTATTATCGTTATGGGGCAGGCTCCCGCTGATGATTATGTGGCGCTGACACTTGGATTCCTGGCGGTAATTCTGGGCACGCTTAATGTAGTGGGAGGCTTTGTGGTAACGGACCGGATGCTCGAAATGTTCAGCAGAAAGAAAAAAACACGTAAATAGTATGGCGGCGGCATGTCCTTTGCCATCTGTATCATACGAGGATTACCTGAATTGTAATCACCAAAATCAAAACGAAAGATGCTGCTTTTACTGTGTTACCTGATCGGCTCCATAACATTTATCATAGGATTAAAGATGCTGTCGCATCCGGATACAGCCCGTAAAGGCAATCTGGTTGCGGCCGGCGGCATGGCGCTTGCTATTTTTACCACTATTTTTTTATGGAGAAATCCTGAAACCGGCGCCGGGCTGCACAATTACGGGTGGATATTCGGCGGATTGATCATCGGTACGGTAGCCGGTACGCTTATGGCAAAAAGGGTGCAGATGACGGCCATGCCGGAAATGGTGAGTCTGTTCAACGGAATGGGCGGCGCCTGCGCCATGCTGATATCCATCGTAGAATATCATCACAACCCTTCAGCATCTACCGGCATCCTGCTGGTCATTATTGTGGGTATGATTATCGGTACGGTTTCGTTCACCGGCAGCATTATTGCGTGGGGTAAGCTGAATGGTAAGATACGGGACAAGACGATCCCGGCAGGACAAGCCGTGAATTTCATTTTGCTCGGGGGTATGCTCCTGCTTGCAATTTTGCTGTTGGGCGGGATGGCAACGGCTCCGTATATTTTTTATACCATCCTGGTGTTATCCGCTTTGTACGGCATCTTGTTCGTAATGCCGATCGGCGGGGCGGATATGCCTGTGGTTATTTCTCTATTAAACTCTTTTACGGGGGTAGCTGCTGCTTTTGGCGGTTTACTTTATGATAATCCTGTCATGCTTACCGGCGGTATCCTTGTAGGTTCTGCGGGCACCATACTCACTATCCTGATGTGTAAAGCAATGAACCGTTCGTTAAAAAATGTACTGATCGGTGCGTTTGGCGGGCAGAAAGCAGGACTAACAGGCAGTGCGGAACAAGGAGGCGATTTCAAAGAAATATCCCTCAACGATACTGCTACGCTGATGGCTTACGCACAAAAGGTAATGATCATACCCGGGTACGGGCTTGCAGTGGCACAGGCGCAGCATGCCTGCCATGACCTGGAGAAACTGCTGACTGACCGGGGCGTAGAAGTAAGCTATGGCATACATCCGGTGGCGGGGCGCATGCCCGGTCATATGAATGTGCTGCTGGCAGAATCGGATGTGCCGTACGAAAAACTGCTTGAGATGGAGGATGCCAACGATCAGATGGCGTCAACGGATGTAGTCATGGTGATCGGGGCGAACGACGTGGTAAACCCTGCCGCTAAAGAAGACCCTTCCAGTCCGATATATGGTATGCCCATACTGGAGGTAGAACGCGCCGCACATGTGATCGTAAACAAACGCAGCATGAAGCCCGGGTATGCCGGTATTGAAAATAATCTCTTCTTCAAGCCCAAAACTTCCATGCTGTTTGGCGATGCCAAAAAAGTGCTGCAGGACCTGGCGGCAGAACTGAAGCAGTTGTGAAATTTGAGCATGTGACCAATGTGTTCAATGTGACTAATGTGGGGAATGCGTTTGTCATTTATTTGCTGAATAAAATAACCGTGTAACCGGAAACTGCTTTTACCTTTGTTCCTTTTTAACAGGAGGGCCTGTTCAAAGTAGAAAATTTGGAGAAGACATACATTTTTATGAACACATTCATTTTCAAATTTTCAAATCCCCAATTTTCAAATTAAAAAAATGAGTTCAACCCTGCTCCTCACCATTGTACTGGCTTATTTTGCTCTGTTGCTGGGCATTGCTTTTTATACTTCCAGGAATTCCAATAACGAATCTTTTTTTATCGGCAACCGCAGCAGTAAGTGGTGGGTTGTGGCTTTCGGTATGATCGGTACTTCTCTTTCGGGAATGACCTTCATATCTGTTCCGGGTACGGTGGGGATGATCGGGTTTGATTATTTCCAGGTGGTGATCGGTTATTGGATCGGCTATTTTGCAGTCATCTATATTCTCCTGCCTATTTATTACAAGATGCAGCTTACGTCCATTTACACCTACCTGGAGCGACGGCTGGGCAATACCGCATACAAGACCGGTGCGCTCTTCTTCATTCTGTCGCGGACGTTAGGGGCCACATTACGTTTATACCTTGTGATCAAGGTGCTGGAACTGTTTGTGCTGGAAGATATTGGTATATCGTTTGAAGTAACCGCTATTGTGATCCTGGCGCTGATCTTGCTATACACTTATCGCGGCGGGGTGAAAACGATCGTATGGACGGATACGCTGCAAACTTCCTTTATGCTGCTGGCGCTGATCATCTGCGTTGTGTACATTATGGGCGAACTAAACTTTACCCCCGCATCGGCCTGGCAGGCAATGGGTAATGAAGGTTTCACACGACTGTTTAATACCGACCCGATGTCGGGCGGATTCTTCATGAAGCAGGTATTGGGCGGCGCGTTTATCACCATAGCGATGACCGGCCTGGACCAGGAAATGATGCAGAAGAATATTAGCGTCAGTAACCTGAAAGATTCCCAAAAGAATATGATCACGCTGAGCTTTCTGCAATTGATTGTGGTCTTTATTTTCCTGGCGTTGGGTGGCTTGCTGTACCTGTACGCCCTGCAGCAGGGCGCTGTATATACACAGGCATCGGGCGGTGGAATGCAGCTTATGCTGGATGGTAAAAATGTGATCGGCGACAATATTTTTCCGGAGATTGCATTCAATTATCTGCCCCCGTTTATCGGCATTATCTTTATCATCGGGCTGATCTCGGCCCTGTTTCCCAGCGCAGACGGAGCGCTTACGGCATTAACCTCCTCCTTCTGTATAGATATCATCGGGCTGAAGAATAAGACAGGATGGAGCGAACAAAAAAAATCAAAAGTGCGGCTGTTTGTGCATAATACGTTTGCATTGGTGTTCCTGGCCTGTGTCTTTTTCTTCCGGGAAGTGGATAACGGTTCGTTGATACAGACATTGCTTGTCGTGGCTGGATATACCTATGGGCCGCTGCTTGCTTTGTTTACATTTGGTATTTTTACACGAAGGGAAGTCAGGGATGCGGCGGTTCCGCTGATCTGCATACTCGCTCCTGTGATCTGTTACATCCTGAAAAGCCATGAGCAGGACTGGCTGGGCGGATATGTGATCGGTACGGAGCTGCTGATAATTAACGCGGGCTTGGCTTTTTTGCTTTTATTTTTGTGCTCTCGCAGAAAGGAAGCGGCCGCAGCCCAATAAAATATACATGAAAGAAAAACTTACAAAAGTAAAGCTCCGCGACTGGACGGAAACAAAGGGACATTCCAGTTGGCAGATCTTCAAGATCATGGCCGAATTTGTGCAGGGTTTTGAAACCCTCGCGCGCATAGGGCCTTGTATTTCAATTTTCGGATCGGCACGTACACAGCCGGGGCATCACTATTACGAGCTTACGGTGGAAATAGCCCGTCGTCTGGCCGAAGAAGGGTTCGGGATTATCACCGGCGGCGGCCCCGGCATTATGGAAGCAGGCAACAAAGGGGCCAATCTGGCCGGCGGTATTTCCGTAGGGCTGAATATTGAATTACCTTTCGAACAACATTCCAATCCTTTTATTGCACGTGATAAATCGCTCAATTTCGATTACTTTTTTGTCCGTAAGGTAATGTTTACCAAGTATGCGCAGGGATTTGTGATGATGCCCGGCGGGTGGGGCACGATGGATGAGTTTTTTGAAGTGGCCACACTGATACAAACGCGCAAATTTACCCAAACGCCGATGGTCTGTATAGGTACCAAATACTGGACCGGCCTGTTTGACTGGATGCGCCAGGTCATGCTCGAACAGGAAAGCAATATCAGTCCCGGCGATCTGGAGATGATCCGCATTTATGATACCGCCGATGAAGTTGTGGATTATATTCGCGAATTTTACTCCCACAATAAGCTCCAACCCAATTTCTAACTGCTCCCCCGACAACCAGATATGCTATGACACAAGTACTTATTTCAGAAGCGTTGCAACGGTATGCCGAGCAGAACACAACGCCGGAGACACCCGTACTCGCCGCGCTCAATCGTGAAACCAACATGAAAGTGGCTTTACCGGTAATGCTTTCCGGGCAACTGCAAGGGGCATTATTACAAATGCTGAGCCATATGATTCGCCCGAAGCGGATCCTTGAGATAGGTACGTACACCGGCTATTCTGCCATTTGTCTGGCACAGGGTCTTCCGGACGGCGGGCATCTGCATACGATAGATATCAACGAAGAACTGGAGGATATGTGCCTTAAATATTTCCGGGAAGCCTGGGTAGATCAGAAGATCACACAGCATATCGGGAACGCGGCGGAAATCATCTCATCCCTCAATGAAACGTTTGATCTTGTTTTCATTGACGCTGATAAGCAAAATTACAGCCTGTATTACGATCTGGTGTTTGACAAAGTACCTGTAGGCGGATATATCCTTGCAGATAATGTGTTGTATGACGGGGAGGTGATATTGCCTGATGCAGAACGAAGTAAAAATGCAAAGGCGATTCATGCGTTTAATGAAAAAGTTTCCAATGACCCCAGGGTCGAAAATGTATTGCTGCCGGTGAGAGATGGCATAATGATTGTACGTAAGATCACAGCAGTTTAAAAGACAAGAGGATATGATGCAAAAGTGGATACTCACATTTATGTTTTTGTTGCCGGGGTTCATTGATACCGCAACGGCGCAGACATCGTATGCAGAGCGTGTGCACCAGTATGTAATTACACACCGGGATATGGCTATTGAAGAACAGCGGCGCAGCGGCGTACCCGCAGCTATCAAGCTGGGGCAGGGTATCCTGGAGACTGCTGCCGGCGAAAGCCGGTTGTGTGCAGGCGCCAACAATCATTTTGGCATCAAGTGCAAAAGAGGATGGGAAGGCGAGACTTTTGCCCATACGGACGATGCTCCTGATGAATGTTTCCGGAAATATAGCTGTGTTCAGGATTCCTATACAGATCATTCCGATTTTCTCAGCAACTCGAAGCGATATGCACCTCTTTTCCAGCTGAAACCGACGGACTATAAAGGATGGGCGCATGGCCTGAAAAAATGCGGTTATGCCACTAATCCCCGTTATGCGCAGCAACTGATCAAAATCATTGAAGAATATAAGTTGCATGAGTATACACAGCTTGCCCTGCGGCCAGGGTCGGTTCCTGTTGCTTATGCATCTCTTGAGGTTGTACCGGAATACGACAGGTTACCACCGGATACGCCGCTACTTGCAGACGCTTCATCTCCTGCTGTTCCCGCAAAAGGAGTACAAACGGTGAATGGTCTCAAAGCTTTCTATGCCCGCAAAGGCGATGTATTACTTGATGCGGCCATCAGGCATAAAATACATTACCCTAAGCTGCTCGAAATAAATGACCTGCCCGACGCGCCTCTTGAAGCGGATATGTTCATTTACCTGGAGCGGAAAAATACAAAAGGGAAACACCAGCGGTACATTGTGCAGCAGGGAGAATCGCTGATTCAGATTGCACAGGCAGAAGGACTGCAGCTTAAGCAATTGCGTGCCTATAATATGCTGGAAGCGGGCGAAGAACCACAGCCAGGCGCTGTATTATACCTGCAGCAGCCTGCCCCGGGCAAGCCGCCGGTGACAGCCGGTGGCGCAGTAAACAGGGCCGGAGCAGTTGATGCAGTACAGCAACCTGTTGTCTCTCCTGAATACATTATTCTGAAAAAGGAAAATGAAAAAAAGACCACGGTAACCGCGAATGCCGTACAGCATACAACAACTGTGCAGGCCAGTGCGTCCAGATTGGCTCAGACCCCTGCTGCCGTATCGGTACAGCAGCAACCGGTGGCAGCCGTCCAGGCAGCGCCTGCCGTTCGTCCTGTCCATCATCAGGATGATACCGATACTCCGTTGCCGGGTACGCCTGTGCCGGTACAAACGTCCGTTAACATTGCAGCGGAGCCGGCCATAGAAGAACTGTTGTCCGGAGCTGAAACGCAGGAAACACAGGCTCCGGCCGTTGTTGCCGAAGAAGAGCCGCAGGATGCACTGGCGCGGCTCAAGGCAAAAATGGATAAAGTAGTCTACAGTACGACAGGAGATCCGCAGGTGAGGCAAACAAAATCAGGAATAAAGGTAGAGGAAGAACTGCAGTCTGTGGCTACAGAAGCTACTGTTACACCACCTGCTGTCACCCCTGCTGCTGCGCCGGATAAATACCATATTGTAAAGAAAGGAGAAACTGCTTTTGGTATTTCCAAGAAGTACAACATTACTATGAAGCAGCTTCGTGAGTGGAATAATCTCGAATTTGAAGCGATCCGGATCGACCAGAAATTACGGGTGAAACCATAACCGGCAGGCATGGAGATAAAAATCCACGATAAAACTTTCCGGCCTTTTATTGACAGCGACGCTATTGCAGCACGTATCCGGGAAATGGCTGTCCGGATTACAGAGGACTACAGGGAAATGAATCCTTTGTTGCTTGTGGTACTAAATGGCGCTTTTATTTTTGCTGCTGATCTCTTCCGGTGTATTGATACCCGGGCGTCTGTTTCTTTTGTCCGGTTAAGCTCATATGCCGGCGATGCAACTACCGGAACAATATCCATACATCTTGGGCTCACAGAAAAGATTGAGGGGCGACACGTGATCATCGTGGAAGATATCATTGATACCGGTACCACATTGCATCAGTTTCTGCCGATGGTCCGGAGGGAGCATCCCGCCTCGCTCAAAGTGGCCGCATTCCTGGTGAAGCCGGAGGCCCTGCAGCACCCTGATGTGCGGGCGGATTATTCCGGCTTTGAGATCCCGGATAAATTTGTAGTGGGTTATGGTCTGGATTATGACGGGCTGGGTAGGAACCTGCCGGAGCTGTATCAGCAGGCGGATTGAATTTTTTTTCAGTATCTTTAAAGTATACGGTCATTGGCGCATTGTTTGTGACCGACGCTTTTTCCTATCCGTCCGGCAAATAAATAATCATGAACAAAACGATATCGATTTTAACAGGCTTGATATTCAGTATAGCCTTGTTTTCCTGTGGTAATAGTGTTGAGGAAGAGACGCAAGCAGATCATGGATCTATGGTTCATGAAGAGCATCATTACAACGAAAACTCAGCCGGTATTGAGCTTAATAATGGTGAGAAGTGGGAGGTAAATAAGGAAATGAAGCCTTATGTATCCAATTCACAGGAGCTGCTGAATGATTATATCGAAAACCAGAAGAATGATTATGTTGCTCTTGCTGAAGATCTGGAACAACAAAGCAATCTGCTGATAAAAAGCTGCACGATGGAAGGGAAGAGCCACGATGAATTGCATAAGTGGCTGCATCCGCATATGGAGCTGGTGGCTGCGTTGAAAAATACAAACGATGAAAATGAAGCGAAGATATTGATCGCCCGATTGGAACAATCGTTCGGTGTTTATCACCAGTACTTCCACTAAGTGTTGTAAATGACAGGCACAGGGCGGGTGTCTTAGTAGAAGATATTGACCGGCACATCAGATTTTTGTATCAACCCTGTTTGTACGGCTTTTTCAAACAGTAGCTGTATTGACTGCCGTCCCCTTGCTCCGAGATCAGTGGTATAGTCGTTTACGTACAGCCCGATATGCTGCCGCATCACCTGTTCCTCCATTTCCTGTGCATTTTCTGTGACGAAAGCAGGAAGTACCGGATATTGTTCCCACGCATAAGCAATACTCTCTCTTATGATCGTATCGACGGTTGCCATCAGCGCCGGGTCAAAATTCCGCTTCATAACAATCCCGCCCAACGGTATCGCTGCCTGTATGGTTTGTTCCCACCAGTCGCCCAGGTCCATCAATTTGACCAGGCCTTTGGATGCGTAGGTGAAGCGGTTTTCATGGATGATCAGTCCGGCATCGTAAGCGCCCGATAATACGGCATTTTCTATTTCATTGAAGAGTATGGGGGTTTTATCAGCGACTTCCGGCAGTGCAAGCGAAAGCAGCAGATTGGCCGTTGTTTTTACCCCCGGTATGGCAATGCGCCAACTGGCTGCGGCGGAAAGATCAAGTGGTTTCCGTGCAATCAATAACGGCCCCACGCCCATGCCGAGTGCGCTGCCGCTGTGAAGCAGCGCATAGCGCCGGGCAAGATGAAGAAAAGCATTGTAGCTCAGTTTGGTAATATCCATCCGCTCTTCTGCGGCCCACTGATTTAATGTCTCTACGTCTTCGAGCACATAACGGAAGCGGATACCGCGCGTGTTGATTTTCCCGTTAACCATCGCGTCGAAAATAAACGTATCATTCGGGCAGGGGCTGAATGCCAGTGTTAATTCCTGCATATCAGTCGTTTGTCCAATGTTGGTTTAACAGTCCGATCAGCCATGTATTAAGCGATTGTATTGCTTCCTGCATTTTCCATTGATCGCGATTACGTGGCGTTACGTAGTTGGAGATCGCCCTCACCTGCGCAAAAGGCACATGCTCCCGCAGGCATACATAGTGAAATGCAGCCCCTTCCATGCTTTCCACCTGGCAGTCAAAAAGTTCCTTTCTCACTTGAATAGTTTTGGTAGAACCGCTTGTCTTATTAACAGTAAGTCCGTTTACTGTGAGTAGTCTATATGGAAAAGGGATATCGCGCAGGGGGCATTCCAGCTTTCCTTTGCTGAAAGGGAAGGTGTCCCGGTCAGCCAGTCCTAATGCGAAGAGATCAAGAAATGCATCACCGTCTTCAGCGCCAGTGTCTCCCAGCACTTCAGATTGTACCAGTACTACTTGTGCCAGATCTATCTTGTGGTCAAAGCTTCCGGCAATGCCCGCCTGTATGGCCAGGTCAAACTTTTGTGATGCAAATAGCCTGGTAAGTTCATAAGTTGTAGCAATGATGCCTGTTCCTGTTGCTAAAAGGTGTATTTCATGTGCTCCATACTTAAACACCCCGGGGGTCTGGGCATGACCATACTGCTCCAGGTAATCTGATGCCGCCTGTATTTCGGCTTTGGTTGCCGCTGCTATGAGTAGTTTCATCCGAAGCGTTTATGGTGTTGATCGGCTGTAGGTTTCCGGTGCAAGTAAACACATTTTTGTGAAACCATCCTGTAACGCTAATTTTGCACTATAATATACAAAGATGGTGTACCTGACACGTGTGGAACATTTCAATGCCGCCCACCGGCTATTTGTTAAAAACTGGTCTGATGAAGAAAACCGGAAGATCTTCGGTAAATGTGCCAATGCTAACTGGCATGGGCATAATTATGAATTGCACGTAACGATCAAAGGAGAGCCGCATCCGGAAACAGGGTTTATCTTTAACGCCAAGACATTAGGTGTGCTGATCAAAGATGTGGTGATAGAAAAAGTGGATCATTCCAACCTCAATCTGGATGTGGACTTTATGCAGGGAAAGCAGACCAGCGCGGAAAATCTGGCGATCGGTATTTGGCATGAATTGCTTCCTCATATAAAACATTTGGGCGCCAGCCTGCATTGCATCAAACTATTTGAAACGCCACATATATATGTGGAATTTTACGGCTGACCGTATCCCGGAGCCGAATGCTAAAACTGATATAGTGTCTTACAGCAAATCTGAAATTTACAACGAAACCGTCACCTCCGGTCTGGCGGAGCATTACCGTTCTGCAATCACCTTGCTTGGAGAAGATGTGCAGCGCGAAGGACTGGAGAAAACTCCGGAGCGTGTTGCGAAAGCAATGCAGTACCTGACACAGGGGTATCATATGGATGCGCAGGCCATCCTCAATTCTGCCCGGTTTCGTGAATCCTACAGCGAAATGGTTATTGTTAAGGATATTGAGCTGTATTCCATGTGCGAACATCATCTCCTTCCTTTTTTTGGGAAGGCGCATATCGCTTATATCCCAAACGGCTGGATTACGGGACTTAGCAAACTGGCGCGGGTCGTGGATTGCTATGCCCGCCGTCTTCAGGTTCAGGAACGGATGACGCATCAGATATTAGACGTCATTCAGGAAACGCTCAATCCTATAGGTGTTGCTGTGGTTATCGAAGCCAAACATCTTTGTATGATGATGCGCGGCGTATCCAAACAAAACAGTATTACCACTACTTCCGCTTTCAGCGGGCAGTTTGAAGCGCAGGAAACACGTGCTGAATTCCTGAAACTGATAACCTCAGACCTTCATTAAATATTTAATTTAACACATGTAATTTTATTTTCTACATCTGACCTCCTGGATGATATCATGTGTATTATTTACTTATAAATAATGTGTTTACTATAATATGTTATTATATTATAATGTATTTACATTGATATTAACGGAACAATAAATGAAATTTTATTCAATTTTATTTATTTATATTAATAGATTTCCATACTATACATTGTGATATAATCAATATGAATAATGGTAACTTCCATTTTTTTCCTTCGGGCAGGTTTGCTACATTTGTACCAAGTTGTGAATTTAATGGGTTAGTAAGTAAGCCGTTCTGATTTCTATCAGAATGGCTTTTTTTTGCTCCCTGTGTTGAATAGCAGCGATTATGCACAACGGTTTCCTAATTTTACCCGATGGCCAAAACAAAAAGCGCATATTTCTGTCAGCAATGCGGGTATGAAAGTGCCAAGTGGATGGGTAAATGTCCTTCCTGCCAGGCATGGAGCTCGCTGGTAGAAGAAGTGATACAGAAAGAAGACAAACACAAGGCAGCGCATATCTGGGAAGACGACACGAAAGAAAAAAGAAAAGCACACCGTATAGCGGAAATTGTCGCCGGTGAGGAGATGCGGATATCATTACCGGATCCTGAATTAAACCGGGCGCTTGGTGGCGGTATTGTGCCGGGGTCTGTAATATTAATTGCCGGTGAGCCGGGTATCGGGAAGTCCACATTATTTCTTCAATGTGCCCTCCAATGGCAGCAGGGTACAACCCTGTACGTATCGGGGGAGGAAAGCGCACAACAGATAAAGCTCCGGGCAGAACGTATCGGCGGCAGTAACGACGGGCTTTTCCTGCTGACGGCAACCGACACTGCTACCATCTTCCAGGAGGTGAAAAAAATACGCCCGCAACTCCTGATCATTGATTCGATCCAGACGCTTGAGTCGCCCTATGTAGAGTCGGCTGCAGGAAGTGTATCGCAGGTACGGGAATGTGCTGCCGAGCTTCAGCGGTTTGCCAAATCAACCAATATTCCTGTCTGTATCATCGGCCATATTACCAAAGATGGTTCCATTGCAGGGCCTAAGGTGCTGGAACATATGGTAGATACGGTTTTACAGTTTGAGGGCGACCGCCATTATGCCTACCGCATCCTCCGTACACTGAAAAACCGATTTGGCTCTACGTCCGAACTGGGAATTTATGAAATGGTAACGCAGGGCATGCGCCCTGTGAGCAATCCTTCCGAGATATTGCTTTCCCAGCATGATGAGCCGCTCAGTGGTATCGCTATCGCCGCCACGATAGAAGGCCTGCGTCCGATGATGATAGAAGTGCAGGCGCTCGTTACCCAGGCAGTCTATGGTACGCCGCAGCGCACCGTTAGCGGACTTGACCTCCGGCGGTTACAACTCTTGCTGGCTGTACTTGAAAAACGAGGCGGCTTTCACTTCGGTGCAAAAGATGTATTTGTCAATATAGCAGGCGGATTAAAGATCGAAGATCCCTCTATTGAGCTTGCCGTTGTATGCGCTTTGTTGTCGTCTTATGAAGATAAGGCGCTGCCATCCAATATATGCCTTGTCGGGGAAGTTGGCTTGTCCGGCGAAATACGTGCTGTCAACCGGGTAGATCAACGTATTGCCGAAGCAGATAAGCTGGGCATGGATATGATCGTGATACCGAAGGCCAATACGAAAGGGCTGCAGGTCAGCGCCGGCAATCTTACGATAAAGTCCGCTAATAAGGTGGAAGACGTGTACCGGATGTTTTTTTAACGTAACTTCATGATCTGTAAATATTTGCATTGTCATGTGGTTACGCCGGGCAGGATATGGGCTGTCGCATATTTTCTTTCCCCGCATCTGCGAAGGGTGCCGGATGCCGCTGATCAGAACCGAGCAGGTGCTCTGCCTGCACTGCCTGGAAAAATTACCTTGTACCGGCTCTTATGATCAGCCGGACAACGAAGCAGCGATGCGTTTTGCCGGGCGTTTCCCGTTTCGTTTTGCGACCTCATTTACTTATTTCACTGGTCAGGGACTAATGCAACACTTGTTGCACGGGCTGAAGTACCGTGGTAAAAAAGATACCGGTGTTTTTCTGGGTAGGCAATTTGCCCGGGTATTGAAACAAACCGAATGGATACATACCATTGATCTGATCCTCCCGGTTCCGCTGCATAAAAAGAAAGAGGCAGCACGTGGCTACAATCAAAGTATGTTGATCGCCGAAGGTATGCATAGTGTACTGCAGATACCCTATACCGAAAAAATGCTGCTTCGTATAAAGCAAACGGAAAGTCAGACATTGAAAACACGCGAAGAACGTGCAGATAACATGAGTGATGCATTCACGGCTCGCCCTGCCTTGCGGGGAAAACATGTTTTGCTGCTGGATGATGTACTCACCACCGGCGCCACACTGGAGGCATGCGCCCTGGCGGTCTTGCAGCAGGAAGACGTACAGGTCAGTCTGGCCACGATCGGATTGGCGCTATAGAGACACGATTGATCGCGTCTCCCACGACACGAAATGTGATATTTAAAAAAGAGACGCGATTAATCGCGTCTCTACGTAATTATTTCTGATTTTCCGGATCCTTGCGCGGGTTACGTTCCAGCACTTCGTCCACCATGCCGTAATCTTTTGCTTCGGCGGCAGTCATCCAGTAATCACGGTCGCTGTCTTTTTCCACTTTAGAGAGTTTTTGACCGGAGTGATTGGCGATGATCTCGTACAGTTCCTTCTTCAGCTTCAGGATCTCGCGTGCCGTGATCTCGATATCGCTGGCCTGTCCTTCAGCTCCGCCCAGCGGCTGGTGGATCATGACGCGGCTGTGCTTCAGCGCAGTACGTTTTCCTTTAGTGCCGGCGCACATCAGCACGGCGGCCATAGATGCGGCGATGCCGGTGCATATGGTGGAGACTTCCGGATTGATGATCTGCATCGTATCATAAATGCCTAAACCGGAATACACGCTGCCGCCGGGACTATTAATGTACATCTGCACATCCCGGTTACGGTCGGTGCTTTCGAGGAAGAGCAGTTGCGCTGTAACGATATTGGCTACCTGATCATTGATCGGCTCACCCAGGAAGATGATACGGTCCATCATCAACCGGGAAAACACGTCCATTTGCGCCACATTCAGTGGACGCTCTTCTATAATGTACGGGGTAAGCCCTGTCGGTTGCTTGAAAGACGAACTATAATTATGGAGCGTCAGGCTGCTGATGCCGTGGTGTTTGACAGCATATTTTTTAAATTCGTTCGGATTCATAAATTGTATTTTTGATGAAGTGCAATTTTTCTAAGACAAATTTCAATCCGCAATAAATATAATGCCATTCCGGCATAATGTATGCCATTTGTGGTAAAATATTCCCTGTAGAGACATTACCCTGTAGAGACGTAGCATGCTACGTCTCTACAGGGTAATGTCTCTACAGGGTTGTCTGCGCTCGTTCATAATCTTCCGGGATACCGATGTCAATAAAATAAGCGTCATTGACATAACCGGAAAACAGACCGTCGTCAACATATCGTTCGAGATAATCTTTCTCGAATGAAAATTTGTCTGGAAATGCACGGGCAAGGAATTTCATGCGGTTGATGCAGTAGATACCGCCATTGATCAGCCCCGTCTCGTAATATTTTTTTTCTTCAAAATCAGTGATCGTATATTGTTCATTGAAGTGCACTACACCATAACGCTCAAATTGATACATGGTTTTGAGCGCCAGTGTGGTTTCGGCTTCGTGTCGGTTATGATGATCGAGCAAACCGGAAAGGGAAATACGGAACATTGTATCGCCATTGAGCACAATAACATTGAGCGCTGTGGATTGCTGTAATGCGAGGCGTATTCCCCCGCCCGTACCCAGCGGTTCCTCTTCAATAACATATGTAATTTCGAAGGGGCGGTTTTGCGTTTTTAGCCAGTCTGTAATCGTTTCATGGCGGTGACCCAGGGACAGAATGAGCCGCGTGCAGCCTTCCGCTTCCAGATATCCGAACATATGTTCCAGGAAAGGTTTTCCCTGAACGGGCGCCATACATTTCGGCTGGTCGCCGATTACGCCACGGAGCCGGGTACCCAGTCCGCCGGCAAGGATAATACATTCCATATTCATACAAATATCCGGAAAATCAGGGATGTAGGGGCGAATTGCATTCGCCCGTCAATAGATTTTAATTCAATCCAAACTGCTTCGTAGCCATTTCCTGCACCGCCGTACCTATTGCCAGCGCTGCGGTAGCGGCCGGAGACGGGGCGTTCAGCACATGAATGGCATTGCCGTTTGTCTCGATCTTGAAATCGTCGATCATTTCGCCCTTCGGAGAAAGCGCCATAGCCCGCACCCCTGCACGGGAGGCGATGATATCGTCCGGCTCCAGCGAAGGTATCAGCTTCTGCAACCGTTTGAGGAAATATGCTTTTGAAAATGCACCGCGATACTCGTCCAGCCCGAAGCGCCAGTGCCGGGCAAAGAATTTCCAGGTGCCGCGGAATGTCAACGCTTCTGCCGTATCACGTATGCTGAAGTCAGTCTTTCCATATCCTTCTCTTCTGAACACGAAAACGGCATTCGGCCCGCACTCCACTTCTCCGTTTGTCATCCGTGTAAAATGAACGCCCAGGAAGGGGAATTGGGGATTGGGAACGGGGTATATCAGGTTGCGGACTTTGCTGCGTCCTTTTTCAGTGAGGTCGTAATAGTCGCCGCGGAAGCCAACGATTGCAGCGTCTCCGTGCGCACCCTGCTTTCGTGCGATGCGGTCGCTCTGCAGGCCAGCGCAGGCCACGATATGCTTCGCTTCAAAGTTTCCCCGGCTGGTAGCAATCGTTGTATTGCCATCCTGCCGGATAAAATCCAGGACTTCGGTATCCAGGAAAACACCGCTGCCCGGAAATTTGTGCGTAATAATATCTGACAGTTTTTCGCAAAAGCCCGCATAATCGATAATGCCAGTGCAGCCTACACGTATGCCGGCAATGCCTTCGCAAAAAGGTTCGATTTCTCTAATGGCCTCCGGAGATAACAATTCTATATCTTCCACGCCGTTGGCCTGCCCGTTGCGGAAGACTTTATTCATATGCGCCAGTTCGTTTTCATGCGTGGCCACGATCACTTTGCCGCATACATCGTGCTGCACACCGTATTCACGGGCAAAGGATACCAGCTCACGCCGGCCTTCCACACAGTTTTTTGCTTTGTATGAGCCGGGCTTGTAGTAAATACCCGAATGAATGACGCCCGAGTTGCGCCCCGTCTGATGTGCCGCCACTCTGGACTCTTTTTCCAGCACGGCAATTTTAAGATGCGGGTATTTCAGGTTGATCTTATATGCCGAGGCAAGCCCTACACATCCGCTCCCGATCACAATAACATCAAACGAACGACTATCCATGCTGCAACGGTTTTAGAAAGCCGTGCAAAAATAGGAATGTAACGGGAGTTATGAGCACGGAATTTTAGTTACGGTACTTCTCCGGGTTTGCGGCAAAGGCATCTTTGCAATATTCACTGCAAAACCATACGGAGTCATTATTATATACCATATAATCCGTCCAGGTTTCGTCCCTTATCATGTCACAGATGGGGTCAATGTTTTTAGGGTCAGTACCTTCAGGATGCACAACGGACGTATGCGGAGCATGTGCTTCATGTGTTGCATCTGCCTGATTTTCTCCCGTGGAATTGCCACAGCTGGTGATGTTCAGGAGCAGCATACAGGCAGCGATCGGTAAAAGCAGGAAAAACTTCTTCATGGTCTCTGTCATTGATGAGGGATTAAAAGTACGCAGAAGTTATGGTTCTGCAAACCGGTTATCCTTAATGAATGTATGATCAGTAAGCGTATGCAGAAAGCTGATGATGTCCTGCTTTTCATTTTCAGTTAACGAAATGCCGTCAGCGAGTAACGGATCGAGGTTAGCAGCGTTGTGTATTCCGTTGTTGTAATGTTCCAGCACCTGATCCAGTGTTTCGAAGCGGCCGTCGTGCATATAAGGCCGGGTAACGCCTACATTCCGAAGTGAGGGTACTTTAAACCGGTAGTTGTCTTCATCTTTTCCTGTCACCACCGCCCTGCCTTTGTCATTAAACACAGGGTCCGGCGCCAGTCCGTTATTGCGGAATGAAAAATCGGTAAACAAAGGTTCCTTATGGCAGGATGCACAATGCGCGCGGAACAGGTTCAGACCATTACTTTCCGCTGCAGTGAGGTCCCCGTCGTTTTCGCCATGCATATGCTTGTCGTATTTCGAGTTGTCGGAGATCATGGCGCCCATAAACTGGGCAAGCGCTTTGAACATGCTTTCTACCGTAGCGGTTTCACTGCCGAAAGCCAGCTTGAACATATTCCGGTACGCGGCATCGCTGTTGAGTTTTTCAATAATATTTTCCGGTTTTTCGTCCATTTCTACCGGATCGGTAATGGGGCGCAGCGGCTGCGTTAAAATATGATCCACACTCCCGTCCCAGAACATGTCGGGATGCCAGTTGAGATTGAATAACCCCTGTGCATTCCGGATGCCGAATTTGCCGTCGATACCATGGCTTTGCGGATGGTCGAGATTGGCGAATGCGGCAAACTGCTGGTGGCATGTGCCGCAGGAAACAGAGTTATCTCTTGAAAGGCGGGGATCAAAAAACAATTTCCGTCCAAGCTCAAAACCATCTTTTGTAAGCGGGTTGTCTTCAAACCGGTAAACCGGCTCCGGCCATCCTTCCGGGATGTAAAAAGAGACATCAGCCCCGCCGGGACTGATGTCAAAAGAAGGATCGACCTTACACCCTGCCCAATGCAGGCAGAATATCATACAGCACAAAAACGAGAGCATTACCAATTTCTTCACAACCTCGTAAAGTTACTTACTCTACACTATACGTCGCTGCCCGCACATGAAACATATCGGCGTAATTGTCCGCTACCTTCCTGGAATTGGCATTGGGCATATGGATCGTAGACAATTCAGAGAAATCAATCAGGTGCGTACCCCGGAACCATGCTGCCAGGTCTGCCTCTATCGAGATGATCCCTGTATTATCTGATATAACGATATCCATGGGCAAAGGCAAGCCGACTTGCTTGATTGGATTAAATTCCCCGGAGAAGCCGCCGATATGGTAAATGATCTTACCGTTTTGTGACGACTGCGGGGAGTTTGCTTCAAACTTGGCCATGATGTATCCCGTATTCCAGTCCCAGAACATTCCATGTACCGGATCGAGCGCCCCGGTTTGTGCTCCCGATACATTCCGTATGCTGTCTACCCCGATCAGGAAACTGATGGAAGTGTAGTTGCCTGCAGCTACGTTGTCTAATGTAAAACGAAGCGATCCGGGGTCTTCCTGCTGCAGGAGATGATAGCTTTCGGGCACTGCATATGTTCCGCCTTTATTATCGTGCAGTTTTATGTTGCTGATATAATAACTGAATTTGGTTACCTGGAAGGAATCTCCGTTGTCATTCAGATACCAGTTGCTGTTCAGGCTGATGGTATGGCCGTTTACCGTATTTTCAAATTCAAAGCTGATGCTGCCGGAACCGGCAACGGGATCGTTAACGGTGGGCGGATTGCTGTTATCCGGTTTGGGGTCTTCCTTTTTTCTACATGCGGAAAACACGATCGTTGACATGAAGAGCAGGCATACGGCCTGATACAATTGTTTTTTCATTGTATTTACTTTTTTATGAGTTTACAACCAGTGTTACGGTATGAATGTAATATCAACAGATTTCCGGGCAGTCTTACCATCATGGTCCACAATCGCTGCGATCTCAAGTGTAGCTGCTGTTTCCGTGGTAATATGCGCTTCCCAGTCCCAGTGCTCATGGATCGTCAGTTCTTTTTCGTGTGTATGATCTTCCTCTTCTGCCAGTAAGCTGCCGTCCTGCTTATTGGTTAGTTTCCAGGAGTAGCCGTGCAGCGTTACCGGACTTTTTATGAGTACGTGTATATGCAGCGGTTCGCCTGCATTTATTACGGCATTGTTTTCGGGCGAATGTATCTCAATGGTCACTTCGTCCTGTACAGGCAGTGGAGGGTCTTTTTCCTTTTTACAGGCAAGAGCAAATAAGAGCAGGCCGAAGGCTGCGAGTATGACGGTTATGTTTTTTTGAAATGTCGTAAACATTGTTGTGATTTTTTTGATTAAAATAAATATTGTACCTGTGCCTCAAACCGGCCACGGCTTTTTACTAATCCGCCGGCGTAATGTTCACCGACAGGGAGGTTGATCAGCCCCTGAACGGCCACCGGTCCGATATATACACTGGCGCCTGCGTTGGCGTAGAGCTGGTAGCCACCGCTGTATGGATTGGTGATCCGGTACTTGTAGCTCTCCATATCCTGCGCCGACCATTCGTAGCGCACACCGGCCTGCGGCAACCAGCTTATGTTGCCGGTATTGTTCCAGTAGAATATACTGTAGCCGTTGCTAAACCGGTTGCCATAACGGTAATCGCGTGGGTTCACCGTCGGGATGCGGAACATAGCATCGGTATTGATCCCCCATTTGGCATAGCGGACCGTATAATTGGTATTGACGACAAAATCCCATGATCCGGTACCGGGCTGCATGTTGGAAAGGATCACACCTTCTTTGTTGGTGTACCCGTTCTTCCCTGTGGGCAGCTTGATGCCGCCTCCGGCAAGCAACGTATGCTTCCAGCCGGTACTTCCGGTGTCGGCATTATTGACCAGCATATAATTGGCCAGTATCTGCACATCGCCAACGCCGGACATATTGGTGGTGAGTCCGGGCTCAATGACCGTGTTATAATGATACGGTACAAAGGCAAACAGCTGCACCCGTTCTGCCGGGTAAAAGCGTCCCCAGGCAGTAAGGCTTTGGAAGTAATCCTTCGACTGCACTGGTACAGTTTCTCCGGCTACCGCAGGATGCGTGCTGGTAAACTCCTGGTATTTGTAATGAAGCCCGGCGAAGTGTTTCCGGTATTGCGGCAGGATGCCGAGATAGCTTCCGCCTGCGGCGCATCCGCATATATCGCAGGCTGCAGCGCCCCATGCTGTCAGAAGCAACAGCAGTGCGCCACTTATCCATTTTTTCATACAATGGAATTAAGCAGTTAAGAATTATTAGCTAATAAGGTAATCAGCATTAGCTAATGTTTGTCGCGATGTTTAATTAGCTAATAAGCACATTAGCTAATTGGCCAATCAACAGGCCGGCGGATGGAATACGGAAGCTATTGGTGTATACCCCACCATATGAGGCACAACCGGGTTAAAGGAACGAGGCGTTGCATCCGGATGGTGCAGTACCAGGTTCATTTCCTCGAATAAGAGCAGATCTGTGATTTCTGCTTTGTGGTTTTTGGAAGGCAATTGCTGACCTGTGGAATGATCCTGCCCTTCGCTTGTTTTATCGAGCTGCTTGCTCAGCTGGCAGCGTCCGTTACATTTTGTTTGCGGTTTGTCCCTGTTTTCGCACAGGTTGCTGGCAATGTAATCCCTGTTTATATTGTACCATGCCATAACGCCAAGCTGCACCGTACACTGGTAAACAAGGCTAAGCATTAGTGTTATGGATACAAGGATGCGCATCGTGGAAACAAAGTTAGCACAATCAGGAGTATAAAAAAACTGAAATAAGTCATGAAATAAACCATGGGCTTGTTCAGCGCTCCGGTATGGCATTCAGCAATTTTTGTGTGTATGGATGCTGCGGACGTTCAAAAACATCCGATGTAGTTCCCGACTCCACGATGGCGCCTGCCTGCATGATCATCACCCGGTCGCTGATGTGGCGCACTACAGACAGATCGTGTGAGATGAACAGATACGTAAGCCCGAATTCCCGCTGCAGATCTTTCAGCAGATTGAGTATCTGTGCCTGTATGCTCACATCAAGGGCAGATACCGATTCGTCGCATATCAGCAACTCAGGCCGCAGCGCCAGTGCGCGTGCAATACCGATGCGCTGACGCTGACCTCCCGAAAACTGGTGGGGGTATTTGTGAAATGCCGTTGCGGGCAACCCGACCAGATCAAGCAACCGCAGGGCTTCCTGCTTCAGGCCGGCAGACGGGAGTATCCCGTGTGCACGCAATGGTTCTGTAATGGCTGTGCCGATCGTGAGGCGTGGATTAAGTGAAGATGAGGGATCCTGGAATACCATCTGGATCCTGCGGCGGATTTGCATCCATGTATCCCTCCCGGCATCTGTCAGTTCGTAAGTTTTAAACCGCGCCGTGCCGCCTGTTATGGTGGTTAATCCCATCAACGCACGACTGAGCGTGCTTTTGCCGCAGCCGGATTCACCGGCGAGTCCCATTACTTCTCCGCGTTTTAACGTAAAGCTTACGTCATTTACCGCTTTGTAATAGGCTGCCGGCTGTCCCAGCCAGTTGGTTTGTACCGGAAACCAGACTTCCAGATTATTTGTTTCGAGTAATGTTTCATCCTGTTGCGGTGAGATATGAACTGCCGGTGTTGGTGTATTCTTTGCAGGAGTTGCCGGTGCTTCCGGCTGCCAGAAATCAGATACCAGCGGCAGTCGCTGCCCTGCCTGTTCTGCAGTGGGCCGGCATAAAAGCAATGCTTTGGTATAGGGATGCTGTGGTTGGGACAATACTTTGCGGGCAGGCCCGTATTCCATCATGGATCCCCGGTACATCACAAGCACATCATCGGCGGTAGTATGGGCCAGCGCCAGATCGTGCGTAATGAAGATGATGGCAGTATGGTATTCCTGCTGCAGCTGTTTCATCAGCAGCAGTATTTCTTTTTGCACCGTGACATCGAGTGCAGTGGTCGGTTCGTCAGCGATCAGTACATCAGGATGGTTGCACATGGCCATTGCGATGAGCACGCGTTGCTTCTGCCCGCCGGATACCTGGTGGGGGAAACGGTGATACATCTTTTCAGGTTCCGGCAGCTGCACTTTGGAGAACCACTCCAAAGCAAGGTCTTTGGCTGCTTTACGGGAAACATGCTGATGGGCAAGTATACTTTCCGTCAATTGTTTCCCGATCTTCATTACAGGGTTCAGGGCGCTCATCGGCTCCTGGAATACCATGCCTATGTCCTTTCCGCGTACCGGATTGTGATCTGAGCGACTGCCCAGACGTATAGCGCCGGACACAGTGGCTGCAGGCGGTTGCAAGCCCATCAGCGCCAGTGCCGTGAGGGATTTGCCCGAACCGCTTTCTCCTACAATAGCCAGGGTTTTCCCCCTGCCGAGATTGAAAGAAATATCCCTGACCGCAATAAAAGGGTGTGTACCGGCAAAAGACACTTCAAGATGGTCAACGGAAAGTATTTGATCCGGGCTTTTCAAAAGCGGAGATGTTTTACGGTAAGTCCGTCATTGATCAATTGCCGGAGCGAATCGATACCGATCCGCAGGTGCGGCTCTACAAATCTTCTGGTGACGGATTTGTCGCTGACAGCGGTTTTTACTCCTTCGGGTGTCATGGGCTGATCGGAAACCAGCAGCAGCGCCCCTGTCGGGATCTGGTTGTGGAAGCCTGCAGAGAAGATGGTTGCGGTTTCCATATCAATGGCCATTACACGGATGCGCTGCAGATATTCTTTAAATGCGGTATCATGCTCCCATACACGGCGGTTGGTCGTATAGACGGTGCCGGTCCAGTAGTCGCGTTCGTAATCCCTGATGGTTGTTGAGATGGCTTTCTGTAGGGCGAATGCCGGGAGTGCAGGTACCTCCGGAGGGAAGTAATCATTACTTGTGCCTTCGCCGCGGATGGCCGCAATCGGCAGTATCAGGTCGCCTACTTTGTTTTTCTTTTTCAAACCGCCGCATTTGCCTAGAAACAATACTGCTTTGGGGCTTATGGCAGACAGCAGATCCATCATGGTAGCCGCGCCGGGGCTGCCCATGCCGAAATTGATGATCGTGATACCGTCGGCGGTAGCGCATGACATGGGCCGGTCCAGGCCCGTTACAGGAACGCCGTTGATCTCTGCAAAAAGCTTTACATAATTGCTGAAATTACACAGCAAAATGTACTCGCCGAAGCTCTCAAGCGGCTGACCGGTATACCGGGGAAGCCAGTTTTTTACTATTTCGGCTTTTGTTTTCATCAGTATGGCTTATGCGTTGCTGCTTTTCACTTCAAATATACCGTTTAGACGGGAGTTTTTGGCCAATTAGCTAATTTGAAGATGACGGGAATACTTGCAATAACAAGGCTAATTTTCAAATTGGCCCATTTTCAAATTTTCAAATTAAAACCGCCGTACTTTTGCACGCAAACTTATATCTCATGGTGGAAGCGTATCAGAAAAGGGCGGTTGCGGTATGGCTGATGATAGGTGTTTTTATGATTATCGGGCAGATACTGCTGGGCGGTATTACCAGGCTCACTGGCTCCGGTTTGTCGATCACGGAGTGGAAGCCGATACTCGGCGCTATCCCGCCGCTCAATGAAGCGGACTGGCATGAGGCTTTCGATAAATACAAACAGATTGCACAATACAAATACCTGAACAGTGATTTTACGCTCGGTGATTTTAAGGCGATCTATTTCTGGGAGTGGATGCACCGGCAGTGGGGGCGCCTGATAGGTGTTGTTTTTGCCATTGGCTTTATCTGGTTCCTGGTGAAAAAATATTTCAACCGGGAAATGATCGTGCCGCTGATCATTTTGTTTATCCTTGGTGGTTTGCAGGGGGCGATCGGCTGGATCATGGTGCAGAGCGGCCTCAATGATACGGATCTGTACGTGAGCCATATCCGGCTTTCCATACATTTTATGGCTGCGCTTGTTTTGTTGTGTTATAACCTGTGGTTTGCGTTACGGCTAATCGTGCCGGAGCGCGAACATATGGTACATCCGGGGTTATGGCGTTTTAACATCATTACGGTTGTGCTGCTCACGGTGCAATTGATATACGGTGCATTTATGGCCGGCCTGAGGGCAGCGCCATCGGCGCCTACCTGGCCTACGATTAACGGCGAATGGCTGGTTGAAAATACTGTTTCCTACGGCAGCCGCACGTTTCAGGGACTACAGGTGATCACTGATCATCCGTTAATGGTTCAGCTGATCCACCGTACGCTTGCCTATCTCCTGTTTTTTGTGATCATCTACGGAGCCGTATGGTTATACCGTTCCGCCAAAAAGAACGGTAATACATTACTAAAAAAAGCTGCGGTATGGCCGGCCATCCTGGTAAGCATGCAGGTATTGCTGGGTATTTTTACCGTGCTCACGGCGCCGCAAATGGCCCGCGACCGTTTCGGCATTTTTGAATCATTTGCCGAAGCGCATCAGCTTGTGGCTATGTTCCTGCTGATGTCGCTTACGCTGAATTTGTATCTGGTACGGAGGCGGTAATGTGTGAAATGTGACGAATGTGTTTATCACATTCAACACATTTGCCACATTAAAAACGATCGTTTGCATCATCTACATGCTCTTCACCGCCGGTGTTTGTATATCGCCGTGCCTGCGGTGCTTGTTGTAATGCAGGTCCACCCCGATACTGAGCATCAGGAGGTTGGAGCGCTCATATGATCTGTAAGGCCGTATAAGCGTGGCGGTACCGTCTGGGTCGGGCATGGTATAATCCTGGTTCATGAAATTCCCCGGATAGTATTGCAGCTTAAGTGTAACGCCCGGACTGGCAGACACTCCGGCAAAAACATAAGGCATAAATGCCGGTGTGCGTTCACTGAACCATTCGTTAAATTTGTCCTTATCGCCCCGTTTTATAAATCCTTTTTCCCGGTAATTGACCGGTGCATCCACTCCGCCGCCGAGGAACACAAAATTGCGCCTGTGCAGATTGCCTATCTTAATGCCCAGCGGTACGCCCAGGGCATATACCCGGCGCTTCACCGTGCTGTCTGCAAATTTTTCTATAAATCCGATATTCTTGATACCAGCGCCGGTCATTAACCCTATATGTTTATTAAAGTCATAATTCAGATTAAATCCGAAATTTACAATATAGGAAAACCGCAATGTGGTTAATTTTTCTGCCCGTCCGGTATGCTGTACCAGCGCCGTTGAAAAAATGGCGCCATCCATGCTGCTGCCCCAATACAGCCGGTTGTAGGGAGTAGGTTTTTCTGCCGGCTCGTCTGCCTGTGCAGATGCCTGTGGGAAATATGATAAGCAAAACAACGACAATATACACAGGTGTCTGACATTCATAAAAGGGTATTTTATGTAAAGATATGAATTATGTAGACTGTAAAAATTTCAGGCCACCTATCTTTGGCATAGCGATTGCCCCTTATTTTGACCACCTTTATATTCTTTTTAAGACAAGAAACATTGCCATAATGTCCGAATTGAACTCAATGATTGATATGCTGATTGCCCAACCTGAACAGGAAATTGAATTTATGCCCATTGTGCCGCTTGGTGAAGAAGAGATGGATGATCAGCAGAAAGAACAGCTCCCGTCAGAAATCCCTGTCATTGCGCTTCGTAATACCGTATTATTCCCCAATGTAGTGCTGCCCATAACCGTTGCGCGGGAGAAATCGGTAAAGGCGATCACCGAAGCACAGAAAAGCGGTAAATGGATCGGGGTATTGACACAAAAGGACAGCAACCAGGAAGACCCGGGAACGGCGGATATGTATTCGGTGGGTACACTGGCCAAAGTGGTGAAGCAGATTAAAATGCCGGACGGCAACATTACGGTATTTATTATGGGCCGTATCCGGTTCCGGGTGGAGGCCTTTATGCAGGAAGACCCGTTCTATACCGCACGTGTCACTTATCTTGATGATCATTTCCCGAAGCTGGATACCGAGTTTGATGCACTGGTATCGTCCATCAAGGATTATTCGGAGAAAATACTGCAGCAATCGCCCAACCTGCCGCATGAGACCAGCATTGTGCTGCGCAACATTGAGCAGCAGTCTTTTCTGCTGCATTTTATTGCCGCCAATATCTCTGCAAAGATTGGCGATAAACAGTCTTTACTTGAAGAAGATGATATAAAGAAACGTGCGGAACGATTACTCCAGCTGCTGCAAAGCGAGCTGCAGCTTGTGGAGCTGAAAAACGAGATCACCAACAAGACACGTGCGGATATTGACAAGCAGCAGCGTGAATATTTCCTGCAGCAGCAGCTTAAATCCATCCGTGAAGAGCTGGGTGGAGACCCCAACGAACGCGAGATAAAAGATCTGCAGAAACGTGCAGAAGGGATCAACTGGCCGGAAGCGGCAAAGGAGCTTTTCCGGAAGAATATCGAAAAGCTGGAGCGCATGCATCCCAGCACGCCCGATTATTCGGTGATATATAATCACCTTGATCTCATGCTGGATCTCCCCTGGACCAGCTTTACAGAAGACAGTTATGACCTGAAGCGGGCACAGAAGGTGCTCGATGGCGATCATTACGGGATGGACAAGATCAAGGAGCGTATTCTGGAATACCTCGCCGTGCTGAAGCTGAAGGGTGATATGAAATCACCGATCCTCTGCTTCGTAGGCCCGCCGGGTATTGGTAAAACCTCGCTTGGCAGGAGTATTGCACACGCGATACAACGCAAGTATGTACGTCTGAGCCTTGGCGGTCTGCACGATGAAAGTGAAATACGCGGCCACCGGAAGACATATATCGGTGCGATGCCGGGCCGGATCATCCAGTCGCTGCGCAAGATAAAAACGGCTAATCCGGTATTTATCCTGGATGAAATAGACAAGATCGGGAAAGACTTCCGCGGCGATCCCAGCTCAGCACTGCTGGAAGTGCTTGACCCGGAGCAAAACAGCACGTTTTATGATAACTATCTGGAGCTTGAATTTGACCTTTCCAAAGTACTGTTTATCGCTACTGCCAACAGTCTGAGCGAAATTCAGCCGGCCCTGCGCGACCGCCTTGAGATCATCCAGCTCAGCGGCTACTCCATGGAAGAAAAAACAGAGATAGCCAAGCGTCATCTCATTCCCAAGCAAAAGGAATTGCACGGGTTGAGCAAGATTAGTCTGCGTATACCGGACAAGATCATCAACCGCACTATCCAGGAATATACCCGCGAATCCGGCGTCCGGGAACTGGACCGTCATCTTGCCGCGATCATGCGGAACACCGCCAGACAGGTGGCGATGGATGAAACCGTTGCTCCCCAGGTGACGCCGGAGCAGCTTGAGCGCGTGCTCGGCAAGCCCCGGTATAATAATGAAATATACACCAAAGGGCATCCTCCCGGTGTCGCCGTAGGCCTTGCCTGGACTTATGTAGGCGGCGATATACTTTTTATTGAAACCAGCCTGTCGAAAGGGAAAGGCACACTTACGCTTACAGGCAATCTGGGTAATGTGATGAAGGAAAGCGCCTCGACCGCACTTTCTTACCTGAAAGCGCATGCTGCAGAATATCATATTCCGACCGATAAATTTGATGAAAGCAATATCCATATCCATGTGCCGGAGGGAGCTGTGCCCAAAGACGGTCCCAGCGCAGGTATCACAATGCTGACTTCTCTGGCTTCCGCTTTCACCGGCCGGAAAATACGACCCTATCTCGCAATGACCGGGGAGATCACCCTGCGTGGACAAGTATTACCGGTAGGGGGAATCAAGGAAAAAATGCTCGCTGCCAAACGGGCAGGTATCAAAGACATCATCCTGTGCCGGCAGAATGAAAAAGATGTGGAAGAGATCAACAAAGTGTATGTCAAAGGACTGCGGTTCCACTATGTACAGGAAATGCATGAAGTCATTGACTTCGCTTTGCTGAAACGCTGATACTGTTTTAGTAGTTGATAAATAGTAACGGCTTCGACAGGCTCAGCCATCGTTTTTAATGATGGTGGCTGAGCCTGTCGAAGCCGTTTGTTGGTTCTTATATCGTTTCTCCCAAGGAGGGCAAAAGAATGAAAATTACATTTTCCATTCATCCACATTACCGTCTTCGGTAACCATAGATGTAGCGTTCTCAGTATTTTCTTCCTGGTCGTGGTTATATGCGTCGAAATCGAAATCAGGCATCAGGTCTGTTTTTACATAATTGATGGTTTCGGTAAGCGCAACCAGGAATTTGTTGAAATCTTCCTTGTACAAAAACATTTTATGACGGTCGTAGCCGTTATCATCAAAACGCTTCTTGCTTTCGGTGATCGTAATGAAATAATCACTGCTGCGCGTAGAACGGACGTCAAAAAAATAGGTCCTTCTTTTCCCGGCTTTTATACGTTTGCTGAACAGACTTTCATTATGAGAGTCACCATAATTTTTGTTTTCGTACGCCACAGTTCTTTGTTTTAAGTGAAGAAAATTTATTATTACAGACAAAATTAATTAAGTTAATGAAGTATCCAAATTAATTTAGCTTAAAGTGTAATTTATTTTTGGGGAATGAAAACGATCCGTTTAATGTATTTAATGTGTTGAATGTGACGAATGTGGGAAATGTGATAACACATTCGTCACATTCAACACATTTGTCACATTAACCACATAGGAACCGTAACTTTGCACCTGTTATGAAGAATCTGAGGAGCCTGACGCCGGAAGCGTTGCAAGCATTGATGAAAGACTGGGGGGAGCCTGCCTTCCGGGCCGGGCAGATCTATGAATGGATCTGGAAACGCTCGGCAGGAGATATCGGTGAAATGACCAATCTGTCTAAAGCATTGCGTGAAAAGTTGTCGGCATCCTATCATATTCCCATGGTGCAGGTACACCACAGTCAGTATAGCAGCGACGGCACGATCAAAAGCCGGTTCCTGCTGCATGACGGGCATTATGTGGAAGGCGTGCTCATCCCGACAGATAAAAGAATGACGGCTTGCGTATCTTCCCAGGTCGGATGCAGCCTTTCGTGCAAGTTTTGTGCCACCGGCTATATGCCCCGGAAACGGAACCTTGATTTTGATGAGATCGTGGATGAAGTAGTGTTGCTCAACCGGCAGGCGGAAGAGCATTACGGGAAACATCTGAGCAATATTGTCTTCATGGGTATGGGAGAGCCGCTGCTCAATTACAAGCACATGATGCAGGCGATCGAGCGTATTACCGCTCCGGACGGATTGGGCATAAGTCCGAGGCGCATTACGGTTTCTACCGCCGGTGTCGCGAAGATGATCCGGCAGCTTGGCGACGACCAGGTGAAGTTCAAGCTGGCGCTTTCCCTCCATGCCGCAACAGATGAGAAGCGGAATGAGATCATGCCGATCAACGAAACCAATAATCTGAAAGTACTGATCGAATCCCTGAATTATTTTTACCGGATGACACGCAGTGAGATCACGTTTGAATATATCCTGTTCCGCGATTTTAACGACAGCCTGCAGGATGCGGAAGATCTGGTGAAAGTATATCGTCAGGTACCGGCTGACCTCGTCAATATCATCGAATACAATCCTATTGAGAAAGCGGATTTTGAAAAGCCGGAAGAAGCTGTGGTTGATCGCTTTATGCAATACCTTGCTTCCCGAAAAGTAAACGCCCGCCTGCGTCGCAGCCGTGGCAAAGATATAGATGCCGCTTGCGGACAGCTTGCCAATGTTGATAAATGAGGAACCATGAACGATGAATTCACCCCTCATCATTCATAACTCAATAATTGTATTATTTTTGAGCCGGCTTTTCCGTAACTGCTAATCTGCCCGCTCATGATCACAAGAAAAAGTTTGTCAGTCCTGCTCCTGTCAGGTAGCCTTTCCATATATGCCGGAGCTCAGACCACATACCTCCAGTTAGGCCAGGAAGATTACCAGGTGCTCGACCGGTTGGAAACGCGCTCCGGTCGTATTTCCAACGATCTCTTTCTGTCGGTGAAACCTGTGTCGCGAAAAAGTGCGGTACAGTTCCTGCTTGAGACGCGCGATCAGGCAGGCGCCATCGGCCTTACTTCCATTGACCGATATAATATAGATCACGCCATTTCGGTGAGCGGTGAGTGGGCGCCGGATGAAGACGGAGCTATAGATGCCAGGCGTCCGTGGTTCAATACGTTTTATAAAAAGCAGCCGGATTTTGCCCATGTCAGGACTGATAATTTTTTCCTGGTCGTCAATCCGGTGATCGGTGGCCTCGTATTATCTGAAAACAGCACTGCCGGAGGCTCACAAACACGCTTTTCCAATAGCCGCGGGCTTGAGCTGAGAGGGTGGATCGCTAAGAAAGTGGGCTTTTATACTTTCTTTACCGATAATCAGGAAGATCCGGTCTCTTTCGTTACCAACTGGACTAACAAATACAGTGCGGTGCCCGGAGCAGATTATTACCAGACTGCCGACCTCCACGGTACCGGCTCGGCCAATAAATACGATTACCTGCTGGCGCGTGGTTATATAGATTTTGCTGCGGTTAAAGATCATATCAATGTAACCCTGGGATATGACAAGCACTTTTTCGGCGACGGTATGCGCAGCCTGTTCCTGAGCGATTTTTCCACCGGGGCTACCTTTCTCCGGCTGAATACCAAAATATGGAAAATCAACTACCAGAACCTTTACCTGGAGCTTACTCCGCAATATCCACGTGGCGGTGACCGGGTGTTGCCGCATAAATACGCTACGGTTCACCACTTGAGCTTCAATGCCACAAAATGGTTGAATATCGGTCTGTTTGAAAGTGTGGTATTCAGCCGCCCCGACCGTTATTCGTTCAGCTATATGGTGCCGATTATTCTCTACCGCCAGATCGAAAGGGCCAATGGTAGTCCGGACAATGTGCTGCTCGGCCTTAACTTCAAAGCGCTGGCGGCGAAGCGTTTGCAGTTTTACGGGCAGTTTTTGCTCGATGAGTTTCGCGTCAAAGAGCTGACGGCCGGTAATGGATGGTGGGGTAATAAGTTCGGCGCCCAGCTTGGCGCCAAATATTTCGATGCCTTTACGGTCAGGAACCTTGACCTGCAGGCCGAGGTCAACCTGGTGCGGCCATTTACCTATGCACATGATACGCTGGCCAATTACAATCATTACAATCAGCCGCTGGCACATCCGCTGGGTAGCGGTTTTGCCGAGCTGATCGGCGTGGTGCGCTATCAGCCGGTGAAAAACCTGTTCCTGACGGTACGGGGCATGTACTATGCAAAAGGTACGGATACGGGCATTGCCAATTACGGGAATGACATTTCCAGGCATTACGGTACCCGTACGCCCATCAATCTTTCCTCTCCGGAGCATGGATATACCCTTATTTCCGGTGTACAGGGCAATTGTTTCCTGCTGAATGTCAATGCTTCTTATGAACTGCGTGAAAACCTGTTCATAGACCTCGGTGTGACGAACCGGAATTTCTCGTATGAAAATAATTACCTGCCGGCAATAGCGACTACGTATTTCTACGGCGGACTGCGGCTGAACCTGGCACGGCGGGATTATGATTTTTATTAGCGGATTGAGTCTCGTGTCAATTCAGGTGATAGCTATTTATAGACAGCCCTATCATCAATTCCCGGCACACCGGAGGATATTTTCCCACAGGGTCTCTGCAGCTTTATCCCAGGAGAATTTTGCCGCCTGTGCCGGCGCTGCGGCTATTAGGCTGGCTCTCAATACTTCGTCTTTATAGATCATGCCCATCTTGGCGGCGATATCTTCCGGATCTTCCGGATCGGTGAGCAGGGCGGCTTCGCCGGCCACTTCAGGCATGGAGGAAGTGTTGCTGACGATGACCGGTACATGGCATTGCAATGCCTCAAGGATCGGGATGCCGAACCCTTCAAAAAGAGAAGGATAAACCATTGCATATGCCCCGCCGGTCACACGTGAAAGCTCCTCCACATTCATATATCCAACCCATTTCACATCGTCGCCGAACGGCATTTCCTTACGCATCGCTACCAGCTCGTCAAACTTCCAGGCCATCCGTCCTACGATCACCAGCTTCATATGGGTCCTGTGATGCTTTTTGAAAGAAACAAAAGCTTTCAGCAGGTTAATGACATTCTTACGCGGATGCAGGGCACCGGCGAAAACGAAGTATTCACATCCGTCGGCATATTGCTTTTTCACGGCTTCCCGCTCTTCATAACCCAGCGGCTGATAGGCTTCATGGGCGCCGTTGTGGGCAACGGATATTTTTTCCGGGGAAATTTTATAGCGTGTGGCAATATCCTGCCGGGAAAATTCAGACACGGTTACAATACGCTTTGCCTTATGTGCAAACCTGGGTGAAAAATAACGCCAGTAATGGCGGGCGCTGAATTTCAGGTGCTGCGGATAATGTTCGAATGCAAGATCATGGATCACCAGGCAGGTCGGGATCTTTGTAGTAAGCGACATCTGCCCGTCGGTGGAGAGAAATACATCCGCTTTGTATTTACGCAGCATCATGGGTATGCAAAGGTCAAACCAGATACTGAATAATACCGGGTGGCGCGCCGGCGGCGGCACGACGACCGGAGTCACATTCTTTCCGAAAACAAAGGACGGATCGTAAGCACGGTCAAAGAAAAAAATAAATTCGTGCTCAGGGTGATTATGAACGATCCGCTCAAGGGTTTGATAGGTAAACCAACCAATTCCTTCCAGTTTTCCTTTCAGCAGTAAGCGGGTATTTACGGCAATACGCATAGTAATCGGGCGCAAAATTATAATTTTACAAGTTTATTCATATTTTTCTCTGAAAAGATATAATAAACACATACGCCGGCGTTATATAATGCCGATCGTTTATTGTCCTGTACATGCGCCAGATTTTTGTAAAAAATATCCTGTTTATTCTCATCATCAACCTCTTGGTGAAGTCTGTATGGATATTTATGATAGACAGGACGGTACAAAACCGGGTAGGGCATGAGGATTATGGCACCTATCAGGTATTATTCAATCTGAGCATTATATTCCAGATGCTGCTCGATCTCGGGCTGAACAGTTATAATTCCCGGATCATCTCCCAGGAGCCGCACAGGCTGAAGCGTATGTTCCCGGTGATGTTATCGGCGCGGATGATCCTGTCTGCATTATATGCGCTGATCGTATGTGTCACCGGCTGGGCGCTTGGCTTCCGGGGTATGGAGCTGGCGATGCTGGGCGGTATGGTGTTGATACAGACCTGCAATATGCTGCTGCTGTATATTCGCAGTAATGTCGCTGCCCTGCAGCGTTTTCGTCTGGATGGGCTCCTTTCCGTATCCGACCGTTTTTTTATGATCCTGGTTTGTGGTATCCTGCTGCTGCATCCATATACGGCGGGGCAATTCCGGATAGAATGGTTTGTAGCGGCCCAGATCGCCTGTTATGGTCTGGCGCTTTTGCTGTCTTTTATTGTAATGAAGCGGATTGCTTCTTTCCGGCTGCGGCTGTCTTTCCGGTTTCGCGATATACTCAGGATCGTCAGGGAAAGCCTGCCCTATGCCTCTCTGATTTTTTTGATGGCGATCCATACCCGTTCCGATATACTGTTGCTGGAGCGCCTGGGCGGTAGCGGCGGAAAGGAAGAAGCGGGTATATACGCTTCCGCCTTCCGGTTGCTGGATGTTGGTAATATCTTTGGTTTGATGTTTGCCAGTGTGCTGCTGCCATTGTTCGGACGTATGTTGGCAGAGCGGCAGCAAGTAGTGCCGGTGGTCCGCGTTGCGGTGAATATCATGCTGCCTTTTGCGATGGTGATTGCAATTGCGGCTCATTTCTATGGTGCGGAGATCATGCATCTGTTGTATCCGTCCGCCGGCATTTACGATGGAAAGGTGCTGGCATGGCTGATGTCTACATTCCCGGCATTCTGTATCATGTATGTTTATTCTACGCTGCTGACGGCCAACGGCAATCTGAGGCTGCTGAATATCATTGCTCTGACCGGTGTGATCATCAATGTAGGGTGCAATCTGTATCTCATTCCCCGCGAACAGGCGCTGGGCGCTGCGGTAGTGGCATTTGGCACGCAGTCGGTGCTGGCAGTATGTTATATTGTGTATAGCCGGAAGCATTTATCCCTTCCCTACGACCGCCGGTGGATTGCGGCGCATATATTTTTCCCCTTTGTCTGCCTGCTGGTTTGTACCGGTTTGTCGTTGCTGCCCATATTATGGATATGGCAGTTGTCGGGTTTTGTGCTGGCAAGTAGTGTGTTGATCTTTGTCTTTCGCTTTGTTACCTTAGATAGCCTGCGGCTGCTTTTAAAGCGGGATATTAACTGATAGTTTTGAATGTGACAAATGTGTTGAATGTGACGAATGTGTTTATCACATTTGTCACATTCAACACATTTGTCGCCTTTTTAAGATCGCGTTACAACTTCACAAACTTCCGTGTCAGGGCGTTCCCGTCAGGATCTCTTAGCTGCAGAAAATATATACCCGCAGGAAGATCGCTTACCGGTAGTACGCCCGGCAGTGGAACCAGCGCTGATTGAAGAACGCGCCCCTGCATATCCGAAATGATATATGGCTGTGTCGTGCTACGGGAGTTGCCGGCCGCAGATACATACAAGACATCGCCTCTTACTGGATTTGGGTAAATGGATACGGCAGGTAGTGTGTGTTGGACGACCGCCCCCCAAAATAGTGGATCATATAATTCTATGATGCGGTCGGTTTTTTCACCATTTCCGCTTGCCGGGGAGTTGCTGGTGGAGATAAAAACCCGCCCATCCGGCGCAATGCATACATCTCTCAGCCGCCCAAAGCTGACCCCGTCCACCCGGACAGTACTGATTATCTCATCTCCGGCAGCATTCAGCCGGAGCTGGTATAAGGTCTGGTCTTTCAGCGTGGTCATCAGTATGGAATGCTGAAACGCCGGAAACATCAGTTTATCGCTGCCGTAATAGGCGATATCAGAAACTGCCAGCGTTGGCGTCCATGTGGCCAGGGGTTCCACGACATTTGAATCTGCACAGAAAGCCTGCTCTCCGGGTGTGTTGCAGAATCCTGTGACAGTGGGCCAGCCGTAATTCCGTCCCATATGTATGATATTCAGCTCGTCGTCTGTACTGGGTCCATGCTCCGAGCTGTATAATATACCGTTGGCATATGCAAGCCCCTGGGCATTCCGGTGTCCCCAGGACCACACCGGACTGCCCGGTTCAGGGTTGTCGGTTGGGATCGTTCCATCCAGGTTGATGCGCAGGATTTTCCCGTTTATTGTATGTGGATTTTGAGCTGTGGCAGCAATTTCGGCGTCGCCGGTAGTAATAAAAAGTTTGTTGTTAACGATCAGCAGCCGGCAGCCATTATGGTTATTGGCCGCGTCAATATCATCCAGCAGAATGAACGGATCCTGCAGTAGTTGCCCGTTATAGGTATAACGGACGATCTTTTCGGTATAGTTGCCGCTTTTGAGGTAATTATAAGCAACGTATAGGTAAGGACTATCGGGGAAATCCGGATGCATGGCCATGCCCAGCATCCCTCCTTCACCGCGGATCACCGTTTCCGGCTCGTAATAAAGGGTATCTGTGTGACCCGTGGCAGGCTCTGTGCGGCAGATGTAGCCGTTTTTCTGGGTAAACCAGATATGATCGTCCGGCCCGTATATGATCTCCCAGGGGATGAAGAGATTATCTTTCACGATGCGGGTGGTAAGGGCAGGGTCAGCGATGCTTCCTGATGCCACCAGCATCAATGCCGTTGTCAGCGTCGTCATCCTTTTCATAAATGCTGATTTACGATTGTTGCAAGGTATCATGTACCAAAATGATACCATGAATTTAATGTGAAGGTCACTATTGTCCGGAGAAAATACGGAGTCCGGTGTTGGCCGGCATGGAATGCACATGTCAAATGACATGTTTAGTATCGTGTCACTTCATACGATGGCGGCCCGGTGGCCGCTATGACATCCTTTTTCCATGTTGTAATTACTATTGATAAATTATTCCGTAATCCCCATAGAGATAGCTGCTTTTACCAGGCCGGCGGTATTCCTGACATTCAGCTTCTGAAGCATGTTTAGTCTGTATTTTTCAATGGTTCGGACATTCAGGAACAGGGTGTTTGCTATCTCCTGGCTGGTATATTCCTGTACAATGAGTTTCAGAATATCTTTTTCCGTCTGGGTAAGTACAGGCAGGGCGTCGGGTGCAGCTGTTTTTTTGATCTTGAGCACATGCTGCAGCAATTGTTCTTTCAGGGTTTCATCTATATAGATCTCTCCCCTGTTAACGGTTTCGATAGCGTGTACCAGCGTTTGTTGTCCGGTATTCTTGAGCAGATATCCGAGGCAGCCTTTCCCGAGCATGTTCCGGACGTAAAAAGGAGTGTCGAATCCCGTCATGGCAAGGATCTTTACAGCAGGCCATTTTTGCCGGATCATTTCTGCAAGCTCATCTCCTTTGATACCGGGGAGCTGGATGTCGAGCAGGAGCACATCAGGTTGTTGCAGGTTCAGACCGTGCAGCAGTGCATCGCCGGATTCGTAAGTGGCGATCATGTTGATATGTGTACACGGAGCCAGCATATTCTGAATACCGGTGATCACCATAGGATGATCATCTATGATCGCAACTGTAATCGGGTTTTCTGTCATTTTGTTGTGTCCTGTCGAATACCAAACTCCATATCAATTATGGTTCCATTTTTCTGGCCATACCCAATATCCACACGACCATTGAGGGCATCAATTCTCGAAAGAAGCCCGTTGCCGTTTTCAAGAGGATGCCTGTCTCTGTCATATATTATGGGGACATCATCTTCGAGTATGATACTGAGTATATCGTCCTGCCAGCTAAGCTGTACAACGACTAAGGTAACATTTTTTTGTCTGATGGAGTAGGATATCAGTTCTCTCATGATCCGATATACAGCGCGCCGCATATCGTTAGGCTGGTTTGCCGGAGGCTGGCCGTAAGAGAAAAATTGGACGTTTATATTGTGTTTTGCACTGCTTTTTTTACAAAAATGCTGCAATGCTTCATCCAGTCCTCCCTGGAGCAGGGAATCGAGCATGAGGTTGTGCGCCGTTTCCCGGAGATCGGTAGCGGCTTTATCGAGCAGATCCAATGTTTCCTGATATTGCGTTGACTCAGCCAGCTCATAATGTTCCTGTGGGATCATACTCATGTTCATTTTGATCACCGACAACATGCTCCCGATGCCGTCATGCAATTCCTGACCGATGCGGATGCTTTCCTGATCTTCTCCCTGCATGATCGCTTTCATCTGCTCAATCTGTCTTTCTTTCTTTAATGAGCGGATGGACTCCTGCTGGACGCGGTTTTTTGTCTGCATGTTCCGGTAAACGGCCCAGACGCCGGCAGCCAGCAACAGCAGACCTCCGATGATGCTGCCGATGATAATGTTCTTGCGCAGTATTTGTGTTTCATGGTGGGAAATGGCCAGTTGCTGAATCGCCAGCTCGCGGTCCTGCCTGGCAGTCTGGTATTTCAATTCGAACAGATTGGCCGTCTGTATCGTCTGTTCACTGGTAAGACTGTCTCTCAGGGTAATGTATTGCTTCTGGCTGGCAAATGCTTTGTTGTATTGGCCGGTGCGCTCATAAATGTGTGCGAGCAGGTTATACGTCCGGATCAGGTATATTCGGGTATGCAGCGTTTGTGCAAACCGGATGGCTTTAAACGCCTGTTGCTCTGCGCGTTCATTCATGCCCAGCATAAAATAACCCTCGCCCTGTCCGTTATAAAAATCAAGTTTGTTGAACGGGTTTTCATCTGCAAGATCGATAAGGCTGTCGGCCTTTTGGTAATACCGGAAGGCGTCTGCATTATTGCCCAGCTTCATGTGAGCACGGGCAATATTCTGCAGTGAAGCGACGATGGTCTGGAATTGTCTGATATGCATGCCCATCTCCAGCGCCTTATGAAAATGCTCCAGCGCCAGTGAGATATTGGTGTCCTGTATATAAAGCCCTTTGCGGAATAAAATGGTACTCAGTGTGGATGTGTCTTCTTCGGAGACCGCTGCCTTTTCTGCGAGAACAGTGTACTTATATTGTTTCTCGTTGTCCTGCAGCAAACTCCATATTGCAGAGAGATTGTTGTAAGTGCGGGCTAAAGGCGGATTCGCTTCCGTGCTTGTTTCGGCAATTTTCAGATACTCATAAAAGAACCAGATGGCCTGCTTGTACTGTGATTTGTAAATATAGATACCGGCAAGCCCTGTGTATATATCGGATATGATACGGAGTGACAAGCCAGAGCTGTGGTGCAACGCTTCGCGGTAATTGCGGAGCGCTTCGTCATAGTCTCCCGAATAAAGACTTAGTATGGCAAGGTCGCTCATCCCTTTGACCAATCCCTCCCGGAATCCGGAAGATCTGCTTTCTGCGATTGCCCGGAGGAAGAAGCTTTTTGCAGTGGGCGGGTCTGTGTATGCGTAGGATCTGCCGGAGTCTATCGTGCGAAAAATATTTCGGGTATTGAATGTATCAGGTCCGGGATGAGCCCTGAAGGATACCGAATCATTGGAGATTTCCTGGGCATGACAATGCCTGTTCCACCCGGAAAAAAGTACAATGAACAACCATAACCAACACCATTTCATATGCCCGAATTAATTTCAGTGTATCTTTTTAATAATATTAACCTTTTTTATTCTTTTAAAGTCAGAAATTTCATTGTGGTGTAGCAAATAAAACGGGAAAAAGGTTGCCTCGACATAAGAGGCAACCTTTTTTGGATACGTCCGTGTTTATTTTTTGATGAGCTTATTCATATATAACAATCTGCCGGAAGCATCGCTCAGCCGGATAAAATAAACTCCCGGCGTCAGGTGACGGACATTCACCCTTTTTACAGATTCCTGCTGCCAGATAACTTTCCCGTCAACACTGCTGATAGCAGCGGTAACCGGTACGGATGCACGGATATGTACTTCGTCAGTTGCCGGATTGGGATAGACGGAGATATCTGCACCCTCAGGAATATGCGTGACATTCAGCGTTACATTTTGCGGCGCCGAAGTAGCGGAGCATCCGTTCGCATCTGTAACGCGTACTGTATAATTACCGCCTTCGGTGGCGTTATAATTCTGGTTGGTTGCGCCGTTCAGCTCTATTTCTCCGCGATACCACTGGTAGTTGCTGAAGCTGCCGGTAGTCATGTTTTCGTTGTGCGCTCCTGATGCGGTAATGACCGGTTCGGGCAGCGGGTTCACGGTGATGGTGACCGGATCGGACGTATCTGTGCAGGTGCCGCTGCTGACGATCACGCGGTAATCGCCGTTGCTATGTGTGGTGTACAGCGGATCAGTGGCGTCACTGATGTCCGTATTGTTTTGCTGCCACTGGTATGTGTAGCCGATATTGCTGCTGGCAAACAAGGTCGCACTGTCGTCGGCACAGATAGCGGTCGGGCCGGATGGCGCTGTAATGATCGCCGCTACGGTATCAATGGTGGCGGTAACGGACACACGGGGGCTTTCACAACCGGCGTTAATTGACCAATCGTACAGGAAATAGTAATCGGCCAGATTCGGATTGGCGCCGCCGCCGCCGGTGATTGTAATGGCGCCGCTGAGCGAGTGGTAGGGGTAATTTCCCTGTGTGGTATACAGCGATGTAATGTTACCCAGTGATGTTGCCATTGTCATTTTGTAGCGACCTACAGGCAGCGTTACATTCACGGGAATGGTGAATTCACGCATGGTTGTGTCTACGAAAAAGGAAATCTGAGTTCCAATAATCGCTGGTGTGCCGGTGTTGATCTCATCAGTGATCCAGGCGCTTATATAGACGATACCCGGATTGCTCTGGGCGAGATAGGTTTTTACAGAATTGATCGTTGCATCACTGTTCACAGAGAAGAATTGTCCGTAGCCACTGTAGGTGCCCCATGTGCCTGAAGGTGTACGGGTATCACCGACAGGCGAAGGCATAGTTTCACCGCCGTTACCGTTGAGCGCAGATACATAATAGGTGGTGGTGGTATTGATCACCGGTGTCACAAAGGTGTTGCCGGTATTGAGCGGTACGCCGCCTGCCGGCACATTATACCATTTCAGAGTAGTACCGGCAGATCCTGTAGCTTCCAGTGTAAGGCTGGCAGCGCCGCAATGGCTGGCAGGCATGGTGTCGGTAACCCGTGGGATGGTAACGTTGACATGTACCGGATCGGACTGTACTGTAGCATTGCACAGAGTAAGTACAGCACGATAGTTATTGGCGGTATCCAGCACCTGTGTTGTATAGGTTTCGCCGGTAGCGTTGGATATGTCAGTGAAAGTACCGGTATTATTATCGTGTTGCCACTGAATGGTCGCGCCGGTAGGATGAGGATCTAAACGCAGTGTTGTGGTAGCGCCTGCACATACATTACCGTTCAGGCTCAGGGTCGTGAATTCCGAAGGAATGATCTCATAGCTTTGTAGTGCGGGAGCTGCTTGTACCGGGCCTGCAGCAGGAGGCAGGTTGACGTTGTCGGCACAAAAACCCGGTGCCAACCCTGCAGTATTGATCGCAATATTGGGTGTGGACGCATTGTCCTGTGCAATGAGGAAGTACACGATCGAATCACCTACTATCGGTGTATTTGTAAGCAGACTGTAGTTGATTGCAAAAGAGAAATTAGGAGCGGTACCGGTAGCCTGTACATACTTCCAGCCGTTGAAGCTGCTGTTGTTATTGCCGGGATATACACCGAAGGTGTCTTTTTCCGAAACTTTCCTGTAATAAAGACGAGGTGCGGCAGTTGTTGTATTTACCGGGTTGGGGCCACTGATGGTAGCCGTCAGTACCGGGCCGTCATTCTTGCAGAACGCCAGGAGCGGCAGGGGTGTATAGCTGATGAGCGGGCCTGCGGCGCCGGTAGGAGTGCCTGTAAATTCGAGCGCACCTGCGTCCGGCTGTGGGGGGCGGACATTACCGGCAAAATCTACGAATACCTGTGGATTAAAAGTGGGTACGCCGATCCCTTTGGCAAAGGAGCTACCCGAAGGAACTGGCAATGCACTTGCGGACAGATTATTTTCAGTAAAGGAACGACTCTCCCGGGGAGCCATAAAGGATTTATACGCACCACAACCAGTATTGATGGCAGCAGGATCTGCCTGGAACGTATTTGCAAGGGGACTGGCAGTTCCTTCTCCATACAGGTGGCTATTGGCGACGTTGGGCGCAAAATAAACATTGCCATTCGTTGTTAGAGCGAGATTATCCGGTGCGGTTGCACCGCTGCTGGTATTCCTCCGTAAAGCCGCGGTGAAGCCGGTGCCTTTAGGCGTTACGTTTGTGTGGATAATGTTGTTGCGCAAATCAAGCTGTATCGTGTTATCATAATATATACCTGTCGCACCCAGGTTTGCTCCTGTGGTAGACTGAGGGTCTATCTTTATAGTATTATGATACAGTCGACTGTCAGAAAGTCCAAAACCGGACAGATTACCCAGAAAAATACCATAAAGATTGCTGTTTGCGCTATAAGTATTTGAAACGGCATATCGGAAGAAAAAGTTATTATAACAAGAGAACGTAGTACTGAAGCCGGCCAGATAAGCGCCATATATAGTACCACTTGTACCGGTAATGATCAAATTGCTATAACTATTGTCATGAACTGTTATTTCTCCGCCGCCCTGGTAATAATATCCATAAATGGTACCAGTGGCGGTTGTAAGGCTATCCGCAAAAAAATGATGAAACAGCGCCTGGCTGGCGAAACTGTTGTTATATCCATACAATTGTCCGCTTGCGGTAGCAGCATTCGTGAGCGTATCATAAGCCAGTTCGCTGTAACCAGATGAACCATTATTTGAATAATAGGCATACAATCGTCCTGAACCGGTAGTAATACGGATATTGTCGAGCTTATTATGGTTTACATATGAGTTTTTAATCCCTGAAGTAGACGGGCTTATGAATATCCCGATTATATCTCCGTTGCCATTTGTAATACCTGTAACTACATTATGTGATGTATGGAAGTTTCCGGTTACAGATCCACTGGTTGCAATGCTGTTTATGATGGTTAATGCACCAGATGCACCATTCCGAACGATATTGGATAAGTGGTTATTGTCGAGATGCACAAGTGAAGCGTTTCCCCCTACTCTATTATCAAAAATACGCAAGGGCTGAAAGAATGAAGAGCCGGCGCCAATGATAATATCCCTGACGATATTATCATTAACATATACTGTGTCAAAACTACCCTGATTACGGAATACATATATTTCACCAAAGGCGGCGGCGGGAAAATTCCAGTCGGCAATAGTATTTTTTGTAACCGTAAGTTTCCCGTTATTTTCCTTTTGATTGCTATTGATACGTATACCTGTAAGATTCGCACCTGAGTTTGTACTGGTAATTGATATTGAATTGCTGTCAATTTCAACATTTCCACGTCCGGATTCGATCCATATGCCGTACGCATGATTTGCATGATCTGTAGCGGTCTGGATATTGTTGCCGTTAATAAGTACAGAACTGTCGTAGCTGATATATACGCCATAACCGGCCTGAGTATTCCCGCCAATTGTGATTTGATTTCGTTCTATACTGTTTCCTGCATCAAGTTTAGTAGACATGTCTGTAGGGTCAAATCCTGCTGCCATACCGGCAATATGAACACCATATATACATTCGGTAATTAGATTGTTTACAAAAGCATTGTGACTATTGGCATCCGAAGCTATAGCAGCAGAGCCGAAAAGAGCCGTACTGCTGGAAATAGTATGATTGGCTGAATAAATCGCTTTGGCCCCGCTAGCCAATGTATTCAATGAGATATTGCAATTCCGGATAGTAATATGTTGCGCGCCGTCATAAGGCAAGGTGCTGCTATGTTTCAGCAAACCGTATCCCCATTCCATCGCTTCGAGTGCCGACCCAGTGTTTGGATCGTTGAGGTGCAGGCTGTCTATGGTAACGTAATCCACACCCGCAATGGTAAAGATCCCATCCAGAGTGCTGTTGCCCATGTTGGCTGTAATAGTATTCCCACGCCCGTTTATGGTAATGGTGCGGTCTGCGGTGGCGGCATTAGCTCCGCTGTTCAGCTTTGAGCCGGTTGTGCCGAGGACATATCCTCCGGAGGGCGCTGTTTCGCCGGCGGTTATGTTGATCGTTACCGGACCGGAGAGTCCATAGAGATTCAGGGAGTCCACAACTGCTTTGAGTGTGGGGAACTGAGGATTGGTGGGCACGGTGATGGCGCCGCTCAGTTGGGCAGATGTAATATTGCTGAAGAGCAATGCCATCGCCAGTAACAGGTATTTGTTTTTCATTTTATAATAATTACGGGTTAAAAAAATCATATGAATAGTTGATCGGGGGATTAACGAATTAGTGTAACATCTCCTTTATACAGGTCTGTGGCCCCATCCGGATATGCCAGTCGGATGAGATAATGGTAGACACCTACGGGTTGCGGGACGCCTTTCCAGGCGCCGTCCCATCCACCCCGTTCATCGGTTGTGCTGAATACTTCCTGTCCCCAGCGGTTAAATACCCGGAACTCCAGGAGTTTCTGAAAGGTCAGGTTGAATACCCGGAACAGGTCGTTTTTTCCGTCCCCATCCGGTGTGAATGCCGAAGGGACGAAAAAACGTCCTCGAAAATCCAGCCGTACCCGCACGGAGTCATAGCTGCGACACAGATGGTTATCTGCTGCCAGCCCGGCAACAACATAAATTGTATGTTCGTGAGGAGTGGCAACAGGATTATATACCATCGGGTTGTCGAGCGAGCGGGAGGGCGACCACAGGTATGCTGTTGCGCCGGTGGCTGTCAGCTGAAGGCTGGCGCCATAGTCTATAAGTGTATCATTGTTGATAATGCGGACATCCGGCAACTCCGTCACATTTACCTGTACCTGCAGGGTGTCCCTGCAGCCGAATGAATCCGTGGTGTGTACGGTGTATACGATGTCTTCCATGGGGGAGGCGACAGGATCTGCACAGTTTTGGCAGCTCAGCGTGACCGGAGATTCCGTTCTGTTTTCATACCATTGCCATGATGTAGCGCCGTGTACACGAAGCCGAATGGCGTCACCGGCACAAATGCCGGTATCGTTTGATATGGTTGGCGGATCCGGGATGATCACATCCAGCGTATCGCCGAGCAGGCAGCCGTATCTGTTGAAGGTGTAGGCATATATAGGTGTACTGCCGGTAATATAGGTCACCGGGTTTTCTATGGTATCCGACGGGAAAAATGTACTATTCCGCCAGGTATAGCTATAGGGCAATACCGGTGCGGGATCAAATCCGATACGCATATGGGGCAGCTCCGGTGCTGTGGATAACGCCGGTGTTGTGGCATTGCAGACGTTGCCGGATGCCGCGTATGTGTATAAGGTGCTGTTGTATCCGCTGTTGAAATAATAAGTATAGGCCGGTGAGGTAACGGAGGTATTGGCATAACAGATATCCACGACCAGGTTTTTTGTGGTATCCCAGTCGTAAGCCTGATCAAAATAGAACGTCGTAAATGCGCCCGCTGATGTAATGAAAACCGGCCCGGGCGCCGAATAAACCGGCGTTGTGCTGATGAAGCCGGCAGTGGTACTGAGCGCTGTCTCATCTGTGCAGCCCAAGGCAATGCTCAAGTTGCTGAATGAAGTGCCTGGCGTAAAGGACGAAATGTGAAATGCAATGCTTTGCAGCCTGCCGGATGTAATACCGGCTCTTTTTATATCAGCGGCCCGGATAAGATACTGATGGCGGGCGCTGGGATAACTTCCCGTGAAAGGAGTGCTGGCGTTGTTCTGCACACGTTGCAATGCCGCATTGGCAATCAGTATTTCTGCGGAATCGCCGGGGGCTCCCGGCGTTGTAAGTGTACCGCAGGCAAGGTTGGAGCGGAACGGATAGCTCGTAGCCTGTGCGTGCAGCTGAATGCTGTCAGGCTCACATAGTATATAGGGTGACTCCGGAGTGATGATGACACGGCCGGTATCTATCGCCACGTTAAAGCGTTCTTCCAGCAGACAGCCGCTGTTGTCCAGACCATACCGGGCGATATAGGTAGTGGGAATATCCGGAGTTGCCTGGGGATTCCTGCAGCTGGTACAGCTCAGGCTGCCCAGATCATTTCCTCCGGGCAGCACAGACCAGTTGACGGAAGCATTGCCGGAGCCCGGCTGCAGGTACGCGGATCTGCCGGGGCACAGTACTATGGTACGCTCAGTGGGAACGGCGGCCGGGCGGATCCGGATGGGTATAATGAACGTCTGTGCCACCAGGATACCAGGCGCCAGGCATGTAGAGTCTTTTACGGTAACTGCAAAAAAACGTAATCCGGTGTCCGTACAGGAGGGCGTCCAGGAAAGGCAGCCTGTGGCAGAATCCCCCAGCTGGTTTGTATAGGTGATGGAAGACCCTGGCATCACCAGGTTGTGATTGTCTGAGACGGACAGGATCGTGCCAGGAACAGAACGGGCATAAAAGCAAAAGTTTATCGTTCTGCTGGTCGTACCTTCAATAATGTCGTTGATATACGTCCCGCCGGATACGGATGAAGGAATAACAGCGAAAGAGGGCTGATTGGAGCTGCAGTTCACTACTTTCATCTGTATATCGCGCAGCACGGAACCTATCTTTTTCCCGTTCCGGTATTTGTTTACGCGGATCGTAGTGGTGTTCACACTGATCAGCGCCGGTGTGAAATTCATTTGCCCTGTCAGCGGGGAGAATGTAAACGTATTGTTGGTGGCAAAAGGTTCCGTGAGGCTGAATCCTCCCAGGAATGGGAGGTCTGTGGCGCTGTAGGCCGACTGGCAGAGTACAGAATTGATAATAGATATAGTGCGCGGATGAATGAATTCAAAAGCAATGGAGTCATTATCCGGGTCAATTGCGCCGCTGTTGTATGTATTGGGCGAATTGGCGCATACGTATGGGACCGGCTTGACGGAAAAATACGGAGAGGAACAATGAGAGACATCCAGGTTATTCAGGGTTGCTTCGAGATAAAGCGGAACACCGAGCATTGAAGAGGAAGGTATATTGTCGCTGGGATTCCGGCCATTAAGGGAAATATAAAAAGTCCAGTAATCGCAACGGCTGGGCAGGGTTACCGTTCCTGAGTACCACCATTCCCGGAATCCGTTCAGTGTGCCGCCGCTGCAGTTGGTGTAATAGCCGGCGCATCCGGGAGACACTTCTTCTGCATTCAATATGCCGCCGGGCAGTACAGTCATTTTCTGCAGCTGTACCTGATAGCTTTGGTTGTTGCAGGAATTGAAATAGCACATCCGCTGGCTGTCGGGTTCCGGGATACCGGAACAATCCCTGTAAAATTTAAAATAGAAACGGTACGTAGAGTCACTTACCCATTCGTAGATAAGTTCTCCCCCGGCTGCATGAGAGGCAAAGCTTTCTTTCGGGCAGCAGAGCGACAAGCACATGAATGCCAAAAGCAGAATTCCTTTTTTCCAGACATAATTCATATTGAAGGGTTATTACGGATAACATCCACAGTACCGGTAAAAAAAAATACAACAAAACTATCTGCTTAAATTATCTTGGACAAGATGAAAAATACTACTTTTTAAAAAGTAGTAGAATTACTACGCGCTTGGTCTGAACTGTGTTAATATCCCATGTAACAGTAGGGAAGCGTACAATTACGTTTGTTGTTTATGGGTATGATTATCCTGCCGGATAGCTATAATGCTCCTCCACTGGAAAACACCTGACCGTGTGGACAGAGGCAATGCTCCGGAATACAACTATTGCCTTTATCCGGGATATTGTCTTGTTCTATTCCGTAAGGCCCATTGATATGGCTGCTTTTACGAGTCCTGCGGTATTTCTGACATGCAGTTTCTGAAGCATGTTCAGTCTGTATTTTTCGATAGTACGCAGGCTCAGAAATAAGGTATCTGCAATTTCCTGGCTGGTATATTCCTGTACAATGAGTCTGAGAATGTCTTTTTCCCGGCGTGTAAGTACCGGTGGATTTCCCGGTGCAGCCGGCATCTTGATTTTGAGTACATGCTGCAGCAATTGCTCTTTCAGTGTTTCGTCTATATAGGTCTCTCCCCGGTTAGCGGTCTCGATAGCGTGTACCAGTGTTTTTTGACCGGTATTCTTGAGCAGGTATCCGATGCAGCCTTTTTCAAGCATATTACGGACATAAAAAGGTGTATCAAACCCGGTCATGGCAAGAATCCTGATGGCCGGCCATTGTTTCTGTATAATCTCTGCAAGCTCGTCGCCTTTCATGCCGGGTAATTGAATATCCAGCAACAGCACATCCGGTTGCTGTTGCTCCAGTCCCGTCAGCAACTCTGTACCGGATTCATAGGTAGCGATCATTTTTATATGCCGTGATGAAGCCAGCATGTTCTGAATACCGTTGATCACCATGGGGTGGTCATCTATGATCGCAACTGTAATCAGATTTTCTGTCATTTGGTGGCGTCTGGGCGAATGTTAAACTCTATATCAATCGTAGTTCCCTTTTCCTGTCCGCTCTCTACGTCCACATGGCCGCTGAGGGCATCAATTCTTGAAAGAAGACCATTGTCGCTTTCAAGGAGAGGTGCTTCCCCGTTTTGTGCCAGGGGAGCATCATCTTCGAGTATGATACTGAGTATGTCTTCCTGCCAGTTAAATTGTACAACAACTAAGGTAACATTTTTTTGCCTGATGGAATGAACGATCAACTCCCGCATGATCCGGTATACGGATCGCCGCAAGTCCTGGGAGAGATCGCGGGGCGGCTGACCGTAAGAGAGAAAGTGAATATGTACGTTGTATTTTGTGCTGTTTTTTTCACAAAAATGCTGCAAGGCTTCATCCAGTCCTCCCTGGAGCAGGGAGTCGAGCATGAGATTGTGCGCAGTTTCCCTGAGATCAGTAGCAGCTTTATCGAGCAGATTCAGTGTTTCCTGATATTGCGTTGACTCAGCCAGCTCATAATGTTCCTGTGGGATCATACTCATGTTCATTTTGATCACCGACAACATGCTCCCGATGCCGTCATGCAATTCCTGACCGATGCGGATGCTTTCCTGATCTTCTCCCTGCATGATCGCTTTCATCTGCTCAATCTGTCTTTCTTTCTTTAATGAGCGGATGGACTCCTGCTGGACGCGGTTTTTTGTCTGCATGTTCCGGTAAACGGCCCAGACGCCGGCAGCCAGCAACAGCAGACCTCCGATGATGCTGCCGATGATAATGTTCTTGCGCAGTATTTGTGTTTCATGGTGGGAAATGGCCAGTTGCTGAATCGCCAGCTCGCGGTCCTGCCTGGCAGTCTGGTATTTCAATTCGAACAGATTGGCCGTCTGTATCGTCTGTTCACTGGTAAGACTGTCTCTCAGGGTAATGTATTGCTTCTGGCTGGCAAATGCTTTGTTGTATTGGCCGGTGCGCTCATAAATGTGTGCGAGCAGGTTATACGTCCGGATCAGGTATATTCGGGTATGCAGCGTTTGTGCAAACCGGATGGCTTTAAACGCCTGTTGCTCTGCGCGTTCATTCATGCCCAGCATAAAATAACCCTCGCCCTGTCCGTTATAAAAATCAAGTTTGTTGAACGGGTTTTCATCTGCAAGATCGATAAGGCTGTCGGCCATCTGAGTGTACCGGAGCGCCTGCTTTCTGTCTCCCAGCTGCCTGTGCGCGCGGCCGATATTCAGCAATGAAGCGATAATAGTCTGATAATCCCCGATCTGCCTTCCGGTCTCTAATGCCTGATGATGGTATTGCAATCCCAGGGAAATGTTCGTGTCTTGTATAAAAAGGCCCTTGCGGAACAGAATCGCACTTAGCGTAGTCGTGTCTTTTTCGGCGATCGCCGCTTTTTCAGCGAGAACGGTATACTTATACTGATTTTCCTCATCCTGCAGTATCCGCCATACTGCCGAAAGATTATTATATGTTCGGGCTAAAGGCGGATTATTTTCAGTGTTTGTTTCGGCTATCTCCAGGTATTTGTAAAAGAACCAGATAGCGTGTGTGTATTGTGATTTGTAAATGTGAAGGCCGGCGAGGCCGGTGTATGTATCTGATATAATATTCATCGGCAGTCCGCTGGAATGATGTAGTGCATCCCGGTAATGCCGGGCAGCTTCATCATAGTTTCCTGAAAACAGGTTGACTGCAGCGAAACCGTTCAGACCTCTGACCAGACCTTCCCGGAACCCGGATGACCTGCTTTCTTCAATCGCACGGAGGAAGAAGATGCCGGCGCTGTCGGGATTTCTGAATATAAGATCCTTCCCGGAATCTATCGCCTGAAGGATATGATTAGTATGGAACGATTGTGTAGCATGCCCGGCAGGCAGCCGGAACAGTATGGAATCATTGAACAGCTCCTGAGCATGCAGCAGACTGCCCCAGGCAGAAGAAAATACAACGAGGAGCCATAACCAATACTTTTTCATATGCAAAAATTAATACGCCCGTGTTTAACAGTACGTCTTATTTATCACAGCGTATAACCCGTGGAAAGACTGATGTTTAGCGGATGAGCGTAACATCCCCTTTTTGGCTAAACCGCTCGCCCTGCAGGTTTTCTGCCTCGATCACATAGTAATACGTACCGATCCCGGCAGGGGCGCCATTGTATGTACCGTCCCAACTCAGGCTGTTGGTATTGCTGCGTCCTTCCCATACTTTTTTACCCCAGCGGTCAAATATATCAAACCTGAGCACATTTATAATATCGCCGTAGCTGGCGATACGGAATACGTCATTCTTTCCGTCACTATTTGGTGTGAATGAACTTGGTATATGAATAGCGGGGGTTACGGAAACAGAAACTGAGGCCGTATCAGTACAGCCAAGAGGGGTTTCTCCAATGATGGTATAGGTTCTTGAACTGTCGGCGGGGATTATCTGCTGCCAGGCCGACTGATCGGGGAACAGGTGAGCGGGATGCCATGCGGTAATGTAATAAGGAGCAGGAGACCCAGAGCTGGTAAGTGTCAGCGGATCCAGGCGATTATTGAAATGCGTTTGGTCCGATGTAAGCTCGAGTATAAAATCTTCAACAACGATCTTGTGTGCCGAGGTGTCGGAGCAGAAGCTATCCTGCACCACCAGCATCATGGTATGCTCTCCCGGTGTTTTGTACATATACTCAAATGAGATGCCGGTGAGTATTTCGCCCTCGCCGGTAAACCAGCGGTATGCATAGTTGTCGTAGTGTTGGGCATCCAACGTTAGCAATCCGCCGGTGCAGATGCTGTCTGGTACATCCCCGATAACAGTGGCAAAAACCGATTTGTCGTACAGCGTTACGGTATCATAGGCCATGCAGCCCGAATTAACATCGCGCACTGTCAGGTAGAATGTCTGTGAATCGTGTAATTGTATCTGGCCCCGGGCAGGGTTTCGTGTAGAATCGATCAGGAAGCTGCCGGGGCTCCATTCATAACGGTACGCAGCTAAGTACACGCTGGATACCGGAAGCTCGAAATGCCCATGCCTGCAGATGACCTGTTCTGCTGCTCCGGCATCGATCAATATCGGCGCCTGCACGCGCATGGTGCGGTATATTCTGCTATAGCCGGTAGATGCCGGCGGCGTATAGGCAAGACTGCAGGTATGCGGAAATAAAGGTGCGTTTTCTGACGCCAGCTGTGGGTTGAAATACCAGGAGCCGTTCAGTTCCACTACGCCGCAGCCGGAAAAGGTTCCTCCGGCGGGACGCCCTTCGAGGGGGTGGAGCGTATCTTCATTACACCAGTTAGTAGTAAGGGGAGTGCCGTCACCGTTCACGATGCTGACCTGTGCGACGGCGCCATGCCAGTATAGAAATGGAAGAATAAGTATCAGTATTAAGGATTTACAGTTCATATTTTCGCATGTTCGCAGATGCTGCGTTGTTAAAATTACCAAATGGCGCCGGCTTAAGTGTAAGTTAATGCCGGCGCCATCGGATCAGGACTCCTCTTATTATACTACTTTCCTTCTTTTATGAGCTTCTCCGTATGGATCACCTTGCCCTCCTTGTCTGTAATGCTCAGCAGGTACATGCCCGAAGCAACACCGCTGATGTCTATCGACTTTACAGACTGTTGCTGCAGCACCAGCTTCCCTTCTATGCTTTTCAACTGTACATGCACCGGATATGGCGCCTGGATATGGATGATGTTCTGAGCCGGATTGGGATATACCTTTACCTGATTCGCACCGGTATGTTGCGCTACCGATACATCGTCATCATCTTCTATAATGTTGTTTATTTCATACCAGGCCGAGTCCAGGCATCCGTTCAGCGCGCTGGCTACTGATACGGAATACATGGCATTTTCAGTAGCCGTGTAAGTAGAGTCAGTAGCCCCGTTTATGGGTGCGCCATCTTTATACCATTGGAAGTTTTTGTACACGCTTGATCCGGTCACGCCCATCGTAAGGCTGTCGATGGTGATTGCAAGATCTTGCACACAGTCGCTGAACTTTACGAGGAAAGCATCCCATGCTCCGGGATTGCCGCCGGTAGCAAATGTATCCTGGTGCGCTCCCGGCGTGGCCAGTCCGATGCCTCCTGTAATAGCAGAGGGTACTGTTGCTCTCCCCGCAAGGTAAATATTTCCGAATCCATCGCAATCCAGATAACCGCCATTGTCATTGGCACTGCTGCCAAAATAAGTGCCCCATTCACGAGCGCCGCTGGTATCGAACTTCATCAGTTATACATCTGCCGCTCCTACCAATTGTTCAAATGGCGCCCCGGGTGTAGCTACTCCGGCAGTGTCGGCCGTTTGTCCGCCAATGTATATGCTATATCCCTGAACAGCCACATACAGGTCATTTCCTATAGCATAAGTCGTCCAGTCACGTGTTCCGTCCGGAAAGAATTTGGTGAGATATGAACCGATGCATCCCAAGCTAGGGATTTTCCTTCGTCTGTACCGGTACCACCGAAATAGCTCGCCCATTCCAGTGTGCCATTTTCAGTAAATTTGGCTACAAATGCATCCTGACCCCCGCCACTCGTATTCTGATGTACGCTTCCGTGAGCAAGGTCGCTGGTGCTAGAGGTATTTCCGGCTATATAAATATGCCCGCCCTTATCACTTACAATCGCATTGGCAACTTCGGTTCCGGGTCCACCGAAGTAGGTAGCCCATATGCGGTTACCACTCCCGTCGAATTTTACAAGGAATGCATCGCTGGTGCCATTGCGCGCGTCTTGGTGACTACCTTGTGAAGCGAGGTTGACGTCCGTACTGTTGCTGCCTCCAACCATGTACACATTGCCGAATTCATCACAAGCTATTCCGGTGCCACTTTCGCCGCCCTGGCCGCCATAATAAGTAGCCCATAGCCGCTTCCCGGTGGCATCGAATTTCACAAGAAAAGCATCACTCGGAGCAGAGGTTGTATTAGCACTACCTCCCCAGGCCTGCTGGTGAGAACCGGTTGTAGCAATATTAGTAAGACTATTAGTATAACCTGTAAAATAAACATTCAGATCGTTGTCGAATGTAGTGGCTACTCCTATATCTGATTCTGCTACATCCACAATATATCCCGGAAATAGCTCGTATGAATAACCGGGCCCTATTCCACCATAATAAGTTGCCCATTCCACAACCGGATCGATGATGAATGTTTCACGCGGATTATAGGCTGCGGTTTTGAAACTAAGCCGGTTCCCGGAAAGATGGAATCGGGAAGCAATTTCTTTCCCGTTTTCTTCAAAGCTATACGGTGCCTGCTCTGTGATGCTGCCCGCCGGAGTGTGCGCAGTAACGCTGCCGTCTTTGTTGAGGCGCAAGGACTGCGCTCCGTCATACTGCAACCGGATGTCGGAAACACGGCCACCGGGATGGATCACAAAGTCGTACTCAAACGTCTGGCCTTTCAGATACAATACCCAGTCAACCTGCGGATAAATATTCTTGTAGGTAATCTTGCTATAAGCGAATGCCCTTGAATCACCGTTCCCCTTATAGTATTGCTCGTAGTAGGCTTGCTGCTCTTCCCGCACTACTTCGGCATTTTTATTGGCGCCTGCCAGCGCAATATCCATACGATAGGTGTGCATCTGTCCGTTGTCCGGATTCATGCTGTTCCATTGGTAATGAATGTTGCCGCTACCGATAAAGACGTTGACATTTGTGCCGGTAACCATCTTGAAGTCAATATCCGTCCGTTGCTGGCCATGCTGGTCAGATATCTGTCCTTTATTCTCAATAAAATACAGGCCTGCCGTGCCCGGCATAGCCACCATTTGTTTCCCCGGTATTTTTGGTTCCGCTATACGGAATTTGGACGGGACGCCATTCTGATGCGCACCGGATACGCCATTATCCGCCTGTGCCGGTTGCCACGGCAATTGCGCCAAAAGCAGACACAGCGCCGGCCATTTGAGAGAATACTTGTTTTTCATCATTACTGACTTTTTGTAGGTGAAGAATATTTCAAAACTATCCGTTTGCCCGACCGGTGACAAGATGGGAAACACGGCTTTTTTAAATATCGTAGAACTACTATTTTTTTAGTTGTTATTTGTTATGGATATAAATCTTCGTGCCATAACATTGTCGTATTTTTTTAAAATAATATTGTAGGTTTGGCTGGTAAATCATTAAACCATGAAAAAAGGTTCTCTGGTTCTGCTGGTAGTGCTCGGATTATTGCTGATCGGCGGCTGTGCAACATGCAATGTGCAACGCACCTTTGTAAGCGGAGAAGAAAATGTGAAAAGTAAATGGGGTGAAGTGCAGAACCAATATCAGAGACGAGCCGACCTGGTGCCCAATCTGGTGAATACAGTAAAAGGCGCGGCTGATTTTGAAAAATCGACGCTTGATGCGGTGGTCAGTGCGCGTGCCCGCGCTACATCGGTACAGGTAAATCCCGATGATCTCACGCCGGAAAAGCTGCAGGAATTTCAGCAGGCGCAGGGCGAGCTGAGCCAGGCCCTCGGCAGGCTGCTGATGGTGACGGAAAATTACCCGGAGCTGAAAGCGAATCAGAATTTCCTTTCCCTGCAGGATCAGCTTGAAGGAACGGAAAACCGCATTACCGTGGCGCGTAAAAATTTTAATGATGCCGTACAGCATTATAATGTGGAAGTGCGGGCATTCCCGAATAATATTTTTGCGAGAATACTGGGCTTTGATGCCAAAGTGATGTTTGAAGCCGACGAGGCGGCACAAAAGGCGCCAACGGTTCAATTTTAAATACCGGACTTGTGGGGCATGCTCTATTCCATCGGAAACCTTTACCGGCCAACACATCCAGCGACCGGGTAGTGGCCTGTATCCGTGCCGCGGAAGCATGTACTACCGGAGAGATCAGGGTGTGCATAGAATCCCGCTGCAGTTATATGGATGCTATGGACCGTGCTGCGGAGCTGTTTGCACAACTCGGAATGGATCAGACGGAACGGCGTAATGGCGTATTGCTGTACCTGGCATTGAAAGACCATCAATTTGCTATCTATGGCGACCAGGCTATCTACGAAGCCGGTGGCGATGCTTTATGGCAACATGCTGCAGAAGGTTTGCGGCAACAGCTACGTGCAGGAGATATTACTGCTGCATTATGCGGAGCGATCGAAGAGATCGGAGCGGCGCTGGCCCGGCATTTCCCTCCCGATCCCGCCGTAGTGAAGAATGAACTTCCGGACGAAATCATCTTTGGCCAATGACAAGCATCGGCTTATTGCGGCAATATATACGCTATCTTTTATTTTGCGTATTCATCCTATGGGCGCCGTCCGGGAATGTGGTAGCACAGGATAGTGACTTTCCTGCCCCGATGCAGCCGCCGCAACTGGTGAATGATTTTGCCGGTGTGTTCAGCAACGGGCAGCGCGCATCGCTGGAAGCCAAGCTACTGGAATATGAACGCACGAGCTCTACCCAGATTACGATCGTGACGATGCGCAGCATTGGCGCTTATGCGCCGTCGCAGTATGGTGTGGCGCTTTTTAACCGCTGGCAGCCGGGCAGCAAAGGGAAAGATAACGGGGTGCTGGTACTCGCCTCGATGGAAGACCGGAAGATCAACATCACCACCGGTTACGGGCTGGAAGGTGTGCTTACAGATGCGTTATGCGGCCGGATCATCCGCAACGAAATGACGCCGGCATTCCGGGAGGGAAAATATTATGAAGGTTTTGACAAGGCGGCTGAAGCGATCATTGCCGCTACGCGTGGCGAATATACAGCCGATGCACGTCCCGGAGGATCCGGCATCGGACTCAGGTCTGTGGCGTTGATTGTTATTATCATTATCATATTGCTCTGGCTCTTGACACGCGGTGGCGGTGGCGGCGGTTATATGAGCGGCAGAGGCAGTCGTGGTCTTGGAGGTTGGCCCCTTGGTGGTTTTGGTGGTGGATTCGGTGGCGGATGGAGCAGCGGCAGAGGAGGTTTTGGCGGAGGAGGGTTCGGCGGATTTGGCGGAGGCCGTTCAGGCGGCGGCGGCGCGAGCGGGAGCTGGTGAGTTTGCGGCGGTATATGTTTTCTGTATCATAAACGGTATATTTATTCCTGGGGCTAAATGGGAATAGTTAATGTCTGTACTGAGGCCAATAATATACACGTTGTGTTTTGCCTGTTTTATTGCAGTCCGCGTTGCCGGCCAGGAGCGGCCGGTGCAGGTAGTTATTGATACATTAGACATTCATGCCGTTCTGGCATCTGCAGAGCAGCACCTGGACTTTAAACAGCTGGACAGCGCACATGCAGATTATATGAAAACGCTTGCCGCCAGCAACGTGAAAAGATACCGGTATGGTATTATGAAGTCCCTGAACGGGCTTGGGAATGTGTATGCAGAAAAAGGAGACTACGACAGGGCGCTTTCCGCTTTCCAAAATGCATTGTCTTATGGAGATTCTACAGAAACAACCCTGCTGCGCGTAATGGCCATGATACATAACAATATAGGCTCCGTTCATCTTCAATGGAACGATTATGATCAGGCGATCAGATACTATACGCAGTCGATCAGGCTGCATGAAAAGAGCGGACCGGGCTCCGGGATGCACACGCCGTATAGCAATCTGGCCGTATTAATGCTGAAGATAAAAGAACCGGAGAAAGCACTGAAGTACCTGAATACTATTGAAAACAGGCTGGCTGAAAGCGATAACCTGAATGGCCTGATAACAGTGCTGCTCCATAAAAGTCGTGTTTATGATTACCTGAAAGATACCAGCCGAAGTGATTCCTGTCTGTATAAAGTGCTTGCTATTTCAGACACTTCCTATAAGGGGATGGGGCAATTCACCGCGCTTGTCAACCTTGCCGGAGCAGCAGTGGACCGCAATCAGCCCGACCGTGCAATAGCTTTTCTGCAGCAGGCTTCAGAAAAAATAGCAACCGCCAACAATTATTATCAGGTTTATTACTGGAACATCAAAGGCGCGGCACTGGCATTGAAAAAGCAATACGTACAAGCGCAAGCCGACATGCACACAGCGCTGAATATGGCACAGGCAGCTGGTAATCTCCGGGGCGTATCGGAAGCATACAAGTTGCTGAGCGAAATAAATGCAGCAGAAAGACGATTCCCCGATGCATATAAATATCGCCAGGATTATCTCAAAACAGAAGACAGCATATACGCGCAGGAAAATATCGCTACTACGCTTCGCTACGAAACCCGCTACCAGACAATGCAGAAAGACAGGCAACTGCTGGAGGAGCAGCGGATGATCGCAGCTCAGAAAGACAAGCTGCGTATCCGGAGCATATTGATAGCAGGCAGTACTGCCACATCGGCCTTTTTATTGCTGGCGCTGATGTTCATCCGGAACAACCATAAATACCGGCAGGCATGGCAGGAGGAAGAGATACAGTCGCTGTTACGGCAGCAGGAGCTTGGGGAGATGAAAGCCATTATGAAAGGAGAAGAAAAAGAACGCTCCCGGATCGCGCAGGATCTGCATGAGGGTATCATGACCCGCCTGGCAGGCATTATACATTCGGTAGAAACACTGAAACAGCAAAGCGCAATGCAGCCTGCAGAGAAGCTGGCAGACATATCAGGTGAAATAGACCGTATGGGCGCACAGCTCCGCATTACAGCACACAATCTTATGCCGGACATGCTCCTTGAAGAGGGCATCTCTGAAGCAGCTTTTTATTTTTGTACCCAGCTTGAAAGGAGTCATCCTGTAAAGATCTTTTATGAAGAGATCAGTGAGCTGGGGCGATTCGATCCTTTCTTTGAGCTTACTGTTTATCGCATCATCCAGGAAATACTGCAAAATGCCGTCAGCGATAAAGGCACTACAGAGATACTGGTGCAAATGAACTATGACAACCGGCACCTGCACATAACCATTGAAGATAACAATGCAGCGGCAACATACACATCGCAGGCATTATATACACACCGGCATACAACGCTCGAGGTGATCCGGGCAAGAGTGTTATCGCTCACCGGCATCATGGAGATAGACAAAAGCCCGGAAAACGGTACAAGCATAAACCTGGAATTTGCGGTGTTACGAACAACTGATAATAAGTCTGAAAGGAATGAGCGCTATGTGGGTAATGCATAGGATACTAATAGCAGCAGGTATTTGCTGCTTAGCCGGGCATCCGGCGCGCTGCACGCCTGAATATGCCCGGCTGATCTATGATGCCACTTCATTGGAAGCCGATATAAAGGCGGCGGCTCAGCTTCTTGAACTGGATCACCCGGACAGTGCGTTGCATTTATATCGTAAAATATACCTGGGCAGCAAACAGTACAACTACCGTCCCGGCATTGTGAAGAGCCTGCTGGAGTCGGGAAAGATCTATGGCAACCGGTCGGACTTTGCTACTGCCGGAAAAATGTTTCATGAAGCATTGGGATATTGCCGGTTTACCGATCCTACCGGATGGTTGCTGCCGGAATTATTTTTCTGTACAGGCTCTGTGTATATGGCAGCTAATGATTACGCTAAAACGATCATGTACTATAAGGCTGCCATGAACCTGAACGGCCTGTACGGATTCCCGGTGGAGCCTGCCCTGCTGTATCATAATGCCGCCCTGATGCTGCGGCGCATCGGGTCGTACGACAAAAGCCTGGATATGGTAGAAAAAGGATTGAGCAGCCTGGATAGCCAGACACACACCGAGATATACATGGATCTGCTTTTCTCCAAATCAATATTACTACGCTGGAAAGGCAAAGAAGAGGAGAGCTACGCCATATTGGAGGAATTGTGGGAGCGGGCAATGGAGAGAAATTCAGCCAGGCACAAGTTCAATGTCCACACAGGCAGGGCAGACCTGGCTCTGCTGAAATCACAGCCGGATGAAGCCCGCGCACATATGTCACAGGCTGCTGCCATCTATGGAGATCACATACCACGAGCACAAAAACGACAAATATTGTACCGGGAAGGTGTTATACAATACATGAAATCGGATTATGCCAACGCCATTACATACTTTGAAGACTGTCTGGATCTGAAAGAGACCACTACGCTTTTTGAAATAGCCAACATATACAAAATGCTGCATCAGGCATATGCTGCCTTAGGCATCTACGACAAGGCCCATACATACCAGGCAACTTACGAAACCCTCCGGGACAGCCTGAATAAAGCAACCAGGGCCGAGCTGATACTGAAGCTGGACACCCGGTATCAAACACAGGAAAAAGATAAAAGGCTGGCGGCAAACCAGTTCTTATTAGACCGGCAGCAAAAATCCATCGGCATACGGAATGCATGGCTGGGTGCAGGCATCTCCTGCGCTATTGTACTGATTACGTTACTGATACTCGCCGGCAAAAACTATGCACACCGAAAACGTCTGAAAGAGGAAACCCGGCAACACCTGATCCGTAACCGTGCGCTCAACGAGATCAAAGCGGCAATAAACGGAGAAGAAAAGGAAAAGGCACGTATTGCGCGGGAGCTGCATGATGGTATCATGGTGGGCCTGTCTGCCACCAGGATGATGATTGATAATGTCGCAGAGGAAAATGAAATGGTCACCCGTACGCAGCTCATTGATATATCAGGTGCACTCAGCCAGGTCACACACGATCTCCGGCAAACGGCGTACAACCTGGTACCGGATATGCTGCTGCACGAGGGATTGAAGAACGCGCTTCATTTTTTTTGCAGCCAGGTACAGCGCTCCGCTTCATTCTCTCTGTCATTATCTGTCCCGGATGATCTGCCGCGATTCGACAGCGGCTTTGAGCTTACAGTGTATCGCATTGTGCAGGAAGTGTTGCAGAATGTGATCAAACATGCGCAGGCGACAGTTGTCAAGGCATCTGTGGTATACAACGCTGACAATCTCAGCATAGCGATTGAAGATAATGGCGTAGGGATGAAAGACCCTGGTAAAGTACAGCAGGAAGGGATGGGGCTGAAAAGCATTCATGCACGGATGACCTCCGTAAACGGAAGCTTTAACGTGCAAAGCATACCCGGGGAAGGCACAGGTATTTACCTTGATTTTGTAACGCCGCCGGTATGCGGATAAGTTGTTCGGATATTAATATCTGTTTTTGTAAATTGCTATCGAAGAAAGTAACGTCATGCCAATAAGGGTTATTATAATAGACGATCACCCGCTTGCCTTGAACGGGCTGGAAAAGATGCTGGATAATGTACCCGATATCAGTGTGACGGATACTTTTCTTAATGCCGAAGATATGATCCGCTTCCTGGCATCACATCCTGTTGACATTATCCTGATGGACATCCTGCTGCCCGATATAAACGGGAAGGAATTGCTGAGGATCATAAAGGAGCAATTCCCGGCGGTAAAGGTGCTTGCCATAACAAGCCTTGATGCTCCTACCTATGTGAAGTATATGATGCAGTACGGGGCTTCCGGATATGTGCTCAAAAACATCAGTAAACCGCGTCTTGTAGAGGCAGTAAAAACGGTTTATAACGGCGATGAGTATATTGATCCGAATGTGAAGGAGCTGATGGTCAATAATATGCTGCGCTTCAAAAAGAGCCGGAATATCGGTCAGGACACACAGCATCAGATAAGGCTGACGAGAAGAGAGAAAGAGGTATTGACGCTGTTATCAAAAGATTATACCAACCAGCAAATTGCAGACGAGCTGTTCCTGAGCGTACGTACAGTAGAAAATCACCGCCTTAATCTTTTCCGGAAGCTGGATGTAAAAACGCCGTTAGGGCTGTTGCGCGCTGCTATTTCATTAGGACTGGTAGAGTAATCACACAATAATCACAACGGTGATATGTGCATGGCTATTTCTTCCCAGAGCATTTTACGGGATGGGTTCCGGGATCGTATCAGTGATTCTTTTTTCTTCCGCGACAATTTATCAATAGCCTGTTTACGTTGTAATGCCGCTTCCGGGTCGTGGAAAATCTCCTGATATAAGGGGATATGCGGAATGTTTCCGCAATCCTTCCCGGATTTGCGTTTCCATTCAGACAGACAGCCCGCCGGATCGCTGCTGACGCCTGTCTGTAACAGTGATCCGGAGGCATTACCAAGAATATAGACAAGGTATCTGGGTTGTATTCTGATGATCATAAACTGGTTTACGTGCATTATCTGATAAGCGTAATGTTGCCTGCCATTCTCCCCCGCTGCTGTGATATACCTGTTCTCCCCACCTGTTGAACACAGATATAGCTCAGTACTTGCTTCATATGCGATTGCCGGAATTGTCCGGGCCGGCTGCATTACCCTGAGACAAGGTGCACCGACCCGGATAAAGAGATGCAACGATCACTGTGCCTTCAGCAATTTCACCGTCCGGATCAGGATGCCGTCCGGGTGGCGGATCTCGGCTAAATAAAGCCCGTCAGGCAGCATAGAGATATCAATGCTGACCGCTCCGGTGCCATGATAGCTGAATGGTGTAAGCACGCTCTTCCCATCCATTGTATATAAGAATAGTTCTGCCGGGGTTGTTGCGCTGAAAAAGAAAACATTGCCGGCAGGGTTCGGATATACGTTTACCGCATGGCCGTTCTGTCCCATATCCGCAACATATACATTGTTTACCAGGTAGCTGGCAGTATCCGTACATCCCATGTCATTGCTTACAACTACAGAGTAAGTACCGTTATGATCTGCTACGATGACAGAGTCTTCCGGGCCTTCACTGACGAGTGTATCATTCCTGTACCATCTCCAGTATGTGAATGATTGGGGAGGTGTTGTATATAGGGTATCACTGGCCGGATTGATCATCGGATCCGGCATGGATATGCTGAGTGTAATATTACGGCTGCTGCTTGTGTCGCAGCGTCCGTTTGCCTGTACGGATATGGCGCCCGCAATACCGGTAGCTGCAAGTATATCTCCCGTTTCAGTGGTCATCATGCTACCATCGGGTAATGTCCATGTATAGCTCAAGGCACCTGGCACACCGGGGATGCTGAACGGATATACTGTGTTTTTGCACACGGTGTCCGGCCCCGCTATGCTCATTGGGTCGCCAACTGGAATGCATTCTCCAAGCTTCAATACAAAAGGATCGTTGGACGTTCCGATACTGGTCGCTGTGGAGATATCGGATATCAGCAGGAAAGCGCTGGCGCCGGGATCAAAATCCGTAGTGTCTGTAAAGTAGCCGGTTATGTACAGCTCACCTTTCCCGTCTGTCGTAAGCGCTGTGCTGATATTACGCCCCTTACCTCCGATCTGCTGGGCCCACATAAACTTCCCGGCAGTATCCAGCTTCAAAAGGAAAATATCTGTAGGGTATATATTAACACCCAGAATTGTTCCCGGTGTTGCATGCAGGTGAAAATCAGCGGGGCCCGGGTCAAAATCAATTGTATCGTAAAAGACACCTGTAGTGTAGATGTTGCCATAGTCGTCTGTAGCTATGGATCTCCCCGAACAAAGGGATTTGTTGCCCAGACCAACGGCCCACGCAAAATCCCCGTCTCCGGTAAGCTTGAGAATGAAAGCATTTTCCGGACCCGCAACCGGCGGGATCAGCAGGAATGTATCATTCCCCGGATTAAAGTCTGCATTGGGTGAAGGGCGGGAGAATCCGACACTGGCCGCAACACCATAATAACCGGTGATCACCACATTTCCGTAGGGGTCTGTCTGCAGCGCCTGGCCACGCTCTGATCCTTGTCCGCCCATACTTTTTGCCCAGATATAATTGCCGGCAGTATCCATCTTGGAGACAAAAATATCCTGTGTAGGCGCGGGCGGAGTGAATAATGCTCCATACTCTACAGATTTCAGTGTATCCTGATCGAAGGGTACTGTGCCTGCATAACCGCCTGTAAGATAAATGTGGCCGTTTTTATCACTTTCAACTGCAGCAGCAGTCATATTTTCATGATAGCGGTGCCATACCGGGTTGCCTGCAGCATCTACCTTGATAATAATACTGGCCAGGGCGCTGCGTATAATAGTAGTACCTACTGTGATAGAATCCCTGAAAGTCCCTGTAATATATACGTCTCCTGCATTGTCGATTGTAATGTCCAGGGGAACATCCTGCCCTGTCTCTCCGAAAGTACGGTACCAGACCAGGCTGCCTGCAGAGTCGTATTTCACCAGGAAGAAATCATCCACACCGGCTGAAAATGCAGGAGTGCCATTACCAGAAGGATCAAAATCCACCATATCCCTGAAGCTGCCCAATACATAGATATTACTTTCGTTGTCGGACACGATACCATATGCTTTATCTATACCCCAGCCACCAAAGCTGACTGCACGGATAAGGTTACCCGCGCTGTCTTCTTTTTTGATGAATACATCGGTTTCTCCATTGGAACTCAGTACCACGGGCGTGCCGGCAGCATCAATTGTAAGTGTACCCACAAAGCCGCCCGTGGTATATATGTTTCCCTGTTGATCCCGACATATAGACTCCGACTCCGAAAGCATATCTGACTTTGCCGAGTTGGCCCAACTGAAATCCGGTACTTGTGCAAACGCACCGGATGCCATGGAGCAAACCAGCAGTGCAGCCATAAAATATCTGAGTGTAAATTTTTTTGTGATCATCCTGAATTGATTTTTGGAGTGAATATAAAGCCCGGTAATTTTTATAACTTTATAAGCCGGGTATCCTCCTGCAAATCTATTTTTCTTTTCAGGCGATTGTAAGCGGCAAATCCCGTGTTTTTCAAAATCACGTAATACTACTCAATATTGTATCTGCAGGGAGGGGTGTGAAGAGGCTTTTTCTATGCAATAAACAACTACGGATCTGCTTTGTTGTCATCTGAGTAAGGTAACGTTTCCGTTTTTCCGGAAGACCCTGCCGGTGCTGGTCACCGCTTCTACGGTATAAATATATACGCCTGCGGATACCGGCTTGCCGTTATAGCGACCATCCCATCCGCTGTTGATGTCGGTGGTGGAAAAGATCTCCTGCCCCCACCGGTTGAAGATCCGGAAATAGTGTAGTGTCGCCTGTCCCCTCTTTATGATCCTGAACTCGCTCCCTGATGCCGAACCAGGAGAGAAGGCATTCGGCAGGTCGAGAAGGGTTTCATCGTTAACGTAGATATCTGCAGAGTCTGTGGCCGGGCAGCCCCATTCGGTGGTTGCCGTCACATAGTACCGGGTTGTAACGTCGGGCATGGCTGTGGGTGCAGGACTACGTGGATCGTCGAGACCGGCTGGAGGTGTCCATTCGTAATAAAAGCAATTACCACCGGGGTGCAGCCGGTAGGATTCACCGGGATATATGCGCGCCGAATCCGGCAGTGACAGTACCGCGGCCGGGTGAATGCCGACCCGGGCATGCTGGGTGTCGCGGCAGTTCAGTGTATTGGTAGCAAAGACAGTGTAAGTAGCAGGCTGCGGTGGATACACGTAAGGATCAGCGGCTGCGGTATCACTGATGAAATACGGAGGATACCACCGGTACTCAGTGCCGCCACTGACCTGTAACTGCGCAGTATCACCGGGGCAGATGGCCGTATCGGATGACAGCGTCAGGAAATCTCCGGGAACGACATTGACTCTTACGGTTGCCGATCCGGTGCACCCGTGCTGAGTAGTTACTGTGAGCGTAGCGGTTGTAGTGTCGCGGGCAGTAAAAAGCGGCGTTTCTGCCGCCGGGTTATCGAATCCGGCAGCAGGCGCCCAGCTGTAACGGTAGTCATTATACCATGCAGGCGTCACGGCCGGATGCATCCGCAAAGTATCGCCATAGCAAAGTGTAGTGTCGCGGCCGGCCATCACCACCGGCAGCGGCTCCACCGTTATCGTAACCGACTGCATACTGTCGCGACAGCCCGGGAACGAAGCAGTCACGGTATAACGGATCGTAGTATCCGGTGTTGCCGTGGGATCAGCGACAGAAGGATCGGACAGGTAAGCAGACGGTGCCCAGGTATAATGGTAACGGCTGTCGCCGGCTGCCTCCAGCAAGACGCTCTGGTCGTAGCAGATAGCGGTATCGTTATTTCTGAGATCGAAACCCTGCAGTACAGCCACCTGCACGGTATCTGTTATTGCGCAATCTATCCTGCCGTCGGGGATGACCGTCACAACGTAGGTTATATCATTAAGGGGCGTAGATACCGGGCTCGTCGTCCACGGATCATCCAGGTAGGTAGCGGGTGACCATTGTACCTGGTTGCTGCCGCCGCCACCAGATACCTGCGCCTGCAGCTGCAGACTGTTTCCGATACAAGTGACGGTATCAGGCCCGGCGTCAACGGTAAGCGGAGATATCACGGAGAATCCGATCGAGTCGGTCAGCAACTGAGGCACGAGGCACAAGTCCAGCAGGGTATTGCCATCTGTGCCTGTGGCAGGTTTCAGTGTATAGGCGCCGCCGGGTAGCGGCGTGCCGAATATGAGGGTAAGCTCTTGCGTGTACCCGTTGCTGCTGCCGCCACAGTTAAGTCCTGATACAGACATCACGTTGGACAAAGGTGGCTCCAGCCGGAAGTCGGAGGCATCGGGAGCAATGGAATTGCACAGGATCCGTTTATTCATCCGTACGGTAATACTCCTGCTGTTATCACAGTCCGGGGCGAGTACACTGTCGTACGCAGGGCGGCCTTGCCCTGCAAAAGTTGCTGTAGAGCCGGCGAAATCGATTGTAAACCCGGCGACGTTCGTGGTATTAAAATTGTCAACCATGAGCAAATAGGTCTCACCTGCCACAGCGTGGATGGCCGCGATGAAAGGCACACCCGGTCCCGGCCCTGTTACCGTGAGTGTGCCGGTATCGCTCAGGCCTGTCAGCCCGCCCGGGCTGCGAAAGATATCCGTCCCGTTGCAGCGGACACGTGAACCGGCGTTGATGCTGTCGCAGGTTTTGCCGGTGATATTAAAAATGGAAAAATCGTAGTCGTTAGTGGTGTTGACCGGCGTGATGGTGAAGACGATCGTACCGGATGTAGCAACTTCGAGCCGGAACCAAACGGCATTCCCCTCATAGAAGCAGGCGGCCGTCGGCCCGGTCATCACCTGTTCCTGTATACGCCCGAATCCGGTATAGGAATATGGGGTAAAGAATGTCTGCCCGCAGAGTTCCAGCGCCCCGCAAGCATCCTGTTCAGCCTGCAGCGGTGGTAGCGTCTGTGCCTGTGATGGCCTTCCTGCAAGAAGCATCAGGACAGTCAGCAGGGAGACATGCCCGGGCAGGCGGCATATTTTCATAAGCAGTAAAAATGATCCATTTTGCTACTGCAATTTATAGATTTTCGGGGGGTTATCACAATGCTGTGCACAGGACTTGTGAAGAGAGGAGTAAAGGACATTCTGATAGGAAGCATTCTCCCTATTTTCCATTAATCTGACCTCTTTTACCCCCGGTCATTTCCTTTAAAATACCATAAGATGTCATCTCTTCGATAATCTTGTAGGCAGTTGGCATTGAGACGCCTGTAATTGCAACAACCTGCTGTGCATTAACAACAGGCTTTTGGTATAATACCCCTGATTTACGTAATTACCTGCTTTGAAATTTTTCATTTCAATTTATAAAGTTTGTTGTGTTTCTTTAAAAAAGCATCGCGCTATTTAAGAAAAGGAGCATAAATTTAAATATGCAAAAACCTTATTTAAAAATTCAATTCAAATATTAATTAACAGAGTTGCTAATTAATGCCGTTAAGTCATGTATTTTTCAACATGGCATTCCGTCCAATGCCTGTCTCATGTTCCGGATTTTTTGATTACGCCTACTTCTGCACCGAACAACGCCAGCACTTGGTTGACTTTATCTAACCTTAACGAAATCTTTCCGATTGTATATAATATCATGCGTATATAAGGTTAAAGGAAAACTATATCCGCATTTGTTGTTTTTATTTCCATTTTGCAGCAAAATGATATATTATAGAAACAAAATAGCCCTGTCCGTCCAGCCATTGCACCATTATTTTCCGATGCAGAAAGTAACTTTTGCTGAAAATCAATTGATTGATATGCGTGGGGTACAAATAGGGTACAAAACGGTGTGTATCTTTACAAAGTGAGTAAGATAGCCGATGTTTTTTCCGTGCGAACCACATCATGTGCATGTTTCCATGAAAGCATCAAATCGCAGTATCTTTTCGCTATGCGCACGATTGAACAGGAGATGCTCAAAATCCTTTTGCTTTTTTTTCAGGTCAACGGTCTGGAGCCGTTTTTTTGTTGCTTCTTTCAATGCCGCAAGGTCACGGATACCGCAACGTTCCGATAAAAATTGATAATCCGGTCTGGTTTGTGCCAGCAGGAACATGAGATCATAGAAATCACGCCCTTTGGCGCGTGACAGCATAGCGGCAATCTTCATGCTGCATAGTACCCCGTCGGAAGGAACGGGAAAAGGAAAGAAAAACCCGCAGCCGGTTATATTGGTAATAACGGGGTCATATACAATACCCTGATCCTGGCTTTCTATCTTGATCAGAAAACGTTCGTCCCGGTGTCCGCTCAATTCCATATCAAACAGCAGTTCCGGGAAATGAATATTGCGCCTGAAAGCCGTTAGTTTCGGATTATTTCTATCCCTTGTCTCTATCCGCCAGCCCGAACGTTCAAGGAACAAAATCACCTGATCCGTCATTTCCATAAATTCTGTTTGGGAAAGCTGCTTGCAGTCAAAGTCCAGATCTTCGGAAAACCGGTCTATTCCCTTTACCAGCCGCAGGTTTGTACCACCGATAAATGTAATTTTCCGTACGTAAGGAGTAGTGGACAGATAATCCAATATCATCAATTGCAGGTACTCCTTGAGCATATGTTTGTGAAATATGGCATGTTCACGGATCTCTGCCGGGAAGTATTGTTTTATTTGTCTGATCTGTATCATATTAGTTCATACGTTTTAAGCAGCAGACCCAGCCGCCGGTCAAGGGCTTTATTCCGGAATTTTTCGCTGAAATCAAGCAGCAAGGGTATATTCAGTTGCTCATGCAGGAAATCTTCATCAAGCCGTAATTCTTCCATCTCTTCCTCATTGTCGTAGAACGGGTAGAGATAAAGCAGATCCAGCAGCGCTTTTTCCGGAATGGCAAATTGCAGCGTTCTTTTGTCTGACATGGGTTTCAGATCATACCCGAACATCAGTTCTTCTTTTATGCTGTTGTAAGTATATGTTCCGAAATCATTGGAGAATGACACCGTTTTTAATGAAGTTACGCTGGTGATCTGGACTACCGCTTCCGGGATCATGCCGTAAAAGGCAAGGGCGGTATGGAGGCTGATATAAGAAGGCCGGTAAATCCGGTTGGCAAAATAGAGGGTATAATCGCTTTTGCCTTTGTATTCAGGAAAGGTGAAGTATCCCTGCCTGAGCCGGACGATATAACCTTTCTTCGCCCAGCGTGTCAGGTTGTTTCGGTCAAAATCCGGCTTCCATGCATACACTTGATGGATACTGAAGCAGGCCAGCCTGAACATTTTCTCTTTGAATTGCAGGAAATTCAACCTTTATTTCTTTTTTGCAGCAAAAATAGTGCATTTTGGAAACAAAACAGAAATATTGTCTGGCTCAATGGTCAGACTTTTTCCAGAATGAAGTTGCCATCCAAAACTAATTTTTCATGTATTGCTTTTAGGAATGGCACATCAGGCTTACGCTTGTTGTTCAGTAGCTATGTACGCGCGTAGTGACTAAGGAAAAATCTTTGATTAACATGATACAGAGCATATTATTTGTGTGCTAAAAATTGTAATAACAGCGGGTAAATCCCGCCATTTTTCGGTTGCTTCTATTAATGAAAAATACCCATTCCCATTCCCTGATCGGCAAAAGGCGGCTTAAGGCTTGAAATAGATAATTTTTGTGACTGCTCTTTCCATACACCATAGTTGCTGTCATAGTACTTATGGGGATATGCGCCTACGCCGCCAGTTAAAGCATTTTCATTATCGAATGCCTTTATGCCGATATAGCAAAAATAATAATAAACTGAATTTTCCTCAAACCAATCAGGATGTTCAGAAACAGGCATTACAGACGATGTCCACAAATAGTATTTTACAGATTTGAAAATAACGTACGAGCTGTCATTTGACGTGCCGACATATAGGGTATCGGATTCCGGATAGGCATAACCAATAAGCGTGTCTGTTGCCCAGTTGGGAATAAAATGATGAGCATGCCCATTACTGCCCTGCGTACCCGGCGGATTGCCGGGATTATTCCCTCCGGGCGGATTGGGCGGCGGAGTTGGATTGTTCGGGTCTTTGGAACAGGCTGCAAGCAGGAACAGCAGCAAAAACATTGTGTGTTTTCTCATTTTTGGTTGTATTTAGAAGTGTTGCATGTAATGAACTGATTAAATATATTTCATTTCTCAAATTCCGGCTTTTCTCAATTATTGAAAACAGGTGATCAGAGTTTACTATGTTTTCTTTTTTGGTCGCGCTACTTCATTCTAATATTCTATTTCTCCAATACCCCCAATTCTTTTCAATATATTCAAGCATATGACCTAACGAATTTGCCCAATAATTCCGGACACCAAATCCCTGTGGTTCTCCCCTGACAGGTGCGCTCCATAGCAAAACCTTATCCTTCATGTCTATGAATACTATCCGGCCATACCCCATTGCCTGATCGCATTTATCAAAACCATCTATAAATAATATTGCTCCTATACCCGCCAGTCCGTCCAGATTATAATTCTGTATGTGTGCCTGTAAGTTTTCGTTATCCAAATGGATGTAGTCGGTAAGCAAATCCCTGTCAATTCTTGAATTTAATGCAGCCGTTACATGCTGGGCATATATGACATTTGACCGGTGAAATGTTTTATTGAATCTGAATTTATCTTTCTCACGGATAAGTATATCGTTCCAATCCGGCATGTACTTGTTTTGCAGTTCATCCATGTGTATGGCTGTATCAAAACAAATCATGCTTGCATGAGTAAGATCAACTCCCAGCCAAGTAATCGGGCCGGTCTTAAAGACATCCTTTGTTGTCAGCCGATATTTAGATGTAATGATAGATGAGGTATCCGGCGGTGTAGGGGTGTAATAAATCCCGTCATACTCTTTCTTTACTCTTGGAGGGTACTCTTTTCCAAAAATACTTACATACGTTCCTCCCTTTGTATAACTTCCATGAACAGGGTTACTGCGTTCGATTACCCGGCGTGTTTGGGCTGAAAGCGTGAACGGGATAATAAAAGTCAACATCAGTGCATATATTATTTTCATGGCTCTTTTTGTCATGTAGTAAATATAAAAATATAATTATAGTTTTTTTCATAACCAATATATTGTATTTTATATATTATATTGGTTGCTGTGCATTAAATTCCATAATTAGTAACACACTATGCTTAGTTATCTGACCAATACAAAGCTTTGGTAAGTGTGGTCATATACCGGTTTCGCTAATTCTAACTTGTAGTCTGGATTATCCCTGTACATATTGATATTTATTGAAGATACCACCAACACGGCTGGATGCCTGATATTCGTGCGCCGACGGCCAATGTGCCGGGTCGAGCTAACTTCCAAACATCGAAATGCTGCTTAAAACCTGCATCCTTTTTGTATAGCTCCCTTTCACAAATATCCATAGCGGGTTTCATCAACGCCCTGTTCGCAGGATGTAGCGTGGTATCTGCACCTGAATGAAGAAAATATTCGGTAGCTGTCATGAGGTCGGCAACTACCTGTACCGGCATCCTTGTTTTGATCTCAAGGTCATATCCGTTATAGACAGTGTATAGCGTGTCTATGTCGTAATAGCAGATAACGCACGAATCTGTTACCGGCGGCGGCGGTGTTACTGTTCCCGGCGGGTTGCTGCCCGGCGGCGTTGGTTGCTCATTCTTCGTGCATGAATGCAAATAGATACATAACATGATAGTAAAGATTGTCATTAGTTTTTTCATATCATATGATTTTATACGACAAAAATACAAAACACTCACTAATAAGTGAGTTGCATTGTTTGCCACTCACAATAGCTTGCTATCCTCTTTCCGATGAGGACAGCAATAGACATATACGTTATAGAAAAAGTCCGGGAGAAAAGACTGGAAAAGGGTATTTCTCAATCCCAACTGGCCTTTGAATTAGGTATGTCGGATGGTTTTATCGGAATGGTGGAAAGTCCAAAATATGAGCAGAAATATAATGTATTTCATCTAAATGAAATTGCGAAAATTCTGGAATGTAACCCACAGGATTTTCTGCCGCCTAAGCCAATCTGATATACGGAGGCTTATTCAGTCTATTGCTTTCTACGTGAATTGAGATAGTCGGCTATCATTTTTACCTGATCTTTGGTAAGCCGGTATTTATGTATCATCACTGACTTATCCCGTTGTTTTGTTATCAGGCCGTCCATGAATTTACGGAATACCCTATCAGGGCATTCGGGAAGCCCCATGTATTTGTAATAGGTATCTGTATCACCCTGCATTGCGGCTTTAATAGCTTTGATTTTTTCAATCCTGTTCATGGTGTTTTAGTTTATCATCAACCTGGTTTAATATTTCATCAAGCTGTTCATCCGTCAGACGCTCCAATTCAATTTTGGATTGTGTCATTGTCGGTATTGCATACTTTAACAACTTTTCCATAAATATCAGGCGTTCCTGCGGGTCTAATTGATCATAATCTTTTTGCAGGTGCTCGATATTCCTGTCAAGAAAATGCTTTATCGTATTCCTTAAATCTTTGGTGATCTTATTTTGCGCTCCTTTAGGTCGTCCATGCGGATTACCGCTTTGCCCTTTTCTGTATGCCATTGTTACTGTATTTTAATTATTATTTACAATGATGAAACCATGATCATTAATTAATTCCCGGATAACTTCTTTCGCTTCAACAGGCAGCAACCCTCTATCCCGATAGCTCCGCCAAAGGTTTATCTGTTGATCATCTGGTACAGGTTCAGGCTGTAGCCATTCAGTTTTGAATTGCTCTTTTAGTGTTTGATTGCTGAACGCCCGCCAATCGAATGGGATGAGATAATCAGCCAAATCCCAACCCTGTTTCTTTTCACTTTCGGTGGCTTTGCGTTCCAGCAGATCGAAAACCTGAAAGCTGGCAATATGTGCAAGTTCTTTGGCCTTATTACCCCATTTATCATAGCCATTGAGGTCAGGAAACAAAATAACGGTTCGCCCGTTTAAAACACAGCATTTTTCAGCATTCAGGTTGGTAAGGCTGCCAGCAGCCAACCAAATAAACCGGGGCAAATAAACGCTGGCAATTACCGCCGTCTTTTCGCTCTCGACTATGGCAACCGGCTTTTTTTCGTCAATAAGCAGGTGTTCACCAAACAGACATTGTTTTAATTCAAAATCGGGCTGTTTCAGTATCGAATGTATCCAGTTGATATGACTGAACGGTTCCTTTATTCTTTTTCCTGTGTCAGGATCATAAAGCATGATCTTCCCTGTCCTGATCTTACCGCCGGTGTCAATCTGCCAGAATACGGTTGCTCCCGGCCAGTGATTAGACGTACCTATAAAATACCGGCTCACTAACTCACCGGCAACCTCAACCCCAAACAGCTTTATAAGGTATTGTATAAAGTGGTTCGTTTCGTAGCTTTTCAGGTTGGCTTTAAATACCTCAATCGGAATGAATGAAGCCTGCTTTGGTTGTGTTTCCTGTTTTCTGCTCTTTAGGGGTATGGAAACGGGAAACAGAGTTTTATCAAATGAAATACTATTATTATGAAAGTATTGTTTCGGGGTGAGGTGATAACCACAGTTGCTCTCACGGTTGCACCGGCCAACGGTGGGGCATACGTGTTCGCCTGTTTCCGTATCAATGTACCGGGAAAAGGTTTTATCCCTATGCTGACAATTGGGGCAATGGTAACGGCTGTTCATTCCGTTGTAGGGTTCAAGTATGTATCGGTATGCTGTATCCATTTCTTAAAACAGTTTGGCACTTGGCACAAGTGGCATTTGTGGCACGATTGGCACATTATTCATGCCGTTAGTGCCATAAATGCCAAATGCCATTTGATTAAATGCGCTTTTCATATTCGCCCCTGCTTATCCTGTTAAATAATTCTTTTTCGTTCAGAAACCGTTTAAAAGTCCGTTCAGCAGTTCCCAAACTTTCGGCTATCTGTAATCCTGTTTCAGTTGTAAAATTGTCGGGTAAGGCTTTGTAAAGGGCTTGTTTGTCGGCTGGGTGTTTATCCAACGGGCTGGCATTTGAAACAATTGAATTAACCTTTACGGCTGAATTTTTAAAATACTCAACCAGCTTTAAAGCCCCTTGTACCGCCTCAACGCTTACCGCCTGCTTGTCGCTTTCATTGCAGGCATACCGCATCATTTCAAGTATTAAAGCCAACCGAACAGCGTACATTTCCAGCTTGCTGTAAATACCGCTTACCGCTTCGTTTTCGGCATCATTACTTTGGTCAGTGTTCGTCTTCTGCCATTCAAACAATATCCGTTTGGCTTCGGGTGTGAACTTTAATACTTCGGGGCTGGGGTTTAAAGTGCCATCATTCGCAACCGATAAACTTAATAGGTTTGAAATAATGCTTTGCCAATTTTCAGAAACAACTGGGGGTAAGTCCGTTTCGCTCCAGTATTCCTTTTGTATGTTATCGGGAATAACAAACAGTATTCTATCAATAAACCCGTTTTGGGTTCGATTCTCTTTGGCAAGTTCGTTCAATATCCCGTTTTGAATAGTTCCGCAAACCGAAATAAAGGGCAAAGGAATAAATACGGGTTCGCCTGTTTTACGGTCAATGTTTATAGGCTTTCCGCTCCATACGCTTAACCAAAATTCCATTTCGCTGCCTTTGTTATATCGGTTGAAATTTTTAAACCAACCTGCCAACTCATCCACATAAACTCCGATACCTCTTTTATTGAATTTATGAACTTCGGCAAGAGCTTCGGGTGTGAAATCGGATAAAAGAAACTTTTGCCAAACGGGTTTTACAGGTTCGTCAACGGCTTGGTGTTTCCTTTCGTTTTTTGATAGGCCTAACACCTTTTCATATTCCTGCCTTTGCTGTTCGTATTGTCTATAAGTTCTTTTATCCTGTTCAACAATGGGTTGAAGGGCAAAACTTAACGGATGGCTTTTATTTGTTCCTGCACGGGCTACAATGGCAAGGTATAAAACCGAACTTTCCAGCCAACCTTTTTTCACCTCAACCCTGTGAGTGTTACCAATTGCAACGGAAACAGCATAAAGCAATGAAGCCCCGATAAAATCAATAGGGAAGTTCAGATTTTCATTTGTGGCTGTAATTATTTGCTGAACTGCCAAGGGGAATACTTCAACAGGGAAACGGTTTATTTGTTTATCCCTTATTTCATTACCTTGCTTTATTAGTTGTTCAAATTCAGCCTTAAAATCGTCAATCCCGATACTACCAAAATTAAAATTCGGTGTACATTTTTCCTGTCCCATATCCGGGCTGTGCGCATGGTTATCCATTGTTCAGCCCTTTTTATTAGACAAATACGATTCCGCCGCTACCGCTATTTCAGCATTTGATTTCTTTCGTCCGGATTTCAGATAAGCCAGCAATTCAGTACGAGAGAAATATAATTTTTTACCACGCTTCATAACCGGGAGTTCCCGCCGGCTGACCTTGCTGTAAAGAGTAGGTACAGAGAGATGTAGGAATAGTGCCGCCGCTTGGATTGTTAATAAATCTTCTGCTTCGGGTTGTTCTTGTTTTTTAGGTAGGTGCTTGAGGTCAAGCAACAAATTTTCAATGTTACTTAATCGTGCCTCAATTACTTCAAATGGGTTATTCATTTTACTATCGTTTTTGTTTGATAGCAAATGAAAAAAGTGGTTTTGGTGGTCTAAAAAGTGGTTTTGGTGGTTTTGGTGGAACGCTTGCTATTATTGCGTTTTGGTAGTGAAATATTTATACAGATTGCTACCCAAAATATTGTTTTCATCAAATTTCACATTGGCAAACAGTGAAATATTTTGTTTTGCGAATAGTAGAAGTTCCTTTTCAACTCCCTTGCCCTTTGCTTCAAAAATCCTATTCAAATTCCATCCAAATAGCTTTTTATTAAGTCTGCCATTTACCTGAATGGGTTTTGAAAGTGTTGGGAATGTGCCAGTATCAAAATATTGTTTCAATGCAGAAACTAAATTTTGATAATCACTTTCAGTCATTTGTGCTTTAAACTGATATAACCAATCCTCAATAGTGGAACGTGTAAAATCATTTTCAGTTTGCTGTTTCTGCTCCGTTTTCGTTTCAGGTTGTTTCAACCAATTCCAATAAATATTTAAAGCCTCTACTTCTATGTAATGGCGATCCTCTGAAAAATTATAACTTGTACGGGTATAGTCTTTTTCACCTCTGATAATAATTTCACGGTAAATACCTCGCTTACGTTTTATTTCATTAATGCCTATCCTTATCCGTGTATATTGCTCCGGTACGTTAATCCGTCTGTATTCAGGCTTTTTCTCTGTGCCTGTATTTATAGCCAAATCTTGAATGCCTGCCCTTGTTGGTAGTTCAACCGTACTACCCGGTGGCAAAGGATTGATAAATACATTTTCAAGAGCTTGTATTTCTAATTCCCTTAGCTCTCCCTTTGCCTGTGATTGTTCCAACTCCCTTTGGAATATCCGTTTGTAAAAATCGGCTTGCTTTTGTACTCTTTGGTTATACAATACCTTCGCCGCTTCCATTATCTTTTGTTTTTCCTCAATAGGCAAGTATTCATACCCATATTCATATTCGCTTCTATTAACTCCGTAACTTTTAGCAAGTATTTTACCGCTCATTTTATTTGCTCCAATTATTCCTTTCAGGTAATCGTCAAGGGTGTATTCTGTTACGGTTATTTGCTGCTCTTTACCTGTATTAGGGTTTGTAAAAGGCTCTTTATACATTTTCATTTTGTCTTTTATGTTTTAAGTTTTACAAATCCAGTTTGATTTTATCCGCTGCTTTGCGTTTAGTTTCATCTACGATCTTAGCGTAAACCTGTGTTGTTTTCAGGTCTTTATGTCCCAGCATCTTTGATACGGTATAGATGTCCGTTCCGTTGAATAGTTGCAGGGTGGCGAATGTGTGCCGGAAACAGTGAAAGGTTATATCCTTTGTAATCCCGGCAGCGCCTATCCACTGAAACAGGTGTTTGTTGTGATATGCAGAATAGGTTAAACCGTCAAATACTTTGTCGCTGGCAGCTCCGGCTGTCCCCAAAAGATTGTATGCCTGTTCGGAAATGGGTAACACTTCAACACCTTTAGTTTTCTTTTGGCTGAATTTCAGGAAATATCCCTGACCTTTTATGTATTCCAGCTCGCCCCATGTCATTTTTTGAATGTCCGAAAATCGTAAGCCGGTTAATGCAGAAAATAATGCCGCCCGTTTCAGCAGATCGTTATTACATGGGGTTTTTACCAGCCGGTTCAGTTCTTCAATGGTAAGATACTCCCGGCGTGTTTCTGCTGCTCTTACAGGTTCCACCCGGCTATTCAGGTCAATTTGTATCATGCCGTCTTTATACGCCTGCTTCAACGCTGCTTTTACTTTGTTGAAATAGGAAACGGCTGAATTTTGGGAAAGGGTTGTTTTATCGCTTTTGTTGCTTTTGGTTGTGAGCAGGTATTCTTTAAAGTCGTTTAATATTCTTTCGTTGAGGTCTGCAAACTTGAGCATACCGCCGGTGTACTGTTCAAGATATTTTAATGCTGAAACCCAGTTGTCATGATTAGAGGCTTTGCGTTTATTGGCCAGCTTTCTGAAATAGTCAACAAAACACTGTTCCCCCAGTTCTTTTATCCGTAGTTGCTCCTTTTCGTACTGGCTATATATTTCCGGTTTATTCAGAAAATTTTCTCTTTTCTGTCGGATGCTTTCCGCAATTTTCAGCGTATCAGTATTGTGCTGTTTGTCAATGTGGCTTTTCGTTTTTTCAAGTAAATACATTCCCAGAAATTCCCGGCGTGTCGGTTCTCCTGTTTCCGGATGGGGGATAGCAGGGTAAAAGTCCAGGTATAGGCTTTCCCGCCCTTTGGATATTTTCTTTTTTCGTAGTCGTACTTTTATTGCCATTACCGTATCAAGGGTTATACACCTGTTTCAAATAATTCATCAAAATGCTGTCGGGATATTTTTACATACTTTCCTGTACGCTGCCGGGGAATGTTATGATCATGTGTCCGGCTATAAATTTGGTCACGGGTTAATCCGTATTTCTCCTGTATTTCTTGCACCGTGTACCACTCTGTTATGATGGATGTATCCCGCCGGGTGCGTTTAAAATACCGGTCAATATGCGGTTTGGAAACCAACAGCCGCCCGTTATGGACGGTTTTGGGTATGTCGTTTTCTTTCACAATGGTATTCAGCCGGCCATATTTGATATGATATAGCTGCTCAATCTCCTGAACGGTGTAGAACTCATTCACCGGCTGTTGCTGTTTTTTCTTTTTCTCCGGTTGCGGTAAATCAAATAACTGGTCAATGTCCGTCCGGCGTAGTATTGTCCTGCTTCCTGCTTTTGCTACGGATAATAATCCCTGCCGGATCATCCGGTAAACGGTGCGTCTGCTAATCCCCATCAGGGTACAGGTTTCGGCAACACTTAGATATGGTTTGGCTTTCAGTTCCTCAACAGGCCGGATAATGGCCTTTCTTGTCGTTTCATTAACGGCGTTGATCCGTTGCTTTCGCTTTTGGGCTTTGTACGCGCGTTGGTTACAGGTATGCGAACAGTATTTGGTTATAGTGGTTTGCGCGATAAAATCGCTTCCGCAGTGCTGGCAAATACGGTGAATAATGTTGTCTGCATCCGTTTCACCCTCATTTGCGTGTCCCTGTGTGTCCCGGAGTGTCAGCATGTGCCTATATGTGTCTGTGTGTGCCAAGATGATGCATAATTAAACGGAATGAGGTACAAAAAATCCGATCATTCCGTTCGAGGTACAATAAAGGTACAAATTTGTACCCATTATACATATATCATCACAAAGAAAGCAGGAAAGAGTTGAAATTAAACAATGCTAATAATCAGTATGATACTGCCAATTATTACCTGTTTATCTATTGTTGCTTTGTACCGGTTACTTTCCGATGCAAAACTTACTAAAGATATAATCCAGCTTATCCTCCGTAGTCACTTGGCCGGTGATCTCGCCGAGGTAGTGCAGGCAGCGCCGGATGTCGAGCGCCAGCAGGTCACCGGGAAGCTGGTTGTCCATCCCGTGCCTGATGTCTTCAAGAGAACGCAGCACCTCCTGTAATGCCGCATGATGGCGCGCATTGGTCACTACGGTATTTTCAGTGCGGGCAGTTTCATGTACCACGGTATTATACAGACGCTGCTTCAGGATATCCAGATGATGCCGTTCACGCGCAGAAATGTAAATCAGTGATTCTTCCGGAATCTCAAGTGACTCCTGCCCCTCAGCTAACATATCTGCTTTGTTGGCCACCAGCAGGTATTTTTTTCCCTGCTCTTTCAATTCATTGGCTTGTTTCAGGATCACTTCAGGTGATTCTGTAACCGCGTCAAACAGGCAAATTACCACATCCGCCTGTTGCATCGCCTGCCGGCTGCGTTCGATACCGATGGTTTCGATTGCATCAACCGCGTGTTCACGTATGCCTGCGGTGTCTATCAGGCGGAACAGTACACCGTTGATATTGAGCGCTTCTTCGATCGTATCACGTGTGGTACCGGCAATCTCGCTGACGATTGCCCGCTCTTCGTTGAGCAGGGCGTTGAGTAGCGTGCTCTTCCCGGCATTCGGCTTGCCGATGATGGCCACGCCAACACCTTTTTTGATCACATTCCCCAAGCTGAATGATTGTATCAATGCGCTTGTGGAGCCGATCGCGCGGTTGATCAACGCATACAATTGTGTGCGGTCGGCAAACTCCACGTCCTCCTGGCTGAAGTCCAGCTCCAGCTCAATCAGTGCGCTGAATTGAATCAGTTGTTCGCGCATGGCTTCGAGGTCTTTGCGGAAGCCGCCACGCAGGTTGTGCATCGCCGAAGCATGTGCAGCCGCGCTTTCGCTGGCGATCAGGTCAGCTACGGCTTCGGCCTGCGTCAGGTCCATTCGGCCATGGAGGAAGGCGCGTTGTGTGAACGCACCGGGCTTTGCCGGTACCGCACCATAGCGGATACACAGCGCAATCACCTGCTCCAGAATATAAGACGATCCGTGGCAACTGATCTCCACCACATTTTCGCCGGTATAGCTTTTCGGCCCTTTATAAAGGCTCACTACCACCTCATCAATAATCTGTACCGGATCGGTCGCGGGGTCAATGATCCGACCGAAATGCAGGGTATGGCTCGCCTGGTTTTCCAGACCTTTTCCTTTGAAGATACGATTGACAATTGCAATCGCTTCCATGCCGCTCAGGCGGATCACACCGATCGCACCTTGTCCCGGCGGTGTCGCCAATGCAATAATCGTTTCGTTTGCAGGTTGCATTGCCCAAAAATAGGTATAAAGATGGTAGGGGCAATCCTGCGTGATTGCCCGTCATGTAATTATCCGATGGTGTAACGGAATTATTTGCACATTTGTACCAATTAATACGATTATGCGTACGGTAATACAGCGCGTTTCCCGCGCGGCGGTTCATATAGAGGGACAGGAGTATGCTTCTGTCGGCAATGGATTGATGATATTGTTGGGTATTGAAACAGAAGATACGAATGAGGATGCAGACTGGCTTTGTAAAAAAATTTCCGGTATGCGGATCTTTGCCGACGAGGCCGGGTTGATGAATCGTAATATCCGGGAAGCAGGCGGACGGGCGCTGGTCGTAAGCCAGTTTACGCTTCATGCCTCCTGCAAAAAGGGGAACCGCCCTTCCTTTATCCGTGTAGCCCGGCCGGAGCAGGCGATACCGCTATATGAATATTTTGTAACGCAGTTGTCCGGCCTGTTGCAGCAGCCGGTAGCAACGGGTATCTTTGGCGCCGATATGCAGGTGTCGCTGGTGAATGATGGCCCCGTAACAATAATACTTGATACTAAAAATAAAGAATAACAATCGTGATTTTTGACGATGAATATTTCATGAAGGAGGCATTGCGACAGGCAAGGCTGGCGGCGGATGCGGGTGAAGTGCCAGTCGGCGCTGTGGTGGTGTGGGACAACCGGATTATAGGCCGTGGTCATAACCAGACGGAAATGCTCAAAGACACAACCGCACACGCCGAGATGATTGCCATTACAGCGGCAACCAACAACATCGGCGCCAAATACCTTGCTGAAGCAACACTGTACGTAACGGTAGAGCCGTGCCTGATGTGCGCCGGCGCTATTTACTGGTCGAAGGTCGGGCGGATCGTTTACGGTGCGCCTGATGTAAAGAACGGCTACCGGAAATTTACCGCAGGTCAATCCCCCTTCCATCCTAAATCTGCAATCACAACCGGCGTGCTGGCAGCAGAATGCGCGATGCTGATGAAGGATTTTTTTGCGGAAAGGAGGTAGTCCGGCAAACCTGCCAGGAGCACTCCGGCTCATTGTTTATTGACAAGATTCATATTGATTGCCATTTTTACAAGGCTGACCGTGTTTTTAGCGTTCAGCTTTTGCAACAGATTGTAACGATGGTTCTCAACAGTGCGGAGACTCAGAAACAGCTTGTCCGCAATTTCCTGATTGTTATACTCAGATACGATCAATTGTAAAATCTCTTTTTCTCTCCGGGTAAGATCGGGAACCTTGTTATTGTCTTTTTTCTTGCTATTCAGAATGTTTCTGAGCAGTTCGTCCTTTAGCTGAGGATCCATAAAAACGGTATAGCGGTATACTTCAGAAATAGCCTGTAATAACAGTTGCTGATCGGTCGTTGTTTTAAGCAGGTATCCCATACACCCCATATCTATCATGGCCTGCACCTGCTGTATGTCATCTACGCCACTTAAGATCAGAATACGGATCTCGGGATAAAGCGCCAGGATTTGCGGTGCGAGTACCACTCCTGTTGTATCCGGGAGCTGCAAATCCAGCAGCAGCACATCAGGGCAGGCCGACTTCAATCCTTCAAGTAGTTGGGCGCCCGATCTGTAAGTGTTTAAAACTACAATGTCCGGGCTTTCCTTAAAAGCATTGAGCAAACCATCCACTACCAGCGGATGGTCATCCGTTATTGCTATCTGGATAGGCATATCGCAAAAATAAAGGTTAAAATGAAACGTTCCGTTCAGATATCACTGCCGGCTCTTCGGCCACAGGCAATTCAATATATATGGCAGTACCCTGATCATGACCCCCTCCGCTATGGATTTCCATAATACCATTCATGGACATGATCCTCTGGCGGATGTCAGACAATCCCGTTTTCCCTTCCTGAATGATCTGGTCTGCGGGAAATCCGCTTCCGTTATCTTCTACAGTAATGCTCAGCAGTCCGTTCCGGCAGCTCAGTTGTACAAGCAAACGTGAAGCGGAAGCATGCTTCAGGACATTCTGTACCAGCTCCTGAATTATTCTGTAAAGCGATAATTCTATATCCGGCTCCAGCCGGGGAATAATCCCGTATTCCTGAAACCGTACAGCAATGCGCGTATTCTTTTCCGTTTTGCTGCATAATGCGGCAACAGTAGACGCAAGGCCATTTTCCAGCAGCAGTCCGGGCAGTAAATTGTGTGCGGTTTTCCGAAGTTCTGCCGTCGCGTCTTTCAACTGATGCAGCACATCCTCCAGTTCTCCGCGTGCCATAACACCGTTTCCGCTCTTGTATATGGAGTCCATATTCAGCGTAACTGCCAGCAACTGACTTACAATACCATCATGCAATTCACGCGCCATCCGGGTGCGCTCTTTCTCTTCTCCTTTCACCATAGCTTTAAGCATTGCTATTTCACGTTCCTGCTGCAACATTTGTATTTTGCTGGATTGGTAACGTTTTGTTTGCTGATGACTGTGGTAAGCCCCGATAAGCATAACGCCCAGCACAAATACACCGGTGATGCTTCCTGCTATCCATATGTTTTTCCTTTCAAGCCGTTGCTGTTGTTTATTAATATGTAATTCTTTCAGCGCAATATCCCGCTCCCGCTCAGCCGTCCGGTACCGGATGTCCAGGAGGCTAATATTATTCTTAACCATTTGGCCGGCCAGGCTGTCCTTTAACCGTGTGTATGCGGACATCTGCTGGAAAGCCTTGCGATAATGGCCTCCGGCCGCATGCAGATCAGCGAGTGTTCCATAAGTTGTAACAGCATTCTCATTTAAGCCGTATTGTCTTGCAATCAACATTGCACGCTCCAGATACTCTTTTGCCAGTTCATACTTATGATTAGCCAGGTAAGCTTTACCGGTCAGATGTAAGGCCGCAGCATGATAATAAGGAAAGATTTCACCGGCCACTTTATTCGTCTGCTGCAAATACACAATTGCTTTATCCGGTTCGCTTTTCGAGAGATACATATCCCCCAGGTTGGTAAGCGTGAGGTAAATGAGCTGTGTCAGATCGTGCGCCCGGCCGATATGCAATGCTTTGGTAAAGAAATGAAAGCTGGAGTCCCACTGTTGCCATTTCATATAAATCAGACCTTTGTTCATTGAAGCAAACCCCAGCGCTTCATACGCCTGTTTTTTATCCGCAAGCATTTCAGCTTTATTGAGATAAAACATAGCCTGGTCATATTGTTCCAGCGGGATAAGTACTGACCCCATGTTATTATAAATGCTGGCTGACCAGTCTGTCGTACCTTGTTTTTTTGCGATGGCAAGAGCTTTATAATAATGATCTGAAGCCATCTCATAATTACCATAGGTCCTGTGGATATTCGCGATACCATTATGAATAGATGGCAGCGCCGTTTGTAAACCGGCATTCCCGGAGCAATAAGAAAGCAGATTGTTAAAAACAAACAGACATTTTTCGTACATGGCTGTTTTCTCGTAAAGATCACCCAGATGATATACAGCGGCATTTACTCCGCTCACATAATCGCTTACCACACTTGCATATAATACATTTTCAAAAACAGGTATGGCGCTGTCCGCATGTTTCAACCCGGCTGCTTTACCTGTCCGGATGAGGCTGCGGATATAACCTGTATCATATATCAAAAGCCCGTCTGTCCGGATATAATCTTTCTCCGGATAGGTTATGTTGTTCTGTCCATACAAATTAACGGCACACCCAAAAATAAATAGTAGTGTACAATAAGTTAAAATGCGGCCTGTATATACGTTGAAATGAATCAAATTTATTTATATCACGCTCTGGTTGAAATAAAATTAAGTGATCTACTCAGAAAACAGCAAAATAATTGAGTAAATAACTTATTTCCTACGCCGGCTAATGAAACTAATTTTGAGAAATGAAACAACAATAATCGCCGGAAAATTATTATTGTACAGGTTTCATTATCCGGAATTGTATAACTTAAATAGATGAATTATGAAATATAAAGTTTTACTATTTACCTTAATGCAGGGATGTCTGCAGCTCCATGGGCAGGTACGTATCGCCGGCAATATGCAGATCGGCAGCCAGGAGACATTTGCGACACCGGCAGACGTAAACATCGAAGGGGACCTTTACGGAACAGGCTATCTGCTATTGAACAAATTATCCGGGCCATCACAAAAGCTGGATGCATCAGGCCATGTAATACCTGCTCTTCATGTTAATGCCGCCTCAAATATTGCACTTGTATCCGATGTGCAAATTGGCGAAGGGTTGCTGTTCTCAGGTGGTAAAATAAATCTCGGAGATGCCGGCCTTTCGTTTCAGACGGGCGCAACGCAAACAGGCGCCGATGCAGAAAAATATATTGTTTCGGACGGCCAGGGAATGGTAAAAGCAGCGATTGATCAAAACACCAGCTTCATCTTTCCGGTCGGATCCAGTCTCGCAGCAGGCGATTACACGCCTGTGCATATCAGTAATAATGCGGCTAACCGTATCATCAGTGTTCAGGTAAAAGATTATGATAATGCTGGTGCAACCGTATATAACAGAAACAGCGGTATAGACAGAGCCTGGTACATTGCATCAGACGTAGCCGGAGAAGCTGTTGTAACACTTACTCATAATGTATCTACAGAGGCATTGGGCTTTGACCGGGATGCGGCATTCGTAACGCAGCAAATGGCCGATAATGGTATGAGATGGAGCATCGGTGCACCGTCCGGCGGAATGCAGCATACAGGTGTTTTTACAATTCCGGCGGGAATATCCCCGATGACATATTTTTCAAAATCCAGTAATACCGATTCCTCATTAGGCCGTTTTTATACCTCGATCGTCCCCCGGTCTGATGAAAACATTGTTCTGCGAACGACGGTTTATCCGAATCCCTTTATTGACCAGGCTAAATTGAGGATTGAATCAGATGGCAGTATCGCGTTGCAATACCGCCTGACAGATATAACCGGCAGGCTGATCAATACCGGGGAGCTGGCAGTGCATGAAGGTATTCAGACGATACATTTACCGGTAGCAGGGTTATCTGCCGGTATTTACCAGGTTCACCTCGCGCATGAAGCAGGCCCGCTTTCAACCATCCAAATAGTAAAAAAATAATCAAATAAAAACAAACATCTATGAAACAGATAATTCTATCTACTGCGTTTATGTGTTCAATAAGCCTGATGTCAACGGCGCAGGTTAAGATCGGACACGATGCTGCCGGCACGCTTAATTCTGCAGCCGTGTTGGAGCTGAGCAATAATTCTGCCGCTGCCGCAACCGACTGGAAAGCGCTCGTACTACCATATGTTGACTTCAGCGACGCAGCCACTTTCCCTGCCAGCACGACGTGGGGAATTGCCGGTCAGCCTTCCGAAGGCGCTATGGTATACAATACCGGAGCGAGGATTACCGATGGCTTTGAAGGTTTCGGCGTTTATGTGTGGACAGGCGGAACGTGGATGTCGTTAAAACCAGGCGGCGGTTCCGGAAATAATGATGGCTGCTCCGATCCGGACGTGACCCCGGGGTCAACAGGGTGTGTAACGTTTTTTTATGGAGGGAAAAAAGTAACCTATGCTACGGTACGTGCAGCGGACGGGAAAATCTGGTTACAGCAAAATTTAGGTGCTGACCGTGTAGCATATTCAGGCAAAGACGCATCGGCGTACGGAGATTTGTTTCAATGGGGACGTTGGGACGACGGGCACCAGATCAGAAACAGCGACACCTTACGTGCCATCAGGTTATCTCCCAACGACCCTACTGCTTTGGGTAATGGAACCCCCCACTTTTATGTAGGAGGTGGAACAACAGCCAATCCTGCATGGTGGCAAAACGGGCAGGATAACCCTGATTCCTGGAGCGGGGATGCCGCCACAGCAACAAACGGCATTGATCCCTGTCACATGATCGGGCCCGACTGGCATATGCCCAGCAGGACAGAGTGGATTAATGTCCTCACATTGGAGAATATAACAAATCAGCAATTGGCTTCCCAGTCAAATCTTAAAATGCCGATGGCCGGATTCAGAAGCGCAAGTAATGGCTCAATCAGCTCCGCCGGGGCCGCAGGTAATTATTGGACAGCCACTCCTGATGCAAATAGCCCCGGAATCGGGTCAACCGGCTACATGATGTCATTCGATAGCGGAAGCGCAAGCGCCACCTGGTCCGGTCATCGGGGAACGGGACGCTCGGTACGTTGTGTCAAAGATTGATCTGAGGTATTTATAACGTCACTCCCGGCAACTTTTATCTATATTGTTGCCGGGGGTGTATGATATTATAAAAGTTATGAAAAAACCCTTATTAACTGTATTGTTAGCGGCTTATACCATTCTCTTGCCTTCTGCTGTTCACGCACAGGGGGAAGAAAATGTCTGGGCATTTGGCAGAAATGCCGGACTTGATTTTAACCAGCCGGTGCCGACGGCCATTCGCACCGCTATAGATGTACAGGAAGACGGTGCGTCTGTATGTGATGCATCCGGGCGGCTGCTGTTTTATACAAATGGTGAATTTATCTGGAACAGGAACCATCTGATTATGAATAATGGAGATGTGAATGTACATACCAACTCTTCTTCTCAGGCCGCCGCTATCGTGCCCGTTCCCGAAAGCTCCACGCGTTATTACGTATTCTCGCTTGAGTCGCTCTGCGGCTCGTCATGCCGGGGCAGACTTTACTACAGCGTTGTTGATATGAGCCTCAGAAACGGATTGGGAGATGTAGTTACAGGGCAGCGCGCTATATTGCTTGATCAGAATTTAACCGAGAAAATGACTGCCGTGGCAGGAGACAATTGTAATATTTGGCTGGTCGTACGCTCACATAACAGTCATGAATATAAAGCCTATGAAATAACGGCAAATGGTCTCAATACAACTCCTGTCATATCTCCTGTCGGTATTTTAGGCTTTGCAGGAGCATATGGTTACGGCACAATGAAATTTTCACCTGACAGACGTAAGATGATTGCCTGTAACCGGGACGATTACCGTGGGCTTGAGATCTATGATTTTGACCCCGCAACCGGGCTGTTATCCAATCCATATGCCATAGATCCTAATGAGCACTACCAGGGTGGGTGCTTTTCTCCCGACAACAGCAAGATATATGCCGCCACCTCTTACAATGCACCTTCTTTTCTCTACCAGTTTGATCTTGACCAGCCGACTCCGGCTGCCGTGACCGCATCAAAGACATTGTTATATACACATCCCTCTTCCAATTTCGGGAGCATCAAGGCCGGCCCTGACGGCAAACTATATTTTTCAAGAAATGACACGGATTCCCTGCATGTGATCAACCAGCCGAATGAGCAGGGACTGGCCTGCCAGGTCGTGCTGAATGCGATACCACTCGTTCCTGGCACCAGGGCAACCCATGGCTTCCCGAATGATATCCCTGTCTGGCGCAGGGACACTACATTTTCTCTGCACCATATTTCTTTGTGCCCGGGTGAAAGTAAGGTGTTGGAGATAAACCTGAATGGTGAAAATATTCTCTGGGACGACAGCAGTACTGCCCCGCAGCGAGCCGTATCGCAAGCCGGTTTGTATGTTGTATCCTATATGCATGGATGTAATTACTTCCGGGACAGTTTCCATGTTACTATGACATCCTATCCTCTGCTGTCCATTCCCGAAGCCTATTCCTGCCCTGATCAGTTTCAGGGTGAAGCAACGGTAGTGCCGGCCTCCGGGGATACTACACTATTTACGTTTACCTGGGCTGCCAACGATGGACATATTCTCCGCACCTCACAGGGAAGAGACGGTGACACTTTTCATGGGTTGCTACCCGGCATATACCGTTTAATGATAAGCTCTTCTTCAGGTTGCGATACGATTATTCCATTTACCATTCATCCCTTTCACAAGCAAACCGCTTCTTTTACGGCAGATAGTGTGCTGTGCACACAAGCGCTTGCTGAGTTTGTGAACAAGACCTCCGATAGTCTCGTTCTATCGTGGGAATGGTATGCAGGCGATGATATTGGCAAAGGCAATGAAAAGCATTTTAGTCACGTATACACAACCCCCGGAATGTATCCGGCCACTTTGATTGCCCATACGCTGCATTGCAGTGATACTGCCATCCAGTGGATCCGGATAACATCGCTTACATTATCACTTGAGTCTGATGCAGACATGATTGATGCTGGCAACCGCTTTACGCTAACTACACATGCAGATAACAGGTACGCTGTATCGTACTGGCGACCCGCGCACTTATTTGCCGATCAGCATGCCGATCAGCAGGAACTTACAGCAGATTCTTCAAGAACATATTTTGTATATGCGATATCAGAGGATGGCTGTGCTGACAGCGCAGCACTCCGAGTCCTTGTTAATCCGCATATTTTCATTCCTTCCGCTTTCAGTCCTAACGGAGACGGGCGTAATGATTATTTCGGCATACGGACCGGGGGAGATGCTGTTCGCATACGTACGTTTAATGTGTTTGACAGATGGGGGAAACTTATTTGGAGTACCACCGGGATTAATGATAATAAAGGATGGGATGGATTTCACAAAGGTCACCCTGTCGAGATGGGTATTTATTTTTACCAGATTGAAATAGAAACTTTGACGGGAGAAGTGATGAAAAAAAATGGAGAGGTGACATTAGTTCGCTGATCCGAAGAATGGGCTTCGACGGGGCTCAGCCACCGTCCTTTAATGTCGGTTGCTGAGCCCGTCGAAGTGGCTCTGTCCGAAGCCATTGCCATTAACTTACATTTCCTACACCAGCTCTGCTCCGAGTATATCCACCAGTTCTGCGGCTTTGGGTTGGGCGGTAAAGCCATCCTGCTCGACGATCGCTTCCGGATAAAGCACCAGCGAGGTATTGTGCTGCTTCCACCAGCCATCGCGCAGCCGTGAGAAATGAAGGATGCCCGATATCGTACAACGCCGGTCATTGCTGCTCCATTCATCAATCCGCTCAAATAGCCCGTGCGGCACTTGAGCCAGGCTGTCAAAGCTCACATATACGCGGAGGTAAAAATTGTCGGTTAATGCTGATTGGGTTTCCCGGTACAGCTTTTTGTATTCGTACCGGTAATCATAGCGCAGTGCAGACAAGTCGCTCAGTACGGCAGAAGCAGTCGGGAATCCACCCGCACCTTTACCGTAAAAAAATTGCTCTTCAGCCAGACCACTTTCAATGATCACACCATTATATTCATTGCGGACGTCGGCCAGCAGGCTGTCTCTTTTCACAAACTGCGGCAGTACGAAAGCGGCGATCTTTCCGTCCTTCAGCTTGCGCGCCTGGGCAACCAGCTTTATGTCGAACTGCTTTTCTTTTGCAAATACGGCATCCTGCGCATGCAGCTTGTGAATACCAGTATGCACCAGTTGTGAAGGATGAGACACCAGTCCATAAGCGTGTGTCAGGAGTATGGTCAGTTTGTTGACAGCATCAATACCTTCTATGTCAAGCGAAGGATCGCTTTCGGCAAAGCCTTTTTCCTGAGCCAGCTTCAGCGCCTGCTGAAAATCAAGACCGTCTTCGCTGATGCGGGTAAGAATATAGTTCGTAGATCCGTTTACTATTCCCTGCAGGCCTTGCAGCAGATCATTGTCATAATATTCTTCAAGATTCCGGATCACGGGGATACTGGCGCAGCAGGCGGATTCGTAGAGGAACGGCGTATTGTGCGTATGTTGCAGTTCCAGCAGTTCTGACAGCCGTTCGGCTATCATCTTTTTGTTGGCGCTCACGGCTGCTTTGCCGGAAGACAGCGCACTGCTTACGATCGTCCATGCAGCAGCTGCATCGTCGATCAGCTCTACGATCACATTGATCTCAGGGTCGTTGAGTAAAACAGCAGGATCTGTGGTAAACAGTTCTGCCGGTGCATTACGCTGCTTATCCGGGTGCTTGATACAGACCTTACGGATGGTCGCATTAAGCGAGGTGGTTTGGTTTAAAACCTTATACAGGCCTTCGCCGACTACGCCAAAGCCAAACAGGCCGATGGTGAGTTGTTTTTGTGGTATGGACATTTTAATTTGAAAATTTGGAAATGAGCTAATTTGGAAATGTGGTTAATGTGTCAAATGTGTTTGATCCGTGTAATCCTTTAATCTGTTTAATCCGTGATCTTTTCTCTGTGTGATACTGCCGAGCGCCTGATCTATATCCCGGATCAGGTCTACTGCGTCTTCCAGCCCCACGCTGAGGCGGATAAGACTATCTGCCACGCCGGCAGCGCGTCGTTTTTCGGCCGGGATCGTTTTGTGCGTCATGCTGGCCGGATGGCAAAGCAGGCTTTTGATGCCGCCGAGGCTTTCCGCGAGCTTAAAGTATTTTGTACCGCACACGACTTGGGCCGCTGCAGCTTCCGTATCCTCCTTCAGGCTGAACGAGATAATGCCGCCGAATCCGCTTTGCTGTTTCCGCGCTATGTCGTGGTTATAGTGGCCGGGCAGGCCGGGATAATATATTTTGTCCACCGCGGGATGTGTTTCCAGGAACTCTGCAATTTCCAGCGCATTCCTGTTGTGCTGCTGCATACGCAGGTGGAGTGTTTCCACGCCACGGATGATCAGCCAGCTGTCGTGCGGCGACAGGATAGCGCCGCTGGCGTTCTGGATAAAAGCAATTTGCTCACCAAGCTCTTTCGTTTTAGTGACAACGATGCCGGCGATCAGGTCGCTGTGCCCGCCGAGGTATTTGGTGGCGCTGTGCACGACTATGTCGGCGCCGAGGTTGAGCGGTTGCTGCAATACCGGTGAAGCAAATGTGTTATCCACGCAAAGCAACAGCTTGTTTTGCTTTGCCACTTGCGCGATGGCAGCGATGTCGCTGATTTTCAGCGTAGGGTTGGTGGGTGTTTCCAGCCAGATCAGCTTTGTGGCCGGCGTGATGGCATCAATAATGTTGGCTACATCCGCCGTATCTACGTACGTCACTTTGATGCCGAATTTGGCATAGATCTGCGTAAACAGCCGGAAGGCGCCGCCGTAAATATCATCTACGGCAATGATCTCATCACCGCTTTGCAGGAGCTTCACGACGGCGTCAATCGCAGCAAGACCACTGGCGAATGCAGAAGCGGATGCACCGTTTTCAAGTTTCGCGATGATCTTTTCGAGTGCTTCGCGGGTGGGATTGTTGCTGCGGGCATAGTCGTAGCCCCGGTTCACGCCGGGAGCGTCTTGCACGAAGGTGGAGGTTTGATAGATGGGTACTGCAATAGCCCCGGTCAGCGGATCTACCGGAATGCTGTGGATGAGTTCGGTTGCGTTGCTCATGATTCTGTTTTGCTTTGATGAAAAATTTTGATTTTTCAGTACAGCATTACTCATCAGAATACTACCGGCAGCGCGTTTGTCACAGCAGACCACATGAGTGGTATACAATAAAAAAAGCGCTCCCGATAAATCAGAAGCGCTTTGGTTATTTGAAGCCCACGTACAGGCATTTCATCCAACTTTCTGCATCTGACTTATCTCTCCCGCACCCAGGTTTGCACCTGTACAGGATGGAGTTAGCACCAGCTTCCCCGGAGTTTAAACCGGAGAGAGGTTGCTAAGGCGTCATCGGGCCATATCCCTCTGCCTTTCTTGATAAGTGATGTTGTAAAGAACTGGTGCAAAGTTATAGTCAGGAAAATCAATTCACCAAATTTTTTATTTTTATTATTGAGATTCCGGTCAAAAACCCGGTGTTGCCTTTAATCACTATGGTTCGGGAGGATGCAGTATGAATACCTGAAACGACCACTCCCTGCCATCGTGTAGCTTTAGCCAGGGCGATAGGAACGCTTGCCGGCAATTATCTGAAAATTTGCACTAACTTGCAGCCCCCACCTTGCAAAAGCATGGACTTACCTGAAGGCAAAAAAGTATATTTCGCATCCGATTTTCACCTCGGCATACCGGATAAAGCATCCAGTCTGGAGCGTGAAAAACGTATCTGCCGCTGGCTGGATGACATAAAGCACGATGCCGCCTGCATTTATCTCGTGGGCGATCTTTTTGATGCCTGGTTCGAATACAAACACGTAGTGCCTAAGGGCTATCTGCGATTTCTAGGCAAGTTGGCGGAGTTGCGCGATGCAGGTGTGCTCATCGAAGTCTTCACCGGTAATCATGATCTCTGGATGCGTGGCTATTTTCAAGAAGAATTGGATATACCGGTGCATCATCATCCTGTAACACGTACCTACAACGATAAGAAAATGTTCATCGGTCATGGTGATGGTCTGGGGCCGGGTGATAATGGCTATAAATTTTTGAAAAAAATACTTACCAACCCGGTAGCTCAATGGCTCTACCGGAGGATACATCCCGACACCGGTGTGGGTATGGCTTCGTGGTTCAGCAGGCTTGGTCCGAAGCATACGGAAGGGGTTGCCGGTAACGAATTTCTTGGTCCGGATAGGGAATGGCTTGTGCAGTTTGCGCTCGAAACCCTTGAACATGAACATTTCGATTATTTCATTTTCGGTCACCGGCATATTGCACTGACCTGGCCGCTAAAGCCAGACAGTGTGTACGTTAATCTGGGCGACTGGATCAATCATAACAGCTATGCGGTTTTTGAAGAGCAATCACTGCGGCTTGAATTTTATAAGGAATAAGAAAGATTGTGTGATGAAGCGAACGCTTGTACTGATTCGTCATGCCAAAACCAAACCCGCCGGTTTGCTGCAGGATGACTACGACCGTCGGTTGAGTGACCGGGGGGAAAGAGACGCACCTGAAATGGGGCGCAGGCTTCGGCAGCGTCACATCACACCTGATCTGATCATTGCCAGCCCCGCCAAACGCGCGGCGCAGACGGCATATGCCATAGCGGCATCAGTTGACTATGATGAAAGCAGGATACAATGGGAGCAGCAACTTTACCTTTGTACACCCGAAAAATTTGAATCGGTGTTGTCGGAACTTCCCGGCGAAGTAACAACGGTATTTATTATTGCACATAATCCTGGTATTACGGAATTCGCAAACACGCTGTCGCCACGTTACCACATCGACAACCTGCCTACTTGCGGTATGGTAGGTGCACATGTAACGGACGGCAGCTGGTCCGATTTTCCGACAAGTAAAAAAGAAGTATTTTTATCAGACTACCCCAAGAAACATATATGACCCCCCTAAAGACTATTGTGCAGGCCAGCAGTGTTGTAGAAAAATTATTTGAAGAACATTTTGGAGCGCTCCCGGAGGAGATCACACACTTGCCCGTGTCCGGATCAGACAGACGCTATTTCCGTATACAGGGCGGCGGCCATTCGGTAATCGGCACCTACAACACTAATATCGCAGAGAACAATACGTTTTTCTACTTCACAGAATTACTGCGCAAGCATGAGATCAATGTGCCGGAGATCTATAAGGTGAGCAAAGACCGGCGCGCTTATCTGCAGCAGGATCTTGGTAAACGTTCCCTCTTCGATCAGTTGATGGAAGAGGGACTTACGGATGCTGTTCGTAAAAACTACCATAAAAGCCTGGAACAACTGGCGCGCGTACAGTGGATCGCCGGCCGTGAAGCGGATTACAAACAATGCTTTGCCGCCCATCAGTTTGATGAAAAGGCGATCATGGCCGACCTGCTGTATTTCAAATATTATTTTGCCGACCTGCAGAAGGTGCATTATGACAAGGAAGGATTGATGAGTGAAATGGAGCTGCTGAGCCGTGAACTGGGCCGTATACAGCCACAGATGCTCATGTACCGCGACTTCCAGTCGCGCAATATCATGCTGCACGACGGGCAGATATACTTCATAGATTACCAGGGCAGTATGCAGGGCCCGCCGCAATACGATATAGCCTCTTTATTATGGCAGGCAAAAGCGCAGTTGCCGGCGGCATGGCGCGAAGACCTGCTCAACGGTTATATATCCAGCCTCAACAACCTGCATGTCTCCCGGATGGACGAAATTCACTTCCGTCGCGGCTATGCGCAGTTTGTGCTGCTCCGCCTCCTGCAGGTGCTGGGTGCCTACGGATTCCGTGGGCTCATCGGACATAAGCCGCATTTTATCAGCAGCATTGGCCCGGCATTAAAGAATCTCGAAACCTTTCTTTCTGATTATCCGCAGATACCTGCCTATCCTGAGTTGCGTTCCTTGCTGGAGAAGCTCTGTGCTGCCGAAGTGCAGGAGCGTTATGCACAGCCCGCACATGTAGAAAATGCAAAACTGCAGGTACAGATCAACAGCTTTTCATACAAGAGCGGTCTGCCCAAAGACAAAGGAAGCCATGGCGGCGGATATATATTCGACTGCCGCGGATTGCTGAATCCGGGACGATATGCCGCATACAAAAATCTTACCGGGCAGGATGAAGCAGTAAAGCAGTTTCTTGAGCAGCAGACGGATATGCCTCAATTCCTTGAGCACGCGTACGCGCTTGTTTCCATGCATGTGGAGGATTACCTCGAGCGCGGATTTGAACAATTGAGCGTCTCATTTGGCTGCACCGGCGGCCAGCACCGTTCTGTATACGCCGCAGAAAAGCTGGCAGAGTTTCTCAAAATAAAATTCAATCTGTCCGTGTCAGTCGCACATCTGAATGAGAAGAAATGGCCGGCAGGAGAAGGGAAGGAGCAATAATCGCGGCTCTCCTACTTTTCTATCCCCGAATATTTTTTATAGATCGCCCTGTATCCCAACAACCTTCCGATCGGGGCAACTGTATGCATGAGCACTTTCTGGAGCCCGATCGGCATATCCGCGAGGTACGATTTGCTATCCAGGTATTTAAGGGTCACCAGCTCCTGCATCAAACCGTATTTTCCGTTTTTGTTTTTCCCGTCTGCGGCAAGGCCAACCAGGTTTTCCACCAGATAATCAAAGTCTAAACCAGGCGCCATGGAATGGATATAGGTAACTTCCACATCTTCATTGTTGTAATGGTTGTGTGGTTTGTTTTTAGGCAGCGTCATCTTTTCACCTGCTGAAAGTGTTGTCATTTCCCCGTCTGACCAGATCGTGAGCTTTCCCGAAATGATTTCAAATGTTTCATCTTGTAACGTGTGGAAATGGTTAGGAACAACCGGGCCTTTCGCTTTAACTGTAGCTTTCATCACGACCCGCGCACCATTGCTGCTTTCCGATGTTTCGAGGAATTCATAGGTATCACCGGTCAGGGGATTTGTTGCAATTTGTCCTTTGGAGGGCATAAGATCAGTTTAATGGTTTGAATTTATTGCAAGTAAGGTACGGGGAGGCGGTTGTCATAACAATTATTGAACCGTAACATTTCTGTTTCCGCTTACCAGATCGATATGGCAGCAGTCATCCCGGACCTCGTATGGCTCCTTCACGATGAGCACGCCATTCTTTTCGCCATGGAATTCAACCGTTTCACCCTTTGTGCTGATCTGCTTCTGTTGTCCGTCAGTCAGCAAAGGATAGCTGCCGGTTGCTTTCCAGGTGGAGTCTTCCCAATTATTGGCATCGCTCTGCAGGTCAAATTCATGTCCGTCTGCAATGCGTATTGTTCTGAATTTATCGAGCGCTACCGGTTTCCCATCGCTATCGGAGATCGTGATGTGAATGTACCGGAAGTCCATCGTGCACATCAGATCGGGCGGACAGTCTCCGTTTTGTCTGTTCCCCCTGTCTTTATGTTTATTACATGCCATGGACATAAACACGACAAGCAGGGGTATGCTGAGCAGTGGGATCAGGAATTTCATAAGGATATGGATTATTGTAAATGTACATTAAAATAAAATTTTCATAAAGGGGCATGTAAAAACGCGGGAAATCATGTGTTTATTACCCAATATCCCCCTTTGTCGGGCCCAACCCGGTCAATTATTCCCTGCTCCTTCAGTTTAGCCAGTTGTTTTTCAACGGCTCGTTCCGATATGCCTATAACTTCGGCCATAGCAGACGCTGAAATATACCTGTTATTTGAAATTAACTCCAGGATTTTCTCCGAACTTTCTCCGAACTTTCTCCGAACTTTCTCCGAACTTTCTCCGAACTTTCCCTGAACGTCTTCCACTATTAATACAGAAGAGGGAGGAGCATTGTAATTATATTTTACCGTTAATGGAATGATCGTCCTGAAAATGTCGTCCTCGATAAATTTCGGGGTTGCCCCGGGCGTATAAATGCCGCAGTATTTGAACGTGTTACGTACGCCCGAACCCAATTCGTCCACTCGGCCGGTTTCTCTGAAGAATTTGGCAATGACCGGGTTCTTGGGATAGGGCGAGAAGTTTCTCGGGTCAATGATGCCGCCATTATGCGGCCGGTTCCAGTTTTCGGTAAGCGCCCTGTGTGCTTCAATGACCAGCTTGGCCGGGAAAGCATTGGTATATTCCCGGTGAATCAGCAGGTTACCTACAACCTCCCGGAAAATCCGGTCACGGAGACTGATACGTTGTTCTCCTTCCTGGTAGAATTTGTCCGGCAGATGTTTTCTTACAAAAGCCATCAGGCGGTCATAGCTTTCTATGAGGTTGGTGCGTATATCGTCCCGGTCGTCATAGCGATCGGTATTTTCCACGCGGAGTATGGCATCCGTTTTATGATGAGGCAAAACACTTTGAATAACTTCATCTTTTCCGAACAACAGGACTGCTGCCAGGGTGTATCCGTCTTTCCCGGTCTGATGATCGTGCCTGAATAAACCGGCAGAACGCAGCAGGGCTGCATCATCCATATCCTGCCAGGGATGGTCGGCACGTTCGTTTTTGGCCATTGTACGGACACGGGCGAACAATTCCTGTTTGAAATCCGACAGCGCTAAATAAGGGTAAATCCGGTTTTCGGAATAAGTGGTTTGTTTCCTGAGATAGAGCTGAGTGACCTGCTCCGTCTGGCGGGTAATGTCAAGATCCCCGTCTTCATTCCGGTCAAATATCCTTCCGTTGGTGCTATGCACCTGTGAACTTTCAGGGACATACACATGGATCAGCTTTTTCCCCTCGTACGCAATGACCCGGGCGGACAGGTAAAATGGAGGATTGAGCTTTTGCGGATTGTTGGCATTGGTCACAAGATTACTGACCATATCCTGCACAGAACTTTCCATAACGCCTTCCACAGTGCCGTCATTCGTGACGCCCAACAACAAATGACCGCCCTTCCGGTTAAGAAAGGCGCAAATAGATTCAAAGGTATCCTTGTTGAGCTCAAACAGGGCGGTTTTGAACTCGACTTCGATGCCTTCGCCTTTTTGCAGTATTTCTTTGAGTTTTTCAGACGTCATTTTGAAAAGCGATATGCTCGTTTGTTTTTCTTGTTGTTCCGGTGTCTTAACGGACACGGAGGGTCGCAGATAAACCGGATGCGCTGAACAACAGAGCATGTAAATTACAACGAAAATGTTTATTCTTCAGGCAATTGATCTGAAATAGATGGCTGCGATTTGCAAACACGATCATTAAACATTTTTGTTCAACCTCAGGCCAAACAATAACCGTCCGGATCGCTCTGAAACAATAAAACAGCTAACTTTAAGCCCTTATGCGCATCATACATACAGCAGACTGGCACCTGGGCAAACGAATGGAGCAGCATGAGCGGACGGAAGAACATAAACATTTCCTGAACTGGCTGATTGATACGATCAACAATGAACAGGCCGCCGCTTTGATCATTGCCGGTGACATCTTCGACACCGGTACGCCTTCCAATGCCGCCTTCCGTCTTTATTATGAGTTTCTGTCGCGTCTGCAGCAAACCACCTGCCGCGATGTGATCATCATCGGTGGTAATCATGATTCGATCGCTACACTTAATGCCCCCCGCGATCTGCTGCGTTTTTTTAATGTGCACGTCATTGGCGGTGTACCGGAAAACCCGGCAGAGCAGCTCATTGAGCTTAAAGATGAAACCGGCGCATTGCAGGCTGTTGTTGCGGCGGTGCCATTCATCAGGGACAAAGATGTACGCCTTTCCGTTGCGGGAGAATCGCCCGAAGAGCAGGAGCGACGGCTGAAGGAAGGTATCATCCGTCATTACACAAGTCTTGTGCCGCTGCTGGAACCTTATAAGGAACAAGGGATTCCCCTGATCACGACCGGCCATTTGTTTGCGCAGGGTGGTGTTAAGTCCGACGATGAACGGGATATCCATATCGGCAACCTGGGTAAGATCGCCGGCGATCAGTTCCCCGTTATATTTGATTATGTAGCGCTGGGGCATCTCCACCGTCCCCAGGTTGTCGGCGGGTTACAGCATATCCGTTATTCCGGTTCGCCGATACCGCTGGATTTTTCGGAAAGAAAAGATGAAAAGCAGGTGCTGCTGTTGGATGTACAGCCGGGTGTGCCGGTAGCGGTGACGCCGCTCCCTGTACCGGGTAACCGGAAGATGATCGAATTGTCCGGTACGTTCGAAGCAGTGCTGGAAAAGATCGGACAGGTGACGCAGGATGCGGATACCGTGTTTCCCCCCTGGCTTGATATACAGGTGCAGGTATCGGAATACCGGCCTGATATGGAGCAGGAAATACAGGATGCCGTACAGCATAATTCGTGCATCGGGTTTTTCAGGTTGAGGATGATACAGTCGTGGGATCCCGCTGGTGACGCATCCGCTGCGGAACCGATGCAGTCGCTGAGCGACCTGGAACCGATGGATGTTCTGGATATTAAATGCACGGAAGAGCAGGTCCCGGATGCCGACCGGGAAGCGTTGAGCGATACTTTCCGGGAAGCGCTGGAGCTGATGCACCAGCAGGAAAATGAATAACCATACCGTTTCAATCATTGTTGAATGAAGATCATATCCGTCCGGTTCCAGAATATCAATTCGCTGAAGGACGAACATTATATTGATTTCTCTGCGCCGCCGTTTTACGGATCGGGAATGTTCTCCATAACAGGCACAACCGGCGCGGGGAAAACAACGATCCTTGATGCCATTACCCTTGCCTTGTACGGGCGCACACCGAGACAAAAGGCAGGCGAGCAGATTACGGAAGTCGTCACCCGTTTTACCACAGCGGCATTTTCCGAAGTGGTCTTTGAATCCGGCGATATACATTACCGTGCGCGATGGTCTGTGCGTCGTTCCCGCGGTAAGGTTGACGGCGCTTTCCGGCCGGTGCAGATGGAAGTAGCCTATGCGGCATCCGGTGAGCTGATAGAAAGCAAGGCAAGCGATGCCCGTGCAAGGATAGCCGCTTTGATCAATCTGGATTACGATCAGTTCCTGCGATCGGTATTGCTGGCGCAGGGTGATTTTACCCGCTTCCTCAAAGCTGATGATAAAGAGAAAAGTGCCTTGCTCGAAAAGGTTACCAATACGGCAATCTACTCCCGCATTTCCGCATTTATCTACGACAAAGCAGAGCGCGTAGAGAAAAGAAAGCTCGAAGACCTGCGCCAGAAGCTGGAGGGCGTCGTTCTGCTGGATGAGGAAGAACAGGAAGCGCAGCAGCAGCTCCTGGAGCAATTGATGGTACAGGAAGCAGAAAAAATAAAAGAGCGCAATCGTCTTGCCGGTGAAAAGCAATGGCTGGAGCGTATTGCGGAACTGCGTGCAGCAATTACCCGATGGCAGGCAGAAGAGGAACAATTTAAAATTGAAAAACAGGAACAACAGCAGGCGCTCAATCTTCTTCACCGGCACCGGCAGGCGCTTCCCTTCCAGGGAAAGCTTACGGAATTGAAGATGAAACAACAGCAGTTGGACAGCTACCGGAAGGAAATAGCGGCGCTCGAAGCCGCTATACCGCACCAGACCGCATTGACCGCGGCCTTGTCGCAGCAAAGAACGGCAGCATCAACACACCTGGATAACCTGCAAAAGGAACAGGTAATACTCGAAGGAGTTATTGCCCGGGTGTTGCCGCTGGATACCCGCATCAGCCACAGCGCTGTTGAATACGACCGTTTACATAAGCAGGAACAAATGCTGCGGGATACCCTGAACCAGGAAGCAGGGCGGCTGTCGGGGCTTCAGATAGAGCACGAACAAAATCAACGTCTGCTGGCTGAAACCAACGCCTGGCTGGAGCGGCATCAGGCGGATGAACAGATCGGCGCTTTCCTGCCGGAGTATAAAAATGCAATGGCACAGCTCCTCGAGATACGGGCGCGGCTGGATCGTATTGAAACGGTGTGCACTGAGGCGCGTCAAAAACTGTCAGCGACACAGGAGGAGCTGACCGGTATAGAACAGCAGATACAACATCAGGAGGCTGTACGCAAGGCGAAAGAACAGGAGCTGTCTGTGAAGAATCAATACAGGAACGGACTATTGGACGGGAAAGATATTGCAGCAATCCGGGCTCAGACAACGGCATTGCAGGAACAATCTTTCCTGTGTGAAAAGCAGTACGAGCTGGCAGTGCGTATTGCCGGTCATCAACAGCAGGTACAGGATATGACGAATGAGCTGACGATGAAAAAGAAAATACTGGATCAGAAAAAACAAGCCGGTACCATATTACATCAACAGCTTACTGCCGGAGTACAATTACTGGAAGCGTATCAGGAGATTGTGAACAAAGACAGGCTGATTGCCGGTTATGAGTCGGTGCGTCAGCATTTATCCGAAGGCGAAGCCTGCCCGTTGTGTGGATCTGCGGAGCATCCGTATATCGCGGAATACCATTCTTTTCATTTTGATGAAAACGGACAAAAGCTTCAGGCGCAGAAAACACAGGTAGAAGCGCTCCGGAAGGATGCGGCAGCTTCGGATACGGAAATTGCCCGGCTGTCGGCAGCGATAGATGCCCTGCAGGGCTCGCTGGAGGGAACGAAACGGGAGATTGATGCCGGTATGGAACGTTTCCGGGATAATAATCAGAAGCTGCCTGCCCCGCTGGATGTACAGGATGTTGCATTGCTGGAACGGCTTACTGCCAAAAAGCTGCAGGAGATGACGGCCCATCAGGCACTGACCGGGAAAATGCAGCTTGCTGATGAAGCAATAAAAGGACTGGAGGATACATTACATGCCTTACGTCTGCAGGAAAGAGAACTGACCGGTAAAAAAGAAACCTGTGCCGCTATATTACATACTACAACAGAGCGGATCGCACAGGCAGAGCGGGAAGCGCAGGAATGGCAGGCGCAGGCATCCGCTTCGGAGAAAAAATTGCAGGAACGCTTGAGCGCGTTACAGATCACATACAACCCCGGTACGCATACGGAAACCGAAACGGAACTGCAGCGGCGGAAAGATGCTTTTGCGGGAAAGCAACAGGATTTGACTGCCATCCAGCGAAAGCTTGAACTCCTTGACAAGGACATCACCCATACGGAAAACAAAAGAAAGTCCGTGGCGGCAGAACTGGCCGGCCTTACATCAGCGCACGAAAAAGTTGAAACCGCTTTGGCACAATTGCAGAAAGAACGCATGGCTTTGTTTGGAGCTAAAATTCCGGAAACCGAACAGCAACGCATCCGGGGACAGGTTACGGAAGCCGCCGGGACATTGGAGGCATTGCGGGTGCAGTTGGATCAGGCGGTGGTTGCATTAACCCAGTCAAAAAAAGAATTGATTGCAGTTGGCGATAAATCCGGGGTGTTGGAACAGGAAACCGGTGCGCTCGCCGGTGAATTGTCTGATGCTGCCCACCATGCCGGCTTTGCTTCCCTTGAGGTTTTATCAGCGTCTATCCTTCCGGGAGATGTAGCCGGCAAGCTGGAAGAAACCGAGCGTTACCTGAACCGGCGTGCCACAGAGATCAGCCAAAGCCTGACACAGGCGCAGAAAACACTGGCCGGGGAAACGGCGCGGAACCTTACGCAACAAACGGTTGCAGCACTGGAGGTATTGATCGGAGAGACAGAGATGTCTCTGCGGGCATTGAATCAGCAGGTCGGCAGCATCCGCACATTACTGGCGCAAAACGAAGCTGCGATGCTGCGCCACCGGGAAATACAGGAAGCAGTGACAGTGCAGGAGCAGGAGTACCGGCGCTGGCGGCGGCTGAATGATATGATCGGTTCGGCGGACGGCGATAAATTCAAGCGGTTTGCGCAGGGCGTAACATTGGCGCGCCTTGTGCAACTGGCGAATATAAGGTTAGCTGCATTCAGCAAACGGTACCGGCTGATGAAGCAACCCGGCAACAGCCTGGAGCTGGAGATATCCGATGCATGGCAGGCAGATACGGTCCGCCCGGTTTCTACTTTGTCCGGGGGAGAAAGTTTTTTGGTAAGCCTGGCATTGGCGTTGGGTTTGTCTGATCTGGCAAGCAACCGCATACAGATAGACAGCCTGTTTATTGATGAAGGCTTCGGTACCCTCGATTCCGAAACGCTGGAAGTCGCCATTGACGCGCTGGAGAACCTGCGTGCAGACGGCAAGCTGATCGGCATTATTTCTCATGTGGATGCGCTGAAGGAGCGTATCGGCGCACAGATCCATGTAGAAAAATTATCCGGCGGCGTCAGCCGGCTGCAGATGATGGAGTTCGGCGCTGTAGTGGCAGGAGGGTAGCGGATTTACTTTTTATAGATGCTGCGCAGTACTATGCAGCCGCATACGCCGGATAGCAGGGAGCCTGTGAGCACGGAAAATTTAGCCACGGGCAGCCACGACGGATCCGAAAAAGACAGCAAGGCAATGAAGATCGACATGGTGAATCCGATCCCGCCCAATATGCCCACACCGGCAATATGCTTCCAGTTGGCGCCTTCGGGCAGCCGGCACAGCCCGCTTTTTACAGAGAGCCATGAGAACAGCGTAATGCCCAGCGGTTTACCGATAAATAATCCGAGGATGATACCGGCGCCCAATGGTGTGTATATTCCTTCTGCCATGCCCGGCTCAAACCGGATGTTGGTATTGGCCAGCGCAAAGAGCGGGATGATGAGGAAGTTTACAGGTTTGATCAGTAGATGTTCCAGCCGTTCCAGGGGAGCAGCTCCGTTTCGTGTCGTAAGCGGGAGCGCCATGGCCGTAAGTACGCCGGCAATGGTAGCATGTATGCCCGAATGGTGAATGAAGTACCACATAAATATACCCGGTACTATGTATAGGAGCAGAGACCGTACGCCTATGCGGTTAAAGATCAGTTGCAGGATAAAGAATCCTGCTGCGTACAGAAGGTAAGTAAGGTGTAAGCCTGAGGAATAGAACAGCGCGATCACCAGGATGGCCATCAGGTCGTCTATAATGGCCAGCGCTGCAAGAAATATTTTCAGGGAGGCCGGCACTTTTTTACCCAACAGATTAATAGCAGCCAGCGCAAATGCAATATCTGTGGCCATGGGGATGCCCCAGCCGTGTGCAGTAGGTGTGTTATAGTTGATGATCGAGTAAATGATTGCCGGGAACAGCACACCGCCCAGCGCTGCAAAAACAGGCAGTACGGCTTTTTTTACGGACGACAATTCCCCGATGACCAGCGACCTTTTTATTTCAAGCCCGACCATCAGGAAGAATATTGCCATCAACCCGTCATTGATCCAGGTCAGCAGAGCATACCGCAAATGAATATTACCGGTGTGTACGCCGGTTTCATATTGCAGCAGGGCATTAAAAGTATCTCCCGAAGATGAATTGGCAATCAGGATAGAAGCAATCACGCAAGCGAATAAAAGAATGCCGCCCGAAGAGCCGGATCTGAAGAAGTCCCTGAATGTACTGATGTTGAAACGCCGTAGCATGGCGGCGAAATTAACAAAATATCAGGGCAGCATGGCACTATAAATACAACTGATCAGGCTTTACAGGATTCCGCGTTATTTTTGTGCACCAATCTATCTAACTGATGTCTGCACTTTTTAGCCCTTTACAGATCCGTGATGTGACGCTTCGCAACCGTTTTGTTGTTTCTCCGATGTGCCAGTATTCCTCTGTTGATGGCGTTGCTACCGACTGGCATCTGGTGCACCTGGGCAGCTTCGCAAGAGGCGGCGCGGGTCTGGTGGTCGTTGAAGCGACGGCAGTCCTCCCCGAAGGCCGGATATCTCCCGATGATATGGGGCTTTGGAATGAGGAGCAGGTAGCGCCGCTCAAGCGTATCGTGGACTTCATGCACAGCCAGGGCGCTGCTGCCGGGATACAACTGGCGCACGCCGGGCGCAAGGCCAGCACTTATGCGTTATGGAAAGGCAGGGGACAAGTGCCTTTGGATGAGGGCGGTTGGCAGACGGTTGCTCCATCAGCTTTGCCCTTTTATGAACAGGATCGTGTACCGGCTGCGATGGATGACGCGGCAATCCAACAGGTGATCCATGCCTTTGTAACTGCTGCGGAAAGAAGTCTGACTGCAGGTTTTGATGTAGTGGAAATTCATGCGGCACATGGATATCTTATTCATCAGTTCCTTTCGCCGCTCACCAATAAACGCACAGATCAGTACGGCGGTACTTTTGAAAACAGGGTGCGGCTGTTGTGTGAGATCGTAACAGCGGTACGCAATGTATGGCCGGCAGATAAGCCGCTGTTTGTGCGTATTTCCGCCACAGACTGGACGGCAGATGGCTGGACGCCTGATGATTCGGTGACCCTGGCCAAAATCCTTCAGCCGCTCGGCGTTGATCTGATGGATTGCTCTTCGGGAGCGATAGCCCCTAAGATACATATCCCTGTTGAGCCGCTCTACCAGGTATTTCTGGCAGAGAAGGTAAAAAAAGAAAGTGGTATGATGAGTGGTGCTGTGGGGTTGATCACTACTGCCCGGCAGGCGGAGGAGATCATCTCAAGCGGACAGGCCGATCTGGTATTCATGGCACGGCAGATGTTGCGCGATCCGCATTTCCCGTTGCGTGCTGCGTCGGAGCTGGGTGTGGATGTTCCCTGGCCGAAGCAGTATGAGCGTGGGAAATGGGCTTAGGGCGATAAGGGAACGCATTGTGTTCCGCCAGTTTGGCATGAAAATCCGGTTGCTAACAAAAGACTGGAATTTTTAAAATAATTTCCTTTAAGTAATTGATAATCAATTTCCGTAAGTGTCTTCAAAAACATGCTTACGTTTTACAAAAAACATAAGCATGTTTCTCCCAAAACATAACTATGTTTTCCGGAAAATGTAACTACATTTTTCCTCACGACAAGCTTGTCGTTTGACGGGCACAAGCCTGTGTTTACCCGAGCCTCTAAAACTGTCAGCCTGTCATACATTACCCACCTTCGTAAGTGGCCATATTATCCTCAAAAAATGCCCTTACCTCCTGCTGTAATGCCGCGATAAGAGGCACGTATCCCGATACCTCCTGCTCCGGAATATGATAATGCCGCGAATAGCGACCGCAGCTATACGCCTGCTCCAGTTTCTTCAGACCGGTGTGGAAAAGCTCATGCATCCCGGGCATGTATCTGGATGTATGCAGCAGCAGTTCGCCCAGCAGATGGCTTTTTAATTCTTTGCCCGACATGGCCAGCACCAGTCCGCGTAGCAACAACTCTACTGACTGATGCAGCATAAATGCTGCCGACTCTGCATCGTGCCGCGACAGGAAATCACGTGCGCCTTCGATGTACTGCACGGAACGCCGGTAGCCAAATCTAAATTCCGCTTCGCTCTGGTTACGGATGCGTTGCAAACGACGGGGCAATGCTTCCGGCAGTGCCGACTGACCGCTATCATATACCATGTATTCCGGTACAAATACCGTTGTATAAAAGAAGCTCCCGGTCTCAAGCCCCTGGCGGATATCGGCGATGCTGTATAGCGCATACCGGTATGTCCCGGAGTTCCAGTCCGACGCTTCGAGGATCGCTTTGTACTGCTGCAATCCGCGGGCCGCCTGTTCGCCGATGGCGATATAGAGACGATCCTTTTTATGAAAGATCTTGTCTGCGGGGATAATCGCCGGCAGTTGCCGGATTACTGATGTCAGGGCGTCGTCCTGATGTGTTGTCTGTCTCATCATGCCGTTCATTCACAGGTACACAATAATTGCAACCCTTACCGGGCGAAGCGGTACGCTGTTGAACCCTGCTGTGGAGCGCCGTGTTTTTTGAATGTCTCAGGGCATGAAAAAAGCGCGAAGCTCAACTTAACTGTCGTAGAGGCCCTAGGTAGCCCGGAACACAGATAAGAGAGCTCGCGCATGACGCGTAGCAATCAGCCTTATCCTCTCGTGTTCCTGAAATTTCCTAGGTTTCTAAGACGAGATTCAAAGCGATTACACTTCAAACAATTACGAAGGATCGCAACAATTACTAATCAGGAATAAAGGTAAGAAACTCACACAAATGATTCACGTTTAATTTCTTATATTTTTCATACAAATGAAATTTGTGGAGCATGGAAATTTTAAAACCTGTAATAGTTTGTGGATGTGTGCGGCACACGCAACATTTCTCATGTGAGGTAGTTGATGTTTTTAAAACAGCCTTATTACCACAATGTCTGTTTCAGATCGTCCACCGTATTTTTATCATTCCCGATATAAATGCTTCCGTTGAGGACGGCGACCGGACGTTTGAGGAAGGTATAATGTTGCAGCAGGTAATGGCGGTAATCTTTTTCGGTGAGTTGTTGGTCTGCCAGCCCGAGCGCTTTGTATTGCTGTGAGCGTCTGCTGAACAGCGCCTCGTAGCTGCCTGCCATTTCTTTGAGTGTATCGAGTTGTTCGGGTGTGAGCGGGGTTGTTTTAATATCCTGCAGTACAAAATCATGTTGCGCCGCGTTTATCTCTTTGAGGATGCGTCGGCAGGTGTCGCAGGTGGAGAGATGGAATATGGTGTTGGTCATTGGGGTGTTTTACAGGCGAAGATAAAGTAAGGAATAGTAGAGGAACTTGAAAAATAATTTGGGTAAAATTAAACGGATAATACTATATTTGAGTAATGTAGTGCATTGTAATTTAATAATCTATAAAATTAAATATCCAGTATTCTAAATAAGAAAAGAGATTTATATTTCAATGGTCAAATAACTTTTAGTTGGTTGTAATCAGAGTTAAATTTATGCATGGCAGGGGGAATTGGTTATTGACAAGGCATTTAAGAAATGATTATTTAAATTTTGTAGTATGAGCAATATTAAACTCTTTGAAGACAAAAAGATAAGAACTGTATGGAATGAGGCGGACGAAAAATGGTATTTCGTTGTAGAAGATGTTATAGCCATATTGACGGACAGCAAAGACCCCAAACAATATATCAAACGAATGAGGCAACGGGACGAGGGGCTTGCCAAAGGGTGGGTACAATTTGTACCCTCCCTTGCGGTCGAAACTCCGGGAGGCAGACAAAAGATGGGATGCGCCCATGCACAGGGACTTTTACGCATCATACAGTCAATTCCTTCGCCAAAAGCAGAACCGTTTAAGCTGTGGCTGGCAAAAGTGGGCTCAGACAGGCTGGACGAAATTGAAAACCCCGAACTGGCAACACAGCGGACCAGAGAATTGTACAAGCTCAAAGGCTACCCGGACGACTGGATTGAAAAACGGATGCGCAGCATCGCGATTCGTGAAGAACTTACCGAAGAATGGAAGCACAGGGGCGTAAAAGAACAGAAAGAATACGCGATACTCACAGCAGAAATATCAAAAGCGACTTTCGGATTGACGCCCTCCGAATACAAAAAAGTAAAAGGCCTGAAAAGTCAAAATCTGCGAGATCACATGAATGATCTTGAACTTATTTTTTCCATGCTTGGCGAAGCATCCACAACCGAAATAGTAAAAAAGAAGAATCCCATAGGTTTTGTTGAAAACAAAAAAGCAGCTAATCAAGGTGGAAAAATTGCAGGAGATGCAAGAAAAGCGTTGGAGTTAGAAACAGGAGAAAAAATAGTATCTCCGGAAAATTATTTACCAGAAGCGGAAAAGAAGAAGGAATTGCAGAAAGGAAAGAAGAAATAACCCATGAATTTGTTGCTGGCACGACAGCTCAACAACCGCGTCTTTGAAATATGGAATGGACAAAAGAACAAAAAGACATTATCAATTCGACCGGAAACATAAAAATTAACGCAGTGGCCGGTTCCGGGAAAACTACGACCGTAATTGAATACGCCAAAACAAGACCTGCAACAAGTAAAATACTTTATCTGGCCTTCAACAGATCGGTAAAATTAGAAGCAGCTAAAAAGTTTGCCGAAAAAAAACTTTACAATTGTCTCAGCCCCCTAAAATGCTGGACGAAAATTGTAAAACAATTTAGTCACAGT
>CAZGPG010000003.1:153746-272607 GCA_964527735.1 uncultured Chitinophagaceae bacterium | reverse complement strand
GAAACAATCTACGGTTGTACGTTACAGACGTGCTCTTAAAACTTCCCCGGACAGTGGTGATTTTTATGCACTATTGTCCGGGAAAAATATCAGGCATGCTTCTGCTCCGTAGGAGCGGCCGGTTTATAGCAAACAAATACAACACACGTCGGCTCCGTAGGTGCCTCCCTGTTCGGGCTGGATATGCTATATGTAGTTAATAATCACCCTCATACGGTAGGTCATAAACGGGACACCCCTACGGGGTGGTCTTTATGGATATCTTGCGTTCTATAAACGGGGCGCTCCTACGGAGCGAAACTCATTGGAGTATACAATAGCAGGCCCCCTGTTTGTAAAAATGTCTGAAACAATCTACGGTTGTACGTTACAGACGTGCTCTTAAAACTGCCCCGGACAGTAGTGATTATGAATGATGAGTTATGAATGATGAATTTCACTCCATTCATCATTCATAACTCATCATTCATAATTACTTTACTTCTTCATACTCCGCATCAGCGATATTATCGCCACCGCCATTGTCAGTAGTTTGCTGCTGAGCGCCACCTGCAGCGTCTCCGCCCGGCTGTTGTTGCTGCTGAGCATTGTAGATATGCTGACTGGCGGCCTGCCATGCAGTATTCAACTCTTCAGCAGCTTTGTCAATGCCCTCAAGATCTTCAGCTTTATGTGCCTCTTTCAGTTTGGTGACGGCGGATTCGATGATCGCCTTCTGATCAGCAGGTATCTTGTCTCCGTATTCTTTTAATTGCTTTTCAGTATTGAATACAAGACCGTCTGCCATATTCATCTTCTCCACTTTTTCACGCACCAGTTTATCGCTTTCCTCATTAGCCTTAGCCTCGTTCTTCATCCTTTCGATCTCTTCCTTGCTCAGACCGCTGCCCGCTTCGATACGGATATTCTGCTGCTTGCCGGTTCCTTTATCCTTAGCCGTTACATTCAGGATACCGTTGGCGTCAATATCGAAGATCACTTCTACCTGGGGCACGCCGCGCGGCGCCGGAGGAATGCCATCAAGAATAAAGCGACCAAGCGATTTATTATCTTTTGCCATGGGACGCTCGCCTTGTATCACATTGATCTCAACGCTCGGCTGGTTGTCGCTGGCAGTAGAAAATGTTTCGCTTTTCTTGGTAGGGATGGTGGTATTGCTTTCGATCAGGCGTGTCATAACACCGCCGTATGTTTCGATACCGAGGCTGAGCGGGGTAACGTCGAGCAGCAATACGTCCTTTACATCACCGGTAAGTACACCACCCTGGATCGCAGCGCCAACGGCTACCACTTCATCCGGGTTCACACCTTTATTGGGTTTCTTGCCGAAGAATTTTTCTACCACTTCCTGGATCTTCGGGATACGGGTAGAACCGCCCACGAGGATCACTTCATCAATATCGCCGGTGCTCAGGCCCGCATCCTGCAAAGCCTTACGGCAGGGTTCCAGGGTACGCTCTACGAGACTGTCGGCCAGTTGCTCGAATTTTGCACGGGTAAGCTTGCGCACGAGGTGCTTCGGGGCGCCGTCCACGGCAGTGATATAAGGCAGGTTGATCTCCGTTTCCTGTGAGGATGACAATTCGATCTTTGCCTTTTCGGATGCTTCCTTAAGGCGCTGCCATGCCATCGGGTCTTTATGCAGGTCTACTGCTTCGTCCTTTTTAAATTCTTCTGCCAGCCAGTCCATGACCACTTTGTCGAAGTCATCGCCACCGAGGTGCGTATCCCCGTTGGTTGATTTCACTTCAAACACACCATCACCCAGCTCGAGAATAGAAATATCGAACGTACCGCCACCAAGATCGAATACAGCGATCTTGCTGTCCTTATGCTGCTTGTCCATACCGTATGCAAGCGCTGCGGCTGTAGGTTCGTTGATGATGCGGCGCACGTTGAGGCCCGCGATCTCTCCGGCCTCCTTGGTTGCCTGACGCTGCGCGTCATTAAAATAGGCGGGCACCGTGATCACAGCTTCGTTCACATCCTGGCCGAGAAATTCTTCTGCGGTTTTCTTCATCTTCTGAAGGATCATCGCTGATATCTCCTGCGGCGTGTACATGCGCCCATCAATATCTACACGGGGCGTATTATTTTCCCCTTTTACAAGTTTGTACGAGTTGTGCGTCATCTCATTACCAATCTCATCAAAACGACGCCCCATAAAACGTTTTATGGACATGATCGTGTTCGTGGGGTTGGTAATGGCCTGGCGTTTGGCCGGGTCGCCGACCTTACGTTCGCCGTTTTTAAGAAATGCGACTACAGAAGGCGTGGTGCGGCGGCCTTCATCATTTGCGATCACCACAGGCTCATTGCCTTCCATAACAGAAACGCAGGAGTTGGTCGTACCCAGGTCAATGCCTATAATTTTTCCCATAGTTTGTATCGTTAATATAAAAGTTACAAATTGTTAATGAATCTGTCGTATGATGCTCATACGCGTGCAAAGGTTATGACAAGAAATATACCATACCGGTAATTTGTGCAATAATGTCAGGCAGACTGACAAAGATGATTACAGTGTCTTTATTAGCCAATATGGTAATTAGCTGATTAGCTAATGTCTGTCGCGAGGGAATCATTAGCTAATCGGCTTATCAGCTAATTGGCTCATTATGTTTATGTTTCCACCGGTTATGGCTCCAGAGCCAGTTTTCGGGCTGGAGGATGATCTGCCGTTCCATAAAAGCCACGTACTGCCGGATGATCTCTCCGGGTGCAGTCTGCGAGGCATCTTCCGTAACGGTTTCGAGCGTTACGTGATAATAGCCGCGTTTTACCTTCCGGATACCGGCAAACACCACAGCGCCCTTTGCCCGGACTGCCATTTGCCCGGGACCACGAAAAAACGGCGCATCCCGGTTCAAAAAAGGCAGCCATAATGCCACTTCCGTTACGGAAGGATTCTGGTCGGCGATCATCCCGATGATATGACGCACATCTTTTACCTGCAGGAGACCTGCCCGCAAGGCTTTCATAGAAATCAGCCACCCGCCGCCGCGGGTGCGGATCTTACGCATAAGGCGGTCGAACGGCTTGCTGGTGAGCGGCAGATACACACCGGCAAACTGCTGTGGCGCCTGGTGCTGACAGGCAACATTGGCCCATTCCCAGTTGAAGGTATGCCCCAGCAGTACATAAGTGTTTTTCCTTCTGCCATTTAACTCCCGGAAAACTTCCCAATTACCGGAAACCCGTCTCCCCAGCTCTTTCGGAGATATCGAAAGCAGCTTCAGCGTTTCAATCCACTGGTCTGCAAAACTGCGGTAAAAAAGACGCATGATATGTGCAATCTCATCCGCCGTCTTCTCCGGGAAAGCCTGCATGAGATTGCGCCGCACCAGTTCTTTCCTGTAACCCGGCAGATAATATAAAAACAGGAATGCCACATCCGAAAAGATATAGAGGATGCGCAACGGCAACAGGGAAAACGGATATAGGAGAATGAGTAAAAGGTAATATACCATGAGTAATCAGCGCCGGGTCACAGGCGAAATTACACGATCCATTCATTCAATGTGACAAATGTGTTGAATGTGACGAATGTGTCATCACATTTCCCACATTCGTCACATTAATTTGATGGTTTTAAGTTTAGTCAAATTACACCATCCTCTTATTACCTGTAATATCATATATTTCCTGGATATGCCGGAGCTCTTTTTTGAAATCTATTTCCAGGTCTTTCAGCATGCCATTGTGCATGTCAAAAACCCAGCCATGTACAACCGGGTACCCCTTATCTTCATACATTTCCTGCACTACTGCCATTTTGATGACGTTAACGCACTGCTCCTGGACATTCAGCTCCACCAGCCGGTTATAACGGGCATGCTCGTCCTGTATCGCATCCAGTTCGGCCTGGTGCAACCGGTACACATCGCGGATGCTGCGCAGCCAGGGGTTAAGGATACCCATGTTCTTGGGCGTCATGGCGGCTTTCACCCCTCCGCAATTGTAATGCCCGCAAATGATAATATGTTTTACATCCAGGTATTTTACCGCATAGTTGACTACACTCACTACATTCAGATCAATATTATTGACCAGGTTGGCAATATTGCGGTGCACAAACAACTCTCCCGGCGCCAGGCCTGTAATATCGTTTGCAGGGACACGGCTGTCCGAGCATCCAATATAAAGGTAATCGGGAGATTGATCTTTTGCAATCTCTTCAAAATAAGCAGGGTTTTCAGCAATCCGTTGCTCCACCCATTTCCGGTTGTTTTCAAAGATTTGGTCGTAAGTCGTCATAAGCATATGTTTTTTGAAGTCATGCAATGATAGGTCATGACGGCAAAAATTGATCAATACAACGTTTTTTTAACAGAAAAAAAATGATTTTTTCCCTCCCCACCAGGCTGACAATTTTAATAGCATCACATACTTATCATTATATTTATCATCCAAAAATAAATATTAATGGCTAAGACAGACTATAAGACGATAAACGACTATCATCAGGCATTCCCTGAAGATATACGGGACAGGATGCAAACCATTCGTGAAATAGTACATCAGGCGGCGCCGGAGGCAGAAGAAGTAATCAGCTACCAGATACCTGCGTTTAAAATAGGTAAACAGTTTCTGATTTACTATTCAGCTTATGCGAAGCACATCTCCCTGTCGAGTCCATGGAGTGCATCCCTACTAAAGGAGTTTGAGACGGAGTTGAAAGGATATAAAGTAACAAAATCGGCCATCCAGCTCCCCAACAATGCAGATTTGCCGGCAGATTTTATAAAACAACTTCTGAAGTTCAGAAAAAAGGAAGTTGAAGCACATAAATAATTCTTGCGTGGAGACGATGGCGTGATATTTATGAGTCCTTAAAAAACAACACACTATGTCTAAAAAGAGAATTTCCGTGCTGGTGGGCAGTTTGAGAAAAGATTCATTCAATAAAAAAATCGCAAATGCTGCTATAAAAATCGCTGCTCCTGACCTGGAATTGGAAATGTTGGAAATCGGCCATCTGACACATTATAACGAGGATCTCGACCAGGGAAACCCGCCGCAGGAATGGACGGAATTCAGAAATAAGATCAAAAACTCTGACGGCTTTTTATTCTTCACTCCCGAATATAACCGTGGCATTTCTTCAGCTTTGAAAAACGCTATTGACATTGGCTCAAGACCCTATGGGCAAAACAGCTGGGCAGGGAAGCCCGGCGCCGTGGTAAGTGTTTCTATCAGCGCATTGGGAGCATTCGGAGCCAATCATCACCTGCGCCAGTCGATGGTTTTCGTAGACGTTCCGATGATGCAGCAGCCGGAAGCCTATATCGGAAATGCGAAAAGCCTGTTTGACGATGCCGGCGAACTCGCCGGTGATACAAAAAAGTTCCTGCAAACCTTCATGGAAGCCTACAAAAACTGGGTAAATAAATTTTAAAACCAAACCAATAACTTTTCAGGCATGGGACAATTAGGTCCTTTCCCTTGCATCTGATGCCGCTTCATTCGTTACAGGGGCATATTATCCTGTAGACGGAGGATACCTGGCGATGTAAACCGCTCAAGTTTTGTAAAGAGCTGGCTTGGACAGGCTCAGCCACCGTAATTAATGCCGGTGGCTGAGCCTGTCCAGTTACATATTGGTATACAACCACGGACGCTCTTCTCAAAATTCTGTATACTTTTACATCCTGTAACACAAGGATTATTTACCTGATCTCCTGAAAATAATTAAACTGAAGAAATGAAGTTAGCTACCTACAGCCGGCAGAGCCGGCAGCAACTGGCATTATACGTTGACGGCCGGTTGTACGATGCAAACAGCGCCGATAGCAGACTGCCCGCAACGATGATGGAATTGCTGCAGGACTGGGACAATCTGTCCGGATACGCACGTGAAGCTGAAGCCAAAATCCGTGAGGGGAAAATACTGCAGGAAGCAGGTATCCCTTACGACGACGCCTGCCTGATGGCTCCTGTTCCCAACCCCGCATCCTGCCGCGATGGATACGCATTCCGTCAGCATGTGGCTGCTGCGCGTCGCAACCGCCGGGTAGATATGATCCCGGAATTTGACCAGTACCCGATATTTTATTTTACCAACCATAACGCCATACAAGGCCCCGGCGACATTCTCTGCATGCCCGATCATTTCCATAAGCTGGATTTTGAACTGGAAGCCGCTGTGGTGCTCGGACGCAAAGGACGCAATGTAAAAGCAGAACATGCCGACGACTACATCGCAGGCTACATGATCATGAACGATATGAGCGCACGTGCCCTGCAGATGGAAGAAATGCTGCTCAATCTGGGACCTGCAAAAGGCAAGGATTTCAGCACCGTGATCGGCCCGGTACTCGTTACGCCTGATGAGCTGGAACCATACAAAACCGCACCTAAACCCGGACATACCGGTAACAGCTACAACCTGACGATGAAATGCCGCGTGAATGGCGTACAAGTCAGCGAAGGTAATATGGGTGATATGGACTGGACTTTTGCCGAGATCATCGAGCGTTGCGCATATGGCGCCGACATCCTGCCCGGCGATGTGATCGGCAGCGGCACGGTAGGCACCGGCTGCTTCCTGGAGCTGAACGGGACCGGACTACTGAATAACCCCAACTACCAGCCACAATGGCTGCAGGACGGCGATGTAGTGGAAATGGAAATTGACGGACTGGGACTGCTTACCAACAAGATCGTTGCAGAAAAAACCGACTGGAGCATCATGGAAAGGAAAAAATTACCGTAGGGGCGGATAATTATCCGCCCGATAATTGTGCGGAAACAATAAATACCGTGGCTTTATTAAACCAATGGAATAACGAGGACGGCAGCACCACTGCGATCTGGAAGATCGAAGAGCCGGAGTCGTTCTTTATACAGGCGACCGGCCTGGCGTTTCCTGATATCCGGAACGAAAAACGCCGGATAGAACGCCTGGCCGGCCGTTTCCTGCTCAAATACCTGCAAGACGATTTTCCACTCCGCCATATTATTCCGGATGCGCACGACAAACCCCGCATCTCCGGCAACAAATACTTTTTTTCTATCTCACACTCATGGCCGTATGTAGCGGCCGTCGTGAGTCCACATACCGAAACAGGCATAGACATCCAGCGGTGGCATCCGCGGATGCTCACCTTGCAACAAAAATTCCTCTCCCCCGACGAACAATTAATCACCCGCAACGACAATAAGATGATCACCCTCGCCTGGTGCGCCAAAGAAGCCGCATATAAATGGCAAGGCAGCCGCAAGGTGGATTTTATCGGCCAACTACCTATCACCCGGATTGACCGTGCCTATTCGGCTGATATTTTTGATATAGAAATAAATATTAAATCGAATCAGAAAAATGTCATAGCATTAATAAAAGGCACTGTATATAATGACTTTGCGATGGCCATAGTCAATTCCAGATATACCGGATAGGGTAAAAATAGTTGGATAAATATTTTTTTAATGTTGTGTTTTTAATAGAAGAAGAATAAAAAATGTTCTTTTGGTGAAATTTTATTTACTTTGCATAAAATTTCATATCTCTATTTATGGAAGCACAATTGCGTTTTGATGCCTTAAAAGAAGCCGGCAACAAAGAAAAAAAGATAAACAATTACAACGGAAAGCGCATATCCGCCATCTTCAACAGCCATGTTTTTACGGGTCGTGCCATGCGGGAATACCTGAGCGACGAGGCCTACAAAAGCCTGATGAACTCCATCAAAAATGCGGACAGACTGGATCGCCGGATGGCAGACCAGATTGCAGCCGGCATGAAAGCCTGGGCAGAAGAGCGCGGTGTAACGCATTTTTCCCACTGGTTCCAACCCCTTACCGGCACTACGGCAGAGAAACACGATTCCTTTTTTACCATAAAAAGCGACGGATCAGCGTTTGAACTATTCGACGGCGATGCGCTCATCCAGCAGGAACCGGACGCATCTTCATTCCCCAACGGTGGTATCCGCGCTACTTTCGAGGCGCGTGGCTATACGGCCTGGGACCCTTCTTCTCCGGCTTTCATTATTGAGAACGGACACGGCAAGACACTGTGCATACCCACTATTTTTATCGCGTACAACGGCGAATCGCTCGATTATAAAGCGCCGCTGCTCAAATCCGCAGCCGCGCTTGACAAAGCGGCGGTAGATGTCTGTCATTACTTCGACAAAAATGTAAGCAAGGTAACCGCTACTCTCGGCTGGGAACAGGAATATTTTGTAGTGGACGAAAGTCTCGCCAACGCCCGCCCCGATCTGGTGATGTGCGGACGCACACTGGTCGGGCACGCACCGGCCAAAGGTCAGCAGCTCGAAGATCACTATTTCGGCTCCATTGCCGAGAGAGTATTCGAGTTTATGCAGGATTACGAGCAGGAAGCGTACAAGCTCGGCATACCCCTGCGTACACGTCACAACGAAGTGGCCCCGGGGCAGTTTGAATGCGCACCGATCTTCGAAGAGGTAAATATAGCCGTGGATCACAACACGCTGCTGATGGATGTGATGACCAAAGTGGCCAAACGACATAAACTGAAAGTGCTGCTGCACGAAAAGCCGTTTGCAGGTGTGAACGGAAGCGGCAAGCACAACAACTGGAGCATTGCCACAGATACCGGCGTCAACCTGCTGGCGCCCGGCCGCACACCGCGTACCAACCTCATGTTCCTGACGTTCTTCGTCAATACGATCAAAGCGGTGCATGACTATGCAGATCTGCTCCGCGCAGCAATCGCATCTGCCGGGAATGATCACCGTCTGGGCGCAAACGAAGCGCCGCCGGCGATCATCTCCGTATATATCGGCTCTTACCTCAGCAAAGTGCTCGACGAAATTGAAGCACGTGTTACGGAAAAATTTACAGAACAGGATGAGGTGATCCTGAAGCTCGACATCCACAAACAGATCCCCGAGCTGCTGATGGACAACACCGACAGGAACCGTACCAGCCCCTTTGCCTTCACCGGAAATAAGTTTGAGTTCCGCGCGGTAGGATCCGCTGCCAATTGCGGCTCGCCGATGACCGTGCTGAATACCATCATGACGGAAACGCTCAGGGATTTCAGGAAACAGGTCGACGCGTTGATCGAGAAAGGCGAAAAGAAAGAGATCGCCATACTGCAGGTGCTGCGCGATTATATTGCGGCATCACGCAACATCCGTTTTGAAGGTGATAACTATAGTGAAGAATGGGCAAAGGAAGCGGAAAAACGTGGCCTGAGCAACTTCAAGACCACACCCGAAGCGCTGGATGCGCTGATCTCCGAAAAGGGGAAGCAGGTATTCTTCAACAACAATATCTATACGGAACGTGAGCTGGAAGCCCGGCACGAGATCATGCTGGAAGATTATATCAAGAAGGTGCAGATCGAAGCGCGCATCCTCGGATATATGGCTACCAACCACATCCTGCCTGCTGCCGTCAACTACCAGAATGTGCTTATCCAAAACGTGAAAGGCCTGAAAGAACTGGGACTGGATGAGGAGGACTATCGCTCACAGCTCAAGCTGGTGCAGGTAACGAGCCGGCATATTCGTGAGATCAACGACCATGTGGAAGCCATGATTGATGCCCGTAAGCGCGCCAACAAGGAAGCCGATGCGCACAAGCGCGCCAGCATGTATTGCGACGAAGTGAAAGTCCACTTCGACAAGATCCGTTATCACTCCGACAAGTTGGAGCTGATCGTTGACGATAAGCTTTGGCCGATGCCGAAGTACCGTGAGCTGCTGTTTTTGGGATAGCAGCCTGCGATGATGATACAACAACTACGGCCTGTGCAGATGTCACAGGCCGTAGTTGTTTTACCGCGCAGGTTTGCTACCGGCTTGTTTTGGTCAGCCGCTCTGTGCGGATGACCTCGCCCTGCATATTGCTGATCCGGAGCAGGTACACGCCGTCAGGCAGGTCGCCGACCGGTATCCGGGAAATATTACTGTTGGACAACAGAGAGAAGATGACCATTTACACTGAATCTTAAACTCAGTATAAATACGGAGAAGCGGACTGTGTGAGTTATGAACTATGGGTTATGAATTATGAGTTTCCTCCCAAATTCATAACTCATCATCACCATCCAGATCATAATCCATTACCTCAAGTACGTGGAGATTATTCGTCTCCGAACTTATCAATAACAACATGAGCGAAAAAATACTGATCACGTATACCGACCTGAAAGAAAGTAACACTTACACCAAGGGAAAAAGACATACTCAAACTCATTCTCCAGGGAAAAACCAGCCAGGAAATTGTCTCTGAACTATTTCTGAGCATCTACACCGTGAAAAACTACCGGAACAGGATACTCCTGAAATTAGACGTAAAAAACATGGCTGAGCTGGCCGGCAAGGCGGTTGCAATGGGTTTAATGGATGGGGAATAAATATAATTCCGAAACGAAATCCTACTTTCTTATAAAAGAACCTACATACTTGCCCTGATCATCCGTCGACACGTTTATGAAATAAATCCCCGGAGCAAGCCCTTCAAGATCACAATAGCGCACGGGTATTTTGTCGCTGTATGAAAAAACTTTTCCCGTGTGCCTGCCCATAGCATCCATTATTTCGACCGTCCTGACAGGTGTGTTGTCTGATAATTGTACCAGAATAAAATTGCCAGAAGACGGATTAGGATATAAACGAAGCTGCGCAGGTGCTAATGAATGCTTCATTTCATCCACACCAAGCCCATTTTTCGTAACACCCAAATATTCATTCACCGGAGGATCCTTGATCACGGTAACACTTCCCGCAGCATCCGGCCAGATTATCTTCACCGAATCTACCGTCTGGTGGCTACCCAATCCAAACAACATCTTAAACGGCTGCTGCCCGCCATTGTTACCTCTCCCCGCATATACCTCGCGCATCCTTTGCACACCGCCGCTCCACACATAGATACGCGCACCAATGCTGCTGCCATTCACACCATCAGGCGCGTATAACTGAACACCCAGCCAGTTATTATCCTGGCCAATCCCGTTCTCGATCAAATGAAGTTCACGCGGGGCAGCATCATGACAGATCAGCAGATCATCATCACCGTCCATATCATAATCCAGCGCCTCTATCGCGTGAAGATCACGGGTCTCTCCACGGATCATACCTACATCGGAAGTGATATCCATAAAACGACTGTCACCCTGCTGATGAAACAGGAAAAGACGCGTTGCGGCAGACTCATAATATCCTTGCGCCATCGCCAGATCCATCAGCCCATCATTATCCATATCAATCCAGGCAGCATCGTAATCACCGTTATGGGTCGCATACGGAGTCTTCTTTGCTATCAGATCCCTGTACGGGGTCAGCTTGTAGCCCGTCTGTGCACCTCCGTTTTTAAAAATGGCAGAGCGTCCTTCGTTTGCATCATTCCCCCCATGTACCAGTGCAAAGAAGAAATCCATATCCCCATCATTATCGTAATCCTCCGGCGCCGGATGCCACAGGCACATGTTCTGGCCATTATCTCCCTGCATATAACGCGCATTATACCCGGTTGATGCGGCCACGTTCGTAAACGTGCCATTTCCGTTATTCTTCCACAGCTGACCATTTGTCCGGCAATAAGGGCCCGTCGCAATATCCGGCCAACCATCATTGTTCCAGTCCGTTACACTACAACCATACATCGGTTCCGTCTGTGTAAGGCCTGCCTGGCCTGTTACATTCGTAAACGTACCGTCGCCGTTTCCTCTCATCAGGTAGCCATGATCCCAGACGTTGTTTTGGTAATCCTTAAACCAGGTAGCTATGAACAAGTCAATATTACCATCCCTGTCATAATCCAAGAAGCTGAAACCGGTCACATTGATCAGTCCCAACCCGTGCATACCGCCGGGCACTATCTTAAACTTCCCCGTTCCGTCTCCAAGCAGCACTTCGCAACGGTCTCCGCGATCGGTATATTGTTCCAGACGATGGTAATAATTTCCCCTAACAATATCTACATGACCGTCATTATTAATATCTGCAAGCGCGGCTACGATTGTACCCCGGCTGGGGACGTTTTCGTCAGGCATCATGTTCACTCCCGATTCAGCAGTTACGTCTACAAATATCCTTTCTCCTGAGGTGGATGAACCCGGACGTTGCACATTTATATAAGCCCGGAGGGCATTTTCCGACCCAACACCCCAATCGCCTTTCAGGGCCAGAATATCAGGATAACCATCATTGTTTATGTCTGATACGTACACATTAAATGCACGTATCGTATCCAGGCCGGCATCGCTGCTGGCAAGCGAAAACCAGCCGGGGGACTGGGCCCGGGCACAAAACATACTCATCCCTGCCACACACAGCGGCAGCATACGCTGCTTAATTACATTCATCTTGTTCTTCTTATTGTTTTGATTTAAATCGTATTGTCAAGGAAGGGGGGATTATAGGGCGAATAATTATTCACCCTTACTACAACATATTACCGTAATAAATGAAAATCTCCCTGCTGCTGGTATGGATACCCGCTTATACTATACTGCAGCATGTAAATGTATGTCCCGAGCTGTGCAGGCAACCCTTTAAACGAACCATCCCATCCGGCAAATTTATCCTGTGTATGAAAGATCCGTTCTCCCCAGCGGTTATAAACGCTCAGACCAAACCCCTCCAGCTTACCGATATTACCCAGCACACGGAATACATCATTCAGACCGTCACCGTTCGGTGTAAATGCATTAGGTAACCAGATGTCACAGAATATCTGCCTGACGCCCACTGTATCGGCCGCAACCCCGCAATAATTATACGCAGCAGCCGTATATACACCTCCATGTCGTATGGATATTACCGGCCCTGCTGTTCCGTCCGACCACAGAATTGAATCTGCTCCGATAGCATTTGCATGCAGTACAAGCGGGGTTTCTTCACATACAACTGTATCCGGACCGAGATGTATAACCGGGTCGGGGACAAAAACGTACCGTACCGTATCCTGTGCCACACAGCCGTACACCGATAATACACGAACCGAATAGGCGCCTGCTTCCGTAACAAGGATTGCGGATTGTGTATCCCCATTACTCCAACGGTATGAAGCACCCGCTCCGGAAAAAGCATTCAATATAATACGGTCATCCTTACAAATTTTTCCATCTGCCCCCAGATCAACATCCGGCTCATCCATTGCAGTTACTGCAAGTGTATCCGAAAATTCACAACCTGAAACGAATATGGACATCCTGTAGTCTCCCGATTCAGACACTTCTATATAAGGCGTCGTTGCTCCGGTATTCCAATGATAGGAGTCGGCAGCAGTTATCTCTTTCCCTATCCGTGCAGGCGTCTGCTTGCAGATAATCGTATCGGGGCCAAGACCCACATCTACAGGTAGCACAAGCCGGACATGAATGGTATCCCGTAACGGGCATCTGAACCCTTCTACAGACACCCGGTAACTTCCTGTCTCTGTCAATGTGAGACGCGCATCGCGATGGCCATTGCTCCATAAATAACCGGTCGCTCCGGGGTAAGTGGCGTCCAGTGTATAAGCCAGATCACATATTGTAGTATCCGGGCCAAGATCAAGGCTTTCTTCAAATAAAGGAACTACATAAAAAGAGTCTACATTGACTACACAACCAACCAGATATTGTACTGTATAGATACCGTCACCATTAATAACCAGTCGCTTGCCATTACTACCGTCAGACCACAAATAGTCTCGTCCGTTTGTATCCAAAGCTTCCAGCACCGGATAGGAAACATCTGTACATGCCGGCACTATAGTACCGGACGAATAAGTCGTATCCTCCGGCATGGCAATAACAGGTGTACGATTGGAAAATTTTGAACGACCCGTTGCCCCTGTACTCAGGGTCAGAACATTTTGTGTAAACTGGCAACCCACACCCGAAATATCAGGCTGCTCGATTGCATGAACACGGTTACTGTTATATCCCAGCACATACAATTTGGTATCGGGGGCACGTTTGATACCGTAAGCAGCAACGGTAGCAAGCTGCGTCCGGGCATTACTGAGTGTAAGATCATACTGGTACAGACCCACGATGCCGTTCCCCTGAGTTGCATATAGTTTGGTCCTATCCGGTGAAAATGCCACATCATAAAACGCCGTGCCTGCAACATTGCTTAAGAGCTGCATATTGGTACACAATCCAGTATTTATATCAAAATCATAAACGGAAAGCGTTCCGCGTGCTATTGCCAGTCGGCTCCCGTCATCAGAAATATCAATATTACCTAATAGCCCATTGTAATAGTTGGAAAGTCCATTCAGGATCGGGGACAGCACCGGAGCATTTATCCCGTTACGGTTAATATTATAGGCGCGTATGGAATCCTGTTGCGAATTGACAAGCAACCAGAAATCACATTCCGGCCCTGCTATCGCGATCATTTGTTCACAAAGCCCGGTGGCCATCAGTACTGCTTTTCTGCCGGCCACCACGTCACCCGATCCGCCATTTGCCGTCATATCCACAATGCTGTAGTAGAGTCTGCCCACATTGGTGTAACCAAGCACATTTGGATCCCCCGTCAGGGAGAATATATAATATTTGCCGGCGCTGTCAGGCATTGGGACAATCTGTGCACCTTGTGATGTGCTGGAGGTACCGCCGGTAAGCGGCTGCAGGTTTGTGCCGTTAGGCATCGGATTATTGAACCTGTCCCATACGGTAGAGCCATCTGTATAAAAAAGCAGGTTGCCGTTTGCATCACACACTGCCGCTGCAGCCTCATTGGAATTAATAGAAGAGGAAACAGCAACAGGGTTGGTCCCGTTAAATGATATCCCGGCATTTGTCCCGAATATCCATACATTATCAAACTGGGCAAATCCCGGCAGACAGGCAATTAAGTGAGCAAGGAATAGTACTAATGATATACGCATAGGGAAAGGTTTCTTGTTATTACATTAAAGAGTATGCAAATACTCACAAACACATAATTACAGCTTCATGATCTTATGCCTGACCGTAACAGGCCGGGTGCTGATATCAAGAAAGTACATACCGGATGAAAAATTTGACATATCCACCCGGATCCCCCCAACCTGAACTATGGGTTGCAACACAACAGATTTGCCATGTATATCGGTACACCGGATATCCACAGACGTCATATCGTTAAGCGCAAAGGGTATTTCTATCAATAAAAAATCAGTAACAGGATTGGGATAAACCCGAAAATGTGCTGCTTTAAGGTCACTGACAGACAAGGGCGCTATTGTAATACAATCTGATGTATCCGTACATTCCCCCAGTGTAACCGCAACTGAAAATATGCCACCGGAAGCCGGTACATCAAATATCTGAAGGTTGCCTACCACACGATTACCGTCGTTGCAATCCAGCCACTGATAACGGTCAAATCCAAGTGATGCCGTCAGCAAATGGTCATTCCGTGTTACCTCCACATCAGGTGCAAGCACCGTCAGATCGAGGGTTACAAAGCTGTCACAACCCACGGCATTTTGAAATATCCGGGAATACGTTCCTGTTTCGCCATACGTGGTATCCACCCACATATAGGATCCGCAAGCTGATTCAGTAAGGGTATGCCGGGCGCTGTGCTTAATCGTAAGGTGCAATGACACCAGACTGTCGCAACCGGAGACATTTTTAAAGGCATGGGCATAAACACCACCTGTCCGGTACATCATGCCATCATAGAAAAAACTGTCACAGGCTTCTTCAGTAACGGTTTGACTGGTGCTTAATATATCCAGGTTCAAGGTTACCAGGCTGTCACAGCCAGCTGCATTCATAAGCACCTGGTGATAGGCGCCGGTTGTCCGGTAGACAGTACCATCCAGCACAAAGCTGTCACATTCCTTTATATCCAGTATAGCGCTTGTACTGTTCCGGATTTCAAGATCCAGTACGATCACACTGTCACATCCTGCCGCATTCGCAATCGTATCCCTGTATGTACCACTTTGCTTTAGGATCTGCCCCTGAAAAATAAAACTGTCACAGGCCATCTCAGAAAAATTGTATTCGGAACTCTGGTTAATCACGAGATGCAAGGTTACTATACTGTCACAGTTATTTGTGTTTACGAATGTATCCTTGTATTCGCCACTGGCAGTACATATGGTACCATGAAAATCATACTGATTGCAGGCTGTATCACGGAACGAGAAGTAGGAGGGGACACATGTGACGGGGGGCGCCGGTACTTTAAACACAAGTATGTCACCCGCTGTCCCTTTAAGGGTTAAGGACTTGCCATCAGAATTGATCGTATTCGATTTGATATAACCGGTCGTGTAAACATTTCCGGCGTCGTCATTCGTTACATCATACATAAAGTTTTCCCCCGAACCATTCTGGGTTACCACCCATTCAAAATCACCCACGGCATTCCATTTGGCCAGATATCCATCAAGGGTAGTACCGGAAGATGTACTGGTTGTAGCACCAAAGATTGCAGAGCCTTTATAGCCTCCCGCCACATATACATTTCCGGTTTTGTCCACGGTAATACCCATTGCGTTCCCATCATTCATCATGATGCTTCTTGCCCTGACAAACTTTCCTGCAGAATCCAGCTTCGACCAAAAAACACTGCGGGCAGTGGAAACATAAGAAGTCATCAATTCATTGCCACTACCCGGATCAAAATCCACCGTACCGATAAAAGAACCGCATACATACACATTGCAATCCTCATCTGTCGCAACCGACCATGCTATATCGGTGTTTGAGCCGCCCCAGGTGTGCGCCCACCTGTAATTACCTCCGGTATCCAGCTTGGCTACCCAGGCATCTTCTCCACCGTTCGGGCGGAGATCCGTGGTTGCTCCTGATGCAAGCGTAAGTGTTACATTGCTGGTCAAAGACCCCGCAACATACACGCCTCCCTGATGATCTACAGAAATATCATGCGCCCGGTCGTTGCTGGAACTACCGCCTATTTTTTTAGCCCAGATAAAATTGCCTGCGGTATCTGCTTTAGCTACAAAGGCGTCTATACTCCCGCTGGTAACCAATGTTTGGCTGCCAAACTTCAAACCTGTGCCACCACTGGTAAAACGACCGGCCAGATACACTCCGCCCCATGGGTCAAGCGCCACCCTGAAAGCATAATCCTCTAAAGGCCCGCTGGCAGTTTTCACCCATATAAAATTGCCAGCTGTGTCAATTTTAAGTAAAAAAACATCCGCAGTACCCGTGCTTGTGACAGTCCCTCCTGTACCGGGATCAAAAACAGCAGTACCTGCTGTTTGCCCGGTTATATAAAGATGACCATACGGGTCTGCTACGATACCTAAACCGCGGTCTTCACTTGTTCCTCCATATCTTTTAGCCCAGATCAGGCGGCCTGCCGCATCCTGTTTTGTGATAAAAATGTCATGGTTGCTACCGGAAGCCTGAAGAGAAATACTATGACTCCCCGGTACATCAGGATTAAAATCTGCCGTGCCCTTGAAGTGACCGGTCGTATATACATTTCCGGATGCATCAGTAGCCACACATCTGCCCATGTCTTCACCAGTACCACCCATGTGTGTGATCCATTCCGTAATTTGAGCGTCACTATGCAAAACAAAAAACAATGACAAAAAAACCAGGGATATGCGTTGTAAAAATGGAGCCATTATGAAACATTAAAAGGAGTGAGTAAATTTTTTTTCATCAAAACAAATATCTCTCCCCACAGGTTGCAACACACCGGCCAATCCATGAACGGTATATATTAGTTCATAAACAGACATTTTACAGCAATACATACTCATTATCTTTGTTACGCATGTTGAAAGCACTTATTATAGACGATGAACCCAGAGCGAGAACCTCTTTGTATCATTTACTGGGAGCATACTGCCCGATGATCGAAGTAGTTGAAATGCTGCCCGATCTGACCACAGCGGAGATTGTCATTAATCACCATAATCCGGATGTGGTTTTTCTGGACATTGAGCTGCCGGGGCAAAACGGCTTTCAACTACTGGACTACTTTAAAGAGCCGGGCTTTGAGATCATATTTACCACTGCGTATTCAGAATATGCCGTGAAAGCTTTTGAAGTATCTGCCATTGATTATTTGCTTAAACCAATACAAATCAGCAAACTTCAGCTTGCTGTGGAAAAACTGGCCCGGTTAAGGAAGCAAAACACAATCGCCGAACGTGTTAATACGCTGAGGGAAAATTTACAGGTAAAGCAGATAAGAAAAGTAGCGCTTCCCACATCTGAAGGCCTTTTATTCATTAACGTAGACGAGATCATGTACCTTGAGGCAGAGGGCTCTTACACCTATGTTGTTTCAAAAGAAAAGAAAATAATCATCAGTAAGAAAATAAAAGAATTTGCAGAAATCCTGAGTGAAGACAATCGATTCTTCAGGGTACACAGATCATACATTATAAACGTACAACACGTAAAAAAATATCAGAAGCATGATGGAACGTGCCTGTGGATGGAAGACGCAAAAATCATCCCGATAGCACGGGAACGAAAACATGCTTTTGACGGACTAATAAGCAGTATAAGACTTTAAAACCACTAACTGTTTGAATGGTATATTTTACATGCTGGCTTACCCCATTTTACTGCTATCTGCTTTGACGGGATACACGCAAACAAATGAGGATCTGAATATTGAACGACACGGATTTAGCCGTGTTATTCCCGACCAGTTAACAATGGGTGCTTTTGATTTACTCATCGATCAAAAGGGGTTTATCTGGATCGGGCATGAGTATGGCCTCCTGCGTTTTGATGGTACCAACGTTACACACTATAACCATCCGGAACAATCCTCGTTAGCGATGGGAAATCTTTTAGAAGACCCACATAACCGAATATGGTGCAGAAATTTTAACGGTCAGGTTTTTTACATCCAGGGCGAAGAGATGCACCTGCTAAAAACTGCCAACCCGGAGATCAGCTTTAAAAAAATTGCACAGGTAAGTAACGAAATGATCCTGCTCTATGATAAAGGCATGGTCATTTACAATCCCAATACGCGTCAGGAAAAAAATATCCATACACTCCCCGGCAACCTAAGCCTTGTCCATACAACCGACATATATGCTTCAGACTCCGTTGCATATTTTCTTTGCCATGCCGATACTACGAAATACATATTCAAATACCAACATGGCAGGCTGCGCGCTTTCATTTCAAATATTGAAGAACCGGAAGCATACAATATCATTTCGGCAGGAGCAGATCATGTGCTTATAAAATGTGATCGCGACAAAACGAGACTTGTCTTTTACAATATAAAAGACGACACGATCCACCGGGAAAAAGAACAAATAATTCGTGTAAAATCCGATTTTTTAAATGCATCTGAAAACGGAAATGACATTTGGATTCATACTTCAAAGCTGAGTATACTGCTCAATGGCAATGATACCATTCGCGACCTTTCACTTACTAAATATGTGGAAGATGACGATGGCAATATTTGGGCCTTATCTACGCTACACGGTTTATTGTTCAAAAAGAAAAAACACGCCTGGACGCTCCATCCCGTCAACCGAAAAAAAGGTCATACAATCCTGTTAGATACATTTTATCAGAAAATAGTCTCGGTATCTCACAAAGGATTCCTTACGGTAACGGATATGGATTATTCCGACCGGCAAAAGACAATCCCGTTGCATATTGAGCATGCGGTAGGGTTAATTCGTGACGGAGATGTGCTTTTAGTCTATAACCATAATACAATACTAACCATTGATAAAAATTTCACAATAACCAACCGCAGCGTTTTCTCACATCCCTTTAAAGACGCTGCGATAGTTGACGATCACTATGTGTTCGGAACTTATACAGGGTTATTTGCCTTACCCAGAAAAAAACAATACACAAGCCAGACAGATAATATCATCACTGCACACTTTGGGTACGATGACTACCAGAAAGCATACACCAACCGACAGGGGAAGAGAGCACGTACCATTGCCTACCTGCCATCAAAAAAGAAATTGTATGCAGGCTTGAGTCATGGGCTCTTCACATACACGGCAGCACATAGTGAAGAAATCAGACTCAACAATACACCCATTTTTGCCTATAGCATAGGGACCTATAAAGATCAGGTGTACGTAGGCACGATGAACAATGGGATATTAATTTTGCAGGATTCATTCCCGATAAAGAAAATACATCAGCAAGACGGTTTGTTATCTGCGACCGTCATAAAGCTTAAAATATTTAACGACCATCTCTGGATACTGGGAACAGATAACATTCAGCTTTATGATCTTCAAGAAGGTTCTTTTAAACACAACCTGTCACTTCCTCCGGTAAAAGGGACTCAGGTGTACGACCTGATGGAACTGGACAACAAAATTTATCTCTCCACAATCGAAGGAGTATATGAAATACCATTACAGAAAAACAAACTGTCGAAAAACACCACACCACCGAAGAACTATCTTAATTCCGTCATAGCAAACATGATCGATACCATTAAAGATGGCTCCGTACTATCATGGAAAAAGAACAATCTGCAGTTCAATCTGACGGGCATTTATTACTACGACCAGGAGCGTCTGTTTTTTACGTACAGGCTCTTAGGCCAGAGTAATGATACGACCTGGAATGTCTGCCCGCCCGGCCAGAATAAAATACAGCTCGCCTATCTTGCGCCAGGCAAATACAGGTTCGAAGCTCGTGCCCATACACCCGACGGACTGTCTTCCGCTAATCCTGTTGTATTTACATTTACCATCAGTAAGCCGTGGTGGAAATCGTCCTGGTTCATCGGTACCTTTTTCATATTTACATGCTTCATTGGGGTTGCCATTGTACGGATACGTGTACACGCCAGGAAGAAGGCACACAGACAGATCGTTGAAAAACTGGAGTATGAAAAAGCTTTGAACGAAAGTGAAATGAAGGCCCTGAAAAGTCAGATGAATCCTCATTTTATTTTTAACAGTCTCAACACAATTCAGGAGATGTTTATGTGGGGTGATAAAAATGCGGCCAATGAGCAAATGGCAAACTTTGCATCGTTAACACGTCTTATTCTTACCGTCTCAGAAAAAAAATCCGTTCCGCTCTCTATCGAAACAGAACTACTTAAAAAATATCTCGAAGTGGAGAAAATGCGTTTCCAGGGGGAATTCAACTACGAAATAATTATTGATACAGAGATTGACGAAGGATATATACACATCCCGCCCATGATCATTCAACCATTCGTGGAAAACAGTATCAAGCACGGATTGCTTCATAAAGAAGGAGGAAAAAAACTAAGTATCATCTTCCAACTGATACCTGGCGACGAGTATATTGCCTGTATCATCCGCGACAATGGCATCGGCAGGAAAAGAGCCGCAGAACTCCGGAAATCTTCCGGTTACAATTATAGCAGTTTTTCTACCGAAGCTACCGCAAAAAGATTACAACTCGTGAATAAAAACATCAACAACGAGATCCTCATCACCTATACCGACCTGAAAGACGAAACAGGTGAAGCCACCGGCACTTCAGTACGGATCATGATACCCACGTTTGTTTAGGGATGAGGAGTGAGGGATGAGGGATGATTAGGCGTAGTCACCTTTCATTCCTCAATCCTCACCCCTCAATCCTCATCCCTGATTAAACCGCCAGCCCCATCTGTATTGCTTTTTTCACAAGCGCCGCTACATTTTTGGCATCCAGCTTCAGCAGCAGACTGAACCGGTAATTCTCAACTGTACGCTGACCGAGGTGTAATTCTGCACTGATCTCCTGACTCGTATAGCCATTGACGATCAGTTGCAGCACCTCCCGCTCCCGCGGTGTCAGCACAGGATGCTGACCCGGCACCTTCTCCTGTTTTGCAGCTTCGATCTGCCGTTTCATGGAAGGCTCCAGGAATTCCCGGTACTCATAGACTGTTTTAATCGCTTCGATCAGTGTTTCCTCATCGGTACGTTTCAGCAGGTAACCGAGCGCTCCGTGGTGGAACATGTTCTTCGCGTAAAATGTATTATCGAAGTTGGTCAGCGTCAGGATACGCAGGGACGGATATTTTTCCAGTATAACCGGAGCAAGCTCATCTCCCGTTCTTCCCGGCATTTGAATGTCGAGGAGCAGCACATCCGGGACTTCCCCTTCCAAACCCTTCAGCAGTTCGTCTCCGTTCATATACGCGCCGGTTATAGTAATGTCCGGGTGACCGGTCAGCATTTTCTGCAGACCATTAATAACCATGATATGATCGTCTGCGATAGCGATTTTTATACTCATGCGTTTCATGTATTCCTAAGGAATGTGACAAATGTGTTGAATGTTTTGAATGTGACGAATGTGAATAAGCTGAAATCACATTTCCCACATTCAACACATTTGTCACATTACATCAGCCCGCTTTACTTTTTCCAGGTCAAACTCAATATATGCCAGTGTACCCTTGTCCTTCCCGGTCTGGATAGAGAATGTACCCTGCAAAACATACACCCGGTATTCCATGTTTTTCAATCCCAGACCGGCATGGCCGGCATCGCGATCAAACCCGCTGCCATTATCTTCCACAAGGATACTTAATATTTCGTCCTGTTGTATTACCTGTACCAACGCATGTGTTGCCCCGGCATGTTTTACAATATTCTGCACCAGCTCCTGGATGATACGGTAAAGGGAAAGAGCAAAAGATTGTTCGAGCTGCCTGAGCTCCCCACTGATCTGCAGGTCTATATGTAATCGCCTGCCCCCGTTGATGGTTTCGCAATACATGCGTAATGTTTCGGCCAGGCCGTGCCTGATAAGCATATCCGGCATCAGGTTATGCGCTGTCTGGTGCAGCTCCCGCCCGGTTTCGTCGAGCATCTGCATCAGGTCATTATAGTCGCTGTTGCCGGCAAGGCCCTGCCAACGCTGAAAGGTGCTGAAGCTCATTTTAATCGCCGCCAGCATACCGCCGATCCCGTCGTGCAGTTCGCGCGCTATGCGCATCCGTTCCTTTTCTTCTCCCTGCATTACGGCCTTCAGCGAGCGTATTTCCTTTTGCTGTTCCAGAATGTGTATTTTTTTCTGCTGCAGTCGCTGACGATGACGGGTAAAAGCGAGTATAAGCAGGATCAACAATGCCAATGTTGCGGATATAGTCCATATCCATGTATTCTTGCGCTGGATAACGAGCTGCTGGTATGCCAGTGTCTTGTCTTTTTGCGCGGTGCGGTATTGCACTTCCATCCGGTGTATTGCTGCTCCCTGCTCAATATCGAGCAGGCTGTCTTTCATCCGGCTATATGCCAGGCGATGTACAGCCGCATCCCTGTATTGTCCTGTTTCCATGTATACAGACGCCAACTTGTCATGTATATTCATGATGTCTTTCAACGTGCCGGCTGCGCGGGCTTCCTCCAGGGATAACATCAGGTAACGCTCCGCTTTCTTATAATCCTTCGTCTCGTACCAGGCAGTGCCCAGCAGGTAAACAGGCATGGCAGATGAATAATACAGGCTGGATTTGCTGCGGTTCTGCAGGGCTGTTTCCAGATAAGGTATCGCCTGTGCCGGACTTCCTTTTTTCAGCAAGACCTCCCCCAGCCCATAGCCGGCTGCACGTACAGCCTGAGGATGGTTATATAACCGGCCTGTTCTGATAGCCTCCTCAAAGCATTCGCGCGCTTTATCCAGCTCATTGTCCGCTACAAACAGCGAACCCTTATTGACCAACAGCAACGGTTCCAGTTGCCTCAGCTTTTGCGCCTTTACGATCCCGGCCGCAATGCCGAGGTAATATTTTGCCTGGTCATATTGCTTGATATTCAAAAGAAGCACCGACAGGTTATTATAATAAAACACGAGCGAACGGGAACCTTTAGCAGAGATATCCCTGATAGCCCGGCTGCCTGTCTCTTCCGCGATCGAGTGATAATAATAATATACCGCCCGGCTGTAATTACCGAGGTAATAATATACCAGTCCTATATTGTTGTAAATGCTGGCAGTCAGGTTCACAGGCTCTGTTCCGGCGGCCTGGCTGTAAGGCAGCGCCTGCCGGAACACCCGGAGACCGTTCCGGTAATCCCCTTCGTTTCCATACACAATACCCATGCTCAGTAATGCGTCGGCAGCCCCATAGGTATAGCCGCTCTGCACGCTTTTCCGGAAAGCCATACGCAGCAAGAGCAAAGAGCTGTCGGGTGAGCGGACCTGCAGCAACCCCGCCTGCCGTATCAGACCTGAAACAGCCGCAGTATCGGGCGATGCCGGGTAATAATAAGGAGGTAAAATATAGGTATGTGGCAGATCCTGAGCAAACGTAACAGACCAAAACAGCAACACAGGCGTGTACAATATAATAAACCGTGCTACCGTACCGGGTATCCGGAGCGCCCGGCAGACACATTGAATTATAATTTTCAAAATGAGTATTTTCCTACTGAAGCGGCGTTTCATCTGCCTATACTTTTACAACATAGCCTTCATAAAATTAAACCTATTAGCTCACGTAGCATGCATGGTCTGATATTTATAATTCTTTCTTTAACCCGTAAATACAGTAATTATGAGAAAAACCAGACATTTAATGTTAATGATCGTATGCGGCCTGGGTACCACCGTTCACGCCCAGGTGGACCCCGGCCCGAATGCGGGAGATACCGGATCGGTCGTATTTACGTACCTTGGCAACCAGGTAACTTATCGTACGGTACGGGCTGCAGATAACAATATCTGGCTGCAGCAGAATCTCGGAGCGCCACAGGTGGCCACTGCCTATAATGACCCCAGCGCTTACGGCCACAATTTTCAATGGGGCCGCTGGGACGACGGTCACCAGGTACCGGGCAGCGACACGGCCCGTGCAACTATATTAAATCCCGATAACAACCCTTCGGGCATCCCCAACGGCTCCGACAAGTATTATTATGGCAGCGGTGCCTGGTGGTGGATGGGCGCCGATGCAAACTCCACCTGGACGGACGCGCCACCTTCCGCTACCAATGGCACGGATCCCTGTGCCGCATTGGGGAAGCACTGGCGGCTGGGTACCCAGCAGGAATGGGTGGATATATTGGCGACTGAAAGCATTACAGGCCTGGTCTCCGCCTATGCCTCGAACCTGAAGCTGACCGCTGCAGGCTGGCGTGGTTTCGAATGGGGTACGTTTGCCAACCAAGGCTCATTTGGAAACTACTGGACTTCTTCGGTGCTCGGAGGTTACCCGGTATCTGTCCAGATCGGCTCCACTACCGCCCCCGACCAATCCCTGCCCGGCTACGGGATGTCAGTACGCTGCATGAAAACCTGCACCACGCCGCACCGGCCGGCTGAGATCATCGGTATGGATTCCATATGCCCCGGCAGTACGGCCACCTACCACATTCCCGCGGTAGACAATGCGCTCTCCTATACATGGGAACTGCCGGCCGGCTGGAACGGCAGCAGCACCGGCGACAGCATTACCATAACGGCTACTGCCACCGGAGGCATGATCACCGTAAGGGCAAACGGCAGTTGTGATACCGGTCTGGCACAGGAGCTGAGCGTTGTCGTTCGTACACCACCGACACCCATGATACAAGTAAATCAGGATACACTAAGTATCAGTGATTCGTATGCGAGCTATCAATGGTACCGGGATGATACATTGATTGATGGCGGGGATGGTCCGGCCCATATTGTAACACAAAACGGAAGCTTCCGCGTGCAGGTTACGGACGATAACGGCTGTACAGGTTCTTCGGATCCCTACCTCGTGTCTAATGTACATGTAGGCGAAACAGGAGCAGCCGCCCACGGCATCATCATCTATCCGAACCCGGTACAGGATATGGTGTATATAACTGCAGGAAAACCGGTTCAGGCTTCCCTCCACAGCATGGACGGAAAGATACTGATACAACAGCAGAACGCTACGAGCCTGGCAACGGGCGACTTACCGGCAGGAATATATATCCTGCATATCCGGGATGAGCAGGGCATGTTGCTGCATACGGAAAAACTGATCCGGTAAAGAGTGATGAATTATGAACGATGAGTTATGAATGATGAGTGAAAAATTCATCGTTCATAACTCATCATTCCTTTTTGATTAAACTGTGTGTCGTCGTCTGTCCTTCCGTATCCGTTATATAAATGAAATACACTCCTTCGGGTAATGACAACAGATCAAAGATCAGCTTGTCGCCGTCACTGGCGCTGTAGCGTATGTTCGTAACCTTACCCGTTACATCTACCAGCCTCGCTTCACGAACATGTGTCGCAAGGCCCGCTCCCTGAACCACCACATAACGAGCCGTAGGATTCGGGAATACTTTCAGTTCCTGAATAGTTTGCTCAAACGCATCAACGCCGATAGGGAAACGATTCGCCGTTGCAACCTGATTTGTCTTCACATCATACAAGACCGTCCTGCTACAAGTTGCATCGGGCCATTGAATCACCATTGAATCCAGGCGTTCTGCTTTACCGGCACCAAAGCTCAGCATAAAAGGCTGCTGCCCGGTATGCATCCCTCTACCCGCAAGCACCTCTTTCATTTGCATCTTACCCCCATAATAAATATACACCCGGGCGCCTATCGCACTGTAATTAATACCACTTCCTTTCTGAGGGCGAAGGTTTACCGTCACGTAATTATTCTTGCTGATACTATCAGCATTGTTACGCCACAGATCAAAGTAGGAACCTCCGGTCCCGAGGATCAGCAGGTCGTCATCTCCGTCAAGATCAAAATCAAAAGCCTCAATACCTAAAGAATTTTTCAATTCCGGCACAAGCAACCCAAGCTGGGAGGTAGCATCTTTAAACGTTCCGTCTGTCTGCTGGTGCCAGAAGTATGTACGGTCTGTGGCCGGCATATAGGTGGACTGTACCATTACCAGGTCTTTGCGTCCGTCGTTTTCAAAATCTATAAAGACAGCATCGTAATCACCGCGATGAGATGAGGCAGGCGGGCTTACCGGCAGCAGTGTTTCATCAATATCCAGTTTATAATCATGATCCGGGCCACGGTTAATGGCAATGGTAGAGCGGAACTGTCCCGCAGCATTTCCTCCATGCACTACTGCAAGGAACATGTCCATGTAGCCATCATTATTCACATCCTCCGGATATACACCAAATGTACAGGCCGCCTGGCGGTCGCCCGTGCGGGCCAGATCATAGCCAACGGTTTCCCCAATACTTGTAAAGCTACCGTTGCCGTCATTGCGGAACAGCTTACCGCCGGTGCGGCAATAGGGTGCAGTGAATATATCCGGGTTACAGTCATTATTCCAGTCTGTTGCGGCGGCGCCATACATCGGCTCAAGGTAATTGTTGATACCGCTGCTTACCGTTACATCTTCAAAAGTACCATCTCCCCGACCTCTCATCAGGCGGCCATGATCCCACACATTACCGGTATAGTTCTTAAACCATGTCGGTATAAAAAGATCCAGATTGCCATCCCGGTCATAATCCAGCGCACTGAATGCACGGTAATTGATCAGACCCAGTTCCGTCAAGCCGTTATTGGCCTTATGTATAAACTTCCCGGTACCATCTCCCAGATACACCTGTGCGCGGTCGCCGGGGTGCGGGTATTGCTCAATACGATGATAGTACATTCCGGTCTACCAGCATACCATAAATATGGTTGGAAGGCAACCCGTTCACGACATCCAGGTTATATACGAATGGCCCGGCACACACCGGGGGCACAGCGCTTATAATACATAACAGTAGAGGCAGAATCAATCGCACCATTACCTGCGTTTAAATCCTGAAAGCACCCTGGAAAGGCACTTGCGGACAGAGCAAGGTAGGAAATTGGCGGAAGAAATGAAATGTGGGGAATGTGACGAATGTGGGAAATGTGACAAATATGTTTATCACATTTCCCACATTCAACACATTTGTCACATTCATTTGATCTTATAAAATGGCCGCATGAATACCGCTCCGCCGGCAGTAGTCACCTTAACGAAATATTGCGCCTGCAGCAGGCTTTTTACGGATAGGTATCTTGTCGCCTGCTGATCTTCATACTGAACAGCATCCACTTTTCTCCCCAGCGCATCATATATCTCCAGCATTCGTACAGGTGTATTATCCGCTACCTGCACCAGAATAAAATCTTTAGCCGGATTGGGATATAATTTAAGCTCCGGCGCGATCGTCTGTGCTTCTGTATTCCGCACCAGTAAACCGGTTGATGTGATCTCTAAGTAACGGTTGACGGGCGGGTTTACTACCGTCGTTTTGCTGCCCGCAGCATCCGGCCATTGTACGGTGATGGAATCAATAACGGTATGATTACCCAGGCCGAACACCAGCGTAAAGGGCTGCTGACCGGAAGCATTGCCGCGGCCTGCATAAACCTCACGCATCCGCTTTACACCACCGCTCCATACATGGATCCGTGCTCCGATGCTGCTTTTATTCACTCCATTCGGCGCCCGTAAGGATACCGCCGTCCAGTTGTTATCCTGTCCGATCCGGTTTTCGATCAGTTGTAATGTCCGCGGCTGCCCCGTCCGGCAGAAGATAATATCATCATCTCCGTCCAGGTCATAGTCCATCGCTTCTACCAGGTGCAGATCGCGCAGGCCCGGCCCGAGTAATCCCAGGTCGCCTGTAATATCCGTCAGGACGTGATCCTGCCCATGGTGAAAAATATACAGCCTGTCGGTTGTGGGTGCATACGTCCCCTGCACCATTACAAGGTCCATCAGCCCGTCATTTTCCAGATCGAACCAGGAGCCGTCATAATCGCCGTTATGGGAAGACTGCGGATTCTTCTTGACCATCAGATCCCTGTCGGGGGTGAGCTTGTAATTGTTTGCAGCGCCGCCATTCAGGAAAATAGCAGAGCGGCCTTCATTGGGATCGTTGCCGCCATGCACCAGGCTGAAGAAAAAATCCATATCGCCGTCGTTATCATAATCTTCAGGAACTGCTGCCCACATACATAGATTACGCCCTGCATCGCCCTGCATATAACGGGCATTGTACCCTGCCTGCTGCGCAACATTCGTAAACGTACCGTTTCCGTTATTGCGCAGCAGCTGACCATTCGTCCGGCAGTAAGGGGCCGTTGCAATATCCGGCCAGCCGTCGTTATTCCAGTCTACCACGCTGCTGCCGTACATCGGTTCATTGAAAGTAATGCCCGCCTGTGCTGTTACATTAGTGAATGTACCGTCGCCATTCCCTTTCATGAGATACCCGGGAGACCATATTTCATTATCATAATCCTTAAACCAGGTGGGAATAAATAAGTCTATATTACCATCCTTGTCATAATCTAGAAAACTGAAACCGATCGTGTTGATCAGACCCAACTCATGCAGACCATTATCCGGCACGAGTGTAAAGTGCCCCTTACCATCTCCCAGCAACACCTCGCACCGGTCGCCATGATCCGTAAAGCCAACCAGGCGGTGGTAGTAATTACCACGCACCAGATCCACGTTTCCGTCATTGTTTATATCGGCCAGGGCAACGGTAAGTGTTGTCCGGCTCGGCCCGCCGCCGGGTTTCGCATTAACGCCCGATGCATCGGTCACATCCACAAAGATACGGCCGGATGATGTGGCGTCTGCCACGTTCATATATACACGGAGGCTGTTCTCCGTGGCATCGCCGTGCAAGGTGATCATATCGGGATAATGATCGTTGTTGATATCCGATACGTAAATGCAGAAAGCGCGCTCCGCATCCAGCTTCACTTTTTCCGTGGCAAGAGATACCCAGTCAGTAGTCTGTGCATGCATCTGAAATGCTCCGGAAAGGCATACCGGTATCAGGGCGAGCCTGTAGTTAAATCGCTTCATAAAAAAGTCCAGTAATTAATCTATGGTGTAGTTATCCTGCCGGAAAAATTTCCTGTTTTACCGGCGCACTTGTTTTTTATATTATCTGAGCAGATGAAAATTTCCTTTCTGCAGATAGGGTTTTCGGTCTATATTGTATTGCAACTGGTACACGTAAGTCCCAAGCTGGGCATAGCCTCCGTTAAACATGCCATCCCACCCCTTGTATTTATCCGCGGTATGGAAAACACGCTGGCCCCAGCGGTCGTATATGCTCAGGGCAAACCCTTCCAGTCTGCCCGTATTACCCAATACCCGGAATACATCGTTTACGCCGTCATTATTGGGGGTAAATGCGTTGGGCAGCCAGATATCGCAAAATAGCTGGCGCACCAGGATTGTATCGGCGCCTGTGCCGCACCGGTTAATACCGGTTACCGTATATGTACCGCCGTATTGCACGGACAATATTTCGCCGGTACTTCCGTCCGACCAGACCAGCGAATCCGCATTGAATTTCCGGGCGACCAGCAGCAGCGGTGTTTCTTCACACACGGTCGTATCCGGGCCCAGCGAAACCACCGGCTTGGGGTGGAAGGTCAGCAAGACCGTATCACTGCCGGTGCAACGATGTTCTGTAGTAACAGAGACGGAATACGTTCCGGCCGCAGTAGCGGCATATACAGCGCCTGTATCCCCGGTATTCCACAGATAACGGTTGTTGCCGCTTATACCGGCATTAAGCAAGAGCGTATCATTGGTGCATATGTAGCGATCAGGCCCGAGGTCGGGGAGAGGTGAAGGCATTGCGACTATATGGATCGTACCCTCTTCCACACAACCCGCAATATTTACACGCAGCCGGTATTCACCGGTAACATTTACCGATATAAAGGAATCTGTACTGCCAGTGTTCCACATATAGGTGGCTTCCGGAAAAAAGGTGCCTAAAACTACCGGCACGTCCTCGCAAATAACCGTATCTGCACCAAGATTTACTACCGGCCGGAGCGATACTGCAATCTGTATCGTATCGTTTGCCACACATCCGCCATTTTCTACCTGCAGCCAATAATTGCCTGCTACCGTAACCCGTATCTGTGTATCCGTAATGCCAGTACTCCATAGATATCTCCAATCTGCCGAGTACGGCACAGATAATACAAGTGTGTCTCCTCTGCAAATGCCGGTATCACTACCCATATTCACTCCCACACTGATAAAATCAACCTTTACAGTATCTCTTCCGGTACAGGCATTTTCTGTTATATGCAGCCAATAATCTCCGGGGCCTGCCACCTCAATAGAAGATGAACTTTCACCGGTACTCCACTGATATGCCGGTACGGTATGATGGCCGGCAGACTGAAGTCTTATGACATCTCCATCACATGCAATGATGTCCGGTCCCAAATCTACTGTAAGCATGTTTGCAGCCGATGCAAATGTGTCGACCTGTAGCCTGCAATAATTGAAGGAACGTACCCACCATTTGCCGGTACCTCTGATTACCCGTATCGTATCATTACTACCGTCGTCCCATTCGTAATGATAAAATCCGGAGGGCGCGCGTAGGATCAGACTATCGGCAGGTTCACAAACATTCGTCAACTCATAAATGGTATCCTGTATGGGAGGGAAAGCCACAAAATTCGGCAGACCATAACGGACAACGTTATCACTCGGCAGCAAGGAAATATGCGTCCGGCGAAAATTACAACCCTTCCCCTGTACATTAGGATTGTCGATACTATATATATACCCGACAGTGCCATTTGAATTTACTGCATACACCTTGCCGTCCGGACCTAACTGCATGGCGCCACCGGAAGAAGGGTTTAAAGGCATCGTATCTATTACTACATGCGAATTCTGAATGACGGAAGGTATCCCGGAGCTAAGGTCGTACTGGTATATCCGGATCGGATAGTTATTCCATCCGTCTTCCTGGAAGTATACTTTGGAGTTATCCGGAGAAAAGCAGGTTCCGTACATTCCCCTGTCCTGGTAAATAAAATTTAATGGCAATGGATTCGATACCAAACCAGTCAGCGGATCAAAATCATATAATTCAGCGCGGGGTGGAAGAGCAGGGAGCGCGCAAACAATTTTTTTTCGGTCAGAAGACATCTTCATCTCTCCCCCTCCCAGATAGTCGCCGCTACCCACCTGAGAAATAACAGGCACACTGCTTATACCGGCTGCTGTTATTTCGTAAGCCTTAAATCTGTCATCCAGATCATGCACCAATACCCAGATGTTACAGTTTTCACCACCTACAGCTACTATTTTTTCAGACAGGTTGGAATCAATCCGGATGTTTTTTAACCCCGGCACTACATCTCCACGCCCTCCGTCGAGCGTCATATCTATTACAGAATAAGAGAGAAGCCCACGCACCGGGGTCACCTCCGTATTCCCCAATGAAAAAAGATAATAACGGTTATAGTTGTCCGGGAAAGGCACAATCACGCTTGACTGTGTAGTACTTTTAACATTAGGATGCGATGATAAGTTCTGTCCGTTCGGCATGATCGAATGACTGCTGTTCCATACCGCCCATCCTTGTGTATAAAACAACAGATCTCCGGTATATCTGTCACTGACAGATGCGCACCCTTCATAGCTCCCGGTAGCAGCAGAAGGATTCGATCCGCCCAGGTTCGTAAGTATCGGTACAGGTATGCCGCTATTAAAATCTAACCCTGCATGAATGCCAAACGCCCATACATTATTCTCTTTCTGAGCGAAAGAAACCGTAATGAATTGCATCATACAGACTGTCAGTAATATTTTCTTGTATATTTTCTTCATTCGAAAATTTTTCATTTTTCATGTCTCGTATAAACCATACTACTCATTCTTTACCAGCTTTTCGTATCTGATCAATATCCCGTTCGCATCTGTTACCCTTACAATATAAACGCCGGCAACAAGACTGCTTAAATCTATAGATCCTGCATGCTCACTGTACAAAACTACTTTACCATCCATACCACAGATCAGTACATTCACCGGAAATGAGGCTGAAATATGTACCATGGATCCGGCAGGATTAGGATAAATATATACTCCTGCATCCTTGCTTCCCGGGAGAGACATTCCGGTATTCACATTATGTACATTATAAGGTGCGGATGTATTGGTACATCCATTCGTGTCCATGACGGATACGGAATAAGTCCCGTTCTGATCCGGCACATAGCCGGATGAAGTGGCAAATGGCAACAATTGGCCAAATCGATACCACTGCCAGCCGGTAAAATATGTCCCTGTACTTAGTGTGTCGCCATCCCATTCAATCTCAGGCACAGGCAACGGGTTTACTGTTATCTGTACCGGCATTGAAACTTCCGTACAATTATTGATACCCTTACGCTGTACTTCTACCGCATAGTTTCCCGAAGCGGTGACTTCATAAAAATAAACAGAAGCAAAAGGAATATCACCATTTACATCCTTCCATTGATATACAAGTCCTGTATCCGGAGTTTCCGCATACAGCAGTAATCCTACCCCGCTGCATATAGACGTATCACCGGGACTAACAGAGACCAGCGGCATGGGATACATGATTACCGTTACGGGATCAGATGTATCCCTGCACAAATTAGCATCCGTTACAATCACATCGTATTGTCCTGAAAATCGTGCAGGATAAGCAGCATCATTATGATTTATATTAGTAAGATCTTTTCTCCACTGATATACCAGTCCCGGAGTGTTGGTTGTCTGTAATATAACGCTATCCTGCTCGCAAAAGGAAACCGGCCCGAGGGGATTGAGTGTTGCTACAGGCGTCGGATGTACGGTGAGTGCAACTACAGCAGAAGTATCGGAGCAATTATGACTGTTTGTTACAATAACCGCATAATCTCCTGAAACTGTAGCCGGATAAGAAGAAGCCGTTATGCCGTTAAGCGCATTATTTTCCATCCATTTATGAGTAACACCTCCTCCTGTCGGAGCGGCTTCCAGTAGCAGGGTATCCCCGTCACATATGGCGGCGGATGCAGCACCGGGTGTTATTGCTGCAACCGGAGACGGGTTAACTGAAAGTTCCGTCAGTGCAGAGGCATTAAAACAATGCGTTTGCGTATCTGTGACGACCACTGAATAATGGCCGGCGGTTGCCGCATTATAAAATGTGTCATTAACCCCTAAATCATTACTGCCCCGCAGCCAGTGGAAGCGAAGATGTGGACCATTATTTGTCTTCATCTGCATCACATCGCCCTGGCATATGCTTATCGTTCCTGAAGGTATAACCGCAGCCGGTGGTAACGGATTTACAACCACAGTAGTAACCGGTGAAGTCGTAGCACACCCTCCATCTGATACGACAACGCTATATCCCCCGGATAATTTCGCCACGTAAAAGGAATCACTTCCCACATCGGTCGTTCCCCGCTTCCACTGATAACTGAATCCGTCAGGAACACTCAGGATAATGCTATCGCCCGTACAAAAACTGTCAGTTCCTGTTTTTGTAACTACAATAGGCGGAAGTGCGCAAGGCGTCAGACCTACATTACACACAAACGCTGTTTTGTTGATTAATGTTCCGTCCCCTAATTGCCCGTCTCCGTTCCCTCCGGTCATACATATAAAATCCCGGTTTACCTTTAATATCCCGGAATGTGTTCCGGTGCTGCCTGCTATCGCTACGACATCGCTTTGGGCGGGCACCTGTGCCGGACTTGTCGTGTTTACGATTATACCCAGCCCCAGCGCACCATCAGCATTGCTGCCCCAGCCCCACAAGGTGCCGTCGGATTTAAGCGCAAGGCTGTAGCCCTGGCCGGCAAATATGCCAATCCAATCCCGGTCAATGCCAACCTGCTGCGGACTGGTTTGCTGTGTTGTATTACCTATACCCAGCTGACCATTTATATTATTTCCATAACTCCACAACGTACCATCCGTCTTCAGCACAAGACTATGATCTGCGCCTGCCGACACGATCGCCCAGTTTTTATCCGTACCAAGCTGTACCGGTGCATTCTCCTGTGTAGTACTGCCCGTGCCCAACTGTCCGTTACCATTAGCCCCCCAGACCCACAGTGTACCATCTACTTTAAGACCCATACTATGTGAGCGACCCGCAGATACATTCATCCATTTGTTGTCACTGCCAAGCTGCTGCGGTGTACTGGGAGCAGCCCCAAGACCCGTCTGTCCCTGTGCATTACTACCCCATGCCCACAAAGTGCCATCCGCCTTAATGCCAAGGGCATGTGCTTCACCGATCACAACACGTCTCCACTTACGTTCCGTACCTACTTGTACCGGCGTATCCATACTAATGGTATTACCAATACCTAACTGCCCGCTGCTATTATCTCCCCAGCCCCAGAGCGTGCCATCCATCCGGAAAGCGAACGTGCTGTTATACGCAGCAGAAACGCTTATCCAGTCATCTTTCGTACTTACCTGTACTGCGTTGTTGCGGGACACCTGATCACCGACTCCAAGCTGCCCGACGTCATTCTTACCCCATGACCATAGCGTACCATCCGTTTTCACACCGCTGGTATGGTTGCTTCCCAACGATACTCCCAACCAGTCCACAGGTGGCACCGGATTCGTAATGCGGATAGGATTACGTTCATACAGATTAATATTGTTACCAATCCCCAGTTGCCCATATTCATTATAACCGCACGCCCATACACTCCCGTCGCGCTCAACGGCTATCGTATGAAACCCGGTCGCAACACCATAAGCCCATGTCCTTGCGGCATTCAATTGTGCAAGCGCAGGAACAATCGGGGTAGTGGTGCCGTTCCCCAATTGACCGTGCAAATTCCAGCCCCAAACCCACAAGGTACCATTCGACTTAGTCGCTGTAAAATGGTCGCCAAGAGATATGTGTACCCAATCATTATCCGTACCGATCCGGATGGGCGTGGTACGGGGAGCAGTTGTACCGGAATAACCTAAAGGCCCGTACTCGGGATATCCCCAGGCCCATAACGACCCGTCCGACTTCAATGCAGCATTATTATATCTTCCGCCTGCAATACTTATCCAGTCATTATCCGTGCCTACACGCGTAGGCGTGTTTCTGTTAACTGTATTCCCGACACCCAGCTCTCCATAAGTATTATACCCCCAACTCCATAAAGATCCGTCAGACTGTAATGCAATAGAACTGTTCATACCCGCAGATATGGCTATCCATGTTGTTAATACTCCTACCTGTACCGGCACATTCGACGTTGCCGGTGTTGCACCAACGCCCAATTGACCGCTGCCGTTGTCACCCCACACCCATACGGTGCCATCCGATTTAAGGCCCATGCTATGCGTACCTCCTGCAGATATGCTCACCCATTTATTATCAGCACCTACACGCTGGGGGGTCAGCTGATTGCCCGTACCCGCAGCAGCGCCCAGACCTAATTGTCCTTTGCCGTTGGCTCCCCAGGCCCAGAGTGTGCCATCTGATTTAAGTCCCAGCGTATGATTATGGCCGCCGGATACACTGACCCAGTCATTATCTGTACCTACCTGGGTAAACGAATTCTGCTGCACGACATTATTGACACCCAGGCGACCGTCGGTATTCTGTCCGCAAGCCCATAAAGTACCGTTCCGGATGTAGAGAGAATGATGTAAACCACCGGCCACACGCTGATAGTTATTTTGATAGGCCGAAAAAGTTTTTTGCCTGGATCGCCCTGGTTGTGCAAGAGCATAGTAGGACAGAGACATAAAAACCAGACACAATATAAGTATATTTTTAACCATTATTTAATAATTATTTTAATAAAAAACTTATATCTACAATCAAACTAAAGCAAAAAACTGATGATAGGTAGCGATAATCTGAAATCAGTGCTCAAAGATTGACAAAACATGAGTCTGGAAATTCATGGAAAACCATGAATTTAATAATTCACATAAAATCATTATCTTTATAGATAGATATATGCCTGCCTGAAACCAGTGGTTATCAATTTAATAATCCGGTTATCACCGGAGCGGTTAATTTGAAAATACAGGGATGCAAAATCCCGTTCATAGTATACATTAAAGAGAACTCCTGCTCTGCCCACATACAGTATCTATCATGAAAAACCGTGTTATTCTTATTGTACTTATCATAAGTTACACTGTACAGTTACCGGCACAAAACGACCAAGTGGTATCCTTCGAAACAGTCCCCGGGAAAAGTGAAAGCATTCCGGTATACGAAGTAAAGCATATCGCAAGGAAGAATCTCGACAGCGCTATCCGCATATTAACCCATATTATCCTGGATAATGAAAAAAAACAGGACTATAGCGAAATATTTGAAGCCTATCTGGCGCTGGCCGCTACGTACCTGCATAAAAATGATTATCCAAAGGCAACACGCGCCTATCAATATGCGCTGACATATAGTGTAAAGACACACACACCGCATCATAATATATGCCGGGCGCTGAACGGCACCGGATACATGTATCTGCTCCAGGGTGATTACCGGCAGGCGGCGCAGCACTTGTTCACTGCAGCACAGATAGGTGAAGCGCACGTCAGGAAGGACACAACAATCGCTACACAACTTATAGGGGTGTACAACAACATGAGTTCTGCATTGATAGAACTGAAAGAATACGACAAAGCCTTGTATTATCTGAACAGGGCCGAAATAATAGCACAGCACACTCCGGGGAATCCAAGACTGGCAACCATCTGGAATAATATGGCGATCGTATATAACAAAACAGGCAAAAAAGATACCTCATGGCAATACGGTAGCAAAGCCCTGGAACTGGCGCGCGAATACGGGTATTATCATGCTGAATATACCGTGCTTCAAACGCTGGCAACCATCCTGCTGGATCATAACCAGCCGGCAAAAGCGATCCCGTACCTGGAAGCAACCCTGCAGATCAAAGGGAACAGCAATGCATCATACGCAGCCCGGACGTTTTACCTTTTAGGCTACGCCTATGATTTAACGGGACAGAACAGCCGGGCAGAATATTATTTCGGGGAAGCGCTCAAAAAGGCAAAAGAATCGAAGGCTGCTGATATTGCATTACATACACAAACACAGCTCGCCAATCTATACAATGAAAATGGTGATTACCGTAATGCCTTCCTGCATCTGTACGCCTCCTACCTGCTGCGCGACAGCCTGATGCACCAGGATAAAACAACCACCGTTCACCAGCTCGAGATCAGATACCGGACCACGCAAAAAGATTACGAAATAGCACAGAAACAGTTACTGCTGAAAGAGCAGGAGCGCCTGCTGCAGCAAAAGAACATATGGCTTGGTGGTATTGCAGGCGGAGCAAGCATATTGGTCATCCTGCTTCTTGTTATCCGGCGCAATTACCGTCACCGCATGCGGTTGCAGACGCAACAACAGGAAATAAACAACCTCAAAGCCACCATAAAAGGAGAAGAAAAAGAACGTACCCGCATCGCCCGCGAGCTGCACGACGGGATCGCAGGCATGATCACCGCCGTGAAAATGAACTTTACCGCCGTACAAAATGCGCATCCCTTCCTCAGGGATACCGCACAATTCCATGACGCCATGCACCTGCTCGAAGAAACGGCGCACGAGATACGCCACACCGCCCACAACCTGACTCCTGAAATCCTCGTACAGCACGAGCTGCCGGACGCCATAGACCTGTTCTGCCGCCAAGTGCAGAAGAGCAGCAAGCTGAATATCAGCTTCCTGGCTTATGGTTCTTTCGATCACCTCGGGGAAGATTTCAAATTATCCGTCTACCGGATCATCCAGGAGTTGATCAACAATGTGGTGAAGCACGCACTGGCAACACACGCGATCGTCCAGCTCAGCCGGCATGACCATATCTTCGGACTGACCGTAGAAGACGACGGGATAGGTATGGATAGCAACCAACAGAAAAACGGGATCGGATTACAACATTTGCAGTCGCGCGTAAAAAGCCTGAATGGCCGGCTGACCGTGGAAACTTCACCCGGCAAAGGCACAACCATATATATAGAATTCATTGTCCCGGTTGCACCTCAGCCAGACTCCAAATACATAACCCCATGATCCGCATCGCCATCATAGACGACCATCCATTAATCGTAAACGGGCTGCAGAACATGCTGCGTCACAGCACGGATATCGAAATCATCGGATGCTATACCTCCGGGCAGGATCTGCTTACATCCCTTGCCTCCCTGCAACCCGATGTACTGCTGATCGACATTCAAATGCCCGAAAAAACCGGCCCGGAGCTGGCAAAGATCATACAACAGAAATATCCGGCCGTCCGCATGATCGCTTTAACCAATCTGGACCATAATTTTTATGTAAAGGCCATGCTGCGCAACGGCGTTTCCGGATATGTGCTCAAAAGCTCCGGCCAGGAAATTTTGCTGCATGCCATACGAACGGTATATGAGGACAAAGAATACATTGAGCCCGGCATGCAGGAACACCTCCGGGAAGACATGGCAAAGACCCGCCGCCAGACCAGCAGTACGCCGCCGCTTACACGCCGCGAGAAAGAGATCCTTACGCTCATTGCCAATGAGCACACGACCCAGGAGATCGCTGCCATGCTCTTTCTCAGCGCCAATACCGTAGAGACACACCGGCTCAACCTACTCTCCAAGCTGGATGTAAAAAACACCGCCGGGCTGGTGAAGAAAGCAATGCAGATGGGGCTGGTGGAATGAATTTTTCACGCTATCAAAAAATGAGTAAATTTGTTGTTATTCAAACAATTACAACAGAAAATGAAAAAAGAAACTGCCATCAGGATATTTGAACAAAAGCAAGTGCGCACGCATTGGGATGAAGAAAAGGAAAAGTGGTATTTTTCCGTAGTGGATATCATTGCTATTCTTACCGAGCAATCTACACACCAAGGTGCAAGAAATTATTGGAAAGTATTGAAAAACAGGCTTTCAAAAGAGGGAAACGAAACGGTTACAAATTGTAACCGTTTGAAAATGCTTGCTGAAGACGACAAAATGCGCCTGACCGATGTAGCTGATACCGAACAGCTTTTCCGTCTGATACAATCTGTACCATCCAAAAAAGCCGAGCCCTTTAAACTGTGGCTGGCAAAAGTAGGGAGGGAACGTATAGACGAAATAGAAGATCCCGAGATCGGTATTGACCGGCTGATGGACACCTATCTGAAAAAAGGCTATAGCAGAGAATGGATCAATCAAAGGCTGAAAAGTATTGAGGTACGTAAAGAATTGACCGATGAATGGGAAACCAGGGGCGTACAAAAAGGACAGGAATATGCCATCCTCACCGATGAAATCACTAAAGCATGGAGTGGATTTTCCGTAAAACAGTACAAACAACATAAAAGCCTGAAAAAGGAAAATCTCCGGGATAATATGAGCAACCTTGAACTGGTACTTAATATGCTGGCAGAAGCTACCACCACTGCAATCAGCAAGGAAAAGAAACCGGAAACATTTGCTGAAAACAAAATAATTGCCCAACAAGGCGGAACTATTGCGGGCAACACCCGGAGGGAAATTGAAGCCAAAACAGGCAAAAAACTGGTAACTCCGCTAAACGCAAAAGCAACACTAAAAGGACAGGACATCCAAAAAAGAATTGGAAAAAAGAAGTCTACTTAGTGACAGCGCAACCTCAGCCTTAAGCCGGGATCAATCACATCCCTTACATTCCTCCCGATTCTTTACTTTTGTGGCTCAATAGTTTGTACACATGAAACGTTCCGTTACCATTTCCGGTGCAGGGCTGGTAGGTTCCCTGCTGGCAGTCATACTTCGTAAACGCGGACATGAAGTCACTGTCTACGAGCGCCGCCCCGACATGCGTAAAGAAGCCATCGGCGCCGGCCGGTCTATCAATATGGCGATGAGCACACGCGGATGGCGGGCCCTCGAGATCGCCGGATTACGGGAGAAAATAGAGGCATTCGCCATCCCGATGTATGGCCGGTACCTGCATCAGCCTGATGGCACTGCCGCCTTCCAGCAATACGGTAAAAACAACGAAGCCATATACTCCATCTCGCGCGGAGAGCTCAACAAGCAACTCATGACCGCTGCAGAGCAGCAGGGGGCAGCCATACACTTCAGCCAACGCTGCGCACGGGTAGATGTAGCTGCCAACCGGCTGTATCTCCAGGACATCAACGGCGTGGAAACAACTGTAGATGCCGGTCTGCTCTTCGGCGCCGACGGCGCGTTCTCCGCATTACGCAGCAACTATGTGTACATGGACCGGGTGAATGCCGCCCAACATTATATCGGACATGGCTATAAAGAATTATCCATCCCGCCGGCAGCAGACGGCGGATGGCAGATGGAAAAAAACGCTTTACACATCTGGCCCCGGAAAAACTTCATGCTGATAGCGCTTCCTAATACGGATGGCAGCTTTACCTGCACGCTGTTTTTTCCTTTTGAAGGCAACCCGTCATTTGCCGGATTGAAAACCAAAGAAGACGTTACAGCATTCTTTAGCGAACATTTTCCCGATGCGCTACCGCTGATGCCTACGCTTACGGAAGATTTTTTCAGGAATCCCACGTCCTCACTCATTACCACACACATCTCCCCCTGGCATTATGAAGATAAAAGCGCACTGATCGGTGATGCCGCCCACGCCATCGTACCTTTTTACGGACAGGGCATGAACGCCGGGTTTGAAGACTGCTCCGTGCTCAATGCCATTATGGACGAAAAGGGAGATGACTGGGCAGAAATTCTCCGTGAATACGAGCAAAGGAGAAAAGAAAACGGCAATGCCGTCGCAGAGCTGGCTTTACTCAACTTTATTGAAATGCGTGACAAGGTAGCCGATCCCTTGTTCCTCGAACGGAAAAAAATAGAAAAAGAACTGGGACGCCTGTACCCGGAACAGTTCATTTCCGTGTACGAGATGGTATCCTTCACACATACCCCATACAGCACAGCGCTCCGGTGCATCCAGGCGCAGGACCGGTTGCTGGAGCAGATCATGGGAGCAGGAAATTTCTTTGAGCTGGTGCAGCGGGAAGATTTCCGTAAACAGGTTGATGAGTGGATATACAGCTACCATCAATCCATACAGGAACCGGAGCAGGAGGCTGCAATATGACAGATAAAAGATGGACTATAAGAACAGCCGATGAGGCCAGCATACAACAACTCTCCAAAGATCTGCCGGATGTTAGCCATATTACCTGCCGGCTGCTGGCGCTGCGGGGTATAAAGGATTATAATACCGCTAAAGACTTCTTTCGCCCCGAACTGGATCAACTGCACGACCCCTTCCTGATGAAGGGAATGGACCGCGCCGTACAACGCATCACCAACGCCATTGAATGGCATGAGCGCATACTCATATACGGCGACTATGATGTAGACGGCACAACGGCTGTTTCCATCGTCTATGCTTTTCTGAAAGACCAGTACGCAGGCGGCCTCGCCTTCTATATCCCGCACCGGTATCGCGAAGGGTACGGAGTGTCAAAACAAGGTATAGATTACGCACATGCCAACGGCTATCACCTCATTGTTACACTCGACTGCGGCATCAAGTCGGCAGCGTTGATCAACTACGCCCAGTCACTCGGCATTGACGTGATCGTATGCGACCACCACACCCCCGATCACGACCTGCCCAAAGCGCACGCCATCCTGAATCCAAAGCAGGAAGACTGCCCGTATCCTTATAAAGAGCTGAGCGGATGCGGCATCGGGTTTAAATTGATTTCTGCGCTTGCCCGGCGCTGGAATCTCCCTGATGAGTCCGCACACCGCTATCTCGATCTGGTAGCTACCAGCATCGCAGCGGATATTGTGCCGATAGACGGCGAGAACCGGATACTTGCTTTTTACGGACTGAAAAAAGTAAATGAAAACCCCTCCCTGCCCATTCGTACCCTGAAAGAGCTTTCGGCCATCAACCGGCCCATGGATATCAACGACCTGGTATTTGTGATCGGGCCGCGGGTAAACGCCGCCGGCAGAATGGACGATGCACGCAAGGCGGTTGATTTCTTTATCGAAACAGATCCGGAAAGAAGCAAAGAGCTGGCAGAGATATTGCATGCCGACAACTTCGAACGGAAAGAAGTAGACCGTACCATTACCGAAGAAGCGCTCAGCCTGATACAGGGAGACGAGGTCATGATCCGGCGGAAAACCACGGTGCTCTATCAGCCTCACTGGCACAAAGGTGTGGTTGGTATCGTAGCATCCCGGCTAATCGATCATTATTACCGCCCTACGATCGTGCTCACGTCTTCCAACGGAAAGGTCAGCGGCTCTGCCCGGTCCGTCAACGGCTTCAACATCTATGAAGCGATCCACGAATGCCGCGACCTCCTTGAGAATTACGGAGGGCATTTCTACGCGGCAGGTATGACGATGAGCGAACAAGTCGTTGCAGCTTTTACGGAAAAATTTGAACGGGTCGTTACCGACCGGATCACATCCGATATGCTCGTTCCCGAAATCCAGATTGATGCAGAGATACAACTTGCCGATATCCGGCCGGGATTCTATAATATCCTCAAACAGTTTGAGCCGTTCGGGCCCGAAAATCTACGGCCGGTCTTCCTCACACGAAATGTGCAGGACTTCCGGGGTTATTCCCGCATCGTGAAAGAGATGCACCTGAAGTTTGTTATCTGCCAGCAGAATGGACAGGTTGTAGACGGTATCGGGTTTGGCCTGGCACATAAATACGGTATCGTAGCATCCGGACATCCTTTTGATATCGTGTACACCATTGATGAAAATCAGTACAACGGGAACGTTAAGCTGCAGATGAAGGTGATTGATATACGCCCGTCATCAATGTGACAAATGTGTTGAATATGGGAAATGTGATAAACACATTTGTCACATTCAACACATTTAAACTTCAACGGGCCGACCAGACGAAATAATCCTGGTGCATATGATACAATATAAGGAAATGACGCATCGCAAATTCATTATCCATCCGGACCACTCCCTCCTTTTTCAGCAATGATGCCAGGCTTGATACCCCCTGACGGGTAAACAGACGGCAGCTTCTTTTCTCCGGAATTGATACCGGGAGATTCAGTTCCCTGATATTTTCTTCGTTCAGATCCAGCATGGCATCTTCCTGAAAATACTCCGGATACTGCTTCACAATCTGGCTTAAGATCTTCGGCTTTACACCATACAACCGCGCAAGATCTTCATCCAGGATCACCTTTCGACCCTGAATTTCATATACTTTATCGTGTATGTCCTTAACCGGTTGCATAGTCGGATCATTCGCCGCTGCTATCATCAGCGACCTTCCAGTTGTTCCAGGCGTTTCAGAAGTAATTCCAATGTCTTTTGTTGTGTTTCCAGTTGCTGTTTCAGTGCAATATTGTCCGCCTGCTGCTGCTCGATCATTCCTTGTTGCTCCTGTACTGCTTTTACAAGAGGCATGATAAACTGGCTGTAGGAAAGGCTGTAATGATCCCGTTCATTTTCCGGTGTGTTCACAGCATCAAACTCAAAACCGAGCTCTTTGCATACGGCTTCCACGTCCTGTGCCAGGAATCCGGTGTGAAGCTTCTGGTAGGCCGCCTGGTAGGAGGCATTATCTGCAACAGGTTTCCCCGTTGTATGTGCTTCCTGCCTGCGCGAATTGAAATTATAAGTCACGGGGGTCAGTTTCCGGATCAATGCCAGACCGGGAACGTCAGGCCGGACATTATCTTTAAAACGCGCATCAGAAGGGAACGACCAGGCCACCTGACCTTCGATGACGGTAACAGAGCTATTTCCGATACGCACTTTATTGCTCGCGTTAACCACTGCGTTATATCCAATTGCGGTTGCGTTAGTCAGATTACCGGCACTGACATTCGCCCCGTGGCCTAATGCAGTATTATTCGAGCCCGTCTTATTGTTTTGCAACGCGCTGTGACCAACAGCTACGTTATTCCCTCCGGTTGTATTGCTGTCCAGTGCGCGAAAACCGATCGCGGTATTTGCCGCGCCACCGCTATTGTTATTTAAAGAATAAGACCCCACGCTGACGTTGGCCTGTCCTGTTTGGTTTAGCCAGTTTGACTGGTTACCTATCGCCAGGTTATCATTACCGATTGTATTAGCCCTCATTGCGTTCGTACCAATTGCAACGTTGCCTGCGCCTGTGGTGTTGCTGAAAAGCGCACTGTTCCCCATTGCAACATTCTCCGGCCCGGACGTATTGGAGTACAGCGCCTGATAACCTAAGGCGACATTAAGCCCTCCCGTACTGTTACTGTACAAGGCACGATCTCCTAACGCAAGGTTTCCTACGCCTGAGGTATTACTATACAGGGTCGAACTGCCGATTCCTACATTCCCCGATCCGGTAGTGTTGGAGCGCAACGCCGCATGACCAATAGCTGTATTGTTACTGCCTGTGCTGAGCGACAGGAGCGTGCCTCCACCAATACCAACATTGAAGTTTCCGGATATACCTCCTGCGGCAGTACTTCCTCTAACCGCTTCAGATCCAATACCTATATTATTGACACCAGATACATTGTATTTCATAGCATCATGACCCATTGCCGTATTGTAGCTTGCTGTAGTTTTCAGAAGTGCATTTACTCCCATTGCCGTATTACCATTGCCCGTTACATTTTCACTTAAGGTCGCAGAACCGAACGCAACATTTCCCCAGCCAGCTCCGTTAGCAAGTAATGCACCATATCCCAACGACGTATTAGCACCGGATACTATTCCAGAGGGAATATTATTCGTTCTGAACCTCAGAGCAGCAGTATCTGTAGTCCCGATAAACTGCGATGGAGTAGTGCCGCTGTTCCCGGTAAGCCCCCACACCGCGCTACCAACAACTGCGGCTACAGGCCGCTTGCCTACCACACCGGTACTCGCATTAATGGTAAGTACAGAATCGCTTGCCGCACCGGAGGGCACTCCTTCCATAAGTAATGGTGGATTCCAGGAGACACCGCGGATATGCATACGGGCTAAGGGACTGGCAGTACCGATACCTACGCCGACGGTGTCGTTGACGGCCCGCCCCAACAGTATCGCATGGCTTTGTGCTACAACCGCACCCGCACCAATAGCAACCGCGTTCGTCAAATTCCCTGATGCTACGTTCGCGCCCCGCCCGATGACAGTGTTGTCTGTACCTGTCGTGTTCCCTTGAAGTGAATATGCGCCTAATGCAGTGTTCCCGCTACCGGTAACCGACGTCGCTGCCTGATGCCCAAAAACTGCGTTCTCCCGCCCGGCTACATTGCTCATAAGCGCCAATGCTCCAACTGCCACATTATAATTGCCCGTTGTGTTATTCACCATCGCCTGATATCCGATCGCCTCATTCCATGCACCATCTGTATTATTCTTCAAAGCCTCGATTCCTATGGCAGTGTTCAGTCCGTCCCTTTGGTTCTTACTCAATGCCATATACCCTATTGCCGTATTCCGTTCAGAAATAATACCGGCACGTTCATTATTCACCTTCATGCTCAGCGGCATGTTATCAGTAGTACCGATAAAATTATGTGTGGTATCCGTGCCGCTATTCCCGGTCAATGTCCATGCGGCGATGGACACTATATCCGTCGCTGCCCGCTGCCCTACAACACCCGTAGCGGCGTTGATTGTTAGAACGGAATCTGTAGCAGCCCCCGCTGGGGTTCCTTCCATGATCAGCGGGCGGTGTGTACCTGTAGCCCTGATATGTAGTTTAGCTTCCGGCGTGCTTCTTCCGATACCTACATAGAGCAGCGCATCTGTGGTATCGCCCAATATTACGGAGCGGCTGCGTGCTACTTTTGCATGTGCGCCGATAGCTGTTGCGTAGCTGAGATTCAAATTACTGTCGGTGACGTCCGCTCTAAAGCCCACTCCCGTATTATAGCTGCCATTTGCACTATACTGTAATGCCTGAGTGCCTAATGCAGTATTGTAATGACCTGTGCTATTGTAGAGTTGCGCCTGGAATCCCACTGCTGTGTTCTGCGTTCCTGATTGGCTTCTCATCAGGGCGGCGTTACCCACCGCGGTATTCTGATGGCCGCTCACGCTCCAGTACATGGCAGAATTACCAAGGGCGGTATTTTCTATACCAGTGTTATTTCGATTCATTGCCGTATTGCCAAGGGCGGTATTATAGCTGGCTGTATTGTAGCTCAGTGCATTGGCGCCCACTGCGGTATTATCCTGCCCTCCTATATTCGTCTGCAATGCCCTGTCTCCGATGGCGAGATTCGATACGCCTGTACTGGTATTGATACCTGCCATATTACCCAGCGCCGTAACCTTATCTCCTATCCGGCCGGAAAAAACATTATTTCTCTTAAATACGATATCCTGATTATCCGCAGTACCAATAAAATGCGTACCGGCCGTTGTACCTGTATTACCTGTCAGGCTCCAGGCCGTTGCAGACACCATACTGCCAACCGTCTTTTTGCCTACTATGCCATTTGCATTCACGGTCAGCAACGAGTCGCCGGCTCCGCCGGATGGAAGCCCCTCAAGTATCAGCGGGTTATTACCCGTAGTGGATTTGATATGCAGTTTAGCCTGCGGTGTACTCCTTCCGATACCCACATTGAAATCATTGATCGTTGTATCACCCAACACCATGGAATTGCTGCGGCGTACAATAGTATTACTGCCGATAGCAATCGCATAATTCAGATTGGTAGGGAAACTCGTAGCAAGATGACCGATACCAATATTGTTCGAACCCTCCATATTATACATAAGCGCCTGGGTTCCTATTGCCACATTTTGTGTTCCGGAGGAGATATCTACCATGGCTCGATATCCGAAAATCGTATTCTGAGCACCAAGTTCTCCTGCAGGCCACCCTTCTGCCTGGAAACGCAACGGGTGATTAGCATCAGTCGTTCCGATAAAATGAGAAGGGGTAGTCCCGCTGTTCCCTGTCAGATTCCATCCGCCGGAGATCAGGCTGCCAATTGTCCGTTTGCCCACCACGCCCGTTGTATTGTTGATGGTGAGGATGGAGTCTGCCGCGGATGCAGTAGGTACGCCTTCAAGCATCAACGGGTTATTTCCTGCTGTAGCCCGTACATGAAGCTTTGCCTGCGGAGTACTTCTCCCGATACCTACATTGAAGTTATTATCGGACGTATCGCCCAGCACCATGGCATTGCTTCTGGCAACACGTGCACCATCGCCTATAGCAACAGCACTACTCAAGTTCGGAGCCGTTGTACCTGAACGACGACCGATTGCGATATTGTAATTTCCGGATGCGTTTTGCGACAGTGCACTGTCGCCGATCGCTATATTGGAGCCTCCGGTAGTATTGCTGCTGGCAGACCGCACGCCCAGGGAAATGTTATTGCTCCCTGTCGTATTATTATACAAAGCATGAGGACCAACGGCGACATTAGAATAGCTGGCGCCGCTGGTTGTGAACATCGCAAAGGGACCAATAGCAACATTATTATTACCCGTATTATTGTTATACAGGGCAGATATACCCAGAGCGATATTCTGTATGCCGCTGATATTGTTCGTTAACGCCTGATCGCCGACAGCAACGTTCCCGTTCCCCGTTACACTGTTTGTCAAAGCATTCCACCCCACTGCTATATTGCTGTTCCCTGTTTCATTTGTTGCCATAGCGCCTTGCCCCACCGCAACATTCAGGTTGCCGCCGGTATTGGATGTCAGGGCTGAACTGCCCACTGCAGTGTTGCCGGATCCGGTGTTTTCTCTAAGCGCATCATTTCCCACGGCTGTATTATCCAGGCCTGTGGTGTTCCGGAACAATGCATGACTGCCGGTAGCAGTATTTCTTTCTCCCGCCGTAACGCCGTTCAGCGCATACATCCCGAAAGCAGAATTATCGTACCCTGTAACAGTTTCCGGCAGGCTCCTGTAACCAATACTCGTATTACGGTACTGCCCGTCACCATCACCGGAAATAAATCCTGCCCGGTTTCCGTTCACTGTAAAATGCAGCGGATAGTCATTTAAAGTACCTATCGAATGTCCTGCAGTGACTCCTGTGTTACCTGTAAGGCTCCAGGCAGTCGCCGAGATAACACTGTTGACCGTCTTCTTCCCCACAACGCCATCTCCGCTCACAGTAAGCAATGAGTCTGTCGTTCCTCCGGAAGGAAGACCTTCCAGCTTCATCGGATTATTACCCGCCGTGGCATAGATATGCAACTTTGCTTCCGGCGTGCTGCGGCCGATGCCTATGTATAAATCATTACTGGCGGTATCGCCCAGCACAATAGCGTTGCTTTTCGCCACCCGGGCATTGTAACCGATGGCGGTAGTGTAGGAAAGATTGCCTGCAGAGACACCGGACTGCGTTCCTATAGCGGTATTATGCGTTCCGGATTTGTTTATTGCCAGCGCACTGTCGCCCACGGCAGTATTGTAGCTGCCATCCTCGTTATCTTCAAGCGCATAGCTGCCGACAGCGGTATTGCCCTGAGGGGTATTTGACAGAATGCCGTTGGTTTTTCTGAGGCTCCTCGTGCCAACTGCCGTGTTATTGTTGCCGAGATTATCCGCATTTCCCAGGGCCTGATTCCCCAGTGCAATATTGCCCGTCCCGTTAGCAACATCCATTGCGCTGGCGCCCAGGCTGAGGTTATTGGGATGCAATATAGCTATCCGGGTATCGTTCGCCCTCATCTGCAGCGGCTGGTTATCCGTCGTGCCGATAAAATTTTCCGAAGGGTCCGTACCGGCATTACCAATCAGCGACCAGCTATTCCCCGCAGCTTCCATTTTATGCCAGCTACCGTTCTTACGCACATACAAACCTGCGTCTGCCCCGCCGTTGCCCGCATCCGTAAAATAGACGATCATTCCATCGGGTGATAAAGGCAACGGCGTAGCCGCCGTGTCGTTAACCCGTGGCAGCAATACCCCCTGGTTCGTGCTTTCTACCTGTAAAGCTGCTGCCGGATGGACGTCTGTAGGATTATCACCGACCTTGAACTGGGCAGACGCCTGGGGCGACATCCCCAAAAGGAGTATCATGACCGTCGTGACAGACCACATGGTTAGTCGCACAGGTATAATCAGTTTCGTTGCTTTCCTCATGATAAATATTCTTCTCTTAAAAACGGAAAAAAAGTTCATGTTACATTCCATACGACAGTACTCCGGCAGACCGGTAATTAATTCACTTTTAAAATCCTCACCACGGCCAGCCGTACATCCCTATCCGAATAAACGGAAAGGAAATAGACGCCCGCCGCTACATATGTAATATTAAATTCGGTAAGCTGCTGCGTGATCTTTCTGGTCAATACCTTCTTGCCTGCTGCATCATGCAGTACGGCAGCGCTGATGCGTTCCGGAGCAGCAACAGACAGTGTAAACTTTCCTTCAGTAGGATTGGGATACACAAGGGCTATCTCTTCCGGCATCGCCATCCGCATATCAGAATATACATGCTCGCCGGTAAAGCAGGTCAGACGGATACGGTAATAGCAAGGCTCATCGTAGTGCACATCTTCATCCAGCCAGGAATAATCAAACACATTACTCGCCGGTACGCGCGCCACTGTCTCCCAGGCGCCGTTTCGTCCGATCCGCTTTTCCACGTTATAGGCAATGATACCCGGCCGTGCCAGAACGCCCCAGTTGAGCTTGGTGCGGAAAGTACCTTCTTTCCATACAGTAAAATAAGTGAACTGTGCCACACATTCGTAAGGAACGGGGCGGGTCATTTTAGTGAACACATGCGTACCTCCGGCCTGCAATGCAAACGACCGGTCGTTGACACCCGCACCAATCAGCGGGCTTCCCGTTGTTATCCAGCCCGGGCCGGCGGGCATCTGCAATATCTTCGATGTATCCCAGTTATTACCTGCCAGACGGCTTATGAAGCTCTCATGCCGGTTGGCATAAAACATCGGCCCTTCATCAGACAGCTTGTGCTGCAGGAAAATGTCTGCCTCGAATACTTCTCCTGACGATGCAATCTGCCAGGTTTTCTTTACGCCAAGCGCACCTATATCATCCCCGGAAAGACCGTTTTCATACACGCCATCAAACACCCTGGCCTTGAAATTCGCTGTTTTATTTGCTGTATTACGGACTGCTGCAGGTGTATATTCACCTTCATCCGTACCGATCGGGAAGATAGCAGTATCTCCCTGGGGGAAAAGCGTCATCATAGCCAGCGAGCCACCTGTTTGTCCGCCGCCGGTCACTACAAAATGGTTTTCATCGTAGCCGCTGATCCGTCCGGGCGCTGTATGCTGACCGACCGACAGATCATTTCCGTTCAGGTATACATGCCCCTGATCAAAATGGAGCCGGTTACGTACCGAAGCGTTTCCGTTCATCAGCACCAGGCCAGACTCGTTTTCCAGGAAGAGGGACGGCAACGTGGGGCCGCTATAGTCCAGCGTACTATAAGCGCCTTCCAGCGTTTGCAAGCCCAGGTGGCCATGCAGCGGATGCGGCTGGCGAAAATATATTTCACCACCGTTGCCCGGCGTCAGGCCGGATGATGTCTCATCACGGAAAACAGCGTCAGCATCATTCACCCACGACTGCCCGTAAAAAAGCAGTTTGCTCCCGGTCTCCTGACCCACAGTACCGGCTACATGCATATTCCCGAATACAGCGACTTCTTTGCCATTTGCAAAGAACATCCGCGTACCGGGGGATACATACATATCGGCCATCTGGCCGAAGGCAGCTCCGGTTGCAGAAAGACACACCAGTAATATGGAGAAAAATCGCTTCAAGGTAGATCGGGTAAGTTTGGCAGCAGCGCCTTTCAGGCCGGAACTGCTGAATTATATTTGCTTGTCGTGTCGGCTGTAAAACCGGCTGGCATACCGTATGATGCGGATTAGCCAGCCGGCATGAAAAGCCAATATCCAATAACTACATCCGGTCTACGATCCACCAGGTGGTTCCGTCAGATTGTAATTTCAGCGAAGTACCCTGATTGTATATTTGCATGTTAGCGAGAGCAACGCCTTCTATATGGCCAGATAAGGTTACCGGGCCTGCTACGAAATCTGTTGCAGCTGTCTTTTTAACAATATAAACACGCCCCTCGTTAGTTGCTGAAGCAGCAGGTAGTGATACCGTGATGTTGTTGGCGCTGACCAAAACAGTATAATCGTCATCTGCAATCGTTGCTGTAGAGTTGATAGTGCTTACTTTCAATGCCATACTCCCTTCTACCTGCAATGTACCCCTTGTAGCAGTACCTGTAGTACCCACCAGCAATGTCCCGTCTACTGCAACAGAATCAACAAACGTTTTGTTACCGGCAAAATTCTGATCCGTAACGGAAACACCACCCGGCATGGTTTCATTAGCAGCATGGAGGATCAGCGTGTCTTTGTCGGTACCATTAATAGATGGCTTGAGTTCCAGGCCGGCTGCATTTCCGGTTTCATCAAAAGCACCTACCTGCCATCCTTTGAACACATCCGGATCTATCGTACGACGCGTTACCACACCGGTAGTCGTATCGATCACCAGCACTTCCGAAAATATGCTTTGGCCGGCCACATTAGGCAGTACCAGATCACCGTTAATTACTGCGCGGCCGGAGGTCTGAATGCCATCTGCGTATACCGTATCCGACACATTGATTGCACTGTCAGCGAAGATCTGACCACCAACAGAAAGGCGGCCCCGCATCGCTACCGAATCAGTAGTAAAATTTACCAATCCATCAGCACCCAGCAGGATACGCTGTGCGCCATTGGTGATAAGCCTGATGTCCGCAGCATCCAGGGAGCCCAGGGTGTCTGCACCGGTACCGATCGTATTACCTTTACGGCTCCAGAGGTTTTGCTCTGCATTCTCAGAAGTGGTAACACGTGTCCAGACATTATTCTTACGCACGTAAATTCCGGTGGAATCATCCAAAGGACCTTTGTTATAAAAGACCATCATCCCATCCGGGATATTACCACTGAAGGTCACATCAATTTGCCAACTGTTAATTCTTGGCATCAGGAAACCTTGCTGGGTACTGTTCAATTCCAGGATCGCGGATGGAGTGATCAGGGTGGGATCATCCCCGATCTTCACCTGGGCGTGCAGTGTAGCGGGGAGTGTCAATGCCAGCACGAATATGGCCAGCACGAATGAACGCGCGAATGCCCGAAGCATGCGCGAATCCGGTGTAAATTGTTGTGGTTTCATAAAAAGGAGTGTTTGGTTTTTAAAAAATTGGCTTTACAAATGGTTAAAAAATTAAATCATGACGCAAAGCAAATGTTAAAAACCCACCCTTCCCAATAACAACCGCTTAACGAAAGATGGCATATCGGCATGTACAATGCCTCAAAACTCTTTCCTGTAAAGGGTTTCAAGATGTTAATAGAATATATGCTTTTCCGTAAAACAAATGGTTTTTGTGCTTATCTTTTTGACAATTGTCAAAAAGATAAGCACAAAAACCATCATATCAAAAATAATTTCATTTATTATATCGCAGTTCCTGCCATTATTTATTGCGGGAAAACTTACTGCGTATACGGCTCAGTGTTTCGAGCGTCATGCCGAGATAAGAAGCAATATATCTTAACGGAATCCGGTTTAATAAAAATCCTTTATGCGCTACAAAATATGCGTATTTGGTTTCTGCGCGGGGCATACGGGCAGTGATTGCCCTTTCTTCTGCATCCTGGTAATACAGTTCCAATAATTTTCTGCCGAGGATGTTGGTTTCAGGATAGCGCTTAAACATCCGCTCCATATCCTGGTGGTCTGCAGCAATAAGAACAGAATCTTCAATAACTTCTACATATTCCCGGACCGGCTTCCGGCTGAAAAAACCCCGGATAGATGTAACGATTTCGCCTTCGGCGCACACCCAGATGGTAATTTCCTGTCCTCCCTCTTTGATATAGGCCCTCACAGCGCCTTGTTTAATCAGGTAAAGATGGGTGCATATATCGCCCTCGGCAATCAGCACTTGTCCTTTTTTAACGGAAAGCTCCGTTGTAACCCTGTTAATGTATTGCCTGACTTCTGTACTGATAGGATGAATAATATGTAATAACTCAGCCATTGACAGATTGGGAATCGGTTCTCGTATCATAATTTAAAAACTACAAATATCTATTATTTACACAGATGGACCAATTAAAGGGGAATAGCATCTGGTTTATTATCAAAATTAAATCAATATTCTTAAAAAGAATATCTTATTGTAAAGATACAAAATATTGCAGCCTCTTTCTATTTTTCCAAACTTCAAAACCCGAACAAAGAATTAATGAAAGAACAGATATGATATGATAATTGCCCCGATAACGCCTGCCACATCCGCGATCAGCCCGCAGGTCACTGCGTGACGGGTATTCTTTATATTTACGCTCCCGAAGTACACCGCCAGCACATAAAAAGTGGTCTCCGTAGAGCCTTGTATCACGGCGGCCAGCCGGCCGGGAAATGAGGCTACCCCGTGCTCATTCATTACGTCGACCATTAGCCCACGTGCGCCGCTGCCGCTGAGGGTCTTCATCATCGCCACCGGCAGCGCCGGCACAAAATCCGTATTCAGGCCAAACCATGCCACAATATGAGCGATACCGTTTACCAGGTAATTCATGCATCCGCTGGTGCGGAATACACTGATAGCAATAAGTATAGCAACTAAATAAGGAATAATGCGTATCGCAACCTGGAACCCTTCCTTGGCGCCTTCTACGAAATGATCGTACACATTTTGCTTTCTGACGGCGCCGGCAATAATAAAAAGCAGGATAATAAGCAATATGATACCACTCCCCACTGCGCCCATCACATTGCTAAGCTGCTCGGCCGGCGTACGTGCGGCAAAATAATACATCAGACCGATCAGCAGCGCGAACATACCAATGAAAAGCAGCACCGGCAGTTTGAGCAGGTTGATGCGCTGGAAGGCCGCGACAGAGAATATACCGGCAATAAAGCCGGTAAACGTTGCCATCAATGTGGGAAGGAAAATATCCGCAGCATTAAAATTCTCAGCGATCCCCTGCTGAACGGCAATGGTCTGGCGGATAGCAATAACAGAGGAAGGAATAAGCGTCAGTCCGGCGGTATTGAGCACCAGGAACATAATCTGCGCATCGCTTGCCTTTTCTTTTTCCGGGTTTAGCTCCTGAAGCTCATTCATCGCCTTCAGACCCAATGGCGTAGCGGCATTATCCAGTCCCAGCATATTCGCTGAAAAGTTCATCATGATGCTGCCATTGGCAGGATGCTCTTTGGGAACGCCTCTGAAGAGTGTGCGGAAAAACGGCGCAACGCCACGGGCAAACACCCGGATCACGCCGGCCTTTTCCCCGATCTTCATGATACCGAGCCACAACGCCATAATACCCGTTAGCCCGATAGATATTTCAAAGCCGGTCTTGGCGCTGCCAAAAATACCCGTGAGCATTTCGGTCAGTATACCGGCATCTCCGGTAAAGGCTTTGAAAAGCGCGACCACAAAACCAATCACGAAAAAGGCGATCCAGATATAATTGAGTACCATGCAGGGCTAAAGATAAAAAAGGCCGGCAATAAACGCCGGCTTTTTTATATAATCAGTAGCAGATAGCAAGTCGTTAGTATCAAGTGTACCTGCTGCTAACAACTTACGATCTCCGGAAAAGGATTACCGGACTTAAAACAAGGCTTTAACTCTCAGCAGGTATGTCTGCTGGCATGGCCGGTGTGTCTATGGTAGCCGGCAGATCGGGTTCTGTGATCGGCTCGCTTTCCATATCAAACTGGTCATTCTTGGTGGATTCCACCAGCCAGTTACCATTTTCCTTAACCAGGTGGAGCTTCTGCTGTGCGTTGCTCTCAGATGTGGTAAAGGTAACAACCGCTTTATCACCCTTTACCTCGGAGTCTACGATCTTTACTTTGATCTTTTTCGCTTCGTTTTTCACCGAATCGCTCACCATGGCAGGAGAAAGCTGCTGCATCATACCGACAAATTTCTTTGTCTCCTCAGTAGACACCGACTTGGCTGCTTCAAAGTCCATGTGCAGGAAACCATTCAGGAATTTCTCTGCAGAAGCCTCCGGGGTATTGCTGTTACAACCAACCAGGCTTATTGCCAGCGCCATAACGGCAGTAGCATAAAAAAACATTTTTTTCATAAGGCATTTTTACGATAAGTTAGCAAAGGTATTATTTATACTTTAGTTCGCAAACGAAAAAGGCGTTGGAGTTAATAAATAAATTATCAATGCCTACAAACTTGTACCCCAGTACAGAAGTCAGGGGGATAAACCGGGGATCTCCCGTAGCTGCGGTAACCGCTTTATATACAAACTCCGAGCAATAAAGCTTATCATCTGTTTCCAGGTTAAAATCCATATCAAACAAGGGTCTGCGGAGGTAATAAGTACGGATCGCCGCCACCAGGTTTCCGGCAGCGCTATCTGTAAAACGATACCGGGCAATAGCAAAACCGAGGTTATTGGCAGGCGACATAAAAAATACCGCTGAATCACGGCGCAGGCGTTCATCAGGATTATCTTCGCCGCCAATGCTATGGTATACAAACGGATATCCGTCTTCTATAACCACCAGCCCGCCGTGCGAATAGGTTTTGTTGAACTGGTTCAGCTCCCGGAAGATCCGGCTGGTCATATCATTGCCGGTACGCAGCAGCAGGTCGCCCGTCCGCAGCAGACGCAGGCAGGAATCCCGTTTATGCAGGTTCCACGCAGCGGCCGCCGGGTCTGGCACCGGGACACTGGCTGTGACAGAGGTATTGTGATCTTTATATAAAGACCAGGCTATAATAAAAGTCGCCACCATCACTAACACAACGGGGAGCAGCCAACGAGGGGAAATCCTTTTTTTCGTTTGTATCACTCGTGGCAAAATTAAGAAGTCGGGGCGAATCATCGTTCATTATCCCGCACAGCATTGAAATTGAAATAGTCAGTATCACGGATTTATCCGGATTACGTGGATGACATGGATTTAATCTGTGGAATCCACGTAATCCGGATAAATCTGTGATGCTGACAATGAAAATACGTCATTCCCCATTCCTGCTTACCTTAGCTGCATGAATGAAAAAAAGCTTTTCCTGCTCGATGCCATGGCGCTCATTTACCGTGCCTATTATGCCCTGATCCGCAGCCCGCGCATCACCAGTACCGGCAGGAATACCAATGCCCAGTTTGGATTCACCACCACCCTTTCCGAGCTGATCCAGAAGGAAAAACCTTCGCATCTTGCAGTCGTTTTTGATACCCACGCCCCTACCGAACGGCATACCGACTTTAGCGATTATAAAGCCAACCGCCAGGAAACGCCCGAAGATATCTTGTCTGCCGTACCGGACATCAAACGCATCGTCAGCGGATTCAACCTGCCCTGCCTGGAGCTGGACGGATATGAAGCCGACGACATCGTCGGCTCGCTCGCCTGGGAAGCCGCCGACCTCGGATACACCGTATATATGGTCACGCCCGATAAAGATTACGGCCAGCTCGTGCGCGACAATGTGCTTATCTACAAACCCGCCTACCAGGGCGGTAAAGTGGAGATACTCGGCCCCGCTGAAGTGTGCGCCAAATGGAATATCAAACGTGTAGACCAGGTGGTGGACATCCTCGGCCTGATGGGCGACGCGGTTGATAACATCCCCGGTATCCCCGGCATCGGAGAAAAAACGGCCGCAAAGCTGCTCGCAGAATATGACACCCTGGAAAACGTGCTCGCCAACGCCGATTCGATCAAGGGAGCCCTGGGCGAAAAGGTGCGCAGCGGTAAAGAATCCGCCATCCTTTCCAAAAAGCTGGCCAGGATCATTACCAACGTGCCGGTCCCCTTTCATGCAGAAGACTTCCGGGTCAAGGAATGGAACCGCGAACAGCTTACTGAAGTGTTTGCAGACCTCGAATTCCGGGCATTGGGTAAAAGATTGCTGGGCGATGATTTCAATGTATTCGACAAGCCGGTCGGCACAGACCTGTTCGGCAACCCGGTAGCCGCCCCGCCCGCACGGAAAACAGACATCGTACAGCCACAGGAAATCGCTGCGGCACAAACGGAAGCGCCTGCTGAAAATATCGCTACCATACACAATACCGGCCATCAATACGAGCTGGTATCAGATACGGCCGGCATTACCGCGCTGGTAGAGAAATTAATGCTGCAGCCCGAAGCTGCCTTCGATACGGAAACCACCGGTACAGATGCAAATCTTGCAGAGCTGGTGGGTCTCAGCTTTAGCTGGGAACCCGCAACTGGTTATTATATACCTGTACCGGCAGAACGGAAGGAGGTGATAAAAATCCTGGAACAGTTTCAACCTGTATTTGACCGCACCGATATTTTATGGGTGGGGCAGAATATCAAGTATGATATGCTGATGCTGAAATGGTACGGCTTCGCACTGAAAGGAAGCCTGTATGATACCATGCTGGCCCATTACGTAATAGAGCCGGACGGCAAAAGAAATATGGACGCGCTGAGCGTCAAATACCTGCAATACGAGCCGGTAGACATCGAATCGCTGATCGGCAAGAAAGGAAAAAACCAACTGTCCATGCGGGATGTACCGGTAGAGCAGGTGAAAGAATATGCCGCAGAGGATGCCGATGTAACCCTCCGCCTCAAAGCCGCCTTCGACCCGCTGCTCGATCAGGAATCCGTCCGGGTAGTCTTTGACACGGTGGAAAATCCGCTCGTGCCTGTGCTCGTGGACATGGAATACGAAGGCGTGGGTATTGATGTGGATTTTCTCCGGGAGTATTCCAAAGAGCTGGAGCGGGATATCTACCAGGCCGAAGAATCCGTTTACCGGCAGGCGAACGTCCGGTTCAACCTCGGCTCCCCCAAACAATTGGGAGAAGTGCTCTTTGACCTCATGAAGCTGGACGGCTCGGCCAAAAAAACAAAAACCGGCCAGTACGCAACCGGCGAAGATGTGCTGCAGAAATTGCGCAGCAAACACCAGATCGTTGACGACATCCTCGTGTACCGCGAGCTGTCCAAGCTGAAAAGTACTTATGTGGACGCCCTGCCGCAAATGATCAATCCACGCACCGGACGAGTGCATACCAGCTTCAACCAAACGGTAGCCGTTACGGGGCGCCTCAGCAGCAACAATCCCAACCTGCAGAATATCCCGATCCGTACCGACCGCGGGCGTGAGATCCGGAAAGCTTTTATCCCCAGGGCCGGGGGCTGGACGCTCCTTTCTGCGGATTACTCACAGATCGAGCTGCGCATTGTAGCTGCATTAAGCGGGGATGAAGGGATGATACAGGCATTTCTCGAAAACAAGGACATCCATACCGCCACTGCGGCAAAAGTATATGGTGTGGCAGAAGCAGAAGTGACCGGCATTATGCGCCGCAATGCCAAGGCCGTCAACTTCGGGATCATCTACGGCCAGTCGGCCTTCGGGCTGGCAGGGTCTCTGGGCATCAGCCGTACGGAAGCCAAAACGATCATTGACAATTACTTTACCCAGTACCCCTCCATCAAAAAATACATGGACGACCAGATCGCGTTTGCCAGGCAGCACGGATATGTACAAACCCTGCTCGGCCGCAAACGCTGGCTGCGCGATATCAATTCATCCAACCAGACGGTACGCGGCTATGCCGAACGCAACGCGATCAACATGCCTGTGCAGGGTACGGCGGCAGACATGATCAAGAAGGCGATGATACAGGTATATAGCGCCCTGCAGGAAAAACAGGTAAAGACACGCATGGTACTGCAGGTGCATGATGAGCTGGTATTCGATGTGCCGGAAGATGAATTGGAAATCGTTCGCCCGGTCATCGTCGCAGCAATGGAAGCGGCCATGACCCTGCCGCATGGCGTACCCGTACGGGCAGAAGCCGGCACAGGGGGCAACTGGCTTGAGGCGCATTGAGCTTCGTGACAGCGATAGTCTAAGTGGAGTAAGCTCCCTCTAAATGGTTGTGAGCTTACTCCACTCCGTTTATGCATTCCCGGGTTACCGGTAAATAATGAAGGATCACTCCTTCACCACTTTTTCCGTCTTGATCAGTCGCCCCTCTTTATCAGTAATCTGTAACAGGTAAATGCCTTTACTCAGATGACCGACATCTATCATTTTTGCATCAGACACCTGAAAGATACTGCGGCCCTCAATGCTTGTAAGTATGATACTTACGGGCGCCATGCTATTAATGTAAATGACATCATTGACCGGGTTAGGGTAGACACTGATATATGGGTCAATTTCATTCGTATATCCAATGCCAACATTATTGACTGAATAGGGCACAGAAGTACCTTCACAACCGTGCTCATCCGTAACCCTTACCTGGTAATCCCCATTCTGAGTTACGGTATAGGTAGCGTTGGTAGCGCCGAGTATATCCGTGTCGTTTCTGATCCATTGGTAATTGCTGTACGTTGCGGCCACACCCAGCACAAATGAATCTATAGTCATGACAGGTTCAAACTGAACAAGTGCTAAATCAAGGGTTACGGCACTATCGCATCCCGCCGCATTAGGAAAGTGCTGCGTATAAATGCCGCTGGCGGTATAGTGCACTCCGTTTAAGGTATAACTACCGCCACATTCTGTCACCGTAAGATAAGATAAGGAACTATCATTACAGGACAGCTTCAGTAAAAAGGCATCAAATTCTCCTTCAGAAAAAAGTGTATCGCCAATGTTCCCGGGGCCAAAATGCGCTGTGTCAGAGTTAAACGTGCCGGTCATATACACATTGCCGTTACCTCCGATCGCTACCCCATAACCGATATCGGTACCACTGCCTCCCATGCCTTTAACCCAGAGATAATTCCCATTCGGATCATACTTGGCTAAAAACATATCCGTCCCTCCTGCCCGTGCAATCGTGCCGCCGCTACCTCCGGGATTAAAATCTGCTGTTACCGAACTGAACCGTCCTGTCACATATATATTACCCGTGGCGTCTATACCCGCGGATTCTCCGAAATCCCCTCCGGTACCTCCGAAATTTTTAGCCCAGAGGTACCCGCCACTGGCATCATATTTGGCTACGACCACATCATACCCCCCGGCCCGGCTCAGTGTTCCGCCGGTACCTCCCGGATTAAATTCTGCCGTTACCGAGTTAAAATACCCCGTTACATACACATTGCCTGTAACGTCAACGTTTACGCTATAACCATAATCAAAATCACTGCCCCCCATGCTCTTAGCCCACAGATAATTGCCGTTGGAATCATATTTGGCTACAAATATATCATCTCTCCTGTCCAGAATAAGCATGGCTGTAGCTGCAACCGGATCAAAATATGCGGTGTCTGAGTTAAAACTGCCCGTTACATATACATTTCCGGCGCTATCTACAGCTACTGCCCTACCCTGATCAGTACCTCCGCCTCCCATACTCCTGGCCCAGAGATAGCCGCCATTCGGATCGTACTTGGCTAAAAATATGTCTATCCCTCCTGCAACGGCGTTGAGTGTACCGCCACCATTCAGAAAATCAAAATCAGCCGTTTGATAATAATACCCCGAGACATAGGCATTACCCGAACCATCCACAGCTACTTTACCGGCATAATCCAGGTTGGTACCTCCCATGTTTCCGGCCCACAGGTAATTACCGGCAGCGTCATACTTAGCGATAAACGCGTCAAAACTCCCGTTGGAAATAAGCATGCCTCCACTGCCCCCTTGGTTAAAATATATTGTATCAGAGGTGAAATTTCCCGTGATGTACACATTCCCGGCATTATCCACGGCGACGCCATAAGCGGCATCGGAATTGCTGCCGCCCATACTTTTAGCCCACAGGTAATCACCATTAGGAGCATACTTTGCTAAAAAAATGTCTGTGGAGCCTGCCACGGTAAGCGTACCGCCGCTGCCTCCGGGATTAAAATCTGCTGTCTGGCTGAAATACCCTGTCACATAGATATTGCCGGCGCCATCTATGGCTACGGCGTTGCTATAATCCGTACCGGCGCCCCCTATACCTTTCACCCATTCCAAATCCTGTGCAGTGGCCATTACACTGCCTGCCATCAGGCAACAACCTGCGAAAACTCTTTTCAGACGGAATGGCTTACCTGCTGCTAAGAGGCCGCGGAACATACCTGTCAGCGAGCTTGTATAGTATTGTATCGCTTTTCTCATAAGAACTGCTTTTAAGTGAATGAACAAAACGTTTCCTACTTGCAAAGTAAATTTTTAGCACCCCAGGATTTCCACGTAGTATTACGCGATTTTCACACCAAAAGCATTTCCATGACAGTTGGTTCTATGCACCTGCCGGTCTTTCCCGGATGATTATTGCTATGGTTTTTTGCTTATATTGCTGCATTTACCTATAGCTGTCAACAGCGACCCAACATAAGTATTTTGTGTATAGCATGCGCAATAAAATAACAGGTATGTACCGGTATGTGTGCACTGTAACCGCTCTCATTACTACCGGATGCCTGGTATGTGCTTTGCTGATTACACCACTGGCAGCCAACAGTCAATCATCCGTCGTTTTAAGTGATTTACCGGAAAGAACAAAACGGTTGCTGCAAAAAGATACGGCGGAAATACATAAACGGATAAACCTGGTCACAGACCACTTCGCCCACCAGCCGGACACGGCTTTAAAGATACTTGAGACTGTCGCGGAGCTCAGCATGCTGGGCGGATATCCTGACGGGGTGGCCATTGCCTGGATATTAAAGAGCAGCTTCTACCGGATAACAAACCGTAAGCAATTATATTTCCAGGCGATAGAAACGGCGGACTGGTATCTCAGAAACGCCGCCTTCTATAACAAAGATAAAGTGCTGAGATTGTGGTATTACTATAAGGCAAGGGCGATGAGCGATGAACAACAGTACGATTCAAGCCTTTATTATTTACATAATGCAGAGCAGAAAGCGCTGAAAGACAAAGATCCGCTGTTCCTGTATCTGGTGAATATGCAGATCGCCAATCTGTGGATCAAAACAGATGCTGTAAGCAATGCGCTACCTTATATAAAAAAAATGGAGCTGCTGGTGGATCATCTTGGCTCCGAGGAAAGAAAAAATAAATATTCCCCCAATATCCTCATCCTGTACATTAAGGTATACAACAATGTCTTTGACACTACAGCGTTGTTCCGTTACGCACATAAGGCGATCGAGACCGGGAAAAAAAACGCTAACAGTAAACTGCAGACAATGGGCAACTGCGTACTGGCAAATTACTACATCAGCCGTAACAAGCCGGATCTGGCAATCCGGTACGCACAGGAGGCATTGCAGGTTTGCGATACCAGCGAGTATGATTATCTGTGTGGCGCCTACTGGGCGCTCAGTTTAGGGTATTATAAAAAGAAACAATTTCTGAAGGCGAAAACATATGCCTTAAAAGCTCTGGAAAACAGCGATAAAAAGATTGGATTTGCCGAATCTCAGGTGAGCCTATACAAACACATCGCAAAGGTGCTGTATGTGTCGGGGGATTCCGGGCAGGCTTACCTGTACCAGTTGAGATACTCCCAACTGTCCGACAGTCTGAATGATGTAGAACGCCATAACGCTATCAACAAAATAGAAACCCGGTACCGCATCGCCGAAAAAGACAAGGCATTAACCCAACAGCAGCTTGAACTGAACCGGAAGGAAAGCAGGCTCAAAATATCACGCATATTGCTCACCAGCGGTATCGCAGTATCAGTTTTATTATTGATCCTGCTGCTGCTGCTGAGCAGAAACGCCCGGAACAGACACAGGCAGATACAGCAGGGAGTCGCGATCAGGGAACTGGAAGCGGCCATAGAGAGTGAGCAAAAAGAGCGCAGCCGCATCGCGATGGAATTGCATGACGGTATTATCAGTTCCCTTACCGCCATAAAGCTAAACCTGGATATTACCAGGCCTGCCGCGGAGTACACGGATATCTACCGGGAGAACCTGGAACAGCTGGAAGCCGTTATTCTTGACGTACGTAATACCGCACACAACCTGATGCCGGAAATACTGGTACGTCATCATCCGGACAAGGCAGTAGAGTTGCTCTGCAACTTGATAGAGCATACCGGAAAGCTGAATGTGCAATACCTGTCTTACGGTGATTTTTCCGAAATTGACCCGGAGACAGGCCTGACCATTTACAGGATCGTACAGGAACTGCTGCACAATATCATTAAGCATGCACAGGCAGAAAAAGCCCTGGTACAGCTTAGCTGCTACGACAGGCTGCTGTTTCTTACGGTAGAGGACAATGGTAAAGGTATGGCGCCGGACCTGTCAAAAAAGAACGGAGGGACCGGATTTAAAAATATCCAAAAACGTGTGGAGGCAATGAATGGCAGCATAAAATCAGGAGAGTCGGGATTCGGGTCGGGAATGAGCGTGCATATAGAGCTGGAGTTAAAGAGATGAACTAAAACCATTATTTTTACTACTTAAGGCCTCTTAAACATGATCAGCGTTTATATTATTGACGACCATCCCGCTATCATTTCAGGAGTTAAGCAAATAGTGCATGAAACGGATGATATCAGGATTACCGGTGTTTATACTTCGGGAAAGGAACTGCTGGAAGCTTTACGGCACGGCGTACCCGATGTCCTGTTACTGGATATCCATCTGCCCGATGTTACCGGGAACAGCCTGGCCAGGATTATATCGGACAAATATCCACAGATAGGCATACTGGCTTTTACCAATATGCAGACTGATTTTCACATGAAAGACATGCTGATGCACGGGTGCAGAGGTTACCTGCCCAAAACGGCCGGCAACACTGCCATTACAAACGGGATCAGGGAAATATATCGCGGCGGGACTTTTCTGGAATATGCCTTCAAACCGGAATTGAAGGCAGGCATCACCCAGGAAAAAAAACGTGCTATGGGATTGCCTCCACTTACCAAAAGGGAACAGGAGGTATTGCAGCTTATCTGTTCCGGAAAAAGCAACCAGCAGATAGCAGACACACTGGGTATAAGTCTTCGTACGGTAGAGGGCCACCGGCTGAACCTGTTACAGAAATTAGATGCCGGTAATATCGCAGAACTCGTCAAACTTGCCCTGCATGCAGGATTGGTAGATTAATCCTATGGTACTGGTATTAAGGAAAATGCAGGTAAAAAGAAGATAGCAGCGATTCGTAAAAAACTGGAAAATCGTCGTACCGGAGGTGTGGATACAAGAAAACACCTCGGTACGATCAAGCTAAAGGAAGACCCTTTATCCCTTCAGAAAAAGATGAGGGATGGGTGGTCACAAATTTCTGCTGGATACCAGATACCAATACCGTTCTATACATTCTGCAGGGCGATGAAGTACTCACAGATCTTCCTTTATGATGGACGGCTATATGTTTCCTTTATTACGGAAATGGAGTTGCTGGGCTATAAGAGCATTACAGCGAAAGAGCCCCGACGAATTAAAATCAGCAAATGAAGATTGGAATTTCTGACCTTTTTCAACCGATTAACAATAAAAGAACATAAATGTCCCTCAAAATCTTTCAGTAACTTTGATATTTACCAAAGTATCTATTATGCCGGCAACACTGAACATAAACGAGATATACGCCCAGGTAAAACAACTGGATAAAGAACAGCAATTAACCTTGCTGGAGCGTTTGGTATTACTGATCCGGAAAAAAGAACGTCAATCTGATCCTGTACGCTTGTCGTCCATTTCAGGTATTGGTGCAGAGCTTTGGAAGGACGTTGATATTAATAAATTTATAGATGAAGAGCGGCAATGGTAATATCTGATTTTACCAGCAAAACTATCTTCCTGGATACTGCACCACTGATATATTTCATTGAAGGCCATTCAGCCTACCAAGGCGTATTGTCACGGATTTTTTCAGCAAATGACAAAGGAACTTTTACATTTCTTACCTCTACAATTACATTGCTGGAGGTACTTGTAAAACCGCTTCGAGAAGGAAAACATAAAATAGTACACCAATACAGAAACATATTGACAGCTGCTGCCGGCATTGAGCTGATGGATATTGATAACAAGGTTGCTGAAAAAGCGGCAGTTTTAAGAGCCGCTCATAGTCTGAAAACGCCGGATGCCTTACAACTGGTTGTTGCGGCCGTTCATGAAGCGGACTACTTTCTAACGAACGACGTTCGCTTGAAAAATATCGCATCCATATCGGTTATTACGCTTGATGATATAAATGCCGGCAGCTACTCCGATACAACCCCTTCGCGCACCGCCTCTCTTCCCCCACAACAATGTTTTTAACTTTCAATGCTCCACTATCAACTTTCAATTTAATACATTTGCCCGGTGAGCTTCCTCTACCCGATCTTTTTGCTGGCAGGCATAGCGCTTGTCATCCCGGTGTTGATACACTTATTCAACCTGCGCCGGTACAAGACGGTATTGTTCCCGCACACACGCTTTCTGAAAAATATACAGACCCGCTCCCGCAAGCAGCGGCAGGTACGCTATAAATGGTTATTGCTGACCCGGTTGTTATTGCTCGCTCTGCTGGTGCTGGCATTTGCCCAACCCTTTTCTCCCGGCGCTGTACAGGAAGACCGGAGTGGCCGGCTCCAGGTCATTTACCTGGATAATTCGCAGAGCATGTCTGTGCAGGAAGGACAGCAAAGACTGCTGGATATTGCCCGTAATGCCATCCGGCAGCAATTGCAGGGCCAGAGTGCAGATACCCGCTTCCTGCTGCTGACCAATGACCGTGTGGCTTCTTACCGTCCCGCACAGGCAGAAAAGATCCGCCACCTGCTGGACGAAACAGACTTGTCTTCCCTGCATCGTACACCGGAGCAGATACTGGCAATCGTGCAAAACATCATTCACAATGAAGGCGCCGCCGGCGCTGATCTTTATTATTATTCCGATTTTCAGCAAACTACATTTGCACCGGTACAAGATACCTCCCTGCTGCGGCAGGTACGTATATATGGCATTCCGGTACAGGCAGCGACCGTGCATCATCTTTTCATAGACACTGCATGGATTGCCTCCCCGGCCCTCGAGCCGGGGCGCGACAACCAGATCGTAGTACGAACCCGTAAACAAGGCTCCCTGCAGGAAGGCGCTCAGGTATTGCAACTCGATATTAACGGCCAGGTTAAAAGCGCCGTATCGCTGGATTTCCCGGATGGGATCACCGAACGTCTCGATACGCTTGCGTTCCGGATCAATGACGCCGGCTGGCAGCAGATAACGCTTACCGTCAATGATCATGCCGTACGCTTTGATGATACCTTCCGGATCACAGCCCGGACACTCCCCGGCCTTTCGGTACTGGCGCTCAACGAAGGACCACCCAATCCGTATATCCAGGCGGCTTTCCATGCCTCACAGGGATTCCGGCTTACCCAGGCCGACATACAAAGCCCCCCGGAACAGCTTCATGATTATAACCTGATTATCCTCAACAATATAAAAAGACTCAACAGCAGCCTGGCGGCAACGCTGGCAGACGCATTGCAACAGGGTAAGAGCATTTGCATCTTCCCGGGGCGGACAGAAAACTTCAACGCTCTGAACGAAGGACTCCGTATGCTCGCCGATATAGAAATCACAGCGTTAGACACAGCCGTGCAAACCGTCACTGAGCTGCAGCAGGGCAGCGACCTGGTAAAAGATATTTTCGAGCGGATACCGGAGAACGTACAGCTACCCGTCGTTAACTGGCATTATATCATCCGCAACGGCCTGAATGCCAACCGGCAGTCTGTGATGAACTTTCGCAACGGCGATCCGTTTCTGGCCCGTTATACATCTGCCCGCGGACATCTGTATGTATCCGCCGCTGCTGCCGATCTTTTTTCAGGCAATTTCACGGGTAGTTATTTCTTTGTTCCCTTTCTGTACCAGATGGGTATGCAATCGGGCAGTGAAATGATCTACGCCATCACCGCAGGACAGCAGCAGCCGGTGTACCTTCCGATCAGCAATGCAGGAGAACGGAATATCGTACACCTGTACGGGAACGGAACAGACGCCATTCCCCCGCAGCGTGCCGCCCGTGCAGGCCTCTATATCTATACAGACCGTGTGGCTACAGTGCCCGGATTTTACACCCTGGCAGCTCCGGGCAGCGATACCGCCCAAATAGCGCTGAATGCCGACAGGAAAGAATCTGCCCTGAGTGTCTGGCCACTGGCCGATCTGAAAAAACAATGGCCGCAGATCAACTGGCTGCAGCCTGCCCATGTGAATGATATACGGAGTGCGGAAGATGACTCCCGCTTCCCGCTTTGGAAAGTTTGTATTACTTTAGCCCTGCTTATGTTGCTGGCAGAAACCCTGTTGCTCACCGGCCGCATATCCAGGCAAAACGTCGCTACACAATAGTTCTATGATGCACGTGCTCATCCGTCAGGCAAAGGTTTACGACCCGCAGTCAGCATTCCATAACCAAGTGGTTGATATTTTTATTGAAAACGGCATCATCAGCGATATCGGCCGCTATACCGGAACACCCGCAGATACCGTTACCGTAATTGAGGGAAAGGACTTGCGGGTAAGCCCGGGATGGGTGGATGTATTTGCCGATTACCGCGAGCCGGGGTTTGAATACAAAGAAACCATCGCTACAGGTCTTGCGGCGGCGGCAGCCGGCGGGTTTGCCCGCGTACTGATCACGCCCAACACCTATCCGGTGCTGGATCAGAAATCAACCATACAATATGTACAGCAGCGCGCACGGGGACATGTCACAACATTACACCCTATGGGCGCCATTTCGCGCCAGACCGAAGGCAAAGACCTGGCAGAAATGCTGGATATGCACACCTTTGGCGCCATCGCCTTCACCGACGGCTGGAAACCGGTCCAGTCTTCCGGCCTGATGCTCAAAGCCCTGGAGTATGTAAAAGCTTTTGATGGCACCATTGTACAGCTCCCTGCCGACGCACCCCTGAGCAGCGGCGGACTCATGCACGAAGGCATTGTGTCTACGCGTCTCGGCATGCCCGGTATTCCCGATCTGGCGGAAACACTCATGATACACCGCGACCTGGAGCTGCTGCGCTATACCAATTCAAAGATCCATTTTACAGGCATCTCCGCTGCCGGCTCCGTAGCTATGATACGCGCCGCAAAAGCGGAAGGGCTTCAGGTAACCTGCTCGGTAACACCATATCACCTGGCGCTGACGGACGAATTGCTCACCGGCTACAGCAGTATGTACAAGGTAATGCCGCCGCTCCGCACCGAAACCGACCGGCAGGCGCTGATACAGGGGGTGAAAGACGGTACGATCGATTGTATCACTTCTCATCACCGGCCGCAGGAATGGGATGCCAAAGCCAAAGAATTTGAATACGCCTCTGATGGCATGAACATTCAGCAGATCGCAGGAGCGCTTGCCTGGGATGCTGTACGGGAGCAAATCCCCGCTGAAAGGCTGCTCGATGCCCTGGCCATAGCCCCCAGAAAAATTTTCGGGCTCGAAAAAAACACCCTGCAGCAGGGAGCACAGGCAGAAATGACTATTTTTACACTCGCCGGTACTACCAGTCTGCTGCCCGAAAACAATCATTCCCTGTCACGGAATAACCCGTTTGAAGGCAAGACCCTGGCTGGCAAGGTGGTAGCGGTTATCAATAATTCATTTGTACATACAAACCCATAATTTATGAGCCAGAGCGAGACCCCGGCAAAAGAAACACCAGTAAAAACCGGGATACCTTTAAAATGGGGGATCCTTACCGGGTTCATTGCCATCTTACTTACTACGGTCAATTATACCTTCCTGCTGAGCAATTATGCAGTATTCATCGGGTTTAATTTTGTGATCTTCGGGGTAACGCTGGTCCTGTATGGTATTGCGGGGATACAGCAACGCAAGGCGCTGGGCGGATACATCACCCTCCGCGAAGCCTTCAGCGCTATCTTTGTCGTGATCCTCATTTCATCTCTTTTCTCCACCATATACGGTGTGCTTTATGTTAAAGTAATTGACGTGCACGCCATCGAAAAAGTAAAAGAAGGAACCGTTGCATTCCTGGAACGTGTGAATGCACCGGAAGAAAAAATTGATGAGGCAGTAACGGCTTTCGAAACGGAAGCGGCAGAAAGCACTAAGCCAGCCCGTCTTTTGTTTTCTTTTGCCAAACAACTGGTCATACAGAGCATATTCGGATTTATATGCGCCCTGATCGTGAGAAGAAAAAGACCTGTTTTCCCGGAGCAAAGCTGATACATGCAACCAGAAATTTCCATTGTTGTTCCCCTCTATAACGAAGCCGAGTCATTACCTGAACTTACTGACTGGATCGACCGGGTTTGCCGCGAGCATACCTACAGCTATGAAGTGATCCTGGTAGATGACGGTAGTACCGACGAAAGCTGGGAGGTGATCGAACAGATTGCCGGGAAGAATGACCGCATACGGGGCATCAGGTTCCAGCGTAATTACGGGAAAAGCGCCGCATTAAACGAAGGATTTAAAGCTGCATCCGGAAACATAGTCATTACCATGGATGCCGACCTGCAGGACAGCCCCGACGAAATACCGGAATTATACACCATGATCACCACCGGCGGCTTCGACCTGGTGAGCGGCTGGAAAAAGAAACGCTACGACAACGCCTTTACCAAAAATATCCCTTCACACTTCTTCAATGCGGTAAACCGGGCAATCTCCGGCATTAAGCTACACGATATGAACTGCGGGTTGAAAGCATACCGGTCAAAAGTGGTGAAGAGCATAGAAGTATACGGCGAAATGCACCGCTTCATACCGGTGCTGGCGAAAGGCGCCGGATTCCGGAAAATAGGTGAAAAAGTAGTGCAGCACCGCCCCAGAAAATACGGTGTTTCCAAATTTGGATGGGAGCGGTTTATCAATGGCTTCCTCGATCTGCTGTCCATACAGTTTGTGAGCCGGTTTGGCAAAAAACCCATGCACTTTTTCGGGCTGCTGGGCACATTCACCTTCCTTCTTGGCTTTATCATTACCGCATACATGATCATTTCCAAATTAATTGACCCGGAATACGGACTTTCCAACCGGCCTCCGTTTTATATTGCGCTCACTACAATGATCATGGGGACCCAGTTTTTTCTCACAGGCTTCGTAGCAGAACTGGTAGTACGCAATGCCTCCGACCGCAATCTTTACCTGATTGAAGAAAAGGTGGGTTGGAAAAAATAGCGTAGAGACGCGATTCATCGCGTCTCCCTCGTGCCATGATGGAGACGCGATGAATCGCGTCTCTACGCAAGAACCGGTACAAATACCGGATGATTGCCCCGCCGGCGAATCAGGGTTCCGGATGACATCGTGGACAAACTCATGCGCTGCGTCATTGTAACATACAATTGTGTTAAAATATTGTTGCATATCGCCAATCTCTGGCAAATACCCGTTTTTTCCGGAGGTTAACATTTAATTTCGCGGCTTCCGCTTTATGCGCAAGCTGATTTAAATGAAGACCTTTATAACGATTTTTTATACGATTCTGGCTGGCTCTTTCTTTTTTTGTTACGAAACGGCTGCCCAGGTACCGCAGCCGGGAAATACAGAAGCAGGCACTTTAAGCGGATATCTGGCCGATGAAAATAATACACCTGTTGCTTATGCAACGGTAACACTGCTGCGACCTGATGGCAGTGTTGTAAACGGCAACCTTACGGATGAAAATGGCCGCTTTGTCATTACACCGACAGGAACCGGGACTTTCACACTCCGGATCAGCGCAATCAGCTTCACCGAAAAAATACTCGAAAACATTACCATACGCCCCGACGCCATAACGAAGGATCTCGGCGCCATCACCTTAGCGGGATCCGCGCTCCGGCTGGAAGGTGTGGAAGTAGTTGCTGAACGGGCCGCCATGCAATTGAGCATGGATAAAAAGACTTTCAATGTAGAAAGAAATATCACCACAGCCGGCGGTACTGCAGCCGATGTCCTGCAAAACGTTCCCTCCGTATCCGTTGACAATGACGGCAACCTGAGCCTGCGCGGCCGCTCCAACGTAACGGTACTGATAGACGGCAAACCGGCTACCCTGCTGGGCAGCGATGCAGCCACAGCATTACAGACATTACCCGCGTCGGGTATAGAGAGCGTGGAAGTGATAACCAACCCGTCTGCAAAATATGATGCACAGGGAATGGGCGGCATTATCAATATAGTTACCAAAAAAGACCGGAAATTCGGCATAAACGGGAGTGCATCCCTGGGCGCCGGAACAGGCGATAAATATAACGGAAGCATCAACCTGAACATGCGGAATGATAAATGGAATTTTTTCGCAAACAGCAGCTTCCGTGCAAACAGAAATTATAATTATACCGAAACAAAACGGCAGAACCGGTTTTATAATGAAGCCGAAATGCTGAACGATACCTTTTTCCGGACAGAAGAAGACCGTATCCGGAAATCCCTGGGCTGGTTTACAACCGGCGGCGTTGAATATATCATGAACGAGCGTAACTCCTTTACACTCACCGAAAACCTGAACATACACCGCTTCGGGAACAGCGGCGCCGCAGACTATACCCGTAACAGCAGCGACGGCACACGTATGGGCAGCCAACTCCGGGAAACCGATACCCGTATGTTCTCCCGGTCGCTCTCTTCATCATTGGATTACAAACATAAATTTTTGCGGGAGAAACAGGAACTTACCGCCAATGTCACTTATGTACATAGCAGCAACAACCGCGAACAGGAATACATTACCAGCAATTTTGACAGGGAAGAGTCTTTAATCTTTGGTCCCGTCTTGCAGAACGCGCCCGGCAACGGCGGCAATAACAGCCTGAATGCCCAGGCAGATTATACAATGCCGGTCAAAAGTATGAACGGCAGATTGGATGCCGGCGCCAAGGCGCAGCTATACTCCTTCCGGTCGGAGAATCAACCCACCATTGCCTTTCCCGGAAGCCCACCGGAAACCGATTCCGTGCTGCTGAATAATTTTAATTACAAACAGAATGTTTATGCCGGCTACGCCAGCTACAACGGAGAAAGCGGAAAGTTTGGATACCAGGCCGGCCTCCGGCTGGAATATGCAACCTATGAAGGCTCCACCCTGGCATTGAATGGACAGAAATATTTCAATGATTTCCTGAACCTGTTTCCCTCCCTGTTTTTCTCATACCAGCTTAACAAAAATCAGCAGGCGCACCTGAGCTATACCCGCCGGGTAAACCGGCCAAGCTTCTGGAACCTCATGCCGTTTGTGGATATTTCCGATCCCCTCGATACAAGTATCGGCAACCCCGGGCTCGTACCGGAGTTTATTGATCACATCGAATTGAGTCTTAATCATAAATCCCCGCAGGGACATAATCTGCTCATCAGTACTTATTACCAGCACACACAAAACCTGATTGAACGTTACCGGATATTTTATGAGGATGGCACATCCTTCCGCCAACCCCGAAACCTGAATAGCGGCACTACTTACGGACTTGAAATAACCGGGCGGGCACAAATATTGCCCATATGGGAAGCCACCGCCAATTTCAACTTCTTCCAGAATATCATAAACGGGAACAACATCGCTCCGCAGGTCAATAACAAAGGCTTTAGCTGGTTTGGGAAGGCCAATACCAGCGTGCGGCTGCCCCGTCAGTTTTCTGTACAGCTCAACGGTACTTACGAAGCGCCTACCGTATCGCTGCAAAATATCACTACATCATTATGGTGGCTCGATATTGCCGTGCGTAAAAACATTGCAAACAACCGGGGAACGATTGTTTTCAATGTATCAGACATTTTCAATACACGCAAATACACGCATATCTTCGATATGCCGGTCTACTATCAGACCATTTACCGCGATCGTGAAACCCGTGTTGCCAACCTCACTTTTACCTGGCGGATCGGAAAATCAGAAACAAGATCTTTTAATGGCAGACGCCGTGATGCCGGACAACGCGAGCAACCGGTTCCCGACCGGGATAACATCCGGCAAAAAGACGACGACGGCGGATTTTAACAAGCAACGACGATTAGAATGTGACAAATGTGTTGAATGTGGAAAATGTGATTCCACATTCAACACATTTGTCACATTTTCAAACTAATTGGTTCGTTAAAACCTACATTTTCATACCTTGCCCTCTCAATTGATTCTCTAACCATGTGCGGTATTTTTGGTGCTGTTTCTTCTGTACACACAGATACATCTGAATGGATAAATGCCACCGATACGCTTCGCCACAGAGGCCCGGATAGCGGCGGATACTATACCTCCGACCGGGGTAACGTATTTCTCGGTCACCGGCGTCTCAGCATCATAGACCTGTCGGCCATTGCCAATCAGCCGATGCACAGCGCTGACGGACGCTATGTGATGGTATACAACGGTGAGGTATATAACTTCCACGAGTTGCGGCAAAAAATACCACAATTTCAATGGAAAACCGGGAGCGACACAGAAGTCATCCTGGAGTTATTCGTCCGTTTCGGACCGGAATCATTCAATTGGCTGAACGGCATCTTTGCTTTCGCCATTTATGACACTGTTGAAGAAAAACTCTGGCTCTGCCGCGACCATCTCGGTATCAAGCCGCTGTTTATACGCCGGGACGACCATTACGTCTGCTGGGCATCCGAACTGAAGGCGCTGGTACAGACAAAACATACACAACCTTTATCCATCAACAGGAGTGCCATACCATATTTCCTGCATCTCGGCTATATCCCCGAACCTGCAACGATATATGAAGGCATAGAAAAATTTCCCGCCGGCCACTATGGTATACTGGAAACAAAAACAGGCCGGTGGACGCAGACGCCTTACTGGCAGGCTTCAGATTATTATCTGACCAATCCTGTAACCAACGAAGCAACTGCCTTACAACAATACCGTGAAAAGCTTTTTGCCGCCGTGGAAAGGCAAATGATCAGCGATGTGCCCCTGGGTACTTTTTTAAGCGGCGGTATTGATTCCAGTCTCGTCACCGCGGTTGCTTCCCATATCAATCCGGGTAAGGTAAAAACATTCAGCATCGGATTTGAAGAAGCCGCTTTCGACGAGTCGGTCTATGCGCAGCAAGTAGCCGGGCACCTGCAGACAGACCATCATCTTTTCCGGGTAAAGCAGGATGATATACTGGATCTGATCCCGGACTTTATTTCTGTGTACGACGAACCGTTTGCCGATTCTTCTGCATTCCCGACCATGCTGGTATCCCGGCTGGCCAGGCAGCACGTCACTGTAGCGCTATCCGGCGACGGTGGCGATGAATTATTCCAGGGCTATGGTATGTATACCTGGGCCAAACGACTACACGATCCGAAGATCCGCCTGCTGCGCAAGCCGCTGTACCTGGCCGGCCGATTCATGCAGGAACGGTATCAGCGCGCAGGGCAATTGTTTAACTACCCGGACAGAGCACGTATACCTTCTCATATTTTCTCGCAGGAGCAATACTTCTTCAGTGAGCAGGAGCTGCGGCAGATATTAACCCAACCAGATTTTAACTTTACTGCCCTGAACCGTCTGCCGGGCAAGGGTCTTCCGCAAGAAGAGCAGGCCTTCTGGGATCTGGAGCATTATCTCAAGGACGATCTGCTGGTAAAAGTAGACAGGGCCAGTATGCGTTATTCACTGGAAACACGCGTACCGCTGCTGGATAAAGAATTGGTGCAGTTTGCACTTAATCTTCCGCTTTCATTGAAGATAAAAGAAGGATATGGCGCCAAATACCTGATGAAGAAAGTGCTTTACGACATGGTACCACGCCAGGTATTTGAAAGACCCAAACGCGGTTTTGCCATTCCGCTGAGCCAGTGGCTGAAAACAGACCTCAGGCCGCTTGTAGAAAAATATCTGAACAAAGAAAACGTAGCAGATGCGGGATGGGTACACCCGGAATATGTATCATCACTGCTGCAAAAATATTTCGGAGGCAAGACCTACCTGTACAATCGTGTCTGGGCGCTGCTGGTGCTGCATTGGTGGCACGATGCAAACAGGTAATCTCACTTTAATCCGCCAATTTGTTTGAAAATGTGACGAATGAGTTATCACATTTCCCACATTCAACACATTTGTCACATTAAACAGATCACATTTCACTCACATACACCCGTTTCACGCGCTGTGATATGCCCGTCATTATTTCATAGGGTATTGTCCCGGCCCATGCTGCCAGTTGCCGGGGCGACAGATCAGGCCCGAATACGACCACCTCGTCACCTTCCTGCGCTTCAGGAATATCCGTAACATCGACCATACACATGTCCATGCAAACGGCTCCCGTAAGAACTGCCTTCCTGCCGTGAATAAGCACATACCCTATACCATTGCCTAATGCGCGCGGATAACCATCCGCATAGCCAATGCAGATCACGGCGATCCGCATATCCCTGACAGCCCTGCCACGACGGTTATACCCGATCGTATCTCCTGCCGGTATTTCTTTTATCTGGGCAATGGAAGTATACAAAATGCCGGCCTCCTGCAACTGATCCCCCAACAGACCACTGCTGTCTATACCATACAGACCCAGCCCCAGACGCACCATGTCAAAATGAAGATCCTGGTGACGTATGATGGCTGCCGAATTACACAGATGCCGAAGCGGTGCATAGCCCAATGCATCGATCAGCTTATCGCTCATCTGCCGGAATACCGAAGCCTGCTGCGCTGTAAATTCATCCTGATCCTTATCCTCGCTGGCTGCAAGATGACTGAAGATACTGGCTACATGCACATGGTCGTCCTGCTGCAGTATAGAGATCAGCGTATCAATTTCTCCCGGCAGAAAGCCCAGCCGGTGCATACCTGTATCGAGCTTGATGTGTACCGGAAACTGACGGACCTGCAGCGTTGCAGCCACCCGGGTAAATGCCTCCAATGAGCGGAAGTTGAATACTTCAGGTTCCAGCTTCCACGCAATCATACGATCAAATGAACCGGCATCAGGGCTCATCACCATAATGGGTAATGTTATCCCTGCCTTCCGCAGCTCAACGCCTTCATCGGTATATGCAACACCCAGATAATCCACACCTGCGTATTGCAGCATATGCGCAATCTCATAGCTGCCGCTGCCGTAAGAAAATGCCTTCACCATCGCCATGATCTTTACGCCTGCCGCCGTGTGCTTCCTGAAGACATTCAGATTGTGCGTCACTGCAGAAAGGTTAACGGACAATACGGTCTGGTGGATTTCCTGCTCCAGTATGGCAGATATTTTTTCAAAGCCGAACAGCCTGGCGCCCTTCAGCAAAATTGCTTCCTGCTCAAACTGAAGCCGGTGGATCTGCTGTAACAGTTCTGCAGTTGAGCGAAAAAAAACACTTTCAATATCATGGTGTGCCCGGATAAGATCCTGGTGTGCATACAATGCATCTCCAACACCTATGAAACGCTGTACGCCGCGGCGTGATAATGCATCGGCAACTTCCCGGTAAAGATCTTTATCCGGTTTGCCGCTTTGCAGCATGTCCGATAATATAACGGTGCGCTTCTTATGCTGTCGCTGATGCTGGAGGTAATCAAGAGCGATGTTGAGCGATGTAAGATCGGAATTGTATGTGTCGTTGATAATCGTGCAACCGTTGATTCCATGACGCAGTTCCAGCCGCATGGCCACCGGCTGCAGATGCTCCATAGCCGTAGCAATATCTTCATACGGTATCTGCAGGAGCAACATAACACACCAGCAATGTATCGCATTTTCTACAGACGCCGAGTCTGAAAAAGGAATTCGTACAGACAGCTCTGCTCCGTAGTAGATTCCGTCGATGCGGGTGTATTGCGATTCCTGTACCACAGCAGTAATCCGGAGATCCACATTATCATGTAAACGCGACCAGGTAAAGGTCTGCAGCATGTGAGCATCCTGCGCTGCCTGCAAGTCCTGCACCATCGACTGCACACAATCATGTAAAACAGGATCATCCGGACAGTATATCAACTGCTTTGCCCTGCGGAAAAGCAGCAGCTTCTCCCTGATCTTATGCCGCATATCTGTAAACCCTTCCGAATGCGCTTCGCCAATATTTGTGATAATGCCGATATCCGGCTGTATGATCTTTTCAAGACGATCCATTTCGCCGGGACGGGAAATACCCGCTTCAAAAACGGCAAGCTGATGCTCCGGGCCGAGCTGCCATACGGAGAGCGGTACGCCTATCTGTGAGTTGTAGCTGCGTGGACTGCGCAGCAAACGATACCTGTCGGCTAGCAACTGACCAATCCATTCTTTCACTACTGTTTTACCATTGCTGCCGGTAATACCAATCACCGGTAGATCAAACTGAAGACGGTAGCCGGCTACGATCTGCTGCAAAGCTTCCAGCGTATCCGGCACAAGGATAAAACTGCTTTCGGGGAAATCAGCAACGGATACTTGCCGTGCCACAAGAAACATACGGGTACCTTTCTCCCAGGCGTCAGAAATAAACTGGTGTCCGTCGCGGCGGTCTGTGCTGAGTGCAATGAACAATGCATGTTCCGGATGCCGTATGGTACGGCTGTCGATGACGAGCCGGGATACCTTCCCGTCTTTTTCTCCGGAAAGCCATGTGCCGTTGCACCAGTTACGCAATTGTTCTAAAGCAACCATCAAGTTAATTTGAGAATTCGGAAATTTGAAAATTTGAAAATGTCCATGTTATTGTAATAGATACAGCCCATTGCCTCATTTTCAAATTCTCAAATTTTCAAATTAAACTAATGCCTGTGCTCGTGCACCTCATGTTCCTCTACAGGCTGAGTGTCCTGGAAGAACTCAAAACCGCTTCTGAATATTTTATCAAACACCATCCGCTGTATCACGGCTGTATCCTTGTTATTATTGAGCACTGCATAAAACCGGTCTGCATCATATTCATTGGGGTGACCCGGCATGGGCGTGTCAAGGTTCTTGCTTCGTTTATCAAGCGGACGCCAGAATACGGTCAGATGCTGCGTATATCCGTCTTTACCGGTGACGTCAATGGTGCATCTTTCGGGCACCTCACTCAATAAAGAGTCCATAAAAGCATCGCCATTGGTATAACCTTCGCAATGGATATTTGAGAAGAAGCCGAGGTATGCATCCACACGATTCCTGTTCAGCGTTCCCAGGCCTTGCAGAGCAGAATCAATAAAGACCATCATGCTATCGCCCACCCGGCGCATAACGAAAGAATGCATCGGCTGATCTATATACTGAATGGATATCTGCTCAATATCCTCTGCTGCGATATTGAATACGGTACGATCACGCCAGTCTCTCAGATACGGTGTATAACGGGGAGTGAGCACGCCGTCAAACGCCGGCACATTTACAATGTACGGACGTTCGGCCCCTTCCATAAGCATAAACGTACCGGACATATTATAAGATTCTTCCCCTACATAAAACACACGCATCTGCTTTCCTTTCCGGTCGTACAATTCCACCTTAATACTGTTCCCCGCAAGATTGGTAATAACCATGTTATGCTGTTTCTCGGACACCGGCACATCGGCAACCTGCTTGTACAGCGTACGCAGCAGGGTGTTCACCGGGGCGATCATGGCCTTATCGTTCTTATTCACATTCCAGCCTTCCGGCGTGCGCTCCAATAGTACGCTGCTGCCTTTTGTATTAGCCAGGAAAATCTTCCCGATATTCGCCGTATCCTTCACCGTAAATCCGGCTTCATCCTGTCCGAAAATATTGGCGTTATTGCTGTATACAATATACCATACGCATATGATCAATATGGCAAGCAGCCCCAGGTACAATAATGTCTTCTTCATAGATAATTCGGTCTCAAACAACTGATACAAGGCTTTTATCTCCGGCGCCTTATTATCCCGGTCAGTATACAGGTTTATATTTTGCCTTCATACCTCCTCTTGCGGAAGAACAGATATACGGAAGCAAAGACCAATACCAATGCTACCGGCGTTCCCACATTCACGATGACCCATTTATTCTTTTCCTGCTTCACCCTTCCGGCATCCAGCAGACGGAGGCGGGTATCCCTGGAACGTGCTTCGAGGAGGCTTGAGGGATCGGTCAGATATTCTACACAGTTCAGGAAGAAATTTTTATTGGCAAACATAGCCGGTGGGCTGGCGAATTTCCAGTAACCCATTTCCGACGGTCCTCTGCGGGGGTCAAAATCATTGAGGAACATATCCCCGTCGGATATAACGATCATACGCCCTGCTGTATCGGCCTGCTGTTTGAATGGCCGCTTGAGCGAATCCTGAAGAATACGCATGAAGTTAGGGTGCAGCCGGTTACGGAATATGGAGCTGAACTGCCCCTCCAGCAAAACGGCTACCGGCTGATAAGGCTTGTTGAAAAGCTCCGGCCGGGGCTGATAACGCAGCATGGAAAGGTTTACCCGCACGGGAGATGGCGTTACCCTGCTGTATTTGGAAGACTCAAGCAATATGGTCTTGCGGATCTCCGGATTAGCAATGGTATCTATGCTGTTGGCAAAAACACTCATGACGGCATCCATATTTTTCACTATTGGATGGCGGGACGAAGGTGTAAACACCGGGAAATATATCCAGTTGTGCAGCGTTATATCGGCGCGTTCGCTGGCTGTGCTGTTCACAACGGGAATTGTATTGCACTGTATATCTTCGATCAGATTGGCATTGACACGGACGCCATACCGGAACAGAATATCATCCAGGTTCAGATCATAGTTCATAGCCAGGAACTGCTGCGAGCCCATCAGGCTATCCATCGGCGTATGCAGCATATCAAGGCACCAAAGCACCCGGCCGCCCATCATGACATACTGATCGATCTTGAATTTCTCCTTATCATCAAACGGTTGTGTGGGACGGTTGATGATCAGAGTACGTACCGGCGCAGGGATGTAGTAGGTATCGTTGATGTCTATGGTATCTACATGATAGTACCGGGTGAGGGTGGTCAGCATATCATGGGTTTCCGGCCCCAGCGGCTGACCGTGTCCGACCAGGTATCCAATGCGCGCTTTGTCGGGAAAGGACAACATATGAATTGCATTCGCCAGTTTATATTCCAACTGGGATTCGGAATGACTGATCACAGCCGGATTGATCACACCGGAGCTGTTCTCCAGCAGCCGTACGGTCATCTCACGGCCGCTATATGCCACCAGCGCATACGGGAAGATCATCTGCTGTGTATATTTTTCGTCTTTATTGACATTTATACCCGCTGGCAATATCCCTTTATCACTTAGCTGCTTGTACATGGCCATCTTCTCGTTTTCATCCTTTCCTTCAAAAGGATCAAGAAAACGGAACACTACCCGGTTGCCGGAGATATCCCGGAATGATTGCAGCCGCTCCCGCGTGGCATCCTGGAGCCGCTGCAGACCGGCCGGGAAGTCTTCTCCCTGCAGGTACACGGTTACTACTGCCACGTCATCCATTTCCTGCAGCATCTTTTTCGTTACAGGAGATAAGGTAAAGCGCTTTTCAGCAGTCAGGTCGAGCTTATAATGAAAACGGACAGCGAGTATATTACAACAGACAAGTATCGCTACCAGTATCAGCAGCCGCAATATGGCCTGTCGTTGTTGTTGTTTTCGTTTCCGGGAGGCTGTCTTTGCCATACCTTTGATATTGCTTAATTTAATTACAAAGCTGTGTAATAATTGCGTTCAATGTGATGATCGAACATCCCTCTCCATCTCCCTTCAAAGGGAGACGATTGCACCATTGTGCTTACTATACTTTCATACCCAGAACCATGTGGTCGTACCCCATTGAAGGGGGACAGAGGGGGATGTTGTATTTTCTGTTTCAGATGCATCTTTTTACTGGTATTCATAATATTGAAACAGGTACTAATCCTGTATTGCTGTATCCCAGGTCCGGCTGTTGATGGATATTCTGGTCAATGCTATGAATAAAATAATAACGGATAAAAAGTAGATCACATCGCGGGTATCAATTACCCCCCGGCTGATGGATGTATAATGAAACGACATGCCGATCATACCAAGATAATAATCGGCTCCGCCCGAGAAGACGGGCATTCTGCTGAATGAATCAAAACCGCTGTACAATATAAAGCAGGCAAACAATGCCACCAGGAATCCCACCACCTGGTTGCTCGTAAGCGAAGAGCAGAATACCCCGACGGCGGCAAACGTAGCCGCAAGGAACATCAGTCCGATATAGGACCCGATAATACCGCCGCTATCGAGGCTGCCGGTGATCATGGAAAGATTGTCTATCGTATAAACATATATCACCGTAGGCAGCAGCGCAAACAGTACAAGCACCAGGGCGGCAAAATACTTGCCGAGAATAATATCCGTATCCCGGAGCGGCTTGGCAGACAACCACTCTATCGTACCCCCCTTAAACTCATCGGAAAAAGAGCGCATGGTAATGGCCGGTATCAGCAGCATCAGGAACCAGGGGGCCATTTCAAAAAAACGGTCAAGGGTGGCATAGCCGTATTCCAGGATCCCCGAATCGGGAAGTATCCAGAGAAAAAGACCGCAGGCTACCAGAAAAACCAGCAGCGCCACATAACCTACAACAGAGCTGAAAAACGAATTGATCTCTTTAACGAAGATGCTACGCATATTTTGCCCGGATTTTATACAGGGCGGACAAAATTAACAAATAAAGACTGCTTTAACTGACCGTAAGTGTTAAAGGGTGTATTTCAAATCTTCGCATTTTTTTTAGTGATATAATATTCTCGTTCCTTTGCTATCCACAGAAACACCCCTCACGTTCTCCCCTCAAGGGGAGACGATTACATCGTTGTAATACAGGCGCCTCTGTCAGGGACAGGATGTGATCGTCCCTCTTCGAGGAGGGAGTGAGGGAGGGGTTCTTATTGTTATAATGCCTTTCACGATGCGGAGATTTGAAATGCACCCGTGTTAAAGGAGTTGAAAATGGGAAACATACTCATTTTCAACTTTCAATTATCAATCATCATTCTTTTATGCCCCATACACGGAATATCCGGGGGAGGCTGAGGATAGTATCGGGGCGACTTGTAAATTCCTCGAACTGCTGCAGGAGCCTGTCCAGCTCCTGTGTATCCGCAAGCTTCGCCTGGATAACCGCATCACGGATACGCGCCATGGTAATATACCCCATCCATTTCCCTTCTCCATGGTCGAAGCAGGGTTGGATGACATCAAAGCCCACCTCCCCGATACCAGCCTGCCGAAACAAGCCGGGCAGCTCCGGACCAAGCTCTGCATTACCACCTCTTTGTGACACCACTGCGGTGTACAATTCCAGATAATGAGCGAATGAATCATGGTGCGGGTAACAGAAATGACCGCTGAAATGTACATCTTCCACGATGATCTTACCCCCCGGTTTCACTGCTTCTTTCATGCGCAGCAGCGCCGCCAGCGGATCTTTCAGATGCGAGAGCAGAAAACGGGCGTATGAAAAATCAAAGACATTGCTATAATCAATATCGTACGAACTTTTTACATGAAAGGAAAGATTGCCGAGATTTTCCTGCGCCCTGTCTATTTCTGCCAGCCTGATGATGTCCGGATCAAAGTCAATGGCAGTAACTTTCCCCTCATTACCCACCATTTTTGCCGCCATGATCGCAACATTGCCTCCGCCGCAGCCACTGTCGAGAAAAGCTGCGCCGGGCTGTACACCCATTTGCTCCAGCAATGTCTGCGTATATGGATGCAGGATGGAAGCCAGTATATTTAACCTGCTTTTCCCTTCGATACCACCGCTGATTGCATAATCATATGTATTGGCAGGCATAAGTATTCGTATTTTTTTATCGGGTATAAAAATAGCGAATATACGCCATACGGCACATAACAAATCCTATAATGCTATCTTTCTATTCTGTCGAGAAACCGGTATACTTGTTCCATATCATCTATTCCTTCCACTATCAGCATAAAATTCTTCCCAACCTGCTTTAGCCGGGCGTTATTGACCTGTGTCTGTATGTGGCTCATAATACGGCTGAATATTTCCGACTCGAAATACGGCGATTCGGGATCGCTGATGAAATACAGACGCAGCTGCCGGTTTTTGAGTATCAGCTTTTCAAAACCCAGTTCCCTTGCTACCCGGCGGCAACGGATCGTTACAAACAATGCCATTACCTGTTGCGGCAAGGGTCCGAAACGGTCGCGCAGCTCATTTGAAAATCGCTCCAGGTCAGCGTCTGATTCAAGATCGTCGAGCTGTGTATAAAGAGAAAGCCGTTCCGTGATATTTTCCACATAGCTATCAGGTATCAGTATTTCCAGATCGGTATCTATGGTACAGTCTGTAACAAAATCTTTTTTTCGCTCCAGCTCTTCTTTAAAAAGATCTTTAAAATCACTGCTTTTCAGCTCGTGCATTGCTTCGGCCAGTATTTTCTGGTACATCTCAAGGCCTATATCCGCTATAAAGCCGCTCTGCTCTCCACCCAGCAGGTTGCCGGCGCCGCGGATGTCGAGGTCGCGCATGGCAATCTGGAAGCCGCTGCCCAGCTCATTAAACTGCTCCAGCGTTTGTAAGCGTTTCCGGCTGTCGTTGGGCAAGGTGCTCAACGGCGGCGCCAGGAGGTAACAAAAAGCTTTTTTATTGCTGCGCCCCACTCGTCCGCGCAACTGATGCAGATCGCTCAGGCCAAACTGGTGCGCATTGTTGATGATGATCGTATTGGCATTGGGGATATCCACCCCGCTTTCCACGATATTGGTACAGCAAAGCACATCATATTTGCGTTCGATAAACGCAAGCAGTGTTTCTTCGAGCTTGTGCCCTTCAAGCTGTCCGTGCGCCATAGCGATCTCCAGATCGGGGCATAATGTTTTTAATTTACTGACCATATCCGGCAGGCTCTGTACCCGGTTATGGACAAAATATACCTGGCCGCCGCGTCCGGTTTCGTAATAGAGTGCATCGCGGATCGTATACTCATCAAAGAAAAGGATCTCAGTATGTACCGGCTGACGGTTGGGCGGCGGGGTATTAATGATCGAAAGGTCCCGGGCATTCATCAGCGAAAACTGCAGCGTACGCGGTATCGGCGTAGCCGTCAGCGTGAGCGTATCCACATTGGCTTTTATTTCACGCAGCTTTTCTTTTGCCGCAACACCGAACTTCTGCTCTTCGTCTATAACCAGCAACCCCAGGTCTTTGAATTTCACGTCTTTCCCCAGCAGGGCATGTGTCCCGATAATGATATCGACCTTGCCTTCTTCGAGCCGTTTGAGTGTATCCTTTTTTTCCTTTGCCGACTTAAACCGGTTCAGATAATCCACGGTACAGGGGAAATCCTGCAACCGGTCTTTAAATGTCTGATAATGCTGGAAGGCGAGGATAGTGGTTGGCACCAGAATGGCAGCCTGCCTGGAGTCTGTCACTGTTTTGAATGCCGCACGTACGGCTACTTCGGTTTTCCCGAATCCTACGTCACCGCATACCAGCCGGTCCATCGGAGCGGGAGCTTCCATATCGCGCTTCACATCGGCAGTAGCCTTGCTCTGGTCGGGCGTATCTTCGTATATAAAAGAAGCTTCCAGCTCTGCCTGCAGATAAGTATCCGGCGTGTGCGCGAAGCCTTCGGAAGCCTTTCTCTTTGCGTACAGCTTTATCAGGTCGGCAGCTATATCCTTTACCTGCTTCTTGGTCTTGTTCTTGAGCTTCTCCCATGTGTCGCTGCCCAGCTTGCTGATCCGCGGGGGCGATCCGTCTTTGCCGGTATACTTGCTGATCTTGTGCAGTGAGTTGATATTCACATACAGCACATCATTATCCCGGTAAATAATACGCACCGCCTCCTGCATATTCCCGTTTACCTCGATCTTCTGCAGCCCGCTGTAGCGGCCGATACCATGATCAATATGGGTTACGTAATCTCCGGGCTGCAGTTCCCGCAGGGCCCGTATAGTAAGCGCTTTACCTTTGCTGTACGCCTGCCGGACCTTGTACTTGTGGTATCGCTGGAATATCTGGTGATCAGTATAGCAGGCGATCTTTTTTTCGTGATCAATAAACCCCTTGCTGACCGGCACCGGGATCGGGATGAAGTTAACCGTAGCATCAAGGTCTTCAAAAATAGTGCGCAGCCGTTCCAGCTGCCGGGGATTTTCGGCAAAGATGCAGGTAGTGTACTGTTGGGCAGCACGTTGCTTCAGATCGGCAATCAGCATATTGAACTGCCGGTTAAACACCGGCTGCTCTTCGGTAGCGAACTGCAATGTTGTCGTAACCGGATCACCGGTGATCCGCTCAAGCGAATGGTTATACCATTCGATCAGATGGCGGTCTTTTAATTTTTCCTGCCATTGGGCGGGAGATTCAAAGTCTTCACGGGTGAATGTTACCAGCGATTCCTCTTCATAATCTACAGCCGGTTGTCCTGCATCCATTTTTTCGGGGAGCTCATCTTCCAGCTTTCTCAGCCGGCCAATGGTAAAGTCGAGATCCTTAGCCCATATTACTGTGTTTTCCGGGAGATAATCAAGCAATGATATTTTCTCCTGTGCCTCGAAATTCGTTTCTATATTGGGTAAAATGGATACCTGCAGCAGCTTTCGCTCTGACAACTGCGTCTCCGGGTTAAAGATGCGGATACTATCCACTTCATTACCGAACAGCTCAATGCGGTAAGGGTGCTCATTTCCGTAAGAATAGATATCGAGAATACCGCCGCGCATGGCAAACTGGCCCGGCTCATATACAAAGTCTTCGCGCCGGAAGCCGATGCTGGTAAGCCGCTCAAGCAAAGCATCCACATTGAGCGTTTCACTCACCCTGATATGGATCATATTACCGGAGAGCGCCACAGGGTTGATCACTTTTTCGAATAATGCTTCCGGATAAGTAACGAGCACTTTTTTATGTACCTGTTTACTTCCGTTTACAGCAGCGGAGCTGTTGCCAAACTTAGTCAGTGTTTCCGTACGCAGCATGATATGACTGCTGTTCAGCTCGCTGAAGTTACCGGTCCTTTTGAAGGAATCCGGGAAAAGACAGATATCCAGCGCATTGGTCAGGTACTCGAGATCATTATGGAAATAGGCCGCTTCTTCCTTATCCGTTAAAATGAATACATGATTGTAATCCGATAATTCCCATACGGCTGTCGCAACAAAATTGACAGATGCACCTCTCAGATGATCGAGGTTAACGCGTATCTTCTGACCGGGCAATAGGAATGCGGCCGCCAGTTGTTTCAGGCGGATGTCATTCTGATACAGGCCCAGCAATACCCCAAGGTTCATAAAAGGGTGCAAAGGTACGGATAATCGGGCATTTACCGGGCGGTTTGCCGCGTGAACAGCAACAGGTAGATAATCACAAACAACATGGTTGTGACCGTGGATGCCAGTATCTTAAGCAGCAGGTATCCGATATTGGTCAGGCTCCACAATTCAATGGTAAAATATACAGTGTGGTGTACCAGCACAAGAAAAAAACTGTACGTGAGAAAAGGAAACCAGCCCATGTTCTTCACACCGGGCGACTGGCCTGCATATTCTTCCTGATTTTTCTGAAGCAGCGCATTTAATACGTTCGTGCGCAGATAGGCAATCAGCACGGTAGCCATGGCATGCATCCCGACGGTATTCATAAAAGAGTCTACGGTGATACCGGCGATGAAACCCAGGATCAGCACCAGCCATACCGGCGTCCGGAAAGGGAGGAGCAGGATAAACAGCGGGTATATCATTGGTATGAACAAAGGAAACCCAAGCGGCTGCGACCACCAGCGCAACGGGATCTTGTTCAGGATCAGCACCTGGATCGCGATGATAAGACAGAAGCGCAGGAAGTTTTTTAAATAGTCGCTCATTTCTTCTTTTTTACGGAATCCTCGAGTGCCCGGCGTTCCGGAATAAGATCATCCTGAATGATATAGACATACTGCAGGTTACGGAAATTGGTGGCGGGATTCAGATGCAGGTATTGGGTATTATCATGCTGACGAATCTCTATACGCTTCACAATACCAATCAGCAGGTCGCGCGGGAAGATCGTGGAGTAGCTCGTTGTGAAAACGGAATCCCCAACACCAACACGGATCTCCCTGGGTATATCGCTCATAAACAATTCGTCTGGCCGGCTGCCTTTCTCCCAGAAAACGAAACTGAATGTGCCGTCCCGCAAACGTGCGCTTACCGGCTGCTTGGTATTCAGCACGGATAATACCGTTGCAAAACCCGGGCTTACATTGGTGACCCTGCCTACGACCCCGGAACCGGATACAACCGCCATATTTTTCCGGATGCCATGATCACTGCCGCGGTTGATCGTAATATAATTGTCAGCAGCGCTTACCGAATTACTGATCACACGGGCTTTGTGATAGGTATATTGCGCATAGCGCACTACCGACAGGCTGTCTGCACCATCCCTGTATGCCTTTGTAACGCTTTCTGCCTGTATGGTATCAATGCTGTTATACAATGCAAGCAGCTCACGGAGCTGTGCATTTTCCGAAAGCAGGCTATCGTTCATCCGGCGCAAGCCAAAGTAATCCACTACAGCGCTTTGCTTGTCGTACATGTAACCGGTCACCATATTCGCCGAGCTGAGCACATCATTTCCCTGCATCAGGTTCCGGGTACGGGCGATAAATACAATACACGTTATCTGCAGTCCCAGGAAAAGGATGAGGTCGAAAAAACGGCGTATGAACAGTATAAAATTATGCACCGGCGCCTATGTTGTGGAGTTGTTTATTCGTTTATTCGTTAAACCGTTTAATTGCTGATTCGTTTAATGATATTGCGATTCAACGAATAAACGGCCCAACGATTAAACATAATCATTACTTCATCAAAAACGGCATTTTGGCTATATTCTTCAGTGCCATACCAGTGCCGCGTACTACGGCGCGCAGCGGATCTTCCGCAACATGTACCGGCAACTTGATCTTATAGGAAATACGGCGATCAAGCCCGCGCAGCAATGCTCCGCCACCGGTCAGGTAAAGCCCGCGCCGGTAGATATCCGCCGCCAGCTCGGGGGGAGTGCTTTCAAGCGCTTTCAGGATGGCTTCTTCTATTTTGAAGATAGATTTATCGAGCGCTTCGGCCACTTCCTGATAAGAAACCATGATCTGCTTGGGGATACCGGTTACCAGATCACGGCCATTTACCGCTATGTCATCCGGCGGCACGTCCAGGTCTTTCAGCGCAGAGCCGACATGTATCTTTATCTGCTCGGCCGTGCGCTCGCCGATCATCAGCGAATGATAACGGCGCATGGCTTCCATAATATCAGCGGTAAATTCATCTCCGGCTATACGGATAGACTGGTCGCATACGATACCTCCAAGCGAGATAACCGAGATACCCGTAGTACCGCCGCCGATGTCGATGATCATATTACCGGTAGGCTCTTCTACATCTATACCGATACCCAATGCTGCGGCCATCGGCTCATGGATCATATAAACTTCCTTGGCGCCTGCCTGCTCGGCAGAGTCGCGTACTGCTCTTTTTTCCACTTCGGTAATGCTGGAAGGGATGCAGATCACCATACGCCAGCTCGGCGGGAACAGCGGCTTTTTAGGATATACCAGCTTGATCATTTCGCGCAGCATGCCTTCTGCCGCATCAAAATCAGCGATCACCCCGTCCTTCAGCGGGCGGATCGTTTTAAGATGCTCGTGCGTCTTTTCGTGCATCATCATAGCCTTTTTACCTACGGCTATAATTTTGCCCGTATTGCGGTCGCGGGCAACGATAGACGGCTCGTCTACCACTACCTGGTCATTATGTATAATCAGCGTATTGGCGGTTCCTAAATCAATAGCTATTTCCTGCGTTAAAAAATTAAACAATCCCATAAATACGACGCGGCTGGAGATTTTAAATAAATAAACGCAAAGTTGCAAAAAAATAACCGCAAAACGGGGGCAAATACAATCTTTCTTTGCAGGGATAAATATGGTGGTTTCAATTAGCTAATGTGCTAATTAGCCGATTAGCTAACTGGCACATTAAATTAGATGGTTTTGACCAGCCAATTTGTTTAAAAAACGTAACGAATGTGTTGAACATGACTAATGTACCAACACACTGCTTGTTGCCTTTTACAGGAAAAGCACATTTCATATATATAACTGAAACTATAATAATTTCATAAAAATTACATATATTGTATTTGTACTGAAAAAATCAATTTCATACGATCGCAAAACCATCTATTCTGCTAAACTATTCGTACTTTTGTGCCTTATTACATAACCTTTTATGGCAAAGCAAAGTGAAAGAAAATGTTCCTTCTGCGACCGGATGGAAAATGATGTGAACATTCTCTTTACCGGGATGAAGGGAAATATCTGTGACCAGTGTATCGAGAATGCCCATTATCTGCTTCAGGAAACTACGGGCGATAAGAAAGAGGTTAAGAATGACAAGTACGATATACACAAGCATAAGATGCATAAACCCAGGGAGATTAAAGCCTTTCTGGATCAGTATGTGATCGGCCAGGATGATGCCAAAAAAGTTCTATCGGTATCGATCTATAACCACTACAAGCGGCTGATGTTTCCGCCACAGGATGATGTGGAGATTGAGAAGTCAAATATTATCATGGTGGGTGAAACCGGTACGGGAAAAACCTTGCTGGCCAAAACGATCGCCCGGCTGCTCCAGGTCCCCTTCGCTATTGTGGATGCAACTGTATTCACTGAAGCAGGGTATGTAGGCGAAGATGTGGAAAGCATTCTGGCCCGCCTGCTGCAGTCCAGCAATTATGATGTGGCAGCTGCCGAGCGCGGTATCGTATATATTGACGAAATAGACAAGGTAGGGCGCAAAGGAGATAACCCTTCTATCACCCGCGACGTAAGCGGCGAGGGTGTACAGCAGGCTATGCTCAAGCTGCTTGAAGGCGCCGAGGTGCTGGTACCGCCACAAGGAGGCCGCAAGCACCCGGAGCAGAAAATGGTAAAGATCAACACACAGAATATCCTGTTTATCTGCGGCGGCGCCTTTGAAGGTATCGACAAGATGATCGCCCGCCGTGTGCAGACGTCCGCTATCGGCTACAATGCCATTAAGGCAACCAAAGAACTGGATCGCGCCAATCTGCTGCAATATGTAAATGCACAGGATCTGCGCACCTTCGGACTAATACCCGAACTGCTCGGCCGCCTGCCTTTGGTCACTTACCTCAACCCGCTGGATCCGGCTGCGCTCAAACGCATCCTGACGGAACCGAAAAACGCGTTGATCAAGCAATACGCCAAGCTATTCGAATACGAAGGCATCAAACTGGAAGTAGATGATGATGCGCTGGATTATATGGTGGAGAAAGCCGTGCAGTTCAAGCTGGGCGGCAGGGGACTCCGGGCCATCTGCGAGATGATCCTTACGGATGCCATGTTCGATCTGCCTTCGGAAAAAACCAGCGATGTCTTCCATCTTACGCTCGATTATGCCCGGCAAATGCTGGAACACTCCAAGCTGGATTATATGAAAGCCGCGTAAGCAAACAAACAATCTGTAGTTTCCAAAGTATCATTAAACTGTAACGTATGCAGGAACTCATTCAGCAACTCATAGATAAAGCCGGTCTTACCGAAGAGCAGGCCGGGAAGTCCATCGAAGTCATCAGAGAATTCATTCTGACGAAAATCCCACCCATGATGCAGCCGATGGTCGACAGCTTCCTGGGTATCAAACCAGAAGAAAATCAATAAATACCTTACGCAGGATACCGGAGGATAAAATGCTGCTTTTCACGCAACTCATCCCGGAAGAACAATAAACCATAACGGTACAGGTCGATACTTAGCCGGACTTCAGGCCTTTCATACAAGGATCGCCAGATCTCTGTATGAAGGGCTGTTTTGTATGCGCCCGCGAAGACGATCACACTATATTCCGTACGCCCGCTGGTTGTTTGCAGGTATGCCTGCTCCCATACGCCTGGGCCCGGATCATCTATCCAGATTACATGTCCTGCTCCAAAGTACTGTTCCAGTTGCTCGCGGAACGGGCAGGCAGGCCGTACACGCAGCACCTGCTCTATGAAATCAAAAACAAAAGGAGAATGTACACCGTGCCGTGTCAACGCTTTGCGGCGGTAAGAAAGATATGCGGATATTGAATACCAGGTCACCGGCTGACTCGCTCGTACTGTTGGAATGTATAATTGTACGCATGGCGCTCGTCGGCGTGATGCTCCTCCTCCCAAACCAGCTGCCATTGCGCCGGATCTATTTCCGGGAAGAATGCATCCGCATCCTCCGCGATCATATCCACTTTCGTAACGTATAGCCGTTCCAGTAAGGGCATCGCCTCGGCGAATACTTTGCCGCCGCCGATCACGAACACTTCCGCTCCGCCTTCTTTTTTCAGCCGTTGCATGCCTTCCTCTAACGTATGACATAAGATCACACCTTCGGGCAATTGCAGATCCTTCTGCGTGGATAATACAATATTCACCCGGCCCGGAAGCGGTCTGCCCAGCGACTCAAAGGTTTTCCGGCCCATCAGCACGGGCTTGCCCATCGTAGTACGCTTGAAGAATTTCAAATCTTCCGGTAAATACCAGGGAAGATCATTATCCCTGCCGATGGCATGATTCGATGAAACGGCGACTATGGCAGAAACAGGCATATTTTCAGTTTATTAATTAATGATCAAACCGCTACAGGTGCTTTTATATGCGGGTGGAAACGGTAGTCTTCTAATGAAAAATCTTCGTACCGGAATGCAAACAGATCAGTTACATCAGGGTTCAGCTTCATTACAGGCAGGGGGTATGGCGTACGTGTCAGCTGAAGCTTTGCCTGCTCCACATGATTGCTGTACAGGTGCACATCTCCAAACGTGTGTATGAACTCCCCCGCTTCCATCCGGCATACCTGAGCCACCATCATGGTCAGCAGCGCATAGGATGCAATGTTAAACGGTACGCCGAGAAATACATCTGCGCTGCGCTGATAGAGCTGGCAGCTAAGCGTACCCCGTATGCCCTGCTCTTGCTGGGCAGGTGTAGGTGGTACGGTATAAAACTGAAACAAGGCATGACAGGGACTTAAAGCCATCTGCGGCAGATCTGCGACATTCCATGCGCTCACGATCATACGCCGGCTGTCCGGATTATGCGCAAGCTGGTGCAGCAGGTCTTTTATCTGGTCGTATGTTTTGCCGTCGGCCCCCGTCCAGCTACGCCACTGATGACCATATACCGGTCCCAGTCCGCCATCTTCATCTGCCCATTCGTCCCATATACTCACACCATTTTCTTTCAGGTATTCAATATTGGTCGCTCCTTTCAGGAACCACAATAATTCATGAATAATGGATCTGAGGTGCAGTTTTTTAGTGGTGACCAGCGGGAAACCCTCCTGCAGACCGAAACGCATCTGGTAGCCAAAACAACTGATCGTACCAGTGCCTGTGCGATCCGGCTTTTGCACGCCTTCATCCAGAATATGCTGTAGTAAACGATGATATTGCTGCATCGTGTAAAATTCGTTTAAATTACTGAAAGAACAATTATCCCGTAATAAGCTCTTATAGGAAAACAGAAATAATCTATTAATTTTGAATCTGCATCCACGCCATATTTTAATGAATCAAACGCTTTCCATCGTTATTCCTGCATACAATGAAGGCCGTACGATCCATCGTATTCTGGATAAGGTCAGGGAAGTTGCACTGATCCAGGGAATCATGAAGGAGGTGATCATCGTGAATGACTGCTCCCGGGACAATACGGAAGCGGCCATACACAGCTACCAGGCTGCCCATCCTGATCTGCCGATATCCTATTACCGTCACGAAGTGAACCAGGGAAAAGGGGCTGCCTTGCGTACCGGCATACAGAAAGCGAAAGGAGATTTCGTGATCATACAGGATGCCGACCTTGAATACGATCCCAATGAGTTTAATGTTCTCCTGAAGCCTATTCTGGACGGATTTGCAGATGTTGTATACGGCTCCCGTTTTATAGGCGGCAATCCGCACCGCATATTGTTCTTCTGGCATTCTATCGGCAACCGCTGGCTGACTACTTTATCGAACATGCTTACCAACCTGAACCTGACGGACATGGAGACTTGCTATAAATTGTTCCGCAGGGGAACCATCCAGTCGATCAACCTGAAGGAAAACCGCTTCGGGTTTGAGCCGGAAATAACCGCCAAGATATCAAGGGTACCTAAGATAAGAATTTATGAAGTAGGCATTTCCTATTACGGGCGTACTTATGAAGAAGGAAAAAAGATAGGCTGGAAAGATGGCTTCCGGGCGATCTGGTGTATTCTCAAGTATAACTTGTGGAGTAAATAAATTGTTACAGCGGGTCAGGCTGTAATAGCAACCTGTCATGGCGGCCTCCGGGCCGCCATCTATGATTTATACCATACCCATTCTTGATAGTTGTGATTACCTGAAGGCGATGGCGGGTCAAGCCCGCCATGACAGGCATCTTTGGGCAGTCAGACTCAACTGAACTTCTAATTCAGGCTCCGGAAATCTACCGGCACCAGCTTGCTCACGCCCGGCTCCTGCATCGTTACTCCATAGATCACATCTACCGCGGCCATCGTCTGCTTGTTGTGCGTCACAATAATGAACTGTGAGTTATCGGAAAATTTCCGGATCATCTGCGTGAATTTGCCTACGTTGGCATCATCAAGCGGTGCATCCACTTCATCGAGGATACAAAACGGCGCTGGTTTGATCAGGTAGATCGCAAACAGAAAGGCAGTTGACGTCAGTGTTTTTTCTCCACCCGAAAGCTGTGTAAGCGTACTCGGTCTTTTTCCTTTAGGCTGGGCATAAATTTCTATAGCGCTGTCTGCTATATTATCCGGATCCGTGAGACGCAGATCACAGGTATCTTCTTCGGTAAACAACGCCTTAAACACCTGTATAAAGTTGGTGCGCACCATATCGAAGGTTTCGCGGAATCTCGTATTGGCCGTCTGCTCCACTTCTTCTATAGTGGCCAGCAGCGATTCTTTTGCATGCTCCAGGTCAGTCTTCTGCTCCACGATAAAATCATGACGCGATTTCATTTCCGTATATGCTTCGATAGCGGTGGGGTTTATTTCCCCCATGTTTTCCAGACGTTTCTTGACCTTTTCCGTTTCAGCCATCAGCTCTTCTACGGTTTGCTCACCGGTACGGGCCTGATCCAGGATATCATCAAGGTTTACCTTAAACTCCACGCTCAACCGCTCCTTCATACCCGCAAGCTGCAACTTCATTTCATTCAGCTTGTCTTTGATACCGTTGAGCAAAGTTTCCGCATGTTCCTTTTCACGACGCTTCTGATTAAGCTGGCTCTCCTGAGCCGACACGGTATTCCTGAATTCATAATAGACCCGGTCTTTCTCGTTCAGCGTTTTCTCTTCTGCTTCCTTTCTTTGCAACAGTTCGTACAGTTCCTGGTCTCCGCCGTGCAGCTTTCCTTCCGTTTCGGCCAGTTGTGCAGCTGTTTGCTGCAACTGCTCTTCATTACCGGCGATCTGGCGTTTCAGGTCGGCCAGTTGATTGGTACGGAAGCTGTGCTCCTGCTTCAACCCCTCGATCTTGCTTTGCTGGCGCGTGTACTGGATATTATGCTGGTTGTATTGCTGCGTAGCAAAATTAAAATCCTGCTCTACCGACTGAAACTCCTGCTGTGCCTGCTCTCCGCGCTGCTGCAGCTCCTTCAGCCCGGCTGTGATCTGCTCCAGCTGCTCTCTTGTTCCGGCAATGTTTTCATGCGTATCATCCAGCTGTTCCTGCAGATCCTGCAATCGCTTGTCTCCCTGCTGGTTCAGGTGCTCAAAATTCTCGACACGGTTACCCAGGTTAACAATATGATTCTGCAGGCGGTTTATTTCCTGCCGGTTCTGTTCTATGACTTTATCATTCAGCTCCTGACTGAACCCCGTTATCTGCGTATGCGTATCGGAAATATGCTGTTTCAGGCCGGCCGTAGTTTGTGCAAGTGCTTCAATCTCTTTTGCCAGCCGCTCAAGATTCTTGGCACGACCGATCTTGTTCCCTTCAAATGCGCCTATGGAGCCCCCGCCCAATGTGTATTTGCCACGGATCATCTTCCCGCTTTTATCTACCAGCACACTGCCGTTTTCCAACGGGGCTCCGGCAACAGATGTGCCTTCTTCCGCAATATATACATGCCCGAGTAAATGCTCTGCCAGGGGACGATATGCATCATCCACATCTATAACGCTCAATGCAGGGATTGCGTTTGCCGGCGCCGTATGCGCAGCTCCGGCCAAACCGTTTAACTGGCTCAGTACAAAAAAGTTGGCCTTCCCTTTTTTATTCGTTTCCAGCAGGTGTACAGCTTCCACCGCCTCTTGCAGATCATTTACAAGGTAATAGTTCAGATAGCTGTCGAGCAGGTTTTCGAGTGCAGCGCGGTATTCGTCCTTAACTACAAATACATCCGAAAGCAACGGTGCATTGCTGTTCCAGTCTTTGTGTTTTTTCAGAAATTTAATGCTGTCCGGATAGCCTTCGAGGCTATCCACCAGCGATTTGAGCAAATCATGTTCATTGCGCCGGCTGTCGAGCTTCCGGTTTTCCTCCACCAGGGTAGCGCGCAGTGACTCAAGCTGCTCCTGGCTCTGCAGGATCTTGCTCTTTACATCTTCCTGCCGGGTGATGAGTGTTTGCAGCTCATCCTGGCGCTCCTGCAACTGCCCTTCCGCTTCTTCACGTTCGCGGCTGATCGTTGTGATCTGCGCATTCCGGTTAGTCTTTTCATCCTGTACCTGCTGCATGCTGCGCTGCAGGTTCATTACGGAAGTATCTGCAACGGCTACCTTTTTTTCTGCGTCAAACTGATGACGCTGCTTTTCCTGGTACTCCTGGCGAAGCTGCTCAAGCGCATGTTTCCTCCCGTCAAAAGCCTCCCGTTTTTCATCTACAGTATTACGCAGTGTTTCGAGCTGATCACGTAACTCCTGGAGCACGCTGCTTTCTTCGGTGATCTGAGTGCCGGCAAAGCCGATAGACTCTTCAAGCTGCTTCAGTTGCTGACCGGCGCCCGCAAGAAATTCATTGAGATTTTTCTCCCGCTCTTTCAGGTGCTCGAAGCGCTGCGCCGCCAGCTTCTTATCGCTTTCCAACTGACGGACACGGTTTACCAGCTCATTAAACTGCTTTTGTAAACCGTTCAGCTCCTGCTCTTTCTCGATGAGGCGTACCTTGTCTTTTTCGATAGTGGCTTCCTCACTCGCAACAACAGCCTCCAGCCGGGTTTTATTATCGGTTTCCCGGTCGTGCTGCTCGTTCAGCTCCCGGTACTGATCATTGAAGTGCTCCAGCGAAGCCTTTGCCAGCTCAATACTAAGCTCTTTATAACCTTCCTTGATCTGGAAATAACGCTCTGCTTTCTTCGCCTGGTTTTCAAGCGTGCGCAGGTTATTACCGATTTCAAACAAAAGGTCTTCTATACGGGCGAGATCCTGCTGGGTAGCTTCGAGCTTTTGCTTGGCTTCTTTTTTACGGGTTTTATAGATGGAGATCCCGGCTGCCTGCTCCAGCATCCGGCGACGGGAACCGTCCTTATCTTTGATAATATCGTCTACCATGCCCAGCTCAATGATGGCATAAGAATCATTGCTTACACCAGTATCGAGAAAGAGGTTATGGATGTCTTTAAGGCGGCAGGTCACATCATTCAGGCGGTATTCGCTCTCGCCGTTCTTGTAGAATTTACGGGTGATAGTCACGGTCGTAAACTCGGTCGGGAGCAGGTTGCGTGTATTCTCAAATGTCAGCGACACCTCGGCCATACCGCTGCCGGAGCGGGTACGGGATCCGTTAAAGATCAGATCTTCGAGGTTATCGGAGCGGAGCGACTTGATCTTATGCTCCCCGATCACCCAACGGATGGCATCTACAATATTCGACTTGCCACAGCCATTCGGGCCTACAATTCCGGTAATAGGGTGATCCAGTAATACGTGGGTTTTATCTGCAAAAGACTTAAACCCTTTTATTTCCAACGATTTTAACCGCAAAGCACAATTTTTTGAAAGAAGGCAAAAATAATCAATTTGAAGGAGGATTTTCTATCTCAGCGCGAAGCACAATAACAAATACATTATCAACGCATTAAATGTCATCATTAAAATTTCATGAAAAAATACAATAACCCTGAAAGCACAATCAATAATCAGTATATTATCCATAACTTCATACTAATCAACACAATGAGCAAATCACGGATTAGACGGATCAAAGGATTGCACGGATTATGAGCGTAGCATTAAAATACAGAGAAATAACGGAGAAGATCATCGGAGCTTCGTTTGAAGTACATAAGTTTTTCGGCAATGGTTTTCAGGAAGTGATTTACCAGCGTGCATTAGCTTATGAAATGCGCATGGCAGGATTGGAATTTGCACGGGAAATAGAACAGGACATTTATTACAAAGACTTGCCCGAGCCGATAGGCACCCGGAGAGCAGACTTTGTAGTAGCAGGCAAAGTGCTGGTGGAGTTGAAAGCCGTCATTCAGTTAGAAGATGTACATCTGGCACAGGCACTCAATTATCTGAAGGTATACAAGCTGGAGGTAGGATTGCTGATTAATTTCGGGAGTAAAAGTTTGATTTTTAAGAGGCTGGTGTTATGATCACGGATTAGGCGGATTTAAGGATTACACAGATTAAAATCCTGTGCAACCAGAAAATCCGTGTCATCTGAGTAATCCGGACTAATCCGTGATGCTGACAATAACAACCACGGATTAGGCGGATTTAAGGATTACACAGATTAAAATCCTTTGCAACCAGAAAATCCGTATCATCTGAGTAATCCGGACTAATCCGTGATGCTGACAGAGATTCACAGCCATTTTTCAAAAGACGCTGCATCTGTCCCGGCTTCTGTTTTATCCTTCAATTTTGCTACCAGCCAGGCGGCCAACACGCTGTTGATGTTCACCGCCGTGCTGTCCCATCGTACACCAGGGTCGCGCTTACGGGAAAAATAACGCGCCGTAAATTTAAAGTTGTAATTATCCCGGCACAACCACCTGTACACCCTGCGAAAAGCGCCGGTCATTTTTTGCAGGAAAAAGGGGTATCGCTCTTTCGGGATCGCTATATCAAAGGGCTGAAAAAAATACGTGAGCAGTACATGGTCGTATAACGTCCGGCCGATCTTATGCTTGTAATCCACATTCTGGAAAAATAATACCAGTTCCTTATCCCACAGCGGCATCAAATGCTGATACCCCCAAAACTCATACGCCCTGTTGGAGTTGATGATAAATTTTGCCTGGCGCTCTTTAAGATTCCAGTTTTCAAAATTTTCGGCCGGAGGAATATCTGGCAACGTCTTTGCCACTCGCTCATGAAAAGCTGCCTTATCCCCTGTTCTTAGTGCGTAGTGCCTTTTGATAATGGCCTCTGTGAGATTCCCCTGCGTCAGACCGGGAACCAGGTGGCCGCCCGAAATAAAATCACCGGTATGCCCCGGTACAAATACGGCATCTTCCGGAATGAGATGCTGCTGCTTCAGAAATTTTACAGCGTAAAAATCCTGTAAAAAAATAGCCGAAGCACCGTTTGTACAAAACGGAATGTAGGCATCCAGTTCGTCCTCGCTTATGAGCGATGCCATATTTTTATCCGCATAGGAGACAAAATGCCAGTCATACCCCAGCTTTGCCGCAACTTTTTTTGAAACCTGCACTTCCCTGTCGAGCCGGTTGCCATAGGTGAAGCAGACCACCTTGTCGTAATTGTTTTTTTTCAGCAGGCAGGCAATCAACCGGGAGTCATACCCACCGCTTAGTGGTAATACGGCGGTCCTGCCGGCCAAAGCGGCGACAAGCCGTTTCCCGGTATTATCAAAAATGCGGGTCAGTTGATCTGTGAGTGCATCAAAGGGAAAAATTATTTTATCATCTGCAGCATAGGCATGATAAAACCGGCGTACGACGGCCCGGCCGGCAACAACATATTCACCCGCCTGCACCTGATTAATACCAGTGAAAAACGTCTCGCTGCCGGTCACATAACCGGTATATAAAAATTCTTTTGCCGCCGCTTCCTGCAGAGAAAAATGATCCTGCACCGCTTCGTAAACAGCATCAGAAATAATCAGCATCCCACCTCTTTCCGCATAAAACAAAGGGAATGTCCGGGTACGGTCGGTTGCAAAAAAAACAAGGTCGTCCCTTTGCACGATCACCGAAAAAAGACCGTTGAGCTTTTTGAGCTGCCGCTCAAAATCTTCCGCAGTAGCTGTTTGCTCAAAAAGGCCTGCCAGGCTGTCTTCCCGCAGCAGCTCATTCCGTTCATTCCAGGCATACCCCTTTACGGCAACCCCGTTGCGGGAAAACCATATATAACCGTATTGATACACCAGCCGGACATCTACCTGCATAAGTATAACCTGATTAGGAACAATGGTACAATCACCGCGGCGAACGCCAGCGATGTATGTGCCAAGATAATTGTTTTCCTGATCCCGACAGACGACAACAGGTAAAAGATAAAAATGAAAAAGATCACCGCTCCTACTATACCAAATAACAGTACCGTAAGATGCGCATCAAAATGAAGCAACACGCACAGCAATAATACCAGGAATCGGGAACCGAAGATCATTGCCTGCAATGCCAGCGCCTGCTTTTGCTTTTCCTGCACAAAAAAGAGATTGGATAAGGGTGATGAAATAAAGACGAACAACACCCATACGCTCAGCATTTGTGCATATTCACCAGCCACCGCCCATTCTGCGCCAAACACCCAGCCGAATATTCCTTCACCAAAGACGAGAATGACGCATAACGGCAGCACACCCACCCAGAGTAATGTTTTGTACAATCCCCAGGTGATCTCACGCAGCTTCTGACTGTCATCTTTATGCTCGGCTGCTTTTTGAAAAAACACCTGCCCGATCGCTGACCCCATGATCGTCATTGGAGCGTTCAGTACTTTCTGGGCAAAAGCGTACCATCCGGCAACCGCTCCGGAAAAGAATACGGAGAAAACAAATACGGGAAGCTGCAGTGAAGCCGTATTCAGAAATTGTGCAGGCAGTGTAAATTTTGGAAAATTACGATAGCGGCCGGCTACAAGTTTCAATCCGTCCCTGTCATTCAATTGCTCTCCGGCCTGCTGCATATCCTTGTGAAAAATACGCCAGAGCCGGATGTTACCGGTAAAAAGGGAAGCGATGTATCCGGTGATCAGACCGAACGACTGCCCGCCTGCAAATCCGGCGCCGAGCTGGGCAGCGCCATCAGTAGCAGAACGCAGCGTCAGCGCTCCAGCAATCGGCTTGTATGCCTTTTGCCGGATGCCGTAATACCGGAGTGATTCAAAAATTCCGTTCAGCAATACGGCCGGCGGAATGAAGTATAACCAGAAACCCATTCTCTCATCCGTAAATAGCGCGGCCAGTGTATCATGTGCCAGTACAATCACCGTCAGCACAACCAGGGAAAAAATCGCTGTAAGGAATAGCGACAGCCGCAATAACCGCCTTGCCCGCCTTGCCTGTACGGGCAGTACGATCGCTACTTCGTATCTGCCGGTAGCAACGATGGAAAGCAACGCTGTAATGGATACAAAAATGGCGAGTAATCCGAAATCACCGGGGGTGTACAACCGGGTAAGGATGGGAGCGATCAATAACGGTATGGCCTGGGCAATGCTCGTGCCTGTTGCCAGCGTGATGGCATTCCGGAAAAAATCATGTTCCCTGACCTTTTTAAATAAATTACCCATCCGTGATTATATGCCTGCGGCGCAACACAAATTGCGCTGCGCACATAAGCCGTCACAAAAGAAACAAAATAAGCGGAATTTTATTGTATGTATGCACAGCGGCAGGCAATTACTCCGAAGGATTAAAATGTTTTCAAAAAAAGACAGGCGATCGCCTGTCTTTGCAATATGTTTTTAGTAAAAGCGCCTGTGATCAATACTCATCTTCGGGAAAGAAGAAGTCGTCTTGTGTCGGATAATCCGGCCATATCTCCTCGATGCTCTCGTAAAGTTCATTCTCCTCTTCCAGTTCCTGCAGATTCTCTATTACCTCAAGCGGGGCGCCAGAACGGATTGCATAATCAATCAGCTCATCTTTAGTTGCCGGCCAGGGTGCATCCTCCAGATAGGAAGCTAATTCTAACGTCCAGAACATATGACTATATTTTATAGTTTATTTTCAGATTTTGGCAAATGTAAGTGTTCGGTCATGAAATACAAATTTTATTTACCTACCTTAGCAAGATCAGGGATAAGGATTGAGGGGTGAGGGATGAATAACCCTCCTCAATCCTCATCCCTCAATCCTCATCCCTGAAAAATGCTCCATGCTGGTTGCACATAACCTACATAAAAAATACAGTGGCCTGACGGTGGTAAACGATGTCTCCCTGCACATAAAACAGGGGGAAGTAGTAGCGATCACCGGTCCTTCGGGAGCAGGGAAAAGCACGCTCCTGCACCTGTTGGGGGCGTTGGATAAACCGGATTCCGGCGATGTGGCTATAAGCGGTACGGATATCGCCCGGCTACCGGCCAGGAAGCAGGCGCGTTTCCGGAATGAGCACCTGGGGTTTGTATTTCAGTTTCACCACCTGCTGCCGGAATTCACGGCCACGGAGAATGTAGCTATTCCTCTATGGATCAAAGGCATTTCGCATAAAAAAGCGATTGCTGAAGCAAGGGAAATGCTGCATACCGTAGGATTGGAAGACCGGTTGGAAAACAAACCTTCCGAACTTTCAGGTGGAGAACAACAACGGGTAGCCATTGCACGAGCATTGATCAACAAGCCTTCCATTATTATGGCAGACGAGCCCACGGGAAATCTTGACAGCGTCAATGCACATTCGGTGCACCAGCTGTTCCTCGATCTCCGCAAACGGCTGGGGCAAACGATAATTATGATCACACATAACGAAAAACTGGCCACCATGACCGATCGCACACTGGTCATGAGAGACGGTTATATCGTTGAAGAACAGGTACATGCGTCATAGAATCAAGGTATCCCCCAACACTGTTTCAATCAAAAAAATTAATTCTCTTGTCCTTTTTGCCGAAAAGTATATTTTTGCACTCATAAAAATTAAATTACATAGCCATGTCTGACATTGCAACTCGCGTAAAAAAAATCATTGTGGACAAATTAGGTGTCGACGAAGCTGAGGTTACTACAGAAGCAAGCTTCACCAATGATCTCGGTGCCGACTCTCTGGATACAGTAGAGTTGATCATGGAATTTGAGAAAGAATTCAACATCTCTATTCCTGACGAACAGGCTGAAACCATCACAACCGTTGGCCAGGCTATCTCTTATCTGGAAGAACACGTAAAGTAAATCCTAATCAACACTTACTGTAACTGAAATTGTTAATGAATTTACCGTTAAAACGAGTCGTCGTTACCGGTATCGGTGCCCTGACTCCATTGGGAAATACCGTACCTGATTATTGGGAGGGATTGGTCAATGGTGTTTCGGGCGCCGATTTCATTAAACAATTTGATGCTACCAAGTTCAAAACCCGCTTTGCCTGCGAGTTGAAGAACTTTAATCCTGAGGATTTCCTGGAGCGTAAAGAAGTCCGGAAACTTGACCGGTTCTCGCAGATCGCTTTGATTGCTGCTGATGAGGCAGTACGTCAGTCGCGGCTCACCGAGTCCGGCATTAATCAGGACCGTGTAGGTGTGATCTGGGCTTCCGGTATCGGCGGCATGATCACCTTTATCGAGGAAATGAAGGCTTATGACGCCGGCGATGGTACGCCCCGGTTCAATCCTTTTTTCATCCCTAAGCTGATCCTGGATATTGCGGCCGGGCATATTTCGATGAAATATGGCTTCCGCGGTCCCAACTTTGCTACGGTCAGCGCCTGTGCTTCCGGCACCAATGCCCTGATAGACGCATTTACATACCTCCGGCTCGGCAAAGCCGATGTATTTGTATGCGGCGGCTCGGAAGCTGTGATTACAGAAGCAGGTATCGGTGGTTTCAATGCCATGAAAGCGCTTTCGGAACGTAATGACGACCCGAAAACCGCCAGTCGTCCCTTCGACCTTCAACGCGATGGATTCGTAATGGGCGAAGGCGCCGGCGCCGTTATCCTCGAAGAGCTGGAACATGCACAACGCCGCGGAGCAAACATCATTGCAGAAATTGCAGGCGGCGGTATGAGCGCAGACGCACATCATCTTACCGCTCCCCACCCCGACGGGCTGGGCGCCTACAATGTGATGAAAAACGTACTGGATGATGCAGGTATGACACCCGAAGATATTGATTACATCAATGTGCACGGTACATCCACGCCTTTGGGCGACATCAGCGAAGTAACTGCCATCGAGCGGGTATTCGGCGAACATGCCTATAAGCTCAATATAAGCTCTACCAAATCCATGACCGGCCATTTGCTCGGCGCAGCAGGCGCTATTGAAGCGATTGCCGCTATCCTGGCCATTACACACGATACTATCCCCCCAACGATCAACCATTTTACAGATGATCCGGCCTTTGATCCGCGTCTGAACTTTACCTTCCACAAAGCGCAGAAACGTGTCGTTCGCGCAGCTTTGAGTAATACGTTCGGCTTCGGCGGGCATAATGCCTCCGTCATCTTCAAAAAATTCGAAGAATAAAGCCGTGCGGCGTATTGCATTACGCATCCTGTATATTTTCTCCCGCGGCAATCAATTGTCACGGCAACTGGAACACCTCATCGGTTTCAGGCCGCGATACCTGAATTATTACCAGCTCGCGCTGATGCACCGGTCGAAAATAGAAGATACGACATACAACAACGAGCGGCTTGAATTCCTTGGTGATGCCATGCTTGGCGCCATTGTAGCCGAATATCTTTTCAAGAAATATCCCACCCAGCCGGAAGGTTACCTGACCGAAATGCGCTCCCGTATCGTACGGCGGGAAATGCTGAATAATGTAGCGCTGCGCATGGGCCTGCACAAGCTGGTGCAATACAATCAAAACGATCGCGGGCTGAGCCGCAGCCACATTTTCGGGAATGCGCTCGAAGCGCTGATCGGTGCTGTTTACCTGGATCAGGGATTTGAAAGCACCCGTACCTTTATTCTCAACCAGGTGATCAAACCGTATGTAGACATCGGAACGATTGAGTCTACCGATACCAACTTCAAGAACCAACTCCTTAGCTGGGCCCAACGCAATAACTATACGCTCAGCTTTGAGCTGATCCGCGAAAAAACCGAAAACAGCCGTAAGATCTTCACAGTGGGCGTACTGCTCAATGGCGAACTGCTGACCAGCGGAACAGGGTTTAACAAGAAAGATGCAGGGCAGGTGGCCGCACAACAGGCACTGGAAAAGATTAAGGAGAAATAAAACATCCCTGAAAAATATCCGGGGGAATAATTATTCCGTTATTTTCGGGCGAATGCAATTCGCCCCTACGTTAATGGCATTTGAAATGCTCAAACGGTTCACGGCAGTTCAGGCACCGGTATAAGGATTTGCATGCCGTAGCGCCGAACTCACTCACCAGCTCCGTCTCCGTAGACTCGCATCGCGGACATGATACGGTTTCCGCTCCGAACAAAGCCAGCGGATCTGCAGGCTTCCGTTGAGGTGGCGCGATGCCATATTCCTTCAGTTTGCGTTTACCTTCTTCCGTCATCCAGTCTGTAGTCCAGGCAGGGCTCAACTGGTTTTTTATATGGATATGACGTATACCATGGCTCAGCAATGCAAGGCGGATATTCATACCGATTACATCCATTGCCGGACAACCGCTGTAAGTAGGTGTTATGGTCACTGTTGCCTCGGCGTCTCCGTCCGGAAGCTGCTGTATATCCACATTCCGGATAATGCCCAGGTCAGCAATGGTCAGCACAGGGACTTCAGGATCCGTAACCGCCGACAGCCAGTCATAAACCTGTTGTTGTGTAATGACAGCCATTCTATTAAGTTACGAAAAAATACCCGGAAAAAGAAAAATTTGAAAATTTGAAAATTCGGGGATTTGAAAATGATAGTTAGTTTACATAACATGGGCATTTTCAAATTGGTACATTTTCAAATTTTCAAATTAAAACATTACCACTCCATACCCGGATATGCCCGCTGCATAAACTGCATTTCGGCAAGGATATAGCCCAGGTATTCGCTGTGCTGCCCTTCTTTGCCGCCCTCCTGCATCCAGGCGCTTTCCGGCAGGGCAAGTGTAGCTTCTCCTGTTACGACGGCAATACGGCGCATCCAATCGTCTTTTATCATATTGCCGGCGACAGCCTTTCCTGACGCTGCTGCTGCCTGTTCTGCCGCCGATGGCAGGAACAGCTCCCCGGTATACATCCAGAGATCATCCAATGCCTGTTGCATACGCCGGTGGCTTTCTTCCGTGCCGTCACCGAGGCGGATCATCCATTCACTGCTCCAGCGCATATGATAAGTTGCCTCTTTCAGCGATTTTTCTGCTATGGCAGCCAGGGTTTCATCTTTACAATGCTGCAATGCGGTAAACAGATAAAAATTAAACGTATCGAGGAAAAAAGAGCGGGCGATTGTACAGGCCCAGTCACCGTTGGATTGCTCTGCAAGCAGTAGATTCCTGAAATCCGGTACATCCCGCAGGTAGGCCAGGTCGTCTTCATCCACAAGACCGTTTACCTGCTGCATCAGCGGAGTGGCAAAGAAAGACGCCTGAATATCCGCCGGCAGGCCGTTAAACTGTTCTGCAGCGTACTGGTACAGGCTGCGTGCCTGCCCCAGATGATCAAGAGAGATATTGGTCAATGCGATATCCTGCTCCAGTACGGGACCGTGGCCGCACCATTCGCTGAGGCGATGACCCAATATGAGTGCATTATCCGCAAGCTGAAGCGTATATTTCAGGAGATGAACAGCCTGGTTATTTGGTTGATCCGGCATTTATTTTTCATTTTTTGCGGCATCTGCAATACACAAATGCGGCATTACATATGTTTCAGTTCTTCAGGCAGGTTATAGAATGTCGGATGCCTGTATATTTTATCATGTGCCGGATCATAAAGCGAGGCTGCCTGATCGGGATCGGAGGCATGTACATGTTTGCTTTCAACCACCCAGATGCTCACCCCTTCCATGCGGCGGGTATACACATCGCGTGCATTCTCAATGGCCATTTGCACATCTGCGGCATGAAGGCTGCCGGCATGTTTATGATCCAGACCGGCCTTACTCCGGATGAATACCTCCCAGAGCGGCCATTCCTGCTGTGCTTTATTGATGTCTGACATGAGTTAAGTAACAAATATTTTAAGTAGAAAGTATTAAGTCTTTTAGTAACCAGCAGTACAGGCATTCCTGAACAAGCACAGATCAGGCTGCGGCATTTTGCCGGGCTGTTCTCTCCTTTTGCTTCCGGGCATGCGCCAGAGCCGCTTCGCGTACCCAGGCGCCGTCTTCCCAGGCTTTTTTTCGGGTATCGAGCCGCTGCTTATTGCAAGGGCCGTTACCTTTCACCACGTTCCAGAATTCATCCCAGTTGATCGTGCCGAAATCGTAATGTCCGCGTTCCTCATTCCATTTCAGATCTTTATCCGGCACGGTAAGTCCCAATATCTTTGCTTGTTCCACCGTTACGTCTACAAACTTCTGGCGCAGCTCGTCATTGGTAAACCGCTTGATGCGCCAGCGCATGCTCTGCGCTGTGTTGGGACTGTCATCATCCGGCGGGCCAAACATCATGAGAGACGGCCACCACCAACGATTGAGTGAATCCTGCGCCATTTTCTTCTGCGCCTCCGTGCCATTGCTCAATGTGAGCATGATCTCGTACCCCTGACGCTGATGGAAGCTTTCTTCCTTGCATACACGTACCATCGCCCGCGCATAAGGGCCGTAAGATGTGCGGCAAAGAGGCACCTGGTTCATGATCGCCGCACCGTCCACCAGCCATCCGATAGCGCCCATATCCGCCCAGGAAAGGGTTGGATAATTAAATATGGAAGAATACTTGGCTTTACCGGAATGTAATTGATCCAGCATTTCGTCACGGCTGATGCCGAGGGTTTCGGCAGCGCTGTACAGGTATAACCCATGCCCTGCCTCATCCTGCACCTTAGCGAGCAGTACCGCCTTACGGCGAAGGCTGGGCGCACGGGTGATCCAGTTGCCTTCCGGCAACATACCGACGATTTCGCTGTGCGCGTGCTGGGATATCTGCCGGATCAGGGTCTTCCGGTAATCATCCGGCATCCAGTCGCGCGGCTCGATCGTGATCTCATTATCAATCCGCCGGTCAAATTCTTCCTGGAATGAGTGAACAGTCATAAACTACTGGCTTATACCACAAATTTACGTGAAAACGCGGGATTGCCCAAAATGGGTGCAATTCAGATTGTCGCCCGGCATATTCAAGGTATTCATTTCGACAGGCTCAATGACCGTCATTAAAAGACGGTTGCTGAGCGTGTCGAAGCAAAATTCGGTTTTTAGATAGTGACAATCTGAATTGCCCCCCCAAAATCACAGGGCGATGCCGGCATCAGTTTTTCTTAATCAGGCTGGTAAGCGGATTTTTCAATTGCTCATACCCGATCAGATCTACCTTGACACTGCCGACCAGGATAGGGCTGTCTACCCGTAGCGGAATATGGTTGTTGTCATCGCTTACCCAGATCATCATCTTTTCGCCCCCCTTAAATATTGTGCCTTCTATCAGCAGCGGAACGATCTTAATAGCATTGAATGTTCCGTATTTCGTCTTGATACGTTCCTTTCCTACATAACGGATATAAAGATTAAACACTTCATCATCAAGGAACATGCTAAACGGAATTTTATCGCCCGGCTTGTACTTATTGTAGTCAATATTACGCGCATAATAGATCGCCGAGACTACATCCTGTATGCATTTGGGAACGTTGTACACACCTTTTGTGGAAACTGCCTGACCAATCTCCTGGTTGAAGGTGACGTTGTTATAAATCTTGAAGCCGCCTTCATTTACATTCCGGATAAATTTCACGGGGAGCATCGTCTTTACATCAATATAAGTTTCATAACGGTCCCGTACCTTATAAAACCATTCGTATGATTTCAGTGTTTTGCCATCTCCGACAACATGAAATACTTCCCTGCCCTTATAGTTTTCCTTTTTCACGGAGAAGCTGGCTTCTCCGGCGCCCACCCAGAGCCGTCCCATATTATAATATACCTTAAAAAACAGCTTTTCCCCATCGCGGAAGCTGATGTTCTTAATACCGCAAAAGTCATCCTGTGCATGCAGTGGCCCTGCTGCTCCCATGCACCATAATATTGCGATGAAAATGTGTTTTAGCTTCATGTAGGAGATAAAAGAACAGTCAAGTTATAAAATACCGGTTATTATACAACATTCAATAGTTTTTTTCGTACCCACAACAGGCTTCCGGCTATCGCCGGGAGTGCCAGGTTGATGCACCAGACAATTGCCGTTGCGGCAATAATACCTACCGTATGGCCGGAAAAATGACCGAACAACGCCAGGCTAACATTACCACGAATACCCAGCTCCGCCAATGCCACCGAAGGTACTACCGTCATCACCCAAAAAAACAGGGCGGCCATAAAAAAGCCGTCCACAACAGGGAAACTGACGTTCATCCAGTAAAGCAAAGTCAAATACTGTGCCGTAAATACCAGGAAACGGATCAGGGAAAGCGCCAGGATCACCAGCTGCTCCCGCAGGGAGAAACGCTTCATCAGGTATTTATAGGTGCGGAAGCGCCGGAGCCAGCGTATCCGCTCCAGTACCACCGCCCATTGCTCAAAGCGCAGATACAATACGACCAGCGCCGCGGCGCCCAGCAGTGTGGCTGCCAGGGTCAGCTGCTGCCAGAAACCGGGGAAGTTAATATTATAATAAATAAGCCCGGCCAGACCAAACAGCATGACGGCGATCAACTGGGCAAACATGCCGAGCACCGATACACTGATGAGGCGGGGTGTATTTTTCCGGCGGAGAAAAAGAATACGGCCGGGATATTCCCCGATACGGTTGGGTGTGATCAGTGAGAAGGCCATACCGGCCAGATAGCTGCCGGCTGCGGCACGGTAGGAAAGCGGCCCTGCGCTGCCGGCAAGCAGTTTCCATTTCCACGCTTCCAGCGCCAGGTTCACCGGCATCAGCAAAAGCCCTGCAATCAGGTACACATTCGACGCATGATCCCACAAAGCATCGGTATCAACGCGGGTAAGCTGCTGCACTACCTGTACATAAAGCAGATATAGCAATACCGCGGAAAGTGCGGCGCCCAGCCCGTAATTGATCCATATTTTGGTACTTTTGTTCAATAACATCTGATCGTTGCAACGTAAACCCCAAATCATTCTCGGTATTGACCCCGGTACACTGGTAATGGGCTACGGGCTTATCGCCGTGGACAAAAATAAGATTTCGCTGGTGGAAATGGGTGTATTACAACTTGCCCGCCATCAGGACCATGCCGTGCGACTGGAATTGATCTTCCGTAAAATGGAAATGCTGATCCGCACACACCAGCCGGTATCTGTCGCCATTGAGGCGCCCTTTTTCGGGAAAAATGTACAGAGCATGCTGAAGCTGGGACGTGCTCAGGGAGTAGCCATGGCTGCGGCCATGATGCATGGATTGCAGGCGGTGGAATATGCCCCCCGCAAGATCAAGCAATCGATCAGCGGACGTGGCAATGCTACAAAAGAACAGGTGTGGCAGATGCTGCAGCATACCCTGAAATTTGAAGAAGACGTACGGTTCATGGACGCCACAGACGCCGTGGCGGTAGCATTATGCCATCACTACCAGGAGCGTTTGCCGCAGGCGCCGGCCAACGGCACAATCATAAAAAAAACCACAGGTAAAAAATCGTCCTGGGCAGATTTTGCCGCCAATAATCCGGGGCGTGTACGCCCGTAGAGACGGTGCATGCACCGTCTCTGTATTATCGCGGCGGGAGGAGACGGTGCATGCACCGTCTCTACGGGGGATCACCGTTTGAAATACACCTGCGTAATCTTGTTGTTTTCCACCACATACATAGCAATCACCTCTATGGGGTCACGGCCGGGAAATGTTGCCTTTTCGTGATCAATTACCATATTGCCCACTACGATCCTTTTTTTAACCTCCGCATGAGGCGCGGTTTCCGGATTATTCAGAAAGGCATAGCGCTTGCGCATTTCTTCCTTACCCTTAAACATCAGTTCATCGGGAAAATTATACACGGCAACGTCTTCTGAATAGGCCTCAAGGAAAGCCTCCAGATCATGTGCATTGTACGCATTCAACTGGCGCTGCGCCAGCATGACCGGCGTTTCGTGCACGAGCGTATCCGGGCGGATAACAACGCCTTTGCTGACCACCAGGCTGATGCTGCGCAGGTGTGCAAGATCTTCAAGGGGGTTAGCATCCAGGATAAGCAGATCGGCAGCCTGCCCTTGTGCAATACTACCGAACTCATGCGCACGATCCAATGCGCTGGCGCCATTGACTGTTGAAGCCGTCAGTACCTGCCAGTTGGTAAGACCGGCGTCCTGCATTGCATGCAGTTCTTTATAGTAGGAAGACGCATGCAGTGTGCCTATATTTCCTGCATCCGTACCGGTAGCAACAAGCACACCAGCGTCCACCAGCTTTTTCAGATTAATACGGCTGATCGAATCTCCCCGGCGGAACATAGACTCACGTGCTGCCGCCATACGTTTGTAATTTCCAGGAATAGATGTGTCTGCCAGCAGCGCCAGATCAGAGAGCGAGCCCAACTGTTCCGGGTTGGCAATAGCCAGATCGGCATCATCCGGCTCACGTGTTTGTTTCTGGGTGGCAGTATATCCCTCACGCACGGTCAGTGTAGGGCAAAGCACAACCTTTTTTTCTTTTAGCAGACTGATGAAGGCGTCATCTACCACTTCATCATCCACACTATGCACAAGGTGATCGGCGCCGGCTTCTACGGCAAGACGGGCCGCAATGAGCTGAGGGGCATGTATAGCCACTTTATACCCGTTTTTCCGGGCTTCGTGTATGGCGGCTTGTACCAGCGGCAGGTTTTTCCTGGCATCATTTTCCTTATCATGATTACGAACAATATACCAGATTTTTATAAAATCAGGGCGATACGGATATTGCTTGCGGGTCATCCGCACCGCTTCCTCAGGTGTGCTCACACTGAAAAATGGAGCATCCTCCACGGGGAGCGCTTCAAAAGAACGGGGCATATAATCTGTCGAGATCAGAGGGCCGGCCATCAGGATGCGCGGCGCGTAGTGTTTGGTATTAAATGTATCCCGTTGCTGCAGCAGCCCGAAGGTGGCGCCATCGTCAATTACCGTCGTGATGCCACAGGAGAGGTAGCGCCGCAACTGATCTTCCAGGTTGTGCTTATACCAGTCCAGCTCCTTTTCATAAGGATGCACCTGCCGGAGATCAATCGCATCGGGCCGCGTATATAAGCCCCCTGTCTGAAAGAAATGTACATGCGCATCTACCAGACCGGGCATTACCCATTTGCCTGTTGCATCTATTACCTGTGCACCTTTGCCCGGCTTTATTTTTCCTGCAGGGAGCACCCGTTCAATTTTATTGCCCCGGATCTCAATAGTATGGTTACGTAGTATCTTCTGCCTGTTTACATCCAGCACATCCGCATTAGTGATATACACCTGTGCCCGGACGGTCAGCCCGCTTGCCAGAAGTATGGCGGTAAGAAGCTTTATATGCATGACTATGTTTTTCCCTGCATAGATAACTATCTATTTACAGAAAAGCAAGCCAAATTATTCATGAAACGGATGCAGCGCTAACCACATCAGATATTCATGGCACGCAGCCGGGCATTTACAAAGCGGACATCCTCCTCGTTTTTAACGATCACGGAGTCGTTCCTGCCAAATACAAACATGAGATGTACCATATCGCCATGCGCCTTGTTTTGAAATTTTTTTGTTTTATAGCTGTGGTAATCTATCGCTTCGTCATAATTCAGTATATCTATTGCTACCGCATGCCTCCGTTGCCGCTCGTGCAACAGATCATCCAAAGTAGCGCCACTACACAAAACGAGGATCACAAAATTTTCCATATTCTCTCCTTTAATATGAAAATACAATATAGATGCTGCCTAAATATACGAGAGGTATACAATACGAGCAAGTGTATAATTATTATTTATACAATGCATTTTATTTATTATTCATAAATAAGGGACGCAAAATACCTGCAGCATGCCTGATTCTACCCGAAAAACAAATGTAACACTATTAAAAACAGCCTGTTAAGCGGCCGCCGCAGTATAACCGGCAACTATTTACCAATTATATATCCGAAAAATCGCATTCCGGATAATCTGCTTTTCCTGGTGATTATCTCTCACCTTAATGCACCAGGTCAATATCAAAATTTACGAGTTCCACGAACTCACCGATCCGTTGCTCGATCTCTTCATCGGTTACCTCCTGCAATCTTTGCGGGCCGAACTTTTCCACGCAGAAAGACGCCATAGCAGAGCCCATGATGATGCCGGTCTTCATGTTTTCAAAAGAAACATCCTTTGTCCGGGCTATATGCCCCATAAAACCGCCGGCAAAAGTATCTCCTGCCCCGGTCGGGTCAAAAACTTCTTCGAGCGGCAGCGCCGGCGCAAAAAACACCCTCGAACCATGAAACAATAAAGCGCCATGTTCTCCTTTCTTGATTACCAGGTACTCCGGCCCCATTTCACGTATCTTCATCGCTGCCCTGACCAGTGAATATTCACCGCTAAGCTGACGTGCCTCACTGTCATTGATCATGAGCACATCTACTTTCTGCAATACTTCCTTTAGTTCATCCAATGCCGATTCCATCCAGAAGTTCATCGTATCCACCGCCACCAGACGCGGCCGGTTCTTCAACTGACGTATCACGCTCATTTGCACGGCAGGCGATAAATTTCCCAACATCAGAAATTCACAATCCTGGTAGCTTTCCGGCAATTTGGGATCAAACTGAGCCAGTACATTAAGATCAGTAACCAGTGTATCACGGGTATTCATATCCATATGATAACGTCCGCTCCAGAAAAAACTTTTCCCGTCTTTCACTACTTCCACACCTTCGAAATCAACGCCACGCTCCTTTAAACGGTCAATCTCCTCCTGGGGGAAATCTCCTCCGATAATTGAGACCTGCTTAACGGGCTGATAAAAATTGGACGCTGCCCAGGCCACGTAGGTTGCTGATCCGCCAATGATCCGGTCGGTCTTTCCAAAAGGGGTTTCCAAAGCATCAAAGGCCATAGTGCCGATCACCAATAATGACATATCTCCGAAAAATTTGCAGCAAAGGTAATCTGTTGGTTTGTAAAATGATGGTTTTAATATGGCAATTTGAAAATTTGAGCATGAGCGTAATGTTTACGGTTTACATAACAGGGACATTTTCAAATTGGATAATGTTTTTTTTACCAACTTAGCAATCCTAACCCGTTAATCGCACCTCATGAAAGCCATGCTACTGGCTGCCGGCCTCGGCACACGCCTGAAACCATTTACCGATAAGCACCCTAAAGCGCTGGCTACCGTGAATGGCCGGACGCTGCTCGAGCACAACATCCGTTACCTGCAGCGCTACGGCATCTTTGATGTGATCGTCAACGTCCATCATTTTGCCGGCCAGATAGAAGCAGCAATCAATGAGCATCAGGGATTTGGCAGCCGGATCACAATATCTGACGAGCGGGACGAGGTACTGGAAACCGGTGGGGGACTTAAAAAAGCAAGCTGGTATTTCAAAACTGAACCGGCATTCGTGGTCATGAATACAGACGTGCTCACCAATCTCGATCTCACCGCCATGATACAATATCATAACCAGGAACATGCTATCGCTACTCTTGCGCTGATGGACCGCCCTTCCTCACGGCAACTGATTTTGGATAAGCACATGACGCTGTGCGGCTGGCAAAACAACAAGACCGGCGAACAACGTATAAGCCGTACTGCCGGCCAGCACACTCCTTTTGCTTTTAGTGGCATCCAGGTATTAACCCCTGAAATATTGAACATGCCTTTCGAAGGGAAATTCTCCCTGATCGATGTGTACCTCCATTTTGCAGCCACCGGTATCATAAAAGGATACGATCATACCGGAGACATCTTCGTTGACGCTGGTAAACCGGAAACGCTGGCGCTGGCAGCAAAGTTGTTTTAATTTGAGAATTTGAAAATGCCTATGTTATGCAGGCAATAAGTATTACCCTCATTTTCAAATTCCCAAATTTTCAAATTGTCTCATTAAGAGCTTCCTCCAACCGTTTCTTTACAAACCCACCAAGTTCCCGGACATAATCTGTACTAAAATCGAAACGGATACCGGCTGCCGCGTACAGCTCATTCAATGTTTTAGTATAACCAAGGCTCAGCGTATCCATATAACGGTCCAACGTCTGCTCACTGTTTTCCCGGTATTGCCGCCACATCGCAATGGCGCCAAGCTGCGCAATGCCATATTCGATATAATAAAACGGCACTTCAAAAAGATGCAGTTGCTTCTGCCAGAGATAAGACTGGTATGCTTCGTGTCCGCTCCAGTCTGCCGTATGCGTCGAAAATTCATTCAGTATCTCCGTCCAGGCTATCTTCCGCTGATTGCGGGTATGCCCCGGATTGGTATACAGCCAGTGCTGGAATTTATCTATCGTTGCAATCCAGGGCAGCACACTGATGACTCTTTCTATTTCGTCGAGCTGTGCACGGCGTAGCTCGGCAGGATCATCAAAGAATACATCCCAATATTCCATCGTAAACAGCTCCATGCTCATGCTCGCCAGCTCCGCGATCTCCATGGGATATTCCTTAAGCGAATGGAGCGGCAACGGATGCGCCAGGAAAGAATGAACCGCATGACCACCCTCGTGCATCATCGTGATCAGGTCTCCCATAGTACCTGCGGAATTCATGAAGATAAACGGAACACCGGTCTCTGCAAGCGGACAATTATATCCGCCAGGGGCCTTGCCTTTACGACTATCGAGATCGAGCCGCCCCATTTCCTGCATCGTCTTCAGACAATAGGCAAAATAAGGACGCAGCCTGTGGAACACGGTTATGGACTTTTCAACCAACTCTTCACCGGTGTGAAACGGGTGCAACGGCTTTACATCTGCCGGTTCTGCATCCGTATCCCAGGGTTTCATAACCTCCACTCCCAAACGCTCACGCCGGCTTTCTACCAGCAGCTTATGAAGCGGGAGAATATGGTCCCGCACTGCTTCGTGAAACTCAAAACAATCTTCAGGCGTATAGTCAAACCGGCCCAGTTCACGAAATTTATAATCGCGGTAATTATCGAAACCGGCATTACGTGCTACCTGATGACGGAGTTGCAGCAGCTTGTCGAAGAGTTCATCCAGCTTGTCCGTATCGGCTAACCTGCGGGCAGCAATCTTCCCGAACACACGTTGGCGCAGCGCACGTTCGGGGCTTTGCAGAAAACGTGCAGCCTGCTGAAGGGTGTATTCGGTTCCGTCTATTTCTACCGACATCGCTCCGGCGATCACAGCATATTGCTGTTCCAGCATACCAAGCTCAGCCTGGAGCGGCACGTTCTCTTCGCGGTAGAGTGCAATAGCGTTTTCCACACTACGCAGATAAGGGAAATACACCTCCTTATCGAGCGCTGCTGTATGCGGACAGTCGATCAATTTCTTATTCAATGCGAAAGCATATGGCTTGATCTTCGGATCTATTTCGAGGATGAAATATTGAAAAGCCTGTTCGAGCACAGGATCCGTGGTATCGCGCGTCATATTGATCTGGCGCCATGATGCATCCTCGCTGATCGCTGATTCCAATTCGCTCAGATCTTTAAGCCATTGGTGCAGGTCTTCCGGACGGTTGAGCGAACGGCTGAGCAAATCATCCAAATAAGGCCGGAGTGCCTCCCAATTGGTGATTTTAAAATCTTCGGGAAGAAACGTTCGCGGTGTTGGCGTTATGGGTGCTATTGTATTGATCATGATCATTCTTTTTTTGAGGGTTGTGCGTGTGCAATAATACTGAGATTCAACAGGGAGAAACGGAAGGTAACTATTAAAAAGTTGTCAAATTTTATTTTTCCAATATCTTTAATTATGTAAATACAATATTTTTAATTAAATGACCATCAACGAATTTATGCGATTTTCAGCGTTAATTTTTATAATTTTGACCCATGCTGGTCAAAGTGTTTGGAAGCGCTGTATATGGGATAGATGCCCTTACCATCACAATGGAAGTAGATGCACAGCCAGGGTCTCAGACGGGATATTTCATTGTGGGTCTGCCGGATAATGCCGTCCGGGAAAGCATGGACCGTATCATCTCGGCCATAAAAAATAACGGCTATAACCGCCCCCGCCAAAAAGTACTGGTCAATATGGCGCCTGCAGATATCCGGAAAGCCGGTTCTGCATACGACCTGCCTATTGCGCTCGGTATGCTTGCAGTGTCCGGTCAGATGCAGCACACAATGCTGGATCAGTACATCATCATGGGAGAGTTGTCGCTGGATGGTTCTCTCAAACCTGTAAAAGGCGCTCTGCCAATGGCCATACAGGCGCGCAGTGAAAAATTCAGAGGCATCCTCCTCCCACAGCAAAACGCCCGTGAAGGAGCGCTGGTCAATAACCTGGAAGTGTATGGGATATCACATATCAACGAAGCTATAGATTTCTTCAACGGCAACAGTACGATCTCGCCTGTTACCGTGGATACCCGTGCGCTGTTCTTTGAAGCCCAGGAGCAGGTAGATCTGGATTTCAGCGATGTGAAAGGACAAGAACATGTGAAGCGCGCGCTGGAGATTACCGCCGCAGGTGGTCATAATGCAATCCTGATCGGCCCGCCCGGAGCAGGTAAAACGATGCTGGCCAAACGGCTCCCCACCATCCTGCCGCCGCTCAGCCTGCACGAAGCGCTGGAAACAACCAAGATCTATTCCGTTGCAGGCAGGCTTGCCGCTCATGCTTCCCTGATAGCGCAGCGTCCCTTCCGCTCACCGCATCATACGATCAGCGATGTGGCATTGGTAGGAGGCGGCGTTAATCCCCAGCCGGGTGAGATCTCACTGGCACATAACGGTGTGCTGTTCCTTGATGAGCTGCCGGAATTTAAACGCAGTGTACTCGAAGTGATGCGGCAACCGATCGAAGAACGAAAGGTCTCCATTTCCCGCGCCCGCATCAGCCTCGACTTCCCCGCCGGGTTCATGCTCATTGCATCTATGAATCCCTGCCCTTGCGGCTATTTTAATCATCCGGAAAAAGAATGTACCTGCAATCCGCAAATGGTGCACCGGTATCTTAATAAAGTCTCAGGCCCCCTCCTCGACCGTATCGACCTGCATGTAGAGGTAACACCGGTATCCTTTAACGAGTTGTCTTCATCCGTCACAACAGAACCGAGCGTAACTGTACGGGAACGGGTGATCCGCGCAAGGGAAATACAGGCCACCCGCTTTGCTGCCCACGCCGGTATATATAACAACGCCCAGATGAGCAGCCGGTTGCTGAAGCAAATATGCCGGATCGATCCTGCCGGCCAGAATCTGCTGAAAGCCGCTATGGACAAGCTGAACCTCTCTGCACGGGCATATGACCGCATCCTGAAAGTAGCGCGTACCATTGCCGACCTCGCCGGGAGTGAAGGCATCCGTCCGGAATACCTGGCCGAGGCCATCCAATACCGCAGCCTCGACCGGGAAGGGTGGGCGGGGTAAAACCACTCCGTAGGAGTGTCCAGAAAATGTGGGCATTAATAATTTCCACCCCGCAGGGGTGTCCTGTTTATAACCGCCTTATATGGAGGCAAAATGATTTTATATGGCTAATACATATTCACAGATATATCTGCAGTTCGTATTTGCAGTGAAGTACAGACAAAGTCTTATACCCCGGATACATAAAGAAGAATTGCACCGCTACATAACCGGCATTGTACAAAACCGGAAAGCAAAAATGTTAGCAGTCCATTGCATGCCGGATCATGCACATATTTTTGTAGGGTTCAAGCCTTCCGTATTGATTTCTGATTTTGTAAAAGAAATAAAAGTAGCAAGTGCCGGATTTATTAATAATAGCAAATGGATAAGAGCACGATTTAATTGGCAGGAAGGGTATGGTGTATTTTCATATTCACATGAACATATTGACCGGGTAGTCAGATATATTCTTAATCAGGAAGAACATCACCGTGCAACAACTTTCCGGAAAGAATATTACCACCTCCTGGATGAAAATGACATATCCCGTAATGACGACCGGTTTATGTTTGATTTTATGGAATGATAAACAGGAGGCTCCTACGGAGCCCGAGCTATTGGCTACCTGATGGCTATAAACAGATCGCTCCTACGGAGCGGGCAATAGTTGTATTGTTATACCAACCCCTATCGACCCAAATACAACCAGCAGGGAAAGCAGAGCAGATAATAATTGCACTATGGATCCCCCCGGCGATCCGTAGGAGCGGGCAATAGTTGTATTGCTATACCAACCCCTATCGACCCAAATACAACCAGCAGGGAAAGCAGAGCAGATA
>CAZGPG010000003.1:0-153646 GCA_964527735.1 uncultured Chitinophagaceae bacterium | reverse complement strand
GCTATACCAACCCCTATCGACCCAAATACAACCAGCAGGGAAAGCAGAGCAGATAGTAATTGCACTATGGATCCCCCCGGCGATCCGTAGGAGCGGGCAATAGTTGTATTGCTATACCAACCCCTATCGACCCAAATACAACCAGCAGGGAAAGCAGAGCAGATAATAATTGTGCACTATGGATCCCCCCGGTGCTCCGTAGGAGCACACCGTTTATAGATATTGTCCAAAATCATAAACAACCACCCCGTAGGGGTGTCCTGTTTATGGTATGTCCCGTTTATTGATTGTTTTTATCCTAATTTTGCTGTGGTTCAAATTTATGGCATGCAATTATCGGGGTTGTACAGGCGGGCGTTGGATTTTGATTTTCTGAGTGTCGAAGAAGGCGTATTCCTTTTCGAGCGGGCCCCGCTGGCCGACCTGATGTATGTAGCCAACGAGCTGCGCAAGATACAGGTACCGCATGGTAAGGTAACATGGATCATTGATCGCAACATGAATACGACCAATGTTTGTGTGGCCAACTGCAAGTTTTGTAATTTCTACCGTATCCCCGGTCATCCGGAGGCATACATTACTGACATTGAAACATATAAAGAGAAGATAGAGGAAACCTTCCGGTACGGCGGAGAGCAACTGCTGCTGCAGGGCGGACATCACCCGGATCTCGGTCTGGATTACTATACCGATCTCTTCCGGCAACTGAAGGAATTATATCCCGACCTGAAATTGCACGCGCTTGGACCTCCCGAAGTGGCCCATATCTGTAAGGTATCCGGCGTAAGTCATCGCGAAGCGTTGCAGGCACTGAAAAATGCGGGCATGGACAGCATGCCCGGGCCAGGTGCAGAAATACTGAACGACCGTGTAAGGCGACTTATCTCCAAAGGAAAATGCAGCGCACAGGAATGGCTCGATATCATGCAGGAAGCACACAAGGTGGGGCTGACCACCAGCGCCACGATGATGTTCGGCCATGTGGAAACCATAGAAGAACGTTTTGATCACCTGGTGAAGCTGCGGGAAGTACAGGCCAATAAACCGGAAGACGCCAAAGGATTCATCGCGTTTATTCCGTGGACATTCCAGGATGTGGACACACTGCTGCGGCGTATCCGGGGTACGCAGAACATGACCACGCCGGAAGAATATATCCGGATGATCGCTCTGAGCCGCATCATGCTGCCCAATGTGAAAAACATACAGGCATCCTGGCTCACCGTAGGCAAAGAAATAGCACAGCTCTGCCTGCACGCCGGCGCCAATGATTTCGGTTCTATTATGATCGAAGAAAATGTAGTAAGCGCTGCAGGAGCGCCGCACCGTTTTACCGCAGACGGTATCCAGCAGGCGATCCGTGAAGCAGGCTTTGAACCGCAATTGCGCAACCAGCAATATGAATTCCGGGAAATGCCCGCAGCAATCGAACAGCAGGTAATCACCTACTGACCATCTGCCGGCAAAGGCCCGCAGATATTTAACCTTTTAACTAATCAGCACTTTGACATTCGACGATTTCGACCTTGATTATGACTTGCTGGATGGCATTGACGCCATCGGCTACCGGACCCCCACCCCCATACAGGAGCAGGCAATCCCGGTCATTCTTGCCGGACACGACCTGATCGCCTGCGCACAGACAGGTACCGGGAAGACAGCTGCTTTCGTACTCCCGCTCCTCGACAAAATATTGCAGACAGAACGGAAAGGGATCAATACCCTCGTTATAGTTCCTTCACGGGAACTTGCCATCCAGATCGACCAGCAGATCGAAGCCATGAGCTATTTTATTGACGTAAGCTCTATGGCGGTATACGGCGGCGGCAGCGGCGGGAATTGGAATCAGCAGAAACAGGCGCTGGTGAAAGGCGCTGACATCATCATTGCCACTCCCGGACGCCTGATCGCGCAAATACAAATGGGCGGTATTGATTTCTCCCATATCCGGCACCTGGTACTGGATGAAGCCGACCGTATGCTCGACATGGGCTTTTACGAAGACATCATACGCATCATCAGTGAATTACCGAAGGAGCGGCAGACATTATGCTTCAGCGCCACCATGCCGCCGAAGATCCGGTCACTGACTGCACAGCTTATGATCAATCCCATGCAGATCAACATCGCGGTTTCACAGCCTGCAGCGGGTATCCGGCAGGTTGCCTATATGGCGCACGATGAGCAAAAGCATAAACTGCTGCTGCATATCCTCAAAGAAGGGAATTATACCTCTGCGATCATATTTGCCTCTACCAAAGACAAGGTAAAAAAGCTGGAGCCTGAATTGCGCAGGGCGGGCATTACATCCAAAGCTTTCCATTCTGACCTGGAGCAGGAAGAACGTGAAGTGATCATGCAGGCTTTTAAAAACCGCCGTATACCGATACTTGTGGGCACGGATGTGCTGTCGCGCGGTGTGGATGTAGAGAATATCGAAATGGTGCTGAACTATGACGTACCACCGGATCCTGAAGATTATGTGCACCGTATCGGACGCACAGCCCGTGCCGAACGCACCGGAACGGCCATTACATTCATCAATCAGAAAGATCAGAGCCGCTTCGGCCGTATTGAAAAGCTGATCGGACGGGAAGTTGAAAAACTACCTTTACCCGAAGAGCTGGGGCCGGCGCCGGAATATAATCCGCGGGCAGACAAACCCCGCAGCGGCAACGGGAAACCCCGTTTCAAAAAGAAATTTACGGGTAAATCACGGAAATAGAGGCTGTCTGAAAAGTCCGTCATTTACCTTTATGATTGGTAAGCTTACATCAAAGAACAGTGTCATCCTTCCTTGCCAATGACACATGTTTTTGTCGTTTGATTATCAATACTTACTTCTTTACAGAACCGTCCTATACATACAATAGAACACAACCCGTCATTGCGAGTTTTCATTTGGGTGCCCCAAACAATAATAAAAATGACGGAGTCGCATAATGGCTCCGTAGTAGCGAACACCTCCCTCATTCCCTCCTCGAGGAAGGACGATCACTACGTCGTGCTAACGAAGCATATCGGCGACAACGATGTGATCGTCTCCCATTCAGGGGAGATAGAGAGGGGTGTTTGATAACGAGCAACTTATGAAATACGTCAATGGTAGGAGGAACGACGAAGCAATCTCCGTGTGAACATGGGATTACTTCGGCTGCGCCTCGCAATGACGCCGCGGTAGCCGGCATGCATCATGCTCAATTCGTACAAGCACGCTCCATACTGTCATTTTCGGATGATTGCGCCAACAGCGAATAGGGTTCAGGATGACACCGTTCTCCTTTTTAGACAGCCTCCTAAAGATTACCATTTCAGGTTCAGCCCCAACAGCAAATTTGTGCCGGCCTGGGGGAAATAATAATTAAACGTCGATCGCTCACCTCCATAAATATAACTGAAGGTATAGCCGTTACTTTCGTATTGACGGTTGAATACGTTGTTCACCGCAAGTGTAAGCAGCGCTTCCCGGAATGGCCCGGCCTTGATACCATAATAAAGCCGCACATCACACAGCGCATAGGGATCAATACTCCGGTCGCTGTTACCGGTATTATCCAGAAACTGCTTTCCTATATACTTACCAAACACATCCAGACCCAGACGCTGTCCGTACGGAAGGTTACGGAAGGGCGTAAAACCGATAATACCGGTTCCCGTAACGGCAGGAGCAAAAGCAATATCCACAGTACCGTGACTGATCGCAAGCTGCTCACCGGCGTCATAGTCATCCATGTACTCCACGAAATCCCGGATCTTGTTCTGCGACAGTGTGGTGTTACCAGAAACTTTCAGCCAGTACAACGGCGTCCAGGCAGCCTGTAATTCCACACCCGCCCGGTAGCTCGAAGCAACATTGGTGCGTGTGTATGCACCCACATCATTGATCTGGCCGGTGAGGATCAGCTGGTCTTTGTAATCCATATAATACAGGTTTACACCGGCATTCCAGTTTCGTTTGTTCACTTCATAGCCTCCTTCAAAATCATACAGCCGTTCGGGCCGTGGCAGACTCTGCGCGGCATTCTCAAAATCATCCCGGTTAGGCTCTTTGTTTGCTACAGCCAAAGAAGCATATACGCGCTGGCGGTTTTGTGGATTATCCCGCAGAAAATAGCTGAGACCGGCTTTGGGATTGAAAAAATGGTAGGCTGCTGACTGATGCAACGCCGGGTTTTTACGGAAGCCGTCGAGCTGGTAGGCGACGTGACGGTACTGCAGATCACCAAAAAGCACCAGATCACGACCTATAGTCTGCTGCGCTTTTCCGTAAACGGTCACATCATTTTTATTGGCGCCAAGATAATACCAGCGATGATCTGCCGGGACACCGTATTCCGCCCATTTCACGAACCCGTAATGATAGCCTTCGTACCGGGCAACGCTGCCGCCGAATGTGAGCGCCGTTTTGTTCTTTTCATATAACAGGGAAAACACCGTACCGTAATGCTTGTTGTCGAGCCAGAGCTGGCGGATCATATCCGTTTCTGTAACGGTGTCTCCTGCCGGCGTGGTGAAATCAGGCAGATAATAATCACCAAAAGATTCTCCGAGCCGGTATTCCTGATAATAACCACGGCCGCGGGTCAGGAAGAGGCCGATGTGCCCCGTCAGTGCATTACTGAATTTATGATCGGCAAACAGCTGGTAATAATCCTGCTGATAGTTGTCGGTCTGGTTATCGTAATAGGTCCCGTCGGCTTTCATACCCAGCTCGTTGTACCGGCGGTTTGTTTTAAGAGAATCCTGCGGTACGCCATTCCATGCCTGTCCGGTCTTTTCAGCACCGGTAAGCAACATGAACCTGAAAGAAGTTTTTTCATTGGCCCGCCAACCCGCCAGGAATTGCATGGATTTCAGGTCGCTGGCCGAGCGTTCGATAAATCCGTCTGAAGACAATTTTGACAGGCGGACATCAAACTGAAGGCCATTCTTCAACAAGCCTGTTCCGGCCTTCACCGTATAGCGTTGTGTGTTGAAGGAGCCAAAGCTGAAGCTCCCTTCGGCGCCCGCCTGCTCCATCTGCTCCAGGGTATTGACACTGATGGCTGCGCCGAAAGCGCCTACTCCGTTGGTAGATGTACCCACGCCCCGTTGCACCTGTATGGAACCTGTAGAAGAAGCAAGGTCAGGAGTGTTCACAAAAAACACACCCTGCGATTCGGCATCGTTAACCGGAATACCGTTGAGCGTGACGTTAATCCGGCTCCCGTCGGTACCCCGGATACGCAAGCCAGTGTAGCCGATACCGGCGCCGGCATCGGAAGTGGTGACAGCGGATGGCGTGTATTGAAGCAGATAAGGCAGATCCTGCCCCTGGTTGAGCTTTTCAATATCTTCTGCTGTAAGATCCGTTTTGGCAAAAGGTGATTTATCTCCTGCACGGAGCGCACGGACTTCTACGGGTTGCAGCTCGTGCTGTTTATGTATGAGTGTATCGGGGATCTGAGCGATTGCCGGCAGGGAGAAAAACATCCCGGACAACAGCAATGCGTAACATGTACTGGTTTGCATGGTCGTGTTTTTAAGTGTTAAGCGGAGCCCATGCATGTACAATCCCTGCGTTACAACCATCTGCAGTATTACAACCCTACCCACACGTGTGCACCCGTGCATAGAGCAATACATACAAAATGGAGGCAACAGGAGGTAGCTGATCTTACTTATCCCTAACCGGCATTATCCGGTCCAGGTTCAGCGGGTATGATCTCAGCCTGTACTGTTTAGGCACCCCGTGCATTCCGGCATTGTACCGGTTTGCGCTGCAAAGGTAGGGATTATTTAATCGATTCAACGAATCATCGGTTTCAAGGGGTGTATTTCAGATCTTCGCATTTTTTTAGTGATTATAATATCCTCGTTCCTTTGCTATCCACAGAAACACCCCTCACGTTCTCCCCTTAAGGGGAGACGATTACATCGTTGTAATACAGACGCCTCTGTCAGGAACAGGATGTGATCGTCCCTTATTACTCACCGAAGCTTTAGCGTAGGTGAGCTTCGGCGGATAATAAGTGAGGGAGGTGTTCTTATTGTTATAATGCCTTTCACGATGCGAAGATTTGAATTGCACCCGTTTCAAGGGCTTCTACGACTAAATGATCCAACAACAAAACCCCTGTTTAAACCCCCTTTAAATGCATAAAGTTTCCTTGCTAAACCGACCTGTTTTCAGTATCTTTGTAGGTATAAATTTCACAGTGAGCATTTGTCTTATGGCACTCAAAAACCAGGCACCTGACAGATGCTTTTTCACCGGAAATATCCCCGGATTTTATATCTTTTTATGAATACAGAAAACGAAGTGTTACAAACTCCGCCGCCGGGTTATGATGCCGGCAGCATTCAGGTATTGGAAGGTCTGGAAGCCGTACGGAAACGTCCGGCCATGTATATCGGCGATATCGGCGTTAAAGGCCTGCACCATCTTGTTTATGAGGTCGTAGACAACTCCATCGACGAGGCGCTGGCCGGGCATTGCTCACATATAGAAGTAACCATTCACAAGAATAATGCGATCAGCGTCATGGACAATGGCCGCGGTATCCCCACCGGCATTCATCCGAAAGAGGGGCGTTCTGCACTTGAAGTGGTGATGACGGTGCTCCACGCCGGAGGTAAGTTCGATAAAGATTCTTACAAAGTATCCGGCGGGCTTCACGGCGTTGGTGTGAGCTGCGTAAACGCGCTGAGCAGCCTGATGCGCACAACCGTTTACCGCGAAGGAAAGATTTTTGAGCAGGAATACGCCACCGGTATCCCTCAATATACAGTCCGTGAGATTGGCACAACAGATAAACGAGGCACTTGGCAATATTTTGAGCCCGACGAAACCATCTTTAAGGATAAAGCGTACAACCGTGAGATCCTCGCAGGCAGGCTGCGCGAATTATCCTATCTGAACAAAGGTATTGCAATCACGCTTACAGACGAGCGTGAAGAAGATGAATCAGGAGCATTCATTTCTGAAATTTTTTTCAGTGAAGGCGGCATTTTGGAGTTCGTGCAAATGCTCGACCGGAATGGCAAACGTGACCCCCTGCTGAGCACGCCTATTTATGTGGAAACGCATGATGCCGAATCCAACGTCGCAGTAGATGTGGCGCTGAGCTATAATACTTCTTATAACGAGCACATTTTCTCTTACGTAAATAATATCAACACCATCGAAGGGGGTACGCACGTAGCAGGATTCCGCCGTGCGATCACGCGTGTTTTTAAATCGTATGGAGACAAGAACAAATTATTTGAGAAAGCGAAAGTAGAGATCACCGGTGATGACTTCCGTGAGGGATTGAGCGCCATAATATCCGTTAAGGTGCCGGAGCCTCAATTTGAAGGACAGACAAAGACCAAGCTCGGCAATAACGAGGTGATGGGCGTGGTAGATATCTGCGTAAGCCGTGTGCTGGAGGCCTATCTTGAAGAGCATCCCAAAGATGCCAAAATGATCATTGACAAAGTGATCCTGGCTGCCCAGGCGCGTGCAGCAGCACGTAAGGCACGTGAGCTCGTACAGCGAAAAAGCGTGCTGACCGGCGGCGGTATGCCCGGCAAGCTGGCCGACTGCTCCGACCGGGATCCCGAACGTTGTGAACTGTATCTTGTGGAAGGTGATTCGGCAGGCGGTACAGCCAAGCAGGGCCGCGACCGGAGTTTCCAGGCGATCCTGCCGCTGCGCGGTAAGATCCTGAATGTGGAGAAAGCGCAGGAATACCGGATCTATGAAAACGAGGAGATCAAAAATATGTTCACCGCGCTGGGCGTCAGCGTTGGCACACCCGAAGATCCGAAGGCACTGAACCTGACAAAGCTTCGCTACCACAAGATCATCATCATGACCGATGCCGATGTGGACGGGTCTCATATTGCCACGCTGATTCTGACCTTCTTCTTCCGCTATATGAGAGAGCTGACAGAACAAGGGTTTCTGTACCTTGCCCAACCGCCTTTATACCTGGTAAAGAAAGGCAAGGAACAGGCATACGCATGGAATGAGGAAGAACGCAAGGCGCTGGTAGAGAAATTTGCCAACGGCCGGGAAGATTCGGTGCATATACAACGGTATAAAGGGCTTGGGGAAATGAACGCCGAACAGCTTTGGGAAACGACCATGAACCCGGACACACGTATCCTCAAACAGGTAACGATAGACAGCGCTGCGGAAGCAGATCGTGTTTTTGCGATGCTGATGGGTGATGAAGTGCCGCCCCGCAGGGAATTTATCGAAACACATGCCAAATACGCACGGATAGACGTGTAGGAGCCATCAGGGATGAGGGATAAATGTAGGGGCGAATTGCATTCGCCCGTGTTATTCGTCCCTGTCTGTTATTCGCCCGTATAAATCATTCGTCCTGTTTTTTGCAATGGGCGTTGGGTCAATTGATAATTGACCGGGCACACATTCACCCGTGATCATAATTCATTCCACGTGTGAATGAAAAATATAATAGCCGCTGCAGATTTTGCAGCGGCTATTAATCTTTAATGAACCGATTGAACGGCTATTTAAAATTCTTGTAACTATTTAATGGTAGTGGCTTCGACAAACAACTTAAACACTTATTTCACTACAGCCAAACGCTGTGTAACAGTGCCTTTAGCGGAAGATACGCTTACCAGGTATGTACCGGCAGCAAGTCCGGAAGTTTCAATATTCCAGGCATTCATACCGCTGTTAAAGCGCGCATTATCCGTGTAAACCACACTACCGGCAACATCGATCAGGCGGATCTGCACGTCAGCAGCCTGCTGCATCATTACGGAAAGCATAGTATTACCGGCAGCAGGATTCGGATAAACAGCCAGGCTGCTCATTCCTTTTTCGATATCTGTTACAGAAGCGGGGAAGTCATTCTTGTCATTACCATTCACATATTCATACTTTCCCATATTGTTTCTCTTCCATATTATCGTAATCACCTTTAACTTGGCCATATCCCAACCCTGGGACTGTGACAGTGTCTGCGTAGCCACATCAAGAGTAATGCTGGTTTCAAATTCATCGCCGGCAGATGCAGACCCTGAGACAATCTGTTCTCCCCAGTGGTTCATCCTGTCTCCATTTCTGCTCATGGAGCCCCTCAAAACATTGTGGTGTGCAACAGTGCCGACCTTGCTGGCCTGCACATTCATCGCTCCGTCTTCAACCAGGTAAGCGGCTACATAGTAATTGCCTGTAACATCCTCAAAGAACTTTGTTTTAATCTGCACCGTAATTTCCGATCCATCTTTCCGGTACCAGTATCCCGTCCCAGCTATTACAGGAGAAGGTATGTATGCTTCCATAGCACTCGTAACATCCTGTGTGATCCCTGCCGTGTTCACTGAATTTCCCGAAGTATTCTGAAGGCTTTTATCCACACCATTAACAGAGAAACTGGGGAAACCACTCATACCAAACATGCTGGCCCAGGCATAGGCTGTGGAGTCTTTAAATTTAGCATTCCCTCCATCTGTGCGCGGACTGGCGAATATGCCGACGTAGAACGCATTCTCTTCGTATGTTTCTGTATATTGATCAGCAAGTGCCCATCCCCATTGTCCGCAAGGCGGACACCAGGTTGCGGTAATCTTGCCAATCATAGCACGGTTTTCTTCCCGGACTGTTTGTGCATGGCTTACAGCAATACCGGATGCCATTAAAAGTAAAAGTAACTTTTTCATCACGTTGATTTTTTGGTATTTTATACATCCAAATGTAAAAAAAAAATTAAAACAAACATAATTATTTATGGCGCACCGGAGACATATTGTCTTATATCCTAATAACCGAGTAACGACAAATGATTGAACCTGTCCAGGCATCGTATGATGCACACTATAACTGTTTTTAGCGGTTGTGATAACAGCAGGGGCGGGTCAAGCCCGCAATGACAGCATTTTTTGGAGCTTAGAGGAATCAGGACAACGTTTCCAAAACACGGGGTAAAGACCTCGGTGGATATTGTTTCATGGTTTCGGCGATAATGCGGATGTGATCCGGTGTTGTGCCGCAGCATCCGCCTACCAGATTGATCCACCCCTGGCGGGCAAACTCACCGACAATCGCAGCAGTTTCTTCCGGCGTTTCGTCGTATTCGCCCATAGCATTGGGTAAGCCGGCATTCGGATAGCAGCTCACATAGCAGGAAGCAAGTGAAGCAAGTTCTTCCACATGCGGACGCATCTGCTCGGCGCCCAGTGCACAATTCAGACCAATGCTAAGCGGGTCTGCGTGCATGACGGAGACATAAAACGCCTCAAGCGTCTGGCCGCTAAGCGTACGACCGGAAGCATCGGTGATCGTACCAGAGATCATCACCGGTAATTTTTCTCCCGGCGTTTCACTGAAATATTTTTCGATCGCGTAAATAGCAGCTTTGGCGTTCAGGGTATCGAAGATCGTTTCCACCAGCAGGATATCCACTCCTCCTTCAACCAGGGCGCTGATCTGCTCATAATAAGCTTCAGCCACTTCATCGAATGTCACGGCGCGGTAGCCCGGCTGATTTACGTCAGGAGAAAGCGACAGGGTTTTGCTCATCGGGCCGATAGCGCCGGCTACATATACGTGCACCGGTTCTTTGGCAGATGCTTTGAAAGCATCAACAGCTTCCCGTGCCAGGCGCGCTGCAGCAATATTAATCTCCGTTACAAGCGACTGCATTCCGTAATCCGCCAGCGAAATAGCCTGGGAATTAAAGGTATTGGTTTCTATAATGTTGGCCCCTGCCTCGAGGTATCCGGTATGGATATCCCGGATAATACCAGGCTGTGTCAGGCATAGGAGGTCGTTATTCCCCTTCAGGTCTATATGCCAGTCTTTAAACTTTTCTCCGCGATAATCCTTTTCTTCCAGCTTATAGCGTTGTATCATGGTACCCATGGCGCCGTCAATGATGAGGATGCGCTCATCTAATAAACGTGATAGTTCCTGCTTCCTGTTCATAACACAAAGGTAAACAATTGACAGTGGACAATGGACACGCTGCTGTCCCGGATGTTCCGAAGGGTATACCGGACGATACTTTTCATTGTCAGCATCACGAATTAGACGGATTAAGGGATTCCACAGATTTTAATCCGTGCCATCCGTGTAATCTGGATAAATCCGTGATTCAGACTATGTTCCCGGATGCGCTACGCTAAACATCCGGGAAAGCGCTGTTTTAACCACACAGATTGCGAAACGTCTTTTACACATTTTCAAATTTCCCCATTTTCAAATTTTCAAATTCTTCACGCTTCCGACTTCAGCATCTTGGCATATTTGGCGCGGTCGTTCTCGTCGAGCATGATCTTGCGCAGACGGATACTCTTGGGAGTAACTTCGATACACTCATCCTGCTGGATGTACTCCATACATTCTTCAAGCGTCATCTGGATCTTGGGGGCGATATTGGTAGCCGCGTCGGACCCGGAAGCGCGCATATTGGTCAGTTTTTTTCCTTCCACTGCATTCACATTCAGATCGCCGGGCTTGATGTGTTCTGCAATGATCATACCGGCATAGACTTCCTCTCCGGGATCAACGAAAAAGTAACCACGATCCTGCAGTTTATCTATGGAATAACCGGTAGTCGTACCGCCCATTTTGGCTACTAATACGCCGTTATTGCGGCCGGGTATCGTTCCTTTCCAGGGTTTGTATTCATTAAAACGGTGTGCCATGACGGCCTCCCCGGCAGTAGCAGTCAGCATCTGGGATCTTAAGCCGATCAATCCCCTGGCGGGAATTTCAAATTCAAGGTGCTGCATCTCACCTTTACTTTCCATGATATTCATCTCACCTTTCCGCTGCGTTACCAGGTCAATAACCTTTCCGCTAAACTCCGAAGGTACGTCCACGACAAGCGTTTCGTACGGCTCACACTTCTGTCCGTTTATTTCTTTGGTAATCACCTGCGGCTGCCCTATGGTGAGTTCATATCCTTCACGGCGCATGGTTTCTACCAATACGCTGAGGTGAAGAATGCCACGGCCATACACCAGAAACTTATCGGCATCATCCGTTTCCTTCACACGTAATGCAAGGTTTTTTTCGAGCTCCTTCATCAGCCGGTCACGAATGTGGCGGCTGGTAACAAACTTTCCTTCCTTACCGAAAAAAGGAGAGTTGTTGATGGAGAACTGCATGTTCATGGTCGGCTCGTCAATGGGAATGATCTCAAGCGCCTCGGGATTTTCAAAATCGGCGATGGTCTCCCCGATCTGGAAGTTTTCGATACCGACTACGGCGCAGAGATCGCCGGCAATAACTTCCGCTACCCGCTTTTTGCCCATCCCTTCAAACACATACAATTCCTTCACCCGGGATTTTACAAACACACCGTCCGGCTTGCAAAGCTGCACCTGTTGATTCTCGCGTATTACACCGCGGGTGATCTTCCCGATTGCAATCCTGCCAAGGAAAGAAGAATAATCCAGCGAAGTGATTTGTAACTGTAATGTACCTTCGGACACCCTGGGTTCGGGTACTTTTTCCAGTATGGTATCCAGCAGGGGGGTGATATCTTCCGCAGGCGTAAGAGAAGTATTGAACCAGCCCAGCTTGGAAGATCCGTACAGCGTTGTGAAATTCAGCTGCTCTTCGGTAGCATCGAGCTGGAAGAACAGTTCAAACACCGCATCGTGCACTTCTTCCGGGCGGCAATTGGGCTTGTCTACCTTGTTGATCACCACAATCGGATGGAGATTCAATTGCAGTGCTTTCTGTAAAACAAAACGGGTTTGCGGCATAGGACCTTCGAAGGCGTCCACCAGGAGAATTACGCCGTCGGCCATCTTCAGCACACGTTCTACTTCACCGCCGAAATCGGCGTGACCCGGGGTATCGATGACGTTGATCTTAACGTCTTTGTATGTAACGGATGCATTTTTAGAAAAAATGGTAATGCCGCGTTCGCGTTCGAGATCGTTGTTATCCATGATCAGCTCCCCGGTTTCCTGGTTGTCGCGGAATACGCTGGTGGTATGAAGGATCTTGTCGACGAGTGTGGTCTTGCCGTGGTCTACGTGGGCAATAATAGCAATGTTGCGTATATTCATAAATGGTATTGTCTGGTTGAAGCAGGTGTGATTAATTTTATCACCTGATCTCTGAACGAAGCGGCACTTTCTGTGAAGAAGGTAATATTACGCCCAAACGGTTATGAGAAAATTCGCGCGAAGGTACGGAGAAATGTTGAATTTTTGATTATTTGTGCAGGATCTATATTTATTTTTCTTCTTTTAATACGGTGATTGAGCGTGCCGGAAGCCACTTCCGATTAAAAGACTAGTCGATTAAACGGTTCAACAACTCAACGATTAAACAATAAAAAAATTACCTTTGCTTTCTTTATTATTGGTACTTTATGCTCAGATTATTCCGCTTATTCACAATATTACCGTTAGTATTACTGCTCATCGCATCGTGCAGCGCTCCGAAAAAGGTGATCTATTTCAGGGAAGGCGTAAAAAATGAAGATACCACTGTCAGCGTGCAGGACATGATCCCGGTGCCTGAAATACGGATACAGCCTGATGACATCGTATCTGTTAATGTGACCAGCATCAGCAGTATCAATGACCAAAACCCGAATCCTGTCGGTATATTCAACGAAGGGGGTACACGGTACCCTTTGGTGCCAATGGCCGGCGGCGGCGGCGGTATGGGTGGCGGCGGCGGTGGAGCGATGACCACCGGCTACCTGGTGGATAAAGACGGGCATATCGACTTCCCGGTATTGGGCAAGATAAAGCTGGGCGGTCTCACTATAAGAGAATCCAAAGAATTACTGGCCGGCAGGCTAAAAAATTATGTGAAAGATCCGGTTGTGGAAACACGCATTATAAACTTTAAAGTGACCCTGTTGGGCGAAGTGAGCAGAACAGGGCCTGTCATCTCCCACAACCATAAGCTGAATATTATTGAGGCGATTGCCGCTGCAGGAGAAATTCCGCTTACCGGAAGGAAAGACAACATACTGATAATCAGGCAAAAAGGAGATCATCGTGAATACGCACGGATCAACCTGAACAGCAGGGATGTGTTCAAAGATCCCTATTTCAACCTGATGCAGAATGACATTATATACGTAGAGCCGTCGCGTATCCAGCGCCAGCAAACGAACGAACTGCTCCGGTTTTATATACCGACAATTGTTGGCCTACTGACTACAGCCTTTACCGTATATGGTATCGTACAACTCTCAAAATAACATCGTAAGCATTCAAAACAGGTATGGAATCCAACCAGTTGACCAACAAGATCAATAACCAGATCAATATAAATTTCGACTTCCGGCGCCTGCTGGCTTCCTTCGCGGCCAACTGGTACTGGTTCCTGATCAGCATTGGTTTATTTGCCGGCAGCGGCTTTTTGTACCTCCGCTATGCCACACCCGTATACGTAGTGAAGAGCGCCCTGCTGCTGGAACTGGGCGGAGGAGACAATGCCGGCAAAAGCGTACTGAGTGATATCGGCATTAAAAAGGACGATGTAAATATATACAATGAAATATTTATTCTGCGCTCACAAGACCTGATCAGGCAGGTGGTAGATTCACTGGATCTGAATATTCACTACTGGGTAAAAGGCCGGATCAAGGAGAATGAAATATACGGAGAAGCGCCCGTCAGGCTGGTATTCGACTCAAACGGGTTTTACGGAGGGCGTCCGGTGGATATGATCGTACGGCAGATCGTGGAGGGGCAGTTCGAGCTTACGGAAGAAGGTCGGCAGACCCGTATCGCCTATGAGGCTTGGGTGGAGCGTCCTTACGGCCGGTTCAAGATCGTTTATGCGCCCGGCGGGGGCGGCAATAAAGGTTATCTGAACGAAGCCATAAAAATACATATCGCTCCTGTCATGGCAGCAGTTCGTGAGATCATTCCCCGGCTGCGGATCAATATGAGCGACGGTCGTACCAGTATGCTGGACCTGCGCTATGAAGATATCCTGCCCGAGCGTGGCGTGGCTTTCATGCAGGCCCTGATCTGGTTTTACCACCGCAATGAACTGCAGAATATCAACCGGTTTGCGCAAAAAACCCGGGAATTTATCAGCCAGCGACAGGCCGACCTGATGGGCGATATCAAAAATGTGGACAGTAAGGTGGAAAACATCAAAGTGAGTCATGGCATGGTAGACGTTTCCTCACAGGCAAACACCTACGTCGCCGGGAGAACGCAGGCGGAACAGCAACTGGAAGACATTATAATTAAAAAACAGGCAATTGCCTACCTGAAACAAACCGTACAGGAACAGCATAGTGGCAGACACCAGATGATGGCAGGCATTGGTATTGCAGACCCTGTAGTAAACGCATTGATCGGACAATACAATACGCTGGTACAAAAGCTGGAAACCCAGGACCTTCCTCTCTCCAACCCCTTCCGCATACAGGCGGAAAGCGAGATCGCCAACTTGCGCAAACGTATCATTGACGCATCGGATAAAGTGCTGGCATCGCTTGAGATCGCCCAGAAAAACGCTGCGCGGAATGCTTCCGAATTCTCGAGCCTGATCCGCTCAGTCCCATCTATTGACCGCTCCATTACGGATGTAAAACGGGAATACAATGTGCTTCAGAGCATGTACCTGATGCTCTACCAGAAAGGTGTGGAGAATGAAATAGCATTATATGCCGCCTCCAACAAATCAAAGGAAATTGTGGCGCCTTACTATGAACAAACACCAGTTACGCCCGTACCCAACACCACTTATACCATGCTGCTGATGATGGGTGTTCTGATCCCGGCAGGCGTGCTCGCTACACGTGAGCTTCTGAACAACAAGATACTCAACGAGCGGGAAATAGAGCAGCTTACATCTGTTCCCGTAATCGGCTCTGTAAGTAAGGCCAGGGAAAATACGGATATCGTAACCGGAGAGCGCGTGCGTACCGGCATTGCCGAACAGTTCCGCCTGATCCGCGCCAACCTGGAGTTTATGAATGCGGCAGACCGAAAAAAGGTGATCATGATCACTTCCAGCATGAGCGGCGAGGGGAAAACCTTTATTTCCATCAACCTGGCGCTGACGCTGGCGCTGGCAGGAAAGCGCGTGATCGTAATGGAGTTTGACCTCCGCAAGCCCAAAATTTCCGAACGGCTCAACCTGAGCCGCGAAGGGGGTATCAGCGGCTACCTGGCCGGCATGACCGAGATCGAGCAGGTGATAAAGCCTTCCGGCATCCATGAAAACCTGTTTGTGGCCAATTGCGGTCCGGTGCCACCCAACCCCGGTGAATTGCTGCTGCTGCCCAAAAATGAGGCCCTGATCTCCGGGCTGCAGCAATTGTTTGACATTATTGTTATAGACACGGCGCCGGTTGGTATGGTGTCCGACGCGTTGACCCTGTCCCGGTTTGCCGGTGTTAACCTCTTCGTCACCCGGCAGGGCCATACCATCAAGGAGCAGGTGCGCATGTTAGACGGCTTATACAAGGAAGGTAAAGTCAGAAATGCGGCTATTGTTTTCAATGGTGTGGAGCACCAGAAAAGGTATGGGTACGGATATGGCGGGTACGGGTATGGTTACGGATATGGATATGGTAGTCAGGGATATTATGAAGATGATGAGCAGGAACCGGCCGGTCTTTTTAAGGGGAAGCGGAAGAAGAAGTAGTTTTACTTAGCAGGAAGGGAAGTATCATAAAAAGAATGTCATGGCGGCCTCCGGGCCGCCATCGTCTTCCGGATGACACCACTCATTAGTCTCCTGTCGCTCCATATGCATAACCGGGTATTACTTCCCGTAAACAATTATAAAAAAACGTTTTGTCCGGCAAAGCATATTATCTTTGCAAGTCATTAACAAAACCGGTCAGGGCCTTTACCTGTGACTGAGGTGGCGAAGCCATGCAACAAACAGAAAATGAGCCGGAAATGGTATGCCGTATATACCCGGCCCCGCTGGGAAAAAAAAACCGACCGGCTGCTGCAGGAACGGGGCATCTCATCGTACTGCCCGCTCCATAAAGCCAGACGCCGCTGGAGCGACCGGGTAAAGCTGGTGGAGCTGCCGCTTTTTACTTCCTATGTCTTTGTGCATATTACCATACTAGAAATGCAGCTTGTACGCAGCACACCCGGTGTGCTCAACTTTGTGTACTGGAACGGGAAGCCGGCTGTTATAAAAGAAAAAGAGATCAGCGCTATCCGCCGCTTCCTGGATACCTATGAAGATGTGGAAGCAGTATCTGTAGATATCAGGCCCGGAGATGAGGTATCGGTTGCTGCAGGCCCGCTGATGGACCACAAAGGCAAGGTGCTGGAAGTGAAGAAAAAAACGGTGAAGTTGCGGATAGAAAGCCTGGGGTATGAGCTGGTGGCTTATGTGGATAAAAACAAGGTGACGAAAGGAATGTGATGAGTTTTTTTTGTTGAGGCGTTGAGGTGTTGAATCGTTTGGTTGATGGGTAGGGGCGTATTTTCCGTATATAGAAAGAGAGCAAATGAGTACAGAGCAACAAATAACAGGCCATATAACAGCAGATAAAGAAACAGAATGGACGGAGATCATTGAGCCGCAGAGCTACATGTTTGATCTGAAGCTCCGGGAAGTATGGCGCTACCGCGATCTGCTGCTGCTGCTGGTACGGCGCGATTTTGTGGCCACCTATAAGCAGACAATTCTCGGGCCTGTCTGGTTTTTTCTGCAGCCCATACTCACCACACTGACTTTTACGCTGATCTTCGGACGGATCGCAGGCCTGAGCACAGACGGACTGCCCATGATGTTGTTTTACATGGCCGGGGTCACCATGTGGAATTATTTTGCAGAATGCCTGAACCGCACTGCTACCGTCTTTAAAGATAATGCGTCTGTATTCGGCAAGGTATATTTCCCGAGGCTGGTGATGCCGCTTTCCATCGTTGTCAGCAACCTTGTGAAGCTGGGTATCCAGTTTATCCTGTTCCTGGGCTTCTGGGGCTTTTACCTGGCTGCAGGGGCCAATGTACAGCCTAATGCTGCATTGCTTTTATTCCCGGTGCTCATTCTGCTGATGGGCGGATTAGGACTTGGCTTCGGGATGATCATCAGCGCGATGACCACCAAGTACCGCGACCTGGTGTTCCTGCTGACATTTGGTGTGCAGTTGCTGATGTATGCCACGCCGGTGATCTACCCGTTATCCACAATCGGAGAAAAGTATAAATGGCTGATCCTGGCCAACCCCATGTCATCCATTATTGAGACCTTCCGGTATGGGTTCCTGGGAACGGGGACGTTCAACTGGGGGTATTTAGCTTATAGTGCCGGGTTTACCGTGGTGGTGCTGCTGCTGGGTACGGTTATCTTCAACCGGGTGGAGAAAAGCTTTATGGATACCGTATAGGTGTTTAACCGTTTAATCGATTCAACGGTTAAACAAAAAATCTTTTTATGTCAAAAACAGCATTAATAACAGGTGTAACCGGCCAGGACGGCGCATACCTGTCTGAGTTTTTGCTCAGCAAGGGGTATGTCGTGCATGGTATCAAGCGCCGAAGTTCGCTTTTTAATACGGACCGCATAGATCATCTTTATGAAGACCCGCATGTGGATCACCGGCATTTTATTATGCACTATGGCGATCTGAGCGACAGTACCAACCTGATCCGGATCATCCAGGAAGTACAGCCGGATGAGATATACAATTTAGGGGCTATGAGCCACGTGAAGGTCAGCTTTGACACACCGGAATATACAGCCAATGCCGACGGGATCGGCACGTTAAGGATCCTGGAAGCAATAAGATTGCTGGGATTGACAAACAAAACAAGGATCTACCAGGCCTCCACCTCGGAGCTGTACGGCTTGGTACAGGAAGTACCCCAGTCGGAAAAAACACCGTTTTACCCCCGCTCGCCTTACGCCGTAGCCAAAATGTATGCTTACTGGATCACGGTCAACTATCGCGAGGCATATAATATGTTCGCTTGCAACGGCATCCTCTTCAATCATGAGAGTCCGCTACGCGGCGAGACATTTGTAACGCGTAAGATCACCCGCGCGGTGGCGCAGATGGCGCTGGGGCTGCAGGATAAGCTGTACATCGGCAACCTGGACGCCCGACGTGACTGGGGTCATGCCCGCGACTATGTAGAAGCCATGTGGCTGATCCTGCAGCAGGACCAACCCGAAGATTTTGTGATCGCTACCGGCATCACGACCACCGTACGGGATTTTATCCGGATGGCTTTTGCGGAGACAGGTGTGGAGATCGTTTTTAAAGGCAGTGGTGCAGAAGAGAAAGGATATGTGCAGTCTGCTAACGGCAGCTATGCCTTTACGGAAGGACAGGAAATAGTCTGCGTGGATCCCTCTTACTTCCGGCCTACAGAAGTAGACCTGCTGATCGGCGACCCTTCAAAAGCTAAGGAAAAACTTGGGTGGGTCACCAAATGCACCCTCCCGGAGCTGGTGAAGGAAATGGTAGCCGCGGACCTGGAGTGTTTCCGGAAGGAGAAAATGCTGAAAGAGGCGGGATTTAATATTCTCCGGCAATACGAATAGATCATGACATCCGATAGCAAGATATACATCGCCGGACACCGTGGTATGGTAGGCAGCGCGATTCACCGGCGGCTGACGAACGACGGTTACACACATATCATTACACGTACATCCGCGGAGCTGGATCTGCGTGATCAGCAGGCTGTGGCCGCTTTCTTCGAGACGGAGCAGCCGGAATATGTTTTCCTCGCGGCAGCCAAAGTAGGGGGCATTGTAGCCAACAATACCTATCGTGCGGAGTTCCTGTACGACAACCTGATGATCCAAAACAACGTGATCCACCAGGCCTGGCGTACCGGTATCCGGAAGCTTATGTTTCTTGGTTCTTCGTGTATTTATCCCCGCCTGGCGCCTCAGCCGCTAAAGGAGGAATACCTGCTCACCGGCCTGCTGGAGCCGACCAACGAACCTTATGCCATCGCAAAGATCGCAGGTATCAAAATGTGTGATGCTTATAGAAGCCAGTACGGCTGTAACTTTGTATCAGTGATGCCCACCAACCTGTATGGCCCTAATGATAACTACGACCTGCAAAACTCCCATGTGCTGCCTGCGATGCTGCGCAAATTCCATGAGGCTAAAATCAATCAGTCACCTTCTGTTACTCTTTGGGGGAGCGGTACTCCGCGACGTGAATTCCTTCATGCGGATGACATGGCCGATGCCTGCGTGTACCTGATGCAGCATTATGATGAGCCGGGGATCGTTAACATTGGTACGGGTGAAGATATTACGATCAGGGAGCTGGCGGAGCTGATCCAGGAGGTTGTGGGTTTTGAGGGGATGATTGAATGGGACAGCTCCAGGGCGGATGGTACGCCGCGGAAGCTGATGGATGTATCCCGGCTTGCTGCATTGGGCTGGCAGGCACAAACCGGCCTGAGGGAAGGAATTGAAACTGTTTACCGGGAAAGTTTCAGGATCACACAGAAAGCATCTTAGCAACAGGATTATAAAATATAATGAGTAATATCGCTATACAAGTAGAAAACCTGGGTAAGCTCTACCGTCTTGGTGAGGTGGGTACCGGTACCTTAAGCCATGATCTGAACCGTTGGTGGGCTAAAGTTCGAGGAAAGGAAGATCCATTTACTAAGATAGGAGAAATTAATGACCGGACACAGAAAGGAAACAGTGATTATGTCTGGGCACTCAAGGATGTAAACTTTGACGTGAAGCAAGGCGAGATCATGGGTATTATTGGTCGGAACGGTGCAGGAAAAAGCACTATGTTGAAGTTGTTGAGTAAAGTAACAAAACCAACCACGGGACGGATGATGATCAAAGGGCGTATCGCCAGTCTGTTGGAAGTAGGTACCGGCTTTCACCCAGAGATGACAGGTAGGGAAAATATTTTTCTGAACGGCGCCATCCTGGGGATGACGAAACGGGAGATCAGGGCTAAATTTGATGAGATCGTAGACTTTGCAGGCGTAGAGCGCTATGTAGATACTCCTGTAAAACGATATAGTAGTGGGATGTATGTGCGATTAGCATTTGCTGTAGCAGCTCATCTGGAACCAGAGATATTAATTGTAGACGAAGTTTTAGCTGTTGGAGATGCCGAATTTCAAAAGAAGTGTTTGGGAAAGATGAAAGACGTAAGTGTAAATGGCGGACGTACGGTATTATTTGTGAGCCATAACATGACATCAATTTCTACTTTATGTAACAGTTGCCTTTTAATGGAATCCGGCGGTGTAAAAGCTATCGGTGAAACAAACAAGATTTTAAATAGATATTTAGGTAGTGCAGGAACTAATTACGTTACGTTTAAAAAACATTTAAAATTTGCCCAGATTAATCAAGTGGGAGATACTTTAAGAATAGAGGCGGCATATGAGACAGATCAAGATTTAGATATACCTCATTTGGGATTTGTGATATATGATTTATCAGGAACTCCCTTATTTGGCTCCAATCCATCTATAGAGAAGTTGAATATTCCAAATGGAGTTTCCTCCAAACGAAGTGGTTTTATTGAGATTACTATTACTGATCCCAAATTGGTTGATGGAGAGTATATTGTTTCTATTTGGTTTGGCAATTCAACTTCCAATTTTCTTTCAGAAAGGGATTGTTTAAGATTTGAAGTCATTGGGATGACTAAGAAAAAAACGCTGCCTGGCAGAAATGTGGGTTATATACTTCCACGCTGTAATTGGAAATTCACATAGTTATCTTTATTGAAATCATTATTGAAATTTTGTTAAGATTATCAATTTTATATGCATGATAACATCACCCGTAGTACTTGGCGGAAAAGTTGAGCTGGTTCAGGAAATCGACTTACAGAGAATATTAAATAGCTACAAATCGAATTTTGGTATAGATGTGTCCAGATTTTTTAAAGACCTGGACAAACTTGAGCTTTATAAATGTGAAAGTACCGGATATCGTTTTTTTTCGCCAGTTGACGGTATATTGGGAGATTCGACTTTTTATGAACAACTGCAGACTGTACCTTGGTATTATTCATCTTGGAGATGGGAGTATGACGTTTTTATGGATATATTATCACCCCATGATAAGAAGATCTTAGAAGTAGGAAGCGGTGGATTGAGCTTTATGGAACGCATACAAAGTTTAGGATATAATATCATAGGATTGGAATTAAATGAACAAAGTATACAGAAAGCAAAAGAAAAAGGTTTAAATGTTCAGCCGGTATTTTTGGAGTCTTTTGCTTCAGAGAATGTTGAACAATTTGACATTGTTTGTGCTTTTCAGGTTTTTGAGCATATTAGAAATATACGGGAATTTGTAACAGCTTCACTAAAAACATTAAAAGTTGGGGGTAAGCTGTTTATAAGTGTACCTAACCTTGATTCTATTTATATGCAGGAAGTGGAAAACCACCAATATCTTTTAAACTATCCTCCTCATCACGCAGGTTGGTGGACAACTGAGGCCTTTCACGCCTTATCCCGTTTTTTTCCGCTGCGTTTGGTAGATGTAAAATATGAGCCATTAAAAGATTATCAGATTAATAAGATTATGGCTCAGTTTCCTCGGAAACAAGTAAATAGAATTCCCGGAGTACGTGGTCTTCTTTATAGATTATTACATGCAAAACTTAAAAAAAGAAAAAAATCTCCTGATAAGGTATATGCCGGCCATTCAATAGCTGTAGTTTATGAAAAAATTTAAATGATTGATTGTTGAAAGTACTGCTATTTAATACGAATAACTCTGCCGGAGGTGCCTCAAAAGCTTGTTACCGCTATCATACAGCTTTGCAAGAATATGGTATCTCATCTAGGCTTCTTATCAATGAACCTCCGCCTCATGTTTTAAAAAATGCTGCGTATTTCTATGAAGGATATAAGAATGTTGTACAGCAACGATCCTTCTTAAAGAAATTAAAAGATAAGATCCTTTCCTTTAGGAAAGGATACTCCTATGCAGATTATATAAGCGACTTATCCTTTCAGAAGAGAATATTACGTCAGCGAAATAATAGCTTGGAAGTTTTTACTTTTCACAATTCTTTTTTTGATATTACGTTGCATCCTTGGTACCAAGATGCAGATATTATCCATCTTCATTTTGTAGCAAATCATTTTTTTGACTTTAGCATGTTTAAGAAAATTGATAAGCCGATTGTATGGACTTTACACGATATGAATCCTTTTACTGGTGGATGTCACTATAGCGAGGGTTGTAATCGGTTCAAAGATAATTGTACACCCTGTCCTCAATTACAAAATACTGAAGATGAGAATTATGCGGGTAAAATGCTTGCAAGACATATCCATTATATGAATCGTGTGCCAGAGCAGCAATTTTTTGTTGTCTCTCCTTCACACTGGTTGTGCCAATTGTCTTCTTCAAGCACTTTGTTTAAACGATTTAAGCATTTCAGGGTGCCATATGGAGTTGATAATAAAACTTTTCATTATCAAAGACAAGATGTATTAAGAAAAAAGTATGATATCCTAACGAAAAAAAAAGTCTTTCTATTTGTGGCTTACCGGGTCTCCAATAAGAGAAAAGGATTTGATCTCCTGATAAATGCTTTGAATAAATTGGAAAACACTGAGGATATATTGCTATTAACGGTTGGTAAGGATACTGGTTCAGAGTATGCCGGGATCAATACTATTCCAATGGGAATGATAACTTCTGAACAAAAAATGAGTGAATTATATAGTCTGGCTGATGTATTTATCATTCCCAGCCTTGAAGATAATCTGCCCAATACAGTGATCGAATCTCTTATGTGCGGTACTCCCGTGATTGGTTTCCCAACCGGGGGTATTGTTGATATGGTTCAATCTGGAAAAAATGGTTTTCTTTCTAAAGAAATAACAGCAGAAAGCCTCTCGGCAACCATGCAACAATTTCTTAAAGATCCACATTTGCTACACAATAGGCAGCAAATTGCGGAAGCTGCTGCTCTGCTATATTCAGAAAAGAAACAGGTAGAAACTTACCTTGAGATATACAGAGAAGCCCTATCAGAGTATGTATAATATACTTATTACAATAGACGAGAATTACATGCAGCCAGCAGCTGTTATGCTGGTTTCCTTATTCAGAAATCACCAAGACATCCCATTTTCTATTTATGTAGTAAAAAGCCTAGGGTTAAACATTCATATTATTGAAGATTTGATAAATGCTCATGGAGCCACCTGTCACGTTCTTGAGATAAATAACAGTGATGTAAATCAATTTCGTATTTCTGTACATGCCACCGTGGCGAATTATTACAGGATATTTGTTGGTACTATATTGCCGGAATCCCTGGAACGGATCTTGTATTTAGACGTGGATTTGATAGTAAGACGGAATATTACAGCCCTATTCGATAAACCACTAAACGGCTATGTAATTGCAGCGGTCGAAAACTATGGGATTACTATAGAAAAGAAACTCAATCTTGGGTTATCGGCGGAGGACATCTATTTTAATTCCGGAGTCTTACTTATCAACCTTAAATTATGGCGTGAATTGAATATTACAGAGCAATGCGTACAATACATACTTCATAACCCGGATTTGGTAGAATACTGGGATCAGGATGCCTTAAATGCAATTCTGGTGGGAAGATGGCAACCCTTATCTCCAACTTACAATATGCAGACTTCCTACTTAAAAATAACAGGAGACATACCCAATCCACATATTGTGCATTTCACCGGAAAGTCTAAGCCCTGGCAATATATGGACAAGCATCCATATAAAAAACAGTATTTGGACTATTTGAAATACACTCCCTGGAAAACAATTAGATCTGATGAAGCAACTTTGGGGAATTGGCTAAGGAAAAAGGGAATGATGCCTCTTTGGATAGAAAAAATATTGTCGAAATAATGATGGATACAAGCTTTCAGACACCGGTTTTATTCGTGATCTTCAATCGTCCAGACCGAACACAGAAGGTCTTTAATATGATACGAAAAGTCCGGCCCAAGCAGTTATTTATCGCTGCCGATGGGCCGCGAAAAGAGCAGGGTGAAGCAGAGGAAAGTCTATGTAGAGAAACCCGGAATATTATTACTTGCGGGATTGATTGGGAATGTGAAGTTCGTACGTTATTCAGAAATGAAAATTTAGGTTGTCGGAAAAGTGTAAGTCAAGCAATAACCTGGTTTTTTGAACATGTCGAACAGGGGATCATTTTAGAAGATGATTGTTTACCCCATCCTACATTCTTTACATTTTGCGAGTGTATGTTGCAACGTTATGTATCTAATGATAAGATCATGCACATAAGCGGAACCAATTATCAATTTGGAATTAAAAGAGGGCGTTATTCTTATTATTTTTCTCATTACCCACATGTATGGGGATGGGCTACTTGGCGACGGGCGTGGAAATTATACGATGGAGAGGGGGTAACATGGCCTAAAGGAAAAAAAATGATTGCTGCCGCTTTAGGGGAAGACACACTACAATATCGTGTCAGAGTGAAAATTTATGATGATGTATTTATCCATGGAAAATTCAACAGTTGGGCTTATCCTTGGAGTTATTCTTGTTTTTTACATCAAGGATTATCTATTTCCCCTAATATTAATTTAGTAAGCAATATAGGTTTTGGTATTGATAGTACACACACAAAAGCTATACATTCCCATTTAGCTTATATACAAGTGCGCGCTCTTCCCAAGAAATTAAAGCACCCTAAATGTATTCAGGTAAACAAAGTAGCAGATCAATATACTTTTAACAGGGTTAGCTTATTACTTCCACCACATTTTATGTATCGTTTAAAAAGAAAAATAAAGTTAATTGTATCTAAAATTTTATAAATTAAAATGCTTGTACTTCATATTTCTACCTATGATTCCGGGGGAGCAGGATTAGGCATGCTAAATCTTCATAAAGGGTTATTGAAAGCAGGTATTGACAGCAGAGTATTGGTATTGAACAAAAAATCAGATTTAGAATCGGTTTATTCCTATCCAATTAAAAATTCAGCCAGAGTACTGTTTTTTAAAAAAATCCTTATGTTTTTAAGGATTTACAAAAGAGATTATTACCAAGTGAATAAGATTTTATGGAAAAAGCTTGGTAACAACAGAGAGTTTTATTATACAGTTCCCTACTCATTATACGACGTGCATAAACATCCTCTAATACAACAAGCTGACGTTATACATTTGCATTGGGTAGCTGGATATATTGATTATCCCACTTTTTTTAAGTATGTACAAAAAAAAATAATTTGGACTATCAGAGATTATAATTTTTTTTGTGGAGGGTTTCATCATGCCAAAGAATTTCGAAACCACTATACTAGTCTTAAGTGTATTGAGGATAAATTAGCTTTTCTTAAAAAAGAAATAATTTCAGGCATTAGGGATTTGACTATTGTTTGCATGAACAAAAGCCATTATGATTATTCTAAATTATCGGAAATGGGTAAAAGAAGAAATCATTTCTTAATTCCTAATCTGATTGATTCCGATTTGTTTACAATACAAGCCACGACATCTGTTAGACCATTTTTTCAATTACCAACTGATAAAATCATCTTTCTTTTCGTAAGTATCTATTTAAACGACAGAAATAAAGGATTTGGAGAGATGGTCAAGGCACTGGAAATACTGTATAAAGATGTTGATTTTTGTGTGGCAGCAGTGGGACATGTAGATGAAAAGCCACAAACTGATATGGATATTCATTATTTGGGCTCAATTAAAGACCCTACTATGATGGCTAAGATTTTTTCTTGTGCAAATTATTTTATTATACCCTCTTTTGAAGAAGCATTTAGTAAAACAACTATAGAAGCTTTATCATGCGGTATTCCTGTTGTTTCGTTCCCTAATAATAATAGTTTGGATATAATCAATACCCACAATGGAGTAATAGCCAGTGATTTTACAGTAGAGGCCTTAGTCGAAGCTATTAAAAAAGCTTTGAAATTAAAATTTAATAAAATAGAAATTCGAAAAGATGCAATAGCTAGATTTAGTATTGATAAGGTTACAGAAGAGTATATTCGCGTATATAGAAATTTATAAATTTTATAGTACAAATGAAAGTGTTTTGCATCAACTTAGAACGTTCACGTTCACGATTCAAATTTATGAAAGGGCAATTTGAAAAGTATAACATGGATTATGAATTTTTCAAAGCGACGGATGGATATCAGTTATCGGATGAAGAAATCGCAAAGCATTATGATACGAACAATATGTATCCTCGGAGACAGCTAAATAAGGGTGAAATAGGTTGTTTTTTAAGCCACTATAAATTAATTGGTGAAATTATAACCCGTAACATTCCCTATGCTTTGATCATGGAGGATGATGTGATTATTTCCAGCAAACTATCGATTTTTTTAGATATGCTGGATGAGATAATTGTCGATGGTGAAGTATATAGCTTATTTGCCTCTCTCCCAGAATCAGTGAATTTTAAGTTGGTTAGAACAAATACCGAATTTGACATCGTCAGGCCAGACAAAGAGGAACTAGTACAAGGGGCAGTAGCTTATATCGTTACTCGTTCTGCTGCTCAGACTATGCATGAAAAACTTTTACCTATAAACAACGTATTTGACGACTGGAGATGGATAGTCAATGAGGGATACATCAACCAGTTTAACGTTGTCTATCCTCATCCCGTAGATCTGGTTGATTGGTATTCCGATATTCATGAACGTAAAGGCGGCTGGACACTTGCTTTAAAGAAAGTTATTATGGAGCATAATATTCCCGGACTATCTCATATAATAAAACAAAAAAGAAGAAAAGAGCGGCTCCTTCACTTACAAAGTAAGGTCCGTATTAATGGTAAGGAAGTAGAGAAATTTTTTACGTAATTTATTACTATGTACGGTTATATTAATATGGCGAAAAAGTTTAAATCAAAAATAACAGATATACTCTACCCGGATTCACTATATATTTTGGGTAGTGGAGACTATGCAAATCTGGGGGACGCTCTGAATTATTCTCTAGTTAAAGAGTTGACTTCCAGAAAGCTCATTTTTTTAGAATATCTGCCCTTTCCCAGAGGTAGACAAGAGCATTACCTAATCGTAGGTAGCACTTTGGGATTAAAAACAGTAAGTGAGAAAACCAGAGTCTGGGGTGCTGGCTTTATTTCATCCGGAGATCATCTGCATAATCACAATGTAAAATTGAAAATAGCTGCTGTAAGAGGTCCTTTAACTTTTCGGCGCCTTCGGGAAACAGCTATCACATGTGAAGAGGTTTATGGGGATCCGGCTTTATTGCTGCCATTTGTATATAATCCGGAACAGAAAAATAAACAATATGCATTAGGAATAGTACCACATTATACGGATAAAAATATTGATTATTTGAAGGAATTGGCTGCTGATCCCGAAATTAAAATCATAGATATTGAAGTCGGGGACGACTATAAGAAGTTTGTAAATGATATCCTCTCATGTGAAAGGATTATATCAAGTTCATTACACGGTTTGATTATTGCAGATGCTTATGGTATCCCCTCAAAATGGATACAGATGTCAAAGAACATCATAGGAGGGGATTTTAAATTCTATGATTATTTTTTATCTGTACATAGGAATAATGAAAAAGTAACTCAGATAAACGATATGGATGAATTAATATCCATGAAATACACTCCAATCAGTTATGACTTCAGGATAGACTTGAAACCACTGATCGCAGCTTGTCCACTACCTGATTTGAATAAAAAGTTATTTGGACATATTCTTGCTAATCCGGTTCTAGAATATTCCTATAGGTGAGGATAGAATTACTGGGATTATCCTAATTTGAAGTGTCAGTTGCATTAATATGAAAATATTACCACGGATCTCTATTATCACGCCGAGTTTTAATCAGGGGACATATATTGAAGAGACGATCTGTTCTGTTCTGGACCAACATTATCCTAATCTTGAATACATCATTATTGATGGCGGGAGCACCGATAAGACATTGGGCATTATTAAAAAATATCAAAAATATGTCAATTATTGGGTAAGTGAAAAGGATAAAGGTCAAAGCGATGCCATAAACAAAGGCTATCGTCGTGCAACTGGTGATATTATTAACTGGCTGAACAGCGATGATTATTACCAACCTGATGCCTTGAAAAGAGTAGGTGAAGTCTTTAAAAATCCGGAAACGAATGTATACTGTGGTATCAGCAGGATATTCGGGAATAATAAAGAGTATTTTAGTAATGGAACGGATATTTATCCCGGGAACTTGGAAAAAACCATTGGATGGGCCAGAATAGATCAGCCGGAAACATTTTTCAGAAAATCCGTATGGGATACACTCGGCGGCATAGATGAGCGTTTTCATTACCTGATGGATAAGGAATTCTGGATAAGGTATCTCTTATATTACGGCCTGAAAGGCATTGTGAAAGATAAAAGCCTGCTGGTTAACTTCCGGCTGCATAATAATTCCAAAACAGTCAGTCAGGCTTCTGGTTTTTTAAGAGAAGGTATTAATTTGTTTTATACGCTTGCAGCGAATTTTGGCCTGGATAAAGAGAAGGAATTAATCACTGACATTGGCAAACCGGAATTAATGGATTGGCAATGCCCAAATAACCACGCTGAACCTGCACGCTGCCTGCATTATTTTTTGTTTTTCCTATTGGCAGAAGCCTATGCACAAAACAACAGGGAGAGATTCAACCTGATTAAACCAGGTATAATAAAAACATTACTTAGAAACGACGACCGGAAACTGTTCGATAAGCTTGTCTTCCGGCATAAGTTCTTGCCGCCAGGAATTAAAAAAATGTGGAATAAACATTACGGATAATAAATGACTACCTCTATCGTCATTCCTACTTATAACGGAGCTGATAAAATTCTCAATGTGTTAACTTGTCTGATGGAGCAAACTGTTGCTCCGGATGAAGTAATAGTCGTTATTGATGGTTCTACTGATAATACTAAAGAAATTTTGAGCAGAAATAATTTCGGCTTCAACAAATTCCGGATCATAGAGCAAAAAAACGGCGGCCGGGCAAAAGTACGTAACAGGGGGGCTCATGAAGCTTCTAGTGAGTTGCTGATATTTTTCGATGATGATATGCTACCCGAAAACAATTGCCTGCAGCAACATATTATTCATCATCACCAGCATTGGGGAAGTATTTTAACAGGTAGTGCAATTGATGTTCAGAGAGAAAAATGTACGGAAGCCCAAACGTTTAAAACAAGCCTGACATTAAAATGGTCGCAACAATTAATACAAACTCAAGGACAACCGTTGCCAGCGGACCAAATATTTTTAACTGCTGCCAATTTCTCTATATCTAAGCAGTTGTTTACACTATTGAATGGCTTTGATGAAAGACTAACGGATGCAGAAGATTATGATCTCGCATTAAGAGCACATAAAGCAGGCATTCCGCTATTCTATAACCATGAGGCCTTCGCCTGGCATGATGACCGTATCAGTTTCCGTACTTACATTCACAGGCTGCGACAATATACCCGTGCGCAGGAAATGCTGACCATACTGAAACCGGAATTGTACGCAGGAAAAAACAAATACCAGGCGCCTCCGCCCACAGGTATAAAAGGATGTATTTTCCGCTTTTTTGCCAAGAAATTCTGGATAAACCAAGCGGATAAAAATTCATGGATGAAGCTGATACCCCGCAATTTGCGTTATCGGATTTATGATGTCATCATTATGACTAATGGTACTTTTTTCCCGGAAAAAGTACATATTTCATGAAAAAAACAATTACCTATATAATTTCTGACATTAGCAAAATGATTGCTTTGGAATGGATTTGTACTTTCCGGGATCAAAATCAAACGGATCTGTCATTTGTTTTGCTGAATGAAAATGATAGCGAAATTGAAGCATTTGTTAAGCATCACAATTATCCGTTCATTCGTATCCGTTATCGCGGAAAAAAAGATTTGCCCTTGGCAATTGTTTCAACTATAAAATTCCTCAGAAAAATCAGGCCTGATATTGTCCATTGTCACCTTTTTGATGCATGTGCTGTCGGACTAACTGCTGCATGGCTATCAGGAGTGAAAAGAAGGATATATACCCGCCATTATTCTACACTCCATCATGTTTACTTCTCCAAGGCCGTAAAATATGATCGCTTCTTCAATAAGATAGCAACAGAAATTATTGCGATCAGTGCATTAGTCAAGCGAGTGCTTATAGAACGAGAACGGGTACCGGAGCATAAGGTACATCTTATTAATCATGGTTTTCTTTCAGAGGAATTTGGGAAGATAGATAATGAACGGATTACAAAATTTGCCAAAAAATACAATATCCAACAAAATGATATACTTATTGGAGTAATTGCTCGTTACACCGAATTGAAAGGTGTTCATCATATCATACCTGCTTTTATAAAAATCCTATCAGAATACCCGGTAGCAAAACTATTGTTAGCCAATAGTCACGGAAATGATGAAAAATATATCCGTTCATTGTTGCAGCAAATACCTGAACACCGTATTATTGAAGTTAAGTATGAAAGGGATATGGGTGCACTTTACAATAATCTAAAAGTATATGTGCATACCCCTATTAATGAACATATCGAAGCTTTTGGTCAAACTTATGTGGAAGCTCTTATGGCAGGAGTGCCCTCAGTATTTACCCTTTCGGGTATAGCCGCAGAATTTATTGTACACGAACGGAATGCGCTTGTAGTGGATTTCCAAAATGAAGAACAGATATATCATGCAATAAAAAGGCTTCTGGATGATCACCAGTTATATGACCGGATTTCCCAACAAGGCAAAAAAGATGCAATTGCCATGTTTGACTTGCCCGTAATGATAGAAAAACTGGAGAAACTATATTTGTCTTAAGTTTTGTATGAATGCCTGTATTTCTGCTTAAAAAATTATTTTCTTACAATTTTTTACTACCCTTTATTAAAGGATATAGATTTATTTTTATATATCATGATATATCTGATGTTAATAATCCATATTATTCTTCTCATTATTCTACAAATCAAGCGGTATTTATAAAACATCTGGATTTCATTCAAAAAAATTTTCGCCTTGTCTCCCTTGATGAAATCACCAATACGATGCTCCCGGGGAATGACAATTTTGCCAGTATTGTATTCGACGATGGATTTAAATCCATTATCCATACAGCCCGGCCCATTTTATCACAAAGGAAAATCCCCTATGCTGTGTTTGTCAATAAAGCAGCCATACAAAATAATCAACTATGGGTAAGCGGACTGATAAGCGAGCATAATAATAGCTTTATCTCACGACTTCAGGATCAATACGGATTTCAGGAAGATTGGGTGAATTTTCTAAAACAGGAAAAAAAGTTTAATGACAATATACCTTATTTTTTAAAAAATCAATGTGATAAGATTGAACTATACATGAATGAAGCAGATATCAGACAACTTCATGCTGATGGTGTAACAATAGGTAGCCATACTGTCAATCACCCGGTACTATCTCTATGCAGTAAAGAAATACAAAAGCGAGAGATTATAGAAAATAAGATTTATCTGGATACATTGTTAGATCAGGATACACATCATTTTGCTTTCCCTTTTGGTAAAAAGGAACATTTTACAACAGACACATTGAATATATTAAAACTAGCGGGCCATAAATTTTTCTATACATCAAATCCGGTTGGTTTTAAAACGTCAGATATTGTTAACGGAATGAAATTAATTCCACGCATAGGGATGGAAAATAATAGTGCGAAGGAATTAATGTTTTATGTAAACAGACAATTCATTAAATCAATTGATATATAATGGAGCAAATTCCTTTTGAAATCAGGTTGGTATCACTTGAAAACCTGAATCGCCTTTCCGAAATGTTCTACTTATGCTTAGGGCGGAAGGTAGGAACTGAATATTTTGAATGGAAATATAAAAATAACCCTTCAGGCAGTGTAATTGCATTTGAAGCTGTTCATAACAATATAATTGCAGGTTTTTACGGAGTAATCCCCGAGGTATATATAGTGGGGGGGAAGGAAGTGCTGGTTTATCAATCAATGGATACCATGACACATCCAGATTTTCAAAAAAAAGGGTTGTTTACGACATTAGCCCGGAAAACCTATAATTATCTGCAGGAAATAAATGAACAGGTATATATTACAGGTATTCCAGGTAGCAACTCCTTCCATGGATTTGTAAATAAACTTAACTGGAAGAACACTCATAATTTTAAATACATCTTTATACACAAACTATTGAGTAAGGCATCCACATTATTCTGCACTTACAGTGATTGGAATTTTTCATATACAAAGGAAATCGATTTAGAATTAGAGCAGCTTTTGGCGTATTTTTTAACAACGGATAGGGGTATCTTACAAAAAATAGATAAACAGGTACTAGAATGGAAAGTATTGCATCATCCTTTTAAAGAATTCAAAATAGTAAAAATATACAATCGAAAACTATTAGCAGGATATTGTGTTCTTTCTATTGATGAGAAAAATGATATTAAAATAGAAATCCTGAAACTAAAAGATACAGTGAAAAATGCTGTACCTGCATTAACTCATTTTCTTTTTCAGACAAATCATGATTCTCACTTGGTATACACTTGGACACCAACTAATAAAAAATTAAAAAGTCTTTATAAGCAGGCCGGATATTTTGCTAATCCCTATAAAAAAGGTCCATTTTCTTACCGGATTCCATTTATCGTTTATTCTAATGTAAAAAAAATAGAGGATTTTAGCTGGTTCAACCCTGACCATTTTGACATACAACCACTAATGCAAGATTAATATGCTATCAGATATCCGGTTCTCTATACTTATACCTACATATAATCGTGCAAATCTGATCATAGAAACTCTGGATACAGTTTTTAACCAGACATACCGGAATTATGAAATTATCGTAGTAGATAATTGCTCCACTGATCATACGGAAAGGCTGCTTTCCCCCCTTGCAAAAGAAAGAAAGCTCATATATATCAGGCATGACCGGAATTATGAACGTTCCCGCTCCCGGAATACGGGCTTACAGCATGCGACCGGCGATTATGTAACCTTTCTGGATTCCGATGACTTTCTATACCCTGAATGCCTTGCAGATGCAGCTTCCTTTGCACGAAAACATCCGGATATCAAGATCTTCCAGAATAAATATGAACTGGTAAATAACGATCAGAAGCCGATATACCAGTTCAAATTTCCTTCACTGAAAAATCAATACAAGGCCCTGGCCAGCGGGAACTTCATCTCTTGTATCGGGGGATTTGTACATAAAGAGGTGTACCGGCACATCCGTTTTAATGAAGAGCCCAGAATGATCGGTGCGGAAGATTATGAGATATGGTTTGAGGTACTGTCAAAACATAAAATGGGCCGCATTGAAAAAATAAATGCTGCTATCCGGGAACATCCAACCAGATCAGTCAATACAGGTGTGTATGATAATGTGGAATACCAGCGTCAATATTTAATAGAAAAGATAAAGAACAATAACCATTTGTTTGATAGCTTTGCACCATACCTGTCTCGTCTATCTGCCAGCTTTTATATGCAGCAGGCAGTGGCAGCCAGTCAAATGCGTAATAAGAAAAAATCTGCCGGCCTGCTGTACAAAGCTCTTAAAGAGGATTTTACAATCCTGCTAACGCACAGGTTTTACGGAATACTGTATAACATACTCAAATGACAACTAAACCGCACACAATTCTCATAACCGGTGGTTCGGGTTTTCTCGGCCGGCATATTGCAGTAAAGCTCAAAGACAGGTACAATGTGATTTTGGGAGGACGGAATAACGGCAATAATCAACTCGCCCAGGTAAAAACCGGATGCCGGGTAGCGCCGCTGGATATAACCAACCAGAAGTCCCTGGTTGATGTGATCAATGAATACAGACCGGATACTATTATACACGCTGCCGCCACCAAGTTTGTGGATATCTCGGAAGAATATCCGATGGAGTGCATTGATATCAATGTATTGGGTTCCCAGAATATAGCCCGGATCGCTATTGAAAAAGGGATCAGGAATGTTATTGGAGTATCTACCGATAAAGCCGCACCGCCCGTAGGTAATATTTATGGCCACTCCAAGGCTATTATGGAGCGTATGTTCTGTACGCTGGATGGAAAATCGGATACCCGGTTTATCTGTACCCGGTTCGGTAATATCACCTGGTCAACAGGGTCCGTTTTCCCGATATGGAAACGAATGACGGAAGTGGATGGAAAAATCGGTTCCACCGGGCCGGATATGCGTCGCTTCTTTTTTTCGGTAGATGAAGCTGCCGATCTTGTTATAGAGGCAATGAATGCTATTGAGGAACTGCACGGAGGCATTCTTTCCCTGAAAATGAAATCGGCGCAGATCAGCGACATCCTGCAGGTCTGGTCGGAAGCATATGGTGTAGAATGGTCGCGTATTGAGGGGAGGCCGGGAGATAAGGAAGATGAAGTACTGATCGGCAAGATTGAAATCCCACATACGCAGGAGCTGCAGCTCAATGGGAGGCCCCATTTTTACCTGAATTTCAAAAAGAAATTTACCAATGAATTGAAAGACGAAGTGTCTTCCGCTAATGCAGAAAGGTTGAACAATGCCGAAATAAAAAAACTGATCACCGAACTGCCGCTGTTATAATGAAAATCAAATACGCACTGATTATGGCTGCCGGTCGCGGTATGCGCATGATGCCACTGACAGATATCATTCCCAAGGCAATGGCTCCCTATGCAGGTTCTACCCTGATCGCCAAAGGTATAGACAAGATACGCAAGCACGTTCCTAATATTTATATTACAGTAGGCTATAAAGGAGCAATCCTGGCGCAACATGTTATTGAACATAACGTATCCGGCATCTTCAATACTGAAGGCCGGGATAATGCCTGGTGGATCTTCAACACGCTAATGAAGGAACTTGACGAGCCTGTATATGTCCTTACCTGCGATAACGTTATAGAGCTTGATTTCAGCCTGATTGAAAAGGAATATTACGATTTCGGTGCTCCGGCATGCATGGTTATCCCGGTCAAACCTATTCCCGGCCTGGACGGTGATTTCATTACCCATGAAGGCAACATCATTACTTCGCTCAGCAGGACAAGCCCTACGGATATATACTGCTCCGGCATCCAGGTATTGAACCCAGCTAAAATAAACAAGCTGGTGCAAGCTGCAGATAATTTTTATGACGTATGGACAGGCCTGATGGACCGGCGTCAATTATTCTGCGGGGATGTATATCCGAGCCAGTGGTATGCAGTGGATACCGTAGAACAATTAAAAAAACTGGTTTGATATACCGGATATGATATACATTGACCCTCTTAGAAGAACAGAACTGGTGTGGGATGATGCCGGTTTGAAGACAAAAGAAGATAACAGCCTGGTTTATCCCAGAAAGCAAGGAGCTGTCCGACTTGTAATGGATACGAATTATACGGATAATTTCGGGTTCCAGTGGAATAAATTCCGGACAACCCAGATAGACCGGGACGTAAAAAGTGCAGCGCAGTCACGTGATCGGTTTTTTGCTGTCACCGGCTGGGACAGGGAAGATCTCAAAGGGAAGAATATACTTGAGGTAGGCAGCGGAGCAGGAAGGTTTTCACAGATTGTGCTGGATCATACTCCTGCAAATCTCTACAGCGTAGACTATTCGAATGCAGTAGAAGCGAATTATAAAAACAATGGTCATCATGGAGACCGTTTTAAACTGTTCCAGGCAAGTGTATATGAGCTTCCTTTTGCTGAAGGCCAGTTCGACAAGGTCTTTTGCTTTGGGGTACTGCAGCATACGCCTGATGTACGCAAGTCGGTAGAATGTCTTGCCCGCATGGTAAAACCGGGTGGCGAACTGGTGGTGGATTTCTATCCGGTTACAGGATGGTGGACGAAAGTACACGCCAAATATCTTTTCCGGCCTTTCACCAAACGGACGAGTCACGAAAAGCTGCTGGCCCGTATTGAGCGGAATGTAGACTGGATGATTGCGGCTTCACGCTTTTTTGATAAGATTGGTGTGGGCAGAATAACAAACCGTTTTATCCCGATATGTGATATAAAATCTACATTGCCGGCGAGGTTAAGCCCACAGCAACTTCGAGAATGGTGTATCCTTGATACATTCGACATGTTTTCCCCAGAATATGATCAGCCACAGAGGATAGCAACTGTAAGAAAGTGGTTTCAGCAGTCTGCATTCAGGGATATTTTCGCAGACTATATTAATTATAGTGGGAACAACAGGGTTGCTGTAGTAAAAGGGGCAAAAACAATAATGATACAATAAATATATCTACGCATGAGGCATGCGTAAAAATCACATAGACCAACCAGTATTTAGTATTTAATACTTTATTTTTCATAAAGTAATCAAAGTGATTTCACATTGGGAATGGCTATGTCAGTGTTTTTTGTGTATGTATTTTATTGCAAAAACAAATAGAGAATAACATGTTTTTTTATAGGGAAAGTACTGCTAGGATCTAGCCGGAAAAAGACTTTGTCAATTATTCCGTATTTGTCAGCTTTCCCCTGTTGGTATCCTGATAATAGACATTCTATTTCGTTTGATGGGTTTGAGAACTCCTCTTGATCAAAGGCTTGCTGAGTTTTATATACAGCCTGTGTATTGCTTATGTAAACTACCACCGGTTTGAACTTCCTTTCTTGCGGTTAAAAGAAAAAATGGCTGTTATAAAACCACAATCCGTTCAATAGCCATTGTATTAATCAATTCATGAAGAAAGTTATTCACTTCAGTGGTCTCAACGGCTTAAGAGCCATCGCAGCTGTGGCCGTAGTATTTTCCCATACCACCCAGGGATTGGCTGCTTTTGGCTTAGACCCGTTTATTTTAGGAAGATATCCGGATGGCAATCCCAGAACGACTTTACTGGCCGGTTTTGGTGTTTCCATATTTTTTGCGCTGAGCGGCTTTTTGATTACCTACCTGTTATTAGCCGAACGGGAAACCGGAACGATAAATGTCAGAAATTTTTACATCCGGAGAGTACTGCGTATATGGCCGCTATATTACTTATACTTGGGTCTGAGCGTAATTACACTTATTGCTTTTCACGTGCATTTTGAAAAGCAGTCCATGTTGTTTTATGTTTTCCTGATGGCTAATATGCCTTTTATATTCGGAGGATTAATGCCCTTGGTTGGACACTATTGGTCGTTGGGAGTGGAAGAACAGTTTTATGCTTTCTGGCCTTGGATCGTTAAAAAATCCAGATCTGTTCTAAAAATTACCATTATAATTACAACATCTTTGATTTTGCTCAAAACTGCATTTAAATTGCTGGACATGCGTTATGGGATCAGTTGGCCATACAATTTTCTGCATGTAACGCGATTTCATTGCATGACCATCGGGGCTATAGGGGCAATATGCTATTTCCAAAAAGACCGCCTGTTTATGCGTCTCTCCAATCATTTTATGATGCAGACGTTTGCATGGCTAATCATCCTCCTTGTAGCGCTGAACAGGTTTCATATTATTTCGTTTCTGGATAATGAGATAATCGCCGTTATTACGGTTATCCTGATCATCGGGCAGATCGAAAAAACGAACAGAATTGTAAACCTGGACTTGCCGTTATTCGATTTCCTGGGTAAGATTTCCTATGGTATATACGTCATACACCCCATCGTGATTTTCTATGCAGCCAAAAGCATCACATTTTCAGGATCCGCAAACGTGTTGCACTATTTATTCGTTTATATGCTCATTTCCGGCATGACTATAGCGTTTGCATGGCTGTCCTATACCTTCTTTGAAAAAAGGTTTATGAGATGGAAGGTGCGATTTTCAACCATTCACAGTTCGGCAACCAGGGTTGTTGATCCTTAAAATGAAAGTCGTCGTCATAGAAACGATCTCCCGGGTGGCCGGTATTGAATGACACCCGCTGCCTTATACAGCGAGCCCTCTTCTCACCCTCCTCCTCACCGTTTCCTTCCCTACTGCCCCCGCGATCTCAAACACTCCCGGGCCATACTTCCCGCCTACCAGCATAATCCTTAACGGTAGCATCACCGCACCTTTTTTGATCCCCTGCGCAGCAACCAGTTCATCGAAGCTCCGCTCGATTGCTTCCACCGTCCACTCAGGTAATTGATCCAATGCATCCAGCCAGGCAGTAAAAAACCGGGCAACGCCGTCATTCCATTTCTCCCGCAACGCAGTTTCGTCAACCTCCTCCGGGTCTTTAAAAAAGAAATGCCCCTGATCCCGGAAATCAGCCAATAGCGAGCAGCGCTCTTTGATCAGCGGAATTACCTGGCGCAGCAGATCATCCGCCACCGCTCCGGCATGCTCTTCCATAAACGGACGCACCAGCAACAACAGTTCCTCATCACCCGTCTGCTGGATATACTGGTGATTAAACCATTTCGCCTTCTCAAAATCGAACTTCGCACCGGCCTTATGTACCCGCTCTAACGAGAAGGCCTGTACCAGTTCTTCAAGGGAAAATATTTCCTGTGTGGTGCCATCATTCCAGCCGAGCAGGGCCAGCAGGTTCACAAACGCTCCCGGCAGGAAACCGCGCTCCCGGAATCCCGGCAGGGTTTCGCCTGTGGCGTCTGTCCAGCTCAGGGGAAACACCGGGAATCCCAGCCGCTGCCCGTCGCGCTTACTCAGCTTGCCATAACCATCCGGCTTCAGGATCAGCGGGAGGTGCGCCCATTCCGGCATTTTATCTTTCCAGCCCAGGTATTCCCACAACAGTATATGCACCGGTGCGCTGGGCAGCCATTCCTCACCGCGGAAAGCATGGCTGATCTGCATGAGATAATCATCCACCACCACAGCGAGGTGATAGGTGGGCATGCCGTCTGCTTTCAGCAGCACCTTATCATCTACGAGACTGGTATCAAAAGATATTTCGCCACGGATGAGATCCGTAAACGTCAGTGTTTCGCCAGGCGTCATTTTGATGCGGACCACATGAGGGATACCCTGCTCCAGCAATGCAGCGACTTCAGCCTCCGGCAGCGCCAGCGAATTGCGCATCTGCATCCGGATGGTATGGTCATATTGCTGGTTGGCATTGGCCGCCCGCATTTGTGTCAGTTCTTCGGGGGTATCAAACGCATAGTAAGCATGTCCGGCTGTAACCAGTTGCAGGGCGTACTGTGCGTAGAGGTGTTTACGTTCGCTTTGGCGGTAAGGGCCGTGCGGGCCGCCTTTTGCGGGGCTTTCGTCGGGCGTAATGCCGCACCATTCGAGCGATTGTATAATATATTCTTCCGCGCCGGGCACGAACCGTGTCTGGTCGGTATCTTCGATGCGGAGTATAAACGTCCCGTTGTGTTTGCGGGTAAAAAGGTAGTTATATAAAGCCGTCCGGACACCGCCCAGGTGGAGACCACCGGTGGGGCTGGGCGCAAAACGGGTACGTACAGGTCGGTTCATGTTACAAAGGTAGTCAGATTGTTGAATCGTTGAACTGTTGAATCGTTGAATCGATTCAACGATTCAACAGTTCAACGATTAAACAGTTCAACGATTAAACAATTAAACGATTCAACAGTTCAACGATTAAACAATTCTTCGATAAGAATGATTGTTATTTCAATCAAATATGCTAAGTTTGTACGAAATAAACATCATTTCATCAGAAATGAAGAAGAAAAAACAGGTCATTTTTCCCAGGTACAACCAATTGCTGGAACAGATGGGCGAGCAAATAAAGCTTGCGCGGAAGCGCCGTAAACTCACAACCATTCAGGTTGCGGAGCGTGCAGGTATTGCCCGTTCTACATTGTATCTGGTTGAAAAGGGCGATACAAGCGTAGCGCTGGGAGCCTATTTTAATGTACTTAGAGTACTGGGCTTACAGAATGATATATTGAAATTGGCGGCTGATGATGATTTTGGAAGAAAATTGCAGGATCTGGAATTGTTAAAGTAAAAAATGGCACAAAATAAATTCAATATATACGTCTATGCTCATTGGAAAGGGATACCTGAACCCAAAATTATCGGTATACTTTCTGCCCATTTTGCCAAAGGGAAAAAGGCGTTTAGCTTTGAATATGATAAAGGATGGATAAGGTCAGAACAACAGCGGATTTTAGATCCCGACATTCAATTTTTTCCGGGTACCCAATTCCCTGATAGCAAAGAAAACTTTGGTATTTTTTTAGATAGTATGCCTGATACATGGGGTCGTACCTTGATGAAGAGACGAGCTGCCCGGCAGGCTAAAGAACGAAATGAAAAAGCACCCGCATTATATGATATAGACTATCTGTTGGGTGTTTATGACGAAAGCCGTATGGGAGCTTTACGTTTCAAAACAGATCCTGAAGGTCCTTTTTTAGACAATAACAACGAGACGTCTATTCCCCATTGGTCTTCTATCCGGGAATTACAGCACGCAGCCGGCTGCCTGGAAAATGATGAAGATAATAACGATGTAAAAAAATGGCTGGCTATTTTAATGGCTCCCGGTTCTTCATTGGGGGGGGCAAGGCCCAAAGCGAATATACTGGACGAACATAAGCAATTATGGATTGCAAAATTTCCTTCTAAAAATGATACGTTTGACAAGGGAGCCTGGGAATTTTTGGCTTATCGGTTGGCTATGAATGCAGGAGTAACAATGGCTACCTGCAGAATAGAAAAAATAGCCGGGAAATATCATACATTTTTTACCAAACGGTTTGATCGGGAAAAAGGAGAACGTATCCATTTTGCATCTGCCATGACCATGACAGGCAACAATGAAGATACGATACGTGATAGTCCGGCAAGCTATCTGGATATTGCCGATTTTATCCAGACCTATGGAACAAATGTTGAAGAAAATCTACACCAGTTGTGGCGAAGGATTGTTTTCAATATTGCCATTTCCAATACCGATGATCATTTACGAAACCATGGATTTATTTTAACTGATGAAGGCTGGATCTTGTCACCTGCTTATGACCTGAACCCATCCATAGATAAAGACGGATTAGCCTTAAATATTGATATGGACAATAATGCCCTGGATTTCGAGTTGGCTAAAAGCATCGGAGACTTTTTCAGACTCGGTGAAAAACAGATGAATACTATCATCCGGCAAGTATCGAATAGCGTACGCCAATGGGAAAAGATAGCTGATAAAACAGGAATCTCAAGACGTGAAAAAGAAATGATGCAAGGAGCATTTAGAATACAGACAATGTAGACAAGCAACAATACATTATGTTCCGTGCCTTGTTAAAAAAACGAAAATTCCCCCTCCAATATATCCCGCTTCCAGGGAAAGGGCTATTTTTATGAATCATTTCAATATAGTATTTTTTTAGAAAATGTGATAAACATATTCGTCACATTCAACACATTTGTCACATCAAATAGATTGTACTTATCGGCAAACTTACAAATGACAACTAACTCCCTAAGCAAATGGCTTTTACTGCTGATATATGTCTTGTTGCTCGGCGCAGGGATACCCGCTGCTGCCCAGATACCGGTAACCCCCGACCCGGGACAGACCGCGCCCTCCCCCCGCGCGACCAAACGCTATGAGATTGAAGCCAAACGCCTCGGCGTGGAGCCCGACAGCAAAGACGCCCTGCCCCGCTCCCGTGAATTCCTTCGTATCGACAGTACTTATTATGTAGGATGGTTCTACGAAGGCGCCTACAAATACAATCATGCTGCCGACTACCTTGGCTTCCGCAACGCATCCATCCCGCTCGAGCGCGCGCTGAACCTCATGGAGCGCGACTTCCGCAAAGAGCTGCGTACACGCAGCTCAGATTTTTTTACTTTCTATCCCGCATTCCGCTACCATATCGACTATACCCATATTGCCTACTACCTGATGAACTGCTACAGCAATATGGAAGAGCCGCAAAAAGCATACGATCTGCTCCGGCGGGTGCTGAGCTGGAACTTCCAGCGCGATCTGTACATGGACGCCTATAATTTCCTCGGGTGGACCGTGCACCGCAACCGGTTTTATACCAGTGAAAAATATCCCTTCCTGAAAAATTCCATTGCGGAAAATGAAGCGCTGGCACATCGCTATCTCGACTCCGGACTGAGGAAAATTGAACGCGACCGGCTGGTGAACCGCGACATCTTCCCGCCGGGTTATGAGCGTTACGACCGGCTCGCGGTATATCATTACAAAGCCATGCTCTACAGCTATGCGCTCAATATAGACAGCGCCGACCGCTATTACCGGCTGATGCGCAGCAGCGCCATGTTCCCGCATAACAATTATGCTACCTTCCGCGCCATTTGCGGCGACTTCCGTACCGCCGAAATGGAATACCAGCTTGCAGCCGGTCAGGAACAGGGCGATAAACGCCTGAAAGAATACATTTACTACACTTCCATCATTGATATTTACAAAGGACAAGCTAAACGCGGAATGGAGCTGCTGAGGGATGTGATCCGCGCCAACGGCTCCACGCCTGGTTTCGGCTGGTACAACATCGCGCTTGCGCGCAGCATGTATTACGATGGCCAGATCAGTGAAAGCAAACGCTACGCCGATAAAGCGCTGCAGTTCCGTGAGCTGCACATCGGCACCACGCTGGGTCAGAGCCATTACGACTTCAGCATACAGCTCAACAAGCTCATGACCAAAGAAGCGGAATGGGAAATGCAGCGCTTCGAAAACCGCAACTGGTGGTACAATCCTATGGTGTTGGGGCGCATGAGCCAGGTGCTGGGGGAGAAATATCTTCAGCAATTCCTGATCATCAACCAGTTTGCACAAAACCCTGAGCGTGACCAGGTGATCTACAAGCTCTTCTCTACCGAAAGCACCGTAAGCTGGGATGAAATATGGCATCTCATCAAGGACTTCAGCACCCGGTTTTTCCTCAACCGGTTCGAAAAAGAACTTGAAACAGACGACCGGAAGTATATCCGTAAATACTACCAGCTTTTTATTGCGAAGCTGCAGATGAACCAGGGGAATTATCAGCAGGCGCAACAGATATTAAACCAATTGCTCAACGAGCCTGACATCGATCCGGAATACGAAAAGCTGTTCATAGCGCGGGCATTTGAAGCCCAGACAAAATGTGCGGAAAAATTGAAAGACCAGGACGCCTTCCATAACTGGATGTATCAGTTGTACCTGATGTATCCCCAGCTGATCCCCTATTCCGGTCTGAAGATGAATATGCGCCTGCATGTTTCGGGCACGGAAGACCCGCAGGTATTAAAGCGTTTGAAAGCCTGCAACATCAATTGGGTGACGAATAACGATATCCCGGCGGTGCAGGTCTATATCACGTTTACCCAAAACGGCGACAAGAAGAATATTGGCTACCAGGTGCTGGATGCCACTGGTAATCCGGTCGTGCCCCGGCAAAACTTCCACTGGAAAAATCCGGATGCCGCCGGAACCGAACTCGCCTACCGGTTATTCAATATCGGAGGGAAAAGCAGCAATGAGTCATAGGTGTATATAAAGATCCCTCATCCTGAACTGGATAATTACTCCATGTTTTACAACATGGACATTTTCAAATCTTCAAATTCCCAAATTTTCAAATTAATTTTTCCCCACCACAAATACAAACGGAACATTTCCTTTGCGACGGATAGCGATCAGCACATCCGGGTTTCTGGTGATGAGCTTATATTTCTGGAGATCCGCTACTTCAAGGAAATTGGTATAATGCCGGGTCAGCACAGCATGCCGGAGCCAGGACGAAAGGAACACTGCAGAATAAAGATCCGCAGCCACAATCCCGTTCAGATAGTGCATCCACAGTTTATTTTGATCCTGTCCGCTCAGCATAAGCATTATTTTAACGTAAGTGCCGGGGAGATTTGTACGCCCGGTTAATGTCGTTTCCACAACCGCATTCCTTAAATACACTACAACTTTGTGCCAGCAAAGCAAATGCGCTCAATATAAACGCATAAATAATAAACCGTCGTGATCTCTGCCCCATAACAAAACCTTTACTTTTGTAAAAATAACAATTATTGCGAACCGGAAAAGTTAAGCGTTTGTTGGTAGCCCCGCTCGATTGGGGTTTGGGCCATGCTACCCGCTGCATTCCACTGATCCGCTATATACAGGCGCTGGGTCATGAAGTGGTTATCGCGGGAAATGAATCCCAGCAGCTCTTTTTCGGGAAAATTTTCCCCAACATTAAAACCTGGACGCTCAAGGGTTACAACATACGATACAGCCGGCGCGGAGATACCTTTTTACCCGTGCTGCTGGCCCAGCTGCCCCGTCTGGCCGGTGTAATCAAACAGGAAAGGGCATGGCTCCGCCGGCAAATGCAGACATACCCCGTTGACGGCATTATCTCCGACAACCGCTACGGACTGTATCATGATCACATTCCTTCGGTAATCATGACGCACCAGTTGCAGGTGATGACGGGCCTGGGGCGCTATGCCGATCAATATATCCGCCGGCTGCATTACCGGTATCTCAACCGGTTTGAGGAAGTATGGGTGCCTGATGTGCCGGGAGCTCCCAATTTATCGGGCGCCCTGGGGCATCCGTCTGTTATGCCCGAACACACAAAATATATCGGGCTGTTGTCGCAATACGAACCGGAATCGCGGTCGCAGCCGGGAGAACACCTCCTCATACTATTATCCGGCCCGGAGCCGCAGCGGAGCATCCTGTCTGATATATTATGGCCACAAGCCCTGAAACATCCCGGACCGGTCGTATTTGTGGAAGGAAACGACCAGACAGTGGTGCGGCAGCACATCCCATCCCATATTACCTGGCACAAACGGCTGACCACAGATGAATTGCGTCCCCTCATCCACAACGCGACCTGTGTGGTAAGCCGCAGCGGGTATTCAACCCTCATGGATCTGCTGGCGCTGGGTAAAAAGGCGATTCTGATACCCACACCCGGGCAGACCGAACAGGAATATCTCGGTCATCATCTGAGTCGGCAGGGTATATTCTTCAGTACACCACAGAAAGGATTCTGCCTGAGAACGGCATTAGAGCCGGTCAACGCCGCCGCTCCCGATCGGCTTTTTCAACCGGAGGCTTTTCAAATACATCGGCAAGTGGTGGCGGAGTGGTTGGAGCAGTTCTAAGAATAAGCACAGCGTTATAATGCACGGGGCATGTAACGCGAAAGCCTTCCTTCGTCTGGATGACGTAGTGGTCAAATAACCACTACGTCATCCAGAGCGAAATGCAATGGAGCGAAGGATCCCACGAAATGAGTGTCCTGCATTATGTGAGATCCTTCATTCCGCTTCGCTTCATTCTGGATGACATCGTGGTAGCATGTACGCCTCTCAATATCACCGCGAGACTTTCATAATCCGTTCAGCCCTGATCCGCACACCATCTTCATTGCTGATATCCATCATGTAGACACCATCCGGTAATGCCTCTAACTGAACCTCCTGAGCGTCCTGCTGGCGCAACACCATTTTCCCATCCATACCATACACACGCACATGCACCGCGACAGGCGCATCAATACGTACAAACGAACTGGCAGGGTTCGGGTAAATCCTGATTTGCGCCGCAAGCCATTCCGGGTCTGCCACGTCCACGTAATTCATGGTCGTCAGGTTATACACCACCGACATCCCGGAACAACCCGAACTGTCGGTCACCTCCACCGTGTAAGCGCCGGTCTCACTCGCAGTGAACACCGAGTCGGTGGCGCCGTCTACCGGCTGCCCATTCCGATACCATTGATACGTAACAAAATGTCCCCCCGTTTTCATCCTCGGATCCACGGCTATAATGCCCGGAACAGGCGAAGGAATCACGACAATCTCACGAACTTCAGATGTATCCTCGCAACTGTTTCCTGCGGAGACGATCACATCATAGTTGCCGGAAAACTGAACGGTATAAAACGAATCATGGGCATTCAGAATGTCCTGGCCATTTCTCCGCCACTGCCAGGTATATCCCGGGCCACTGGTGGTCGACAACACAGCCGTATTCCCGGAACAGAAAACAGAGTCACCCTCCAAAGTCAAGGTCGCCACCGGCATCGTATTCACTACGACCGTAGCGGCGCCGGAGGTATCGTAGCAACCATGTAAAGTCGTAACCACGGTTTCGTAATCGCCTGCAAGAGTAGCCGTGTACCGGTTACTCAGCGCACCGGATATCGCCGCTCCGTTGTGAAACCAGGTATAACTATAATTGGGGAAGCTCGTCGCTTCGAGGATTACGCTGTCGCCGTCGCAGAAAATAAGAGGCCCCGAAAAAGTGACGGCAGCCACTGCCGTATCGGATATAACCGTGTACCGAGCAGAGGTGTCGGCACAATTGTTACCGGTAGTAATGACGACTTCGTAATCACCGCTGGACTTGGCCGTGTAGCTATGCGCGGCAGCACCTACTGCAGCACCGTCTCTATACCAGGCGTAGCTATATCCAAATCCGGAAAGCGCCGTAAACTGTACACTATCGCCTGCACAAAACGTCAGCGGACCGGAAGCAGTGAGCGTAACATTAGCGGTATCTGAAATCACGGTAAAAATAGAAGATGAGTCCACACAATTGTTTGCCGAGGTAATAACCACACGATATGCGCCGCTGTGCTTTGCGGCAAAGGAGCGCGCAGTGCCTGACTGTGCCACGCCGTTTCTGTACCAGGCATAAGCATAACCGCTGACGACCGGCGCCTGCAATACAACGCTATCCGCCCGGCAGAAAGTAAGCGGGGCGTTATGTATCACGGTCACATCAACTGTATCCGACAATAACTGAACCCCAGCGGAAGTGTCCCTGCAGTTGTTGGCGCTGATTACAATCAGTTGGTACGCCCCCGTTTGTTTGCCTGCATAGTTGGGGGTAGTGGCCGACAAAGCAGCCCCATCCTTCAGCCAGGCGTAAGTATAACCCGCGCGTTGTTGCGCGCTCAACACGACGCTATCCTCCTTACAGAATACCAGTGGCGTAGCATGTGTCACGATTGCCTGTGCCGTATCCGACACTACCTGCACCGCCGATGAGGAATCGACGCAGCTATTGGGCGTAGTAACAATTACCTTGTATGCGCCGCTTTCTTTGGCAGTTAACGTGCTGCCGGTAAACGCAAGGGCAACACCGTCTTTTTTCCACACATAGGTATAGCCCGTTGCAACCGGCGCAGCAAGCAATACGCTATCTCCCTTACAGAAGGTAAGCGGACCAGAAGCAGTCACCGTAGCGCCCGCGGTATCCACAACCAGCGAGGTGGCCGACGAAGAGTCTATGCATCCGTAAGCTGTCGTAACAATCACCTTATAAGCGCCGCTTTCTTTGGCAGTAAGCGACGGGCCGGTAGCCGGCAATACAACCCCATTCCTTTTCCATTCATAGGAATAGCCGGAAACCTGCGGAGCGTGAAGCTCGAGGCTATCGTTGGAGCATACCGTGTTGCTGCCCGACATGGTAACAGTGGCGTGTGCCGTATCTGAAATGATGCTTAGCAACGCAGAAGAGTCTGTACACCCACTGCCTGCGGAAACCACCACCTGGTATAATCCCGGCTCTGTGGCCGTATATACCGGCGTTGTTCCGCCGGTTGCAATATCCAGGCCGTCTTTCTTCCAGCGGTAGGAGGCTTGCCCGGCGGTTGCTTGCAGGTCGATGGAGGATCTCGCGCAGAAAAATGTATCGCCGGTAGACGTTGTCACCCCTACAGAAGGTGGCGACAACACCTGTATAACGGTACCCAACGATGTATCTGTGCATCCGCCCCCGGATATAATCACCTGATAATCGCCGGCTGTTGTTACCGGTAGGGAAGCATGCGAAGCCCCCGAAATAAGGTTGCCGCCCGCCAACCATGAATACGACCGGCCGGTTGCTGTAGAATCCGTATATAATATAGTGGTATCTCCCGGGCAAAAGCTCAGGGATCCTGTATAATGCAGCAGTGGCTTCGCGCCAACCGACAATTCGGTCGCCGTCGTGGTATAAAAGCAGGATGCCGTCACCACAAAGGCATGATACATGCCGGCAGAATCTACCCGATAGACAGAACCGCCAGCGCCGGCAATAAGGGTATCATTACGATACCAGTTATGGGAAACTCCCGGCGCCGGCACTTCCAGATCCACCGCGTTACCGCCGCACAACGACACCGGCCCTGCGGGCGTGAGCGACTGCCTTGGATCGTCTTGTATGGTAAACCTGTTCACCGCAGGGGTGGCTGCTACCGGCCCTGCAGCGGCAGTCAGGTTCACCCCGCCCATGCAGAATGATGACGGGAAGCCCACCGTATTAGCAGCTGCATTACCTGCACCATCTTGTGCGATAACAAAGTATTGAATCTCGTCGCCCGCAGCAATCGGCGCGGTGAGCAGGTTGTAGTCGAACTTGAAATAAAAGGTATCTCCGCCCAATGAGGTACCCTCTACGTATTTCCATCCGTTAAATGCAGGTACATTATCAGCCGGATAGGCGCCAAACGCATTGGCTTCTCCGGATTTGCGGAAGTAGAGCCGGGGCGCCGATCCTGAAGTTGTCGCTACAGATATATTATCGGTAATCTCAGCTTTCAACACCGGTGCCACCGTATCGCACGACAATGCAGGGAACGGATCGTAAGCTATCACGGGAGCTGTGATATCTGCGGGCGTACCCACAAACTGGAGTGCGCCGGCATCCGATCCGGGATTGGGACGGGCAGCTCCCGCAAAATCGGTCGTTACAGCCGGAGACGCTGTGAGGACTCCTCCGCCCTTGGCAAATGAAGCACCGGAAGGCAGAAAACTGCCTGGAATGGATCCCGCCACGAGATTGTTCTCAACATAGGAATTTTGTTCGCGTGTTGCCCCCATAAATGCCTTGTACAAGCCGCAGGGCTTATTAAATGCCGGATCATTGAACGGACCAAACCTGCTGGCCGCCGTATTATTTGCATAATAAAAACTGTTGCTGACAGATGGGACATAGTATATATTTCCATCTCCGGAAAGATTTGCCGTGGGCGGTGTGCCTGTCGTATTCTGATAAATGGCTGCTGTAAATGGGGTACCAGCAGGCTCCACATCGACATGGATAATATTGTTTCGTAAGTCAAGCCTGGTACCTGCACCTGCCCATATCCCCGCAGCGCATGAGTTTGCAGCAGGAGCCCCCCCTGACATTTTAATTGTATTATGGAAAATAGCGTATGGTTGACTTTGATTGGCATGTATCCCTACAAACAACGAAATATCAGAAACTTCAAACCCATTCCCAACCGACACTTCTATAATATTATTGTATAGCCTGGACGAGGCTCTTGCCCAGTGTAGATCCACCACCCGGATCAACCCACTGGTGCCATTATTGCGTAGCCCCGTAAAAAGGTTATCGTACAAACGTATAGCTCCGCCTTGAAGATGAGCATATCCTTTGATTGTCCCTCCCAAAGTAGTAACCCCACGGACGACATTGCCGAATGCAGCCCCCACCCTGGCGCTGATAGCAGTCACGTCTCCGGTTTCGGTGGAAATATCTTCGATCGTATTCGAATCGACAGTGCTGTTCTGGTTTGTAGAATTCACTGATATCGCTGTGGTAACGTTATTTCTGTATGATGTGAAGTCGCTCATCGTATTATTGGAGACGCTACATAGACCACCCGCCGTACTCGCCTGTATTCCGATAATCGAGTAATTAAATCCGGCATTATTCGTATTATTCTCAATGGACACCATATCGTTGTCCCGGACAAGTACCCGGGACGTTGTCTGCGAAGTGCTCACATTGATGAGCGTGATGCTGCCGGCCGTCCCGGCTTTAGACAAGTCCGACATCCGGTTGCCGCGCACTTCCACATATCGCGTTCCTCCCGCCGGCAGATTAATGGCCTGCAGGTTATGCGAGCCGGTAACAATCTTGTCAAAAACATTTTCCGATACCACAATAGAATCAAACGCATTGCTATTATTATGTATCGGGATCGCCTGCGTACCGGACGGATTTTCCCACCCGTGGAAGATATTGCCGGAGATGTGCATCGCCGCAGCCATGTCTGAAAAATTTTGATTCCGGAAGCCGTAGATAGAATTATTGAAAGCGGAAGCCGCCTTGAAGGAAATATCATTGTCGCGGATGCTCACGGCTCCATTCCCGCCTTCGAGCATAATACCATCGATTTGTCCGCGCTGAAATGAAGTGGTACGAAGAATGTTATTATGTACCGTGGCGCCGGTGTTGTTGCTGCAATAAATACCGTAAGCACTGGAGGAACCGGTTCCGCTCGCTATACCCACCGTTATATGGTTACCCGCAGGTACGCCAACCGTGTTGCCCACGTCATATACAGCCGCGTTACCCAGTCCCATAACCTGGATACCCCACTGAACGCCCGTTATCGTGTTGCCGTAAAAACTGTTGTAGCTGTTTGCATCGGCTGCCGTAGCCCCTGCGGCCGGCAGCGCAGTGGTCACCCCGTCCTGATGGCTCGTTGAGCGGATACCAATCACCGTCCCCGAGGTATAATTCAATTCGATGCTGCAATTTCGGATTATCACGTACTGGCACCCGTCATATGGCAATGCAGCGTTTAACTTCAGCAATGCGTAGCCCCACTCCATCCTCGTGGTTGCGTTAGTATTGGTGGACTTTTCAGCGAGGTTCAGGGCGTCAATTGTTACATAATCTGCTCCCAGTATTTTAAAGATCCCATCTGTGTTGCTGTTAGTACCAGTGAAAGCTGTCAGTGTATTTCCATTACCGTTTATCACGAGCGGATTGGCGGCGGAAAGTGAGGCATTCAACAGGGTACTTCCCAACAGGTACCCACCCGGCGGCGCCTCTTCTGATTGCCGCAGCTCAATGGTAGCGCCACCAGCACCCACACCCACTGTGTTCAACTCCGTAACAGCATGAGCCAGCGTACTATAATCTCCCGGGATTACCTTTACCCCGGTCACCTGGCCGGCAACATTGTTGTTGATACCGGACCATAAATTCACCAGAGTAAATAAAATTGTAAAACAATTTTTCATGACATTATCTTTTACATTACCAAATTGAAAGGAGCAGACAGGACACTACCGCATCAGCATTACATCTCCCTTATAGAATAAACTTTCACCCGCAGACTCCAGCTCAATAGCATAGTAATAGACACCGATCTCAGCAGGAGATCCATGGATATAACCATCCCAGCCGGCATCTGCAGTTGCGCCAACTGCACCATATACCTGTTTGCCCCAGCGATCAAACACGCGGAAACTTCGTATCACGGATGGCTCCCCCCAGGTGACCACACGGAACCGGTCATTCCGCCCATCGCCATTCGGCGAAAAAGCAGTCGGCACCATCGTGCGGGGATTTACAATAACGGTATGTTCGGCGCTATCCACACATCCATGATCGGATACACCTACCACGATATAGGTGCGTGTCGTGTCTGGAACGAATTGCTGAGTTTGGGCAGTCTGGTCGTATATTATAGATTCGGGGGACCACGAAACTGTCTGGAACGATTGATCCGATCGGGCTTCCAACCACAGCATTTCCCCGGCATCCACGCGATCCGGCCCTACCAGCTCCAGATGTAATTCGCTTACTTCGAAATTCCGATAAGCTGTATCCGCACAGTCGCTATTGCTCACCACCAACATCACCGGAAAAAAACCGGCTCCCCGATACACATGAGCCACGATAGCCGAATCAGTCCGGGTACCATCCCCCAGATCCCATCGGTATGCCCAGTCCTCATGGGTAAATGTGGCTTGAAGTATTAGAGAATCACCGACACAGCCCACTGCACGGTCGGTTTCAATTTCCGCCCGCACAGCTCGGTTAAAGAGCGTTACAGAATCGGTGCCGGAACATCCCGTCAGCGTGTCACGCACATACACTAAAAATTGCTGGCTGTCGGCCACAAACCCTCCGGTCTCTTTTGCGTAGGGATTTACCAGACCAACCGAAGGGCTCCATTGGTACGAGTAATCACCCACATACAACATTTTCACAGCAAGGGTAAAGCTGCCGTCCCCACACACAGCCCGATCCGGGCCGGCCATCGGCACCACCGGTTTGTGGACCTTCACCGTACGCATGGCTGTATCGCCGCCCGGTGCTGTATAAACAACGGTGCACAAAAGTGGAAATGTCAGTTCTCCGGTGCCTGCCTGCGCAGGGTTAAAGTACCAGCGACCATTGGCGCTGCTGATACCGCAGCCGGTAAAAAAACCGTCTGCCGGTTGACCGACGATCTCCACGGGTTGGTCGTCATAACACCATTCAGCGCCAAACTCCAGGCCCGAAGAAAGCCAGATATCGACTTGTGACCATGCGCTGCAAGGGACGGTGGCGACAACGATGATCAACAGTATTTTTTTCAGCCTTAGCGGCAAAAGCTCATAGAAATGCATAATAGATCAAGGGTTTCATTTACGCGAATACACTGAAGGATCTATTTCTTCAGCAACTTCTGACTACGGAGCAATACGCCCTCCGCATTGAATATGGAAAGCAGATAAACACCGGACGGCAGGCTGCTCAGGTCGGCCTCGTGCTGACTGTACCGGAACATCAGCCTCCCGCCCATACCATGTACGGCCAGTGTTACCGGATATGGCGATTCAACGTATAATATATCCTGCACCGGATTAGGCCAAACTTTAACCGATGTCTCGTCCATATACCCATTCCGGAAGCCCAGTCCGCTCAGGAAACTGCTTACACGGTAAGCAACCGAATCGATACACCCAACACCGTTATCCACACGGACGGAATAGTCAGCGTTTTCGTACACGACGTGGGTACGGTTGGTGGCGCCCGGCACAGGCTGCCCGTCCTTGTACCACTGGTAAGCGGCATAGGGGACGAGTGTGCCCAGTGTATCGTGATTCACCGTGATCTCCAGGGGTTCTGCCTCGATGACGGTTATGTCCAGCGATTGTTCATCGCTGGTGTCGCAGAGATTGGTTCCAAATACACGTATCGTCCCGTCGGTATGATCGGGGGTAACTGTCAATGCTGTATCATTACTGCTGCCCGCCCAGCCTGCCGGCCACGACCAGGTGTAAGTCAGTGCGCCGTTGAGCCGCCCGGTAGTATAGGTATAAGGTTGACCGGCACAAATAGAGTCGGGTCCGGTGATGGTGCTCTGCTGCGTAAGTAACATGCATTCGGGGGCGAGCCGCCACAGATCATTCAGGTCCCCCAGGCCGGAACTGGTTGCCCTGCCGCCAAACAACCATAACGCCCCTTGCGCATCCGTCCAGGTAGCGGGACCTAATTCCCGATGGCCCGGTTTGTTTGCCGGCGCCCCTACCCGACGGGTTCCGTAGACGCCCAGGAGCGCAGCCCAAGTCTGTGTGTTATCACCTTTTACCCAGGTCCATTCGTTCGTTGCTATTTCATACTTCCACAAGTCGTTGTGTACCCCCGAGTGGCTTTCTCCGCCATACAGCCAAAGATTGCCCCCGGCATCCGTCCAGGTTGACGGTGTCATTTCCCTGGCGCCCGGCGTATTCGTTGCAGCGCCGACGCTCTGCGCACCATAGACTGCCGTCTCGTTGAGCATCATAGCGCCTTTCATCCATGTCCACATGTTCGTAGCTGGGTTGTAACGCCACAAATCACTATATCGCTGTCGCGTACTGGCGCAAAAATTCATGCCGCCGTATAGCCAAAAGTCACCGGATGCATCTGTCCAGAAGGCCAGCAAACCCAGTCCCGGGGGCATGTTTGCTGCCGCAGGCGTACCCTGTGTACCCACTACAGGAGCTGCGCAAGCCACCGAGTCGCCATGCATCCAGGTCCATTCATTGGTGGCCGGGCTGTAACGCCAGAGATCGTTCAATTCACCCTGCGCATTGGTATTCGGTGGCCTGCGAAAACGACCGGTACCTCCGAACATCCAAAAGTTACCGTCCTGATCCGTCCAGCTTGCAGTTCCATAGCGCCCCGACGGCCTGTTCAATGCATCGGGCACGCCCTTTGTACCGTGCTGACCGAACCTGTCAGGTAGCGTGTCGCCTTTAATCCAGGTCCATTCATTAGTGGCGATGTCGTATTTCCAGAGATCCTGAAGAGCACCGAGGTATATGCCACAATATCCATAACCACCGAAAAGCCATAAGTTGCCCGCTGTGTCACGCCAGTAAGCAGAACCATACCTCCCGCCGGGAACATTATCCGGGTGGGGCACACCTGCCACGCCACGCCTTCCGGGAGGATTACGGACGGAGTCCCCTTTCATCCAGGTCCATTCATGGGTAGCGATATCGTATTTCCATAAGTCATTCAACTGGCCTGTAGTGGTAGCGGCATGACCGGCTCCGCCAAACAACCAGAAATTCCCCAGTGTGTCGGTCCAACGGAAGCTGGCCCCACGGCCGCCCGGCATATTGGCGGGATCCGGTACCCCCGGTGTCCCGTACACGCTGAAATTAGCCCTCGTGTTGTTACCATGCATCCACGTCCATTGCCACGTGGCATCGGGCACTTGGGCGTGTGATCCACTTATAGAAAAACAAACTAATGCAAGTATAAAAAAAATAAAATGTAGCGTTCCCTTCATTTCATACATATTTAGAACAGTAACAGCGTCAGGCATATCCCTGAGATATACGTATCTTTACATAAGCCGGAGAACAGGAAAAACCTGCTCCTTTTCAAAGGTATTCGTTTGCGTTATGCTGATCAATGGTTGATTTCCTTTATTTATTTTATCATAACTCAAGATTGATTGCAATACATATAGTTAGGCTGGAAAAAGCAGCGAATTATCTAAGTAAAAATATTTCTATCCTCTGCTGTCGCCCTAAAATTGCCAGCAGTTGCCTGTTTATTGTGCTTATGCTGATCCTGCCGACATCCATAGCCCGTGCCCAACAAACCCTTACATTTCCAGGCGAGCAGCCTGTGCCAGCCACCCATCCGTTTTCGCTCGATACCAGTGAAATCATCCGGCTGATAGATACAGCCGAGGCGCTGCAACGGTCGCACCCCGACAGCGCTATCAACCTGTTGCAGCATTCATTACTGAAAAGCAGGGAAAAGGCGTACCCCCTGGGGATTGCCAAGTCTTTGCTGCACATGGGTAAAGCCTATGCATTTGCCGGTAAGTACGAAAAAAGCCTGCGCAGCTTTCAGGAAGCGGCGATCTATAGTAAAGATGCAGCACAAGGGGGACAGCTGCTACCGGAGATATTCAACGGCATCGGAACGGTCTATCAAACCTGGGGGAATTTCGGACAGGCGGCCATGTATTACTATCAGGGCGCCATGATCGCAGGTCAGCTCTCCGACAATAACTACATCGGCAGCATCTATAACAATTCAGCAGCAATGATGCTCCAACTGGGGCTTTCAGAGCAGTTCTTGTACTATCTTAGAAAAGCGGAACGGATGGCCCGACGGGAAGACAATCAGGATCTGCTGGGCGCCATTCTGCTCAATAAAGGGAACATATTCCTGGTACAGGGGCAATGGGGAAAAGCAGAAACTTACTTTCACCAGGCGCTCACGCTGGGGCGGACGTACAACCTGCCACATATCCGGCAAAGCGCATTGAGCAACCTTGGGAACAGCTGGCTGCTGCAGCAGCAACCGGAAAAAGCCCTGCCATTCCTGCTTGAAGCCCGCGCAGAAACCAGCGCACGAAGCCCCTTTGAAGTGAACACCATAAACGTCACCCTCGGAAGGGTGTACGCAGCCCTGCAAGATTATGACAAAGCTGAAAACATGCTGCAGGGAGCCCTCCAGACTGCCCGGCACCTCGATATCAACCGGGATATGATCCGTTCGCATAAAACACTGTCTGAAGTGTATGCCGCTACCGGCCGGTATCAGCGCGCCTACGAACACCACCTGGCATATATGGCGCTAAAGGATAGTGTGGCAAGAGCAGACGTCCTGAAAAATGTCAACCTAATGGAGGTAAAATACCGGAGCGCCATCAAAGATCAGGAAATCATCCGGCAGGAAGCGGAACTGAAAAAAAAGAACATCTGGATCATCAGTATCGCCGGAATGACCGTTCTGCTACTCCTGCTGCTGCTCAGCTTCTTCGCCAATTACAGGCGCAGACAAAAACTACAATCAGAACGCTTACGAAACCTCCGGCAGGAACAGGAAATAGAAAAGCTGAAAGCGGTAATGGAAGCGGAAGAAAAAGAAAGAGGACGCATAGCCCGCGAACTCCATGACGGCATCGGAGGCATGCTGGCTTCCATAAAAATGAACCTCAGTGTAGCCAGAGATGACTATAACGGCTCCTTACAAAACGGGAAGCTCAACGAGGTGATGAAAATGGTGCAGGATACCGCCACGGAAGTCCGGAAAACCTCCCACAACCTCATGCCCGACGCACTGATCCGCAATAATCTGGAAAAAGCGCTCATGCTCTATTGCGACAGTATAAATACCGGCAAACAACTACAAATAGACCTCGAATGCCATGGCAACCTGGAACAGCTCGACAAATCCGTAGAACTCGCCGTCTACCGGATGTGCCAGGAGCTGATACAGAATATCATCAAACATGCAAACGCCGACCAGGCGGTGGTACAGATCATGGAACATGAAAACACCCTGAGCATTACCGTTGAAGACAACGGAACGGGCTTCGATCCCGAAGAACATACAGGAGGATTCGGATTGCAGAACCTCCGGCATCGTGTACACAGCCTTCAGGGAACCATCTCCGTTATGTCGGCAAAAGAACGAAACACCACTGTTTTCATAGAATTTGATCTTCAGAAACTAAAAAAGAAAACTGCCCTATGACCACTATCCACATCGCTATTGCCGACGATCACCCAATGATCATTGGTGGGCTTGAAAATATATTATCCCGCTATCCGCATATTGTCCTTACAGGTACATATAATAACGGCACCAGCTTACTGGAAGGACTCAGGGAGGACGGTGCGCCGGATGTTTTATTGCTCGACATCCAGCTCCCCGATATTACCGGCGATGAACTGACCCCGCTTATCCTGAAAAAACATCCCGGTGTACGCATCATTATCCTGACGAATTTTGACAGTGCACTGTATGTAAACAATATGCTTCGCAGAGGAGTACACGGTTATCTCCTGAAGACTTCAGAGAAAGAGGTGCTCATTAAAGCCATAGAAACAGTCTACGGCGGAGGTTCCTATCTTGAGCCGCAATTACACGACAAAATGCAGCAACTCGAAGAACGCGAACAGAAAGCGGTATCGTCCAAATCGACACTGACCAATCGTGAAAAGGAGATACTGCAATATATCGTCAACGGGGATACCTGCCCGGAGATTGCCGAAAAGCTCTTCCTTAGCGTGAGTACAGTGGAAAATTACCGGGTGCGGATTATGGTAAAACTGGAAGTGAGGAACACCGCCGCACTGGTCAAAAAAGCCTTGACACTGGGACTGGCAGAATGACCTCACACAACTCTTTAGCAGACTAACACTTTCAACATACTCCTATGTGGCAGGAAACAGACAACCAACTATACAAGAAATTCGAGTTCGGCGATTTTTCGGAAGCCTTTGCCTTCATGACCCGGGTAGCGTTGCTGGCCGAACGCCTGGATCACCATCCGACATGGAAGAATGTTTGGAACACAGTGGAGTGCTGGCTGTCCACGCATAGTGCAGGAAATACCGTTACTGAAAAAGACCGGTTTATGGCAGCGGAAATAGATAAGCTGGCGGAGGTATATAGCGGTACGACGCCTGGATAGACCTGTCAACTCCGGATATAGAATGGTTTGACGCCTACTGGTTCAGCCACCGTGGAGTACCGGTGGCTGAACCGGTCGAAGCTGGCAATATTTATTCAAGTGCCTTGTTCTCCCGGGCACACTACGCTAACACCCGGGATAGCTGAGGACGTGCAATCCACCGTCTGCACCGAAGTCACACATCTTCCGTCACATCTTCTTTCGGCACCGGCACCAGCTCATATTGCTGCGCAAAACGGCACCAGTTGCATTCTTCCTTGCCGCAGCCGGTCCCAAAATCCCGGTTCATGATCTTCGTGTACACGTCTTTGATCTGCCCCTTCACCAGGCGCACACTTTCTTCATCAATAGGCACCACATAACGGACGAACTCATCCTTCTTATTCTTTTCAATAAAGTCAAACACACCGGACGTCATCTTCCAGCCGCTGGCCGGCGGATAATTTTCAAGCAGTATCTTGTAGAAAACCATCTGGCGCCAGTAATCGCCGCCATCCGGGTGCGCAGGCACCGGGCCGTATAACTGGTAACGGGCCGAGTACTCCGGGTTGCCGGTCTTGTAATCCACTACCGTACAATCCGCACCCGTGAATTCGATCTTATCCAGCTTCCCTTTCAAAGGCACGCCGTCGACAACCACATGAGAGATATTGTATTCCGCGATCACCGATTTATTGAACAGGCCGACATAACGGTCGTAGTAATCACTTAATATCTGTGTGCCCAGCTCCTTCCGGCGTATGAACTGCTGTTCGGTAAATGCGCTTTCATCGCGCCGCAGCGCGTACTGGAACCATTTGACCAGCTCATCTTTCCGGGGAAACATTTTCTTCTCGTGCACATACATTTTTTTGAACAGTTGCTCAAGCCCATAATGTATGGCCGTACCGAATGCCATCGCATCCGATTTTGCCGCAGGCACCCGGAGGATGTATTCATAATAAAAAGACAACGGGCAGTCCAGGTATTTGTTCATCGCCGAAACGCTCAGCTCAAACTGTTCGAGCCGCTTATCGATCAGTTCTTTTCTGGCAAGTATAACCTGTACCGGGGGATCTGGCTGCATAGACGCTGCCAGGTGCTCCGTAACAGCGCTGTCGGGTAGCGCCAGGCCGGACCGCTCTTCCGGCAGGCTTACTTCATCTACAAACCGCGACGGCTCCAGGTCTTTACCTTTGTTATCTTTTTGGGCATACGATAGGTACAGATATTTTTTGGCTCTTGTAAGCGCCACATAAAATAAACGCCTGGCAACTTCCTCCGTATTCCTGCCTTCCTCATCCGATGGCAATGTCCGGGTGAGTGTGTCGGGCAGGGAGAATCCGCGGTTCCCGCCGGCCTTGCCTTCCCAGAAATTTTTAGTAAGTCCTATCACGAACACATGCTCAAACTCATGGCCCTTTGCGCTGAATGCTGTGTAAAAACGAACACCGTTTTCCTGCTTCACCACTTTCTGTATGGAGAGCGGGATGCCTTCCCGTTCCATCTGCTCAGTCATGGCAAGCAGTTCCGGCACCGTCATACGTGGTCTTTTACTGCATTCCTCCTTTATAAAATCAAAAAAAGTATTCAGTACCTGCATCTCCCATATCTGGTTATCTCCCTGCATGATGGATGCAACGATGCCGCCGTCGTACAAGATCTTTTCGAGCAGCATCGGTATGGTAAGCGAAGACACACTGCGGATCCATTGTTCCAGGTTCCTGCCCAGCTTCCGCAAAGGTGCAGCGCTTTCGAGCCCCATTGTTTCGAGCAGCAGCTCGTCCTGGAGCAGGTAACGCCAGTATACATGCTTCCGCTCTTTATTTTGCAGGTACACGCTCAGTGTAGCGATATCAAGCGGAGTGATACCAAAAAACGGAGCGTGCATCATACGGAACAGAAGCTCTTCGCCGCTGAATGAATGTGTAGACTCCCGGTCCAGATATTTCAGAATATGCAGCAGCTGCCCGGTAAGCGGCAGGTCCAGCACATTCACCGGACGTTTCACCCAATACGGGATCCGCTTTTTCTCCAACAGGGAAATAATATTCGCCGCCTGCTTATGCTGTGCATACAACACCGCCACATTGTTCAGGGCAACCCCGCTTCGCTGCAGCGCTTCGATCTCCGATACCACGTACGCTTCTTCATGCAGTTGATTATAGCACACGCGCACAACCGGCGGCGCCACGTCTTCTGTAAGGAACCGATCATTAGCTGCATGGATATGCTTATCCAGATTAAGCTGCTCCAACTGGTATACCAGCCGTTGTTTGTTGTTTCCGATAGAGGCTGTTGCTTTGTCAAGAATTGCCTGTGCAGAGCGGTAATTTTCTTTCAGCACCACCACTTTAATAGTTTCCCGGTACCGCTCATAAAATTCAATAACATTCTGCAGACGCGCACCCTGAAATTCAAAAACGGACTGGTCATCGTCGCCTACGATAAACAGGTTCGGGTCGCTCCAGTAATCTGCCAGCAAAGTCAGCAGCTCGTTCTGAGCGCCGCTGGTATCCTGAAACTCATCCACCAGCATAAACTGGAAGCGTTCCTGATTGTTCTGCAGGAATCCGGGGTTTTCCTTAAATGCCCGGATCACCCAGAGGATCATATCATTGAAATCATACCGTGCGGCCTGCTCCATACGACGCTGGTATTCGGGGAATAGCAAAGCGGCTGCCCGGGTACGCTCCATTTTTTCTGTTTCCTTGCGTATCTCTTCAGCTTTCACATCCCCCGCCTGAATGTTCTTTTTGGCGTTGCCTTTTTTATAGATATACTGCTCCCTGTTGGGCAGGTCGGCCAGATAGGCATTAATGGCATCACTTACCAGGTCAGCGCTCCAGTCTTCCGACTTCATGAGGTCGAAGAGGGAGATGAGATACCGGGCATCGTAATAAATATTCCCCTTCAGCCGTCTCAATACATGCCCTTCCGGCAGGTCTTCGATAAGGGCATATAGCAGTTCCATCCGTTCCAGATCGGATATCGGCGTAAGATCGCGCAAGCCAAAATGCTCCGGGTTGCGCTGGATGATCTGGTTACAGAAAGCGTGAAAGGTAAAGATATGTACCCGGTGCGCGTCTTCACCGATGATTTCCAGCAGCCGCCGGCGCATGGCCACGGTGGCCTCATCGGTAAAGGTGAGACATAATATCTCATAAGGCTTCACCTGGGCATCGCTGCGCAGCAGGTTGGCTATACGCATGGAAAGGACCTCTGTCTTTCCCGTCCCCGGACCGGCAATGACCATCACCGGCCCGTATATAATGTTTACGGCAGCCCGCTGCTGCTCATTCAGCTTTTCGTACCTGCGGAGGAATTGTGTATCATCATGCATAAAATCCGGGACAGCTTATATCTGCCATCATACGCTAAAGTACATCATATCAGGAACATGCGCCGTATTTATTGCCGTATGAAGGGTATCCATTGCTGTGCAGCCCTCTCGTCTTTCGTCACATAAAGGATGTACATTCCCGGCGCCCAGTCTTTCGTCCGGATCCCGGGGCCATCCGGGTGCGTGCGAGACGACCACTCCGTACGATAGATCCTTGCGCCCGACAGATCGTATACTACTGCTGAGTAATCACCGGGGGTAGCGGATTGCATTTCTATGTTCAGGAAATCTGTTACCGGGTTGGGATAAAGCCCTACAGACATATCCTGCCAGGCGTCACCGGCAATAGCAGTCTCCGCATCTTCCTGTATCGTTGTTGAGAAAGGCGTATTGCATCTGTCACCAGCGTCATCGTTACCGTTGCCATTCACCGCGTTGAATATGGCCCATAGTGTTACCGGACCGGTGCCCGCCTGGGGCGCCGTCCAGTCAAAAGCCACATGGTATTCATTCCCCGGCGCGGCCGCTGTAAGGGTTCTTCTGTGCTCAACAATACCAATACCACCACTGTTTGAAAGACGGTAATCCGCCGGCAAAGCGGATGCACTGATATTTCCTGCCTGGGTATTGCTTTCCGTGACCAGTACGGCCTGGAAGCCAAAACGGTTATTGGCATTTACATTGTTAACAGCATCTATCAGTATCTCGTAAGCATTGCCGGGGGTATATCCTCCCGCAACCGGCTGACCTGTCGTCTTATCAATAAAGGTGGCAGTCAGTTGTATGTCGGAAGTTGCAGCACCGTGACAACCGCTCGCGGCGCAGGTCAGCGCCGGGCCTCTCCTGCCTGTATTATCTCCCGATCCGCTGGCCGCCGGGCCTGAAGAACTACCGGTCAATGACAATAAAGCTATGACCGCTGCTATTGTAGAAAGTAAAAAAGTTTGTTTCATAAATAATCTGAATGGGGATATTAAATAAAGACGGGATTGTAACAAAAGTCGTTGGATATTAATTAGTTTTATGCCACTTTGAGTCCCCGAAATTACTAAGACTACAGAGATAAAGCAAGAATCGCTCCTTCCTACGGGTGTTACCACGTTACGCACTTCATTCTTCTTTCGCTCTTCTTTTCGTTCCGACACAATGCTGTACCTTTACACTATATGGATCTGCAGCAATTCAAACGGAAAGTAGCACGGAACAAAAAAGGACTTACAACATTTTTAAAAAGGCTGGATGAAAAGGTACCAGAGGACTTCCGGCCATTGGTAAACGAAGTAAACAGTACTGTTTGGCGGGATATGGATTGCCTCAGTTGTGCCAACTGTTGTAAGACCATGACGCCCACATGGACCCGTTCAGATGTAAAACGCACAGCAGCATATCTCGGCATTACGCCTCAGGAATTCCGCAAACGCTGGCTATACAAAGAAGAAGAAACGGGCGACTGGATGAATAAAACAACCCCCTGTCAATTCCTCGATCTCAACACGAATATGTGTACGGTGTACGAATGGCGCCCAAAAGATTGCAGCGAATTTCCCCACCACCACAAAAAACCTTTTGATCAATATAACGATACGTTTATCAACAACCTTGAATACTGCCCCGCCACATTCACGCTGATATCAAGGATCAAAAAAAGGGTGGAAGAAGAATATGAATGGGATTGAATTATGAACGATGAATGCAGGGACGAATTGCATTCGCCCTAACCACATCAACCCACGACCCAATAAATTTCGTGATCGTCTGTTACCTGTATGATACCGGGGCGCGCCCCGGGTTTTATTCTTCCCAGATCCGGCATCTGAAGCGCCGTTGCTCCGTTCGAGGTTCCCCACCTGTACAGTGTTTCCCAGGTCAGTTCCGGGAAATGATTCTTCAGCGTCACCAGTTCCGATAAGATGCATAACCGGTCATTGGAGGCAAGACTATCCGTGCCAATACAGATGTTTGTACCCCCTCCCTGCGCAAGCATCGGCACATCGGGCAGCGCATTTTCTATATACAGATTGGCATTGGGGCAAAGGCACCAGTAACAGTTATCAAGCCAGGATTGCGCAAACGCCGCATCATCTGCTGTGGTGCATGTGTTATGTACCAGGATAAATGGAGATGCCACGTTAAAATGAGATAAATAAGCCCGTATCGAAGATGTGCCTGAAGGCTTAAAAAAATCATGGTCTATCCCAAGCCCTTCAAGCAGATCAATAACAGCCCCGCTTTTATCTCTATAAAAACTGTTTTCTGCTTCCGACTCCTGGTTGTGTATGCTCATGAGGAGGCCCTGTCCGGCCGCGTCTGCGATCATCCGGAATAAGGGGACTGATACCGAATAAGGAGCGTGAGGCACCAGCGACTGACGTAGGGATTTCTCTACTTTTCGTTGTGCTGCGAATTGCCCGAGTATTTGTTCCGCATATGCAAACCGTTGCCGGGCATATGTTTCGGTAAACCCCATACATTCCACGAAGGTGTGGATATGCATCAGGTCAAGCATACGGAGATCGAGTGTATCAGTGGTATTGGCAATATCGCCGACGGCAATAACGCCACGGTTGTGCATTGCGTTTAACGCGTTGTGTCTTGCCTCTTTTTTTTGCACATCCGTATAATCGCTACGCAGGCCTGTTACCTGTTGCAAAAAAGGGATCAGCCCGGTGTGCCTGGCTATCCTGCCGTGCAGGTGCGACAATTCCAGGTGACAATGCACATTTACAAAAGCGGGTAGTATCACTCCTTCATAAAATGCAGCCTGCCTCTTATGCGCAGGATCCTGGTGTAAGGCTATAATAGTTCCATCGTCCGCAACCTCTATGGTTGTATCCTGATGAAGCCATGCTAACCCGTCATGGATGCGCTGTGCCGTGATGAATTTACCAGTCATAAACTATCTATTCAATGTGACAAATGTGTTGAATTTGACGAATGTGTCATCACATTTCCCACATTCAACACATTTGTCACATTAAAACAATCGTTAGTTTTTAAAATGGCGCAGCAGCACTACTTCCCGCTCATTCAGAAAACGCCACTTGCCCCTGGGGATGTTTTTCTTCGTCAGACCGGCATACATCACGCGGTCGAGCTTAACCACCTCATAGCCCAGAGATTCAAAGATACGGCGCACGATGCGGTTACGTCCGCTGTGTATCTCGATACCCAGGTCATTCTTTTCTTCCAGGTAAGCGAGTGAATCCACCGGAGCGACACCGTCTTCCAGCTTCACGCCGGCCAGCACCTTGTCAAAATCAGCTTTGGTCAATGGCTTATCCAATGACACCTGGTACACCTTTTTCACCTGGTAGCTGGGATGGGAAAGCTTCTGCGCCAGGTCACCGTCATTGGTCAGCAGCAGCAGCCCGGTAGTATTGCGGTCGAGCCTGCCTACGGGAAACAAGCGCTCATCGCCGGGATGCGCCACCAGCGACATCACCGTCTTACGCCCTTTAGGATCATCCGTAGTCGTGAGAAAACCTTTGGGCTTGTTTAGCAAAACATACACAAGATGTTTTCTGGGCTTGAGTTTCTTCCCGGCAAGCGTAACTTTATCTCCCGGCATCACCTTATGACCCGGATCAAGTATCAGCTCACCGTTTACACGCGCCTTTCCCTGCTTTACCAACGCTGCCGCATCCCTTCTGCTCGATTCGCCGCTGTGTGCAATATATTTATTGAGGGGCATGGGAGCTGTTTCTACAGGAGCAACGGAAGGCTCAGCACCCTCCTCATCACGTGCACGGGAGGGGCGTTCCGGACGCTCAAATTTTCGCTGAAAGCGGTCGCTGTTAAAACGTTTACGATCGGGTGTTCCATCTGTTCTATCTGTTCTGTCAGGTTGCCTGCCCGAAAAAGATGGGCTTGTTTTTTTTCTGCCGGGCTCAAATGAATCGCGGCCAGTGCTTTGTGGCCGGCTTTTGGCAACGCGGGTATCCTTACCCGAAACTTTCCTGTCGGCAAACTTATCTCCGCCATGATTACGCCGTGCAGGCCCGGATGTATCCTCGCCGTCTGTGTCTTTGCCCCGGCGTCCGGTAGCCGGAGCAGTGCCGCCATAGGTTTTTCTGAAACGTTCCTCCCCGTCAAACCGGCGTTTCGGTTTACCGGTATGTGAAGGGCCGGAAACAGGTTTACCGGATCTTTTCTCAGGATATTTTTTACCTGACCCTGAAGCGGGTGTTTTTTTCATGATGCTGTTTTGTGCGCAAGGCGAACTGCAAAGGTATTGTATTTAATAGGGATGATTTATGAATGATGAATGGGTGTAGGGGCAATCCTGCGTGATTGCCCTAACCTATTGGGCAATTCTGCGTGATTACTGTGGCGCATTGGGCAATCACATAGGATTGCCCCTACGATAAAAACGGATTGTGTTTTTTTCCGCCCCGATCGACGTCGCCGGACCATGACCCGAAAAAACCTGTGTATCGTCCGGCAGCGGCAATAACGATGTGCGGATACTGTTTATCAATGTTTCATAATCGCCACCCGGCAGATCTGTCCGCCCGATACTGCCTGAGAAAAGCACATCGCCGCTGATCACCCATTGTCCGGGCTGGTAGTAAAAACTAATGCTGCCCGGCGAATGTCCCGGCGTCAGGAATATATCAACCGGATCCTGCCCCAATTGCAACGGCTTGTTGTGGGGAATATAACCGTCCGGTTGTGGTACGACAGGCAGCGGCAGGCCGAACATCATAGCAGATGCCGCCGCCCCGTTCAATACCAGCATGTCTTTTTCATGTATCAGGAATGGAATGGAATAACGTTCCTTCAATGCCTGTACACCCAATATGTGATCTATATGCGTATGTGTATTGATGATTGCCTGCGGTGTCAATGCATGGTTAGTGATAAATCCGGTAATAACCTCTGTTTCAGCGGCATTATACATGCCAGGGTCAACAATCCAGCATTGCTTTCCGGCATTTACAAGCACGTATGTGTTTTCCTGGAACGGGTTAAAAGTGAAACTATGGACTTGCAGCATACAGATAGCAGATTTTTTCAGTAATTTAGAATGCAAACTTATTGATTGAAAGTGGAAACCCGGTAAAAAGAACATGCCGGTGGCCAGGCGGATTGTCTGGCGTTATTTTTTTGTTGAAAAATAGCATAATGTAAAACGCATGTCCTTTTGTACTTAAATTTACAGCCCGGCTTTATGAATAACCCTGCTTTGCGTCATATTGGAACCTGTATCCTGTTCATTTGTACAGGATTACTACTGGTGCTTTCCGAAGCGGGTGCGCAAACATACCTTGAAACCTTTGGCCAGAACCGGGTGCAGTACCGCAAATTCGACTGGCGTTTCTACGATACCGAACATTTCCGGGTATATCATTATGATGCCGCAGGGCGACAGCTTGCCCGTTTTATGGCCGAACAGGCCGAACACGATATTGCAGTGGTGGAGCAAAAGCTCGGCGGTCAGTTCCCGAAACGCTTCAAGATCATCCTGTATAACAGCTACGACGAATACAGACAGACCAATGTGGGCAGGAAGAATGATTCCCAACTGCAGGATGTCCCCGCAGGCACGGTAGACCTCGCCGGCGACCGCCTCGTTGTTTACTTTACCGGCGTACATACCGATCTGCGCCGCCAGTTGCGCTCGGGCATGAGCCGTGTCATCATGCAGCGGATGCTTTTTGGAGAGAACTTCCGGGAAATGGTGAAAAATGCAGTATTGCTCAACCTGCCGGCATGGACAACAGAAGGATTTATTGCCTTCCTGGTAGACGGATGGGATAGCAGGACAGAAAGCGAATGGAAAAATATGCTGGGCGGGAACTCCGACAAAGGGTTTTATGAACTGGCGGAACGGAACCCGGAAATCGCCGGTAAGGCTTTCTGGAAGTATATATCCGACCGCTATGGAGATTATAACATGAAGAACCTGCTCTATGCCATGGAGCTGAAGAGCAGCCTTAATCAGGGTATTAAAATGACGTTGGGGCAAAACGTAAAGCAGGCTTACGATTCCTGTATCAGCTACTACAAACAGATCTACAGCCGGGATTCACTCATGCATCAATTGCCCGACAGCACATACCGCATACTTGAGATCAATGTGCCTGCAGATAACAGCATCATACGCACAGTACGCGTATCCCCACGGGGTAATGATGTAGCATACGTAGCCTGGAAAGAAGGCGAATTTCAGGTATATCTGCAGAAAACCAAAGATGAGCAAACGCGTGCCGTTATCATGAACGGCGGACGTAAAGATCATAACGAGAAATACCCCGACCCCGACTACCCGCTCCTTGCATGGTCCAATAACGGGTATAAGCTGGCCATTCTATACCGGCAAGGCACACAGACCCGGCTCCGCATTTATAATTCTTTAAAAGCAAAAGTTGAAAACTACACTATTCCTGACCGGCGTTTTGATCGTGTCACAGGGATCAGTTTTATGGAGGATGATAATACACTGCTGTTATCTGCCATCAAAAAGAGTCAGTCGGATCTGTATGAATTTACCATTCGTGGCTCCCGGCTCAGAAACATAACCAATGATCCCTGGGATGATACCCAGCCCTGGTTTGTAAGCGGTGGGTCCCGGCAAGGTATTGTGTTCCTTTCCAACCGGCCGGAACCTTCGCTCAATGTGCCCATAGGCGTTAATGAGTTGCCGGTGGGGCCTATGCAGGTTTATTTCTACAGCACCAAAACAAAAAGCCCTGTGCTGCTGCGCTGCTCTGATGTGCCTGCAGGGTCGGTTACACAACCAGTACAATACGGCAGCGACAATTTCGCATTTTTGCATGATGCCAATGGCATCCGGAATAAATACGTGGTACTTTTTGCCAGGGACCAGCAAAACCGTGATTCCGCTTATGCAGTACCGGTAACCAATTACTACAGTGATATTATCAGCCATCAGTATAATCCGGCAAGCGACCAGGTAGCAGATGTCGTGCGGGAAGGGGACAAGATCAGCATATACTTTCGCGCACTTGAACTACCGGGTGTGAACGTTGACCCCACAACCCTGCAGCCAACCACGCTTTCGTTGAAAAATACCGCCAATACCAATACCCCCGGACAAGAGCGTGGTTTTTCGAATATCCGGAAATTGGAACGACCGGTAGAAAATGAAGCCGGAGAGATCCTGAAACAGGGAAATACTTTCCGGTCGGAATTTTCGGATGAACCAGAACCGGCAGACACTGATACGGAGGAAAACGCACAGGCGGAGGAAAATGATGTGACGGACATGCTTCCTGCACCATCTCCGGAAGATACAGCAGCGCCGGTAGCAGACAGCACTTATATAAAAATGAAGGCGCAGCCCTACAGGCTGAGCCTGAAGCCGGATTTTTTCACCGTGCGGCTCGATAACAGCATCCTGTTCATGCGCTATCAATCGGTACGTCAGACTCCCGGCGCTTTTTCCAATCCGCCGTTAGGAGGTCTTCTTTCCGTAAGCCTGAACGACGTAATGGAGAATCACCGGTTTACCGGCGGCGTACGTCTGCCCGTCAATTTTTCCGGTCTTACTTATTTCCTGCAATATGAAAATTTTACCCGCCGGGTAGACTGGAGCCTGTTATTGCTGCGGAGCCAGCACAACTACTCGGTACCGGTTACGTTCATAGATGCCACCAGCGGGATACCGTTGTTTACACGCGAATATGTCGGCAGGAATACAACCAACATGCTGCAAGGCTCTGTTTCCTATCCGCTCGACCGGATACGGAGCATCCGTCTTCACCTGGGCTTCCGGCAGGATGTGCTTGATTTCCGCGCACAGGATACGATAAGCCTGGCCTTCCTTCCACGCGACAGACAATATTGGGCATTAAGCCGTGCTGAGTACGTCTTCGACAACAGTGCCGCTCCGACACTCAATATCCGCGAAGGATACCGCTACAAATTCTTTGCCGAATACATGTACCAGCTGACCGACGGCAATGGCGGCTTCTATAATTTCGGTACGGACTTCCGTTATTACCACAAAATATACAAGCACTTTACGCTCGCAACACGGATTGCCGCTGCACATTCTGCGGGGGATCATAAAATACTTTATTACCTGGGAGGCGTGGATAACTGGATCGCTCCCAAGTTCAATAATCACACACCACCGGGTGGTGATGGCAATTTTGCCTTTCAGACATTGGCTACCAACATGAGAGGCTACCAGCAAAATGCACGTAACGGCAGCACTTATGCCGTATTTAACGGCGAGCTTCGTTTGCCAATAGTAACTACCTTCGCAAAACGCCCTATACAATCTGCCATATTGCGCCATATGCAATTAGTGCCTTTTGTAGATATCGGGTCTGCCTGGAATGGTTTAATACCCAATGCAGAGAATGCCAGCGGTAATTATCGGTTCGGTCCCGACCAGCAGGCTCCTAACGTATCGATCGACCTGCGGGTGCCGGGAACCGGCGGAGTGGCAATGGGTTATGGCGCCGGTATACGCACAATGCTCTTTGGCTATTTTATGCGGGTAGATGCTGCATGGAACATCGAGGGGCGCCCGAAACCAATTTGGTATTTTTCCATTGGTACGGACTTTTAAATCATAACATCGTCATACGAACGACGGATGGCAATTTAAAATAAAATAAAAAGAAGCATGAAGTTTTCAAAAGAAGCACGAATAGGCCTGCTGGTTGCCATTTCCTTTCTCATCTTTTTTGCTGGGTTCTGGTTCCTGAAAGGTTCCAATATTTTCTCCGGCGAAAACCAATACTACGCTTATTATGAAGGAGTGCAGGGGTTACAGCCTTCGGCCCCCGTACAGATAAAGGGTGTAAATGTAGGTAAGGTCCATACCATACGGCTTGACAGCAACAAAGTGGAAGTCATACTGGCTATCCCCGGAAAAGTTCAGCTGCCCAAAGGAACAATTGCCCGCATGATATCGCTCGACCTGCTGGGCACCAAGGCAATACGGCTTGAGCTGGGTGAAGACAACACGACTATCCAGCATGGGGAAACAATCATAACAGACGTGGAAACCGGCATTATCGATAACATCTCACATGAGATTTCGCCCCTGATTGCAGATGTCCGCCATGTAGTAGGGGTGCTCGACTCCGTCCTGGTAGGTGTTGATAATATGCTGAATGAGCAAACCCGCCAAAATCTGACAGCCAGCATGGCTTCATTGAATATTACCATGCAGCATTTTGCCGAGCTCTCCGAACGGCTCAATCGTGAAAGCGATCACCTGGCATCCGTCATACGCAATATGGACGATATTACAGGCAACATCGCCCGCAATAATGAAAGCATAGACAGGATACTGGATAATGCTGCTGCTACCACCGACCAACTGAAGCAAGCGCCCATAGAAGAAACGATCCGTGAGCTGCAATCGGCTTCGGTACAACTGAATGGACTGATCACCAAAATAAATAATGGCGAAGGCTCGGTAGGAATGGCATTCAACGACAAGCAGCTTTATACGGACTTTACAAATACGCTTGTCACACTGCAAAGCCTGATGGCGGATATTGAAGCACATCCCAGCCGTTACATCAATGTCACTATTTTTGGCAGGAAAAAGAAATAACATAAAACATCATCCGGTTGACACTTTTGAACAGCTGTATCCGTAGTACCACCAGACTGCTGGTCTGTACCGTCGTGTCTGTATTTGCTTCCATCCCTGCCGTACAGGCCCAACAAAAGGACACGGTAACGACCACCGTGCCTGTAAATATAATCAGATCGGGATACGGAGTCCACATCACCACAGATACCGGAGAAATGGATAAGCTGATCGGGGATGTAGAACTGGAGCATGAAGGAACGCTGATGTATTGCGACAGCGCTTACCTCAACGGAGGGCTGAATACCGTAGAAGCGTTCGGGAATGTCCAAATTATACAACCTGAAGGCACAGAAACCCAAAGCGATTATCTCCGTTATACCGGCAACAACCGGCATGCTTTCCTGAAAGGCAATGTAAGTCTTACTGACGGCAAAGATCATTTATGGTGTGAAACATTGAACTACAACACAGGAACCCGTATCGGCACTTACCACAATAATGGAACGTTGAAGAACGACTCGACAACCGTTACCAGCATTTTTGGACACTATAACGCCAATACCAAAGATACCCGGTTTACCGGGGACGTACATGTATACGATCCGCAGTATACGGTGACCTCGGATGATCTCGGCTACAATACCAGTACTAAAATCGTAATTTTTTACGGCCCTTCCATAGTGGTCAACGACAAATCGGAATTACGCACCAGCAATGGTACATGGGACAGCAAGGCTGAGAAGGGTTATTTTCCAAGCCGTTCTTCCATGCAGAATGAAGAGCAATATATCGAAGCAGATACGCTGGACTACGACCGGACAACCGGATTCGGATTTGCCTATGGGAATGTGGTAGCTATAGACAGCGTACAGGAGACTACCTTGTACAGCGGGTTTGCAAAATACAACGAGATCACGCAGATCCTGCTGGCTGCCATAAAGCCGGTAATGAAAAAAATGAACGGTAACGACAGCCTGTTCATTCGTGCCGATACTTTTTATTCAGCGCCGTTACCGCTTGACACACTATCCATACCGGATCAGATCATAACAGATACAACGGTCGTGAGCGACAGCAGCACACATATCACTGACAGCCTGTCGAAGCGTTCCGCAGCGGAAAGTGATTCTTCCGCTCCACGTTATTTCATCGGCTATCACAACGTCCGCATCTTCTCTGATTCCTTACAGGGCAAATGCGACAGCATTGCCTATTCACAGAAAGACTCCGTGATGCGGATGATATACGACCCGATATTATGGTCGCGCAACAGCCAGATAACCGGGGATACCATTTTGCTGTATACAGATAGCGGTGTGCTGAAAAAGATGTACGTGCCCAATAAGGCATTAGTCGTTTCCCAATCAGGGCCGGAAAAAGCGGATATGTTCGACCAGATACAGGGGCGCACGCTCACCGCCTATTTTGCAGACAATGCGATCAACGATATGCTGGTATTGCCTGATGCAGAAAATATTTATTATTCTACCGATGAAGATGGTGCATACCTGGGCGTCAGCCAGGCTACCAGCGAACGGATGCGCATTCTCTTCCGGGAACAGAAGATCTCCCGTATCATCTTTGAGAAGAACCTCAAACAATCCATGACACCGCTCGACCAGGCGGATATCGGATCATTACGGCTGAGCCGTTTCCGCTGGCATCCTGAAATGCGCCCGAAAACCCGGGAAGAATTGTTCCAGTAGGAGGCGAACCTGTGTGTTCGCCCAATATGTATTTGCTTGCTCTGGGGCAAACACGCAGGTTTGCCCTTACGGTTAATGCAGCTTATCCTTATGCCATTTTGCCGGGTTGGTGATGATGTATGCCGCTATGTTTTTATAGACCTGTTTATTACGGATGATATGTTCGTAATAATTACGTTGCCATAATTTACAGTTAAACAGTTGCCAATCCAATGTTTTCATATCAGGGCAACATCGCCTTAAACGCCTGATAACCGTCCACCTCTTCCGTACTGCTGATGGTCGTTGAGCATCCCTGGCTGGCGGCTTCTGCATTGATATTACCGACCCGGTTATCGGGGTTGGGATGCGTACTGAGAAATGCAGGTACCCCGGATCCACCGTCTGCGTTTATCTTCTCGAAAAAGCTGGCAGCACCGCTTGCCTTGTATTTTGTCGGGCAGAGGTATGTGACAGAATATTTGTCCGCATCCGATTCATCGGTACGGCTGAACTTCAGATTGATCAATTCGGAAGTGATCTGGGTCACCAATCCCTGATTGTTTCCCAAAGCCACATCCAGCAGGGTTTGCATGCCATAGGCTTTGGTCATCTGCTTGGTGGAATGACGCCGGTCGGCATGGGCAATTTCGTGCCCCAGCACACCAGCGAGTGACGATTTATCATCAAGGTATTTGATCAGCCCGGTATAGATATAAATATATCCACCTGGCGTACAAAAAGCGTTGAGCACATCATCCTTGTGAACAATATAAAGCTCCCAGGCAAATTCATTTTTGTAAGTCACCTTGCCGCTGTTCAGGATGTCATCGCGCATCGCATCAAGGTAGGCATAAGCTTCAGGATAAGACGAACGGGGAAGGACCGGGAATTGCGCGGGATCATTCTCTATCTGCGCCTTTGTTTGCAGTCCGAGGGTTTTTTCATCTTCAAGTGTGAAAAGATTCAGGCCGCCGCCATCTTTCTTTTTACATCCCGCAGCAAATAAACAAACGGATGCCAGAAAATATAAAGTCAGTTTCTTAATCATAATTGATTTATTAAGCATGAATGAACCGGCCTTCCAGCCGGACACAGATAAACAGTAGTTCCCAATGTCAGAACAAAGTTCTTGCCAGCAAAAATACTGCCAAGACCGGAAAATACACTGTTTCCAGATATTGTTATATAACTCATCAATTAAAGGGTACAATTCCAATTGTCATATGGCATTTGCAAGATGTTCATTTCGATAAGCTCAATGACCGTCTTTTAATGACGGTTACTGAGTACGATTAAACCGGATCTATTCACTGCGCATATGGATGTAAAAAGCGGCCTGCCCCAAATGGTTCCAGGTATATTCCAACCGGAATTTCATATCGTAGGCAGTAATGATATCCACACCGGCGCCGGCGGCATATAACATACGGTCGTTCAGAAAACTGTTTCCCGGGTAGCGGTTACGGGCATAACCCGCATCTGCAAATATTTTAGGATAGATGCGTACCGGTATGCTGGGCAGGTAGGGTATCGGTAAGTTGCGAAAAGTTTTGTTGAGCAGCTCTCTTTTCAGGTTGAGGCGCAGGATACCATAATGTGCTCCATCGATCACATAATACTCATATCCGCGTACATAGTCGGAGTTATTACCCATACCACTCCGCAGTATATACGGCTGGTTTTCAGGTGAGCTTGCCTGCCCGCGAAAGATCGATGTAACGTACCATTTGGGAAGCGGGTTGCGGAAAACGCCTGCTTCCACATGTGTAAGCGCCTGAAAACGCATCCCCGTAATCCCGGTACGGATCACAGAACTGGAAACCAGCTTGTAGCCGGTAAGCGGGTAATTCCAGTTGTCTACTCCATTGACATCAAACCGGTAATGCAGTTCAGCCATACGCAGTGCATTACTGCCATTTTCATAATAACCGGGATTTAGTGTAAGTACCGTATCATGTATCCGGTGGCTGCGGTATGCAAGCAGAAAGACATGCCGCGTGGCATAGCCCGGTCTGTATGTGTAAAACAAGGTGGCATCGAATCTCCGAAAGATAGGCGTCGACTGAGTTTTGGCAAATTCCAGCTTATTACTGTCGGTACGGAAAAATATTTCATGATTGTATCCGCTATGTACGGAAAAGCCGAAACCATGTCGCTGCTTTTTATCAACATAAGGCCGGGCATAGTTCAGGGAAAACTGCTGGGTATACCCCACCTGGGCAGTAAAGCCCGCTTCTTCCATATTGCCGCGAAAATTCCGGTCTTTCACCGTGAGACCGATATTAGCCCGACGCAAATCCCTGTTTTGTTCCGTCCACCATACATTAAAATTCCGGTCTGCCAGCGCAAAGGAAAACTCCGGCCAGATATACCAGCGCTCCTTTACCTGTACATGCCAGATCATCGTGTAGATACCGGTCCTGATGGTATCAATCAATACTTCATTAAACAAGGCGGTGTTAAATATCCTAAGCTGGTTCTGGTGGATCAGGAATTGCATAGAATCAGCGATCACCTGCTGGCCCGCCTGCACGCTCATTTCCCGCCGTATGATCTCGGGCCGGGTACGCTTATTACCGGATATAATAATGTTGGTTACTGTTTGTTTTTCAAACACCTGAACGGGGAGGTTGTGTTCTTTCGATACCTGTGCGTATCCCCTGTGTGTCGTTATCAGGGCCAGTAATAGTAGTGGTATGAAACAGGTGCAGCAATTCATCTGGCCCGGTTAGGCAGAATTATTTGAAAATTTGAGAATATGCTAATTTGAAAATGTCCATGTTATTTATTGTACCTGCCATGTTTCATTGGCTCATTTACAAAATTTCAAAATTACCTTAGTAATCGATCTGCAGGTTGAGGCCATCTTTAAGTGCTGCGAGGTATGGATTTTTATTCGCCAGCGCTTCATACAGCTCCGGCTTGCTCAAAACCATTTTTTGCTCTGACTGGCCGGTGGCGTCCTGGCGCACTTCAGTGGTGACGCGTACCATCATACCGGTATGGCGGCTGAAAAAATCAATCATATCGTTCCGGTTATTCAAGGCATACTCGTTGGTCATTTCCGTTGGTGATATGATACGAACCTCATCGGGCGGATGCAATTCAAGGCTCATCATGTTGAGCTGGGCATACAGAATGCTTTTATCCTGCGCCTGCGCTTCCTGCCGGTATCGGGCAAAAAGATCCGCTGCACGTTCGGGAGTAAGCTCCGTTATCTCAGTATGGGTATCCGGTGCAACGCTGAGGTCATCCAGATCTTCCAGAAGATTCTTTGTGATCCGGCGCCCGCCTCCGGACGCGGGCGATGCAGGCGGCACTTCTGTGGGTTTCGCAGGCGGTGGGACAAGAGACGCAGCGGGTGCCGGCGCTGGTTGCGCAACGGGCGCAGGCTGTGGTGGTCCTTCCTGTACACGTGGTCCGGATGGCGGCGCCTGTACCGTTGCAGTTACAGGCGGCGGAGCGACCCGGTCAGATGGAGCGGCTAATTCACTGGTCTTTTTTTTTTCGTCCGGTGCTGTACTGCCCGGTTGTATCGCCTGTAATAAATAACACAGCCGGATCAGACAAAGTTCTACATGCAGCCGCTTGTTGGCGGCGTTTTTATACGCCAGTTCCGCTTCGTGTATCACGTTCAGTGCAGAAAGCACAAAGGCGGGCGGCGCCTGGTTTGCCTTTTCAAAATAAACCGGCTTGTGGTCATTGGGTACGTCGAGCAGTTTAGCCATACGCTTATCCTTGCACAAAAGCAGGTTGCGTACATGTTCTGCCAGTCCGCCCAATATCACGTCGCCTTCAAACCCTTTTTCCAGCACCTGGTCGAGCGCCAGGAGGGTAGCGCTTACGTCCTGCGCCAGCATATGATCTGTGAGGCGGAAGTAAAAGTCTGCATCCAGGAGATTGAGGTGCTCCATGGTATTGCCATACGTCAGCACGCCGTTGGTAAAACCTGATATACGGTCGAGCATGGAGAGCGCATCACGCATGCAACCTTCGCTCTTCTGGGCAATCACATGCAGGGCGGCCTCGTCGGCCTGCTGTCCTTCTTTTTGTATAATACCCTGGAGATGTGTAGTAATATCCCCGGTGGTGATCCGTTTGAAATCGAAGATCTGGCAGCGGCTCAGGATCGTGGGGAGTATCCGGTGCTTTTCGGTGGTTGCAAGAATAAAGATGGCATAGGGCGGTGGCTCTTCCAGTGTTTTGAGAAACGCATTGAAAGCCGCGGCGCTCAGCATATGCACCTCATCTATAATATATATCTTGTAGCGCCCCTGCTGCGGTGCAAACCGGACCTGGTCTGTCAGATTGCGTATATCATCCACAGAATTATTGCTGGCCGCGTCCAGCTCAAAGATGTTAAACGATGTATTGTCCTGGAATGAGCGGCAGGTGCGGCATACGCCACAGGCTTCGGTTTCGGCGGTGGGGCTTTCGCAATTGATCGTACGTGCCAGAATGCGCGCGCAGGTAGTTTTACCTACGCCACGCGGCCCGCAAAACAGATAGGCATGAGCCAGGTGCTGATTACGGATAGCATTCTTTAGCGTAGTGGTAATATGCTCCTGCCCCACTACCGTGTCGAAAGTCTGCGGCCGGTATTTCCGCGCGGATACAATATAATTTTCAGACATCTGGTGCCAACGGAATTGTAAAGGCACAAACCTAATGAAAATTACCGGTTCTGCTACATTTTCCTACACGTACAAACGACCACACGGAGGCTGCCGATATAATTGCTAATCCGCTCTTCTCCCGCCTATTAACCCCAGTAGCAACGAGATAACAGCCAATACCAGTAATATGTGGATCAGCTTACCGGCCGTCCAGACAAATGCCCCCAGCAACCAGCCGATGATCATTATTAACGCGATCAAATACAATATAGACCTCATAAGTACGAATTTTAGACTCAAAGACAACTAAAAAAGTTATGCCATCATGTGTTCTTCGAATATAGACAGGCCATTTATCCCTTAATTTCTGTTTATTTTTGTACCAGCCTATGAAACTGCACATACTCGCGATTGCTGCCCATCCGGATGATATAGAACTGGGATGCGCAGGCACGTTGATCAAGCACGCCGCCAAAGGGCAGGCAATTGGTATTATCGATCTGACGGAGGGCGAACTGGGTACCCGGGGCTCAGTAGCAGAGCGTTATGAAGAGGCAAATGCTGCGGCCGCAGTCATGGGTGTTGCTGTCCGTGAAAATGCCCAAATGGCTGATGGATTTTTCCGTAACGATGAAACGAATCAACGGAAACTGATCAGCTATATCCGGAAATACAAACCTGAGATCGTGATTGCCAACGCTCCTTCCGACCGCCACCCCGACCACGGACGCGGAAGCCGGTTGATCGTCGATGCCTGTTTCCTGGCCGGCTTGCGAAAAATAGAGACAGAAGCAGACGGCGACCCGCAAGAGCCCTGGCGGCCCAAACGCATCTTTCATATGATCCAGGACCGCCGGCTCACGCCTACCCTGATCGTCGATATCAGCGACAGTTTTAGCAAGAAAATGGAAGCTATTCGCTGCTATAAAAGCCAGTTCTTCAGCTCCGGGGCAGACGAACCGGTTACGTACATCTCTACACCCGATTTTCTCAAGCAAATCGAATACCGGGAAGCATTACTGGGGAAACAGATCGGCACAAAATACGGTGAAGGATTTATCTGCGAAAATATTCCCGGCATCGCAGACCTGGATCAATTAGTTTATCCGGAGCGCTCGTAGGGGCGAATAATCATTCGCCCACCCATATAAACCATCAAAAAAATTAAAAACACAAAAATTGCATTAGTTTGGGCGAATGATTATTCGCCCCTACGTTCATCCCTGATTATGTTGACGACAACCAAAGCCATCGTGCTACGCTCGGTAAAATACGGGGAAAGCAGCCTGATCAGCACCCTGTTTACCCACGACAACGGTGTTCAATCATTCATGGTACAGGGTGTACGAAGTGCACGATCGAAGAGCAATAAGGCCGTCCTGCTTCAACCTGCATCTTTGCTGGATATTGTCGTGTATCAGAAGCCACAGGGGAATCTCCACCGTATCCGGGATATGCAATTCGCACACGTTTATCGCCGGCTCCAGGAAGACATTGTCCGTAACAGTATTGCGCTCTTTTCGGCCGAGCTGCTGCTGCGCCTGCTACCGGAACAAGCCCCCCAACCGGAACTCTTTGATATGGCTCTGGGTTATTTTGTGCAGCTCGATGCCATGAGCACACCGGAAATCGCCAATTTTCCTTTGTATTTCCTGGCACAATGCAGCCAGCGGCTGGGGTATGAAATACGTGGATCGTACTCAGAGACCACTCCGTTTCTCAACCTGCACGAAGGGGCTTTTACGGCAAACCCACCTGCCTTACACTCATTTGTAGAAAAACATGCTGCAGAGGCACTCAGTCAACTGATACGCACAGAGCGCCTGGAAGATCTTGGTAAAATAGCTATGAATGCAGCTACGCGGTTCCCTCTGATAGAATGGTATGTATCGTTCCTGCAGAACCATACCCAGCATATGGGTAGCATCCGGTCGCTTCACGTATTGCAAGCTGTGCTGCATTAACCTTCGCTGCAGCCCAGAAAGCGGAATCCGCCGTAAAAAACAGCCAGCCAGATAAGTCCCTTAACCGTAAAGAAAATAAAGCCGCCGACACCAATACGTTTTAGCCAGCGTATCATACGTTCCTTTCCTGATTTTGGCGCTTCAGGCTCCTGAGATGAAATATCTTTCGTATTTTGTTCCATAAAGAAGACGCAAATTTACAGCTATTTTTTGATGGGGATGTCTTACTATTACCTGATATGTTCCGAATCGGTTTATTTCTGGTTATTGAACACTAAGTTATCTTTGTGAACCTATGAAATATCTGGCTACATGTTTGTTTTCCCTGTTTATTCTTCACTGTAGCGCACAGACTGATCTATCCGTACCTGCCTACCCGCAAGATTATTTCCGCAATCCGTTGGATATACCGGTCATGCTGGCCGGCAACTTTGGCGAATGCCGGCCCGGGCATTTCCACAGCGGTATTGATATCAAAACGCAAGGAAGGGAAAACCTGCCGGTCTATGCAGCAGCAGATGGATACATATCACGGATGCGCACTTCAAAAGGCGGCTTCGGTCATGCGCTGTACATTGACCACCCCAACGGGTATACCACGCTTTATGCCCATCTGAATGATTTCTCTCCGGCCATGCAGAAATATCTGAGGCAACAACAATACGAACAGGAAAGCTGGGAAACAGACATCACGCTTTCTCCCGGTCAGTTCCCCGTTAAAAAAGGTGAGCAGATCGCATGGAGCGGCAACACCGGTGGCTCTGCCGGGCCACACCTCCATTTTGAGATACGCAACACAGAAACAGAACATCCGCTGAATCCCCAGCTTTTTGGATTCACCATTACAGACAACCGCCCGCCGGTTCCGCTGAGACTCGCGATATACGAAGCACCTGTCACGAATATCTACCGGCAGGCGCCCCGATTGGTCCCACTCAAAAAAACCGGCGATCATTATGTACCCGCAAGCAGCGATACCATTGTAGTACATCCGGATTCTGAAACCGGCATTGGTATCGAAGTAAACGATTTCATGGACGGCAGCACCAATACCCTGGGGTTCTATACTGCAGAGCTATATCAGGGCGGCGCATTGCAATCGCGTATCCGGCTGGATGATATCGGATATCACGAAACCCGCTATCTGCACGCTTATACGGACTATAAAACAAGGTATGAAAAACGAAACTGGATCCAATGCTTCTTCCGGCTGCCGGGCAACCAGCTGCACCGGATTTACGATACGCTGAACGCATTGCAGGGGCAGCTTAAACCCTTATCGAAAGAAATACAGGAAATACGGATCGTGATTGCAGACGTGTATAACAACCATAGCTATGTACGATTCTTTATCCGTGCCGACAGCACACACCGGCTTGCTGCAACCGGCAACTGCAATACTTTGTTTCGCGTTGGCAAGATGAACCAACTTGAGACAAACAACCTTTCGCTGACCCTGGATGCTGATGCCCTTTACACAGATATTTGTTTTGAACTGGATAAAAAAACAGACGCCAATAGCTATTCAGACCGCTTCAGAGTGCATGATGCGGCAACACCGGTGCACAGCTTCTTTGATTTGAAGATCAAACCCTCCAGACCCATACCTTTCAGTCTTCAGGATAAGATCGTGCTGTTGTATCACGATGGAAAAAAAGAAACAGGAACGGCAGCAGAGAAAGATCAGAATGGCTGGTATAAAAAACCGGTACGCAGCTTTGGCACTTACCGGCTCGCAGCAGATACCATTCCTCCGCGGATTATTTCACTGAATGGCAATAACAACAACCTGTCGGCAGTCAGGGAGATCCGCTTCCGGGCCACCGACAATATGACCAGCGTGCAAAGCTTCCGTGCCACACTCAATGGTCGATGGCTGCTTTTTCAACAGAGGGGGAATGATTTTTTCTATAAGTTTGATGAACATTGCCCGAAAGGCAAACATACGCTGGAAGTCATTGCAACAGATGAAAACGGGAACATGGCTGTTTTATCTTATCCTTTTGTGCGTTGACAGGTGAATATGTAGATTGTAAATGCTTAAAACTAAATTGTATGAAACTGCAACCCGGCGCAGATGCGCCCGATTTCACGGTAAATGATCAGAACGGTAACCCCGTGTCTCTGAGTGATTATAAAGGGAAGAAAGTAGCGCTGTATTTCTACCCCAAAGACGATACGCCCGGCTGCACGGCACAGGCATGCAACCTCAGGGATAACTTTTCAGACATTCAGAAAAAAGGAGTTGTGGTACTGGGGGTCAGCACCGACAGCGATAAAAGTCACAAGAAATTTGAAGAGAAATATAAGCTGCCTTTTACCCTGCTGGCGGATACGGACAAAGAAATCGTGGAAAAATATGGGGTATGGGGTGAGAAAAAATTTATGGGGAAAACCTTCCTCGGCACTAACCGCACTACCTTCCTGATCAATGAATCCGGGAAAATAGACCATGTCATTGAGAAGGTAGACACTAAGAATCACACGGAGCAGATTATTGAGGTGTGGGGGTTGTGATCATGCCCGCTGTTTTGAGGGCGGATGTCAATCCGCCCCTGCGTGATCAACGGAACAACATATTATCACTTCCCCTTCCCCAGGTACGCCCCAGATGTGCATACGCTTTCTCCGTGGCTTCGCGCCCACGTGGTGTGCGCATGATGAATCCCTCCTGGATCAGGAAAGGCTCATACACCTCCTCGATCGTACCGGCTTCCTCACCTACGGCTGTGGCGATATTATTAATGCCAACCGGACCACCCTTGAATTTGTCGATCATTGTGGTCAATATCCGGTTGTCCATTTCGTCTAAACCATTCTCATCTACATTGAGTGCTTTCAGCCCGTGTTCGGCAATCCCCATATCCACCACGCCGTTGCCCAGCACCTGTGCAAAGTCGCGCATGCGGCGCAGCAGGCCGTTGGCAATACGCGGCGTACCGCGGCTCCGGCGGGCAATCTCCATAGCGGCATCAGAAGTCACTTTCACCTTCAGCAGGTCGGCCGCACGCAGAATGATCCGCTGCAGTATATCCGTCGTGTAATATTCCAGCCGCGACTTAATACCGAAACGGGAAAGCAACGGCGCAGTAAGCAAACCGGAACGCGTTGTAGCGCCCACCAATGTAAAAGGGCTCAGATTGATCTGTATGCTGCGGGCAGCGGGCCCGGTGTCGATCATAATATCTATCCGGAAATCTTCCATAGCGGCGTAGAGATACTCCTCCACGACGGTACTTAACCGGTGTATTTCATCAATGAAAAGCACATCACGCTCCTCCAGGCTGGTAAGCAAACCGGCCAGGTCGGCCGCTTTCTCAATCACCGGCCCACTTGTTTCTTTGATATTTACACCCAGTTCATTGGCTACAATCCGCGACAAGGTGGTCTTACCCAAACCCGGCGGACCGTGAAACAATACATGATCCAGCGCTTCGCCACGGAGGTTGGCCGCTTTTATGAAAATGCGGAGGTTTTCGATCAATTGTGGCTGGCCGGAGAAATCCTCAATCGTCTGCGGACGAATACTGTTTTCGTATTCCCGCTCCTGCGGCGTCAGCTCATCGGCCTGTCGTACATGCGACTTTTCCATTACGCGAAATTACTCAATCTCCGGGTATCCCGGAGAAAGTGGCTTAATGTTTCCATAATTTATGATATTGCTTCTGCCCCGTTGGGAATCTCAGTTCCAGCAGATACACACCTTTTGCCAGGTGCTGGGCCTTCAATTCAGTGGCCGTGCCGGCAACATGCTGTCGCAACAATTCCCTTCCGGAGATATCCAGCAGACGCAGTTCCGTATCCGCAGGCATTAATACAATACGCCAGCCGGTAGTAGCCGGGTTTGGATAAATAACAGGATGCGGCGCAGGAAGTGTATTGAGATCAAGCAAGTCCGTATCGTATAGCACCGTTTCAGTGTGCAATAGCCATCTGTCCGGATCCACCGCCACACTATGCACTTCTGCCTGCCAGGGGAATGACGAAATCACCCGTGGCTGATCCATATCCATCCGTATCACCGTATCTCGGTCACCGCTGCTGAAACGAACTTCGACCGGGACCGTAAACAGAGGAACAGAAACGGGCGCCGTTGTCGTCTGGTCCAGTTGCACGACAACCCGGTCATTCACCTGGTTCCACCGCAGCTCAAAATGCGGATATCCTTCCCCGTAAACCCACTGCCGGAAAAAGGTGTCCATGTTTTTCTGCGCATACCGCGACAATATGTTGTTCAGGTCTTCCGTAGTGGCCGTGCCAAACGCATAGGCTGCAAGATAATGCCGGATGGCAGGAAAGAACAAGCTGTCATTGTCTATGATGTACCGGAGGGTATGCAAGACAGCGCCTGCCTTGGCGTAAGTAAGACGTCCATCAAACAGCCGGTATATATCCGACGTATCCGCAACGTACACCGCACCATCCATATATTCATACACCCGGTTTTGCATTTGCTCCAGGTGCAACATCGCCGCTTCTTCGCCTTTGAAATAATGATTAGCGAGGTATTCGCTATAAGTCGCGAACCCTTCGTTGAGCCAGAGATCGCGCCATGATCCGCAGGTTACATAATTCCCGAACCACTGATGGGCCAGTTCGTGCACTACGAGGTTGAAGTTGAAGCTCCGGAGCGTGGTCATCGTCTGGTGCTCCATACCGCCGCCCATCGGCGCCAGGCAATGCCCGTATTTCTCTTTATAAAAAGGGTATCGGCCAAACAAATCAGAGAAATAATTGACCAGCAGCGGCATGGAATCAATGGCATTTTTGTACAGCGGCAGCACCCCGGGATGATCATATATATACTCCTGGAGCAGCATGCTGTCACTGCTATTGGTGAAATGCATGTATCGTGCATATTCCTGGTAGGGAGCCACACTGGCAGAGATCAGATAATAGTCGACAGGATAACGGGTTTTCCATTCGTAACGCTGATAACCGTCAGGGAGTAGTGTCACTTGCTGCAGCAAACCATTACTACCGGCTTTCAGGCCGGGCGGCACGGTGATCCAGATATCCGCAGAATCGATCTTGTCGGTTAAAGACTGCTTGCAAGGCCACCAATCGCGGGCAAAATACGGCTCGCTCAAAGTGTATGTTACCGGTACATTCCATCGGTCATCTACAAGGTGGGTGATTCCTTTCCCGATAAAATTACCGCCGCTTTCCTGTACGCCCTGATAAAAGACCTGGAGGGAAAAGGTATCATCTTTCTGTAGCGCCGCAGGGAGCAGTACGCTCCTGAACCATGCATCTGAATACACCGGCATCGGATTGCCGTTGACCTTTACAGAATCAATATGCAGCACATCCGATAGCTCGAATACAATCGTATCCAACTCTGGCGCCACGACAGTGGCACGGGTCATCACCTGGCCACTGATACTGGCCGAAAGATTGGTCATGGAGATATCCAGGAAAACATGGCGCACATCATACCCGTCCGCCTGTGTTGCTGTGGTTGCTGCCGTCTTCATGTAATGACGCAGGCGGTGATCCGCAGATGTACATTGCGCAACAGTATATTGTGTGGTATAGAAAAGCAAAAAAAGAAGGTACGCTCCCAACCATTTCATGGCAATCCGTATAGCCTATAAAGCTAAGTAAATATCCCCACATCGCCGTCTTACTCCGGCAAATACATACCTTTACCGCATGCCAGCGAACTTCTCCTGCCCCATTACCTTTGACGGCCAGACCGTACTTGTCGTGATCGTGCCGTCTCTGAAAAGGAACGGGATGCATTACGAGATCAATGTACCGGGATACCCGCGTTTTTTTATGGCATGGTCGCCGCTCGGGCGGTATGATGTGATCAACGGAGCAGGATTGAAACTTCCCTACAATATGATACTGGCACTAAGCGATATACTGGAAGCGTCAGGAAAGGAATAGCAGTAGTGTTCAGATATACGGGAATAACACCTTTTACCTCACCACTACTTTCTTCAATAATATTTCTTTACCATTATCCGCCCGGATAAGGTAAATGCCCTTCGGCAAGCCGGGATCATATTGCTTTTCTTCCGTACGGCCATAGCACTGAATAATATCCGTCATTATCTGCTGACCTGCCATATTCACCATTTCAATTTTTACCGTTCCGGTATAACCTTCCACTCTTATCCTGAATACGCCATCGCCGGGATTCGGATATACCTGTAAGCGGTCAGAGAAGGTTATATTATCTGTCGTTAAAGGCACGCGCATGGTAAAAGGATAATATACCCGCATACCGAAATCAGGATTAAATGTCTTCAGGGGCACAGCACCGGAAGTACCATGCAACCGGAGATAACCAGAACCCTGACCGGAGTTAGCCCAGAATGACAGGCCATCATGTCCTTTATCTTCCAGCGTCAGGTAATAACAGCCGGCGGGAAGGCTCAGGGTATCATTATATACCTTATTAGCACTCAGATTATCCAGTCTCAAAACGGTATTGCCGTCAAAATCCTTTACGGTAAGGGTATTATCTGCCGGCCTGTTATTTGTTTTCAGTACAACCACTATTTGCTCAAGATCATAATTATCCGGAATTGAATAAGCCGAACGAATCGTATCATTCAAAGCATACTCATCTGCCGTATTGTTTACACCCTCAATACGGGCAATAAATATTTGCTTTCCGTCACCGCCCCAGAAGCCGGGGCCGCTCAATGGCAGCGTTACGGTGTCCGATTCAAGGAACCGGAGATCGCCTGTCCACGTATAGCTTTCTTCTGCTCCTCCTGACACACTGTATTTAATCACGGCCGAAGTCAGATTGTTTCTCCCGGTGTTTCGCAAAACAATTTTGGGATTGTTACATACAGGATTGATACGGGAGTAATAGAACCGGTCTGAAGGCTGCAGCACATCATACATTTCTGCATCATTATTTTTTGCAGGATCGGCATATTCAATTACCTGCAGCGATACCCAGTAACCGCCTTTGCTCATACCGGGATTATTGGATGGAACGGGGCTTATGCCATAATCTATATTGATCTGTCCACCTGAAGCATGCTGCGCCGGGTCAACCACGAAGGCGGGTACATGTACCATATCTCCCGGGCACCATCCTTCACGAGGTGTTGTCCATGTACCTCCCTGCGGGTACAAGGGGTTGTCACCACAATCACGGAAAATATTCCAGGATACATACTGCTGGGCGTTGACATACAGATAGTGCGTATTCTCCCAGAATTCGCAACAATGCGGGTAAGCGCCGCCGGCATTGCTGGTGGCGAACCGGTGTCCGGTGACGGATGGCTTCACCCGGATCATACGGGTATCCGGGTGCAGGGAAATATCCCGGGGTTGTATTTTTTTGTCTTCAGCAAGGTCACCGAAGTCAAAATCGGCCGCACTTTTATGCCAGGGCTGGTTGATACGCAATACTTTTGCCGGCGGTGTGCCCTTTATAAATGCAAACCGGACGTCCTGCAGCTCCAGGTTGAGGCCCGATCTCAGATCTACCGTATCCTGCAGCAGGTCGTAATAGTCAGTGACATCGTATATCCAGGTTTTCCCGTCTCCCATATCCAGGTTGATACCATAGGGAGTAATCGCCCTGCCGATCTCGTACCGGCCGCTGTCAGTGATCACTTCCGAGATGGCTTTTTTATCCCATTCCCCGCAGGGATATTTATCATCTCCCGACACAGTCGGGTAACATTTCAGTGTGGTGTACATCAGTATCTTCCGGTAGCTTTCATTGGCTGTAGGAAAAAAGAATTTTGCACGTACGCGGTACATGGTATCGAAGGTGAATGTTTGTACCCATGTGGTGTCCTGTGCAGTACCGGAAAGAGATACAAATATCAGCAGCATGCCATAAATACGTTTCATTATGTGGTTTTAATGGTTATTAACTAAGCGGATTACCGGATCAGGTGAACGTCTCCTTTGAGCATGTCGGGCTTGCCGGCTATGCTGTATTCCAGCATATACACATAAGTGCCCGACTGGGCGGGCGCACCTTTGTACCAGCCGTCCCAACCGCGGTACGGATTATTTGTACGAAACACCTCCTCCCCCCAACGGTTGAATACACTAAAGCTGAATCCTTCCAGCCTTCCTGTATTACCCAATACCCGGAGTATGTCATTGAGCCCGTCGCCGTTTGGTGAAAAAGCGCCCGGCACCATGATATCGCAGAATATCTGGCGGATGCTGATCGTATCCGCTTTCATCCCGCATTTGTTGATGGCGGATACGATATACTGCCCGCCATGTTTTACGGAAAGCGTCCAGCCTGCACTGCCATCCGACCACATCAGGGAATCGGTGTTGATATGCCAGGGTCTGATGAGCAGCGGTGTCTCTTCACAAACAACCGTATCCGGACCTATAGAGATCTCCGGATGGGGATAATAATGAAGTATTACGGAGTCTGTTGCCACACAAGAGTATGCATCTGTTACCGCTACCCGGTAGAAACCCGCAGATGTAGCAGTGAGCACAGCCGTTGTATCACCGGTATTCCACCGGTAACGGCTGTCAGCCCATGTAGCGTCCAGCGCAATAGTCTGCTTATCGCAGATATCACGGTCGTTACCGAGGTCAATGCCGGGTGGTGGCATTGCCGTAATGTTGATCGTGTCGGAGACAGTGCATGATGCCACGCTTACCTTCAGCCAGTAGCTGCCTGTAGTATTTACAAGTATATAAGGCTCTTCACTACCCGTGCTCCACAAGTAATCTGCGGTAGGGAATGCAGACCCGATCCGCAACGGCGCCGCTTCGCATATGATGGTATCGTTACCGAGCAATACACCCGGCCGGGGGATGACACTTACACGGATCGTATCACTGCGCTTGCAGTTGTTACGTTCCACCTCCAGCCAGTAAGTGCCGCCGGAGATCACACGCAGCATACTGTCGCTCGTGCCGGTGCTCCACAGGTAACGCATACCCGCCCCCTGACCTGCATACAGCAGCATGGTATCGCTGAGACAGATCGTGGTATCAGGGCCAAGATCCAACGGTTTATCTATGTCCACATCCACTATCAGTGTATCATAACCTGTACAGCCGCCTGCACCGGTCGCCCGCAGCACTACCGTAAACGGGCCGCCGGAGGCATACGAATAGGTAACAGAATCCCCGCTGCCGGTGTTACCGTCACCAAACTGCCAGTCGTATTGCAGCCCTGAAGTCCCCGCTGACGATAAAGCCCGGAATGCCACGGTGGTACAGTTGAGCGTATCCGCCTGTATCTGCACTTCCGGTGTAGGAAAAGCGCTCACATGCACCGTGTCTCTTGTCAGGACACACCCCCATTGATCTGTGAAAGCAGCAGTAATGGCCGTTTGTGACGGAAGTGCAAAGCTGGCCGAAGTTGAAAAAGCGTTGGGTACATTTATATTCGCAGCAGGCTCCCAGGCAACACTGATGGCACAGGAGTTGTTGACCGCAAGGAGTTGTAGTACATCCGTACATATGGTCGTATCAGCGGGCAACCCTGTTATGTAAGGCAGCGGATCCCTGTAAAGCATATATGCTTCCGTCGCAGACAATGCGCGGTCATACACACGCAGTTCGTCAATCGCGCCGTTGAAAGCCTGCTCTCCGTCGCTGGTACAGTTTCCGGTAAAACATTCACCATTGCCGATTCCCAATACCGATCTGCTATTGGTTAAATCGCTCGGAGAAGCAGATCGTACCACAGCAGTATCCCGAAGTTCCCCATCAAAATACACTGCCATGTGCCGCCCACGCCGGACAACCACCAGATGATGCCAGCAGCCGAATTCCATGTCAATGTCTAAATATGCGTAATTAAGGCTGTTGGTAGCACTGCTGCCCGGCGGAAACCATCCGGAAAACACGACACGGACCCTTGTCGCACTGGCTCTTGTATCAAACGAATTACCGACAAAACAACAATCAGCAGGGTTGTTGTTCCGTCGCTTTGAGACCAGGCTCCTTTTGCCCGAGCCGGGAGGGAGCCGGAACCAATAAGCAACCGTGATGTCGGATGTATCGAAATACGCATTAATGCCGTTATTGAATTCCACCCAGGTCCGGTCGCCGGGAAACTGCACTGCATCTCCCTTGACGCCGCAGATAGTAGTGAGCGGTGTGCGGTTAGCCATCAGAGTGCCGGAGAAACCGTTGCCGCTGGAATCAGCCAGCGTTCCGCCGTCAAACGTCCAGTGGCCGACAAGACCCTGGGTAATGCTTTGCGCCTGCACACCCGGCCCCGGCAATATTGAAGTCAGGCTCAGACAACAAAAAAACAGGGTATAGTAAACATGCTTCATATCAGCTATTATTACAGGGTAATTATATTTTGATCAGTTTTTCCATCCGGAGCAGCAGCCCATCACTGCCGGTAATCCGGATATGGTACAACCCGGCTGCCAGATCCGTCACATCTATGATCGTTCTGCCTGCATGACCCGGAGTTGTCTGTAGTACAGCCTTTCCGTCTATACTACCGATAGTGATCTGCACAGGCACGGGACTTTCCACGATCAGCACGGAAGCTGTGGGATTGGGGTATATGCGTATCGCCTCTGCGGGTATTGTATACTGATCCAGTTGTGCGGGATCAATATAAATGGAAGCAGAGATATTCACGCATCCGTTGGTATCCGTCGCCTCCACGCTGAAGCCACCTGGCTGTACCGGTGTATAATGAAACTCATTGGCAAAAGGTAATATCCGGCTGTTGTAGTACCATTGATAAGATGCATAGCTGCTGTCGGTACGCAGCATTGCTCCATCCCACCAGATCTGCGGCGTGGATTGCGGGAACTGTGTGATCACTACCATTTCCGAAGTATCCGAACAGGCAATAATGGCGCTGCTTATCATTGCGATTACGTGGTATGTGCCCGGTATGTCAACCTGGTAAAAGGAGACATTGGCCTTCGGTATATCCCCCGCAATGTCTCTCCATTGCCATATCACGCCGGTAGTATCCTGAGTGATGGCCTGCAGGAGTACATGACCACCGGCACAAAAACCGGCTTCTGCCGGCGTGACCGTTACAATGGGTGTAGAGAGCAATTCAATAGTAGTAATGACAGAGCTGTCGTTGCAGCCATTTCCGTCGGCAACCCGGATCAGGTAATTGCCACCGTCAGAAGTTGTATAGTTTGTGCCCGTGTCCACTACAGTACCGTCCTTTTCCCATATGCAGGTTGTTCCGGGCATATTCCCTGCATTTAACGTAATGCTGTCGCCATTGCAAAGCGATATGTGCCCCGACGGGGTAATCGTTGCCACAGGCAACGGATGTACGGTGATATGTATCGTATCTCTTGCCATGCAGCCTATGCCGTCGGTGACAGTAACGGAATAAATGCCGCTGGTATCCACGTCAATTGCAGATGTTGTTGCTCCGGTGTTCCAGTCTGTTGTCATACCGCTTCCTGCACCGGCGTCCAGCGCAAGGATGTTCCCGGCACAGAAGGCGGTGTCGTTACCCAGTGAAACCGGATTAATGACATGTACATAAACAGCAATCTGCAGCGTATCGTTACCGGTATCTGCATCTCCCGCCAGCATGGAATACGCCTTTAGCTGTCGGATACCTGCAGTCGTCAGATTCACACCGGTGATCACCAATGTATCCGTATGTCCGGCCGGCAGTGGCCCCGTGAGTGTGGCATTTGCAGTCCCTGTGCCATAGTCCAGCCTTACCGGCATATTGACCAGTGGCTGGTTGCCATAATTGGCGACTGCTATTTTCACGGAAAAGTTCCCATCAGCGCAGATGGTATCGCCGTCTTCCGGCTCTATAAATGCGATGACCGTCGCGTCTAACGGCGGATACACCGTCTGGAAAGCTCCCGGATCTATCTGTCCACCGACAATACGCGGACCACCCGCAATGTCCGTGGAAATACCCGACAGGTCGGGCGTTTGGCCTGCGCTGAAATATACCGGATCTCCCGTATTCCGCAACGGGGATCCCGGCTGCAGCCGGAGGTCGCCGGTCGCAGCATTGACGAATAAGGGAGGAGCCATGGGGCTTGCATTGCCGCTACCGTCATAAAAATTGCTTCCGATAAGGCTGTTGCGGATTGTGGTGGCGGTACCATTCAGCTCAGCGCCAGACGGAGCGCTGTTGCCATAAAAGATACAATTCCTTATATCCACGGTAGCAGATGAGTTGATATCCATGCCACCGCCCGTGTTATTGGCACTGTTGTTATAAAAGGTCACATTCGTAAGCGTCAATGCCGCCCCGTTCAGCCTTATGCCGCCGCCCACATTCGCTCCCGTATTATTCATGAAGACCGAATTGGCAATCCCGATCGTGGATGCTCCGCCGGTACGCATGCCTCCCATGTTCCCGATAAACTGCGTATTGATAAATGTCGGCGCGCTGGCATTCACGTTGACGGCCCCGCCACCGGCCAGACCTGCCCTGTTTGCGCGGAAGACAATATTCTTCAGCACAGGCGCAGCGCCGTCCTCAATGCTCATACCACCACCGTACCCCGTGGGTACACCGCTGCCGCTGGCATTACCACCCGAAATGGTAAAGCCGTCCAGGGTCGTTGTGCTGCCCACGCCGGTACCGGCGCACGTCACATTGTATGTATTGTCGCCGGTGTTGGAGAAATTGGCGCCGTCATTTCCGTTAATATCACCGCTCAGGATCGTTTCATTCGCAGAAAAATCACGGAGATTTATATCGTATCCGGATGGCTCGTTCCCTGCAAATCCTCCGTATATCTGTACACTGTCCTTCAGCATAAACGTCCGGTAACGCGACCTGTTGGCGGCTGTACTCCCGTTCCGGTCCTGTGACGGCACATATCTGCCACCGGCCACCCAGACCGTATCCCCCGGCCAGGAGGCTTCCAGCGCCTTCTGCACGGTAGCAAACGCATCAGGCCAGCTGTGGCCGGTGTTGTTATCATTGCCACCCGGCGCTACGTACCAGCGCTGGTCGCAGGGATAGCTGCTTACCATAAATATGTTGGAATAGGAAGTATCTAAAGAATTACCGCAGATCACCAGGCAGCGATAATCGGTGGTAGCCACCTGCCCGGACACAGTCAAAAATGTATCCGTTACCAGTGGGATGTCCATCCATGTGCCGCTGCCCGCCGGCGTACGCTTTTGCCACAGGTAGCTGATGCCGGTCAGACCACGTGAATTATTTGACAGGGTCAGGCTCACCGTTTCCCGGATACAGACGCTGTCTGCCGCAGCGGTAATGATACCCGGTAACGGTATGCCTGCACAACTGGTGTAGCTGCTTTGATAGGCCCCCGGGTCTATCTGCCCGCCGATAATGCGCGGTTCGCCCACGATGTCTGTGGTGATATCTGACAAATCCGGAGTCTGGCCGGTGTTGAAAAATATGGGGTCACCCATATTCCGCAAAGGGGACAGCGCCTGCAGCCGGAGGTCGCGGGCCGCGCTATCCACAAACATCGGGTATCCCCTGGGAGTTATGTTGCCGGCGCCATCGTAATAGCTCCCGCCGGACTGGGAATTAAGGATCGTTGGCGTACCGTTTATGTCCGGTCCTGTGGGAGCCGTGTTATCATACAAAATACAGTTCCTCATAACGACAGTAGCTGCGGGTGCGACATCTATGCCGCCACCGCTGTTATTGGCGCTGTTCTTATAAAAGGTCACATTGGTAAGGGTAATATCCGCTCCGCCGTTGGCGCGTATTCCGCCGCCTACATTAGCGCCCGAATTATCTGTGAAGATGGCATTGGTCATGATGAAGGAGGACGTGCCGGCGCGTAACCCGCCGGCATTGCCGATAAACTGTACATTGATGAAGACAGGGCTGCAATTGTTACCCACATTGACGCCGCCGCCGCCGGCCAGACCCGCTTTGTTTGCCCGGAAGACGATATTCTTCAGCACAGGCGAAGCGCCGTCCTCAATACTTATACCGCCGCCGTATCCTATCGGATTACCGCTGCCGTTGGCATTGCCGCCTGAAATGGTAAACCCGTCGAGGGTCGCTGTGCGCCCGACACCTGCAAGCGCCGCTACCACATTGTAGGTGTTGTCGCCGGTGTTGGTAAAATTGGCGCCATCGTTACCATTGATATCGCCGCTCAGGATCGTCTCATTCGCAGAAAAATCACGAAGATTTATGTCATAGCTGCGTGGCTCGTTCCCTGCAAATCCGCCGTATATCCGTACGCTGTCCTTCAGCTCGAACGTCCGGTAACGAGACCTGTTGGCGGCCGTACTCCCGTTCCGGTCCTGCGACGGAACATACTGACCCTTAGCTATCCATATCGTATCGCCCGCTGCCGCTACATCCAGCGCTTTCTGCACGGTAGCAAACGCATCAGACCAGTCGTGCCCCCTGTTGTTGTCATTGCCTGCCGGGGTCACAAACCACCGTGGATCACAGGAGTGGCTCTTCACCGTAAATATGTTGGAATAGGAAGTATCTGAGGTGTTGGCACAAATCACCAGGCAACGGTAATCGGTTGTAGATGCTTGCCCGGACACAGTCAATAATGTATCCGTAACCAACGGGATGTCCGCCCATGTGCCGCTGCCCGATGGCACACGCTTCTGCCACAAATAGCTGATACCTATCACACCATACGAATTATCCGATAGCATCAGCATGAGCGTTTCACGGATGCATACGCTGTCCACATCAGCGGTGATGATACCCACCGGCGGGGTACCTGAGCAAGTGGGATAATTACTTTGGTAAGCGCCCGGGTCTATCTGTCCGCCGACAATACGCAGCTCACCCGCAATGTCCGTAGTAATATCCGACAGGTCGGGCGTTTGGCCTGCGCTGAAATATACCGGATCTCCCGTATTCCGCAACGGCGATCCCGGCTGCAGCCTCAGATCGCCGGTCGCAGTATCGACGAATAACGGCGGAGACATGGGGCTTGCATTGCCGCTCCCGTCATAAAAATTGTTCCCTATAAGGCTGTTGCGGATTGTGGTTGCAGTACCATTCAGGTTAGCACCGGCCGGAGCGCTGTTGCCATAAAAGATACAGTTCCTTATATCCACCGTGGCAGAGGAGCTGATATCCATGCCACCGCCCGTGTTATTGGCACTGTTCTTATAAAAGGTCACATTCGTAAGCGTCAATGCTGCACCGTTCAGCCTTATGCCGCCGCCCACATTCGCGCCCGTATTATTCCAAAAGACCGAATTGGTAATCCCGATCGTGGATGCTCCGCCGGTACGCATGCCGCCCATGTTACCGATAAACTGCGTATTGATAAATACCGGCGCGCTGGCTTGCACGTTGACGGCTCCGCCGCCGGCCAGGCCAGCCCTGTTCGCCCGGAAGACAATATTCTTCAGCACAGGCGCTGCCCCGTCCTCTATGCTCATACCACCACCATATCCCGTCGGCACACCGCTGCCGCTGGCGTAACCACCTGATATGGTAAAGCCGTCCAGGACCGTTGTACTGCCCACGCCTGCACCGGCACACGTCACATTGTATGTATTCTCGCCGTTGCCGGAAAAATTGGGGCCGTCGTTGCCATTGACATCACCGCTCAGGATCGTCTCATTAGCAGAAAAATCACGGAGACTTATATCATATCCGGGCGGCTCGTTCCCTGCAAATCCACCGTATATACGTACTCCGTCCTTCAGCATAAACGTCCGGTAACGCGACCTGCCGGAAGCCGTGCTCCCGTTCCGGTCCTGTGACGGAACATACTGACCCTTAGCTATCCAGATCGTATCGCCTGCTGCCGTTACATCCAACGCCTTCTGCAATGTAGCAAAAGACGTTACCCAGCTTTGACCGGTATTACCGTCACTCCCTCCCGATCCGTTGACATGATATATAGTACCGGTTACTGCCGGAGCAATAATCAGGATACAAACAAGGGTAGCTGTAATGATGCGGTGTAGCTGTTTCATCATAATATTCCATTAAACGGTCTATTGCAAATGTATTTTTATTCTTAACTCATCACAAGCCGCATAAAGATGCGGGGGTGTATATCATAGCATATATTCTCTTGCTGCTACCGGTATATTTGCAACATGTACCGACAAAACCTGATTATAGAAAATGCTTTTGTAAAAAAATTTTCAGATCTGTCGCAGGATGAGCTCTACGGGATACTGCAGGCACGCAACGAGGTCTTCGTGGTCGAGCAACAATGTGTTTACCAGGATGCAGACGGGTATGATCAGGTGGCGCTTCATGCGGCACTTCCGTATGAGGGCAGGTTGGGCGCCTATTGCCGCATCCTGCCACCGGATATTAAATACACCGAATGGAGTATCGGGCGCGTGCTGACGGTTGGAACGGCACGGGGGAAAAAGCTGGGCCATTTATTAATGGCTACTGCTTTGAATACGATTGCCGCACACGGCGGCGGCGATGTAAGAATTTCTGCGCAGTCATACCTCCAGCGGTTTTATGAAGTGCATGGCTTTGTCCGTATCGGAGATGAATATCTTGAAGATAACATCCCGCATATCGAAATGCTGCGCACTGATTGACCTTAGTATATTTCCCTGTCCCGGCCCAGCATTTTACTGATCACCTCAGCCTTGCTGTTGACATGCAGCTTGCGGTAGATATGCCGTATATGAAAACGCACGGTATGCAGGGAAATGGACAGGCGGTCGGCCACAAGCTTATAGCTCAGGCCATCAGTAAGCGCCTGTACGATTTGCTTTTCCTTGGGCGATAATGTCCCTTCTTCACTGCTCTGGTGCCTGGGTTTGGAGAAATATTCAAACACCTTTCTGGCAATGACCGGCGACATGGAGCTGCCTCCTTCGCTTACATCCAGGATCGCCCTGCGGGTCTCAGACAGAGGAGTTGTCTTAAGCAGGTAGCCCGATGCACCGGCACATATGGCCTGGAAGATCTTATCACTATTGCTGAATATCGTCAGTATGATCACACTCGCTTCCGGGAATATCTTTTTGATCTCCCGGATACCCACAATACCGCTCATCCCCGGCAGCCCGATATCGCTGAGAATGATATCAGGTGGAGCCATTGCCGGCACACGTTCAAAAAACACCTCCATACTGTCTGCGGCGCAAACACATTCAATCTCTGCGTCTTTATTGAAATAGGCTGCCAGGCTCTCACGAACATCATCTATATCTTCTATAATCGCCAGCTTTATCGCCTGTTTCATACGTTTGCATTTAACTGTAAAATTCGCATTTACCCTTCATTCCATCACCCTGCATATTCATGCGGTATCCATCAGGCACCGGTCTTCGTCCCTTTCTCCACTACCAGCGTAAATATACCTTCTTGCTGGTCATAGCTTATATGTGCACCGATTTTTTCGGCCCGCATATGCATATTACGAAGTCCCTGGCCGGACAGCTTAGGCCGTTCTTCCCCATCGTTCCCGTTGTTGGTAACGGAAAGAAAAAAGCCGGCCCGGTCGTGCCTGTAGCGGATATCCACTTCAGTGGCGGATGAGTGCTTGACAATATTATTCAACGCCTCCTTGAATATCATATACAGGTTTTGCCGTACCTGCGTTGAGATATTTTGCTTATGGTCTATACCGGAAGTGGTAAACCGTATAATGATATTAGCAGGAGTAAGCATCTGCTCGGCATATTCACGCATACGATCCGCCAGGCTGCCTGCAAAATCATTACGGGCATCAATGGCCCAGAGTATATCATTCATTGACATAGTGGCGTCGCGCCCCAGTTCAGCAATCTTTTCCAGTTTTTCTTTTTGCTTGTCCGGGGGGTCGTTCCCTTCGCTGAGATTATCGGAAAACAGCACAATACGGGTTAGCAATCCCCCGACCTCATCGTGCAGGTCGCTTGCTATCTGCACACGAAGCTGCTGCATCCTGCGTATACTCCGTAACCTGATCATGAAAAACAACCAGAGCAGGCTGCCTGCAAGCAGGAACAGCAGGAAATAGAACCACCAGGTCTTATAAAAATACACCCTGCTGTCCAGATGAAAAACAAGGATATTCTGCGCCGGGTGACCATAGGCATTCATCCCCTTTACTTCCAGTGTATAATGACCGGGCGCCAGGTCGGGGATCTTTAGCTCAGGGTTACCATATATCGGTATCCATTCATCGCTCAATCCCCGGATACGGTAAAGAAAGCGATTGTATAAAGGGGCGCGGTAATCGCTGAGACCGAATGATACGGTAAAGGAGAAATCGGAAGGATATATCAGGATCGTATCGCCGTTGCCGGTCAGTTTCCTGCCCGGCACAGATGAGGCCGACACGAAAAGTGAAAAATCATGCGTATAGGATCGCATGCTGTCGGGGTGGAAATAACATATCCCGTCGGGGCTTCCGAAAAACAGGAATCCCCTGCTGTCTTTCATATATGAGCCTTGATTGAACTCCTCTGACACAAGCCCGTCGGATGTGCCATAATTGGTAAACGTACCTGTATGAAGATTATAATTGCTCAGCCCCCCGAATGTGCTGATCCATACCTGCCCGGTATCCGGCCACAGCATACCGTACACGATGTTATTGACCAGGCCATGCTGTTCCCGGTTGAGATACGTGACCTGATCCATGTCGGGGCTGACGATATTGATGCCACCGCCGTTGGTGCCGATCCAAATACGTCCGCGGTGATCTTCAGATACGAAATGCGTATGATTTTTCGACAACGCCGGCATGGATGAATCATTCAGGTGCCGGAGTATGCCTTTGTACTTATCTATCTTGAATACCCCCTCAGTGGTTGCAATCCAGCATACGTTTTTTTCCCTGCTCCCGGCAATCTGACGTACAGATAATTTCCCCAACCGGGCAGCATCCTTCATATATGGTTTGACAGTGCCTTCATTCCGGTCATACAGGAATAACCCGCGGGTACTGCCAATCCATATCAGCCCATCGTCATCCATAAAAACAGAATAGCCAAACAACATATAATCTACGAAACGGGTGTCGTAGAAATCGTACTCCATTTTTCGCAAGCGCTTGTTGAACCTGTAAAAAAAGCCTGATTCGGAAGCGATATAAACATAGCCGGAGTCTTCATCATTCAGCATTCCGTAAGGGATAATTTTCATGCTCTTATCCGTTGACACGAGGTACCTGTGTATTGCCCATTGTTCCGCTTTGCGATCAAAATGGTATAAACCTTTGTATGTACCCACATAAAGATCTCCCGACCGGTCTTCGGAGATACCGCGGATACTGAGCGATGGCTGCTCTAATAGCAAGTGCTTAAAAGGCTTCGTATCGTTGTATATTTTAAATATCCCTTTGTTGGTACCGATCCATATAATACCCTGCTCATCCCTGAAAATACAGTGATGCCGGTTGTAAGACCCGGACAGTGAAGGTATTTCCTTGCTGATCTCTTCGACGGCGCCCTGCACAAGATCGGCCCGGTACAAATGCCCGTTTGCGAAACCGGCATATAAATATTTCCCGTAGCGCATACCAAAATCCGAGGTACCGGAAACATTCATCTTTTGCAGCACCGGGCTTTCAAAGAGATTTCCGGTATAAACATCCATCAACAATATTCCCTGACCGGGAGTAGCAATAACGAAAGTATCACCGGATTTCCTGACCGAGATCGGAAGCATCCGTATTCTTTCTTTCCAAGGTATAGGCTCCACCTGCTTTGTGCCGGTGTGCAGCAGGTAAAACGGATTAACGCCATGTCCGTCATTTACCATAAAAAAGAGCACACTGTCAGAAAAAACGTCGAGGTTATATACATTCGATACGGAGGGCTTCCGCAGAAAGGGTTTGGTATGTACAAAAACCGATGCGTTGCGTTGATCGTCTACAGTGAGGATATCTCCGTTTTCCAGCAATACGTACACCTGTCCATCCTTCATCCGGGTCATATTCTTAACCGGTCCTAATTCTTCTCCGTCCATTTTTACCGGCAAGGGGTTGCGCTGCTGCCCGGACAATGCATAAAGCCCACGCTCCAAAGCGACCCAGACAATATCTCTTTTATCGTCGTACATCAGTTGCGTAACCCGTCGCGCGCCCAGCGCTCTGAAGCGGGTAAAGGTGTAGCCGTCGTATATGTTCAGGCCGTTGCTGGTACCGATCCACATAAAACCGGCATTGTCCTTTACGATGTCACGAACAATATTGCTGGTCAGCCCGTTCCGGTCATCCAACAGCTCTACCCTCGCGTAACCGGTCAGTGTGATGCCGGACAGCATAAAGCTATACAACAACTTCAATCCTGTATATAACAAATGGGGCCGGCCTAACCAGTGCATATTTATAAAAGTAAAACAATCCACTTATTAGACAGACATAAGAGCCGAAAGGATAGGAAGGCCGAAAAGTGAGCAAACAGACAGCAGGTTATTTTTTTGCCGCGAGTTGCTTCCGCTTCACTGCAGGACGTTTGGTATCCACCGGTATACCCAGCGATTCGTATATGTAATCCAGCGCCATGGTACGTACGCTCAGTCTGGTGATCTGTGTGTTATCTGCAGAAGGGTGTATTCTGTTGGATAGGAAAACAAACAATATCCCATGCTCCGGATCTGCCCAGGCACAGGTGCCCGTAAATCCCTGATGTCCGAACGTATAGCCGCTGCTCCGGTCACTGGTCACAATAGCCCTTTTGGGATCCGCATCCGGCTTATCGAAACCCAGACCACGGCGGCTGATAGCAGAACCATAAGCCGTGAAAAGCTCCACCGTTTCTTCTCTGAAATACCGTACGCCTTTGTACGTCCCTTTGTTCAGCAACATCTGGAAGATAACCGCCACGTCATTGGCCGTGGCAAACAGTCCTGCATGGCCCGCAACACCACCTAACAACGCTGCTCCCTGGTCGTGCACATATCCGCGCAGCAGTTGCTGCCGGAACGCCAGATCGTTTTCCGTAGGGGCGATCAGTGATGCATCTACAACTTTCAGCGGATTATACATGATACGGGTCAAACCGAGCGGCTGGTAAAACGACTCATGCACATATACGTCAAGCTTTTTTTTTGCAACCTGCTCCACAACCGCAGCGAGATAATAAAAATCGAGATCACTGTATACGCTGCGGCCTTTATTTTCCGCCGGCTGTTTATTAATCCGCTGCCATATGGTATCTGTATAGTCATTCCGGAGGTATAACCCCGCTGCTACTTCATGCTGGAAGCCCGGCTCCGGACGACGCCGGTATAGTGCCGGGCTCAATACTCCCGATGCTTCTATCGTTTCTTTATAGAAAGGTATCCAGCTCTTCATGCCCGCCTCGTGCAGGAGCAGGTCCCGTATAGTTGCCTTCGCATGGGGGCTCCCTTTCATCCGGGGCAGATAGTCCTCCAGCGTTTTATCAAGCTGCAGCTTTCCCTCCTCATACAACCGCATCACTGCCAGCGTGGTGGCAAGTATTTTAGTCAGCGAGGCCACATCATAGACCGTAGCGCCGGTCACGGGTTGCTTCGCTTCATATGTATAATTACCAAACGATTCATTGTAAAACACCTTCCCGTCTTTGGCGGCCAGTATGCGACACCCGGGAAATGCGCGGGAAACAACACAACGCTCTATATACAAATTGAGCTTATCCAGCGCCTGGGGATTAACCACTCCGGCATCCTCGACATGAAATACTTTGTATAACTGCCAGGGAGTGCCATCTGCCGTATCAGCGGTTTCAATACGCGGCATACCCCGATCCGGAACAACCATTCCGGTGCTTCCCGGCTGTATGCCGTCACAAGGCGTTACCGGCAACCTTCCCGAAGGCTCCTTGTGCTTCAGCAAAATATCTGCCATAGCGCGCTGCGCAAGGATGTCGTCTTCATAACCCACTACTGCAGAACGAACGTCACAATAATCCTTGAGTAAATATGGATTGCCCATCAGGACGATCATTACATCCTTTCGTTGATGCACTTGCCTGAGAAAGCTGATCTGGGTGGCATCAAGTCCATAGTTACGGTTCCTGCCCGGGTAAATATTCAGATTGTGTATCGCAACGATCGTAGCATTGTTGGTAGTAATCTCGTTAATGATACTACGCACAGTAGCATCGGTACTTCCTTTGGGAAGCTTGCGCACCGCGATATTAGCCTCTTTCGAAAGCTCATCTGCAAGTACGCTTTTCTGTGCATTTACCGCTACATAACCGATACGGTTTCCCTTATTGGCGAGCTTGCTCAATACATCATTCTCATCACGGATCCAGGTGATGGCAGCAGCAGCCACACGGCTGCGGAGCGCGGCTGTCTGCCGGTTCAGATCTGCCGTTATACCTTGTACTTCCACAGGCTGCCGGCGGGCCAGCCCCGCATCATATTTGGCTGCAAGTATTTTCTTCACCCTTTGTTCCAGATCTGCTTCCGTAACCTTTTTCTGCTGCAGCGCTTCTTTGATCTTACCGATAGCAACCGGCACATCCTGCGAAAACAACAGCATATCATTACCGGCCAGAAATGCGCGCAAGTCTGCTTCACCAGGTTCAAAATATTTGGTCACACCTTGCATGTTCATCGCATCGGTAAATACGATACCGCGAAAACCCATTTTCTCTTTCAGCAAGCCGGTAACCGTATTTTTTGATAACGTCGTGGGTACATTTTTTTCCTTTTCCAGCGCAGGGATCTCAAGATGTGCCACCATCATGCTTTGTACGCCCGCACGTATCAGTTCGCGGAAGGGGTACAGCTCCAGTGTATCCAGTTGCGTCAGCGATTTTTTGATCACGGGCAGGTCCTTATGCGAATCCACATCGGTATCTCCGTGACCCGGAAAGTGTTTGGCACAGGCCATGACACCATTTTTTTGCAACCCGTGCATATAAGCGATGCCCATCCGCACAACACGTGTTTTATCTTCGCCAAATGCACGGACGTTGATCACGGGGTTGGCGGGATTATTGTTTACATCAATGACCGGGGCAAAGTTGATATGCACACCCAGCCTTTTACATTGCGCTGCAATGGCGGCGCCGACCTGGTACACCAGCAAAGAATCTTCGGTAGCGCCCAGCATCATCTGACGGGGGAAATTGGCAACGCTGTCCAGCCGCATGCCCAGGCCCCATTCCGCATCCATCGCGATCAGCAGGGGAACATGCGACACCGACTGGTATTTATTGGTAAGAATCGCCTGCCGGGCAGGGCCGCCCTGCATGAATATAAGACCGCCGATCTGTCTGTTGGCGATCAGCTTGCTGATCGCAGGTTCATTATAGCTGGCGCCACCGGAATAGGCCGCCACCATAAACAATTGCCCGATGCGCTCTTCAGCAGTAAGCGTACGGTATATGCTGTCCACCCAGCGCTTTTGGGCGGCATCCTGTGCAAACACGCCGGAAGCGGTCGTCAATAATATTAGTACTACGGTAAAGACATGCTTATTACTCATAGTACAAAATAACACATTAAGGGGGAAAATAGCTAACAATAAATGGAGGAAACACCTTATCCGGATTACAACTGCTCAATATCATGCAAATATTTTATCCGGAAAATATGTATGTTTTTATCACGCTTCCATTTAATCCTTAACCACTTTTTCCACCTTCAGCAGTTCCCCTTCGGCATTCAAAACACGGAGCAGGTAAATACCCTTCGGAAGGTTATGCGTTGCAATAAATGTATCTCCATCAGACCGGGCAGCCATCCTTCCATCTAAATAGCTGAGTGTGGCAGATACAGGCACAGGGCTGCTTATGTACACCACATCGCGCACGGGATTGGGATATATCCGGATAACAGCAGCGCCGGCAACAGTGCTTACCGAAACGTTATTAATGCGGTATACATCAGAGGTGTCCAGACAATCTCCATCAGACACGATCACCTGGTACAGACCGTTCTCTGTTACCTCGTGGGTCTGCCCGATTGCCCCTGGTATCAGCAGACCGTTGAGCAACCACTGATACGAACTATATGTCATCGTAGTGAAAAGCACAAACCCTTCTACCGAAACCCGGGGATCAAGGTGTCCGGACAATACATGGAATGTTTCTTTGGTTACATCGCAACCCGATTGATAGTAAATAACCTGGTAGGTACCCGGCGCAGAAACAGTTCTGGACGGATTGACAGAATGATCATCCCATGTGTATTTACCGGCAATCTGGCGGGTAGGTTCGAGGATAATGCTTTGTCCGTCGCAAATAGTAATGTCGTGTACAAACTCCTGAACACCCTCAATAACAGGCGGCGCCACAACATGGTTGCCTAATGAAAGAGTAGCATAGGTACCCGGAAGAAATTTCAGGATGTTCTGCTGAAGGTTATAGCCTTTTCCCCAAACATTGGGGTTGTTGATGCAATGGAGATAAGAATTTGCCTGATCAAATTCCGTCAGGTAAATCTTGTTATTGTACAGCTTAAAAGTAATATGCGTGCCCTTGCTGAGTGTATCTACCCGCAGCACTGAATTGACAATAGTAGCCGAGTCATAACGGCTGACATCAAACTGGTAAATAACATTGGTTCTATTAGGACCATGAAAGGTAGAAGTATATAAAATGGAATCGTTGGGGGAAAAACTGACAGAACCGGGATAGAAAGTACCATACTGATCCGTATGCATCAGGTTAAACCCGTTGGAAACAATCCCCGTAGCCGGGTCGAACTCAGCCAGGAGAACACCGCTTGCCCTTCCGGACGCCTCGGAGGTAAGCACTATTTTACGACGATCCGAAGACGCCGTCAGCTCCGACATAATGAAGCTCCCTATTCCTGTAATAGAGGTGGGGACATGAGAAATTACAGGATTAGGGTTAATGCCTCCCGCAGTAATGTGATACGCCCTGAACCTGTGGTTCCCCATTTCGTGCATCAGCAGCCAGATATCGCAATTGTCACCTGGTATCGCGATCATACATTCACTCAGCGAATCAGAAGACAACACCGTGTTTTTTGTTCCCGGCACAATATCTCCTCTGCCGTTATCGAGGTTCGTATTCACTATTGAATAAAAAAGGCTGCCGCTATCATAGGTTACCGGGCTGTTTGTTGAGCCCATCAGGGAAAACAGATAATAACTGCGGGGAGTACCGATCACCGGAACAATACAGACGCCCTGGCGGGTAGAAAGACAGTTACCGCAATTCCCTCCATTACCCAGAAGACCGCTACCGTTGGGCATAGGCTGGTGCTGGGCATTCCAGCAGGTGCCTCCGTTTGAGTAAAACTGCAGCCGTCCGGAAGTAGGATGCGCTACTGCAGCCGCGCCTTCAAGAGCCCTGTGCTCAGATTCGATCGGCACCGGCACACCTGAACTGAAATCCACCCCGGCTTTTGTGCCAAACACCCAAACGTTATTCATCTTTAAAAACTCCGGCAGCATATTGTGAGGCGGCTGTGCATAAGACTCAAAACAAATAACGGACAACAAAACAGACAGGTAATATTTTACTTTCATATAGATTCTTTTATGCAATCAGACAAATATACTCACTGCATTATTCCGGATCTTTTCGGGGAACCCTGTTTCTGGAACGCATATGTTTTATTACATTATAGTCCGGTAACAGTAATAATCAATATCGCCCTGCTCAGGCAATACAAATACTTATCTTTGCATACACCTCAATCCGGATACCGAAATGAAACGTACACACAAACTTGCTACCCGCCTGATCCATGCCGGCGTAGAGCCTGATCCTTCTACCGGCGCCATTATGACGCCTATCTACCAGACTTCTACCTATGTACAAACTGCGCCCGGCGACCATAAAGGATATGAATATGCCCGCACGCAAAACCCGACGCGTACTGCACTGCAAAACGCACTGGCGGCGATCGAAAACGGAAAGTACGCGCTATCATTCGGCAGTGGTATGGCAGCAACCGACGCTATAGCGAAATTGCTGCACCCGGGAGATGAGGTAATTGTCTCCAACGATCTTTACGGCGGCACATACCGCATCTTCACCAAAGTATATGAGCCTTATGGCATTAAGTTTCACTTCATTGACATGCACGATGCACAAAATATCACCGGCTATATCAATGAAAAAACAAAAATGGTCTGGGTAGAAACCCCAACCAATCCGCTGCTCAATATCATTGACATAGCAGCCGCAGCCGAAATATCCAAAAAGCACAGCCTTACACTGGTTGTGGATAATACATTCGCTTCGCCTTATCTCCAAAACCCGCTCGACCTCGGTGCAGACATTGTACTGCATTCCGCCACTAAATATCTCGGCGGACACTCGGATGTAGTCCATGGCGCTCTGATCATGAACGATGCCGCACTGGAGGAAAGACTTCGTTTCATCCAGAACAGTTGCGGCGCCGTACCCGGCCCGCAGGACTGCTGGCTGGTGCTCCGCGGTATCAAAACCCTGCATGTACGCATGCAGCGGCATTGCGAAAACGGAAAAGCCATTGCCACATTCCTCCGCAACCATCCCAAAGTCGGGAAAGTCTTCTGGTGCGGCTTTGAAGATCATCCCAACCACCACATCGCCAAAAAACAGATGCGCGATTTCGGCGGCATGATCTCCTTCACACTGAAAGACGACAACATTGAAACCGCGATGAATGTGCTGGAAAAAACAAAGCTATTCGCCCTCGCCGAATCCCTGGGTGGTGTAGAGTCCCTGATCGGACATCCGGCATCGATGACCCATGCGTCCATCCCGCACGAAGACCGTATTGCCCGCGGTCTGGCCGATTCACTCATTCGCCTCAGCGTAGGGATTGAAGACGCAGACGATCTCATCCAGGATCTTGATCAGGCCATCAACTAAGCTATAGTACAGATTGACACATTTGTCACATTCAACACATTTCAATAACAATGAGCATAAATAAAATAGTTACCAATGCAGACGAAGCGATCCGCGACATCGGATCCGGCGCCACGCTGATGCTGGGCGGATTCGGGCTCTGCGGCATTCCGGAAAACTGCATCAATGCCCTCGTACGTAAGGGCATCAACAACCTGACCTGCATCTCCAATAATGCCGGCGTGGACGATTTCGGGATAGGGCTACTGCTGCAACAGAGACAGGTGAAAAAGATGATCGCGTCATATGTAGGGGAGAATGCCGAATTTGAACGGCAGTTGCTGAGCGGCGAACTGGAAGTGGAACTGGTTCCTCAGGGAACCCTGGCCACGCGCTGCATGGCTGCCGGCTATGGCATGCCTGCCGTATACCTGCTTGCCGGTGTAGGCACAGAAGTAGCTGAAGGAAAAGAAACCCGCGAATTCAAAGGACGTCCATATCTGCTCGAAGAAGCTTTCGATGCCGACTTCGCCATTGTAAAAGCCTGGAAAGGCGATACGCAGGGCAACCTGATCTTCCGCGCTACATCACGCAACTTTAACCCCCTGATGGCAATGGCGGGTAAGATCACTATTGCAGAAGTGGAAGAACTGGTACCTGTCGGAGAGCTTGACCCCAACCACATCCATACCCCGGGAATTTATGTGCATCGTATCTTCCAGGGGAGTGCGTATGAGAAAAGGATTGAGCAGAGGACGGTGCGTAAAAAATAATTTGAAAATTCGGGAATTTGAAAATTTGAAAATGAGCCTACTATAAGTAAAATAATGATTTGCATTGATTAAATTCGTGTAGTTGAAAATGAGAGGGTGACATGCAATACAACAAGCCGAACATTATAGTAGAAAAGACGATTGCTTTTGCCTTAATGATCATTGACTATGTGGAAATACTGGAATCAAACAGGAAATATGTAATAGCTAATCAGCTATTGAAATCCGGCACTTCAATAGGTGCTAATGTACATGAGGCACAAAATGCGGAAAGTAAAAACGACTTCATTCATAAAATGAAAATTGCCGCAAAAGAAGCAGATGAAACCATTTATTGGCTGATGCTTTGCCAACAATCGCCTAACTATCCGGATTGTTTTATACTGCAACAAAAAGTTGAAGAAATTATCAACATCTTATCAAAAATTATTGCGACATCAAAAAATAAATATTCTGCATAATCTGAAAAGAAAAGAGGGAATAGATCATTGAAAATTAATCAAGACAAATACATTCCCAAATTTTCAAATTCTCAAATTTTCAAATTAACATGCTAACCAAAGAACAAATCGCCCAGCGCATCGCCCGGGAATTACAAGATGGCTTCTACGTAAACCTGGGTATCGGTATCCCAACTCTGGTAGCCAATTATATCCCTGAAGGCGTGAACGTAGTATTACAGAGCGAAAACGGCCTGCTCGGCATGGGACCTTTTCCCTACGAAGGTGAAGAAGACGCCGACCTGATCAATGCCGGCAAGCAAACGATTACAACCGTTCCCGGCTCCGCATTCTTCGACAGCGCCATGAGCTTCGGTATGATCCGCGCCGGCAAGGTAGACCTTACTGTACTCGGCGCCATGGAAGTGGCCGACAACGGCGATATCGCCAACTGGAAGATCCCGGGTAAGATGGTGAAAGGCATGGGTGGCGCCATGGACCTTGTGGCCGCCGCAAAAAACATTATCGTAGCCATGCAGCATACCAACCGCGCCGGAGAAAGCAAGCTGCTCCCCGCCTGCACCCTGCCGCTGACGGGTATCCGGTGCGTAAAAAAGATCGTCTCCGACCTCGGTGTCTTCGACGTTACCGACGAAGGATTCCGTTGCATTGAATATGCTCCCGGTGTAACCATTGACGAAATCAAAGCCAAAACTGCCGGACGGCTGGTCATTGCTGATGATGTACGGGAAATATCTTTTGCGTGAACATCCATTTTTTGATTTGAGCATGTGACAAATGTGTCGAATGTGGGAAATGTGATAACACATTCGTCAGCTTAAATAAGTATGTAAATCTTAACTTCGTTAGCTTTTATATGCTATAAAAAACACGAAAGATGAGACTCAGTACTGTTTTACTCTTAGCTGTTACGATCCTCCTGGCCGCTTCCTGCCGCAAGAAAGATCCACCCGATACACAAACCCCTACCGGGCAGGTGGCTTTGGCCTTTACGAATATGGCCGGCGGCGAACCGCTCGTTTTGGACAACACTTCTTATGTCAACGAAAACGGCGACACGTTTACCGTTTCCGGTTATGCCTACTATATCAGCAATATATCCTTTTCGACGAGCGACGGGAAAACCTTTGCAGAACCGGAAAGCTATCACCTGATCACAGAAACAGAGGACACTTCCAAATCGTTTATCATCAACAATATCCCGGAAGGGAATTATACCTCCGTAAAATTCCTGATCGGGGTGGATGAAACACGCAATACCAGCGGCGCCCAGACAGGCGCGCTCGACCCCATGCGCAGCATGTTCTGGGACTGGAATACCGGTTATATTATGGCTAAGGTGGAAGGGCACTCACCACAATCCCCCGGGCCGGCCAGTTTTATCGGGTTTCACCTGGGCGGATTCAGCGGTACGGAAAGCGTATTGCGCTGGATAACACTGGCGTTCCCGGAGCCGCTTCATATTGCCGGGGATGCTATCCCTGAAGTACACATAACCTCTGATCTTCTGAAATGGTTTGACGCTCCCAATGTGATTGATTTTTCCCAAACATACATCATCATGGGGCCTGGTGAGGCTGCCACCAAAATCGCAGACAATTACGCAGACATGTTTACCATAAGCCATATTCACAAATAGCCGTGTCACATGTACCGCATACGAATCTGTACCGCCTGCTGTTGCTGGGCGGAATGACTATCGGGATTTCTTTCTTTGCCTGTAATAAAGACCCTGAAATCACAACCGACGGACTTATTCCCATGCCCGGCCGCAATATAACATTCCAGATTCCGGAAGGCTGGCCGCAGCCGGTCTATAACTTTCAAAACAATCCGCTGACGCAGGAAGGCTTTGAACTGGGACGAAAGCTGTTTTATGATCCACGACTTTCCCGGAATAATACCATCTCCTGCGGCTCATGCCATCAACCGTTCTCGGCATTCGCCCATCTGGGGCACCCCGTGAGTCATGGGATCGGCAACCTCCTCGGAACCCGCAATTCAACTCCGATCTTCAACCTTAGCTGGCACCCTTCGTTCTTCTGGGACGGTGGCGTGAACCACATCGAAAATCAGCCTGTCGTACCCATACAAAATCCGGTGGAGATGGATGAAAAACTGGAAAACATTCTCACGAAACTAACAGACGAGGCGGATTATAGAAAACGCTTCAGCGATGCCTTCGGCGATGAAACGGTAACAACCCAGCGTATCTTCCGGGCGCTGGCACAATTTATGGGAACAATGGTTTCGGCCAACGCAAAATATGACAAGTATACGCGCAACGAACCCGGAGGCAGCATGAGCGCCTCAGAACTGAACGGGCTACAGATCTTCCGCACCAACTGTGCAGGCTGCCATACGGAGCCCCTGTTCACAGATCTCTCATTCCGGAACAATGGCCTTAGCCCCACAGCAGTGAACGACAGCGGGCGCGCGCATATTACATTAAAACCTGAAGACCTTTACACCTTCAAGGTACCCTCACTCCGAAACCTGAAATACACGCCGCCCTACATGCACGACGGGCGACTGAACACCCTCGAAGAAGTACTTGATCATTACGACGCAGGCATCAACACCAATATGCCGAATCTGGATCCCGCATTAAAAAATGGCATCCGGTTATCACCACAGGAACGCACTGACCTGATCACCTTCCTGAACACCCTGAACGATGAGGCATTTACAAAGGATGCACGTTTTCAGGAACAATGATTCCGTACCCCGTGGTTGCAGAGGCGCGATGCATCGCGTCTCTGCAACCACGGGAAAAAATATTATATTTGATCATGTCGCAATTCACCATCTCGGGTCAATATGTTGACCTGTTTCAACGCCGCATCTACCCTGCTGCAATCACCATACAGAACGGGGAAATCCTACAGGTCAGGGAAACAGACGATGTTCCGGAACAATATCTGCTGCCTGGGTTTGTAGACGCACATGTGCACATAGAAAGCTCGATGCTCGTACCAACGGCATTTGCGCGGCTGGCTGTGTTGCATGGCACGGTCGCAACCGTTTCCGATCCGCATGAGATCGCCAATGTTTGCGGCAGGCAAGGGGTGGACTATATGATCGAAAACAGCGGGCAGACACCGTTCAAATTTTTCTTCGGCGCACCCAGTTGTGTGCCGGCCACATTCTTTGAAACCGCAGGCGCTCATCTTGATGCTCCGGCTATAAAGGATCTACTGGCATCACCCGATGTATGGTACCTGGCAGAAATGATGAATTACCCGGGCGTATTGCACAAAGATCCCGAAGTAATGGATAAGATCGCAGCAGCACATGCTGCCGGTAAACCCGTTGACGGGCACGCACCCGGACTCCGTGGCGAACAGGCGGCAGCTTACGCATCAGCAGGCATCACTACCGATCATGAATGCTTCACGCTTGAAGAAGCGCTGGATAAAATAAAGGCAGGCATGCATATCCTGATCCGGGAAGGAAGCGCCGCCCGGAACTTTGAAGCGCTGGCGCCATTGCTGAAACTGCATCCGGAAAAAGTCATGTTCTGCAGCGACGACAAGCATCCGGATGAATTGGTACTACATCACATCAACGGGCATGTACGGCGGGCGCTGGCAAAAGGATACGATTTGTTTGATGTGCTCCGTGCCGCCTGTGTACACCCTGTGCTACATTACAATTTACCGGTCGGGCTGTTGCGCGAAGGCGATCCCGCAGATTTCATTGTAGTACATAATCTCACTAAAATGGATGTCCGGCAAACATTCATTAATGGCGTGGAGGTCGCGGCAGACGGCCGGTGTCTCTTACCGGAAACATCGGCGCCGGTCATCAACAGGTTTGAAGCCCTCCCTAAAAAAGAAACTGATTTTCGTATAGCAGCATCGTCCGGCGACCCGGCGACCATACGGGTGATCGAGGCGGTTGAAGGACAGCTTGTAACCAACGAGCTTTTGTTACCCGGGAAAGTTGAAAACGGCTTCCTGGTAAGCGATACGGAACAGGATATCCTCAAAATCACAGTCGTCAACCGGTACGAGCCGGATGCACTCCCTGCCGTCGCTTTCGTAAAAAATTTCGGCTTAATGAAGGGTGCGCTTGCATCCACGGTAGCGCACGATTGTCATAATATCATTGCCGTTGGTGTAGATGACGTATCCATTTGCACCGCAATAAACGAACTGATACAGACAAAAGGAGGCATCACTGTTGTAACGGATAAAGACCAGGTTACAACATTACCGTTACCTGTCGCCGGACTTATGAGCACCAATGACGGATACCAGGTGGCAAATGCTTATGCTGCACTGGATAAAGCGGCAAAAGAACTGGGGTGCCGTCTTCAGGCTCCTTTCATGACACTATCATTTATGGCGCTGCTGGTGATACCATCCCTTAAACTCAGCGATAAGGGGTTGTTTGACGGGAAGACATTTTCGTTTACATCCGTTGAGATATAGGAGCGGCCTTATTTCAATGTAAATTATTTTAATAACACTATAATAACATCTATTAATAAGCAAATAAAACATTTATTTATTAGTCATTTGAAGTAACCCATCTTATATTTGCTCCTTACAGGTCAATAATGATACGGACATGGATGGGAAAGGGGCACAGCAGAAACAGGTGCATCAGTATGACAAGATTTTCCGCGAAAATATGGAGGCAGTATTGCCTCTGTTCATACATCATATACTGAACATCGGGGTAACGGATTGTCAGATACTACCTGATGCGCTCCACCATACCAAAGAACGCAATGCGGACGTCTTGCGAAAAATCACAGATACAGACGGGCAGTCCTTTATACTACATATAGAATATCAGACTTCCAATGACCCTATGATGGCATTCCGCATGGCTGAGTATTGCATTATGACCTTGCGCAAATACAAATTACCCGTGCAGCAGCATGTGATCTTTCTCGGAAAAGGGAAGAATAGTATGCCCGTTGCCATCAGAGAACACAACCTGGAGTTCCATTACAACATGCTGAGCATAAAGGATGTGGACTACAGGATTTTCCTGCATGCTCAAAAACCTGAAGAGAAAATACTGGCTATTTTAGGTAACTTTGGTACTACATCGCCGGAGCAGGTAGCACAACAGATATGTAATGAGCTGGATCACTGTGTACCCAACGTGCTGGATGCAGGGCGTTATTTCAGGCAACTGCGTATCATGGCGCAACTACGTAATTTTAACCTAAACTTTTTAAGTAACATGGAAAGCATTGCAAGTTTTTTCTCCGAAGAAAAAGATGTGTTCTACATCAAAGGTGAAAAAAAGGGGATGGAGAAAAGTAAAGAGATCTTTGTGAGGAATCTGCTGCACCACACTGATTTCAGTCCCGAAAAAATTGCCACCCTGGCGGATGTGACGGTGGATTTTGTACAAAGACTACAGAATAGGCGTCCGTAGGGGGATACCGTGTATTTTTTTACTTTTATTTTTGAAAACAAGCGAAGAATTCCGCAGCATCATAAAGAAAGCCCCGGATGGTCAGGTCATCCGGGGCTTTCTTTATGATGCTGTGTAAATGGTTTCCCGGTTTTACCGGCTTTTCTTCACCAGCTTCTCCGTTTTGAGCAATGAGCCATGCTTGTCTGCGATACGCAGCATATATACGCCGTCGGCAAGGTTAGTCACACTGATATCGCCGGTATCCGCATGGCGCAGTACTACGCGGCCGTCCATGCTGCTGATCGTGATACGGACAGGAACAGATGCGGAAATATGTACACGGTCGTGGGCAGGGTTGGGATAAATGCTCACTTTGCCCGCCTCATCATATGAGGTCACGCTGTAGTTGGTCACAGAGTAAACATCCGATGAGTCAGTGCAGCCCCCCGCATCTGTTACTTTTACGGTGTAATCTCCGTTTGCCGTAACGACGTAAACCGGATCTGTAGCGCCATGCAGGGTATCACCGTTCATGTACCATTGATAAGTCAGATAGTTATTGTTAGTGCCCAGCGTATCCGCATTTACTGTAATGCTCACCTCGTCTGCATACAGGCGTACCCGGATATTACGCGGACAGGAGCTGATTACAGCAGGGTCGGTAGCCCGCATACGGATGCGGTAGGGACTGTCGGGGATAGTGCCTGCCGGTATGGTACAGCTCACCAATCCTGAGCCTGTGGCCGCGACCGTGCCGATGATGACCGGGTTGGTATAGCTGAAATTGCCGGCGCTGTCGGAAAGCTCCACCTCAAAATTATTGCCGGCGCCAAACGATCCCGAAGCAGTATAGGGCAGGGAAAAGGTACCGTCCACACAAACCGCTGTATCCGTGAAGGACGATGCCACGCCTGTCTCAACAAATTTTACCAGGAACATATTATTTACAGGGCTTTCCATGGTTGTCTGCCAGGTGCCCGGTGTCGCGATCCCCGTGTCGCTGGTCGTGTAGCCGACCATATAGATACTGCCCCCGTTATCCCTGCAGAGATTCAAAGGAGCCGTCATATAAGGCTCCCCAAAATAGGTGCTGTACTGGATCGTGCCGTCATACGCATCATAACGTATCAGGTAACCGATCATACCCAGGCCGGCACCGGTAAAAACAGGCATCCATGCGTCCGGTGTAGGCTGGATATCACTGACGCCCATTGTCTGCCCGGTCACATATACATTACTGCATTCGTCTGTGGTCAGCCCCGTCAACATGAATGCACCCATAACAGGCCCTACATAGCTGCCCCATACCTGCTGCCCATCGCTGTTGAACCGGGTCACAAAATAATCTCCGATAAACTCCCCCATACCGGTGGAAATGCTCCGGGAAGTGCCGGGTGTAGCGATGCTGTCGGAGCTTAAAGTCAGCCCTGCGATATAGACATGGTCGTCCGGGTCTATGGTAATCGCTCTGATTCTGTCTTCGCCGCTGCCGCCGAAATAAGTGCTCCACAGGAGCTGACCCGTGGTATCGAATTTTCCCAGGTAGGTGTCATAACTGCCACCTCCACGCATCTCCTGGTGTGCCCCGGGGGTGCCGATGTCTTCCGGCACGCTGGTGCTGCCCGCAAGGTAAATATTACCGCTCCGGTCTATAGCAATCCCTCCCTCAAGCAGTGTATATCCGCCATAACCGGCATGATACGTTCCCCAGAGACGCTGTCCGGCAGTGTCAAACCGGACCAGGAAAGTAGAATACTGGGAGAAGGTTGCAAATACCTTCTCCTGGTGAGTACCGGGCGTAGCAATATCAGAAGTATCGCGGGTTGTGGCTGCCAGATAAACCGAGCCGTCCGGTCCCGTGGCCACATAAGCGGCATCATCCTGTGCAGTCCGCCCGTAGTAGGTAGCCCAGGTGAGCTTCCCCGTGCTGTCGAATCGTGCAAGATAAAAATTGGAAGCAAAGCCGGAGCGCAGAGAAGACTGATGACTAAGCGGAGTGGCCATCCCGTCGCTCAACGTATTGCCCGCGATATACACATACCCGTATATATCCGTAGCCACGCTGGAAGAGAAATCCTCGCCGGTACCGCCGTAATATGTGGCCCATACCAAATCTCCTTCCTCATCGAACTTGGCAAGAAAGGCATCATTATCCCCGGTTATCGTGTCCTGATGCGCACCTACAGTGGCGATCAGGTCAGGACTGTCAGTCTCACTGGTTATGTATATATGATTACCGTCCGTCTTTTCCGCAGCGACCCCTGCCCAGCCATTCATTAAGCCATGCATACCACTGCCACCATAATAGGTACCCCATTTCAGTCCGGGATCCAGCACCAGCACACCGGAGTAGCTATCTGTAGCAAATCCCCATTCATCTCCACGCTGAACAAAGCGACAGGCGACAGGCTGTTCTTCGTCGCGGGTCCAGGCCACCGGCGCTTCTTCTATAAGATTGCCCAGCGGCGTGCTCAGGAGCAGGCTGCCATCGTCCTGCAGCCCGGCGGTTTTCGCGCCTTTGTACCGGATACGAATTACGGCAGGGTCAGCGCCTTCGTGCAGGATAAAATCGTATTTGATCCTGCCATCCCGCTCATAAAGCACCCAGTCAATGCCGGGATAGATACCGGGATAAACAACCGAACGAAACGACCGGACATCGGTAATACCTGTCATACTACCGGGAGCACGGTAAAAATTCATACGGGCCGCAGATATTTCCCTACCCTCGGGCCGCACTTGTATGTTGGCCCCTACCAGCTCCATATCCAGCCGGTATACTGCATAGCTGGCAGGTTGCCTGTCGTGACGGGTCACGGGGGCAGGCGCCGCCTGCTGTGCGGGCGCTATTCTACTGGTAAACTGGTAGTGCATGTGCCCGGCGCCGATAAACAGGTTCATGCCGGCATCATGCAGTGAGAAGTCAATATCATTCCGCAACTGGCGGTATTGGTCCGTAATCTGACCTTTATTCTCAAGAAACACCCGCGCATTACCCTGCATGTCCGGAACTATGCGGGCATTGCTCATAAGGGCAGGAAAAAACAGCAGGAGACATAAACATCTTTTCATTTTCTGGCTTTTATGATATGAACGATAACGTTATTACAAAAGTACAGTCGCCGTCAGTCCACGGTTATCGTACTCTCCCCTAATTTTCAAATTAAGAGAAACACCTACTTTTCTAAGTAAAATACTTATATTCGTAGAGAACTAATCCTGACAACCGGGTCTTTCAACACAAAGCCTATGCTTCTTATCAGGTTCATCAGGCAGGCAGGATATGGCAGCATTCCTGTTTTTTTATCGCTCTTCCTGTATGTGATTCCTTTGAGTGCGCAGAAGCGACCCGAAGCTTCATACGGATACAGAGACATGCACCGGTTCAATACCCTGGAGACAGACACTGGCTATATCGGACAACTGATCCGGAGCGGCACTGAATTATCAGACAGATACCCGGACAGCGGTTTCCGGCTTTATGAAGAAGCGCTCGCAAGGAGCCATGCTGCAGGATTTGACAAAGGTATCGTCAAATCGCTGAACAACCTGGGCGTTTATTATTTCGGGAAAAAAGATTTTAACCGGAGCATTGACTACTTCACAGAAGCGCTGCGGTACAGCGGGCAAAAAGATTCCGATACCGTAAAGGCCGGCATCTACTACAACCTGGGCTTATGCTACAGCAAGAAGGGTCTCTATGACCGGAGCATTGCCGTGTACAAGAAAGCGCTCACCCACTGCCGGCGGGCGGGCACCGGGAAAGACATGCTGCACCGCATATACAGTGAACTGGGCGTTTGCCACCAATATAAAGGAGCGTATGATATAGCTGCCTATTATTACTATAAAATTCTTGGCGGGGTACCGCATCCCGGTCGGGCAGACTATACCTATGTGCTGGATGCATACAACCGGCTGGGGGTACTTCTGTTCCAGCTCCGGCTTTTTGATCAGGCACGTTTCTATTTTGACCAGGGTGAACAGATCGCCCGGCAGTTCGGGGATACCGCCATGCTGGCCAAAGTGATGGTCAACAAAGGAGCGGTATATGGCGACGAAGGCAACAAAGAGGCTGCACGGAAAATTTATCTTGATATCTATGCTTTGTCCCGGGAGCATGGCTATCATGGTCCGCAACTGACTGCTGCAAGTAATCTGGCCAATATGCTCACAGAAGAGGATGATCTCGGAGCTGCGCTGGCCTATGCGCATGAGGCACTGGCCCTCAGCGAGCAAACGGATGCCTTCGACCAGCATATCAATATACGGTACAGACTGGGTTATATCTATTACCGGATGAAGCAGCACCGGAAGGCTATGCAATACCTGCTACCTGCAGTGGAAGAAATGGAAACCAGGGGGCTGTCGGGCAACGCCACCAATGCCTATGATCTGCTGGCCTCCGTATACGCCGCTATGGGCAACTACCGCAAGGCATTCGAATATGAACAGGCTTTTGCACGAATGAATGACAGCCTGCGGGGAAGTACCAATGCGCAGGCGATCAGTAATCTTGAGAGCCAGTACGAACTCGCCAGGAAGAACAATGCACTGACCAGCAAACAACTGCAGATCACCCGACAACAAAGCCAGCTGCGGGAACAGAAGCTGTGGTTCGGCGGGGCCTTTCTCGTTGTGCTGCTGCTGACCACTACGTTGATTGGCGTTTACCGCAATAGCCGGCAAAGGCAACGTCTGCAGACAGCGGCCATACACAACCTGAAACAGGCTCAGGAGCTCAACCAGCTCCGGGCACAGATCAAAGGCGAAGAGCAGGAGCGTGAGCGCATCGCCCGTGAACTGCATGACGGCATCTCCAGCCAGCTTTGCGCAATAAAACTGCATGTCTCCACCCTGGCAGACCGCGAGGAGGGGCCGGTAGTGCCCGAAGAGCTGGCCTACGTGCTGTACCAGCTGGAAGATGCCGGCAAGGATCTCCGCACCACCGCACACAACCTGCTTCCCGACCTGTTATTGCAGGAAGGACTTGTGGTAGCGATAGCTACATTCTGCGAAAAAATGGAGAAAAGCACCCATCTGCACATTGACTTCCTGAGTTACGGCGAAATTCCTTCTATGGATCCGGCGGTCGAACTATCAATCTACCGCATGGTGCAGGAGCTGGTGCAGAACATACTGAAGCATGCCCGCGCCACGCAGGCACTGGTGCAGCTAAGCTGTGAAAACAGTCTGCTGAACGTTACGGTGGAAGACAACGGTACGGGTATGGCAGAACCCAATAACGGACACACAACAGGCACAGGCCTGGCAGGGATATATGCCAGAACGCAAACCCTGAACGGACACATGGACCTGAAAAGCATAAAAAACAAAGGGACTGCCGTCTATCTGGAGTTTGACCTGCACAATATGACCATAATAAACGAACTTTACCACAGCGCGCAAAACAAGATAACCTGAACTGTATGTCTATCCGGGTAACGATAACAGACGATCATCCACTGGTCATTGAAGGGCTGGAACATGCCCTGCACGCACATCCTGCAATCCGCGTGATCAGCACCTATGCCGACGGCAACGCACTGCTGCAGGGGCTGAAAAAAGAGACCCCTGACGTACTGCTGCTCGACATCCAGATGCCCGGCCAAGCAGGAAATGAACTGGCTCGTGTGCTGCAAAAGACCTATCCGGAGATGCGTATACTGGTGCTCAGCAGTATGGAAACACCGTTTCATGTAAAAGGTATGATGCAGCAGGGCTGTATGGGTTATCTCCTGAAGAGCACTACCGACCGCAAGGTTCTGGCACATGCAATCGAAGAAGTATATGCCGGACGGATATTCCTCGACCCTTCGCTAAAGGAGGAACTCCTGCACGGCATGCTGAAAGTAAAGCAACGTGCTGAGAAAAATCAGACCCGGCTTACCCTGCGCGAAAAAGAGATATTACAGCTAATCGTCGCCGAACACAGCAACCAGGAAATCGCCGACCGCCTGTTTCTCAGCCTGCGCACCGTAGAAGCCCATAAATATAACCTCCTGCAAAAACTGGACGTCAAAAATACCGTAGGGCTTGTAAAAATGGCTATACAAATGGGACTGATTGAAAACTGAGCGTTTTCTCTAATTATTTTTATACTGTTCCAGCGCTGCTTCCAGACAATCCATTGCCGCATCTATATCTTCATTATTCAGCACATAGGCGAGACGGACTTCTTTCTTTCCTTTACCGGGCGTAGCATAGAAGCCAGCTGCCGGAGCCATCATCACCGTAGCATCGTTGTGCGAGAAATCTTCAAGCAGCCACTGGCAGAATTTTTCCGCATCATCCACGGGCAGTTGTGCGATTGCATAAAAAGCGCCGCCGGGGTTCGGACAAACAACGCCCTCCATTGCCTGAAGCCGCTTCACCAGCAGGTCCCGCCGTGAGGTATACATGGCATGTACTTCGTCAAAATAATCTTCCGGCAGATCAACGGCCGCCTCTCCCAGTATTTGGGCAAACGTGGGGGGACTTAGCCGTGCCTGTGCAAACTTCATCGCCGCATCCAGCACCTGCTGATTGCGGGTCACAAAAGCGCCGATACGCCCGCCGCAGGCGCTGTAGCGCTTGGAAATAGTATCCAGCAGAATAGCATGGTCTTCCAGCCCTTCAAGCGCCAGAACGGATTTATGCCGGCGTCCGTCGTAACAAAATTCACGATAAGCCTCATCACTCAACAAGAATAAGTCGTGCTTCAGGCAAATTTCTTTCAGCGTATTCAATTCATCCTCACTGTACAAATATCCTGTAGGGTTATTGGGATTACAGATCATGATCGCCTTCGTACGCGTAGTGATCGCTTTCTCAAATGCCCCTATGGAGGGAAGTGCGAAACCATCCTCAATATAAGACGGGATCGGTACAATCCGGATACCCGCGCTGGTAGCAAATCCATTGTAATTGGCATAAAACGGCTCCGGGATAATGATCTCATCACCCGGATCCAGACAGCTCATAACGGCAAACAAAATTGCTTCGGATCCGCCTGTGGTAATAATGATCTGGTTGTGATCTACGTCTATATCATTTTTCCGGTAATAGCCGGACAATTTCTTACGATAACTTTCAAAACCGGCGCTGTGACTGTATTCCAGCACCTTCATATCTGCATGTTTCACCGCGTCGAGTATAGACGGCGGGGTTGCGATGTCGGGCTGACCGATATTCAAATGAAATACTTTAACGCCTCTGGATTTGGCTGCTTCTGCAAATGGCACAAGCTTACGTATCGGAGAAGGCGGCATCTGGCCGCCACGGTGTGAGATTACTGGCATGACGCAAAGGTAATTTGAAAATGAGGTAATTTGAAAATTTGAAAATGAAGCATAGGTCTGCATTATGACTGACACATAAAAAAACGCCCCTTCCGGAGCGTTGAAATTCATTTCAAGATGACAAAAATTACTGCTTGGGAGCGTTATTATCCTTTGTAGCAGCAGGCTGTACCGTGCCCTTAATACGCAGTTCATAACGATCTTTATCGGAAACTGCATTCGAGGTGATCCACACCGTCTTGTCAATAGGGCCGGGACGTCCCTGGGTATTATAACGAACCATGATCTTTCCTTTTTTACCCGGCAGGATCGGCTCTTTAGGCCATTCAGGCGTGGTGCAGCCGCAGGAAGCCTGGGCATTGGTAATGATCAGCGGCTCCTTACCTACATTCTTAAATTCGAAAAAATGTTCTGCCGCGGGACCTTCCTGTACCGTACCGAAATCATGCACGTCCCCGCCGATAAATTCAAATTTGGCGCCGTTGGGATTTGATTTTTTCGCATCCTGGGCAAAGGCACCCAACGAAACCATGGCCAGACAAGCCATCAAGAATAACTGTTTCATCTGATTAATATTTTTAGATTTTAATGCAGCAAATTAAACAAGTTTTTCATCACTGCCGGTTGTTACTGCAAGATTTAGCAGAATATTTTGATTTCCCATTTCCAAAGTTTGCACTGTTATAAAGCGGCGCCAACTTTTACCGGATAAAAAAAGCTCCGGCAACTTATCTGTAAGTTACCAGAGCTTCTTCATCAACCTGTCACGGTTTAGTTAAGTTTCATCATAGAATTATTCTCCGGCACGGAAGAAGTCGGCGCTTTTTCCACATTACCGGCAATAGATAATGTTTTTGTCAATGACGTGGTATTGCTGCCTACATTATAAAAGACAGTCAGGGTTTTATTAAATGCCCCCGGCCGGCCGCTTGTGCTGTATGCCGCTGTAATAGAACCCGTTTGTCCGGGTGCTACCGGCTCTTTGGTATAGGACGGAGTCGTGCATCCGCAGGAGGCCTGTACGCGCTGTACAACGACCGGCTCTTTACCGGTATTGGTAAATTTAAACACATGCTCGGCGCTCGGCCCTTCGGTCAGCGTACCGAAATCATGGTTTGGCTTGTCGAATTTTATAGACTCTGCCGGAGCCGGCTGGGTGGGAGCAGCAGCATGCGCATGGTCGTGACCGTGATCATGACCGTGATGCCCGGCATCCTGTGCCATCAATGATCCCACAGAAAGGATAACAACACCTAATGATAGCCATACTTTTTTCATCACTATTCTATTTTAACCGCAATTTAAAACATATGCCCATAAGAATCAACAGCAGATTGTTAATTTTTATTGTAAAACTGCTCTTAGCAGGAGGAAATGTACTTTTGTAGTCATGCAAAAGTTCCTGATTATCCAAACTGCCTTTACCGGTGATGTGGTGCTCGCAACGGCCATCGTGGAAAAATTGCATGCCCGCTATCCCGCTGCCCGGATAGATTTTCTGCTACGAAAAGGAAACGAAGGCATTCTGAACAATCACCCATACATAAGTAAATTATACGTATGGAATAAAAAACACAATAAATTAAAAAATCTGCTCAGCATTATAAGACAAATCCGGGGGGAACGTTATGATGATATCATTAACCTGCACCGCTTTGCCACTTCCGGACTTATCTGTCTGCTTTCAGGCGCTGTGCGAAAATCAGGATTTGATAAAAATCCATTGTCTTTCTGTTTTGATATAAAAATAAAACATGTCATATCCGATCCGTATAGCGATCGGCCGGTACACGAAGTGGAGCGCAACCAGCAACTGATCGAACACATTACAGAGGCGATACCCGCCATGCCGGTGCTATACCCTGCCGGATCAGATTATGAAACCGTCAGCCCGCTGCAGCAAACCCCGTATATCTGTATTGCTCCTGCATCCGTCTGGTTTACCAAACAGTTTCCCGAAGAAAAATGGACGGAACTGATATCCTCGTTACCGGCGCAGCAGCAGGTATATCTGCTGGGCGGGAAGGACGATCATGACCTGGCAGAAAGGATTGCAACCCGTGCAGGTGGGCACACGGTCACAAACCTTTGTGGTAAACTCAGCTATCTGCAATCTGCCGCGCTGATGGCCGGGGCGCTGATGAATTACGTAAACGACTCCGCGCCGCTTCATTTCTGTTCGGCAATGAAAGCGCCCGTTACGGCTGTTTTCTGCTCTACTGTCCCGGCATTCGGCTTCGGCCCGCTGGGAGAAAATGCGAGAGTCGTAGAGATAAAAGAGCAGCTCTACTGCCGGCCCTGCGGACTGCACGGGCACAAAGCCTGCCCCGAAGGGCATTTTAAATGCGCATTGCAGATATCCAACGAGCAGTTGCGAGGTTTCATCTGAAGATTTGAAAACAATGAAAAGTCGCATCAACAATATGAGTATAATTTTCAAATTCCCGAATTTTCAAATTTTCAAATTAGACTGATGGACTTTGAAAACGATATAAAAAACTGTGTACGCATCCTGGAAGAAGGCGGTACCATACTCTATCCTACTGATACGATATGGGGGTTGGGTTGTGACGCCACTAATGAAGCCGCTGTAGAAAAGCTGTTCTTACTCAAGCGCAGGCCGCCCGAAAAAAGTATGATCATCCTGCTGGCGGAGGCGAAGGATGTATTGCAATATGTAGCGGCCCCACCGCCGGATATTATCGCTATTCTGGAAAGCTTTGAAAATCCCATGACTGTCATTTATGATAATGCCCTGGATCTCGCGGAAAATGTGTTGCATACAGACGGGAGCGTAGCCATACGTGTTACAAACGATCCGTTCTGTAAGGCTCTGGTCAAACGTTTCCGCAAGCCGGTTGTATCCACATCTGCAAATATCAGCGGGGAACCGGCGCCGGTTATCTTCAGGGATATTGCCCCGGTGGTGACCGATGGGGTGGATTATATAGTCCGTTTTCGACAGGATGATAATACACCACGACAACCGTCCGGCATTATCCGGATCAATGATGAAGGTGCGATTACGAAAATCCGTTGACCGGCTACAGCTCTATACACACATTCTTCGGCTCGGTAAAAAAGCGAAGGGCCTCCCAGCCGCCCTCCCGGCCTACACCGGAATTTTTCATACCGCCGAACGGCGTACGCAGATCACGCAGCAGCCAGCAATTGACCCATATGATACCGCTCTGCACCTGTGCCGCCATACGATGGGCACGAGTTATATCCTGCGTCCATATCGTAGCGCTGAGGCCATAATCGCTGGCATTGGCCAGCCGCAGCGCTTCTTCCTCCGTTGTGAACGGCTGCAGCGTTACGACAGGGCCGAATATCTCTTCCATATTCGTACGGCAATCTGCTCCCAATCCTTCAATAATAGTCGGTTCGATAAAATATCCACCGGTACAGCGGCCTTCCGGTTGCACCGCATTGCCACCCAGCAATATCTGCCCGCCTTCTTCTTTCGCCACCGCAATGCAGTCCAGCACTTTGTCGAAATGCATTTTGCTCACCACAGCTCCCTGCTTTGTATGCTCGTCAAGCGGATCACCAGCCGTCAGCTTGCGGGCACGGTTGACAAATTCTTCCCTGAATTTTTCATACACAGACGCCTCAACCAATATCCTGCTGCCGCAAAGGCATATCTGTCCCTGGTTGGCAAAAGAGCTTTGCAATGCGGTACGCATCATCTTCTCCCAGTCGCAATCGGCAAAGATGATATTGGGGTTCTTCCCGCCCAGCTCCAGCGACAGCTTTTTGAACATCGGCGCCGCCACCGCCGCAATCTCCTTTCCGGCTCTTGTACTGCCGGTAAATGAAACTGCCTTGATCTGCGGATGTGCTACGATGGCGCTGCCGCAAGAAGGCCCGGTTCCGTGCACTATGTTCAGCACGCCATCCGGCAGCCCGGCCTCCTTACATATCAGCCCGAGCAGGTAGCCGGTAACCGGCGTCACTTCACTGGGCTTGGCAACAACGCAGTTGCCGGCGGCCAATGCAGGCGCTATCTTCCAGGTAAACAGATACAGCGGAAGATTCCAGGGAGAGATGCAGCCAACCACACCTATGGGTTGCCGGAGCGTGTAATTAATCGCACGGTCTTCCATATTATGACTTTCACCGCTGAAATGCATCAGGCCGGTGGCGAAGAAGCGGAAATTATCGGACGCCCGCGGGATATCCACCTTTTTACTCAGCCAGAGCGGTTTACCGTTATCATTGGTTTCAGCAAGCGCCAGCGCATCAAGATGGGTTTCGACCAGTTCCGCAATACGGTTCAGTATTCTGAAACGATCGGCAGCCGGCGTGGTGCTCCATCCCGGAAAAGCGGCTTGTGCAGCTTGTACCGCTTTATCTATATCCTGCCTGTCGCTGTCGGGTATGGTGCAATAAACCGCTCCCGTAGCCGGGTTCACATTATCTATATACCGGTCATTTACAGGCGGGAGGAAATTGCCGCCAATATAATTTGCAATACGGTCAGGTACCTGAAGGTTCATTACAGAGAAAGATTTCAAACAAAATTAAGCGTTTTGGCACGGAATAGCCTGAATCATCCCTCAGGAATTACACCGGGTATATGAATGGCACACACTATCTTTGTGCCAAAAGTGTTTCTAATAGAAACACTTTATCATATGGATATGAACACAGGATACATCATCGGGCTGCTGCTGATTGGCTTTGCCGCCGGCTTTATGAGCAGCATGGTTGGAATCGGCGGCGGGATCGTTATCGTACCGGCGCTGGTATTTCTGTTTGCCATGGACCAGAAAATGGCCCAAGGTACATCCCTGCTCATGCTATCGTTACCGGTTGCAGCCGTTGGAGCTTATACCTACTATAAAAACGGGAATGTCAACTGGCAGGCGTCAGTCTTGCTGGCAATCACCTTTATGGCCGGCGGATATTTGGGTGGCAAGCTGGCAAATGCCTTAGACACAGCCATCATCAAAAAAATATTTGCCGTTTTCATGATCATCATGGCCATGAAATACCTTTTCTTCGATAACGATACGCCCAAAAGTACCCGTAAAATATATGGCACGAACCAAAATCAGACAGATACTCGAAACTGACCGTACAGACTACGAAGCAACTGTAAAAGGATGGGTACGCTCGTACAGGAATAATCTGTTTATAGCACTGAATGACGGCTCGTGTGTCGATAACCTGCAGGTGGTATGGCAACAACCCGACCAGGGGAAAATAACTCCCGGCTCGGCAATCAGCGCAACGGGCCGGATAGTGGCCTCTCAGGGCAAAGGCCAGCGGGTAGAGCTGGTTGCCGGCGCAGTGACGCTGCTGGGCGAATGTGATGCTGAGCAATATCCTTTGCAACTCAAAAACCGCCCCAGCCTGGAGTTTCTGCGCGAGATCGCTCATCTGCGGTTCCGGACCAATACATTTGGCGCTGTCTTCCGGATACGGCATACCCTTGCATATGCGGTCCACCGCTTTTTTAACGAGCAGGGTTTTGTGTATCTGCATACTCCCATTATTACAGCCTCCGACGCTGAAGGCGCAGGAGAAATGTTCCGCGTAACCACGCTGCCTCCCGATAATCCCCCGAAAACAGAAAAGGGAACAGTGGATTTCAAGGAAGACTTTTTCGGGCGTAATACCAATCTTACTGTAAGCGGTCAACTGGAAGCCGAGCTCGGCGCTATGGCGCTTGGTGAGGTGTATACATTCGGGCCTACCTTCCGCGCCGAGCATTCCAACACACCGCGCCACCTGGCAGAGTTCTGGATGATCGAACCGGAGGTAGCTTTCAATGATCTGACGGATAACATGAACCTCGCGGAAGCCTTCATCAAGTATATCATCCGTTATGCCATGGATCATAATCAGGAAGATCTGGCTTTCCTCGCTCAACGGCTGGCCGACGAAGAAAAGCAAAAGCCGCAGCATGAACGGAGCGAAACCGGTCTGCTGGAAAAACTGACCTTCGTCGTGGATAATGATTTTGAGCGGATCACCTATACCGAAGCCATAGATATCCTGCTGCAGTCGCCTGCTTATAAAAAGAAGAAATTCAAGTTTGAGGTGCAATGGGGTGTAGACCTGCAGAGCGAGCATGAACGTTATCTCGTGGAAAAACATTTCAGGAAACCGGTCATCGTGTCGGATTATCCCAAAGATATCAAGTCGTTTTACATGCGGCTGAATGATGACGGTAAAACCGTAGCCGCCATGGATATCCTGGCGCCGGGTATCGGCGAGATCGTTGGCGGCTCACAGCGCGAAGAACGCCTCGACTATCTGAAAGCACGCATGACAGAGATGAATATCCCACAGGATGAATTGTACTGGTACCTGGATACCCGCCGTTTCGGCACTGCGCCGCACGCAGGCTTCGGGCTGGGCTTTGAGCGTATCGTACAGTTTGTAACAGGCATGGGCAATATCCGGGACGTGATCCCATTCCCGAGAACGCCGGGGAATGCGGCGTTTTAGTCATTTCAGACAATTGTGGCTCAGAGGCCGCAATGACATCATTTAAGACGATGGCGGGTCAAGCCCGTCATGAACTGATCACGCTTCAAAACACACTTGGGCATAATGCACTTCGCCGGGCATCGGCGGATGGTATTTGCGTACTGCTACCCTGATACGGGATGCGTTTCCGATACGCTCCTTAAGTGTGGTATGTATTTTCTGTACCAGCGATTCCAGCAGTAATTCCGGCTTGCTGCATACGCCGTCCACCGTATCGCGGATCATTACATAATCAACAAACGGCCAGACTTGCCCCGCAGCAACCTCCATCCATACATCCACATCCACCTCAAAATCATTGCCCAGCACCTGTTCCTGCTCATAGAGCCCTACCGGTGCATGCAGCTTAATTCCGTGTAATGATACCGTCAGCATGATCCTGTTTATTTAATGTTTCATATGCCGATCTATAACAGCCTTTACCGATTCCGGCGTAATCGTATCCATAACATCACCCCGGTCTGCCACCAACACATGCACATGCGGGCCCAGCGGCGCCCAGCGGCCGGGATGTGTCGGGCGCTCCGGCGGATAAAGACCGATGGCATCCTTACCTAATGCCGCGGCAAGATGCAATGGCCCGGTGCTGCAGGCCACCAATCCGTCACATTGCGCAATGAACGCCATGAATTGTGCGAGATCCATCTGCCCGGTGATGTCGGTCACCTGTGTTTTCACTGCAGCGAGTAATGGCTGTAATGCAGATCGTTCCTTTTCCGTCCCGGAAATAAACACCTGGCAGCGCTCCGGATCCAGCAATTGTATCAGGCGGATATACTGCTCCATGCCCCATTCCTGCGCACTGCCTTGTGACTTGGGGTGGAGGATCAAATGATATTTCCCGGGGGCGAGCAAACCGCGATAAACATCATTTAACGGCTGCAACTGGTTGAAGCCGTTAAAGCCGGGTATCTCCTGTAGTGTAAAAGATTGCCGGATCCCTAAAGGTTTCAGTAAAAGTAAATTCAGTTGTGCCTCATGCAATGGCGATCTTTTACGTGATAAAGGAACAAGCCGGTTACAGGTAAACCAATGATACAACCTGCCGGTAGCGCCGATACGCAAGGGAATGCCTGATTCCTTTGCCTTTCGGGCAATCGCGGCATCCGGGAAAACATGAATGATCAAATCCGGCAGATCGGCCATTCCCCCGCGATCCGACAAAAATGCCTCGCGGTCCATAAAAGCATCCACATGGCTGCAGGCCTCAATAACAGGACGGGTGTATGGCCTGCCTAAGAAAGTGATACGTGCTTCCGGAAAATATTGCTTCAGCACACCGGCAACCGGCAACGTCAGCACAACATCGCCGATGCTGTCTGTGCGGCTGATCATGATATGCCTGAACAGATGTTTCAATGGCCGTAAATAAAATCGTACGGCAAACTTAATCTAAAAGAATGAGCCGCGCATTATTTATAAACAGACATACATGCGCTTACTGCTGCATCCGCACCACCGGGTAGGCCGTCTGTCTGCCATCCTGGCCTGAGAGCATAATATAATAGGCGCCCGCAGACAACATCCCCAGATCACATACGATCTTATCCTGGTCGCTGTAATGCCATTTTACCGGCAACTGCTTTCCCTGAATATCTGAAACAGATACAGATAATACCCTGCTAACTAAACCCACGCTTTGCATCACCACGTACCGTTCCGTTGGATTCGGGAACATCCGGATACTTATCTCTTCCTGCTTTGCCGCCTCCACCACGTCAACAGGGAAGCTGTTTGCTGTCGCTGGCTTATTCAACTCAGGATGAAAGATCACACTACGGCTGCAATTAGCATCCGGCCAGCGGATCACAATGGAATCCACCCGCTCTGTCTGACCCAAGCCGAAATTCAATATAAAGGGCTGCTGACCCGTATGCATACCACGGCCTGCCATCAGTTCGCGCATCTGTAGCTTTTCTCCGTAATGCACATACACCCTGGATCCAATGCCGCTGCGGTTAATCCCCTTTTCTGCATGTACCACAGGCTCAACCGACAACCAGTTATTCTTATGCCCAATCTTATTCTCCCAAAGATCAAAATAACTCCCGCCTGTACCTAAAACCAGAAAATCATCATCACCGTCAAGATCATAGTCAAAAACCTCAATACCCAACGAATTCTTCAACTGTGGAACCAGCAGACCCAACTCTCTTGTCGCTTCCTTAAACGTACCATCCGCCTGCTGATGCCAGAAGTAAGTGCGGTCGGTATTAGGCGCATAGGTAGATTGCACCATAATGATATCCTTAAGCCCGTCATTATCCATATCCAGGAAAATCGCATCGTAATCTCCGCGGTGGGATGATGCCGGCGGGCTTACAGGGAGCAGCTTTTCATCTATCCTGAAACTATAACCCTTGTCAGGCCCTTCATTTATCGCAATCGTAGAGCGGAACTGACCCGGCTGGTTGCCGCCATGCACCACCGTCAGGAACATGTCCATATAACCGTCATTATTCACATCCTCCGGGATCACGCTGAACGTACATGCCGGCTGGCCGGCGCCCATACGGTACAGGTCATACCCTTTCGACTTACCAACATCCGTAAACGTGCCATTACCCTGATTCCGGAATAATTTACCCCCTGTCCTGCAATACGGCGCCGTGAAGATATCCGGGTAGCAATCATTGTCAAAGTCCGTAGCTGCAGACCCATACATCGGCTCAGGATAGCCTGATATGCCGCTGCCTGCAGTTACATCCGTGAACGTACCATCCCCCTTGCCTTTCAATAACCTTCCGTGATCCCAGATGTTTTTCGTGTAATCCTTAAACCAGGTCGGAATAAAAACATCCAGATTACCATCACGATCATAATCCAGCACACTTATTCCCCGTACATTGATTAGCCCCAGCTCTGCCAGGCCATTATTCGCTTTCCATTCAAAATTACCCGCGCCATCTCCAAGGTAGATCTGGGCACGATCATTCGGGTTCGGATAATTTTCGAGACGGTGATAATAGTTTCCCGTTGCAAGATCTATATGCCCGTCGTTGTTAAAATCCGCCAGTGTATAGCAGTTGGCATTGTTGCCCGTATCCGGAGGAACGACATTCACCAGCGATTCTGAAGTCACATCTATAAACCTTCTCTTCTTCGGATCATTGCCCGGCGCCTGTGTGTTCAGGTACAGTTTAATCGGGTTACGGGAGGTATAAATATCCGTGCCGGGCGCCGTATATACCACGATCACATCCGGGTATTTGTCATTATTGATATCCGCTATGCTCACAAATTGCACGCGTGTGCTGTCCGTGAGCCCCGAAACATCCGCCGGCACACGTTCAAACCAGCCCGGAGACTGGCCAAAGGACATAAATCCCGTACCCGCCAGCAACATAGCGGACATTATCAATTTCCTGTTCATCTGTCTTGTTTTGTTTTTTAGAAATACCTCCTCTACCGTAACAGGTGAAAATTACCCTGCTGCTGATACGGTGTCCCACCTATACTATACTGCATTATATACACATAAGTGCCCAGTTGGGACGGTAAATTCTTATGGTATCCATCCCATCCGGCATACTTATCCTGCGTATGAAAAACACGTTCTCCCCAGCGATTATAAAGACTCAGACCGAAGCCTTCCAGTTTACCGATATTACCCAGCACACGAAATACATCATTCCGTCCGTCGCCATTGGGTGTAAATGCATTGGGCACCCAGATATCACAGAAGATCTGCTTCACCTCCACCGTATCGGCTGCAACACCGCAATAATTATAGGCGGTAGCTGTAAATACATTTCCATGTCTTATGGATATTACCGGCCCCACGGTTCCGTCAGACCACATAATTGAATCGGCTCCTATAGCGTTTGCACGCAGTATGAGCGGGGTTTCTTCACATACAACCGTATCGGGACCTATATATATCACCGGCTCCGGAACAAATACAAACCGCACTGTATCCTGTGCTGTACAACCATATTCCGATAACACACGAACAGAATAGATACCTGCTTCCGTAACAAGAATAGCAGACTGTGTATCCCCGTTGCTCCAACGATAAGAAGCGCCCGCACCGGCAAAGGCATTCAGGAGGATACGCTGATCCATGCATATCTTTCCATCTGCACCAAGATCGGGTTCCGGCGCATCCATCGCCGTGACGGTAAGCGTATCCGAAAATTCGCAGCCTGAAACCAGTATGGACATACGGTAATTTCCCGATTCAGACACTTCTATGTAAGGGATTGTTGCTCCGGTGCTCCAGAGATAGGAATCTGCAGCAGCTATCTGTGCGCCTATCCTTGCAGGTGTCTGCTTGCAGATGATCGTATCCGGGCCAAGATCCACATTTACCGGCGGTACAAACCGGACATGGATCGTATCCTGTAACGGGCATCTGAACCCTTCCACCGAAACACGGTAGCTTCCGCTTTCCGTCAATGTAAGTCTGGGATCCCTGTGTCCATTATTCCACAGATAGCCGGCTGCTCCCGGATAAGTGGCGTCCAGCGTATAAGCAAGATCACATATAGTAGTATCCGGGCCGAGATCAAGCCGCTCCAGGAATAAAGGAGATACATGAAATGTGTCTATGTAGCTTTTGCATGATTCCGAATAAGTCAGAACATAGGTACCGGAAGTTGTAATGGTTTTTAACCTGCCGGTGTCGCCGTCAGACCAAACATAGTTTCTGCCGGTACTCACCGCAGCCTGCAATTCAGGGTATTGCTGCACATCACAGCCGGGAATGACCTGGACGGTACGGGAGATCGTATCAAGAGGGGGAAGCACCGGATAGTGGTTAGAAAATTTAGACTTTCCTATCGATCCGGGATTAAGGGTGAGCACATTCTGATCAAACTGGCAGCCTACCCCCGGCACATCCGGGTTACGGATCACATGCACCCTGTTTGCTTCATATTCCAATACATAGATCTGGTCATCCGGGCCCCGCTTTATGCCATACACAGAAGCTGCTGCAATCTGTGTATGCGCACCGGATGATACTACGAACTGATGCAAGCCCCGGCCGCAGCAGGTTCCGCCCTGAGTAGCGTACACAATATTATTATCCGGGGAAAATTCCAGGGCATAGAATGTCATCGCATTGTTTGAGGGGTTTACTAACGGTACAGTATTAGTAGCCAGGCCGGTACTGAAATCGAAATCGTAAACCGTAAGCGAGCCGCGTGCAATAGCCAGTTTTTTCCGGTCCGGTGATATCTCCATGTTACCGATCACCCCGTTGAAATAGGAGCTCATCCCTCCTGCCACCGGAGAAAGCACTGGTGTTGTATGCAATCCGTTTCTGTCAATCCTGAATGCATATAAAGAGTCCTGCTGCGATACCAGGAGCAACCATATATCACAATCTTCACCAGGCACCGCTATCATTTGCTCCGTCATGCCTGTTTTTACAAGTATCTGCTTGCGCGATGACACCACATCCCCCAAACCGCCGTTCAGGCTCATGTCCACGATACTGTAATAGAACCTGCCCCGGTTTATAACACCAAGATTTTCACCGGTTATGGTAAATATATAATACTTACCCGGCGAATCTATTACCGGTACAATCTGCGCACCCTGAGAAGTGCTGGATGTGCCATTCAGATATGGCTGCAGCCCTGTGCCGTTCGGCATAGGTGTGTTGAACCTGTCCCATACGGTAGTTCCATCTGTATAGAACAACAGATCACCATTTGCATCGCACACCGATGCTGCGGCTTCATTGGAATTTATAACCGACGTTACGGGTGCCGGGGTAGCGCCGTTGAAAGATATGCCTGCATTCGTCCCGAATATCCATACGTTATCAAACTGGGCAAAGACAGGCTGAAAAATAATACACTGAATTAAAATAGAAATGAAAAAGAGACGCATAGGGAAAGGTTTTTTAAGTGCATTGAGAATACGATAAGCAGACTACAACTTCATGATCCTATGTCTGACCGGAGCCTTACCATTACTTATCTCTACGAGATATATACCCGGCAGAACATGACGTATATCAATAGTCATTATTGCTCCCTGCAACACAGGTTGTATCGAAATTACTTTCCCATGTATATCCATCAGCCGCACTTCTACAGTCTCCATTCGGCCTACATCAGAAGACACAATAGTAAGAATGTCTGCAACAGGATTAGGATAAATCCGAAAATCTGATGCGTACATATCTTCTACAGACAATGGCTCTACCGTAATACAATCAGAGGTATCCATACAGGATCCCATCATAACGGCAACAGCATAGCTACCGCCGGAAACCGGCACATCAAATATCTGGAGGCTCCCTACGGGACGGCCCCCATCATTACAATCCAGCCACTGGTAGCTGTCAAATCCAAGTGAAGCAGTGAGCAAACGGTCATTCCGCACAACATGTACATCAGGTGAAAGCACGGTCAGATTCAGTGTTACAAAACTGTCACAACCGGCTGCATTCTGAAAGACCTGTGCATACGTCCCGGTTGTATCATACATAGTACCTGCCCATCCATAAGAACCGCAGGATGATTCGGAGAATGTATATTGTGTACTGCGTTTAATGGTAAGATCCAGCGACACCAGACTGTCACAACCGGATACATTGCTGAAGGCATGCGCATAAATACCACTTGCCTTATACGTAATACCATCATAGAAAAAGCTGTCACATGCTTCTTCGGAAACAGTATGACTTGCACTTAATATCTCGACATCCAGAGTCACAAAGCTGTCGCACTGTGCGGTATTTTTCAGCGTCTGGTTATAGATACCGGTTGTCCGGTACACAGTACCATCCAGTACAAAGCTGTCGCATACCTTCCTGACCAGCGTAGCGCTTGTACTCCTCCGGATTTCAAGATCCATTATGATCACACTGTCGCAGCCCGCTGCATTCACAATCGTGTCCCGGTAAACACCAGTCTGCTTCAGTGTTTTCCCCAGAAACAAAAAGCTGTCACACGCCACTTCCGAAAAGCTGTACTGGGTCCGGTTGTCAATGACGAGATTCAATGTAATCACACTATCGCAGCCGGCTGCATTCATTAACGTATCCCGGTAAGTACCGGTAGTGGTTTTTATATTTCCCCGAAAATTATATTGATCACATGCTTTTTCGTTCAGTGTGGTATAGGTTGTGGCACATACGGATGGTGCCGCCACTTTAAAAATAATAATATCACCCTGCCCTTTCAATGAATAAGAATTCCCGTCCACAGTAAGCGTAGTGGATTTGGCATAGCCGGTAGTATAAACATTATTGTTGGCATCAGTCGTCACATTATACATAAAATCTTCGCCTGTCCCATGCTGAATAGCCCTCCAGTCGAAATCGCCATTGGCATTCCATTTTGCAAGATATGCATCCCAACTGCCGGAAGAATTAATGGTTGAAGTACCAAAAGTTGCATTTGTTACAAAGCCGCCTGCTACGTATACGTTCCTGTTCTTATCCACAGCAATACCGGCGCCGGTTCCATCGTCCATCATAACACTTCGCGCCATCATAAATTTCCCGTTGGAATCCAGCTTTGACCAGTACACACTTCGCTTAGTCGCCACCTGCGAGCTCATGTAAAATGTATCTGCCGCACCCGAGCCCGGATCAAAATCTATCCTGCTGCCGATAAATGTCCCGGCGGTGTATATATTACCATCTTCATCTGTCGCCACCGACCAGGCTATATCGGCCGTGCTGTTCCCCCATCTGCTGGCCCATTTAAAATTACCGGCGGTATCCAGCCTGGCCACCCATGCATCATCAATTCCTGATGAAGCCGCACTGATAGATATACCCGGCGCAACGGTGATATTCAGACTCCTGATAGCACCTGCAATAACAACTCCTCCCTTCCGATCTGCGGTAATGGTATAAGCAATATCATCAGCGTTCCCTCCTACTTTTTTTGCCCAGATGAAATTACCGGCAGTATCCGCTTTAGCCACAAAGGCATCCCCTCCTCCGCTTGTAGTGAGCGCAGTGCTGCCAAAAATCAAACCGGCGCCGCTACTGTTGAATTGCCCTCCCAGGTACACACCATTCCATGGATCAAGCGCTACTTTAAATGCGAAATCATTAGTGCCGGGCCCTGAGGCTGTTTTTACCCATAAATAATTCCCGGCAGTATCAATCTTAAGCAAAAAGACATCCAGCCCCGAAGTAGTAACTGTCCCGGCACCGGGGGCAAACGTTGCATTATTGGCTACCTGCCCCGTAACATACAGATGGCCATAGGCATCTGCAACAATACCATTTCCACGATCATCACCGCCCCCGCCATATTTTTTAGCCCAGATCAGCCGGCCTGTCGGATCCTGTTTGGTAACAAAAATATCATAGCTGCCTGTGGACGTAAAGGAAACATTATTACTACCCGGCACAGCAGAGGTAAACGTTGCCGTCCCCTGAAAGTAACCAGTCGTAAATACATTTCCAGCAGCATCAGTAGTAATACATCTGCCAATATCATCGCTCGTCCCGCCCATAGGTGTAACCCATTCTGCAACCTGTGCATGCGTAACTGTCGGTAAACAAAGAACTACCAGGATGACTGCATAAAACTTTTGTATCATTTTACTCATATGGCAAACAATTAAGTGTGATAAAAGCGAAAACCCGGATTACATGATAAGCTGTAATTTTCTGATGTAAAGGTATTTTTAACCACATTCGACCTACTTATGAGAAATACCCATATTTTATTCTCCAATGCAATATTGTCAAAAATCCCTGTGGAATGTGGTAACTTTCAATCAAAGAAATACAAGCGGGATCTTGTTTTTGTTATACTACATAAAGGAGAAATTTTCAAAGCGCATTTGCGTATTGATGGTATGTGTGCTGTCCGTCGCATGTCATTGGAAAAATGCTTCCGGACAGAATATAGAAACAATGAAGATCCCCTACCCTGATACATCGCTGGCTTATAAGCTAGAAGAAGCAATGATCGTCTCACGCTACAATCTGGACAGCAGCTATACCCTGATATACAATATTTATAAACACAGCATTAGGATCAACTATCCGTTTGGCATGTTCCAGTCTGCATTTTTCCTGGGCATATTACACAGTTTCCGGGGGGAGTATGTGTCGGCAAATAAATGGTTTGTAACTGCAATAAGCCACAGCAATATTACCAATCACCCTGTACTAAACCTGTGCCGCGCTGTTAATAATATAGGCAACCTGTTGTACTTTCAGGGTGATTATCAGAGAGCCATTCAATATTATTTCAGCATCATACCGATTGCCGAACGGACGCTTCCCAAAGACTCCCTGATCTCTAATCCGCTTATAGGCCTGTACACCAGTACAGCATCCGTGCTTACTACACTCGAAGATTATGACAAAGCGCTTTATTATCTGGAAAAAGCAGAATTAATGGCGGATAAATATGAGTGGAAAAGCAGGCTCGCCCCGGTATATGCATACAAAGCGCTGGTATACGGGAAAACAGGAGACAAAAGCAAAGCATGGCATTACAATAATCTGGCTCTGGATATGAATATGCAACACAGAAATGAAGAAGTGCAGTTCATGGTCTTCTATAACCTGGCAATGATCAGTGAATCGGAAAAGGAATCGCTTTCATTCATAAAAAAAGCACAAAATATAAAAGGTAATATCAATGAATACTACCGCATAGCAGCCATTGCAACGAAAGGCGCCATTTACCTGCGTCAGAAAAATTTTCCGCAGGCAATCCACACACTGAATCAGGCTGAGTCTCTGGCCCGACACTACCATATGCCCAAGACGCTGCTGCAAGTCAATCAGCACCTTGCCGACCTGTACGCCTGGAATAATAATTTCAAAAAAGCACATGATCACCGGCTCATTGCTTATAAACTGAACGACAGCCTGCTGAACAAGGAAAAAACACTGGCCACCAATGCGCTGGAAATAAAATACCGGACTGCTCAAAAAGATATGGAGCTGGGTCAGAAACAGTTGTTTATAAACCAGCAGGAACAAAAAATAAACCGGAACAATGTTATCACAGGCATCAGCGCCATGGGAATTTTGTTACTGACCAGTATCTCTCTGTTCCTCTTTGTACTGAACAGGAATAACCGTCAGAAGCAGCATATGCAGGAACAGAAAATATACAGTATGGAACAAGAACAGGAAATACGCGAACTAAAAGCCGTTATGGCGGGAGAAGAAAAAGAAAGAAAAAGGCTTGCCCGCGAACTCCACGATGGTATCGGAGGGATGCTGGCCGCTATTAAGATGAACTTCAGCAGTCTGAAAAAACAATACACCCCTGTAACGACAATCGAACACGAGCCTGAAAAGATTAGCGGTTTCACAAAAATCATGGATCTGATCAACATAACAGGTAATGAAATAAGAGAAACGGCACATAACCTGATGCCGGATATTCTCACCAGGCATGGACTTGTAGAGGCGCTTAATCTGTACACCACTAAAATCAACTCCGGCAACAATGTCTATATAAAGCTGCAGGCAGATGATCAGATAAACAATATCCCGCAAAGCACCCAACTGTCTCTTTACCGGATCATACAGGAACTCGTACAGAATATCGTAAAACACGCTGCTGCAAGCACCGCCCTGATACGTATCTCCATCAGCCCGGAGGGTGCTGCTCACATCCTGATCAGGGATAACGGAAAAGGGTTTAATCCGGACGGGATTACAGCAGGGATCGGATTACAAAATGTCCGGTCACGGGTCAAGATACTGCATGGTACACTGTCTGTCACTTCTGCCCCCCAGGAAGGCGTCACCGTTGAGATATACTTAAACATAAACAACCTGAAAGATATACCTGTATGAATATCCGGATCGCAATAGCAGACGACCATCAGATGGTGATCAATGGTATTTATACCATGCTTGCAGATCATCCAAACATCAAGATCATTGCAGCTTACGAAACAGGCGATGCATTACTGAAAGGGCTTGAAAAAGAGATCCCGGATGTCTTACTGCTGGACATTCAGTTGCCCGACAAAACAGGAGATAAACTTGCTCCGGTGATCAAAAAAAACCATCCCGAAGTGCGCATCCTTACACTCACAAACTTTGACAGCGCATTTTATGCCCGCAATATGCTTTATCACGGCGCGCTTGGCTACCTGCTCAAAAGCACCGACCGGGAAACACTGATAGAAGCCATAGAAACGGTGCATGATAACAAAGAATTCATTGAACCTGCCATGCGCCACCAGGTTGCAGAAAAAAATCTGAAAACGAACCGGGCACAGGTACAGTTCCCTACTATCTCTGTCCGCGAAAAAGAAATTCTGCAATTATTATCTGATGGTTATACCACACAGAAAATCATGGACACATTATTCCTCAGCGCTACAACAATAGACAATTACAGGTCTAATCTCCTGTTGAAATTCGGGGTAGCCAATACTGCCTCCCTAATTAAAAAAGCAGTACAACTGAATATAGTAGAATAAAAAAATACCGGTATTGCCGCTAATGCATCCGCTTCCTGAAATCTTTATAGCTGCGTTTCTTTTTAGAGGGCTTTTGCCCGGTCTCTTTCTTTTGAGGTAGTGGTTTCCGGGGCGGCGCAGGCTTATCCGCCGGTATGGGGATTCCGGGCACAGGCGCTGTTACAGCCTTATTCTGATTTGTACCTGCTATCATCGTCTGGATCTTCCGTATCTCTTCCTGCGTCAGGTAACGCCAATGGCCTGCAGCCAATTTGTCGAGCTTTACGTTCATGATCCGTATGCGCATCAGCCGCACCACTTTATACCCCAGCACTTCGCACATCCGGCGGATCTGCCGGTTCAACCCCTGCACCAGTGTGATCCGGAATACAAATTTCCCTTCCTGTGTTACTTTACAAGGCAGGGTGCGCTTACCCAGAATGCGCACACCGGCCCCCATATCTTTGATAAATGAAGTAGTTACGGGTTTATCGACCGTAACGATATATTCCTTCTCGTGCCGGTTGCCGGCACGCAGGATGCTGTTCACGATATTGCCGTCGTTGGTCAGGAATATCAATCCTTCCGAATCCTTATCCAGGCGCCCGATCGGGAATATCCGTTGCGGGAAATTAATGTAGCTGATGATGTTGGTCTTGTCGCGGGTATCAGTTGTGCTCGTAACGCCTGCCGGCTTATGGAAAGCAATGTAAACGGTTTTAGCGTGCTTACGCAAAGGCTCGCCATCAACCTCCACAATATCGGCGGGAGAAACACGATTCCCTTTTCTGGCGTCTTTTCCGTTGATCGTCACACGCCCCTGCTCGATATACATATCCGCATCCCGGCGTGAGCAGAAGCCGGTGTTACTGATATATTTGTTCAGGCTGATGGATTCATCTTCCTGCCCGGCTTTTTTACTTTTCCTCCCTTCGGCCATTTTATGGATATTGCCGGTAAAGGTACTTATAAGATATGGTCAACAAACTGTACAACGGACATATTGTTATGCCGCATTTTGATTCTCGTATGATTGCAGCAGACCATTTAAGGATAAGTCCTCGTCTAATTCTTCCCAATGCAACCAGGTACCGTTAGACCAAATATCAAACTTATATAACTGCTCTTTCGTGCCTTTACTCAGATTAGGATATCGCATGATAGGCGTGTCAATGACCCGTTGATCATTTAATTGAACGAATATGCTGGTTTCGTCAAACCATACCTTTTCAATTGCAAGCATAGCTGATTCTTTATGCACTTATTAATGGTATTATCATTTATTGGCTAAAATATTCTTTCCATTTCTTTTCAATGACATCTTTATTCTCTTCTATAATACTTCCCGCTAAATACAGGTCTTTATTCTTCAGCCCATTGTTTTTTACAAGCCGGGGCGGACTGATTTCAAAAACAGCGTCTCCATCAGCGTTCTTTACATGAACATGTATGGGTGTATGCTCATTACTGTAAAAGAAAAAACGTATCCCAAATATCCTAAAAAGTTCCGGCATAGTCGTCTTATTTAACAAAAATCAAAAACACTACAGTCAATATTATCTTCAAAATCATTCTCTTGCATAAATATAGCAAGTTGATAGTAGTTGTATTAATTTTTATTTAATTAATTATTTAAAGACAACATGGAATAATAATTTAATGTTATAAATTAATGAACTATTCGGCATTCGGATGCATTCCTGCCAACATCCGCCATACAAATATTTTATCTTTACTCTATCCAATTTTGATCGCATGAAAAACACAATATTTTTTCTTTCCGCACTGCTGACAACCATAGCCCTACAGGCACAAACATCGGTGGAGGTATCATTACAAACCGGTACCGACACATTGTACGGCACACTGGAAATACCGGCAGCAGAAAAAAACATACCCGTAGTGCTCATTATCGCAGGCTCCGGCCCCACAGACCAGAACGGGAACAACCCCATGATGACGAACAATGCCTACAGGATGATCGCCGATTCGCTGATGCGCCACGGCATCGCCAGTCTTCGTTACGACAAACGAGGCATCGGCAAAAGTCAGGCGGCGGACGCCAAAGAGTCTGATCTCCGCTTCGAACATTATATCAACGACGCTGCCGCATGGATACAATTGCTGCAAAAAGATAAACGCTTCTCATCCGTAACCGTACTGGGGCATAGCGAAGGTTCCCTCATCGGTATGGTAGCAGCGGCAAAAGCGGGGACAGACGGTTTTGTTTCGGCAGCAGGCGCCGGCGAATCTGCCGACCTGATATTAAAACGCCAGATTGCCAAACAGGCGCCGCAATTTGCTGAAATATGCGATCTTATCATTGATTCACTAAAAGCGGGACATACCGTACAAAATATAAACCCGGTGCTGCAAAGCCTCTTCCGGCCGGATGTGCAGCCATACCTGATCTCCTGGTTCCGCTACGATCCTCAGACAGAGATAGCGCGTCTTGCTATCCCAACACTGATCATACAAGGCACTACCGATCTGCAGGTCAGCACCGCAGACGCCGCTATGCTGGCCAAAGCGCAGGAGAACGCAAAATTGAAGATCATTACCGGTATGAATCATGTCCTCAAAGATGCCCCGGACGACCTGCAGCAGAATTTCGCTACATACAACGAACCTGACCTGCCGGTAAACGGAGAAATGATCACAGCGGTAACAGCGTTTATTTTATCACTTAAGGAATGAGCAGAATGTGACCAATGTGTTGAATGTGACCAATGTGATTAATATAGAATCACATTGGTCACATTCAACACATTGGTCACATTAAATTAAAACCGCGGGCAGCTAAACAGATTGCGCGGCGGGCCGCCACCCAGCATATCATACAATCCCTGATAACGGATAGATATTTCAAAAGCGCCCCTGCTGCGGTTATAATCCTTAATGCCGGAGATCGTGAAATCATAGGTGCCCATCACCCGTACTGCACCCAGCTCAAGCCCGAAAGCGGGGATCACCGATTCCCCCAGGCGATGGTATGGCCCCAGCAGCAATTGAGTCGCTTCATTACCGCTACCGCCCAGCCAGTATTGGAAAAGAATGCCGTACACTAAAGCGTAGGCTTCTTTCTGCTGTGTGTAATAAACGGAAGGATTGACAATAAATCGTTCATTCATACGGAACAACCCATCCAGATTCACGGAAGGACGCATTCCCAACCGGTTGTCATTCCCATAAAAACTTTCTTTAGGCTGGTTGATATGCGCCACCCCGGCGCCCAGTTTCACATAGACGTTTTCGTTGGGAAAGAATGCATAGTTCAGACCGGCGCCTACATCGAAATAGCTGGTTTTTGCCAGACCTGGTATTTCATTGCTGGGCAAATCGCCGTTGAAGGTAAATCCGTCCCATTGCACATCAAAGGTGAGCTTGCTGAAATCCACACTTCTTTGCGCATACGATCCCGAAAGCCCTGCCGACAACATGCTTGCCCGACCCAACTGGAGATGATACGCCGCAAACCCTTCAAACCTGTTGAGGCTGAGATTACCATTACCTGCCTGATCATTGAAAAAAGCCAGGCCCAGGCCGAGCCAGTTATTGGCCTCTACACCATGGAAGAGCTGAAAATCCCCGTAAGCAGACATGGTCCGGTAGGGCACAGGCACGGAAGCCCACTGGTTGCGGTAGTTTCCGCCTACCCGGTAATCATGATCCGGCATCAGGCCGGTATTGGCGGGATTGAGGAGCATCGGGGCATTATAGTACTGTGAGAAATGTATCCCCTGCCCCCGCAGCTCACCATACCCGGCAACGAGCAATAAAAGTCCGGCTGTATATGCCCACACCTGTTTCATGAGATCAGCGTAATAATGTTACATTTCCTTGTTTCGTAGCGGTACTTCCGTCATAAAATGTTGCGTACAGTGTATAGGCATACACCTCCATTTCCTGTTCCTTGCTTTTGTAGGTACCATCCCAACCGATATTCATGTCTGTACTTTCGAATACCTGTTCGCCCCAGCGGTTATATACGCGGAACACCATTGTTTCCACTGCGGCGCCTCTTACGTATAAAATATCGTTATTACCATCGCCATTGGGGCTAAAGGCCGACGGAACATCAATCAATGGGCGGATGTCGGCTTCCACTTCCCTGCAGAATACATCAAAGCAATTCTCGGGCGTATAAGCTGTCAGGCAGACTTTGTATCGCCCGGTGCGTTTATACAGATGGCTGGTATGTTCTTCCCTGCTTTCTGTACCATCTCCGAGATCCCAATGATATCGTACAGCATTTTGTGAGCGGTTGGTGAAGTTGATCGGCACATTGGTCTGAGGTGTCTGGGGCGCATGATCAAACATCGCTACCGGCATGGGCTTTACCCATATTGTTTTCTGTATGGAATCTATTCCGTTACAAGATGCCGGGTTCTCAGCCGCAAGTGTTACCGTGTACAAACCCGAGTCGGGGAAACGGTGTCTTGGGTTTGGATCGGAGGAGGTAGTTCCGTCACCGAAGTCCCACAATATGCTGGTAGCATTTTGCGAGAGATCGCGAAAAACACTATCATATGCAATACAAATAGAGTCCGGCAGATCCATATTTGCCTTTACCGTCAGGTTGATAAATTCAATCGTTCTGATTGCCGTATCCGGATTATTACAAGCGGTTGTATCATTCACTACGAGCGTTACTGTATAGCTTCCCGGCCCCGGATAGCTATGTACAGGCGGGGTTTCGCCTGTATAAGAAGTACCATCTCCAAAATCCCAGTCAAACTGAGTAAAATGATCAGCCGTTTTATAAGTAAACTGAGTAGTATTGACAAATGAAGCGCGGTAAGGGTCGCAGCTGTCCACGATCGCGTATTCAAAATCCGCTGTCACCCGGTTGGTATCCACCCGTATCTGCAGATATATCGTATCCTCAAGCTGGTTGCAGCCGTTAGGATTGAATGCAATCAGCCGGACATTAAATGTCCCCTGCTGAGAAAACGTATGCGAAGGCGCACGATTAGTATCTACAGGCGATCCGTCTCCAAAATCCCAGCGAAAGGTTGTCGCATTTGTGGAGTTGTTTATAAAATCTACTGTATACGGCAGGCAGCCGCGCGTATGAGGCGCAGCATTTGCAACGGCATTAACCGAGCCGAGGTTGAAAGCGATTTTTACGGCAAGCAGATTACAATTGCCACTGCCATTGGTCCTGCTATATGCACCCTGTGTTGTCGGTACGGCAGATGTCCCGCCGCATCCTCCGCAAATAGCCTGATAAATAACCCCGTTTTTATCAAACCGGCTGGTACCGCCATCCACATGCTCAAAAACACCGGTGCCCCCAAAGTATGAACCATATAACAAGCCGGCAGCATCTTTAGACAACACAATGAAGTAAAAGTCCTGACCGTCTGTGGTTGGCTGGAACGCCGGATTAGGATCAGGGGCTACCGTAACCGGCAAACCGAAAGTGTTGCTTCCGGGTCGCGCATATGGGCCACCGCCCCAACCGGATATATACACATTATGGCAGGTGTCTACGAGAAATGCTACCGGTGTGATATCAATCTCAGATGAATTTCCGGAGCCAAAAACAGTAGAATAAATATTAGTATTCAGATCAGGATTCAATTTCATTACAAACTGACTTGACCCCGGATTGGAATACACACCTGGTGCAACGGGGAAGCTGCCACCCAGTGTATTACCTGTAACATATACATTATCCTCCAGATCTACCTGTATGCCAAAACACTGATCATAATCATTCATTCCAATAAAAGTGCTGCGCATTTTGGGATAAGTACCGTTGTTCTGGAATTTCACAACAAAACCGTCACTCATCCCTCCCTGAAAGGCCGGCCAAAAACCACCCGTTACTCCCGGGAAATTATTACTCGCCGTACCTCCGGCTACATAAATATGTTGTTCGGAGGTATCCAGCGCAAGTACATAAGCAGCATCATAATCACCCCCTCCGAGGTAAGTACTCCAGATAAGATTATCTAATGTGCTGTTCAGCTTAATAACAACAGCATCCTGCGGACCCGAAAGCGTTGTTTGTGTTGCCTGCGCAAGCGGGAAATCAGCAGATTGCGTTGGGGCAGCGACGTAAATATTATTTTGCTTATCAACAATCACCTCCGTTCTGCCATCATCTGCATAACTATATTTGATACTGGTCATATTTGGCCAGGTAGGTGAAACATTGACGCCGTCATCTCCGGAACCTCCAAAATACGTTGATGCAAGTAAAGATGTACCTGCGGGATTTAATTTGGCAATAAAAATATCGCAGTTGCCGTTATGGCTCATATCATACGCCGAACTGCTTACGGGAAAATTATTTGAGTACGTCCGGCCGGCTATTACGAGATTTCCTTCTCTGTCTACGATCATACTATGCGGCTGCTCATTCTGGCTACCGCCCAGAAAAGTAGAATACAACAAAGCCGATCCATCCGAAGTAAATTTTGTAATTACTACATCACAGGGAAAGCCAATATTACCTCCCCCGGTTCCTGGCGTCCCGGGAGGGCCGCCACCACGATATGTTACCTGAAATGCTCCAGGTGTTGTGGGATAGAGAGGGCCTTCTACAGTCCCTCCGGCATAAAAATTCCCCTGATCATCATAGGTAGCCGAATTGCCCCAATTATCTGACCCGGCTCCTGTGAACGTTGAAAACTCCACTACCGGATCTATCACAAGCAATTCTGTACGATCATAGCCCTGTGGAAACACATAAGTTACCTCATTTCCCTTTACTCTGTATACGCACCGGATCTCTATTTTTTTGCCATTAATCAACTGATAAGCATATGGCTTACGTTCTTCTACATGCCCCACAGACGTATTAATATGTAATGCACCACCACGGACACTTATTCCTTCCGTGCCTTCAAAACGGAGGCGAATCTGCGCCGCATCCGCACCGGGATGGATGATAAAATCATATTTGATATTGCCATCTTCCGAAGCAACCCGCAAATCAATATTCCGGTATATATTTTTATAGTCAACTACCTGAAAAGGATGAATACCACTCTTCCACCTGTCGGGATTGTTTCCGAGAAAGTAATTATAATAATGAGGCTGTTTTTTACTTCCCGTAATCAGGGCATCCTGTGCCCCTTCGAAATGCACTTTGTAGGCGTGAAAATTTAAAATGGCAGGGGCATTATGTTGGGAGCCGTGCTTCGCAGCTATTTTCTTATTCTGATTATCAGATGCGCCTGTTACATATGTAAACCCTTTTTTCTCCAGGAAAATATATGTCCCCCCGGTAATTGCCTTGTACACAAACAGACCATCCCACTGCCCTTCGTTCGCTATAAATTCTATATTGCGGGAGACGGCATGATCATCGTTATGTGCAGAAAGATCCGACGGGCAGACAAATACAACAGACAATAAAATAAACAGGTATCGTTTCATCATTCCGGCAGATTACAAGACTTGCACCAGTAAATTTAATAAAATTTGCGTACAAAGCGCACGTCAGGACAATTAGGAATGCAGGATGGGGATTGAGGGGTGAATGCCGGACAAATGTCCGTATTTTACGGACATTTGTCCGGCGATTAAATTAGCTAATAATTTTCACGACAAGCATCAGCGAATTAAACCAGACACAATGTTCAGTTGACTATCTTATTCGCACAACTGCTGCTGGCAAAGGCTTCGGGCTTCGCCTTAAATGCAAACCCCATCCCCAGAATGTAGCCCATTGCTTCACGCAATGCTTCATTGCTCTTGAACTGCGGGTTGGTATTGATATCCGCATGCACTTCCATATCCACATCGTACCGGTTAAACAGATCACACAGCTCATAAGCGATCTCAATGCTTTTGGCCACCTCCACCAGCATACGTTCCCGGATACTGTACCGGCGCGTGTCTTTTTCGTTGTGGATAAACATAAAGCCCCCACGCTTTTCACGAAGAAAAACAATAACTGTCGCAAATTCGGTATCAACCCCGTGCACCTGGGAATCCGTACCAATACACACTTTCAGGTGATAACCGGCCTTCGTTTCCCGGACAATAGCCTGCTCTACCGCCTCCTTGATCGGCAGCCCGATCCGCTCACCACTGAATGTACGCCATAACATAGCATGTGATTTAAGATTAATAAATTGATTAGCCAATTATGCTGATGTGCCGATTAGCTAATTTCTGTCGCGAGGATCATCAGCATATCAGCTAATTATCGCATTAGCTAATTAAAAACCGTCTTTAAAGTTAACCACATATCCCGTACCAAACCGGTTTTGATATATTATCGTTTGATTATGGATTTTATAATCAATACATAAGTCATGATAATAATAACAATGAAATTATCTGTAATATAATGATATTCAATTTTTAATGCGCGCAATTATAAATTTACTTTCTGTTATACTGTGCAGTATGAAAAAGTGGATAGCAGCTTATATACAATTCAGCCGGGCAGAGCGGCTTGGGTTTATCACGCTTGGCATCCTGCTGCTTTTACTGTTTTGCTGCCGTGTCCTCCTGCATTTATGGATCAAACCGGATATAAACCCGGAAAAAGAAGCGAGACTGGCTCGCGCCTGGGAAAATTTCAATACTGCCCGAACCACCCAACCGATCGAAATAGTTCCACCCCCAACGCTTTTTTCTTTTGACCCGAATACCCTCGACAGCGTTGGGTGGCGGAAGCTCGGACTGACGCAAAAAACCACCCGCATGTTGCTCAACTGGCGTAGAAAAGGAAAAGTATTTTATAAAAAGGATGACTTAAAGGCGCTGCATACACTGACTGACTCCGCATATCGCCGGCTTGAACCTTATATCCGCATTACGCGCAATCATGACGGCCCCAACGATAAATACAAGACAGGCAGCCGGCAAAAAAATACCACCATAGAACTAAACACCGCCGATTCTGCGGCATTGGTACGCCTGTGGGGGATCGGGCCGGCGCTGGCCCGCAAAATAACAGAACGAAAAAAAGCCCTGGGCGGATTTATAGAGCACGAACAGTTGCTGGAGATCTATCCGTTCAAAGATACCGTGATGTTGGTATTACGGCAGCGATTGACAATCAACCCCCGAAAGGCAAAACGAATCAATATAAACACGACTGACATTGAAACCCTTACTGCACATCCGTACATCGGCAAACAAATAGCGGCAGGCATCATTCGGCTGCGTGATGAACTTGGGAACTATAAAAATATCACAGAAATAACGCGTCTTTCGTTGATCAATGAGGAAAATTATCGTAAAATTGCGCCATACCTTACTGTTGAATAGTTATTATGGATTTTAGTCTTACCGATACACAAGTGCAGATCGCAGATATGGTGCGCGGTTTTGCCGACAAGCATATCCGCCCGGAAATGATGGAGTGGGATGAAACCCAGAAATTCCCCGTGGAGCTGTTCCGGGAGATGGGTGCGCTTGGTTTGATGGGTGTATTGGTGCCGGCAGAGTACGGCGGCAGCGGGCTTAGCTATTTCGAGTATGTGACGGTAGTGAGTGAGATAGCCAAAGTATGCGGCTCTATCGGGCTGTCGGTAGCGGCACATAACTCTCTGTGCACCGGGCATATCCTGTATTTTGGCAATGAAGACCAGAAGCAAAAATATTTACCGCGCCTGGCTTCCGGCGAATGGATCGGCGCGTGGGGGCTTACCGAAGCCAATACGGGCAGTGATGCCGGCAATATGAAATGTACTGCTGTTCGTGAAGGAGATGAATGGGTGCTGAACGGCACCAAAAACTGGATTACACACGGCATATCGGGCGATGTAGCTGTTGTGCTTGCACGCACAGGCGAACCCCGCACAGCCAATAACATTACTGCTTTTGTTGTAGAACGCGGCACACCGGGATTCAGCGCCGGTAAAAAAGAAAACAAGCTGGGCATGCGCGCTTCCGAAACAGCAGAACTTGTCTTCGATAATTGCCGGATACCGGATGCAAACCGGCTCGGCGAAGTGGGTACCGGTTTTCCGCAAGCCATGAAAGTGCTGGACGGTGGGCGTATTTCCATTGCGGCCTTATCCCTCGGTATTGCCAAAGGCGCTTTTGATGCATCGGTAAAATATGCCAAAGAGCGCCACCAGTTCGACCAACCGATCGCCAGCTTCCAGGCCATCAGCTTTAAGCTGGCCGATATGGCCGTCAAGATCGAGGCTGCCGAAGCGCTGATCTATCAAGCCGCGGACATGAAAAACCGGAATGTCCCGATGACCAAAGAATCTGCAATGGCCAAATATTATGCTTCCGAAATAGCCGTAGAGATCGCCACCGACGCAGTGCAGATCTTTGGCGGTTATGGCTATACCAAAGATTTTCCGGTCGAGAAATTTTACCGTGACGCCAAGCTTTGCACCATCGGAGAAGGCACTTCCGAAATACAGAAGCTGGTTATTTCAAGAAGTATTTTAAGGTAAGGCGATCCGTTCAGGTAGTGTTCATTTCACCGGTACAGCCTTTATCGGAAGTCTTTTGTTAACAGAGAAAACTATATGCGGTCGCCCCTATGCACCTGACTGTCAACAATGCCGTATTAGCCGCTGCTTTAAAAGACATCACCGGGAATACGGACAGCAACCGGCATACCCAGTTGTTTATCAGGACCATTGCCGCGCTGCGACCCGGCGACGGCATCACCGCAGAGCAGAAAGTAACCTACCTGATCGCACGCCTTGAGCAGGAAAAGCAGTTGAAAGCCGCTTTTCAGAAAATGATCGCAGGATTGCTCAACCAGCGGGATTGTTTCAGCCTTTTCACCCGAACGGGCATTCTGAGCAGCCCCGGCTTCTTCCCCGAGCTCGTACAGAAGATCAAGCATATAATCCTGCCGCCGCTCCCGGACAAAAGAAGCCTGGAGTTTGTGATCCGCCAGACATTCAATAAACGCAACGATTATGTGTGGGTCAATTCCGTACCCGATACACTGTGGGTAAAGCTATTCGAGCTCCTGTCGTTTGACATGGAAAAAATGGCTCCCGAACTGGGCAATTATCTTGCCATTGCGTTGACGGTGCTTTCGTACCGTGTGTCGTCTCTGGGTCTCGAAGAAGATATTCACAGCAACATCTCTTCCGACACCGACATGACCAGCCCCTTCCTGGAGCAGAATGCGGTCATGCTGCAGTTGATCCAGGCCTTCCAGCACGATAACCTCGCTTATGTAAATGAGAAAGCCGTGCTCGCCATCCGGTTGCTACACACCTGCAACGGCATCCTGCAAACCATCCGGAAAAGCAGCGAACGATACGGAACGAGTTTGTCGCAGACCTACCTGCTGGTACGCACCGAGCAGCAGATAACCAGGATGCTCCACATCATTTCGTTGCTTACAGACGACACCCTGGTGGAAGCCCCCCTGCTTACCTCCGTACGTTTCTTCAAAGAAATTGTTGAGAGTGAAAACAAACGAAACAGCGTGCGGGAGCTGATCCGGAAGAATACAGGCCTGGTTGCCTATCAGATTGCAGAACATAAAGGAAATACCGGCGAACATTATATCACCAACACCCGGCGTGAATACTGGCTTTTCCTGCTCTCAGCGGCAGGAGGTGGCGCTATTATTTCTTTCATTGCCCTGTTTAAAACCCTGCTGCACCATGTGGATATGGCGCCGTTCTGGGAATATTTCGTGTACGGTATAAACTACGCCATCGGGTTTGTATTGCTGCAGGTGACACATACCACACTGGCCACCAAGCAGCCGGCCATGACAGCTTCGACACTCGCTTCATACCTCGATGAGCGAAAGCAGAAGCGGCCGTCCGTGCAGAATGTCGCCTATTCCTTCGTATTGGTCTGGAGAAGCCAGACTGCTTCCTTCATCGGCAACCTGATGATCGTATTCCCCTTATCCTGGGTACTGGCTTATCTGTATGAGCTAGCCTTTGGCCATAAGCTTGCAGGCACTGCCGAAGCACAGGGATACCTGGACAATCAGAACCCGTTGGTGAGCCTGGCCTGGCTGTATGCCTGCATTACCGGTGTTTTTCTTTTTCTGTCAGGGATCATTTCGGGTTATGTGGATAATCTCGTACGGTTCAGGAATATTCCCGGACGCGTCCGCGCTCATCCGGCACTGAAATTATTATTCAAACCCGAGCGGCGCAACAAGATCGCCGCGTATATAGACGGGAACCTGGGCGGTTTTGCCGGTAATATTGCGCTTGGCTTCTTCCTCGGCTTTGCTCCGCTGATCGGGAAAAGTCTCGGCATCCCTTTCGACATCCGGCACATCACGATCTCTACCGCCAACTTTGCATTCGGCCTGCAGGGGTTGAATAATAGTGTACCGCTTGCAGAAGTGGCTGTGGTGGTGATCGGCGTGTTGGGCATTGGTTTCCTCAATTTCCTGGTGAGTTTCGGCCTGGCGTTCTGGGTGGCCATGCGTTCGCGCGGAATGCAGATCCGCAGCTATACATACCTGCTCCGGCTGATCTTCCGTTATTTCCGCAAATATCCGTTCGACTTCTTCCGGGCGCCACGCAGCAAGAGAAATATCGAAGAAATATTTGATCCCGGAACCCTTCAAAAGGAACCCAAAGCAAACGGTATCACATAATCTCTTGCAGAAATAAACCCATCATACGACCGGTTTCTGGCAATTGGTTCGTATTTTAGCGGTTCGTGTTCCTCATTACGCCAATTCACGGCATATATACTTATTAGCACGGACTGCCATCTTCATGGTCGCTTACAATACCGGATAAATAAAGACAAATAGCTCATGACAAAAATTCTCGTACCTACCGATTTTTCGGAAACAGCAGAAAAAGCACTACGTTATGCAATGCAAATAGCCGCGCGCAGCAACGGCGAAATATATCTCTGCCATATTTATACTCCCATAAGCAATCCTTTTATAGAAGCCGTAGACCAAAGGGAAACATACAATGCAGGCCACGAAATGAATCTCATGAGCGATCTGCACAAACTGCGCGACAAAGTGCAGGCAGAAGCCCCGGATGTGAAGATCGTTGCTGTGCTGGGCAGGTCGCCCCTGGTAGGCTCCATTCTGAAATTTGCAGAAGACAATCAGATAGACATGATCGTGATGGGCACACAGGGCGCAAGCGGATTACAGAAAGTGGTTGTGGGCACCGTTGCAGTACGCATCATGGAAAAAACATCCCTGCCATTGCTGCTGATCCCGGAAGAATATGAATGGAAACATCCGGAGCAGATCGTATTGGCAACGGGGTATCACCAGGACGATACACAGGCATTGCATATTTCCGGATTCCTGGCTTCCATGTTCGACGCACGAATTAAAGTGGTGCACCTTATCGACAATAATAAACAGGATACCGGCAAAGCACAGGTTTCACTGGAGGAATATTCCGCATCACTGCAGGATGCCGCCGGCAGTATTAAACTGGAGCACCAGCTTCTGGGAAGTGACTCGGTCGGAGCAGGCCTCGAAAAACTGTGTACGGAAGTACCCTATGATATCCTGGTCATGGTAAAACGCCAGAAGACATTTTTCGAGCGTTTTTATATGGAGAGTATGACTAACCGGATTGCATATCTGACAGACAAACCACTGCTTGTTGTACCTGCACAGGTATGAAAAATAATTCAATCACACACCAACTAAAATACAACTCACAACATGGATGACCTGGAACACCAGATTAAATACTACATCTACCTCGCCAAAAAACACTTTAAAAAAGTAGCCCTCGGGGTCACGCTACTGATCCTGATACTTACCTCCGTCCGTACAGTAGGCCCCGAAGAAGAAGGCGTTGTGCTCAACCTCGGTAAATACAACCGTACCGTAAACCCGGGACTGAATTTCATCCTGCCGTTTGGTATAGAGAAAATGCACAAGATACCGGTACAACGGCAGCTGAAGCATGAGTTTGGTTTCCGTACCGCTTCCTCCGGCGCACGGACAGAATATTCCAAAAGTAATTTCTCTGACGAATCGTCCATGCTGACCGGCGACCTCAACATGGCCGACGTGGAATGGGTAGTGCAATACCGTATCGTCAATTCCTATCAATACCTCTTCCGTGTAAGGAACGCAGAAAAAACACTGCGCGATATGTCGGAAGCTGCCATGCGCAAGACCGTCGGCGACCGCACGGTGAATGAAGTGCTGACCGTGGGCAGGCAGGAAGTAGCTTCCAATGTAGAAGCCCTACTGCAGCAAATGTGCAACGATTATGAAAACGGGATCCGGATAGACCAGGTGGTGCTTCAGGATGTAAATCCGCCGCAGACCGTAAAACCTTCGTTTAATGCCGTCAACCAGGCACAGCAGGAACGGGAAACGCTGATCAACCAGGCCGAATCGGAATACAACAGCGTGATACCGCGCGCGCGGGGCGAAGCCCTCGAAACAGTGCAACTGGCTGAAGCCTATGCACTCAACCGGGTGAACCGTGCAAAAGGGGAAGCAGACAGGTTCAGCGCACTTTATCAGGAATACGTGAAAGCGCCTGATGTAACCAAAAAACGCATTTACCTGGAGACAATGCAACGCATTCTTCCCAAGCTGGGCAATAAGATCATTGTAGACGAAAAAGGCAATAACGTGATGCCATTATTAAACATGGCACAGCAACAACAAAAAAAGGACTGATATGAAAACGAAATACATTCTGGCACTTATAGGCGCACTTTTGGCGTTGATCCTGCTCAACGGCAGTATTTTCATTCTTGATGAAACACAGCAGGCAATCGTCACCCAGTTTGGCAAGCCCGTAGGCGCGCCCCGCACGCAGCCGGGCATGAACTTTAAAGTGCCGCTGATACAGCGTGTGCAATTCTTTGACAAACGCTACCTGGAATGGGACGGCGAAGCCAATCAGGTGCCTACCAAAGACAAGAAGTTTATCTTCATTGATGCCTATGCACGCTGGGAAATAACAAACCCCTTACAGTTTTTCATCCGTCTCCGCGATGAGCGCTCTGCAAAATCAAGACTGGATGATATACTCGACGGCGAAACCCGGAATGCCGTTGCCGCACATGATCTGCTGGACATCGTGCGCTCCACCAATCGTGCTCCTGAAATAGTGGAAGATATTATGGAGCAGCTCGAAAAACTGGAAGAGATCTCTATTGGCAGGGATACCATTGAAAAAATAGTACTGGCACGTGCCAATGAACGCACCACAGATCTCGGCATCCGCATCCTCGACTTCCGGTTTAAGCGCATGAATTACGTAGACGAGGTACGTGATCGCGTATATGACCGGATGATCAGCGAACGCAAGCGGATCGCCGACCAGTTCAGGTCTGAAGGACAGGGTGAAGCGCTCAGGATACGAGGGAACAAAGAGAAGGATCTCGCACAGATCCAGTCAGAAGCTGTCCGTGAAGCGCAGGTGATTCGCGGTAAGGCCGATGCAGAAGCGACCACCATATATGCCGCAGCTTACAACAAAAGTTCTCAGGCAAGAGAGTTGTACGGATTCCTCAAGTCTATGGAAACGCTGGAAAACTCACTGGATGAGCAAAGCAGTATTATCCTGACAACAGATAATGAGCTGTTCCGGTATTTGAAGAAAATAAATTGAACATTGACCGCTTACCGGACTCAGGAACGCAGCCGGTAGTGCAACCCGATCGTCATCCAGCCCTTATCCTGCGGGAAAGCGGAATTGGTCATATTGACACTACTACCAAGCTGCAATTGCAACTTCAGAAAATCAACACCTCCACGTAATGTAAGGGCCGGCTCTATCATGAGCTGGCCCTTATTATTTTCAAGATATTGCTGCTGAT
>CAZGPG010000002.1:0-273651 GCA_964527735.1 uncultured Chitinophagaceae bacterium | reverse complement strand
GGTAAGATCTATGCGCCTGATATGACGTACTCACGTGCTTATGACGCATACACGGCAAACCCGGTTTTTGAAGACAGCATGACGAGCCGTAAACCGGTACGGGGTACTGTTGCCATCGGGCATGCATTGCCGGACCACCTGGTAGAAGGAGATACCAACGCCTACAATGCCTTCACCACAGACCTGCGCTTTAATGCTGCGGAACTGGCGGAAGGCGCCCGCCTGTATAATATTTACTGCGGTATTTGTCACGGGACGGAGATGGACGGGCAGGGGCCGCTTTTTACCAGCGGCAAGTTTGCATCCATGCCACCCAATCTTAAAGACGGCAAGTATCTGCATATGAATGAAGGAACGATCTATGCAGCCATCAAATTCGGGAAGAACATGATGGGCTCTTATGCCAGCCAGCTCGATTATAAGCAACGCTGGCAGGTGATCGCCTATATCAAGCAGGTACAAGCCGAAAACGGCGGTGATCCGTTCAGGTTTGGTTTACCCGGAGAAGCCACCGGCACTGTTGCGGCAACACCGGCGCCTGCTGCAGAAACAGAAGCAAGTCATTAAACGTATAAAAAGTTAAGCATACTCTCATAAAAGCATACCAATGAACGAACGTTTTGAGATATCGGCCAGATTTAAAAATACCAGCATGATGCTGATATTGATCGGTGTCATTACCCTGCTTATTGGTGGTATCGCATTGCTGGGCAGCGCAGATGCCGCAGACAAGACCCGGTTCTGGATTGTCTTATTGCACAACAGTATTTTCTTCCTCCTCATGTCCGCAACCTGTATTTTTATACAGGCGGTAGCTGCACTGGCACAGGGAGGATGGATCGTTGCTTATCGCCGTATCCCCGAAGCGATCGGATCCGGTGGGGTACTGGTATTTGGCGTCATCGCACTGGTTGTATTGTTCCTGTCGGCTTTTGTATTTCAAATAGATGGTCATAACCCGATATATGCCTGGGTTACTGATGGAAAGACCGACCATATCATCAGCCAGAAAACAGCATTTCTGAACCCGGTCATGTTCATTGTGTTCAGCATACTGACGATAGCTTCGTGGGTTTACTTTGGCTATAAGCTCCGCGGTCTGTCCCTGGCGCAGGAAAAAGCGCCTAAAAACAGTACGCGATTATATTGGCTGTATTTCAAGTGGTCTGCAGGTTTCCTCGTAGTGTACGCATTAACCCAGATGAGCGTTACCCCGTGGCTGTGGATTATGAGCATTGATGCGCACTGGTACTCTACCATGTTTAGCTGGTACAGTTTCGCAAGTGCTTTTGTAAGCGGTATTTCACTTATACTGATCTGGGTTATTTACCTGAAAAATCAGGGATATCTCCAGCTGGCGACGACAGAGCACGTACATGATCTGGGTAAATTCCAGTTTGCGTTTTCCATATTCTGGGCGTATGTATGGTTTGCCCAGTATATGCTGATCTGGTATAGTAATATCCCGGAAGAAACCACTTACTTCAAGATGCGCCAGCAGGGGCCTTACAGCCTGATCTGGTATAGTGTGTTTATCATAAACTTTATCATGCCGATCCTGGTATTGATGTCCCGTTCCAGCAAGCGCAACTATTTTACAGTAAGCTTTATGGCGATGGTCATTATATTCGGGCACTGGCTGGATTTCTACATCATGATGATGCCCGGACCGCTTGGCGCCCACTGGAACCTGAGCTGGTATGAGCTGGGTATACTTATCGGCTTTGCCGGAGTCATGATGCTCACTGTAGGGCGCTTGCTTAGTAAGGCTTCCCTTGTAACGCATAATAACGTATTGCTGAAAGAAACGGTAATACACCAAAGTTAGAAAGTAATATTTTATCTCCCGGCCACGGTCGGGATGATCATAAACCGGTAATAACGTATACTTATAACCATAAGTGAATTTTTAAAATGTCGGGATTAATAATAATAGCGTTGATCGTTCTGGTGTTTGTTATCATCTACCAGATAGCTAAAGCAAGTGAATATGCCACCGTTTTGCGCGGTGAAGCAAAAGTAAACAGGCAAACGAACCGTCTGATGGCCTGGTTGCTGATGGTCTTCTTTTTGCTGGGCATGTATGGCGTCTGGGAATGTCACCGTATACTGATAGACAAGATGCTGCCGGTGTCTGCCTCTGAACAGGGTGTGGGATACGATATGATGCTTAAGGTTACTGTTATCGTTACGGGTATTGTATTCTTTGCTACCCAGGCATTGCTTTTCTGGTTTGCATTCCGCTACCAGTCTACCGAAAAAAGGACTTCTTACTTCTATGCGCACAACAATAAACTGGAGCTTATCTGGACTACTATCCCCGCTATAGCTATGGCTTCGCTGGTGGCTGTCGGTCTGAAGCACTGGTTTGCCATTACGGCGCCTGCGCCTCCCGATGCAGCTATCGTGGAAATTATTGGCAAACAGTTCAACTGGATCGTGCGCTACCCCGGCAAGGATGGCACATTGGGGAAACGTGATTTCAGAAAAATTAATGATGCCAATAACGTATTGGGGATGGACTGGACCGACAGAAATAACCTGGATGATATCGTTGCACAGAACGGAGAAATACATATGGTGGTCAATAAGCCGGTAAAATTGATCATCGGTTCCCGCGATGTGATCCATGATGTGGGACTGCCGCATTTCCGGATGAAAATGGATGCTGTGCCGGGTATCACTACAACACTTTGGCTCACACCAACCGTTACTACGGCGGAAATGAAAAGAATTACCAATAACCCGGATTTTGTGTACGAAATATCCTGTGCGGAGATGTGCGGTAACGGGCACTATTCCATGAGAGGGACAATTATTGTGGAATCTCAGGCGGAATATAATATATGGATGTCCAAGCAGACCTCCTATTATGCCCAAGTCCATGATACTCCTGATGAGGCAGCAGCAAACGAAGAAGATGCGACACCTGCCACACCGGAACAAGAGGATACGGAAGCAAGTATATCAATGAGATAATTATTATTCTGTTTTTTTATTACAGAAAGCATATAAAGCATACGAGAAATGAGTACCAATATTGTCAGTGACGCAGCAAGCATAGCACAGGATCACGCCGGGCATCATGATCACGGGCATGAGCATCATGAGCAGCATTTTATCTGGAAGTATATATTCAGTCAGGATCATAAAATGATTGCCAAGCAATACCTGGTCACAGGTATTATCTGGGCTGTTATAGGAGGCCTGATGTCTGTATTTTTCCGCTTGCAGCTCGGATTTCCCGATAAGACCTTCCCGATCATGGAAACCTTTCTCGGGGAATGGGCGAAGGGGGGCAAACTCAGTCCTGAATTCTATTACGCATTGGTTACCATGCACGGTACGATCCTCGTATTCTTCGTACTGACGGCAGGTTTGAGCGGTACTTTTTCCAATCTTCTGATTCCTTTGCAGGTGGGTGCGCGTGATATGGCCTCGCCTTTCATGAACATGATCTCTTACTGGCTGTTTTTCGCCGCCAGCATTGTCATGTTCAGCTCCCTTTTTGTAGAAACCGGCCCGGCCTCGGGCGGATGGACTGCCTACCCGCCACTGAGCGCTTTGAAAGAGGCTTCGCTCGGATCGGGGATCGGGATGGATCTGTGGTTGATCGCATTGGCGCTCTTCGTAGCCTCTTCATTGCTCGGTAGTCTTAACTATATCTCTACCATACTTAACATGCGTACCAAGGGTATGTCTATGACCCGCCTGCCTCTTACGATCTGGGCCTTGTTGTTTACGGCGGTACTGGGTGTGCTTTCATTCCCCGTGTTGTTGTCCGGTTTCGTATTGCTCATCTTCGACCGTACTTTTGGTACTTCGTTTTATTTGTCTGAGATATTTATCGGCGGGAAAGCGTTGTCTCATATCGGCGGTTCGGCCATTTTGTATCAGCACTTGTTCTGGTTCCTCGGCCACCCGGAAGTATATATCATCATGTTGCCCGGTATGGGTATGGCCTCGGAGATCATTTCTACCAACAGCCGCAAGCCTATCTTCGGTTATTTCGCAATGATCATTTCCCTGGTGGCTATTACAGGGCTGGCTTTCCTGGTGTGGGCGCATCATATGTTTGTTACTGGCATGAGCCCCTTCTTAGGCTCTATCTTTGTACTGCTTACCCTTTTGATTGCCGTTCCTTCGGCCGTAAAAGTATTCAACTGGCTGACTACCTTATGGCGGGGGAATATCCGGTTTACCGTCGGGATGATGTTTGCTATTGGATTCGTTTCCCTGTTCATATCCGGTGGTCTTACCGGTATCTTCCTCGGTAACTCTTCGCTGGATCTGCATCTGCATGATACGTATTTTGTTGTGGCGCATTTCCATATCATCATGGGTATCGCTGCCTTCTTTGGTATGTTTGCGGGTATATACCACTGGTTCCCCAAGATGTTTGGCCGGTATATGAATAATACGCTGGGATATATCCATTTCTTTATTACGCTGGCAGGGGCTTACCTGATCTTCTGGCCGATGCACTACGAAGGTATTGCCGGCATGCCCCGCCGTTACTATGATTACAGCGCCTGGGAGTCATTCAAGCAGTTTGACTCGCTCAACAGCTTTATCAGCATTGTCGTGATCATTGTCTTCTTTACACAGTTCCTGTTCATCGTAAACTTCTTTATGAGCATGTTCTGGGGCCGGAGAGTGATGACTAAAAACCCCTGGGGCGCTACTACACTTGAGTGGACTACGCCTATCAATCCCGGTCACGGCAACTGGGAAGGTGAGATACCCACAGTACACCGCTGGCCGTATGACTATAAAGATGACGGCCATGGCAACGATTTCATTTCTCAGGATGTGCCGGTTAAAGCGGGCGAAGAGGCACACTAAGCAAGCACACTTTAATGACTCTATAAATGACGAAGCATGGCTTTCTGCCATGCTTCGTTTGTAATAATAAATGATGGTGATATTTGCCGGTTTATAAGTTCAGCGGCTTTATCAGGGGCTTGTTTACTTTAAACCTCCTGGCGATCGAAAAACGAAAATTACCGGCGCCGAATTCCTGTACAGCATAGGGCACCGGGCTATAGCTGCGCATCATGATATTCACATAATGAATGCCGGCAAAATACCGCTCCGAATTATAGCCGGCTGCTATCCTTATCGTGGCATTCAATTGTCCCTGTACGCCGTTATTATTTGTCCCGTTCAGCGGATCCTGGAATGCGGTATAGTTGAATCCGAAACCGGTATGTGCGGCCAGAGTAGTGAAAAAGTGTTTTTTGATCACGAATGTGTAGGCGTATCCGCCGTTTATGGTAGTGCTGTATATATTGCTCCTGTTGAAATGACTGTTATTAAAAAAAGGGTCAAACCGGATATTGTCCGGTACAATAGCGGAATCGCTGCGGATCAGGACCGCGTGGATATCACCGCCCGCCATAAAGCTGCCTGAGCTCTTTTTCTGGTATTCGTTCTGCAGGTATGCCGAACGGAAAGAAAAGCGTTTGTCATTGAAGATGTACTGCGCGCTTATTCCGATATTAAAAGTGCTCAGGTCGGGACGGCGGTACACGTTGCCATAGTTGTTTTCGGGTAATACCGAAGGATTAGCGAGGTAATAACCTTTATAATACTGTCCGTAAAAGTCTATTACCAGTTTGCGCATATAGAGGTGCGACTGTAGGTCCAGGAATTTTGTCTTGCCATACACATCATGGGTATTTACAAACGGGAAATTAATCCCGATGTTCAGCCCGATGAATTTGTAATTAAAACCAAAGCCGAAGTTGAGCGGACTATTGGGACGGTAAGTAAGCCGTTGTTTCAGGTTAAGGTCTGAAAGGTGGTAGCTGGTATATTTTCGCGAACCGTACAGGCGTATGGTCAGATCCTGTGTGAGGTCTGTGATGTACGTGGAATCATTTTTTGTTTGCAGCCAACGCATTTTTTGAGCGTTAGCTTCTCCGGTGATAACAAGCAGATACACGCAGGCGGTTAGCAGGAATAACTTATATTGAACCACAATGCAAAAAACGGCATATTCTATGCATCAAAAAAATAATCTTTCGGGTTTTTCTATACTGGTCGATAATTTGGTATTTTCGATGGGGTGCTAATGATTTTTATTTATGAATTCCAATGATATAGTAGCACGGCAAATAGTGGATACCATGCTTTCCCGTGATAAATTCTCGGAATGGCTGGGCCTGGAGATAAATGAAGTGCGCACAGGCTACTGCAGACTGCAGTATTTGGTACGGGAAGATATGCTCAACGGCTTTTTTTCCGTCCATGGTGGTATTCTTTTTTCCGCTGCCGATTCTGCTCTTGCCTTTGCCAGCGCTACGCACGGCCGGATAGCCGTGGCGCTGGATGTGTCCATTACCTTTACACGACCGGCGAAACCGGGCGATATACTTACAGTTGAAGCGACGGAATTGTATCTCGGTAACAAGACAGGCCTGTATGATATCCGTACTACTAACCAGGCGCAGGAACTGGTGGCGGTATTTAAAGGTACGGTATACCGGACATCCGCACAGGTAATTTGAATATAATCAGCTAATTAGCTCATCAGTCAATTAGCTGATGGCCGCCGTTATCCGTGTATTAAATGAATTGATTGCGTTACCCCCGTTATTCCGTATTTTTGTAAAAAACAGCATTATGCTTAATACAGGTAATATCGTTGTTAGTATATATACTGAAATGACTCCGAACCCGGAAACGATGAAGTTTGTTGCCAACAAGCTGCTCTATCCGGGTAAGAGTATTGATTTCCCGGATGAAGCCAGTGCGGCTCCTTCTCCATTGGCAATCGCCTTGTTTGCGTTTCCTTTTGTTCGCAGCGTTTTTATTGCCAGCAATTTTGTGACGATCACCAAAACGCCGGATACGCAATGGGAAGAGGTCATCCCCACCATACGGGAATTTCTGAAGCTATACCTGGAAGAAGGTAAAACAGTGCTGCATGAGGATCAGATTGTGGTCAAGACCAATACAAATTCTGTAGACAGTAATGACAGCGACGTGGTGAAAAGGATCAAAGAGCTGCTCGAAAATTATGTAAAGCCGGCGGTGGAAATGGATGGAGGAGCGATCAGTTTTAAAGGTTATGATGAGGGTGTCGTAACGCTGATGATGCAAGGATCCTGCTCCGGCTGTCCTTCTTCTATGATCACATTAAAAGCAGGTATCGAAGGGATGATGAAGCGTATGATCCCGGAAGTAAAAGAAGTAGTGGCCGAAGCCGAGTAAAATTAATTGAAAGCTGAGCATGATGAATTAGATCCTTCATCCTTCATCCCTCAATCCTCATTCCTCATCCCTCAATGTAATGAGCATTCACAACAACTATGTGGCCATCATGGCCGGCGGTATCGGCAGCCGTTTCTGGCCGGTAAGCCGCACGGGTTATCCCAAGCAATTCCTCGACTTGTTAGGCACCGGCAGATCGCTGATACAGTGGACCTACTACCGATACAAGAATATTTGTCCGAAAGAGAACATCTATATCATTACGAACCAGGCTTACATGGACACGCTCCGGCAGCAGATACCGGAGATCAGTGATGAGAATATCATCAGTGAGCCGTCGCGGAAAAATACAGCTCCCTGCGCCGCATATTTCGCGCATAAGATCATGGCGAAGAATCCGGACGCCAATATCATCATGACCCCGGCAGACCATCTGATTATGGACGAGCGCGCATTTGAACGGACGTGTTATGAAGCGTTGGATTTCGTAGCGCATCATGATGCGCTGCTTACGCTCGGTATCAAACCCACGCGCCCGGACACAGGATATGGATATATCCAGTATGATGTAGACGATGAAATAGACCGCGTGTACCGCGTAAAAACATTTACCGAAAAACCTTCCCAGGAGCTGGCAAGAACCTTTCTGAAGAGCGGCGACTTTCTATGGAACTCCGGTATCTTTGTCTGGAATGTGAAAACCGTTCTGAATGCATTGGCCAAATATCTGCCGGAGATGAACGAAGTATTCCAGCAGGCGGCGAGCGTCTATAACACCAGTCGGGAACAGGATGTGATTGCAGCATTATATTCCCAGTGTATCAATATCTCTATTGATTACGGTATTATGGAGAAGGCCAAGAATGTTTATGTGATCCCCTCTTATTTCGGATGGAGCGATCTGGGCACCTGGGAGTCTGCCTACGAAAATTCGGAAAAAGATTACCTGGGGAATTCGGTGTACGGCAGCAATGTAATGGTCGTGGATGCCAGCGAGTGTATGGTGAAGGCGCCCGATAGCAAGCTGGTTGTCCTGCAGGGGCTTGAAAAATTTATTGTTATTGATACTCCGGATGTATTGCTGATCTGTGAGCGTAACCGGGAGCAGCAGGTAAAAGAATATGTGGCGGAAGTAAAACGGAATAAAGGGGAGCGGTACCTTTAAGATTAGCGGATTATTACCCGCGACAGACATTAGCTAACCAGCACATCAGCTAACTGGCTCATTTAAAATTAATGTATGCTGACCTTACCTCCCAAACATTCGGCGGCCGACACGACCATATTTACCGTGATGAGCGGGCTGGCGCAACAGCATAGCGCCATAAACCTGTCGCAGGGATTTCCCGATTTTCAGGTGGATCCTGCTTTGGCTGTACATCTTCATGAGGCAGCAGCAGCAGGGCACAACCAGTATGCGCCTATGGCGGGCTTACCCTTGCTGCGTGAGGCAATAGCGGCAGGCTTGAGCGGCAGGTATGGTATTACGGTTGATCCTGATGCGGAGGTCACGGTCACACCAGGCGCTACTTATGCGGTATATACGGCGCTTACGGCCGTGCTTAGCCCGGGCGACGAAGTGATCATACTGGAACCGGCATACGACAGCTATATACCCAACATCGAAATGAACGGCGCACGCGTTGTGCCGGTATCGCTCAGACCGCCGGAGTTTACGGTTGACTGGGAGGCTGTAAAAGACGCAATAAGTCCCCGCACACGTGCGATCATTGTGAATACGCCGCATAATCCGACAGGCGCCATATGGCAGTCCGAAGACTGGAATACCCTCGCAGACCTGGTACGTGATACAGACATTATTGTTATCTCTGATGAAGTGTATGAGCAGTTGGTATATGACGGACAACGGCATTGCAGTGTTTTGCAGCATCCTGAATTGCGGGAACGGAGTTTTGCGCTTTATTCGTTCGGGAAGGTATATCATAATACCGGCTGGAAAATCGGTTATTGCGTAGCGCCGCCTGCATTTACCAAAGCGTTCCGGCGGATACATCAATTCCTGGCATTTTCGGTGCATACGCCGGCCCAGATGGCGCTGGCCAGGTACCTGTCACAGCAACCTCCGCCGGTTCATGCCATGATGCAGCAGAAAAGGGATTATTTCCTGGATATGATCCGTACGCTGCCGTTCACGATTTATAGTCCTTCTGCCGGCAGTTATTTCCAGATAGCGGGCTATGAGCGCATCAGCTCACTCCCTGATACGGAGTTTGCGCAATGGCTGACAATAACATGCGGTGTCGCCACAATACCAGTCAGCGCTTTTTATAAAAACAGGAAAGACGACAGGCTGATCCGGTTTTGCTTTGCCAAAAAAGATGAAACACTATCCGCAGCTATCCGGCAGATGCAAGGGGTAGCCGGTGTTACTGCTTAACGGATAAATGCGCTTTTTCTTTCCGGCCTGCACGAATAGCCGTATATTGCTGTGTGATATCCTGTACAAAAACAATATCATGAGCCGTTGTAAATATTATGTTTTCATGTTGCTGCCGTTGCTGTGGTGCACAGTGGCGGCAGCGCAGGAACCTTTCACGGAGGGATGTATTGTGTATACGGTAACTATGGATCCCGGAGAAAGCCACACGGGTATTACCAGTCATTCCGGCACATACCGCATATACATCAGGAACCGGATGATCCGTAAAGAGCTGGAGTTGGACAATGGTTACCGGCATATCCTGATATGGGACGGCAGCAAGCGTACAGGTTACTCCCTTCAAACAACTGCCGGCCGGCAATATGCTGTGCAGCTTACCCGTGATGATGTTGAAGCCCCTTCAAAAAGATATCGGAAATTTACCCTCACCGACCTCCGTGAAGAAAAACGGTCAATTGCCGGATATACCTGCCAGCCGGCAACTGTCAATTATACAGACGGCACAAAGGCCAATTTGTGTTACACCAAAGACCGGAAGCTGTCAGAGCCGCTGATGTATGACTGGCTTCCCGGCATTTCTTTTCTGCCCCTCTCATTTGAGATTAAAAATGAAACAGGTATCCTGATGCGTTTTCATTCAGATTATCTGCTGGCTGCTCCTATGGAGCGTTCGCTCTTCCGTGTGCCGGAGGGGTATCATATCATCAGTAACGAAGAGTACAAAAGATTGACACGATAGCGGCTAAAAAGACGGTTTTTTACAAGGCCTGTAACGAGATAATTACTTTCCGGATTCCTTTGCCCAGGTATCCCTTAATGTGGCCGCCCGGTTAAAGATCAAATGATCGCTTGTGCTGGCCGGATCCACAGAAAAATAACCCTTGCGGAGGAACTGGTAACGTACTCCGGCTTGCGCAGATGCCAATGCCGGCTCTATATAAACTGCAGGTAATACCGTTACCGAATCGGGATTGATATAATCTTTAAAATCACCGGCTTCCGAAGATGGGTTTTCGACCTTGAACAGGCGATCATACAGCCGTACTTCTGCAGTTCTGGCATGCGGTACGCTCACCCAGTGGATGGTTCCTTTTACATTCAGTCCGCTGGTATCGTTGCCGCTTTTGCTTTCGGGAAGATAGCTGCAATATATTTCCGTGATGTTGCCATCCGCATCTTTCTTAAAATCGTCGCAGCGAACGATATACGCACTCTTCAGGCGAACAGCCAGACCCGGGCCCAAACGGAAAAATTTCTTCGGCGGCTGCTCCATAAAGTCCTCCCGCTCGATCCACAATTCCCGGCTGAAGGGTATGCTCCGGCTGCCGGCTGCCGGGTCTTCCGGATTATTCTCGGCCTGCATCTCTTCTGTTTGGTCTTCGGGGTAGTTGGTGATCACCAGCTTTACCGGATCCAGTACCGCCATAACGCGGTTGGTGGTCTTATTCAGTTGTTCGCGTACGCAAAATTCCAGCAGGCCGACGTCAATCAGATTTTCACGTTTGGCTACGCCGATCGTGTCGCAGAATTTCCGTATTGCTTCCGGAGGGTATCCCCGCCGGCGCATACCGCTGATCGTAGGCATCCGGGGATCATCCCAGCCGTCCACATGTTTTTCCTGCACCAGTTGCAGCAGCTTACGTTTGCTCATCACGGTATAAGTCATGTTAAGCCGTGCAAATTCATACTGGTGGGAAGGGAAGATCTCAAGCTGCTGAATGAACCAGTCGTACAAAGGACGATGGTGAATAAATTCGAGTGTACAAACAGAGTGGGTTACCCGTTCGATGCTGTCGCTTTGCCCATGGGCAAAATCGTACATCGGATAGATGCACCAGGCGTCACCCGTCCGGTGATGGTGGGCACGTTTGATCCGGTAGATGATCGGGTCGCGCATCAGCAGGTTGGGATGCGCCATATCTATCTTTGCCCGTAGCACTTTCTCTCCGTCTTTATATTTCCCGGCGCGCATTTCTTCAAAAATCCGCAGATTTTCTTCTATGCTACGGTCACGGAAGAAACTGTTTTTCCCTGGTTCGGCGATGGAACCCTTAGTCGCTGCAATCTCTTCGCTGCTGCTGTCGTCCACATAGGCGAGTCCTTTCCGGATCAGCGTGAGCGCATATTCATACAATTGTTCAAAATAATCGGAAGCATACAATTCCTGTGCCCATTCAAAGCCCAGCCAGCGGATATCCTCTTTGATACTATCTACGTATTCTGTTTCTTCAGTAGAAGGATTGGTATCGTCAAAGCGCAGGTTGCACAAACCGTTATATTTCCCGGCCAACCCGAAGTTGAGGCAAATAGATTTAGCATGGCCGATATGGAGATAGCCATTCGGTTCGGGAGGGAAACGAGTCTGTATCCCGTCAGGGTATTTGCCTGCGGCCAGATCGTTCTCAATGATCTCTTCTATAAAGTTTAATGATTTCTCTTCGCTCATGGATAATGGTTCAGGAAATGCAAAAGTAACACTTGTCTGCGGTATGTTTTTTTACGGATCACGGATTTAGGCGGATTAAGGGATTCCATGGATTAAAATCTGTGCCATCCGGATAATCTGTGCAAATCGGTGACGCGGACAATAAAAGGTATCGTGTGGGATACTCTCCGGAACATCCCTACGCAGCATCGGATTTACCGCCACTGATGCAGCGGCCCTCCTTTTTCAAACAACCGGTCGATCTTTTTTTCGGTTTCGGCATCGGGAATGAGCGGCGGGGCATGGTGCGGCTTGGTACGGGCATCAATAATCACCGGCCCGTTGCATCCCCAGTGTTTGAATTGGATAAAGCTATCTACGCCGTATATATCATGAGAAGGATTGCTGCGGGTAAATGTGACCCACAAGAAATTTTTCAGCGTAGCAGCGGTAAAGCGACTGTCGTCACAAACCACGATCAAAGCGGTATCTCCCGGTATGGATGCTTTTGATAAGAAGGCATTACTGTATGTATCCATTTCCCGCTGCGCTTGCTCGTACCCGGTAAACGGAGGGCCTTGTACGGCTACAACGCCCGGCATGGCAAGTTGCGGGTCAGAAAAGACTGGTATTTCCCTGAAAATATCAGGCGTTTCCCGGCATAATGTCCTTAACGGTGCCCCATATGCAGCAAAAACTACCTTGCTGCCGCTGTTGATATCCGTGCCGGAATAATCCAGCGTGTCGATTGTGGTATTGGTATGGAAATGAATGTCCCGACGGGTATCCAGGCGGCACAATACATATTCCAGGTACTCCTGTATATCATGCGTATGCAGCCGGTTGGTATCGTCGGCAGTGATGAACAGGAATTTGGCCAGGCTCAGTTGTCCTGTGCCGAGAATATGATTGGCGATAGTCAGGATCTCGGCCGGCCTGCGGTCTGTAAGGTAAGGCGTATACCGTTCACTGCCGATGGCGAGCAGCAACGGATGCACCCCGGCGGCGTCCACGGCATGAACTTCCTTTACTCCGGGTATTTCAGCCGGTATGGCATCACCGGTAATTTCATGTATCAGGGCGCCGAAGCTGGTGTCTTCCTGCGGAGGTCGTCCTACCACGGTAAAGGGCCAGATCGCATTTTTGCGGGCGTACACTTTATGCACCCGCATTACAGGAAAAGGGTGTGTGAGGCTGTAATAACCGAGGTGATCGCCGAAAGGGCCTTCGGGTTTATTTTCTCCGGGATATACTTCGCCGGTGATAACAAAATCGGCATCTGTGCTGATGCAAAATCCGTCTTCATACCGGTACCGGAAACGTCGCCCGCCGAGCAGGCCGGCAAAGGTCAGCTCACTGATCCCTTCAGGCAAGGGCATAACGGCAGCCAGTGAATGTGAGGGCGGCCCTCCTGCAAAGCAGCTTACTTTCATCGGTTGTCCTTTAGCGGCCGCTTTCGTCTGGTGGATACCAATGCCCCGGTGCAACTGATAGTGCAGTCCGATCTCTTTATCAGGCACGTAATCGTTTCCGGTTAACTGTATGCGGTACATGCCCAGGTTCGATTTCATAATACCCGGAGCATCGGCATCTTCCGTATAGACCTGAGGCAGGGTTACAAAGGCGCCGCCGTCCATCGGCCAGTGATGGATCAGGGGCAGGTCGGAGATTTTTATTTCTTCTGCCAATACCGGTTGAGAACGGGGGTTGCGTAAGGGCAGTGCATGTAATGCAGCCATGCCAACGCTCATATGTTTGAAAGGGGAGCGCAGCGCTTTCAGCGGGTCATTCTTCAGGGTGATGATCTTTTGTACCGCATCCAGTGTATCCCTGAAAATGAACCGGCTTCGTTCCAGTGTGCCAAAAATATTGCTGGCAGCCCGGAACCGGCTTCCTTTCACTTTTTCGAATAATAACGCGGGGCCTCCGGCAGCATAGACACGCAGATGAATAGCCGCCATCTCCAGATAAGGGTCTGTTTCCTCCGGGATACGAACCAGGTGTCCGTTCCGTTCCAGATCGGTAAGACAAGCTTCAAGAGAGGCATAAGACATATCACACGGGGTATAAATACAGAACGACGATATAAGGGATACTCAGCGGCAGACCTTCAGCATTACCATTAAACAATTTCCAAGCATATAAGTACGGATAATTATCAGGCAATAAACTATATGTCATTGACAGAAATACCAGGCAGGTTTGCAGTGTCGCATTATTTCCTCGATTGCCAGCGGGGCCGGTCGTCCCGGTTGTACCGGGGGTAATAATATCTTTTTTGCTTATAGTCGTACCGGTGCCGTTTTTCCCAATATTGCTGCCCCTGGGCATATTTGCGATAGGGGGAGCAGGAGGTAGAGCCTATGCATATCCAGACGATAACTGCAAGCAATAAAATGATTTTTGTATGCTTCATGTTGTGGTGTTATATGAAATACGGTACGTCATTAACGGACGAATTTACAGAATATTAAAGAAAAACTGCAACCCCTTACCGGATTTTGTCTGTATCCGGGACCACAGGGTGGTCATAGCTCTGGAGATACGGGTATCTTCCGTTAATTTTGCCGGATGGCAGAAGATCTCGTTATTGTAAATGGGAACAAGCAGGAGCAGTATGAATCGCTGATCCCGCAGGTACGGGCTTTGCTCAGTCATGAAACCGACCTGGTTGCCAATCTGGCAAATGTTGCAGCTGCACTGAAAGAGCAATTCGGATGGCTGTGGGTGGGATTCTATCTTGTGAAGGAAGAAGTACTCGTGCTGGGCCCGTTCCAGGGACCGGTAGCCTGTACCCGTATCCGTAAAGGTAATGGCGTATGCGGTACGGCCTGGCAACAGGCCGCTACACTAATTGTAACGGATGTGGATGCCTTCCCCGGACATATCGCCTGCAGCAGTGCTTCCCGGTCTGAGATCGTTGTGCCGGTGATACGTGATGGAAGTGTCGTAGCAGTACTGGATGCCGACAGCGCTGATCTTGCTGCATTTGACGAGACCGACCGTGCATCTCTCGAAGAGCTTGTTTCATTCATTCCTATTTGATCCCTATTTTTACACCGATGAGTTACATACGTTTGATGTCAGTTGTAGCCGGTGCCATGCTGCTCTTCTCATGTGGCAGAGACCGCCGGCCGGAACAGCCGGATACGGCCGCAGAAACTGGTTCCGATATAGTACGCCCTATGGTGATGTCCTATTCTATTGTCAACGTGTTTCCGCACGATGCCGGAGCATTTACCCAGGGATTGGAGTTTCACGATGGTTACCTGTATGAAAGCACCGGCCAATACGGCGCCTCCGAACTACGCAAAACCGAGATTGAGACCGGCAAGGTACTCCGGTCGGTAAAGCTCGACCGCAGATATTTTGGTGAAGGCATGACGATCATGGGCGACAAAATATACCTGCTTACTTATCGTGAGCATACCGGCTTTGTGTACGATCTGAAGACTATGAAGCAGTTGCAAACCTTTGGTGTAGCAACGGAAGAAGCCTGGGGATTGACCAATGACGGTACGCATCTGATCTATGGCGATGGAACCAGCAACTTATATTTTCTCGATCCCGCTACATTCAAAGAGATGAAACGGATCCGCGTCCGGGATCAGTACGGGCCCGTAAATAATATTAATGAATTGGAATTTATCAAAGGACATATTTATGCCAATCAGTGGATGACTGATAATATCCTGAAGATAGACCCCCAGACAGGAAACATTACCGGCATCGCGGACCTGCGTACGATCCGTCAGAAGCTGGGATTGCCCGAAGCTGCCCACGCACGCAACCAAGAGCCGGAGGTAATGAACGGTATTGCCTGGGATGCTGAAAATGACCGGCTATTTATTACAGGAAAATACTGGCCGCATCTTGTGGAAATAAAATTATAAACGGGACATCCCAACAAAGCGGTCATTCTTCTGCCAGTCGCACTTCTTTTAGCTCAATCATATTCATCGGGTTGCTGCGGAATCCATTTACCCTGTTCCCTGTAAAATGCAGCAGCCGGTCATAAAATAACGGTATCACCGGTGCAAAAGACATCACCAGGCTGTCCATCTGCTGGTATAGGCCCCGGCGTATACTATCGGGCTCGCTCATGCTGCGGTCATACCAGGCATCGAAAAGCGGATTCTGAAACCGTGTATAGTTGGGAGGTGCGGGGAAGCGGCTGTTGAAAAAAGCCAGGTACGTTTCCGCATCGGGATAGTCGGCGATCCATTGTGCGCGGAACATCAGCGCCTGCGATCTGCTCATCTGTTGCCTCAGGATATTGGGCTGTATCGCTTCTGCCCGTGCGGGGATACCGATATCCTGAAGCTGCGTCACTGCAAAATTCACGATGTCCAGGTAATTATCCGGAGACAGGATGGTAACGGGGCTTAATCCTTTCCCGCCCGGATAGCCTGCTTCTTCCAGCAATTGCAATGCCCGCTTCGGGTTGTAATGATAGCCGTACTGCCCGCTGCTGTCATGTCCCGGCATACCGGGCGGGATGAAGCCTGAGGTAGCCGGTAATACTACGCCATTCCGGAAATAAGTAGCGATCTTCTTCCGGTCAATGGCATAATTCATGGCCTGCCGCACCTTATGATTGCGTATGGTATGTCCCGCCAGGAGCGGACTGGCCGTATCTGTAAGAAAGCCGATGTACTCCGTATTGAGATAGGTACTGATCCGCAACTTGAACTGGTTTTTAAAATTTTCTTTTAAGGTTCCGTTGCGGGTCAGGAGCAGGTCTTTGAAGGAGCCGTCGATACCATTGACAAAGTCCAGCCGCCCCTGGAGGAACATAAGAAACTCCGTTGCCTTATTGTCTGCAAAACTGATCTGCACGGCATCTATATAAGGTAGTTGCCTTCCGTCGCTGCCGGTTTCCCAGTATCGTTCGTTGCGATGCAGCACCAGTGCGCTGCCTTCTTCCCAGTAATGGAAACGGAACGGGCCTGTGCCGCAGGGGTGTGCCCGGAAATCTTTCCCCCAATAAGATACTGCTTCATGGGGCACAATACTACAATACGGCATGCTGAGGATTTGCGGCAAAGGCATGAAGGGCGCACGCAGCCTGATCTGCAATGTAGAGTCATCAACTAATGTAAAAGGATCTTTTTCTGCTATCCGGTCGTTAAATATCCATGCGCCACTCGAAGCGACAGAGGGATCTATGATCCGGTTAAAGCTATACACCACATCTGCCGCTGTCATTTTGCGTCCGCGCCCACCTTCGAATAAAGGATTGTCGTGAAAATACACATCAGTTCTCAGGCGAATGGTATAAAGCAATCCGTCTCCGGATACTTCCCAGTCGCTTGCCAGAGAAGGCTTCAGGTGGAGCTGCTCATCCGTTTCAAAAAGTGTATTGTAAACCATATGTACGACCCACATGGAATACAGGTCTTTGGCGTAAGCAGGATCAGTGGATTCAAGCGTACCGCTTGAAAGATTCAGCCGGAAAATGTCTTTTGCAGCGTCCTTTCTTTCGTCTGTTTTGCAGGCGGACAATAACAAGACGGAGAGCGACAGACTGAATGCTGTTTTACAGGACATCATCATCCACTCAAACGTACGAAAAAACGGCAAGCAGTCAGTTTGAAAATTTGAAAACAAGTGTAATGCTTACTGCTTAACATGTGTATTTTCAAATTCGCTCATTTTCAAATTTTCAAAATGAATAACCCTAATTTTGCGTCATGAGCCATTCCCGACTTTCTGTCAATATCAATAAGATCGCCACACTCCGGAACAGCCGGGGCGGCAATAATCCCGATGTGCTCAAAGCGGCAGCAGACTGCCAGCTTTTCGGCGCCGACGGCATTACGGTGCATCCGCGGCCGGACGAGCGACATATAAGATATGCGGATGTCCGCGCCATAAAGCCGCTGATCACTACCGAATTTAATATTGAAGGCAATCCACTTGAAGAGCAATTTATACAACTGGTGCTTGAAGTAAGGCCCGACCAGGTAACGCTGGTGCCCGACGACCGCGAGCAGCTTACGTCCAACCACGGCTGGGATACCATCCGCGAGCAAGACTACCTGAGGGAAATCATTTCCGTATTCAAAAAAGAAAAGATCCGCGTATCCATTTTTGTGGATCCGGACCCGGAGATGGTTGCTGCCGCCGCAGATACAGGTACCGACCGTATTGAATTATATACGGAATCGTACGCGCAGTATTTTCATACTGATCCTGATGGTGCTATTGCCGCCTATATAGCAGCAGCAGCTATTGCCAGTCAAAAGAAATTGGGGATCAATGCCGGGCATGACCTCGACCGGCAGAATCTCCCGTTTTTTGCCCGATCTATACCCGGGTTGCTGGAAGTTTCCATTGGCCATGCGCTTATTGCCGATGCCCTTTACTACGGGCTGGAAAACACAATACAATTGTATAAAAGAGCGTTGGGCTAATGCAGAAAATGTGTTGAATGTGTCAAATGTGTTTCCACATTCGTCACATTCAACACATTCGCCGTATCAATCCTTCACACACCGTACAGACGTACCGTAGGCACGCGCATCGGTATAGCTTTTCTGTGTGGAAGACGACTGGATCCATACCCCTTTTGCACCGGCACTGCCGGAAGCTTTACTGCTCCAGTACCAGCTCGAAGTGCCCGCACTGGCAATAGCCGACGAGTTGGTTGCCCGCCAGCCGCCGGCCGGTATCTTCAGGTTAGAGGCGAAGGCAGTAGCGTTGTTCGTAATGCCTTCAGCAGTCAGCACGCTGTTCCAGTCTTCTTCAGTCGGCAGGCGCCAGTCGTTCCCCAATACTTTACATGGATCACAGCCGTTTGTTTCTGATACGCCGGTCGGTGCTGCAGCATTCCATGTATCTGTTGATGCGCCGCCACTCCACCAGCCGCCGATATAATCTTTACTGCCGCCGGCCGGAAGACCCGAAGGATTGTTGGCGCTCAGCGTAGAGGATGCTTTCACCGCAGGCGCAGGTGTACGAAGCTGATGGCCGTCGGCCCACCGTCCCCATTGGTAGAGATCGCCGTAGGATTCTACATCGGTCATTGAGGTAGCTACACGTTTGGCGCCGAGGTTTTGCTGCAGCCATATTTTACCGTCTTTTGCACGGACGGAAGGATAAGTCACTTGGCCGCCGTTATAGGTGAATGTTGCAGAACCTGTGGAGCCGACGGCAGTGCCCGGATTAACGATCGTTACGCTACTACCATTGTTATTATTATTGTTCTGGTTATTGTTTTGTGATGGTTTGGTATCATCGTCTTTATTGCATGACGCTACCGCCAGCATTGCGGCAAAGCCAAGGAATGTTAAACGGAATATTGTCTTTTTCATATCATATTTTTAGGAGGTGATAAAATAACAAGGCAAGATATGATAAATGGACAATGCTTTTATATATATGGACAAAAAATACCGTGATCACGGTATGTGAACCGGGATAAATCCGGTCGCAGGATTAAAGAGAATGTGATATTACCCGAATCCGAAAGGGTTTGCAGCGGTGTTTTTGAATTCATCCCACATATCCCTTACTATATCAGCCGCGGGTTTTATTTCACGGATGAAAGCGCTCACCTGGCCAATCTCCAGTTCGCCGTTTTCCAGGTCTCCTTCAAACATACCACGTTTGGCACGAGCACGCCCCAGCAGCTCGAGCAGTTCCTGTGTTGAGGCGCAGGCATCTTCTGCGGCCTGTACCTGCTGGTAAAATGAGTTCCTGAGCAGGCGTACCGGGGTCAGCTTTTTCAGGCTGAGTTTTGTATCGCCTTCTTCTGCGGCTATCACAGCTTCTTTGAAAGCCGTATGCGAAGATGCTTCATCACTGCATACAAAGCGGCTGCCGACCTGTACGCCTTCTGCGCCCAGCGACATGGCGGCATACATGGCACGTCCGGTAGCAATACCGCCTGCTGCGATCAGGGGAATTTGTACCGCATTGCGTACCGCTGGTATCAGGCACAATGTGGTCGTCTCCTCGCGGCCATTATGCCCGCCCGCTTCAAAGCCTTCTGCAACCACAGCGTCCACACCGGCATCTTCGCTTTTCTTTGCAAACTTTGCGCTCGACACTACATGCACTACCCGGATACCGTTTTCTTTCAGCACACCTGTCCATGTTTTCGGATTGCCGGCGGAGGTAAAAACAACAGGCACTTTTTCTTCAATGATAATGGCGATATGTTTGTCGATATCGGGATATAGCAGCGGAAGGTTAACGGCAAACGGAGCAGACGTAGCCTGTTTGCATTTCCGGATATGTTCACGTAATACATCCGGATACATACTGCCCGCACCGATAATACCCAGCCCGCCTGTATTACTCACGGCAGATGCAAGGCGCCACCCGGAAGCCCATATCATTCCGGCTTGTATCAGCGGTATGTGGATGCCAAAAAGTGCCGTGATCCTGTTTTCAAAACCAGTACCGTCTGCTGTAAATTTTCCTGTGAACATGTAATCTTCAAATGTGAGAAACGTATGAAATCCTCAATGTTTCTTTCTGTTGTTGCGTTGTTTATTTGATCGTATAATGCGGGCGAATAATTATTCGCTCCTACAACTGTCATTCATTGGTCAATCACACAGGATTGCCCCTACGGATATTTCAAATTCATCCCTCAATCCTCATCCCTGATTACCCAAGGTCTATCTCCGTATTATCACCTATGTTCAGGCTCTGGCTGAGACCGCGTACAAAGGCATCACTACCGATGATCGACGAATGCAGTACTACTTCTTCCAGTTCGGCGTAAGATCCGATGATCGAATCTTTAATAATGGAAGAGTCAATGGTGGTATGCTCGCCGATGGTAACATTTGGGCCGATGATCGAATGACGGATCACACATCCTTCAGCAATACTTACCGGGGGAATAATCACTGTTGTGTCATATTTATGCGGTAAGGGCATGCCATTTTCTTCATTCATCTGCTTCAGCAGGATGGCATTGGTGGAAAGCAGTGTTTCTTTTTTTCCGCAATCGAACCAGTTATTAACGCGGAATGCAGTGAAGGGTATGCCTTGTTCTATCATTTCCTGCAAGGCATTGGTAAGGTGATATTCTCCTTCTTCTTCCCGGCGGTTCTTAAGATGATGCTCTAATGCACGAAACATGTCTCCGGTTTCTTTGATATAATAAATACCGACCATAGCCATGTTGGACTTTGGGATCAATGGCTTTTCCACCACTTTAAGCACGTGATCATTAGCATCAAGTTCGGCAACTCCGAAACTCCTGGGATCATCCACTTTGCGGACGCCGATGGTTGAATGGGGACTGTCGAGAACGCTGCGTACATTATAATCGCAGATCGTATCCCCCAGGACGATGAGGACTTCATCGTCCTGTACGGCGTCGTGCGTAAGCCATATGGCATGTCCGGTGCCTATGCGGTCGTTTTGTGTAACCAGGGTATAATTCAGGTCGGGATATGTTTTGGCAATATAACGTTGGATCTTTTCGCCGAGATAGCCGATTACAAAAACAAAATCGGAAACGCCGGCATCGAGCAACTGGTCTACAATGACGCTGAGGATCGTTTTTCCGGCAATGGGGATCAATGCTTTCGGTTGGGTATATGTGAGCGGGCGCAGCTTGGTACCGGCGCCGGCCACAGGAATGATCGCTTTCACTTGTTATGTTTAAAAGTGCGCAAAAATGAGCCCCGGAACGGGGTAACTTCTATACGGTAAAAGTAATGAATGTTACCTTATCATGCACTTCATGGTTTTCGCAGTGGATCCTATGCTACCGTAGCAGGTGGAAGTTCCCCTTTTGGAGGACAGGTTTTGCGTTCAGCGTATAAGTCAATGTGTACACATAGGTGCCTTCCATGGCATCTCCGCCATTATGTTTTCCGTCCCAGCCCTTATAACGGTCGGTTGTAGAAAATATCTTTTCTCCCCAGCGGTTATATATACTGAATTCGAACTGTTGCAGACGGCCTACTGTTCCCAGTACGAAGAATATGTCATTCAGCCCGTCGCCGTTTGGCGTGAACACATTGGGAAGGCGGATATCGCAAAAAATTTCTGTAACGGAAACGGTGTCGGAGGTTGCGCCACACTTGTTAGATCCGGTAACGATATATTGTCCCTCATCCCTTGTCTGATAGGTGTCTCCTGTGCTTCCATCCTGCCAGGTGATGGCATCGGCGTAGCGGTGCCGTGCTGTCAGCGTGAGCGTATAATCCGTCTCTTGGCATATGCTGGTATCAGCGCCCAGAGACACAGCGGGCAGTGGATACAGCGCGACCAGTATTGAGTCCCTGCTGATGCAATGATAGGCAGAGGTGATGGTTAGGGAGTAGTATCCCGGTTCAGTAACGGAAATGGAGGATGTAGTGTCTCCGGTGCTCCAGAGATAGATGTTGCCGTCGTCGTGTGTTGCAACAAGCAGTACGGAATCTTCGGGGCAGATATCGATGGTGTCGCTGAGTCCGCTTTCAGGCGGCGGCATGGCGGTGATGAAAATGGTATCATGTACCAGACATCCTTCGAGGTTTGCTGTCAGGATATAGGTTCCGGTTTCCGTGATCTGAATAAAAGGGTTGGTACTGCCATTATTCCATTCATATGAAGCACCGGCCACCTCTCCGCCTATGCGGGCAGGAAATTGCTCGCAGATGGTAGAGTCGGCTCCTATATACAGTGTGGGTGTAGGTACGATGTTTATCCTTACGGTGTCGCTGTTTTTACAATCACCGATACGGACCTCCAGCCAGTATTTGCCACTGCGGGATACGGCCATAGAGTTGGCAGATAATCCGTTGCTCCAGAGGTACTGCGCCCCCGGTGGCTGCACAGAATTTAATATCAGCGGTGTATCGCGGTCGCAAACACCCATATCGGGTCCCAGGTCTGCTACCGGCATTTGCCCGAGTTTCACCTCGATTGTGTCCGATTGTTCGCATCCGTTTCTGGAAAGTGTTACCCGGTAGGTACCGGAACTCCGGACAATTACCGATGGAGTATTAGCGCCATTGCTCCAGTGGTAGGTGACATCAGGATAGCTGCCGGCGGTTAGCACAGCAGAGTCTCTGCAAACGGCAATGTCATTCCCGAGATCAACAAGGGGGTATTCGTTCACATGAACGTGCACAGTATCCGTACCGCTGCCGCATCCGGCCATATCTACCGTAAGTGTATAAATGCCGGAATGATGCAATCCTGCATTCGGGATAACGGGGTTTTGAAGGCTGCTGTTAAAACCGTTGGGGCCGGTCCAGCTGTATGTGGCGCCCTGCGCCGTAGCAGCAAATAAATGGATGCTGTCGCCTACGCAAACCTGGGATGTACGGGCGCTGGCTTCGACAGAGACAAACCCGAAATTGCTAAAGTATCCATAGCTGGTGCCGCCGCTGGCACTTCCTTCGAGCACGCCCATATGAAAGAGAGAAGATGTGTTTGAAATAGAAATCACGCTGCCTTGCGGATAGCTGCTGATCGGGATTGAGACCTGTGCTGTATACCATTGAGCGGTGCCTGGCACTGCGGTAAATTGCGCGGCCGTTATAACGCCGGTGGCGCCATTAACCAGAAAGTCGCCCTGGCCGCCGGCCTGCACCAGCAGATTAAAATATAGGCTGGTGGCGGTAGCTCTTGTGTAAGATACCGATGTGCTGCCGGTGCAGAATATCTGCGGAAGCTGACAGGCGCCCACCTCACACCCGATACCGCTTAACTGCCATACCGAAACAGGGAGAGAAGATGTGATATAGGAGGAGGGGTTGCCTACGGTTATCCGTTCAGTCTGTCCTGCATTTAATGTGGCAATTACGGCGCCGTTATGGGAAACAGTGGTGCCGTTCTGAACCGCTGTAACAAAAACCTGGTCGCCGGGGTTGTTGAGTAATCCCTTCATGGCAATATATTCGGTACCAAGCAAAGCAATGGGCACGATCTGGTCTCCGGCCAGATCGGCGCAGCCGCCAAAAGGAGCGCCATTCAGCAGATCATCCGTGGCTGTAATGGCAATGGGCTTATCTGAAACTACAGTAGATCCTTGCAGGTGGGCCGCTGCCGCCTGGCTGGTGGCTACAGCAGAATAAACCTGGCCTGCATTGAGCGTTACTGTAAAGGCGGTGCCGGCAGTGTGGCCTGCGATGTTGCTGGTTGGTGTGATCGTAACGGTTGTATTGTTTTCCGTAGCTATGATATCAAAAGCGTTATAAGGAACCGGATTATATGCGCCGTTGTTTAAATAATTCTGCGCAGGGATTAAGAAGGATGTTCCCAGTGCATTCCGGCCTTTCAGGCTGAAGGCTTCAGGATTATTGGTGGCCGCAACTCCACCACCGCTCACCACATCATAATAGACAGTAACCGGCGCCGTAGCGATAATCTGCAGTCCGTAATTCAGGGTGGTGTTGGCAGGCTTGGATTCTATCACATCGATCCAGGTCGTCAGGTTAATACTGTGGGTACTGTTGGCGGGGATATTTACCACCTGGTCGGGCATGCCACCCCCTGCCGGCTGCCTCACGGTAACTGTAGCCGGCTGGCTATATGTGGTGATCCGCAGGAATATCGGCCTGTCGAGGAATGTGTTGCCCGTATGTACGGATACCTCAGGCGCTGCAAACCAGAATTCGGTATCTACCTGTGCACCGGAGCGGTTTATAATCATGAACATACCCACAAACAACAGGAGATATTTGGCTAAGCTCATATGAAAATCAGAAAAACGATATTAATTAAATAAGTTACCTGCTATCTGGTTGCTGTATCGAATAATATGAAGTTGTCAAATATACAAAAATAATTTCCTTATTTTCATCCGGTTTTTATTCAATTTTACGCTTCTAATTGACCGATATACATGTCACGAGTTGTCATTACCGGAACCGGTATTTATTCTTCCCTGGGAAAAAATAAGGAAGAAGTCATGCAGTCATTATATGCCGGCCGTTCGGGGATCATTCTTGATCCGGCGCGTAAGGAAATGGGCTATCGTTCCGGCCTTACAGGTTGTGTGGAGCGTCCGCAGCTCAAAGGCCTTCTGGACCGCAGAGCCCGGATCATGATGCCGGAACATGCCGAATTTGCCTACATGGCCACTACCGAAGCGTTAAAGCAGGCCGGTATCGACGATCATTTTTTAGAGCAGCACGAAACCGGGATCATTTACGGGAATGACAGTTGTGCCAAACCCGTTATCGAAGCCATAGACCTGATACGTGAAAAAAAAGATACAATGCTGGTGGGATCCGGGTCGGTATTCCAGGTGCTGAACTCTACCGTCACGATGAACCTGGCAACGATCTTTAAGCTCCGCGGGATCAACTTTTCTATCAGCGCCGCCTGCGCCAGCGGATCTCATGCCATAGGGCTGGGTTATCTTTTTATCAGGCAGGGTCTTCAGGACCGGGTGATCTGCGGCGGAGCGCAGGAGATAAACATTTATTCCATGCCCAATTTTGACGCGCTGGGCACTTTTTCTACCCGGGAAGACACACCCGCCAAAGCGTCCCGGCCTTTTGACCGTGACAGAGACGGCCTGGTGCCCGGTGGCGGTGCAGCCACCGTGGTGCTCGAAACCCTTGAATCTGCCCGGCAAAGAGGCGCAACGATACTTGCGGAGGTATTGGGTTATGGTTTTTCTTCCAACGGGCAGCATATTTCCAACCCCAGTGTGGAGGGGCAGGTGCGCTCTATCGGCCGCGCGCTGAAAGATGCAGGCGTAGATCCTGCTGCAGTGCAGTATATCAATGCCCATGCTACCTCTACGCCGGCAGGTGATGGCAGTGAAGCGGAAGCAATCTTCGAAGTATTCGGCGGATCGGTGCCCGTCAGTTCTACCAAATCCATGACCGGCCATGAATGCTGGATGGCAGGCGCCAGCGAGGTCGTTTATTCAATGCTGATGATGCAGGGGAACTTTATCGCTCCAAATATTAATTTTGAAAACCCTGACGAGCACTCTGCCCGGATTAATATTATTCCGGAAACGCTGCAACGGGAATTCGATATTTTCCTGTCCAATTCCTTCGGTTTTGGCGGTACCAACTCATCGCTGGTCGTACGGAAATGGACAGAGAAATAAATCAGGACTTGCATAAAATGAAAGAATGAAATATATTCACCGTCTCAATAACGATATATAAATACACGATCAATGAAACAAATAATGCTCCTTTGCGCCGCCTTCTATATCCTGTATGGCGTTTCCTGTAAAAAAGAAGAAGAGCGTATTACCCTGCGGACAGAAATGATCACCGCCAGCTCATGGCGGATAGCCGCATTGGATATGAAGCAAAGAATTGGCAGCGGTGCGGTAGTCGAAACCGATATGTACGACCTCATGGGCGATTGTCAGCGTGACAATCAGTACACGTTTAATATGGATCAGACGATTACTTTCGACGAAGGAGAAGAAAAATGTGATCCGGATGCGCCGCAGTCGTATACAATTCCGGACACAAAATGGGCATTTAAAACTGCAGATACACAACTTGAAATAACGGACACATCCGGTGCTGTCGTGTGGGATATCCTTTCGTTCAATGATACTGCCCTGATCATTCAGAATAGGGTAACCGAATATGATACAATTACTACGACGACTACAACGAAGTACGTTCCGGTGCGTTAATGCCGGTCTTATCCGTCAGAGATACTTTGCTTCGGCGCTCGTTTGGCTGCTGTCTTGTTCGTTGTTTTCGGAGGCATCGGATACCTCTTATGTACGGGAACAGATCAACCTGCTGTGCGCGCCTGCTATGCAGGGGCGTGGCTACGTAAGCAACGGGCAGGAAAATGCTGCTGGCCATATCAGCAAAATGTACAGGGAGACCGGCCTGCATTCTTTTCTGCCAGACGGAAGCTATTACCAGCCTTATACATTTTCGGTCAATACCTTTCCCGGGGCGGTAAGCCTGCGTCTGAATAATAAAACACTCCGTCCCGGCGCCGATTACCTGGTTGATGCCGCCAGTAACGGCACTACCCTTCGCCGTCAGCGGATCGAAACAGTAGATCTGTCTTCAGTGACCGACACAAGCGAATGGGAGCAACTGAAGAAAAAACTTGGTATCGCTCCGTCAAAAACATATCTGCTGACTCATGCAGATACATTATCTGCCCGGCTTGACATACCGGTACGAAGACTTGGCAGGCAACTGCCCAAGGGCGTTTTCCTGATACCACAGCGGCAAAAACTCATCTGGACAGTTGCGCAGGATACGATACCGGCAACCGTTTTTTATATTATGGATACGGTGATGCCGGGCAAGGTAAGGCGGGTGGCTGGCCATGTAGAAAATACCATGTTGCCTGAAAATCCGGCACGGAATGTTATCGGCTTTGTACCCGGCACGGCGGTGCCGGACAGCTTTATCGTATTTTGTGCACATTACGATCATCTCGGGCGTATGGGTGATGCCGTATTCCCGGGCGCCAATGACAATGCCAGTGGTACCGCGTTCATGCTGGCGCTGGCGAAATATTATGCGGCCAACCCGCAACGTTATTCAATAGCTTTTATGGCTTTCAGCGGAGAGGAGGCCGGTCTCCTCGGGTCAGAATATTATGTCAGTAATCCACTGTTTCCCCTTTCTGCTATCCGGTTTCTTATCAATATAGATATGATGGCGGATGCTGCGCAGGGAGTGACGGTGGTAAATGGCACAGAACGCCCGGAAGAATTTTCGTTGCTGCAGCAGATCAACGAAAGACATACATACCTGCCGGATGTAAAAAGCAGGGGTAAATCTGCGAATAGCGATCATCATTATTTCACGGAGCATGGAGTGCCGGCTTTTTTCCTGTATGGCAACGGAGGTCCCGGCTATTATCACGACATCTACGACGTACCCGCTACACTGACGCTCCGGAATATAACAAACGTTATGAAGCTGGTGCAGGCTTTCGTCGGCCAGTTGCAATGAAGTTTCCCGGCGTTGTTGTGTAATGTGACAAATGTGTTGAATGTGGAAAATGTGATAAACACATTCGCCACATTCAACACATTTGTCACATTAATTTGATCTATTTCTTACGCATCCCCGCTTCTATTTCTTCTGCCGTTATAGGTATATTCTTAAACAGATCGGTATTGCCTGATTTTGTGATCCAGACATTATTCTCGATCCGGATGCCCATTTGTTCTTCTTCGATATAGATGCCGGGTTCAATCGTAAACAGCATTCCTGCCTTTACCGGCAATACCCTTGTGCCCACATCATGCACATCAATGCCGAGATGATGGGAGAGGCCATGGTAAAAATACTTGCGATGCGCCGGGTTGTCCGGATCCTGATTTTTGATATCGCCTTTGGTAAGCAGACCGATCTTTATTAATTGCTTATCCATCTCCCGACAAACTTCCGCCGTATAATCTATAATGCTGATGCCCGGTTTCAGAATGCTTTTGGCGTAATTGTGTACCGCAAGGCAGGCGTTGTAGACCTCTTTCTGACGTTTGGTAAACTTGCCGTTTACCGGTATGGTCCGGGTGAGATCTGCACTGTAATTGCCATATTCCGCGCCGAAATCCATCAGCAATAATTCCCCGGATTTACATTCCTGGTTATTATCTACATAATGCAGCACCCGGGCGCGGTCTCCCGAAGCAATGATCGGATCATATGCGTGCCGTGAAGACTGGTTGCGCAGGAATTCATGTGTGATCTCGGCCTCTATCTCATATTCCATAACACCCGGCTGTACGAACTGCATCACACGGCGGAATGCTTTTTCCGTGATATCAATAGCTCTCTGGGTAACGGCAATCTCTTCTTTTGTCTTGACAGCGCGGACTTCTTTGATGATACGTGCCGCACGCTCGTATCGATGCAGCGGATAACGGTTCATGAGCTCACGCACAAAGATCAGATCGGGGCGGAACAGGGACGTATCCAGCCGGTCGTTTTCATTCGTATTGAGATAGACGGTATCCGCATGGTGCATCATTACCTGGAGCTGGCTGTCAATGCTATCCAGCCATTGTACATTGGTGATGCCTGAAATGGCAGTGGCCTCATCTTTGCGCAGCTTATGTCCTTCCCATTTTTCCAAATGCTCATTGGGGCGCAGCAACACAAGCACCTCACGGCCATTACGGTCGGGATTGTCCGGATACAGGATCACCATACTTTTTTCCTGTATGACCCCCGAGAGCCATACTACGTCCGAATTAGCACGGTATGTATAAATACCGTCACCGTTGGTAGGGATCACCGGGTTGCCGGGAAAGATGGCAATGGAGTTGGGCTTCATCTGTCCGATGAACCGCTGTCTGTTCCTGATATACAGTTGCGGGTTGACTGCTTCGTATTTCATACGGTATTTTTTGTATTCCTGACGCCTGCCGGAAGTTTATGGTGATATAATGAAAGTATGAAAGTAGTAAATTCCACAATATCCCGGTAATGGTGTCCCAATTGGATGATTACACATTAAACCGGAAGTGCATCACATCGCCGTCCTGTACCACGTACTCCTTACCTTCGATCCGCAGCTTACCGTTATCCCTGCAGGCTGCTTCGCTTCCGTATTGTACGAAATCGTTGTAGGCGATCACTTCCGCTTTGATGAATCCTTTTTCAAAATCGCTGTGGATCACGCTGGCTGCCTGCGGCGCTTTCCATCCCCGGAGGATCGTCCAGGCGCGCACTTCCTGTACGCCTGCAGTAAAATATGTGATCAGGTTGAGCAGCTTATACGCCGAACGGATGAGGCGGGCCAGGCCCGGTTCTTCCAATCCGTATTCCTGAAGAAATAAAGACTTGTCTTCGGGATCCTCCATTTCCGATATCTGGGCTTCAATGGAATTGTTCATGATGATCACTTCCGCATGCTCTGCTGCCGCTGCTGCGACAAGCGCTTCTGAATATTTATTCCCCGTATGGATGCCTGCTTCGTCTATATTGGCAACATACAGTACTTTTTTCTGAGTGAGCAGGAAGATGTCTGCGATTGCCTCCAATTCCTCACCTTCCAGTTGTAATGCCCGGATATTCTTACCCTGATAAAGGTGTTCCTTGCAGCGCAACAGGGTTTCCAGCATCCGCTTGGCTTTCGGGTCGTTGCCGGTCTTTGCCACTTTCTCGATACGCTGTATTTTTTTCTCGACGCTTTCGAGATCTTTAAGCTGCAATTCCGTATCAATGATTTCCTTATCCCCCACGGGGTTGATTACGCCTTCTTCACGCAGTATATTTTCATCTTCAAAACAACGGATCACATGGACGATAGCATCTACTTCACGGATATTACCGAGGAATTTGTTGCCGAGACCTTCTCCTTTACTGGCTCCTTTCACCAGGCCTGCAATGTCCACAAATTCAATGGTGGTAGGCAGGATTCTGTTGGGCTGTACCAGCTCAGCCAGCTTATTCAGCCGCTCGTCAGGTACGTCCACCTGTCCTACGTTCGGCTCGATGGTGCAAAAGCGGTAATTTGATGCCTGCGCTTTGGCGCTGTTGCTTACCGCGTTAAAAAGTGTTGATTTTCCTACGTTGGGAAGTCCGACAATACCAACCTGTAAGGCCATTTGATGAAAAATTTGCGCGAAACTACGGTTTATTTGCGTGTAGCTTTACAAATTCTTCCGGCCCTTCACTATCATAGAAGCTCCGGAGATTCATATTTTTCTCAATGAACTGGCGCAGGGAGGCAGCGGTGCTGAATTGCTCGTTCAGCTTGTTTGAAACAGGTATCAGGGAAAATCTGGCTTCGGCGGTGTTGAGATTGATACGGTAGAGATAATAGGTCTGTGTGCTGTCTGAGTACAGATTGAGAAAAGTCACGCCTTTCACTTCCGACAAGTGCGCCAGATAATCTGCCGTATGCCCGGTTATGGCACGCTGTATTACTTTGTAGTGCATTTTGTCCGCTTTGCTGACGAAGTATTCGTTGTAGCTTTCCGCTTCTGATACCCACTGTCCGAGGAGGTGTTCTTCAACAGCGATAGAAGGCTGGGAGACAGGCACTGTAGATTCATACGGACAGCCATACAGCATCAGGCAGCACAGCGCCAGGATGCCGGATTGCAGTAAATTTTTCATGCAACTTCTTTTTTGTGGGCATGTGTGAATAAAAGGGCGGTAATATTACATTAAATTCCCGTATTCCGCTTATTATAAGCGCATTATTAACCTTTTTTTATAAAGACGCTGTCTCATTTTAATATAGTCGCCGCATCTGTTACCTTTGTTTACCGAACCATTAGTTGTTACTGTTTTCATGCGATACACCGTAGTTTTTAGCCTGGTACTGCTCACTGTTGTTTTTCCCGGTTTTTTTCTGGCGTCCGCGCAGCCTGCACCCAAATACGAATTCCGTGCGGCATGGATCGCTACAGTCGGCAATATTGACTGGCCTTCAAAACAGGGATTGCCGGCATTGCAGCAGCAGCAGGAGTTTATCCAGCGGCTTGATGCGCTGAAAGCGATGGGGTGCAATGCCGTGATCGTACAAATAAGACCTGCTTCCGATGCGCTCTATGATTCGCCCATTGAGCCCTGGAGCCGTTACCTGAGCGGGCGCCAGGGCCAGCCGCCTTTTCCTTATTATGATCCGCTGTCATTCATGATCGAAGAAACACACAAAAGGCAAATGGAATTTCATGCATGGTTCAACCCCTTCCGTGCACTCGTGAATCATACTAAAAATCCTAACCCTGCTACGCATATTACAAAGACACATCCCGGCTGGATTATCAATTACGGTACGAAAGCCTATATAGACCCCGGCGAGCCGGCAGCCAGAGAATATGTGATACGTGTGATCATGGATGTGGTGAAACGGTATGATATAGATGGAGTACATCTTGATGATTATTTTTACCCGTACCGCATCGCAAAAACGGAATTTCCCGATAGCAAAAGCTTTACAAAATATGGTGGCGGGATCAGTAGCAAAGATGATTGGCGCCGCAACAATATCAACCTGTTCATTTCTGTACTCAATACTAATATCAAGCAGGTAAAGCCTTTTGTGAAGCTGGGCATCAGTCCCTTTGGCGTCTGGCGGAATGCCAGTGTAGACCCGAGGGGCTCGGCTACACGCGGTGGCCAGACAACCTACGACGATCTTTATGCCGATGTGTTGCTATGGATGGAAAAAGGGTGGATCGATTATCTGATGCCGCAGTTGTATTGGGAGCACGGCCACAAAGCTGCAGCTTTTGATGTGTTGCTTCCCTGGTGGGAAAAGCACAGCTATAACCGACATATATATTACGGGCTGGGCGCTTACCGTATGGTCGATGCGGTAAATCCTCCCTGGAAGGGCCCGGACGAGTTGTTGAAACAGGTAGGTGCAATTCGCCGGACTACCAAAACCCCCGGATACGCGTTTTACAGCGCATCCAGCTTCGACAAAGTGCCGCGCGCTGTCCGCGACAGTCTCCGGATACGTTATTGCCATACACCAGCCCTGATACCTCCTATGAAATGGCTGGACAGCATCCCGCCTGCACCTCCGGTATTACGCGCCATACCTTCAGCGCAGGGCAGTTTGCTGCAATGGGAGCATGCCAATCCGATCGGTGAGCCGATGCGTTATGCTGTATATCGTTTTACGGATGGCGAGCAGATAAATATCAGCCTGCCGGATAAGATCATCGCCGTCGTCTCTGGTCTCGAATTCCTTGATGCAGCGGCAAATGAGCACGCCAAATGCACATATGCCGTTACAGCGCTCGATCGTCTGTGGAATGAAAGCAAGCCGAGCAATACAGCAGTGACAACTCTTGAATAATTTGAAAATTTGAAAATTTGAAAATGCCCATGTTACGTAAATCCGTAACCATTACGCCCATTTTCAAATGCTCAAGTTAAATAAACGAACATGGATACAAAGATTACAGTTGGTATTATCGGTTCCGGCGCTATGGGCGCCGGCATTGCGCAGGTGGCAGCTATGGCCGGGCATATGGTAATCGTCTGCGATACCAGTGAGGCCGCACTGGCCAGGGCAAAGCAGTCGTTAACGGTGATCCTGCAGAAACTGCAGGAGAAAGGCAGGATAGAAGCTGCCGCCGATGTTTTGAACCGCTTTTCGTTTACCACAGATATGCAGACGCTGGCTGCTTGCGGGCTGATCATCGAAGCGATCGTTGAGAACCCGGATATCAAGAAAAAAGTATTTGCAGATATGGAAAAGCTGGTAGGCGAAGACTGTCTGCTTGCAACGAATACTTCTTCCCTTTCCGTTACTTCTATTGCAGCGGCATGCGCACGGCCTGAACGTGTGCTGGGACTTCATTTCTTCAATCCCGCTCCTCTCATGGCGCTGGTAGAAGTGATCCCGGCCGTTCAGACGGATGCCGCGTTGGTAGAAAAAGCCCGTGAGCTGATGAAGCGCTGGGGTAAGACGCCCGTCATTGCAAAAGACACGCCGGGCTTTATTGTAAACCGTTTGGCACGCCCGTTTTACGGAGAAGCGATACGTATCTGTGAAGAAGGAATTGCGAGTCCCGCAGAGATCGACCAGGCGATGACCACCATCGGTGGCTTCCGTATGGGGCCTTTTGAACTGATGGACTATATCGGGCATGATGTGAATTATGTGGTTACCGAAACGGTATTCCGTTCATTCTTTTATGATCCCCGCTATAAGCCGTCGTTTTCACAGAAGCGTCTGCTTGAAGCCGGCTGGCTCGGTCGGAAGAGCGGCCGTGGGTTTTATGATTACGCAAACGGCGGCGGACGACCGGAGATTGAGGTCGCTCCCGGTACCGGTACGAAGATTGTAGCGCGCATTGCAGCGATGCTGATCAACGAAGCGGCAGATGCGCTGCACGCAGGTATTGCTTCGGCAGAAGACCTGGAACTGGCAATGACCAAAGGCGTTAATTATCCCAAAGGATTGTTGCAATGGTGCGACGAGTGGGGCGCTGACAAGGTGCTGGCTGTATTGGACGGATTGTATCATGATTATCATGAGGACCGCTACCGGGCAAGTGTGTTGCTGCGCAGGATCAGCGACGAAGGAAGAAAGTTCATGTCAGCCGGGTAAAGTAAAGAGCCGGCGACCATCTTATCGTCCCAGAATTTTATCATGACATGCCTGGAATTCATTCCTTATAGCGATGCTGTCCCTGTTAACAAGCAGCTCTTCTACAGTCTGGTAATGCACCATGATAGACTCCAGGGAGCACTGGCAGTATGCAGCGGCCTGCGTAGAATCCGGAAAGGTGGTGCGTCTGGCTTCTTCTACACAAGTGCGCATATATTCCGACCTGTATTCATCCGTCCAGCCTTCTTTGCAGGAAAGAAAAAATATCGATATGCCCATCATCATCATCAGCTTTTTCATAGGAAATATTTGATACAAGGTACAATTTTAAGGAGTATTTGCCAGTAAAAGTGGAGACGAATCAATTACTTTTGCTTCGCTTATGCAATATACCTTAAAGAAAAGCCTGGGTCAGCATTTTCTGCATGACAAGCACATGTGCCGCAAGATTGTTGAACAGCTTACGGTGACGCCTGGTATGCAGTTGTTGGAGATAGGTCCCGGTGGCGGGGCGCTTACCAGCTATTTGTCGGATACAGCAGCTGATTATAAAGCCATCGAGATCGACAGGGAGAAAGTAGACTACCTGCTGAAGGCTTTCCCCGCATTGCAGGGGTGTATCATACACGAGGATATATTGAAGGCCGATTGTCCGTTTACGGGCGCGTTCAGTGTGATCGGTAATTTCCCCTATAATATTTCGTCTCCGATCCTCTTTAAAATACTGGATTGGGAGCCGCAGGTAACGGAAGTGATCGGCATGTTCCAGAAGGAAGTAGCGCAGCGGATTGCCGCAGGTCCCGGTACAAAACAATACGGTATATTGAGCGTGCTGATGCAGGCTTATTTTAAAGTGGAATATTTGTTTGATGTCCATGAAAATTGCTTTACTCCTCCCCCGCGGGTAAAGAGCGGCGTTGTTCGTTTTACAAACATCCGGAACCCTTTCGGTATCACTGATAAAAAGGCATTTGCCCGGCTGATAAAAGCGGCATTTAACCAGCGAAGAAAGACCTTGCGGAATGCACTAAAAGGCACGCTGTCGGGAGACGCTCTGGGGGACCCCGTAATGGGAAAACGTGCGGAACAGTTGTCTGTAGCTGATTTTGTAGTATTATATAAACAGTATATGTCATGAAGCATAAGGGTGATGTGCTGATAGCGGCCCCGGTGCACCCGGTGCTCCCGGAAGGCTTGGAGGCAGCAGGGTACCGGGTGAAAATGATGGATGTCGTTACGCCGGAAACGGCAGCGGCAGCGATAGCGGATTGTACCGGGGTGATCACGTCCAACCGTTTGTTGATGGGACGGGAAATGCTGGATGCGGCGCCGGCTCTGAAGTGGATTGGCAGGATGGGATCGGGCATGGAGATCATTGATACGGATTATGCAGGGCAGAGAGGAATACTATGCTTCAGCAGCCCGGAGGGGAACGCCAATGCGGTAGCAGAACATACAGTGGGCATGCTGCTGGCGCTTACTAAAAAGATAAGCCGCAGCCATGGCCAGGTGCAGCGGGGAATATGGCAGCGTGAAGCTAACCGTGGTATGGAACTGGAAGGAAAAACGCTGGGTATCATAGGTTTTGGTCATACCGGCCGTGCATTAGCCGGTAAGTTGCAGGCATTTGATATGCGTTTGCTTGTTTATGATATAAAGGCGGATATTCCCCTGCCGGCATATGTAGCTGCTGCTTCGCTCGCGGAGATACAGCAGCAAGCTGATATCGTCAGTTTTCATGTACCATATTCCAGGAATACGCATCATTATTTCGACAGGGATTTCCTGTATGCCATGCAGCGGCCGTTTATACTGATCAATACATCGCGCGGTACTATAGCAGACACAACGGCGATTCTTGAAGGAATTGAAAAAAAGCGAATTTCCGGTGCAGCGCTGGATGTTGTGGAAGGCGAACCATCCGGTGATACCGGAACCATCCTTCAGCCGGATATAGCATTATTGTCGGGAAAGGAAGAGGTGCTTATTACTCCCCATATAGCCGGATACAGCTTCGAATCCATGTATAAGATGAGTAAAACATTGCTTGATAAGCTGCTGATTTTGCATGATAACGTATGAGATAAACATATTTCTGACAAAAATCAGGAAAGAGAAGCGGTATTTTAACAAGAAATTTTATCTTTACCCCTTCATTTGGTTAATAAATCATTAAATCTGAATATGAAGCGTACATTACGTTGTTTATTCTTCATGCTGCTGTTTATCGGCGCCGCAGACAAAGAAGCACTTGCCCAGGCACAGGTTGGTGAGATCGCTGGTACCATCCTGGATGAGAGAAAAGAACCTGTGATCGGCGCGATTATCCGTGTGGAGCAGGGGGGGAGCGTTAGAGGTGGCGCTGCAACGGACTATGACGGTAAATATTCGGTAAAGCCGCTCCAGGCCGGCCGTTATGATGTGATCATCTCTTTCACCGGCATGAAGCCGATTCGTATCAACGGCGTAATTGTAAGTCCCAGCTATACCACGCTTGTGGACAAGACCCTCGAGTCGGCTACCACGCTGGATGCAGTTGAAATAGTTTCAACCTATGTGCCGCCACTGATCGACAAAGGCAAGCCCGGTCCCAACGGTACGCTTACCAGCGAGCAGATCAAGGTGCTGCCTACCCGTAATACTTCCGATTTTGCGGCATTGAACACCGGTGTGTATCAGAGAAGCAGCGGCGGCGGTGTTAATATAGGTGGTGCGCGTGGCGAGGGTACATTGATCATCATCGATGGTATCCAGGTAACAGGCGGCCGCTATATCAATCAGGCCCCCGATGTAATAGACCAGATGCAGGTGATCACCTCCGGTATCTCTGCCAAATACGGTGATGCCTCCGGTGGTGTGATCAATATCACAACCAGGGGTGTCTCCAGCAACTACCGTGGCGGTATTACCGCAGAGCATTCGGTAGAGGGCTTTAATACGAATCTGCTTGCTTTTAATCTTTCCGGGCCTTTTGCCAGCCGCCGTGATGCAGATGGTTTTAAAAAGCCGATAGTGGGTTTCTTCCTGGCAGGTGATTATCGTTATGATGAAGACGGAAGTCCTTCCTATATTGGCAACTGGGTGGTAAAGGATGATGTCCTTCGGGATCTTCAGCAAAATCCGCTTGTAGCCCGGCCGAATGCTACCGGTGTACCCAACTTTGCTCCGGCGAGCGAATTCGTGACCCAGGAAGATCTGGTGATGGAGAAAAAGCGCCGTAATGCATCCGGTCAGCGGGCGAGCCTTACCGGAAAGCTGGATTATGAGCTGTCGCCGGGTACTAATATTACAGCGGGCGGTGCGTTCTTCTATACTAATGCATATAACTACAGTCGCGGGCTTTCCCTTTTTGCGCCTGAGGCAACTTCTAAAACGATCGGTTATACAGGCCGTGGTTATCTTCGTTTTACCCAGAGCTTTAAAAAGGCTGCTCCGGTAATCAATGAGGACGGAGAAAGAAGGGATGACGTTAATACGATCCAGAATGCCTTTTATTCCGTTCAGGCGGATTATCAGCGGGATCATAGCAGTGTGCAGGATCCCAATCATAAAACGGATCCGTTTAAATACGGATATGTAGGAAAATTCACGGAAAATTATGAGCCGGTATATGCTCCCGGCGTGGATGACAGCACCGGAAAAACCGCCATCCTGCTGTACGGATACCAGCCTACCGGTGTTACGTATGAAAGAGCAGAATTGAACCCCCTGCTGGCCAATTATACTTCTGCTTATTATAATCTTGGCGGCGAAACTCCTTTATTGCTCAGCAATATTGCCAGCGCGGGCGCCTATCTGCGTAATGGCGATGTCCCTAATACTACATACTCTCTATGGTCAAATGTGGGTACGCCGCAAAGTGGCTTCAGCAAGCAACAGGCAGAACAGTTTTCTCTGGGTGTAGACGCTTCGTTTGACTATAAAATGAAGAGGGCAACCCATGCTATCGAATTTGGTATGTATTATCAGCAACGTTCAGAACGCTTTTATAGCGTAGGCGGTTCAGGCTTGTGGGGCTTAATGCGTCTTTTGACGCACCGTGTTGTGCCGTTTTCTGAAATGGACAGAGGTCCCGGATCTGTTTATATAGCAGGTGGCCAACGTTATACACAACAAGATATTAAGGATGGTCTGGTTGCCTTCGGGCCTAACGATACTGTGTTTTATGACCGGGTAAGGTATGACACAGCGGCGCCCGACGGCGGTTTTGATTACAACCTCCGGCAAAAGCTGGGTCTGGATGTGAGAGGCCGTGACTACCTGCAGCCGGATGCTTACGATCCTTCTATGTATTCACTGGATATGTTTACTGCTGATGAGTTATTGAATAACGGCGCCAGCCTGGTAAGCTATAACGGGTATGATTATGCGGGTAATATTGTAACCGGGCAGGTGAATTTTAATGATTTCTGGACGGCAAAAGATGAACATGGGAATTATACGCGTCCGATAGGCGCTTACAGACCCAATTACCTGGCAGGTTATATATCGGATAATATTACGTTCAGGGATATCCGGTTCACGATCGGTGTCCGTATAGAGCGCTTTGATAACAATACCAAAGTGTTAAGGGATCCGTATAATCTTTATGCCGGACGATATGCCGGAGATGTCGATGGTAGTCGCAACCTGATTAATAATGGAGCGCATCCGGATAATATCGGCAGTGATTATGCAGTATATGTAAATGACAACGCATCTTCAAATCCGTCGGTTATCGGCTATCGTAACGGGGATACATGGTATGATGCTAACGGACGCGAAATTTCGGACCCATATGTACTGAGGGGCGCTACCGGTGGTCGCGATCCGCAGCCATATCTTGAAAATTCGAACAGCCCGCGTATTACAGATTCTGAGTATGACCCTAATACCTCCTTCGAAGATTACAAGCCTCAGGTGAATGCAATGCCCCGTATATCATTTTCCTTCCCGATATCGGATGAAGCTCTGTTTTATGCACATTATGACGTGATCATTCAACGTCCGAAACCGGGCTTGAATTCAGTGCTGAGCGGCGCAGGTGCTTTTGCGACTCCCGCTGATTACTTCTTCATGACGCAGAATCCGAGTGGTATTATCGGTAATCCGGACCTCAAGCCTGAAAAGGCTGTTAACTATGAGGTCGGTTTCCAGCAACGGCTTACTGAGCTTTCAGCAATAACGATCAACGGTTTTTATAAAGAGCGCCGGGACCAGATACAGATCCGTCCTTATGTCTTTGCATGGCCACAAACCTATTATACATTTGGAAACCGTGATTTCTCCACCACCAAAGGGCTTGGTTTGAAGTATGAATTGAGACGGGTCAATCACCTGGCTATGACCATTGCGTATACACTCCAGTTTGCTGATGGTACCGGTTCCAGCACTGCTTCCGGTAACTCAGGCGGTACAGGGGCTATTGCTGCAGGCGGATTATTACAGTACCTGATCTCTGCCCAGCTGCCCAATCTGATGTTTACCAATGCGCTGGATTATGATTCCCGCCATATTATAGCGGCGAGTATTGATTACCGTTATGGCAGGGACGAAGGGCCGGTGATTGCCGGAAAGCATGTACTGCAGAATGCTGGTGCGAATTTCCTGTTCCAAACACGGAGCGGAGAACCATATACCTTGCTGGCACAGCCGCAGACGTTGCAGGGGGGCGTACATAATGCCAACGTAATTATCGGACAGATCAATGGTGCGCGTCTTCCCTGGCATTATATGCTGAATCTGAAGCTGGATAAGGATTTTACACTTGATTTCAGGAAAACAAGAGAAGATGGTACCACCAAGGGACGTCCGTACTATCTGAATGTATTTACCTATATTCAGAATCTGCTGAATACCCGCGATGTGATGAGTGTTTACCGTTATACCGGCCGTCCGGATGATGACGGATACCTGACCTCCTCATTGGGTGAAAATGTGATACGTACCCAAACGGATGCTCAGTCATTCCAGGATCTTTACCGGGTGTCTATGAATCATCCGGGACGTTATAACCTACCAAGAAGGATTACAGTCGGATTGCAATTCAATTTCTAAACAAAAGTAATAACGATCATAAGTCATGTTATTTAATAGTAAAAAGCGGTTAGTGATTACAGCTCTGATAGCTGTGGTGACAGGCATGAGTCTGAATGCGGTTGCACGTCCTAATATACAGGCAAATACCAAACGGGCAACGTATGACAAAGGCAAATTCCGTACTACTGCAGGCTGCCGACCGGCAGTAGCTTCCATAGATCTTGATATCAATAACGTACGCGCCCGCCTGATGACAGGAGGGGATATGTGGTGGAATATCGGGATCAGTGAGGCCGGTTATGAAGTCCCCAAAGGTTCACGGAAACATTCCCTTTTTGCCGGATCTATATGGGTAGGCGGTTATGATCCGCAAGGTCAGTTGAAGGTGGCGGCACAAACATATCGTCAGGATGGGAATGATTACTGGCCCGGCCCCCTTGAAGATAACGATGATGTATCGGCAACTACCTGTGCGGAATGGGACCGTTTCTGGAAGGTGAATAAATCGGATATTATTGCGTTTCGTGATCTGATGAGCCGTAACGACCAAGCTTCGGTAGAGAACGATACCCGTTTTGACGCTATCAGGGAATGGCCAGCAACGAACAACCCGGATGCAAAGGGCATAAGCGGTACTCCGCTTCAGCAATTGCAGACCAGTACACGGTCGTACGCTCCTTTTATAGATGTGGATAATGATGGTAAGTATAACTGGAGAGAAGGAGATTATCCGGGAGTTCCTACCGGTAACGAACCTGATCTCCCCGGCGACCAGTATATCTGGTGGGTATTTAATGATCGCGGTAATGTGAAGCAGCAAACTCAGACAGAAGCGATAGGCCTGGAAGTGCAGGCAAGTGCTTTTGCTTTTTCTACCAAAGACGTACTGAATGATGCCACGTTTTATCGTTATCGCATGATCAATCGTAGTAACCTGTCGCTGGACAGCGCTTATGTGGCTACCTGGACGGATGCGGATCTCGGGTATCCTTTCGACGACTATATCGGTTGTGATACCGCCCGTGAGCTGGGTATCCTGTACAATGGTACCAGCGTAGACGGCTCCGGGCAGATTAACAGCTATGGAAACCAGGTACCCATGGTAGGGGTGGATTTCTTTGAAGGTCCCAGGCGTAAAATCATGGCTGCGGATGGCGTGACTGATTCTTTTGAGGTTTTGGGCATGTCGGGTTTTTATTATTATAATAATGACTTTTCCCCGATCGGTAACCCTTCAAACGGGCAGCATATTTATGGATATATGACCGGCTCAACACGGGGCGGTCTGCGTTTTACCTTCGATTGGGATGGTGTGCCGGGTTCGCGTTCTACGGCTACTACTGCCGGCCGTCCGCTCACCCAGTTCGTTTATCCCGGCGACCCGGGCAATAATACCCAGTGGTCGGAATGTGCGTGTAACAACCTTGTTGGTGACCGTCGTTTCGTACACTCTTCCGGTCCTTTCCAACTGGAAGCCGGAGCCGAAAATACCATTACCATAGCTGCTATCTGGGTCGCTGATGCAGGTGGTTGTCCGAATACTTCGTTCTCCAAAATACGTGCAGCATCTGATCTTGCGCAGGAACTTTACGAATCGAACTTCCAAGTGATCCGCGGGCCTGATGCTCCGCGCCTCGTAGTGCGTGAAATGGATCGTAAGCTTATATTCTATATGCTGAATGATGACTCCAGGAGTAATAACTTCCAGGAAAAATTCGGCTACGATACCGCAGGCAGATACCAGGTTTCTTCGGCAAAATCGAAAGATTTCCCCGATTCATTATATAAGTTTGAAGGTTATCGTGTTTTCCAGTTAAAACATGCACAGGTTCAGCCCGCAGATATCTTTGACGAAAACGGCGCTATTAATACAGACCTGGCTATTGAAGTTTTCCAGACCGACATCAGGAACGGTGTTGGAGCAATTCGCAACTGGAACCGTGAGGATTTCGGTAACGGGAATGATTCTACCTGGACTTCTGTTATGAAAGTGGAAGGCAGGGACAGCGGACTGGTGCATAGCTTTTCGCTGCAATTTGATGCATTTGCCACCGGTGCAGACAAGCGTTTTGTCAATTACCGTAACTATTATTTTGTGGCGATTGCGTATGCGTATAATGACTTTGCTGCTATACGTGATACTGCTACCGGGTTGATAGTTCCGAGCTTCAGCGGTTCAACCCGTGCATCTGCAGCCAACACACAAGACATGCCTTATCTGGAAGGTGATAAAGCCCCGGGTGGTGAAAACCTCGTTGTTGTTGCTGCCATGCCCAATCCTGCTAACGGGGAAATGGGCACGGTGCTTAATTCCGATTATGGTACCGGCGTTATTATTAAACGTATTGAAGGGACGGGCAATGGCGGTCTTGCATTGCAGATGAGCCAGGCTTCGGAAGATGAGGCGCTTGCCGGCCCGGATTATCATGCCACACAACCATTGTACGAACCGGGTCAGGGGCCGGTTGATATTAAGGTGATAGACCCCCTGAAGGTGAAACCGGGTAAGTGGGAGCTGTATATTAAAGGTACGGTTGCTAATGACGAAAGAGGTGTTGTGGATTCTCTCGCCTCGTGGGAACTGGTGTATAATGATGGCGCTGATGTAATATACAGTGAGCGTAATCTCAAGGTGGTAAATGATCAGCTACTGGAAAAATACGGTCTTTCCGTAACAGTTAAACAAGTTGTGCGTCCGGGAGAAGATCAGGTTGACCGTAACGGTTATATTACTTCTTCGGTTGTATTTTCCGATCCGGGGAAAACCTGGCTTGCAGGTGTAAGCGATGGTGAAGGCAGAGTATATACAAACTGGATCCGGAGCGGGAAGAACCTGGAATCGAATGATGAAGATGGAAATCCTCCTCCGTGTAATTGGAACGATACCCGGGTACCCGGAGGCAGTGGTACTATTTATATGGACTCCGTAGGACAGTTTTACGAAAACATGTTCTCATCCAACGGGCTTGTGAAAGGTACATGGGCGCCTTATGCGCTGGCCAGTGATGAAACAAGAGCGGCATGTGGTTTTGGAGTTATCTATACCGGATCTGCAACTTTAGCAGGATTGAATAATGTACGTAGTGTGGATATCGTTATGACTCCCGATAAGTCCAAATGGACTGAATGCGTAGTTATCGAAATGCAGGATGACGCTACACTTGCTGAAGGTAATGCAGGTAAATTCAGGCCGAGGAATCATGCTTCCTGGACCGGTGAAGTAGATGCCGCAGGCAACCCTGTATATGATAATACCAGTCGAGGTAAGTCGTGGTTCCCCGGATATGCGATTGATCAGGAAACAGGTATGCGTCTGAACATCGCGTTTGCAGAAGACTCCTGGTTGAAAGGATACAATGGTAATGACATGATCTGGAACCCGACATCGGAACTGCTTAATGAAATGGGCGGGCCTATTTTCGGCGGGAAGCATTATATCTACATCCTGAATACTAAATATGACAGAGGAGCAGAATTGCACGAAGTGCTTTCCAGCACGAACCCGTTTGTTCCGGCACGGCGTATTCCTGCAATGATGATGTGGGTGGGATTACCCATGGTGAATAGCAACTTCGAGCTGAACTCGCTGAAGGATGGCATTATACCGACAGAAACAAGATTGCGGATCCGTGTAGATCGTCCTTATGCCGCGTATACGCCGGATCCTTCCATTCCTGCAAGGAATAACAGGTTGCCGTTATATTCGTTCAGTACAGACGACCTCGCTCCGAGTACATTAGAAGATGCGGATAACCCGTATGCAAGTGACAAGCAGAAGCTGCTGGATAAGATCAAAGCGGTACCCAACCCATACTATGCTTATGCCGGGTATGAAATCAACCGACTGGATACACGTGTCCGTATTACCAACCTGCCACGCAGAGCGACTGTTAATGTTTATTCATTGGACGGTTCGCTGGTGCGCAGACTGGAGAAAGACAATCCTAATGTTTCTTATATAGACTGGGATATCCGTAATGCAAAGGGATTACCGATAGCCAGCGGTATGTATCTGATACATGTGAATGCCGGCGGAATTGGAGAAACTGTGCTCCGCTGGTTTGGAGCTATGCGTCCGATAGACGTTACAAACTATTAATATTTAGTATAAGGAGCCGGCTCCGGCCGGCTCCATTAAAAAATTTCATTACTTCGAATTATGAATACGTTTTCTACCAAAGCTGTCGTAGCGATCTGTGCTCTCGGCTTTTCCATACAGGCGTATGCCGGTAACAAAGACCGTACGGGACAGGCAGGGGCTATGGAATTGATGATTAATCCGTGGGGGCTTAGTAATGGTGTTTTTGGGCTTAACACAGCAAATGTTAAGGGCATGGAGGCTATGAAAGGCAATATTGCGGGGTTATCGCTCGCCGACGGAACCGAAGTCGGATTTGCACATACCCTTTATTTGCGTGGTTCCAATGTGGGTATCAGCAATATGGGATTTGCCCAAAAGTTGGGCGATGTAGGTGTGCTGGGGATTAACATACAGTCCATGACTTTTGGTGAGATCGATATTACCGATTACAACAATCCCGATGGAGGCATCGGTAGCTATAAACCGCAGTTGTTTAATATTCAGGCAGGCTTTGCCAAAGAGTTTAATGAATATATCCGCGCGGGTGTTGCAGCCAGTTTTATTAACCAGTCGCTGCGCGATGCCAGAGCCAGCGGCGCCTGCTTTGAAGCAGGTGTGCAGTATGTAACAGGCGCCCGTAATAACTTCCATTTCGGTGTTACCCTGCGTAACATAGGCACGAATATGCGTTTCTCCGGACAAGGTTTTGCTATTAACTACGAATCCGCAGAAAATCCCCTTTATACCGGCAGCCGTAATACGCCTACTGAAAAGTTTGAAATGCCTACGTACCTGAACATTGGTCTTGCATACGATTTTTACCTGGATGAAAAACGACTTAAAAGCGAATATGATGAACCGCAGCACAGAGCTACGGTAATGGGGTCATTCCAATCCAATTCTTTTAACAACGATTACATTGGTCTGGGAGCGGAATATGCATTCCAGGAAACATTCATGCTTCGTGCCGCTTACCGGTATGAAAGTCAGATCACCAGTGCCACAGACAGCCGTACCTTTTATACAGGTGTGAGCGCAGGTGCTACGGTACAGTATCGTGCCAATGAAGGTAAAGGCCCCCGGTTCGCTATTGACTATGCGTTCCGCCCCACGGCACGCCCCAATAACGGTGTACATACATTTTCGCTGCGCATGATGTTCCCGCATGGCATAAAAAAAGCGGCTGGCAGCTAAGCTAAAAAAACTTATTTTTAAATCATTGCAACGCTTCTGTTCATCCGGAAGCGTTGTATTTTTTTTCTGTTTTTTTTAAATCTACAATTATGTCCGGAGTTAATTATGTTACCAAAGAGACATTGGAACAAATGAAGGAAGAATTGGCGCAGCTCAAGACTGTCGGCCGTTCCGAAATTGCCCGACAAATAGCAGAAGCACGCGAAAAAGGCGATCTGAAAGAAAATGCGGAATATGATGCCGCTAAGGAAGCCCAGGGGCTTCATGAAGCCAAAGTTGCCCAGCTTGAGACAGCGGTTGCTAACTCCCGTATTCTTGACACAAAGGATATTGATACAAGCAAGGTATCTGTGCTCAGTAAAGTCAAAGTAACTAACCTTGGCAGCAAAAAAACGTTTGAATACCAGATCGTGTCCGAATCCGAAGCCGATCTGAAAACCGGAAAAATCTCTGTTGTCTCTCCTATTGGTAGAGGGCTTCTTGGAAAGGAGGTCGGAGAGATCGTTGAAATTCAGGTTCCTGCCGGTCTTTTAAAATTCAGAATTGAACACATATCTGTTTAACTTCTGCTTGCTGCCGGAATACATTATTTCGTATTTCATCCTGACACCTTCATGACCCTCATCTTTGTTTTCAACATGAAGGCTATGAAGGTGTTAAGATTATTACGACTATGCTTTTTATTTGTTTCATGGTAAAACGAAATGAAGGATAACTTGTATCTTGCAGGCATTTACCGAAACCGGAACCGTATGAGCAGTATATTTTCTAAAATTATTGCCGGCGAAATCCCTGCTTACCGTGTAGCGGAAAATGACCGTTTTATCGCCTTTCTTGATATTTTTCCGCTCGTGGAAGGTCACGTTCTGGTTGTACCTAAAATTGAGATCGACCGCTTCTTTGATGTGCCTGAAGACTTCTTGCGGGAATGGCTTGTTTTTGCCAAACCGATAGCGCTGGCTATAGAAAAAGCTTTTCCCTGCAACCGCTGCGGTATCAGTGTTATCGGTCTTGAAGTACCTCATGCGCATATGCACTTGCTCCCGGTCAATTCGGAGAATGATATTAATTTCGCCAGACCCAAGCTGAAGCTCGATGATCATCAGTTCAGCGCTATCCGTCAGCGGATACTGGATCAACTTAATTAGCTGATTAGCCGATGTGCTGATTAGCTAATGTCTGCCGCGAGTGATCATTAGCGGAAATACCGTGACAAGTATTATTTAATTGTTGTTGCCCTGCTTCGGGCAGGCAGAAATATATACGTGATGAATAATTTAGCCTTAATACAGTATTTGAGTGAATGGAGTTTCAGCCTTTTAATAAAAGCTCATATACCGCACCAAACCGCTGTTTACCTGCATGTACTGCTGTTGCTTACTTGTTTTCTGCTAGTGGCCTGGGCGGCAGATAAAGCAGTAAATGTATTGCTTACCACGGCAGGCAGAAAGTCGGGCCGCAGAAAAGCTGGTCCGCTGATAGCGATCATGATCCGGAACAAAGTGATCAGGAGGGCAGCGCATCTGGTGTCGCTGACCATACTTACCTATGCAGTACCGGTGATATTCGGTAAAGTGCCCGAAGCGACAGGCTGGTTTGAAAAGCTGATGGGGATTTTGCTGGTCCTGCTGGTCGTAAGTATCCTGAACAGTGTTTTCAAGTCGCTTACCGAACTGGTGAAGGAGAAGCCCGGATTTCGAGACAAGCCGATGGACAGCTATCTGCAGGTGGTAAATATCATACTCATTTTCGTTGCCGGTATACTCATTTTCTCTCAGCTGACGGGTAAATCCGTATGGGCGTTTTTTACGGCGATGGGCGCATTATCTGCCATTCTTCTGCTGGTGTTTAAGGATACGATCATGGGCTTTGTGGCCAGCATCCAGGTCACTACCAATGATATGGTACGCATCGGCGACTGGATCGAAATGCCAAAATATGGCGCGGATGGTGATGTGGTTGCGATCACACTTAATACGGTGAAGATCCGAAATTGGGACAAGACCATCACTACGATACCGACTTATGCACTGATCTCGGATTCCTTCAAGAACTGGCGGGGTATGCAGGAGTCGGGAGGCAGGAGAATGAAACGGTCGATCTACCTTAAAATATCGTCTGTGCGCTTCCTGGAAGATGAGGACATAGAGCGATATAAGAAAATCAGCCTGGTGCGGGAATACCTGACGGAGCGTAAAGCTGAGATTGACGCGTTCAATCAGAGCGCCGGAGCGGATAAATCCGTACTGATTAACGGCAGGAACTTCACGAACATAGGTGTCTTCCGTCAATATATTATGGCATACCTCAAGAACGCTCCGGGCGTAAACAGAGATATGATCATGATGGTGCGCCAGCTTGCACCCACAGAAACAGGATTGCCTATGGAGATATATGCCTTTACCGATACGGTGGCATGGGTAAAGCATGAAGGGGTCATGGCTGATATCTTTGATCATATCATGGTAGCGGCAACATATTTTGATCTGGAGATCTTTGAAGCACCATCCGGCGGTGACCTCCGTAATATGAGGGCTGGTGGGGAAGCCTTGTTGCCGGCCAGGCTGTCATCAGGAGGCTAATGAATAAACGACATATGCGCCTGCCCAGGCAAGCGCCAGCATATAGGCAAACTGGATAGCAGGGTGTTTCCATCCGCCGGTCTCTCTCTTTACGATAGCGAGCGTACTCATGCACTGCATGGCAAACGCATAGAATACCAGCAGCGACAAACCTGTTGCCAGCGTGTATACCGGCCTTCCGTCCGGCCAGGTTGCCATTTGCATTTTTTCCCGTACGGTACGTTCCTGATTTTCACCATCCCCGATGCTGTACAAGGTAGCCATAGTGCCTACAAATACTTCCCGTGCAGCAAAGGAGGTGACCAGCGCGATGCCGATCTTCCAGTCGTAGCCCAGCGGGCGTATCGCCGGCTCTATGGCACGGCCGAATATACCGATAAAAGAATGTTCCAGCTTTTCAGACTGATACTGCAGCCCGAGCGCTTCGGTCTGCTGCGGATACTGTTGCAATAATTGTGCATATTTCTCATCCACTACCTTCATGCCGGCCGGCGGGCCGAATGACGCAAGCACCCACAGCAATAAAGAGATAGTGAGAATGATCTTGCCTGCCTGTGTCACGAATATCTTTGCTTTTTCAACCATGGTGATTCCCGCATTCTTCCAGCGCGGCATACGGTAAACGGGAAGCTCCATCACAAAGAATGAACGTTCTTTGCTGCGTATCAGCAGCTTCATGACCCCGGCTGCCAGCAGGGCTGTCACCAGTCCGAGCAGGTACAAGCCCAATAGCGTCAACCCCTGAAGGCTGATAAATCCCAGCAGCGCCCGTTCGGGTATGACCAGGGCGATGAGTATGGTATAGACAGGCAGCCGGGCTGCACAGCTCATCAGCGGCGTTACCATAATAGTGATCAGGCGTTCTTTCCGGTTGGGGATACTGCGTGCCGACATGATCGCCGGTATAGCGCAGGCCAGTCCGCTCATGAGGGGCATGACGGAACGCCCGTTCAGGCCTACGCTGCGCATAATCCTGTCTGTAAGGAAAGAAACACGTGCCATATACCCGGTGTCTTCAAGTAGTGTGATCAGACCGAACAGGATCATGATCTGGGGAATGAAGATCACGATGCCGCCGATGCCAGCCAGCAGACCGTTTATCAGCAAATCGCTCCAGAGGCTGTCCGGCAGGTTGTTTGCCAGCCAGCCGCTCATTGCTCCGAAGCCTGTGTCTATCCAGTCCATCGGGTATTGCGCGAGCCAGAAGATGGCCTGGAACATAAGAAAGAGCACGCCCAGTAAGATAATATTACCCCAGAGTGGATGGAGTAATACACGATCTATGCGCTCTGTGACGGAGGCCTTTTTTTCCTGCTTTTCTTTTGTTACACACAGGCTGATGATCCGGTCGATTTTCCGGTACCGGTCCATGATTTCCCTGGCCTGTATTGCTGCTTTGGATACCGGATGGTTACTGTATATCCCGGCGATATATCTTTTTTGTATACTACTCAGGGCTGCTGACGTTTCATAACCGCAGGCAATGTGCCATGCCATATAATCATTGGCGGCGGGAATGAAGCTTTTTATTGCTTCGGTCAGCGGTGCAGGAAATATTCCGGAATCTGTGAACGGCGGTTGTTGATGTTGCTCCCTGTCACCGCTGCAAATGGCCGCTATTGCTTTTTTCAGTGTATCTACGCCTTCGTTGCGGCGGGGATTTACTACAATTACCGGTACGCCGAGTTGTTGTGCGAGTGTACCGGTATGGATGATTATGCCCTTCTGATGGGCAATATCCGTCATGGTCAGCGCGATCAGTACGGGAATGCCAAGGTCTGTTATTTGTGAGCACAATACCAGATTGCGTTCCAGGCTGGATGCATCTGCCGTTATAACGACGAGGTCGGGCTGATCCGGTTGGAGCAATACGTCTGCTGCAATCTGTTCGTCTGCTGCGCGGGGATACAGGCTGTAGGCGCCGGGGAGATCTGTGATCTGTGCTTTCAGATCGCCGGGTAGCGGTATTGTTCCGGTCTTTTTATCTACGGTAACACCGGGAAAGTTGCCTACCTTCTGGTTGAGGCCGGTGAGCGCGTTGAACAGCGAACTTTTCCCGCTGTTCGGGTTACCGGCTAAAACAATCTTACAGGTGCGGCTCATGGCGTGGCAAATATAAGCCTTTGCCTATGGGAATATACCCAGCTCTTCATAAGCAACGCCTACCTTATTGATCGAGACTACGAATGCTGCGGTACGCATATCAGAGATACCCAGGCTCAGCAGGCTTTCCCGGATCTCATGATAAGAGCCGATCATCGTATCTTCGAGGCCGGAGTAAACCAGGTCTACTTCGTCCGGGCCGTGCATCAGATGGCGACGTTCAGCTTCCGTTACGGTTTTGCCGGTAAGGCTTTCTACGGTTGTAATAATGGAGCTGTTCTGGTTCTCGCTGAAGCGTTTGTCCATCCGCCCAAAGCGTACATGGCTCAGGTTTTTCAGCCATTCGAAATAAGAAACGGTAACGCCCCCTGCATTAATATACATATCCGGGATGATCATTACCCCTTTCTGGTTCAGTATTTCATCTGCTTCGGGTGAAAGCGGGCCATTGGCGGCTTCGCCGATGATTTTGGCCTTGATCCGTGCAGCATTGGATGCATTGATCACATTTTCCAGCGCGGCGGGGATCAGGATATCGCAGTCCTGCTCAAGGGTATCCGCTGTATGAGGAATATTCGTAGCGCCGGGGAAGTTGAGAATAGATCCTGTCGATTTGCGATGCGCCATGATTTCTTCCAGCGGCAGCCCGGCTGGGTTATACAGTCCGCCTTCAAATTCTGCAATACCTACGATCAGCGCTCCGGCCTCATAGAAATATTTTGCCGCATGATAACCGACATTCCCCAGGCCCTGCACGATCACCTTCTTGCCTTCGATCCCCGGCGTAAGCCCGATACGCTTCATGTCTTCGGGTATGCTGCACGCTTCACGGATGCCATAAAATACCCCGAGACCTGTGGCTTCGGTCCGTCCGCGTACGCCGCCCTGGCTGACAGGCTTCCCCGTAACGCATCCCATGGCATTAATATCGTTCGGATTGAGTGATGCATAGGTATCTGCGATCCAGCTCATCTCACGCGCGCCGGAACCATAATCAGGAGCCGGTACGTCGATACCGGCGCCGATGAAGTTTTTCTTTACCAACTCCGATGCGTAGCGGCGGGTGATCTTTTCCAGTTCAAAAACGGTATAGTTTTTCGGGTTAATGCGAATGCCGCCTTTGGCTCCGCCGAACGGTACGTTTACAATCGCGCATTTGTAGGTCATAAGAGCAGCAAGCGCCATCACCTCATCCTGGTTGACATCCATGCTGTACCGGATGCCGCCTTTGCACGGCAGCTTGTGGTGAGAGTGCTGCACGCGATAAGCCTCGATTACTTCAATTTGGTCGCCGATGCGTACCGGAAATTTGATCCGGTATACTGAATTACACGCTTTGATTTGTTCCAGGATGCCTTTTTCAAAGCGGGTATATTGCGCAGCTTTATCGAAATTGCGCTCCACGCCCTGAAAAAAGCTGTAATGCTTTTGGGACGTGCTGTCGTTGGATGCCATACAAATAGAATGTTGTGATTGTGTTGAAGGGAAATTATGGTTGCCTTGTCTGTTCCATTTTCTTAATTCGGCGCTCCAGATGGATGAGGAACGCAATAATCCCCGCAAAGATAGTTGCTAATACCAAAACGACAACGTATATTTTACCGTTGCTGCGCATCAGATCCGCCATGGCCGGCATATGATCCTGCGCATATAAAATGGTCGGGGATGCCAGCAGGAGCAACACTGTTAGAAATGTGTTTTTATTCTTCATCCGGTTATCAATTATCTGTCATGAGCGGCATTGTCGGCTTCATGGGTGATCAATCGTAGGCGTATGCGTAATGTGGTGATCCAAAGACCCAGTAAAAACCATCCTGCTACGGAAGGGTAAAATACAAACCTCATTTTGCTGTCGAGATCGTAGGCCCCGAAGCCGGGATTGCCGCCATTACCGGGGTGGAGCGAATCTACCATACGTGGCAGCACCCATATCAAAGGGATCATTAATGCAAATGCGAAAATATTATATACTGCACTTATGCGTGCGCGTTTTTCTTCGTCTTTCATCCCGCCGCGCAGTACCAGGTAGGCAAAATAGATGAGCATGGCCAGTGCGGTGCCCAGTTGCTTCGGGTCGTTGCTCCAGGCGGCGCCCCAGGTGTACTCTGCCCATTCCATGCCGGTGAGCATACCCAGTATGCTATAGAGGATACCTACGTTAATGTATTCGGTAGCATAGATATCGTCTTTAAGATCGTTGCTCCCCAGGTACCGGATCGCGTAGATGCAGGAGATCAGGAAAAGCAGGATCATTCCGAACCACATCGGCACATGAAAATAAAGATTCCGGACGGTTTCATTGATGATGTCGAGACGGGGGACGGGTAGAAGCAGACCGCCGATAATCGCATAGGCAAGCAGCAGAACACAAAGTACTTTCCACCAGGATTGGCGCATAAGAAACCCTGAAATTTGCAGTAAAGGTAGTTAATTGAGAATTGAAAATGGAAAATTGAAAATACATTTTCAACCTTCAAATGCTCAATTTTCAATTTTTTACTCCTGCCAGAGAAAAGGAAAGAGGATCATACCCAGGATGATCACCAGCACATCGAGCAGCAGGAGAATGCCTGCAAGGGCCCACCATCCCGGCTGATATACGGGCGTCAGGGCTTTCAGGGAGAGGTTGCCCAGCATCATCAGCACCGGCGTCACCAGGGGGAACCCCAGCACTGCCATCAGTGCGGCATTCTGATTTGCACGCGCAGCAATGGCGGAAAGGAAGGTAAATACGACCGACAGGCTCAGGCTGCCGGTCAGGGTAATGAGTATAAACAACCCCGTCTGGTCTACCGGCATCCCCAGCAGCAGGCTGAACAAGCCGAGGCTCACCAGGCTCATGGCCAGCAATAACAGGATGCTGTATATCATCTTCGCTGCCAGGAAGGTAGCAGGTTTCACAAGCGTAAAATAATAACGGAACCGCTCGGGTGATTCCTGCAAAAAGCTTTTGGCAACAGCATTCACAGCGACAAACAACTGTGTGATCCAGAACAGGGCATTCCAGACTTTCGACTCCGGCTGCCCGTTCATAATATAGACAACAAACACCGTCGCCCCCACATACAACAGTACACCAAACAGGGTATGCCGCTGCCGCCACTCCATCAGGAGGTCTTTGCGTACAAGCGTTAATAAGGGGCGTACAGACATAACTGGTGCGGATCAGTAAATGGTAATATAACCTGTTTCCAGTTTTTCTTTATTCTTTTTCAATTCGAATTTATAGATACCCTTACGCTGGAAGTTGCGTTTGTCGATTATAACAGATGGCTCCCGGATGCGGGGTACTTCCAGTACGGGTTTGTCGTCCTGTGTAAAAAAAGATATGCTGAATTGATGCTTTGCAGCCTCCGGTATCTCAACGTTCACGTGGCCGGTGAAGGGGTTGGTGAATATGTATTGAGATTTAATATACATGGCCGGGTGCTCAGTAGTATGGATATCCGGCACCCGGAGTGTGGTGTTTTTTACGCCGGATTTACCGGAAGCAGCGGGTGTATTAGGGGTGGCTCCTCCCCTTTTGTCAATAGTGCTGCTGACACTGTCAGCAACGATCTCGACTTGCGAAGCGTACTGCTGTAAAGCGTCATTAGGTGGCAATACTTTCTGTTGCAGTAATTGCATGCTGTCCACTTCCAGCTTCAGGTAATTGCTGTACCAGGTGAGATTTGAATTGAAGACGATATACAGCCGGTACCAGTTGCTGCCTGGCATGGGATGCCCGTCAATGAACGCCTGCGGGCCTTTGGCTAATTCTTTGACATATCCTATCGTGGTAAAATTGTACACACTGTCGGCAGAGCGCTGTACTGCAATAGATTTAATGCCGTTGTACTGGCAGGTCCAGCTCAGGATGTTCATACCATCCTGTGTGGCGCCGATCATATCGGGTAATATGGGCTGTGCCCGTAATCCGGTTGTAAATAATAATAAAATAAAAATGGCTGATCGTGCTGATATTTTTTCAATCATTTGCCAAACCTACTGCAAATCCGGAAAATGAACCAATGCTCTATGAAGATTTTCTTTTTCTGTAACAAAACTGTTGTTGTGCCGGTCTTGATTTTTGTGGTTTTCTATTATCTTTAGCCATTATTTTGAATATGTGCCGGTATGAATGCACATATTCAGATATATTTTTCATGTTTTTCAACTGGCCATATTGAGCAAATGAGCATATTCATCAGAAAGCCGCTCCCGCAATTAATGGCGGAAGCATCCGAGTCCGAAAAGGGATTAAAAAAGACACTTTCAGCTACCGCGCTTGTCGCGCTTGGAATCGGCGCCATTATCGGCGCCGGTCTGTTTTCGCTCACCGGTATAGCTGCTGCAGATAATGCAGGTGCTGCCGTTACTTTATCATTTATAGTGGCCGCAGTGGGTTGTGCCTTTGCCGGGTTGTGTTATGCAGAGTTTGCATCCATGATACCGGTAGCCGGCAGCGCTTATACCTATTCCTATGCTACGATGGGTGAATTTATCGCGTGGATCATCGGATGGGACCTGGTGCTGGAGTATGCCCTCGGCGCTGCAACTGTCTCCGTGAGCTGGTCGCGCTATTTTGCCCAGTTTCTGGGTGAGGTCGGTATCCATTTTCCTGCCCGCCTGCTTACTTCCCCGTGGGAAACGCTTACGCTGGCGGACGGCACGGTTGTCACAGATGGCATCATCAACCTGCCGGCCATTATTATCATTTGTCTGTTATCGTTTTTGCTGATGAGGGGCACCCGCGAATCGTCGCTGATCAATAACGTCCTTGTTGTGGTAAAAGTAGTCGTGGTGCTGGTTTTTATCGCATTGGGGTGGGGTTTTATCAACCCGGCCAATCACACGCCTTTCATTCCCCCGAATGTGGGCGAAGAAGCAGTTCGTGCCGGCCAGATGGGATTCTGGGAGTTTTTCAAGAGCGATCATTTCGGCGCATATGGCATCAGTGGTATTATGCGTGGCGCGGGTGTGGTGTTTTTTGCATTTATCGGCTTTGATGCAGTCTCCACAGCAGCACAGGAGGCCAAAAACCCTAAAAAGGCGATGCCGATAGGTATTATCGGATCTCTGATCGTTTGTACGCTGTTGTATGTTCTCTTTTCTTATGTGCTGACAGGGTTGGAGCATTATACTGCATTCAGAGGAGATGCCAAACCCGTTGCTACGGCGTTTGCCAAAACGGGTTATCATTTCCTGAACAGTTTGCTGATGGTCGCTATCATTGCAGGATTTACATCTGTAATGCTGGTGATGCTGATGGGGCAAAGCCGGGTATTCTATAGCATGAGCGTAGATGGGCTGCTGCCTAAATTCTTTTCAGACCTGCACTCCAAAAACCGTACACCCTGGAAGACCAATCTGGTATTTATGGTGTTTGTGAGTTTGTTTGCTGGTTTTGTGCCCGTTGCAGATCTCGGGCATATGGTCAGCATCGGCACTTTATTTGCATTCTCGCTGGTGTGCATCGGTGTGATTGTGATGCGGAAAAAGGCGCCGGATGCGCCACGGTCATTCAGGGTGCCGCTGGTGCCGCTGATTCCCATACTGGGGGTACTGGTCTGCGTAGCCATGATGGCATCGCTGCCGATAGAGTCGTGGGAGCGGCTTGCCATATGGCTTGCGCTGGGGTTTGTTATCTATTTCGGATATAGTATCAGGCACAGCAAGGTGCGCAAGGCTTCCGGCAAAAACAGCGGTAATATTTAATGTATGCGCAAAGTCCGCTTTGATCTGTTATATACGAATGCTGGCTGAAGTTTAATTATTTGCTACTTTTGTCGGACGTTAACTTTTTGACCATTTTAAAACACACTTCCTGTATATGGCATATGATGTGATTGTCATCGGCAGCGGTCCTGGCGGTTATGTAGCGGCCATCCGCGCATCCCAACTGGGTTATAAAACTGCAATCGTTGAACGCGAAAGCCTGGGTGGCATCTGTCTCAACTGGGGCTGTATCCCTACCAAAGCATTGTTGAAATCGGCACAGATCATGGAGTACCTCAGTCATTCCAAAGATTATGGTGTTGTGGTGAATGATTATAAGGCCGATTTTACGGCCATGGTAAAGCGCAGCCGCGGCGTAGCCGACAAAATGAGTAAAGGCATCCAGTTCCTGATGAAGAAGAACAAGATCGATGTGATCATGGGCTTCGGGAAGGTGAATGAGCAGAAAGAGGTGGTTGTAACCGGCTCCGATGGTAAGGAAACCGCACACCAGGCCAAACACGTGATCATTGCTACAGGAGGCCGCGCCCGCCAGTTGCCGAATCTGGAGATAGACGGCAAGCATGTGATCGGATACCGGGAAGCGATGTCGCTGGCAGAACAGCCGAAGAGTATGATCGTAGTAGGCTCCGGCGCTATCGGTGTAGAATTTGCCTATTTCTACAACAGCCTCGGCACGAAGGTGACGATCGTGGAATTCATGCCGCGTATTGTACCGGTAGAAGATGAAGATATTTCCAAAGAGCTGGAGAAAATCTATAAGAAGAAAGGCATTAACATCATGACCAATGCTTCCGTTGAAAAAGTGGAAGGCGGTAAGGGTGGTGTGAAGGCTACAGTAAAGACTCAGAAAGGCGAAGAGATACTTGAGGCTGACATTGTGCTGAGCGCGGTAGGTGTAGTGGCCAATATCGAAAATATTGGTCTGGAAGCCTTGAAGATCAATACAGATAAAGGTAAGATCATTGTGGATCAATACGGGAAAACCAATGTGGATGGTATTTATGCCATCGGCGACTGCACCCCGGGTCAGGCGCTGGCGCACGTGGCATCGAAAGAGGCCGTTATCTGCGTTGAAGCGTTTGCACATAAAGAAGGTAAGTACCATCACATGCCAGAGCCGCTGGATTACGGTAATGTACCGGGTTGTACATATTGCTCGCCCGAAATTGCTTCTGCCGGTATGACGGAAAAACAGGCCAAAGAAGCCGGTTATGAGCTGAAGGTGGGCAAGTTCCCGTTCTCGGCATCAGGCAAGGCCAGTGCGGCCGGCGCTCCCGAAGGTTTTGTAAAAGTAATCTTCGATGCGAAATACGGCGAATGGCTGGGTACGCATATGATCGGTGCTAACGTAACCGAAATAATTGCACAGACAGTGACAGCCCGCAAGCTGGAAACAACCTGGCAGGAGGTGCTCGACAGCATTCACCCGCATCCCACTATGAGCGAAGGCGTGAAAGACGCGATAGAAGTAGCGCTGGGCGAGGCGATACATCTGTAGATCAATATTATTCTCGCAGGATTACGTAGAGACGCGATGCATCGCGTCTCTACACCATGTCATTTCATTTAAACCGTGTATCTGCAGAATACGGTTCAATAGATACCTCGTATCGTTTTTCATCTGCCGGTGTAAGGGTGTTCAGATCGAACAGGGAATACCAGCCGTTACGGCCGCCGCAGGCGCTGGGATGGTGCGGCGCGGGGCCGTCGGTAGTGGCATTACGGCTGGCGATATACACGATGTCGTTTTGATCGTCAACGGTGATACCATGCGGCTGAAAGAATTTTCCGTCCAGCCTTTTCACAATTTCCATAGTCTTATAGTTCAGCACATACACAGATCCCCGCGCTCTGGGGAAAGGCGAGACATCCTCCATGCACGTAATAAAAACATACGGCAGCTTGCGCGACATGGCAATCTCCTGTGGTTTAATGCCCAGGTTGAATACATGTATCAGCGTGTCGGTGTAGGCATCCATAACCCTGACTTCATCGGAGGCCTCACAGGTGAGGAAGTATTTTGAGAAATCGGGCGTCATCATAATCTCATGCGGATCGCGTGTGCCCGGCATGAATGTCGGCGCGTTGCCGTCGATACTGATCTGCTTTATAGATCCGCCAGAGGGTGAGAACCGGTAAACCACATTGCCGTACTGGGCAGTTACAAAGAAGGTATCGAAGGCCGCATTACTGGTGACGCCATGGGGGAAAATGAAACCGTTTGTGGGGTTGAACCGCCGGGTTTCCTGCATGGTTTCCGTGTTTACGAGGATGAGCTGGCCATTGCCCTGCCAATCGCTCACCATCATCTTTGTCCCATCCCCCGACAGATGTACAATATTCCATGAGCCGTTGCCCACATACAATGATGCCACCAATGCATCCGTACGGGTGTCTAATTTATGGATGTATTGACCGCCGATGAAGCTGATGTAAGCATAACGGCCGGCGGCGTCTACCCGTACGCAATGGGGCGCTTCGGTAGCAGCAGACATACCAACAGGCACGTAGCGCATCACCACTTTCTTTTCCCCGTCTATTACGGCAAGCAGGTCGCAGCCTTGTTGTGTCAGGTATATCTTCTGGCGGGTGTCGGGGTTATCGGCGAAGGGTATGCTTCCGTTCTTATCCGGCGCTCCGCGTGCAATCCAGTCGCGCACGGCGAGATATTCTTCGCGTGGGAGGGCCGGCTGATGCAGCGGCATGGTTGGTACGGCAATCGGGCCAAAGGACGAGTCTGTGTTCAGGAAGAAGAGTAGCGAAGAATTTTCCACACTGTAGGGTACGGCTACAGCGCCGTTATTGCCGCCGTTGAAGAGGTGCTCCCAGGAGTCGAGCCGGAGGCCGCCAGCATTGGCATAGCTTTGTGCATTGTGGCATCCGGATGTGGCGCAGCTTGTGGTAAAGATAGCCGCAATCTCCGCCGGGAAATTTCCGTCGGGCGTTACGGTTTCTTTATACGGTTCGTGCTTGCAGGCAGCAATGAAAAAAATTATTGTAAAGAATATCAGAATGGCGGTACGCATCGGGAATAAGGGAATTATCATCCGATATTAAAGTTACGGTAAAAAGCGGATAACGACGCTGTCGCGGATGTTCTGAAAGATGATCCGTGACGGGAGATGACCCGGGGTTTGCAACCCCGGGAAAAAATGATGTTAGTGTGTTGTTTCGGGAGTGGGATTGAAAATCCTGCCTTATCTCCGTTCCCGGGTGTTAGTGGAGCCATCCGGGGAAAGCAGGAGGTGCTGATAGGAGGGACACCCCTCACGTTCTCCCCTCAACGGGGAGACGATCAGTTGGTGCCGTTATCATGAGTGTTTCTTTTCCATCATTGCATTATTTCCATTAGAAGCTTTATAGTTTGTTGCCGTGGCGGTACCGGTTTCCTGCGCAGAAAAAAAATTGATGCGCAACAAATATGTATGCCAACAGTATCTTTACAGCGTAAAGCTCACATGTATTCCCATCATTACGTCTTCCTTTCTGCGGATGTTGGCGTTCATTTCCCAGCCCACTGTAATCAGCTCCGAAGCCCCGTAATTTACAAACACACGGATCATCTCATCCCGGAAGACAGGTTGTGCATATACATATCCCAGGCCGAATGATGTTTTCTGCCGCATCAGACCATTCATCGTAGCTACGCCAAACTCACCGTTGATGGAGCTATACACCCGATCGACCGTACCGTCAGCTCCCGGATGATACAAATAAAAAGAGTTGATTGTAATGCCTGCAAAAGGCTTCTTATTGCCTTCGCCCGGAAAGATATAAGCCAGGCTCATTTCTGCCCGCGGGGCTATTGAGTTTTTGAACACCATGGCCCCCACGCTCAAATAAAGGCCCACTGTTTTGCCCATGAACGGTAGCACCGGATCACCGGTATACACCTTCAGTGCAGTTTTCTTTGCCAGGTCGTAATCAACACGCAGCTCGTGATAACGGAGGTCCTGCCGTTTCCATTTGCCGCGCTGCACAGCGATCACGGAATCTATGCTATTGCCCGTATGCTCCAGGAATGCCGGGTCTGTTGCATAACGCCTGATGTCTTCAAGATGTTTCACTATAAATGTGTATTGTATCTGCACGATACCGGAGTCGAATCCGGGGCGTGTGCGGTAACCTGTATTTTTTACGACCCGCAGGGTATCCATACCGGTTTTCAGGTGGTAGTAGCTTCCATTTTTGCGCAGCAGTTGCGTGGCGGCCGGCCGTTCTTCCCGGTATCGGATTGCTATGTTTTTGTTGCTGGTGGGAATGTTCAGCTCCATCACTTTTACGGTATGTGCTTCGCGGAAGGAGTCTGCAAGTCGCTCAAATTCATCAGCAGCAAAGCGGGTTATTTCGTTCAGGTGATGTTTTTCTCCCCAATCGCTCAGCCTTAAGAAATCGATGTAGAGTTGGTTGTCGTCGGGCAAGGCGACGCGGAACCGGTGGTTATATTGTGCTTCGCTGATGCGGAACAGCCGCTCTTCTTCCGGTGTTGGTACCATGACGCCCATCCAGTCTCCGGGCAGGGTTTGCGCGGAGGTCATGTGCATACCGGTCAGGCATAGGATAAAGCAGAGGAGATTATGTCGCAACAAGAGAATGATACGGTGGATTCGTTGAATGGTCATGACTTAATGGTTTTTGGAACGGGTTAAATAATCGTGCAGCGCAAGTGTGGGGATTTGTGCAGCAGGATCGGACGGATGATGGCGATCGGAGAATATCCGCTCCCAAACGGTTGTCTTTCGCTCCGGGATGGCGCTGTTGTTGTGTTCGTGGCTGATATCGGAAATGTGTATAGTTTTCATGGGCGGGGCCACCGCTACCGTTGGCACAGGTGCGGATGGTTGCCTTTCTACAATTACAGGCATTTGCGGTTCCTTTGCGACAGCCGGTGCTTCCGGTACGACTTCCTTTCGCAGCGGTTTTTTTACGGCAGATGCTCCGGTTGTCTGTGAGGGAAGGCTCGGGAGTTCCGCTTCATGAGCTGTTTCTGCCGCCGGTGATTGCGGAGTAGTAACTACGATCGTATCAGTTGCCGGTTGGTTCCGGAAGTAAAGCGCAATAAGCGTTGCACCCAGCAATATACCTGTCAATATAGCCGCTGCATGGGATACCCATAGCAGATAGCTGCTCCGGGGAATTTGCTGTTTCCGGCTGATGGCTTCCCATACCTGTTTTCTGTCGGGGTGGAAGCCCAAAGCTTCCGGGGTGGCGTCGGCCAGTTTATCCCGTATTTGTTCAAATTCTTTTTCCATCGGATTCCAGTTTTCCACGTAAAAATGTTTTTGCTTTCATGAGTTGTGTTTTGGAAGTGTTTTCGGAAATGCCCAGCAGCCGGGAGATTTCTTTATGATTATATCCGTCTATCACATACAGGTTAAATACAGTCCTGTAGCCATCCGGCATATGATGGATCATGTGTAGTAAATCTTTTGCCTGCAACAGATCCTGTGCGTTTATATGTCCGTCTGCCTGCTCCATTACCGGTTGGTCGGACGGCAGGAATCGCAGCGTTTTTTGTTTTCTCAGAAACTGCAGGCATTCATTGACGGCGATCCTGGTGATCCACGCCTGGAAGCTGCCTTTCCCCCGGTTTTCGAACTGGTGCAGCGACCGGAAAGCCCGGATGAACGTGTCGGATAAAATTTCTTCAGCGTCTGCCTGCGCCGGAATATAGCGGATACAGACTATAAACAGCGGGTCGCAGAAGCGTTCGTACAAAAGCTGCTGCGCATACGGCGCTCCTTTTATACAGGCATCTATAAGCTGACTTTCCGTCATCGGCGGTTTTTATTCCTGTTTTAATGGTCAGGGGTGCAGTCTGGCTGCTGCCTTTAAAAATACAAGCAATAGTATAAATGCAATTGTGCAGGAAAAGGTTGCCTGATGGGTTTGAATTTCCGGAAATGATCCGATCGGTGACGAGCAGCGTTCACCGTAAATAGTTGCTTAGTTCAGCTCTGCGAGCAATTTTCCGGCTTCTCCGCTTTGCGGGCTGTTGCCGTCGGCGATTTCACGCAGCAGGGTTATGGCCTGTGCCTTGCTGCCCAGCAGGATATAACAGCGTGCCGCCATGATCCCGGCTGCGTCTTTGTCTTCCCGTGTTGCGGCGTTGTTGTTTAATACCTGGCGGTAATGGCCCAGGGCTTTTGTGTAATGCGCACGGTCAAATGCTTCATCAGCCAGTTGCCGGTGGTTGGTATTATCCTTTTCCGGAGCCGTCGTTGTTATGTGCTCCTCTTGTACAGCCTTATTATCAGGCGGAGCCGTTTCATTCCGGGTCGGATTGTCCGCTGGTTTATTTGGTTCCTGTATGGTTTCGACAGGTTTTGCATCGCGCAATGCTTCCGCTGGTATCAATGTGTTTGCGGGTATTTCAGGGGCAGATGCCGTGCCTCCTTCGCTTTTTTCTGCCGGTGGTAGTGCGGTGGACTTTTTCCTGCTCTCCTCTTTCTTCTGCTTTTGTGCTACTACAGGCATGGTATCGGCTACAGTTGCCGGCAGCGCTACATGCCGGTCTGGCGGGCGATGCTGGGGCTTCCATCCGCGGATCAGGAAAAACGACAGTAGCAGGGTCGCTGCGAGGGCTGATATATGCAGCCAGCCGATGCCTGATTTTTTATGTTTCGCCGGTGCAGATTCCGCAGCGGCTGTGGGTCCTATGGAATTGAGATGTACGGGCGGGAGATTTTTCTGGAAATGATCATGTAGAAATTCAGGTGTCAGCGTTGTTTCCAGCAGGCTTACGGCTTCCCCGTTATGCGCGCTGAGGCCGTCTATGGCTTCGCTGCAGAAAGAACAGTCGTTCGCATGCCTTTCCACTGCATAACATTCTTCTTCGGCCATGACGCCTGTCACATAATCTTTCAGCTGCCTTTTGGTAAGGCAGGCGCTGTTGTCGAATATATGTGCCAATAGCCTGTGCATGATGTCAATCCCGTTTTTCTTTTATGCTATTGCGCAGAAAGTGTTTTCCCTTCCGGATATAAAGTTTTACCTGGTCTGCTGTATAACCTGTTTTCGTGGCAATGGCAGAGATTGTCATTTTTTCGAGATAAAATAATTCGACGCACTGCCGTTGCCCGGCATCAAGGGAGTGCAATGCGATCTTCAGCCGGGCGAGCATAGTCTGCTCTTCGGCGCCTGTGAGGTAATTTTTCCTGTTTACCAGCTCAGTTACCGGCGTGGCGGTAAGCGCGGGAGGAATAGAAACGCCGGCCTGACGTAACCGCATTACACAGTAATTCTTGGTGGCGCGCAGCAGCCAGGAACCAAAATCTTCCACATGATATTGCCTGAGATCATCAGGCAGACGGGTAAAGATATGTCGTACGGCATCGCCCGCTGCTTCCGGCCCGCCAAGGTATTTACAGCAGACGCCATACACAAGATGCCCGTACCGTTCATACAGCAGGTGGATGGCCGGTTGCTCATGGCGCTGTACATACCGGTCAATCAATGCTTTATCAGGCAATTTCCGGTACCCCGATGGCAATATCTGTGTTTTTGTCTTCACTTATGTTGCATATTACGACTTCATCGAGACTTGTTCAAAAACTGTTCCATTGTATATGGCCGGAAAAAATGGGGTATTACGAAATTATGTTAATCAGGGATATGCCATATTTGCCTGTTTCTTCAGATTTTATGTATATCTCTGCCATTCCGCCGGATAGGGGTCATTTCCCCGGATATAAGGCGAATGTTTGCATTTTTTTCTTTCAATCAACTATATTTGCGCGTTCTTTAAAATAGCACTTGTTTTAAATTTTATGAATACCATATTTTATCTCGTCCCGGTCTTTGGCATTATTGCCCTTTTATTTACTATGATTAAAAGTTCCTGGGTGGGCCGGCAGCATGCCGGAACAGACCGGATGAAGGAGATCAGCACTTACATAGCAGAAGGAGCGATGGCCTTTCTGAAAGCGGAATATAAAGTGCTGACTTATTTTGTGATCATTGCAGCCCTGCTCCTCGGCTTTATGGGGAGTGCCAATGCCAATTCCCACTGGTCTATAGCCCTGGCCTTTGTTGTGGGCGCCGTTTTTTCGGCTATGGCCGGCTTTATCGGTATGCGTATCGCCACCAAAGCGAATGTACGTACCGCCGAGGCTGCCCGTACCAGCCTGTCTAAAGCGCTGAAGGTATCCTTTACCGGCGGAGCGGTGATGGGACTGGGTGTTGCCGGTCTTGCGGTGCTGGGTCTGGGCGGACTGTTTATTGTATTGATCAGCATATTTGCTCCCGGCGTTACTGCTGATAGTCACCTGGTACTTAAAGCAATAGAGGTGCTTACCGGGTTCAGCCTGGGCGCGGAGAGCATTGCATTGTTTGCACGTGTGGGTGGCGGTATATATACTAAAGCAGCCGACGTAGGCGCCGATCTGGTAGGAAAGGTGGAAGCGGGCATCCCTGAAGATGATCCGCGCAACCCCGCGACCATTGCGGATAACGTGGGTGATAACGTAGGTGACGTGGCAGGCATGGGCGCCGACTTGTTTGGTTCTTATGTTGCGACGGTATTGGCTACCATGGTATTGGGACAGGAAGTGAGGGATGCCGCAGGGTTGGCGCTGAGTGATGGTTTCGGTGGGTTTTCGCCGATCCTGCTGCCTATGCTGATCGCCGGTATCGGTATCGTCTTTTCCATTGTAGGTACCTGGTTTGTAAGAATATCAGATACCGCCGGTATCAGCACAGCGCCGGTACAAAAGGCATTGAATATGGGTAACTGGGGTTCCATTGTCCTTACTGGTATTGCATCCGTTTTCCTGGTAAAATATCTGCTGCCGGAAACGATGATGCTGCGTGGTCATGAGTTTACGCAGAATGGGGTGATCGGCGCTATTATGGTAGGGCTTGGAGTAGGTACTTTAATGAGCATCATCACGGAATATTATACGGCCATGGGCAAACGCCCGGTAATGAGTATTATACGCCAGTCGTCTACCGGTCATGCTACGAATATCATCGGCGGACTTGCCATCGGTATGGAAAGTACGTTCCTGCCGATCCTGGTGCTTGCAGCCGGTATTTATGGTTCTTATGAATGCGCCGGCTTGTACGGTGTGGCCATCGCCGCTGCCGGTATGATGGCTACTACGGCCATGCAGCTTGCGATAGACGCCTTCGGCCCTATTGCAGATAATGCGGGCGGTATTGCAGAGATGAGCGAGCTGCCGTCTGATGTGCGTGAAAAAACAGACGTGCTGGATGCGGTAGGTAATACGACTGCGGCTACGGGTAAAGGTTTTGCCATCGCTTCTGCCGCGCTTACTGCCCTGGCGCTGTTTGCGGCTTTTGTGGGTGTGTCGGGTATCGAAGGTATTGATATATACAAAGCGGATGTGCTGGCGGGCTTGTTTGTCGGTGGCATGATACCGTTTATCTTTTCTTCCCTGGCCATCACGGCTGTGGGTCAGGCAGCGATGGCAATGGTGGAGGAAGTGCGCCGCCAGTTCCGTGAAATACCGGGCATTATGGAAGGCAAAGCAAAGCCTGAATATGAAAAATGCGTAGCGATCTCCACGCAGGCTTCGATTCAGAAAATGATGCTGCCCGGTGCTATTGCCATTCTTTCACCGCTGATCATCGGGTTTATATTCGGGCCTGAAGTGCTGGGCGGATTCCTGGCCGGCGCTACTGTGAGCGGTGTGCTGATGGGTATGTTCCAGAACAACGCCGGCGGCGCCTGGGATAATGCCAAAAAATCTTTTGAGAAAGGTGTCGACATCAATGGTAAGATGCACTACAAGGGATCTGAACCGCATAAAGCGTCTGTTACCGGTGATACGGTTGGTGATCCGTTCAAGGATACATCAGGCCCTTCCATGAACATCCTGATCAAGCTGATGAGCATTGTAGCGCTGGTGATCGCGCCTACGCTGGCTGCCATATGGGGTACCAAGCCAGCGCATCACAGCAACGTAACAGAAACGCAGAAGACAGAAGCCGTTGCTGCAGTTCCGGAGCGCGAAATGCCGGCTGCGGTGCAGTATCGTTAGTAGAGACGCGATTTATCGCGTCTCCCTGTGCGTGTTATAAGGAGACGCGATTTATCGCGTCTCTACCACCGCCGCTGTTGTTTCTTTTCAGAAAGCTGCCGTTTGACTTTCCGGCGTTTTTCAATCACTGCTTTGGAAGGTTTCGTCGGTTTCCGCTTTTTCGGTACCGTTACAGCCTGCAGGATCAGTTCGTACATTTTCTGCAAGGCGATCTGTTTGTTTTCTGCTTGCGACCTGGTCTGTGTGCTTGAAATAATAAGATATCCGTCTTTATTGATACGGTTTTTGAGCTTTACCGCAATCCGCGCTTTTTCTTCCGGAGTATATAAAGCGGATGTTCCTATGTGCCACCAGGCTTCAGCCTTCGTTTCCACCTTATTGACGTGCTGGCCGCCGCTACCGCCGCTGCGCGCCGTCCTGAAAAAAACCTCAGATGCAATACCTTTATTTTGATCCTTGCCAGGCATAGGATCAAAATTAATCATTCTCCTGCTCCGCACCGTAGCATCCTTGAAAACGGATTTTAACTTTTTTAACAAAAAGCTGTTCTTTGCTTAGCGGTGAAACTGTAATTTTAGCAACTATATGAATATACGGCCTGTACTCCCGGTTATTATACTCTTACTGCTTTTATTTACAGCCGCACAGGCACAGCAGATCAATGGTATCGTTTCCGACATCGAAACGCGGTTGCCCTTGACGGATGTTCATATCAAAAACGTCCATTCCGGTAATCTGGTAATAACAGACAGCGCCGGACAGTTCTCAATGGAGGTGTCCAAAGGTCAGTTGGTGGAATTTCATATGACAGGTTACAGAACCGAACGTATGCGCATTCCCGAAGGCATTATTCCTCCGTTCTTTAAAATATTCCTGGAGAAAAGCCCTATCCTGTTGCCGGAATATATCGTAAACCAGCGTGGATATGACTGGAAAAAAGACAGCCTTCATTATTATGAAACGTATAAGCATGTGCTCAATTTCCCGCAATTCTCTACCCTGGATGCGATCAAACACCCATTCAGTGCGCTGAGCAAGCGCAACCGCCAGATATGGGCATTTCAGCGTGAATACAACTGGTTTGAGCAGGAAAAATATGTGGACTATACATTTAATGAGCGGATCGTGCACAACCTGACCGGGCTCACGGGTGACAGCGCGCAGGCGTATCTGAAAACGTTCCGGCCTACTTATGAGCAATTGCGCACCATGACCGAATACAACTTCTTTACCTATATCCGCTATACGGTGCAGCAATACCGTGCGGGGTATAATCCCCGGCGTCCTGTTATCAGGGGTGCTCAATAGCAGGAGCGATAAAAGATGATGGCCGCCTGTATTCAAGGACGGCCATCTGTATTTCCACGGTGATCAGGAAATGCGTTTTAGTGTTTCACCTGTTTTTCCGGTATAGAAGTGCATCAGATCCCCGATATTATGGGGTTGGCATTTTAGTAACATATCGTTGTAATACCACCCGTCTCTGTCCCGGTACTCCAGACTGCCGTGCAAACCCAGGTTATCTGTCATTTCAAGTGTCCAGTTATTATCGGTTAAAATAAATCCGTGCTCCCGGAAAAAACGATCAGAAAATGTTTCTCTGTTGAAATATACGTATTGCCTGTACATGACATCATAAAACTTTTCTGCAGTAAGGCAGCTGTTCACAACATTTGACAGGCCGTAGAGATTGCCGTCAATGCTAAAGAATGCGATTGCCTTTTTCGGGTTCCGGAGCCAATGCTGGTCATCATTGATAAAAAAACCTTCGGTTACAATAGAGATGCCATCCAATTCCAAACGCCACGACTGATCTTCCTGCTGCACTTTATTAAACGGATACATATTGACTGTGTACTTTTACTTGGCTACAACACTAACCTGTAATTAAAAACCGGCCAAGAAAAAATTCCCGCATCAGAGAGGATATAAACAGCGTATAAACACGGTATGCAGATTGTATCGGTGATGTGATTTTCAGTATTTTAGCATTGTGACAGCAGGTATTATGTCTTTATCCACGCATGCACGGGTTCCTGCCGCTGAAAAGGATGTAACAGATATCTCCACAAAACCGGGAATTTTTTACACATCCGGATGGTATTGTTCATCCATTTTTACAGCTTTTTTATTTTCAGGCAGGAATAAGGTTATTTTGCATCCTTATTCCGTTCTGTACTGCCCGGTAATCAGGCTAAGGCAAGATCTGTCTCAGGCTAACGGGGGCAGGAGCATGACGGGGCGCCAAAAACGATATACATGAAATGCTTTGTTGCCACCCTGATATGCTGTGTAATGACCACTGCTTTGCTGTGGGCGCAAAAAGCCGACAGCCGGTACACGTTCAGCGGCTATGTAAAAGATGCCGGTACGGGTGAAGAAATTATCGGCGCCACCATTGTGATCCGGGAGCTGCCCGGTACGGGAGCTGCTACCAATGCATACGGTTATTTTGCGATCACGCTGCCTGCGGGTAATTATACCGCTATGGCACAGGCTATTGGTTACCGGTCGGAAGAGAAGGTAATACAACTGGATAAGAATCACCGGGTGGATTTTGTATTGGGGACAGCGGAACGCCAGTTGGAAGAGGTTGTCGTTTCGGGTGTGCGCCGGGATGAAAATATTATCCAGACGCAGATGGGCATTGAGAAGCTTGATATGAAAGAGATACAGAATATACCGGTGCTGATGGGTGAAAAGGATGTGCTGAAGACAATACAATTGCGGCCGGGGGTAAAGTCGGCAGGTGAAGGGAACAGCGGATTTTATGTGCGCGGCGGCGGCGCTGATCAGAACCTGATACTGCTGGATGAAGCAACGGTATATAATGCGTCTCACCTGCTCGGGTTTTTTTCCGTATTCAATACGGATGCCCTGAAAGATGTGACGCTGTACAAAGGCAGCCAGCCTGCAGTGTATGGCGGCCGGCTTTCTTCGGTGCTCGATATCCGGATGCAGGATGGTAATGATAAGGAATACGGCGCGGAAGGAGGCATCGGCCTGATATCCTCCCGGCTGAAGATTGATGGTCCCATCGTAAAGGATAAAGGCTCCTTTACCATATCGGGCAGAAGAACCTATGCCGATCTCTTCCTGAAATTATCCCCCGATGAAAGTATCAATAAAGCCCGGTTGTATTTTTACGACCTGAATGCCAAAGCCAATTACCGGATCAACGATAAAAACCGGATCTTCCTCTCCGGCTATTTCGGAAAGGATGTGCTGGGATTCGGAGATAATTTCGGTTTCGATTGGGGTAACGCAACCGGAACGCTGAGGTGGAACCACCTGTTCAGCCACAGGCTGTTTTCCAATACATCGCTTATCTACAGCAATTACCGGTACAATATTAATATTGACATGGGTGCATTAAAGGGAAATATCCTGTCGCGTATCCAGAATTATAACTTGAAGCAGGATTTTCAATATTATGCAGACAGCCGTCACGAGCTTAAGTTCGGCATCAATTCCATCTACCATCAGATTGTGCCCGGCGGCATTACAATAGAGACTAATGACGAGGTCAGCAAAACAGAAATGCCTAATAATTTCGGCTGGGAAAACGCCGCCTATATTTCCCATAAATGGAAATTCAGCGAAGCGCTTAATGTTGAATACGGCTTCCGTGCTTCTTCATTCAGCGCTATAGGTCCCGGTGATTTTTATACGTTCTCGCCCGAAGGGATACCTGTTGATACAGCTACGTACGGATCAGGCGAATTTGTAAAAACATATTTTTTCATTGAGCCCCGTTTTGCGCTTAATTATATACTCAATGAGGTAAGCTCTGTAAAGCTGGCATACGGCAGGAATACACAAAACCTGCACCTGTTGTCCAATACAACGTCGGGTAATCCTACCGATCTGTGGATACCCAGCAGCATCAATGTAAAGCCGCAGGTGAGCGACATGGTTTCACTGGGATACTTCCGGAATTTTGCAGATAATAGTTATGAGTTTTCAGTAGAGACCTACTATAAAGACATGCAAAACCAGATCGATTATAAGGATGGGGCGCAGCTGCAATTCAATACTACGGTAGAGTCTCAGCTTCTGATCGGTATGGGCAGGGCTTACGGCGTTGAGTTTTTTGTAAAGAAAAAATATGGCCGCCTGAATGGGTGGGTTGGTTATACCCTGGCGAAAAGCGAAAGGAAAATTGAAGGAATCAATGGTGGGGAATGGTATAACGCCCGGCAGGACAGAACGCATGACGTGTCGATCGTAGGTATCTATGAGCTGGCGCCCAAATGGGTTGTCTCGGCTACCTGGGTTTATTATACGGGTAATGCTATTACATTTCCAAGCGGAAAATACGGCGTTGGCGGTCATGTGGTCAATTACTATACGGAGCGGAACGGCTATCGTATGCCGGACTATCACAGGATGGATATTGGAGTCACCTGGATACGGAAGAAAACTGATAAAAGGGAATCAAGCTGGAATTTCTCGCTTTATAACGCTTACGGGCGGGAAAATGCATATAGCATCACATTCCGCGAAGATCCCAATGATCCCTCCCGGACACAGGCTGTCCGTACGACATTATTCCGTTGGATACCTGCTGTCACCTACAACTTTAAATTCTGAACGCCATGAAACCATATATGCTCACTTTCACGGCTATCCTGCTGCTGACAACAGCGCTTATGTCCTGCCAGAAAGTAATTGATATTGATCTGAACGAGAAGGAGCCAAAACTTGTCATAGAAGGAGGCATTTCAGACCAGCCCGGACCGTATGTGATCCGTATTTCCCAAACGGTGAATTTTGACGAGCCAAATGAATTTCCCGCAGTCAGCGGCGCATATCTGACACTCAGGGATGATGCCGGTAACAGCGAAACGCTAAGTGAAATCACTCCCGGTGAATATGTGGCCACTTCTTTACAAGGAACCCCCGGCCGTACTTATACATTGGAGGCAACCGTAAACGGTGTTACGTATACATCGATATCTTATCTGCCGGCTGCTGTCGCCATCGACTCGCTGACGGTTGAAGAAAGCTTCTGGGGTATCCGGCAGGTCAACATCTACCTGAAAGATCCTGCGGAAACAGAAAATTATTACCGTATCGTGCAGGAAAAAAACCGCAAAATGGTGAAGGATATCCTGGTTATGAGCGATGAGCTGCAGGACGGGGCACATCTCAGTACGCCGTTATTTATCAATAATATTGAAGACAGCCTGCGCAGGGGAGATACGGTAGTGGTGCAACTGCAGAGTATTGATAAAGCTGCCTATGATTATTTCAGGACGCTTATGATGCTGACTACACCGGGAGGACCGCCATCCGATGCGCCGGCAAATCCCATCACCGGATTCACCAATGGTGCGCTTGGGTACTTCAGTGCTTATGCTGTGAGAATGGAAATGATCGTTGTGCCCTGATAATCTGCATCAGGGGCGAATGATTATTCGCCCCTACCGGTCCCGTATTTCGGTCAGGCTACTGCCTTTTCCTTTTGGTGGTTTATAATTTACCGGTTGGTTATGCGGCATGTTTTTTTCGCGTAGCTGGTAATAAGCGCTGTCTGCCTGTGTAAGCCCGAACGTTTTACTATGCAGCAATTCATCCACCTGGTAATCATCTTCGCGGATCAGGCGGCCGCTGCGGCCATCATAATACCGCCAGATCCCATGCCGTACAGATCCTCTTGCCGACGGTACGCTTACCAGCTTTTCTTCTCCTGTTACGGGATGCACAACAAGGATCGTATCATGAGATTGGGAAGGATTTAAGCCGCGGTAGTGGCCAACGCAGACCAGAGCGCCCTGTTCAAAAAATTTTACTTCTCCGTGCAGCACATCAAACCTGTAATGCTCAATAGCAACAAGATCACCTATTTCATTGATCCGGTACCAGGGGCCGATCTTCAGGCCCTGATCGTACGATCCGAATGCGGTATATGCAACCTCGCCCCGATTTGCGGCAAATTGCTCCCACCATAATCCGTGTCGTTTCCCGTTTTTGTCGCGCTGATTTACGAAAACAGTCCCCGTATCCTTATTTACAGTATTGCGTGCATAAGTATTTTTATCCGGCTGCTGTGCTATGGCCGTGAGCATGATCGTGCAGCACAGGCAGGTCATCCATATGGTTTTCATAAAATCTTCCGGGTTTAATGTAATATGGTTATAAGCAGGAACCAAAGCAGGCAAGGATCAGCGCGTTATTACAGACTCCGGAATGCCATGCCTATACGGCAAATGATGTGCCGCAGCCACAGGTGTTACTCGCATTGGGATTGCTGAAGGTAAAACCGCGGGCATTCAGCCCGTCTTCATAATCCACCTGCATCCCCGCAAGGTAGATGCCATGTGCTTTTTTCATGATCACCGGTATACCGGAAATGTTGTAAACCTCATCGTCCGCTTCCTGGCGGTCAAAGCCCAATATATAGCTCAATCCACTGCAACCGCCACCTTTTACACCGAGGCGCAGCTGCTGCTGCGCATCAAAATCGGGCGCGCTCATCAAACGCTTCAATTCTTTCACTGCATTGGGTGTAAGGGCAACCGGTGTGCTGATAACTGCTTCCATAATATGTTATGGGTTGTTTCCACAAAAATACGCCCTTGTCCCGCGACTGCCAAATTGCATTACCGACATATTGCCTATATCAATAGGTCTATGTTGTGTCGCTATAACCGGTTGTCGGTCGCGGGTCCATTTGTTATGTTAAAATGACAGGAGTTTTTCTGCCATTTGATCCAGCCGGTTTTTGGCCAGGAAATTTTGTTCCAGCTCTATCGCAAAAGGTACTGGTGTATCCAGGCTGGCACAGCGGGTCACCGGCGCATCAAGGTATGTAAAGCAATGTTCGGATATCCATGCGCTTATCTCACCCCCGATACCGCCCGTCAGTGTATCTTCATGCAGGATCAGCACCCTTCCGGTTCTCTGTACGGAGGCTTTTATCGCATCATAGTCCAGCGGCAATAATGTACGGAGGTCGAGTATGTCGATGGAGACGTCGGGATGGCGCCGTGCATAGTCGACGGCCCAGTGTACCCCGCTGCCATAGGTGATGATGCTCATGTCTGCGCCTTCTTGCACCACGCGGGCTTTACCGATCTCTATCGTGTAATAATCATCCGGGACCTGTCCGCTGATGCTGCGGTACAACGCTTTGTGCTCAAAGAAAAGGATCGGGTTGGGGTCTTCGAAGGAGGCGGCCAGCAATCCTTTGGCGTCTTCCGGGGTGGCGGGATAGACCACCTTCAGTCCGGGCGTATGTACAAACCAGGCTTCGTTGCTCTGCGAGTGGAACGGGCCTGCACCCACGCCGCCGCCGGTAGGCATACGGATCACGACATCGGCATGCTGCCCCCAGCGGTAATGTATTTTCGCCAGATTGTTGATGATCTGGTTAAAACCTACCGTTACAAAATCGGCAAACTGCATTTCCATCATCGCTTTAAAGCCTTTGATGGAGAGGCCCAGCGCGGCGCCTACAATAGCGCTCTCGCATAACGGTGTGTTACGCACTCTCTCTTTGCCAAACTGCTGCACAAAGCCTTCTGTGACTTTGAAAGCCCCGCCATATTCCGCAATGTCCTGGCCCATCAGCACGAGGTTGGGGTGGCGTTCCATTGCCTGGCGCAAGCCGTCGGAGATAGCCTGAATTAATTTTTTTTCGCTGCTTGCATTTGAAGCGGGTGCGATATGGCTGGCTGAAGCCGGCGCATAGACATCCTGCAGTTCTTCTGATGTGTCCGGTTTTACCGGTTGCGCAGCAAAACCCGTTTGCAGGCCGGCTTCGATCTCTGCACGTACTTGCTCCCGGATGTTTTCCACGTCTTCGCGCGACAGTATTTTTTCTTCTGTCAGGAAGCGTTCGTAATTAGCCACCGGATCTTTTTGCTTCCATGCTTCAAACAGTTCTGCTGGCACATACTTTACTCCGCTGGCTTCTTCATGGCCGCGCATACGAAAGGTCATGCACTCGAGCAATACCGGTCTTTGTTCATTGATACACGCACGGCGCAATTGCTGTACGGTTTTATATACTTCAAGGATATTATTTCCGTCAATCGTCAGACCTTCCATGCCATAGCCAATTGCGCGGTCAGCCAGTTGTTTACACACAAATTGTTCGCTTACTGGTGTGCTCAGGCCATAACCATTGTTCTCAATAAGGAAAATAACCGGCAATCCCCACACGGCAGCCACATTGAGCGCTTCGTGAAAGTCGCCTTCGCTCGTTCCGCCATCGCCACTGAAAGCGAGGGATATTTTTTCTTCTTTCCGTAACTTATGCGCTAATGCTACGCCGTCGGCAATAGCCAGTTGCGGCCCGAGATGAGAAATCATACCGCAGATATGGTATTCATTGGTGCCAAAATGAAAGGAGCGCTCCCGTCCTTTCGAAAAGCCTTCTTTGCGGCCTTGCCATTGCATAAACAGCTTGTCAAACGGTATATTCCGGGCAGTGAACACACCCAGATTGCGGTGCAGGGGCATAATGTATTCGTCTTCATCAAGCGCCAGCGTAGCTCCCACGGAAATGGCTTCCTGGCCAATCCCGCTGAACCATTTGGATATCCTTCCCTGGCGCAGCAGCACCAGCATTTTTTCTTCAATCATCCGCGGACGCACCAGCTCCGTATACAACTTTACCAGTAGTGTGTCTTTTAATTCGCTGCGGTCGAATTGCATGGGCAATACAAATGTTTAAGCTGCAAAGGTAACAGGGAACTTTAATACCCGCGCTTTTCCTTCCGTTCCATATAATTCATGAAAGCACGGTTGGCAACGCGGTTGCCGCCGGGCGTGGGGTAGTTACCGGTGAAATACCAGTCGCCCTTATGGTCGGGGCACGCATCATACAGTCCTTCAATAGACTGGAAGACGATATCCACGGATGCCTGCACGTCTTCGGGGTGCAGCATTTCTGCAATCTTCCGGCTGATCTCTTCGGGCGTGAAAGGTGAGTACACCGCCTTGACGAAATTTTCCTGTACGACCGTTCCGCTTTCTTCTGCAGCTTTACATTGCTGGTACACCTCTTCAAGCAGCGACTCCCGGCCGCTTTCCTTCAGCAGTGTTACCGCTGCCTGGAAGGCAATAAAATCGCCCATCCGGCTCATGTCAATGCCATAACAATCGGGAAAGCGGATTTGGGGCGCCGAAGAAACAACGATAATACGTTTGGGGCCGAGCCGGTCCAGCATTTTGATGATGCTTTCCCGCAGTGTGGTGCCCCGGACGATCGAGTCGTCTATGACCACAAGCGTATCCACACCCCGGTTCACCGTGCCGTAAGTAATATCGTATACGTGCTGCACCATTTCATTGCGGGAAGCATCTTCCGTAATGAACGTGCGCATTTTTACGTCCTTGATGGCAATTTTTTCGATGCGCACCCGGCGACTAATCAGTTCCAGCAGTTCTTCATCATTGAGCTTCCGGGTAATGATCCGGTCACGTTTAATCTCGTTAAGATAGTCTTCAAGTCCTTTGATCAATCCGTAAAATGCAATTTCGGCCGTATTGGGTATGAATGAAACGATGGTGTTTTTCAGATCGTTATCAATCATTCCCAGCACCTTGCCGGCGAGGTTGCTGCCCAGCTGCATCCGTTCACGATAAATATCGGCATCGCTGCCACGGCTGAAATAAATACGTTCAAAGCTGCATGCCCGTACTTCCTTTTCGGGTAGTATGCGGGGATTACTGAAGCTGCCGTCCGCTTTTACGATCAGCGCATGACCGGGTTGCAGTTCCTGTACTTCTTCTAACGGGACGTTGAAAGCAGTCATAATGGCCGGACGTTCCGAAGCCGCTACAATAATATCGTCTCCCTGATAAAAATAGGCAGGGCGGATACCATTGGCATCGCGTAAAACAAAGCTGTCGCCGTTGCCCACCAGCCCGCCGCAAACGAAACCTCCGTCAAAATGAATGGCTGCCTGACGAAGTGCCTCTTCGAGATTGAGCTGTTCGGGATGCTCGTCATCGGCCCGGCACAAATAATGATGCACCATCTCGATCATAGCGCCCAGATCACTTTCCCGTACAGTAGCATCCGGGTTGATGCCCAGTTTCGAGAACAACTCATCGGTATTGACCAGGTTGAAATTGCCGGCCATCGTCAGGTTCCGGGTAGGATTAATATGTGGCTTGATAAAGGGGTGGCAGAAAGCCACATCATTTTTCCCTTGCGTACCATAGCGCAGGTGCCCCAGCATTACCTCACCCATGAAGGGGATATATCCTTTTACCAGGCCGGGGTGTTTACGTATGTCGGGGTACATCCGGGCCATTTCATCTATCTCCTGATTCAGCCCCTGGAATATCCGTGCGATCGCCTGGGCGCCGCTTTGCCGCTGCCGGTACATAAACTGATGCCCCGGGGTGACGTCCAGCTTTACAGTAGCGACACCGGCGCCGTCCTGCCCGCGGTTATGTTGTTTTTCCATGAGCAGGTACAGCTTGTTCAGGCCGTAGAAAGCAGTACCGTATTTTCGGTGATAGTAAGCCAGTGGTTTCAGCAGGCGGATGTAGGCTAACCCACATTCGTGGCGGATTGCGTCAGACATGAGGATGCAAAGTTAGGGGGATTTATTCATTTTCCGTAGAAACGCTATGCATCACGTTTCCGCCTTACCCTAATTGTATGTTAAAGATCGTCGTGAGCATCAGGGCTATTCCGATCAGCAAAATGCAAACAGAAGAAAATTTCTGTAAGTACATGATCCTCCGCAGGGTAAGTCTGCGCCTGATAATATCCGCAAGGAATACCTTAAGGAAATCAAAGGCGAGAATAAGCCCCAGACAGGTCCCGAACAGCGTAAAGCGATAGATACCGCTGGTGTTGATGGTCGCTGTAACGGCTGCCAGCCAGGTGATGATGACTCCCGGATTGAACGTGTTAATCAGGAAGCCGCTGCTCCATATCTGGAAATAGCGCGACGTGCTGATAGTGAGGGGTATGGAAGACGGCCGGCGGGGCTTGTATTTCCTGAGGAATCCCGTGATCCCCACAATAATCAGTACCACGGCGCCGCCAAAGGCTACGGGTTTCTGATAGTTTTTCAATGCCTCCAGCCAAGACGCAGCAAAATTGGCAACAGCCACATACATGATATCGCTGATGGATACGCCCAGGACAAAAGCGATGCCGGCCTTATAGCTATGGTTCAGGCTATACCGGATAATGGCAAAAAGAGTCGGCCCTACCGATATTGCCAGAAACAGACCCAGTAATGTTCCTTTTACAACTGCGTCAATCAGGTGTAATTGCATATGGCAAGTTAAACAGGTTTGCGGAATTTTTTAAAAAATGCGGATTGTTAAAAATCCGCCATCTTCCTTTTCGCATAATGATATTATCCGATTGGACGGGCATGCAGCGATCGTCCCTGTGCAGAAACGGTATCGATTTTTATCCGGAGATACCCGTCCTGTAAAAGTTCTGCTGCTTTTTCCGGCCATTCGATAAAGCAATACGCTCCACCTTGCAGGGCGTCTTCCATGCCGGCATCTATAGCTTCTGTAATGCTGCTGATACGGTACCAGTCCATATGCAGGATGGTCGTATATGCTCCTTCCGGGTTGGGGAAGCGATATTCATTGATCAGTGAAAAAGTAGGACTGGAAGCAGGTTCCTGTACGCCAAGATGCTTGCACAAGCTGCTGATCAGCGTTGTTTTGCCGGCGCCCATATCTCCGGAGAATGTCCAGATACGGTACCCTTTTCCATATATCCATAGTTTTTGCGCAGCTATATCTATGGTATCGAGTGAATAGCTGATGTGTAACGCATCCTGCTTCATAGGTGCGAAGATAACATGCGCAGACAATAAAGCTCACGACTAACTGTCCGGTTATCGGATCAGCGTTACATCGCCTTTGCGATAAATCTGCCTGTCCGGTATACGCCCTTTGAATCGTAGATCATAAAAATAGGTGCCCACAGGCGCCGGATGGCCTTTATGGGTCCCGTCCCATCCACGGGTAGGGTCGGCGCTGAGAAAAACCCGTTCTCCATAGCGGTTATAGATATGCATCAGGTAAGACTGTACGGGACAGCCGGCTTCTATTACCGGCAGGAAGTGATCGTTCGTGCCATCGCCATTGGGTGTAAATGCATTGGGCAGGTTGACAACACATTCCACTATAATAGTATCCACAGGAATGGTATCGCAGGATATTGCCCTTACACGCACGCTATCGGAAAATACACAGGGAGGGCGGATTACCTGCACATAATACAGGCCGGTATCCGTAACCTGTATGGAAGATGCCGTACTGCCGGTGCTCCATTTTATCAGTGATCCTTCCGGCAACAGCGGTAGTGAAAGGCGTATATCTATTGCAGAATCCTCTGCACAAATACGAATGTCAGGACCTAAATCAAACCCAAGCGTATCAATCTTTACGGTATCGGATGCGATGCAACCATCCCTGTGCACCTCTACCCAATATGTGCCGGGGCCGGTAGCGCGATATCTGTTATCACTGCTGCCGTCCTGCCATCTGTACCCGGCATTGGGAAGGTTGGCTTTCAGTTCCACGTACGACAACGGATGGTCGCAGAAGCTTACCTGCTGGTCGTCTCCCAGGGAAAAGCTGAGATCCGATGCCGTCACAATGAAGCTATCCAGCCTGTAGGCACAGGTATTGTTATAGTATCGCACCCAATAGCTGCCTGGTGTCATGATGGGGCGGGTACTGTCCGCGCTGCCGTCGTCCCATTCGTAAAATGCAAATCCCTCAGGCGCATTCAGTGTTTTTGATGTAAATCCTGAAGACGCTGTATAACATATCGTGTCCCTGGTAGTACTTGTTTGTTCTTTATGTATGAACGGGAACACTACATCATTGGGTAACCCGCCGGTCACATTCCCGGTACCGGGCAGCAGCCGTATGGCATTGTACTGGAAATTACAGGATACGCCCGCACCTCTGGGATTATTGATCCGGTCTATGTACACGGAATTCTGCGTGTATGGATAAGAGATCTGTCCGGTGTTTACCTGTTCCAGGCCGGGACATACGTATATAGTATCCCGGTAGAGCTTTAATGTCATATAGCGGGCAGACTGGTACACCACATATTCGGTAGCCGCTATCCATGTGGAATCGTGTGTGTCTGTCCGGTATTGATATACATGGTTAGTGGGGCTGGTGGTGTAGAGCTTCGTATTATCCGGTGAGAAGCATACGCCGTAAGATCCCCTTGCCGTAATGCGTATACCATCGGATACAATTCCTGTGGCAGGATCAAATCTGCATAAGCGGACACCCGGGTTTACGCCGGCTACCGACGCCATTGCGATCTTCTGCCGGTCGGGTGATACCGCCAGGCATCCTACACCGAAAGCTTGTGCATTTGCCCCGGGCATGATCTCGCCATTGTAGGGAGAGATCACCGGTACCGGGTTGATCCCTGCTGCTGTGATATGCCATGCCTTGAAGTAGGTTTGGGTATCAGGTGTGGGGTTGTTCGGATGTGCGTTGGTATGTGTAAGCAGCCATATATCACAGTTGTCGCCGGGAATAGCGATCATGCCCTCGGTAAGCGGACGTACGGTTTCGAGCGGAATATTTTTCCGGCCTGCTTCCACATCTCCCCGGCCGCTATCCAGTGTCATATCTACAACGGAATAAGCGAGGAAAGGAGGGGCAGCGCTATTGTTATAATTGCTGTTATCCATGTTCGTAAATACATAGTACTTCCATGGAGTATCAATCACGGGGACAATAAGTGCGCCCTGAGCGCTGTTGCTGGTCTGATTTGACGGCGCCAGACCGGCGCTGTTTGGCATGAGCTGTCTGTTTCCCCGGAAGATGATCCAGCCACCCAGATGAAATAACAGGTTGCCGGCAGTATCGGCAACAGAAGCGCTCCCTTCGTATGTGAGGTTGGGTGTTTCTATCGGCACCGGTCCGCCGCTGTTGAAATCCAGGCCGGCAAAGGCGCCGAAGGCCCACACACTATTGGCCTTCAGGAAATCCTGCTGCTTGTTGTACTGGGCAAGCACAGGTACAACACTACAGGTAAGAACAAGGGATAGTAACAGGGATCGTACACACATGATCTGCAAGGCATTTTAAGACTATTCTTTCACTAACCTGAACCGCACCGTTTGCTCCTGTTCCGTTATTTCTACGAAATAAATGCCGGCTGCCTGGTTGCGCACCTCCAATATCATCTCATGGCCTGCCACGTTACTCCATTCTCCTAAAGCCTGCCCGGTAAGGCTGAGTAGCCGGATCGTTGCGGCACGAAATCCGGCTGCGGATTTCAGCGTTGCCTGCCCGTTTGTGGGATTGGGATATAGCTGTATCCCGTAATTACCCGTTAATTCCGGAATATAATCGTTTGTTATTTCCACAGGATGACATTCCGAAGTATCCGTACAGCCGTTGTCTGCCGTTACCACTACGGCATAATTACCGGTATGTGCCGGCTCGTATATCTGTCCTGTAGCGCCAGGTATAACTGCGCCGCTATTGTCACAGTCTATCCACTGGTAGGCATCTGCGCTGCCTGCGGCAAGTATCGTTCCGGTTTGTGCTACAGTGGCTTCAGGGCTGTCGTTAATGGTAAGATGTAGGGTGATCGTACTGTCGCACCCGTTACTATTGGTGTGTACCTGTGTATGTGTACCGGTTGTGCTGAATGTTGCTCCATTCAGTATAAGGTAGTCACAGGCTGTAAGGATAAGTGTCGTATCGGAAGTAAGTACCGACAGACTCAGGTTAATGATACTGTCGCATCCGGATATGTTTATAAATGTGTCGGCATAAATACCGGTCTGCCGATATACGTTTCCATGAAAGATAAAACTGTCACAAGTAGTTTCATGCTGCCATACGGGAGAGGTATAATTGATGGTGAGGTTCAGATTGATGAGGCTGTCGCATCCGGCGGCGTTCGTATATTTCTGCACATACCGGCCACTGGTAGTATAGGTAATGCCATTGAGGGTATAACTGCTGTCGCAGGTGATGGGCGTATAGTCTGTTGCGTGTGCGCATCCCATGCTGGCAAAAAAGATGTCAATCCCGCCGTTTGTAACGAGGTTCGCGGGAGCGGCACCCCCGATATTAAAATCGGCAGTGGTTGAAAAAGACCCGGTAGTATATACAACACCCACAGGCGTGACGGAGATTGCAACGCCATCGTCCGATCCTGAACCCCCTATATTACGGGCGTTAATATAATTTCCGGAGGGGTCGTATTTAGCCACAAAAATATCATTGCCGCCTACTCTTCCTATTTTCACAGAATCCGGCCCGGGGTCAAAATCCACTGTGTCACCGAACGTACCGACAATGTATATATTTGCGTACTGATCCAACGCCACACCGTTCCCTTGTTCTGAGCCAATTCCGCTCATTTGTTTTGCCCATTGATAGTTGCCGGAGGAGTCATACTTAGCGAGGAATATATCAGTATTGGCTTTTGCCTGTAAGGGCGCCGTGCCTGTTCCCGGATCGAACTCTGCCAGACCCCGAAAGTATCCGGTCAGGTAAATATTGAAGTTGCTGTCTATTGCCAGGGAACGACCGACATCTACGAGGGGACTGCCCATGTTGATGGCCCATTTATAGTTTCCTGCTGAATCATACCGCGCCAGGAAAATGTCACCCTGGCCATTTGACTTCAATTCTGCGGTGCCAGATCCCGGATCGAAATCCAGTACTGAGTCCGTAGGGCTTGCGAAGTTGCCGGTTATATATACGTGTCCCAAACTGTTGGCAGCAATTGCTGCAGATATATTGTTGGCGGTGCTGGTTAAGCGATGCGCCCATTTAAAATTCCCGTCTGTATCATATCGTGTGAGGAAGATATCGTTACTGGCCGCCGGAAGCCATGCGGTATCCGGCCCGGCATCGAAATCTATAGGACTGGTCGCGGTATAAGTACCGGTGAGGTACAGCGAGCCCATGTGATCGAGCGCGATGCTAAAGTTTCCACTGTTAATGAGGAGATTAACTCCGGTGAAGGCTTTAGCCCATATATAATCACCTGTAGCGTCGTATTTAGCGAAGAACATACCATTATACCGGCTTGATGTGGTAGGCGCTGTGATGAATGCAGTGTCCGGCCCCGGGTCGAAGTCTACCTTGCCGGAGAAGAAACCGGCAACATATACGTTACCGGAATCGTCGACAGCAATAGATGCGCCGTCGTCGTGCAGGGATGAGCTGGTGTTGCCAACACTTTTTGCCCATTCCAAATTCCCTTCGGCAGTATATTTTGCGAAGAATACATCGCGCCCGCCGTTGGAGGTCAGTTTCACGGAATCCGGTCCGGGATCAAAATCAACTGTGCCATTGAACCTTCCTGTGAAATAGGCATTGCCTGCTGCATCTGTTGCTACGGAGATGCCGGCGTCCCCGAGGTTGGAGCCTGTACCATGCGCCCATATATGGTTCAGGTCTGCGGTTTGTGCACGTAGTGTGTGGTGGCAGGTTGCCAGGATAAATGAAAAGAGTAAAATACAATTGTATCGTTTTGCCATTTGAACAGATTTTGTCAGTAATATTGCTTACTGCAAAACTGGACAATCAGACAAAGCGGGAATAGAGTAGATTTACGTGCCTTTTTACTGCTTCTGTAATGGAAGGGCGCAATTCAAATTCGCGCGTTTTTTCATGGTATTCATTTCGACAGGCTCAATGACCGTTTTTTATTTCGGTTGCTGAGCCAGTCGAAGCAATATTTAGTTTTGGGATCGCGACTTTGAAATGCACCCGTAATGGAATGACGTTACTTAAGGGTATTCCCAACACTACTTTTCTACAATAGCTTCACCCGTACCCCCACAAGTACCGGATAGGCAAATATATCTTCCGACCCGCGGGGGCGCCTCCCATTGTCGGTGTCAGTTGCAGTGTTTAGGGAATAGTAACGTGGTGCAAATTCACCTCCGGCGCCGAGGCGTTTAGTGAGATTGAAATGAATACCGGTCTGTACACCTGCCATAAAACCGGAATGATGTATACGATATTGATAGAATTCCTTGTTATTAAAGGTGAAAGTGCTGTAACCGCCGGAAATGCCGGTATAGACATACCCTTTAGGGATTCTGAATTTATAATTGCCAAACGCATGAAACGCCAATTGAGGGTTACCGTATCGGATTGTGCGTGGCAGGGGTTGTCCCATATCACCTGTGTGATTTATATCGTTAGCTCTGACGATCATCTGATGTGCGTCTGCGCCTGCTCCAACCATCAGTTTGCCAAGGTGTATTGCGGGTTTTACAGAGAAAATGTATCCGGGCCTGCCATTTGTACCGGGGATAAAACCATTGGGTGTACACAATCCACCTTGTATAGCGAGGTCGATATGTTGCGCGTTAGCAAGACTGGGCAACAATAATGAGGCCAGCAGATATTTCATATGCTTGTGATTCAAATAAAACGACAGGGAGATCGGAATTATTGTGCGTCTATTCATGCTGCTCATACAGGCGCAGCCGTTGCTGCAGCGTCCGTATCTGTTCCTGCATTGCTTTCATCCGCTGCAGCATATGGGTAATGGCTTCGATTCCCTCGATGTTAATTTCCAGGTCGGTATACAGGCGTACGAGTTTTTCAACCTCACCCAGGTCGTCTTCCTGCAGATAAGATTGCTCCTCTATTGTGATGATCTTTATCAGCCCGGCCTCTTCCAGTCCGCCGATCACGCTGTATGAAACATGATAGTGCATACAGAAATCATCAGCCGGTATCAGGTTCGTTTTTCCCATAGCTATCTTTATTTATTGGCAAGTTGCCGGAACAATTTTTTTTCTTCTTCGGTAAGACCGGTTGGTATGCGCAGATTCCAGGTAACGAACAGATCGCCATACTGCCCCTCTTTTTTGTATACCGGGAAGCCCTTTCCCTTTACCCGTACTTTTACTCCGTTTTGCGTCTCCGGCGCTATTTTCAGCTTGATTTTTCCACCCAATGTCTCTAACGTTGTTTCACCGCCTAATATGGCAGTATATAACGGCAGATCCACTGTAGTGTGGAGATCATTGCCAACGCGCTGAAAAGAGGTATTGTTGTTTATAATGAAAGTAATGTACAGATCGCCGGCCGGTCCGCTATTCACACCCTGTCCGCCATAGCCTTTGAGCTTGATGACCTGCCCGTCTTCTACCCCGGCAGGTATCGTGATCCGTACACTTTTCCCGTTTACCTGGAGTACTTCCTTGCGTGTTGTATAAGCATCAGACAACGTCATATGCAGCTCGGCATGGTAATCTTCGCCTCTGTATGCTGTGTGACCGCCAGTGCGTGCACCTCCGAAAAATTGTTCGAAAAAATCGGAAAATTCACCGGTGCCGGAGAAGCCGCCATATTGCCGGCCGCCTGTGGATGAGTTTCTGCTGCTGTGTTGCCGCGCCTGTTCAAACTGCTCGGCGTGCTTCCACTGCTCTCCATACTGATCATATTTTTTTCGCTTCTCCGGATCGCCCAGCACTTCGTGGGCTTCATTGATCTGCTGGAAGGTTTTCTTGGCTTCCGCATTATCGGGATTCAGATCAGGGTGGTATTTCCGTGCCAGCTTGCGATATGCTTTCTTAATGTCTTCAGCAGCAGCATTCTTGTCCAGCCCGAGTATTTTATAATAGTCTATGAAATCTGCCATATTCCTGTAGCCGGAGCTTTATGCCCCGGATACAAAAATAAGGAATGTATCAGATGTGGATTAATCCTTTATGCGTTATCCTTTTCTTTTTCGACCTTTCCTCTGCGCAGCGGGTTGGCGGTATTGGCTGCATATGTCTCGCGCTGCCGCAATAGTTGTATCGCCTGGAAAAGAGCGTGCTGAAAAGAGGTGGGATCGGCCAGATTTTTCCCGGCAATATCGAATGCGGTGCCGTGGTCGGGCGATGTCCGTACGATTGGCAGGCCGGCGGTGTAATTAACCCCGGTTTCTCCGGCCAGTGTTTTGAAGGGTATTAATCCCTGATCGTGGTACATGGCCAGAACGGCATCGAACGCGCGGTAATTATGACGGGCAAAAAATGCATCAGCGCTATACGGGCCATATACAATGTGGCCTTGTTGCTGCTGTTCTATTACGGGTTTAATGATGGAAACATCTTCATCGCCGATGTGCCCGCTGTCGCCCGCGTGGGGATTCAGCCCCAGCACGGCAATTTTCGGTTTGTCTATACCGAAATCCCGTATCAGCGTTTCGCGTAACAGTTGTAATTTATATTGCAGCAACTCTTTGGTGATGGTCGATGCAATTTTTGAAACGGGAATGTGTTCTGTTGCGAGTGCAACGCGAAGATCTTCGTTATACAAGAGCATAAGCACATCCCGTGCACCGAACTTTTCTTTCAAGAAAGGAGTGTGTCCCGTATAGGGGAAGTCGGGTAATTGTGTATTCCCTTTATGGATCGGGGCCGTGACGATCGCGTCCAGTTGCCCGTCTTTCAGGCATTGGGTAGCTACCATCAGTGATCGTATGGCGTATTTGCCGCCGGTTTCCGTAAGTACACCCGGCTGCATCGGTACTTCTTCTTCCCAGCAGTTGAATATGTTTACCTGTTTCGGATTCAGCTTGCTCAGATCTTTGGTACTTGTAAAGACGAGGTTGTGATCTGTAACGATGCGACGATAATAGTTCACTACCTTATTGGATGCAAATACAACCGGTGTACAATGTTCCGTAATGCGGCTATCCGAAAGGGTTTTTATGATCAGCTCCATGCCGATGCCATTCAGATCTCCGGTGGTAATGCCAATGATTGGTTTTTCCATGGCCTGATAATGTGTTTGATAGTTTAAATTAGTTAATTAGCTAATCAGCACATCAGCTAATTAACTAATCATTTCTCTACTCCTTCCCATAGTGTTGCAGGAAATCCAGCAGCATACGCAATCCATATCCTGTTCCGCCGGTGGGAATATAGTTTCGCTTTGACGTTGCAAAAGACACGCCTGCGATATCGAAGTGCATCCAGGGGTAGTCGGTAAAATGTTCCAGAAATTTTCCGGCGGTAATAGCGCCACCGTAAGGACCGCCGATGTTTTTGAGATCTGCGGCTTCTGATTTGATCATTTCCCCATATTCATCCCAGAGCGGGTATTCTACAAGGCGTTCGTACTGCCGGAAGCCACTTTCCCGGAAACTGTTCTTTACATGTTCTTCCGCTGTGCCCATACACACGATTCCATGTTCGCCAACAGCAACGGCCGCAGCGCCGGTCAGTGTAGCAAAGTCCACTACCAGCGCCGGCTTATATCTTTTTGCCCAATGCAGCGCGTCGGCGAGTACCAGCCGGCCTTCTGCATCTGTATTCAGCACTTCGACGGTAGCGCCGCTGTACATAGTGATAATATCTCCGGGCACATAGGCGTTTTGGCCGGGTCTGTTTTCCGTAGCAGGTACGAGGGCAATCACGTGCAGCGGCAATTGCAGCCGGGCAATAGCGTACATGGCTCCGCTGACGACTGCGGCGCCGCTCATGTCGCTTTTCATCCGGTCCATGGAAGCCGGTGTGGGCTTGAGCGAAAGGCCACCGGTATCGTAGACGATCCCTTTCCCTACCAGCACTACTGGTTGCTTGTTGATAGCTTTGCGGGGTTTGTATTCCATGATGGTAAATGTAGGCGGCAACATGCTGCCTTTATTCACCGCCAGTATCCCGCCCATTTTTTCCTTTTCGAGCCGGGCTTTGGTCAGCGTGGTCACTTTAAAGCCGCCGTCTTTCCCGAGCCGGGCAATTTCTTTTGACAGTTGTTCTGCAGTAAGGTAATTCAACGGTTCATTCACAAGGGTACGCGCGCGGTATACTGCTTCTGTGATGACCTCCAGCTGCTGCACTTCTTTTGCCGTCACAGATTGACGGGTAAAGTGAATACGCCGGAGGGAGTATGTCTGTTTCTTTATGTCTGCCCTGTACTTGAGGAACTGATATGCCGCCAGTGTCAGACCTTCGGCCAGCAGTATCGCTGCCCCGGTATGACCGGTATGGGAACTGATGGTGATTTCTTCGACCCGGTGGCGATTCAGTATGTTGAGAAGCCCTGCTCCTGTCTTACGGCAGGTTTCATTTGTCTGCCAGTCAGTTTTGCCCTTTTTCAAAAGGTATATAAACAGGAACCTGTTGTATTGGTTAATTGTTATTAGGGATTGTTCCTGATCTGCAGCAGTGATGACAAATTTCCGCTCTGTATCACTCAGGGTGTCAACGCCTGAAAGCTGGCTGATATCGTCAATAATGTATAGCTGGTGTTTCTTTGATGGTTTTGGAACGATCTTAAAATCCATAAGCTCATGGTTGAGAACGGCAAAGTTAGCAGAAATACATCCGTTAAATGTGATAAATACGGAAAATGTGGTAAAACATATTTGTCACATTTAACACATTTGTCACATTGCATAGCGGGTCTACTCCATAAATACGATCTTACCGGTATTTGTTTCCGATCCATCGCTATTGGTGGCGAAGATCAGGTACACACCTGATTGTGCGCGTTTACCGGTGTAGTCGCGTCCATTCCATACTGCCTGGCCACCATGGGCGGTGGTACGGTGCACCAGTTGGCCTGAGATATCAGTGATGCGAACGTCTGCATTTTCAGTAAGTCCGCGTATGCCGATAGTACCGGCATATCCGCTGGGCACAGGGTTGGGGTAAGAAACGATTGTGCTGCCTGCTTCATTGCCATTTGTCGCCGTACTGCGGAAGCTGATCAAACCGTTATCAGTACCGAAATAAACATCTCCTGTTACGCCGTCCACAGCGATCTTATGCACGATATTGGAAGGAAGCGGACTGTTTTCTTCCGTAAAGCGGTATATGATCTGATCGCCGTCGGGAGAAACAAGCCAGGCTCCGTTGCTGGTGCCGACCCATTTGCGGTTAGCGCCGTCTACGGCGATCGTCCTTACCTGCTCTTCCATAAACAGGTGCCCGACAAACTGATCATACTGTACCTTGGGGAGTTCGGGCAGGCAATTGCTTTGAAACGCCTGTTCGGGACAGCTGATCCGGGCGATGCCGTCATCGGTGCCTACCCATATGATCCCCGTACGGTCTATAGCCATGGAATGTACTCTTGTGCCGGGAATATTCTCAGCATTGCCGAAGGCCCTGTGCCGGTCATCTGCGGGATTTTCTATGGTATTATTATCATCGTATACGATCACCATGGCAGGGCCGTGCGCCGCGTGGAACCATTTATTCCCTGCTTTGTCTATAAGCAATCCGGCAGCGGAATGAGGCAGCGTGCGCTGATAGGGTGTGCCGAAATGATACCATTTGCCTTCTTTGGTGCGGACGGCCAGTTCCTTCTCCGACATATGCTGTGTGATCCACATGTTGCCATGCTCATCCGGTGTTATGCTGTTTGCAGAAACCATATTTGTGTCCAGCATCTGGCGGTGCAGGGCCGAGCCACGATATAATATCTCGTGTGAGTCGTCGGGGTAAAGAATGAATAAGCCGGTTGCGAGCGAGCCGGCCCACAGCGAATTGTCCACCGGGTTTTTTGTTATAGACACAAAGTCCGTTATGCTATCGCCGAAGGGTGTGAACCAGCCGCTATTAAAGCTATGCCACCCATGGGGAGTAAGCCTGGAGATCCCAAACCTGTTTCCCTGCGGCTGATACAGTTCGTTATAGGCGCCGTGAGCTACCCATACGTTTTCATTTTCTGCATAGATGCCATAGGCACCATACCAATTAGGGCCGGGCGTATTAAAAGATTCCAGACGATCTTCTTCCCGGTTATAGTACATCAGACCCAAATATTCATCGGCTATCCAGATAGAGTTATCAGGTAATTCCAGCAACGCAACAGGCCGGCCGCCGTGTATGGTGCCAATCACGTCATAGTTCATATTCATTTTATGGACAATCCCCCCATTTTCTTCGTGAAATGTATGGATCCACAACGCGTCCTTTCCTCCATCAATGTTCGTCGTCGTAGTATCTGTACGGTGGATAAACTGCAGTGTATCGTTGTTGAGCACAAATAAACTGTCTGTGCCGGATACAAACACTTTCTCCCCGACAGAGGCGATATGTCCCAGTTGCACGCCGGTGCTGATCAATTGCCATGAAGACGGGATCTGGGGATTCGGATTGCTCTTCGGCGTCCGGTACAGCCCGCTTACGCTAGATACATAATAATAATCTCCCGCTGCGGTAAACCCGGTAGTTTCTATCTCCTGCGCATTCTGGTAGAAGATGTACGTCTCTTTGACTTCCCTGTTTTTCAGGTCTATTACGATTACCCCGATACCGGTGCTCAGGTAAGCATAGCCATTTTCCGTGTATATATTGTGTATCGTTTTTGATCCTGAAACAGATCTCCTTTTCAGATCCGGTATATTGTAGAAGCTATTATCCCTGAAGAGATCAATATTACCGTTTTGATAGGCCAGGATCGCAGTGCCGCTATATATATCATACCCGATACAGGATGTCCGCAGGTCAGACATGCCTTCTGTTTTGGCATACTGGTACCACTCTTTCGTCACCACATTGTTAGTAGACATACTGAGGTTGGTAGCGGCATAGATAGTGATACCGTCAGTTGCGATACTGTGTACATTGTTATATGGAAGATGCGAACGCCAGAAACCGATGGGACGACCTTGCCCCGATGCGCCTATGCTGATGAATAAACAGGCGGCAATACCTGCAATAACAGTATTTAGTTTTTTTACTTTTTGGCTGTATGTAAGGAACAGGAAAAGGTCGTTGATAAAGCTGTTCATTTTTCGTGGTGTTTGCCTGCCGGATGCGTTGTCAATGGTTACCGGAAGTATCCAAACTTACATGAAAACAGGATATTGCGCAAAGGGTTTATAAAAAAATCTTTATTCCTGATTATTAACGTAGCCGGTCATATATTTATTATGTTGTGGTCCCGGCGGGCACCAAAAGGATGGCAGAGGTGTTTTTTATTTTTCAAGCCCCAACTCAAAGGCTTTACGTATCAGCCCTGCGATGTTATTCACTTGCAATTTCAGGCAAAGGTTAAAACGGTAGTTTTCGACTGTACGCTGGCTCAGGCAAAGTGAATCGGCAATTTCCTGGTTCGTCCGGCCTTGTGCGATCAGCCGGAGAATGTCTTTTTCTCTCGGTGTAAGGGCGAGCCTGGAGGGCATTTTACGTTTTACCTGCCCCCGGTACTGGTCTACCTGCTCTTTCATCTCCGGCAGAAGGAAGACCCCGCCGTTGTATACCTTTTTGATGGCCTCTACCAGCACGTCTTTCTCCGTATTTTTCAAGAGATAGCCCTGTACGCCGTTCCGGAGCATATTGTTTACATACAGGGTGTTGTCAAAATTGGTGAAAGCAAGAATAGATATCTGAGGGTATTCTTTGTGAATGATCAGCGCCAGTTCGTCACCCGTCTGTCCGGGCATCTGAATGTCAAGGATCAGTACATCTGGTTGCCGGTGCCGGAGACCTTCGAGGAGCTCTTTTCCGTTCAGATAGGTATCCCCGATCTCAATATCGGGGATGTCGAGTAACATATACCGAATGCCGTTCAGTACTGTTGGATGATCGTCTGCTATGGCAATATTGATCATAGTTTAATTTCATGCCGTGATCTCCCTGTAAGGTACAAAAAATCTTTTCAGACCGGCATGGAAATGTTTACTGTAGTACCCATTTCCGGCGCTGATTCTATAGACAGTGTTCCATCCAGCATCTGCACCCGAAGCTGCATGTTCCGGATACCCAGGCCATATTCTGCTTCTTCGGGATGAAAGCCCTGACCGTTGTCTTCCACAATAATGTTCAACATATGCTGCTGATAGCTGATCTGGATCACGGCCAGGGTGGCCTGCGCATGTTTTACTATATTCTGTAACACTTCCTGTATTACCCGGTACAAAGAAAGTTGCCGGGTGATCTCGGGAACCGGCAGGGGCTCATGCACCTGCACCTCTATCTGTAGACCTTTACCGGACCGGCTTATTTTTTCGCAATAGATCCGTAATGCGTCTATCAGGCCGTAACGCTGAATAATGTCCGGCATCAGGTTATGAGCGGTCTTACGCACTTCGTTTGCTGTTTCCCGCACAAGCTCGCGGATCTCCGGTACATCGGCATCGTTCACATTGCTTAGCCGCATCTGCACAGCCGCCATCATACCTCCGATACCATCATGAAGGTCTTGTGCGATACGTGTGCGTTCCCGTTCTTCTCCTTCTATCATTGCTTTGAGCGCCACAATTTTCTGGCGGTGGCGACTATTTCTGTAATAAGCAAAAAGCAGCACACCCAGCAATCCGGCGCCGGTGACGGCGCCGGTAATCCACATGTTTTTCTGCTCGATCTTTCGTTTCTGTGAAATGATCATTAATTGCTGCTCAGCCAACTCTTTGTCTTTTTGTAAGGTACGGTATTTTGTTTCGAGCTGGCTGATGATCTGCAGCTTTTCTTTATTCAGCAGGGAGTCTTTCAGTTGTATGTAATGTCGTGTATACTGTAAGGCTTCCTGTAGTCGCCCGGTCTGTCCGTACAGGCTCGCCAGCGTATTGAGCGCCTCTGCTTTTTCTTCTGCCAGGTCTGTTTTTCTGGATTGGGAAAGTCCTTTCAGAAGAGTCTGCTCGGATTCCCTGTATCTTCCCTTGTGATACAACGCAATACCCAGGGTATAGTATGGTACGGATGTCGAATAATAAGAATTAGGGAGCACCCCGATATTCAGCGCCATCTGTGTATAAGCTATGGCAGAATCCGGACTACCCACGGCCAGCATTACCTGTCCGAAAGCGGTCAGGATGCCCTGCTCCAGGTCTTTGCTACCTGCGCTTCGTGCAAGATCAAGGGCTTTCTGATAATGACCAATGGCTTCTGTATAGTGTTTCCTTCCAAGAGCAGCTCCGCCCTGGTTGCCCAGGGTGTATGCAAGGTAATATTTGTTGTTGGTTTTTGCTGCCAGCGCAGCAGCCTGTTGCAGATAGTAGTCCGCCTGTTCGTATTGACCAGTATTGATCAGGATAGCGCCGAGATTACTGTAAGCGATAATCCTGTTAGGGTGTTCCGGGTTATATTTTTCCAAAAATTCGAGCACCGTCAGGTAATGCTGCGTTGCCCGTTCGTACTGGTGCATATGAGTGAATATGGTACCAATATCTATGAGTATCCATGGAAGCAGTTGGTTATAATTTTTTGCCCGCCGCACATATCGGTACGCCGTACCATAGTGTAAGAAGCTCTGTTGGAAATCTCCTGTGCTGATTGCTGCCAACCCCATTTTGATCCTGGCGAGTGCAGCCCCGTCATAATAGCCGGCACGCAGGCTCTTCTCTTCTGCTTGCTCCAGCAGCACGACCGCACTATCCGGATGTATTCTGAGCAGACTATCACCGGATTGTATCAGGCGACGTATGACCGGAATATAGGTCTGCGAGTCTGTTTCTCTGGTAAAACGGGTATCTGCCGGCCTTTCTACAGAAGTCTGGATCCTGTTTAATGAAGCTGCCTGCCCCTGGCATGTTGATCCCGGCCAGAATGCAGTGGTGGCCAACAGCAGGGTGAATAGGGCATACAATCGTTCACGTAAACTCATTACGGGATTTTGATGCAACCAAAAGTACACAATTCAACATGCAGAAAAGGCACGTAAAAGTACTCTATGCATGTACCCGATCGTTTCTCAGCTTTGTACTATCTGAATACTAATGTTTAACTACTTTTAAATTTCAATAAGATATGAAGCTGAAAAAACTACTTTTAATTGCTTGCACGCTTATGTGTATAGTGCATTGTACTGCCCAAGAAGAAAATTACATATGGGCCTTTGGCCATAATGCCGGACTGGATTTTAACAGCGGAAATGCCACGGCGATATCTACCGGTATTATCGCCCTTGAGGGCACGGCTTCTGTTTGCGATCCACAGGGCGATCTGTTGTTTTATACCCAGGGCGATACCATTTGGAACCGTAACCACGAGATCATGCCTGATGGCATATTGTTTCCGGGCAGAACTACGGGGCTCACTTTCTCCACCAGTCAGACCGCAGTGATTGTACCAATACCCGACAATGCAGGGAACCGTTATTACGTTTTTTCCTTAGAGACAAATGTAACCGCGGGCGGACGCTTGTATTATAGCGTTGTTGATATGGATCTGGATAACGGGTTAGGGAACGTCGTTCCCGGAGAAGCGGCCATACGCCTGGATTCCCCTTCTGTTTTTACAGAGAAGATGATAGCTGTCGCCGGTGAAAACTGTGACGTATGGCTGGTACTCAAGTCTTTTACCGATAATTCGTATAAATCCTATAATATCACGGCTTCCGGCATAAACCCTGTTCCCATTGTCTCCGGCGTGGGTACGCTTCAGCTCGAAGCTTACCGCATGGGTGTTATCAAGGCTTCGCCGGACGGGAAAAGAATAGCATCGGCGAGTGCTGGCAACATCCCCTTTTTCTTTGTAGGAGGGACCGAACTATACGACTTTGACCCGGCAACCGGCCAACTGACTAATGCGATTGTTATTAGCAGTAACATTTCCCTTCCTTTGAATTACGGGCTTGACTTTTCTCCGGACGGCAATAAGCTTTACGCATTATACCTGGACGGGGTTTACCAGTATAATCTCGATCTGCCGTCCACCGCAGATATTATCGCCTCAATGACCCTGATTTTTACCACGACAAACTATGTGACGGACTTAAAGCGGGGCCCCGACGGGAAAATATACTTTTCCGCTTTGAATCATGACTCTTTGCACCGGATCGAAAATCCGAATGTCATTGGCCCCGGCTGTAACGCGGTAGCAAACGCGTTACCCTTGTTGCCCGGTACAAAAGCACAGCATGGCTTCCCGAATGTGGTTGCTGTGGCGCCGGCGTATGATACAGTGTACACAAGAGCGTTAGATACGATTGTTTGTACGGATGTGCAGGGAGGCACGCTTCTGGAATTGCAGATCACTCCGGATGGCTATGAATGGGAATGGGACAATGGCTCCGCAGATACTGTCCGCTCCATCACGAGCGCAGGCACTTACTGGCTGTACCACAAAGATCGCTGTGCGCCCAAAGTGGATACGTTCGTAGTCAGAGGGGGGTATTATCCGCCATTAACTATATCCGTTAACGGAGATACGCTTGGCACAACCGCTACCTATGATTCCTGGCAATGGTATCGTGACGGACAACCTATTCCCGGTGCCAATGATTCCATATATGTCGTTGATACAAACGGTACATACAGCGTAATGGCAACGATGGCCAACGGCTGTTCGGATTGGGATCCGGATGCTTATACCGTGACCAATATTTCCGTACCTGTATATGCCGGTATGTCTGGTGTCCATATTTATCCTAACCCGGCACGGACGCAAGTGACTATTTCTACGGCCCATCCGTTGCAAAAGGCTTCGGTACGGTTGCTGAATGTTGCGGGGCAAACCCTGATTCACACGCCATTGCCCGGTAATAGCGTACAGCTTGATATTAGCGCTGTATCTCCCGGCATTTATATCGTGGCGGTGGAAGGGCAGAATGAGGTCATTCGTGTGAAGATGATAAAGAACTGATAACCTTTTCCCGCTGAATCCTGACATAAGGAAAAGACAGGCCGGCCGGTGTAAATACACTGCGCCGGCTTATTTTATGCTGCCGCAAAAAAAATATGCCTTAACTTGAGCGCTTGTTTTATCCATACTTCCAATAGGAACCAGTAATTTTGACTATCACAACCAATACATTATGCTGTATTCAATGACCGGATTCGGCCGCGCTGAAAGTTCTGTTAACGACCGTCAGGTAGTAGTGGAGATCCGTTCCCTGAACGGAAAACAGTTTGACGTGTCTACCAAACTGTCCCCGGTACTGAAAGCATATGAGCTGGACATCAGAAGTATACTCAACGGGACGCTGATACGCGGTACGCTTGATATAACCGTTTCCATACGTCAGGAAGGAGCCAGCCGCCCTATGACTGTTAATACCGCCCTTGCGGGCCACTATTACCAGAGTATGCGCCAGATTGCTCATGAGCTGGCTATACCCGAAGAGCAGGTGCTTGCCACGCTCATGCGTATGCCGGAAGTAGTGGCTCCGGACCAGGATGTGATATCTGAAGAGGAGTGGATACATGTAAAGGCGGTGGTTGAAGCCGCTGCCGGTCAACTGACGGAGCACCGCAGGAATGAAGGCGCCTCCCTCATGCACGACCTTGTGCTGCGTATTACCAACATCGAGCGTCTGCTGGAGCAAATTCATCCGCTCGAGGCACAACGTACGGAACGCGTACGTGCACGTATCCGGCAATCACTCGAGGAGATGATCAACTCTGAAAAAATTGATCCCAACCGGCTGGAGCAGGAAATGATCTATTATATAGAACGGATGGATTTTTCTGAAGAGAAAACCCGTCTTACACAGCATTGTATCTATTTTAGGGGAATTTTGAACCGGGATGATCCTGCCAAAGGAAAGATGCTGGGCTTTACATTACAGGAAATAGGCCGTGAGATCAATACATTGGGAGCAAAAGCGAACGACGCCGGAATCCAGCAACTGGTCATTCAGATGAAAGATGAACTGGAAAAGTCGAAAGAACAGGTCCTGAATGTATTGTAATGTTGTGCTGTATTTTATAATTTCATTAGTTGTCTCCAGATGCTGCTGCGCTATTTTATTATAATCGGATGTTGTTTCCTGCTTGGGTCATGTATGACTTCTCCATACTACCAGAAGCACTACAGTATTCCGGATAATGAGTGGGATTACGATTATAAACCTGTGTTCCGTTTTGAAGTGAAAGATACAGGTGTCTACTATACCATGTACTTTATTGTCCGCCATACGGAAGCATATCCTTACTCAAATTTGTGGTTGCGGGTAAATACGCTGCAGCCGGGTGATTCGGTTATCGAAACGACGCGGATTGAAATTCCGCTCGCTACGCCCGCCGGCCAGTGGCTGGGCAGGGGCATGGGCAGTATATGGGAGCACCGTATGGTTATTACCGGTACGCAGGATCCGCAGGTGCTGGGCAGGCAGGGCACTTATGAATTTAGCCTGGAACAGGATATGCGTGTCAATCCCTTGCCGGAAGTGCTGCAGGTAGGATTGCGTGTGGAAAAAGGAGCAGAAAAAAAACAAGATAATTAGCTAATGTGCCAATTAGCCGATCAGCCATTTATATCGCGAGGAGCATTCGCTAATCAGCACATCAGCTAATTGGCTAATTCACAAATATGCGTCTGTTTACACTACTGTACCTGTTATTGCTGGGCTATATTATAGCGGCCATGCTGTTCTGGGGCGTCAGCCTGGAGAAGCAGAGTGTAATGATATACGAACAGCAAAAGGAATCCTTGCAGGAACATATGGACCCCGGCGATACGCCCGAAGCTTATCACAAATCGCTGGAATATCTGGAGCAGAAAAAGAGATCCCGTACCCGGCAATATCTATATGAAGGCATCACTTCCCTGCTGGTCATACTTACGGGAGCCGCTGTCGTTTATACATCCTTTCGCCGGAATATGCTGCTTTCCCGGCAACAACATAATTTTATGCTGAGTGTAACCCATGAGCTGAAATCTCCTATTGCAGCCATGAAGCTGAATCTGCAGACACTGGAAAAATATGATCTGGACGAAGAGAAACGGCACTTGCTGCTGGAGCGTTGTATCGCCGAATCGAACCGGCTGAATGAACTGTGCAATAATATGCTGATCGCTTCCCAGATGGAAGGCCGGCAGTATATTTCCGCAAATGAGGAGCTGGATCTTTCGGTATTGACCGAAGAGTCGGTTGTTGCATTCAGCCTGCACTACCCGGACCGTTTTACTACGCATATAATACCGGGTATTTCGTTTACCGGCGACCGGCTGCTGCTCCGGATGGCCATCAACAATCTGCTTGAAAATACCACAAAATATACACCGGTTGGAACGCCGGTAGAAGTATCACTTCAAAAAACTGCCAACAACCTTGTATTAAAAGTGGCAGACCAGGGTACAGGAATCCCTGATAGTGAAAAGAAGAGGATCTTCGGTAAATTTTACCGTATCGGCAATGAAAATACCCGGAAGACCAAAGGTACCGGATTAGGTTTATATCTCACCCGGATTATCATCCGGCAGCATCGTGGGCAGATCGTTGTGAAAGACAACAAGCCGGCGGGTACTGTTTTTGAGATAACGTTGCCGGCACAATAAAGCAACACCCCTCTCTGTCTCCCCTCCAAGGGAGACGATCACGCCGTGCTGAGAAAGATACTTCCGTTTGTGCCAGGATGTGATCGTCCCTCTTTGAATAGAGGGAGTGAAGGAGATGTTGATCGTCAGAAAGGATAGCCGATAGCAATATTCAGGATCAGGTTTTCTTTTCTCCATTGCGGATCGCCCGGATCCATACTGTTGAATACCCAGCGCGATCCTTCAGGCAGCCAGGGTTTCCGTATGGGTACGCCAAAATCAAGACGAAGCATGATGATATTGAAATCCAGCCGCAAGCCTATTCCGGCATTGGCGGCGAGCTCTCTGTAAAAATTAGTAGTAAACGTACCTCCCGGGAAATCCGGATGATCATTATACAACCAGATATTCCCGGCATCTATAAAGAGAGCGCCTTTCAGGAACTTGTATATTTCTGTCCGGAGCTCGGAATTCAGCTCCAGCTTTAGATCTCCCAGCAATTCGATATAGGAACGATTTCCGGTAAGATAGAATTCATTGAATGTACCTGGCCCCATCATCCGTGAACGGAAACCACGCAGGCTGCTGTTGCCACCGCTGAAGAATTGCTTGATATTCGGCAGCTGTACGGAATTGCCGTAAGGCATTCCCACACCCAGAAAAAGCCGGTTGGCCCAGGATGATTTCGGCGAGAAATTCCTGTAATACCGGAAGTCTGTCTGGAACTTCAGGTATTTGGCCATTTGCAAGCCAAACAGGTGATCCGGTTCATCGCCGTATTGTGCCCTGTGCCCGAGACCGGTATAGCTACCTGAAAAGTCGGCCCGCCCGTCGAAGTAGAAATTACTCTTTCTCTTTCTCCCCATCTGTGAGTTATAGGTGAACTGGTAGGTAGGGCCAATGATCAGCCCATTGAACACAAGATTGCCGTAGTTCAGGTTCATGTTTTCGGTGGAGCCGAGTGTGTCTGTCCGCACATAGGTAATGTTGATGGGGAAAAGCTGGTGGTCTTTACGGATATCTTCCTTCCAGGAAAATCCATAGGAAGTTTTTACAGAGTGTATGCGGAACAGACGGTTCCGGGTCTCCAGCATATATCCGGCCTTCAGGTAAGTCTGCGGCATGAAGATGCTGGAGGGAGGTATCGTCAGCAACGGCACTACAAACCGAGGTACAGTGATGCTGGCTTCTGCGCCTGCATGATAGGTGTTGGGCTGGCGTACCAGCCCTCCGTACTGGGCCTCGAAGCCACCGCTGAGCTTTATCTGGAACAGTTCTGCACCACGGAATGTGTTGCGGTTGCGCCAGGCAATGCTGGCACGCGAGCCGGCGCGGCTGTCCGTTTTTGTCAATGCCCCGATCTCAAACCGTAATGCCTTTTTAGGCAAAGGTGTCAGGTAATAGTGGACGTCCATGATGGACTCTGGTGTGTCGAATGTTTCAAACCGGTTCTTTACAAATTTGAATGTGCCCAGATTCAGCAGACGGTTCAGCGAAGTGTTGTGGTCCGTTCGGTTGTACACATCGCCCGGGCCAAATTGCATGGCCTGTCTGAATACGATCGGCCGGTATGTCTTTCTGCGGTCGATGACCTGGTATCCATCCGAGATAATGGCATGCGCTTTATTGGTGTCATTGCCCGGACTGTTAAGGCGGTAATTTGGGTACACAAACACATCTCGTATGGTATATACCTTATGTGCTTCCGGTGGCATTTCATTTTGTTTCAGTGTTACGAACAGATCTGTCTGGTGATCCCCCACACTGGTGTCGGCCCGCACCAAAATATAATCCGGTTTGAAGAAATAGTAACCCCTCTCTTTCAGGACACGATCTATGCGGTCACGTTCTCCCTTGATCAGATCAAGATTATAGGGTGTGCCTTCTTTCAGTAAAGTTCTCCTTTTTGTTGCTTCGATATCCCGGGTGATTTTTGAGGAATCGGTGACGAAAGCGGTATTTCTGATCTTGTATTGGGGGCCGGTGATGACGCTGAGCTGTGCCACTGATTTTTTATTCCTGGTCCGGATTTCTGTTTCCACTTCGGGATAAAAAAAACCGCGGTTGTTCAATATGTTAGCGAGTAGCTGCTCGTTGTGTGCTTCGTCGAAGCTGCTGGTAAGTACCGGAGGCTCTCCCACCTTATTCCGAAGCCAGGGCCGTATACCTCTTTCTTTTTCTGTTTCTCCGGCGAGGTGGTACATAGACAGCCGGAAACGCATGCCCAGGAGTTTTCTATTGGGCTTGGGGCGGATAGCGCCTTCCAGATCATTTTCCAGCATACTGCGCTCTTTTTTTGATGTTTCCTTATCCTCAATTTTTACCGTGCCGCCCAGGAAAAGAGATTCTCCTTCGGCCAGCCGTTTGGTATTGCTGCACGAAGTCATCAGCAACAGGCCGGATAGTAAACAGATAATGTGGATACGGGTGTTCATTTAGTTATAAAAAGCGTTATGCAATCAGGTTACTGTTCGGTACGTTTTGCTTCATTTTGCACCGGACTTCTCCCCCGGTTGTTCCACTCCCGCTGCCGGCGTTGCCGGTTAAATAAATTCCGGAATCTATTGTATTCGTGGGTGGTTATGAAGTTTAATCCTGTTTCGGTGATGAAGCCCTGCATCACCCCTTCGGTCTGGTCGCGTCTGTATGCACGAAGCATATATCTGCCGTCCGGTGTAAGCCGGTAATCTGCGGCCAGGTTGCCGGGTATCAGGCTGGTATTTTCCTGGCTGCCGGATTGTGACCCCTCCAGGGCGAAATCGTTGCCGACGGTTACAGTAAGCCGGTCATCAAAAAGCGATTTACTGGCAGCAATGCTCAGGTCGGTCCGTTCCCGTCGTTCGCCGGTTGTGTAATCTTCAGAAGATACCAGATCAAAACTTAGGTCGACCCCCTTGATAAGCCCCGAAGCATAGCGGTTCAGTTGTTCCGAAATAAACCGGCTGGCGCTTTGCCTCGCCATCGAAGAAACATCTGCACCTTCTGAGGCGAACGGGTCCTCACCAACAAACCGGTTCAGGATCAAAACAGCAAATACTTGCTTGTTTAGCTCTGAGGTATCGGTGCGCAACTGGCTGAGTTTTGCCTGTACTAGGTCCACCCCCTCAGCAGCCATACGGTAATTCTGCCCTTCCGGCAGGTCTATATCGAAGCTGATGTATGGCTGCAGCAGCTTTCCGCGCATCTTCAGATGTACGTCAAAGGGCAGGCGCTGTTTATAAAAATTAAGCTGTGCGGGATCAGGAACTTGTTTTTCTACCAGATCGTAAGGAGCAATGTTAGCTTCATAGATGGCCGTAATATCCATATGGGCATCAAGCGGATCGCCGGCAAACGTAATGCTGCTGCCCGGAACGATGTCAAATCGTCTGCGGATCATATTGTAATTGAGCTGGTAAGCCCCGCCTCTCAGTTCATAAGTGCCTGCAAGGGTAAGCTCGCCGCCGGGGGTAACAGCGGCATTCAATGCTGCATGTCCACGGACCCGGAGATGATCTCCCGTACCGGGATCAACGATCAGACGGAATTCTGCAGCAGAGTCAATGGCAATATTGATATTGATATCTCCGCCTGTATTTAATGCCAGGGCAGAAGAGGTGGTATCGTCGGTATCCGGGAGCAATACATGGGCGTCCGCAGTGTCGCGGGTATCGATAAATTCGACAATACCGTCGGACTCCCGGATCTTTACTTCCGACTCGGGCAGCGCTACTGTGAACGCTGTGCCCCGTTCAATACCGATGCTTCCGCCGATGTCGGGCGCGCTGACGGGCCCTTTTATGTCAAGATCGGTACTGAGCACTACGCTTCCGTAGAACGATTTATTATCACGTATCGTAGAGCTTAGCGCTTTAAAGTCTTTTGCGCGGATACGCAATGCCAGTTGCATATTGGTAAAATCCCCCGTTACTACCGTTCCGTCGATAGTGATCTTGTTGCCGGCACTGTCCAGTATATCAAAGCCGTCCAGCCGGATATCGTTCTTGCGGAACAAAATCTGTTCATCAGGAAACCGGTATTGCATACCAAGCATGGATATGGTTGTAGCTAGTTGGTCCATACGTATATCGCCGGTGACCAGCGGTTGTTGGGTTGTTCCCTGTATGTTTAATTTTCCCCTTAGAAACCCCGAGCTGTTCCGTATCTGATTCATGGCAAGTCCTTCCATGCTGCTCAGACTGATTGCGTTCAGATCAAGGTCTATATCAAAATTATTTCCGCCGACGGGTTGTGTGTAGTATTGTCCAGCCAGGCGTATGTCATTTCCCTGTCCCTGTATGGTCATTTCTGCATCCAGTGTGGTTGCATCACGGTGCGCAGCCTCGATCCGGATATCTCCGATCGTGGTGTTCAGTACAGATACCTGTGTAAGCTCAGCGGAAGCGGTGAGCAGCATATCGGGCTTGATCTGCCGCAGGTTGACCGTTGCGGAAAGCGTGCCATCTGCCAGCAGCGTGTCCGTTTTGCTGACGATCCGGGTGATTTCACCAATCGACAGATTGTTTACTGCTGCAGTGAGCGGGGCATTGTAGACAGGAGCATCACTGCTGATGCGGATATACTTGTTCTCGTTGCTGATCTCAAACCCTGTTACATAAAAACCCTCCTGCCCCAGGACGATCTGGTTGGGTGTGGCTACCTGCCAGGTTTTATAATGGATCAGCAGGTCGGGCTGCAGCGATACGACCTGATCATTTTCCTGTTTGCGGATCGCCGCTGCAATGCGAAACTGGTCTGTTCCCCCGGTATCGCGGATACGCAATGCTGCTGTGATTTCCTCTTGTGCGATCTGTCCTTCGAGCGTTGTGTTGCGCAGCTCAAAATTTGTCTGGCTTATTCTTTCTACACCTGCATTATAAGTAAATGCGCTGTCCTGGCCATCGATATTTAAGGTTACTCCTGTGATATGAGTTGCGCCGTAGATAATGCTGGGTGCAGTCATTTCCAACTCGATGTTTCGCTCGTCCATGGAGGCGTTCAGATGTATGGTATCGAGCTTTGTGAGTCCGGGAAGCACTGCGCGTAATAATGGCCGGTCTATTACCTGTGCCGCGATCTGCAAATCATATTGATCCGGCGGACGGACACTGTCTGCATTGTTTGTATTGTCTGTGGTATCCAGTGTGTAATGCCGGCTGATATGATCTTGTACGGCTGCTCCGGCCCGGGTGAGGGGAATATGCCCTGTAACAGAAGCATACAGCATATCAAGGGAGGCGGTGATTTGCTGATTGCTGTCGGGCGTGGGCGCCGATACGATGTACATACTGTCGATTATATGGCGCTGGTTTTGTATCAGCAGAATGGTATTGTTGATAGATACAGCTGCCTGTGGATAATCGGGGTTGACTACGGGTACATCGGCATATACCCTGGTTCTTATTTTAACGGCGTCGGAAGCCAGATGCAGGGCGTAAAGGTCTATACTGTCTATGATAAGATCCGCAACTACAGATGGGAAGCTGTCGTTGAATCCTGCAGATGCGTCAAGTGATAGCTGCACATTGGGGTCTGCAGACCGGAGCCGGAATTGTCCGTTTCCGTCTGCCACACGTCCGCCCAGACGAATGCTGTTGTAATCATATCCTTTTAGCTGTGCCGAATGAATGGCGCCCGTGATTCCGCTCTGCATGGTCCGGATGTCGAAGCTTTTTCCTTTTACAGAAAAGTCGGTGGACAAGCGCCCCATGAGTGAGTCCTGTCGCAGGATATGGCCAAGGTGAAGCCGGTCGGTTTTCAGCTGTAGACCATATTCCTCTCTGTTTTGCCCGGGCGACATATGCAGGAAGCCTTTCAGAAATACATTGCCCTCGGTAGTCATTAGCGCCAGTTCCGTATTGTAATCCAAGGCAGTGCCATGTACCTGTCCGGACAGGCCAAATGCATCAGGCAGACGGATCTGTTGTCGCAGACTGTCGGGGAGGAGTGGCGTAAGGTCGCGCGCCGAAGAGTGTATGCGTGTTATATCCAGGTTGTACGAGAGCTTGTCAGCGTCCGGTAAACCTTTGAGCCTGCCGCTGAGGATCGCCTCTGTTCGCTCCAGCCCGCGCAGGTGGAATTTCACGATGCTGAGGTCATTCATATATCCGTTGATGGATGCATCGAGCTGTAGTATCCCGTCATGGTGTTGCGCAAAGAAATCCTGTTTTCTCAGGTCGGGAACGAAAAGCAGCACATCGCTGATGCTCACGCTGCTTTTCTTCAGATCGATGTCCAGTGCGAGTGACCCTAAATCTGTTTGCAATGCCTGAAGGGAAGGGTAGCTGATGGCAAGATGATCTTGTAGTATGGTGCCGCTGGTTGCCAGATAGAGGTCGTTGAGTATGGCGCCGCGTGCATGGTATGCAAATCGGGTACGTAGCTCTTTAAGGTCCAGCCCGCTGCGCTCCTGCACCGAAAGGTGTTTTATATTGCCCGATATGCTGTCGGCCGTATAATAAAGGGTTTCTGCTTTCAGGTTCAGGTTACGGATGTCAAGGTGGCTGTAGTCCATTCCATGTGGCTGATAGGGCGCCGCTGGGTCATCCATTTTTAAATTAATGGCAGCAAGCTGTATATCCCCGGCAGTGACATGCCAGTCTTGCGTGGCTCCGGTATCAATCGTTGCCGGCTGATCTTCATTTTGGGCAGCAACGTCTGCGAGCACGGTTATATTTGTGGTGTCAAGTACGAGTTTTTTGATATCGATCCGTTGTCCGGAAATATCGATGTCGCGGGGATGCAATAGCAGGTGATTCAGATTAATATCAAACTGTGCCTGACTGATATTATCCTGGTAGTTGAAGGCGATGTTGTCGAGTACAATCTGGTTGGCGGCTATCCCGAAGTTCACCGTGCCGGATGTATCCGGTGGGGGCGGGAGCCAGGAAGTATCCTGTGTAAAACGGGTAGTCAGTCCGCTTACTTTAAGTTGGTCTATTCCGAAATCCAGGTTGGCAACATCTGTTCTGTTCATGGAAAGCATCAGCGTGTCCAGGTCAATTGCGAGGCGCATGCCTCCTGTGTAATCATCAAAACGGATGCGGATGTCTTCAAGTGCCAGGCGGCCTATATCAAAACGCATGGGGGACGAAGATGCGCTGTCGGATTCCTGCCGGACAGTAGTCGCTGCAGTGTCTTCTTCACTACCGGTAAACGCATGGATGAGGTAGGTGAAATTGAAAGCGGTATCAGGGGCATGCCGGTATACATGCGCGGTTACTCCCTGCAGGGTAATGCCGGGCACGGTCAGTTTCCCATACAGCAGCGTCAGCGGATTAATATTTATCTGCAATCTGCGGACGGCCAGCAGTGTGTCACTGGCCTCATCCCTCACCAATACATCATTCAGCTCTACTCTTGCCGGCAGGAGATAATCTATACGTCCGATCTGCACTTCGGTATCCACTTTGCTTCGTACAAAGTTCAGTACCTGTTTGCGCACGAGGTTTTTGCCATATGGCGTATGTAAGATTATGAGCACGCACAAGATGATCAGCAGGACGCTGCCTATAATCCACCCGGTTATCCGTAATAATTTGCGCATTAAGACTAATTTCTTAAAAAAACCATACCGGGTAATAACCATAAACCCGGGGATGAATGCTCAGATCGTACAAGATACATTCATTTATAAAATACCCGCATTCCATTTTGGGGAAATGCAGCGACAGAATGCCCAGGTGTGAAAAGCATTAAGCGCTCTTTGCAGCCATTTATTTCACGATCGGCATGCGTGTCCCGGCTTGATAGTTATTCTATAAAGCATTGTTTTTCTGCTTTCTAAGATGGAGGGCGTACCTGGATGGGGAACTTGGCACGATTATGCTAAAAGCTAAGTAGTATGTACAATCAATCATTTAATAAAAACAGCAGTATTATGAAAACAGGAACAATGGTAGCCTTTGCGGCTGCCGGTATCGCGGTTGGATTATTATTTACCACCAAAAGGGGCGCGGCCATACGCAGCGATATAGCGGACAAAGCCAGCGATCTGAAGCATCAACTGGGGCGGGTCTCGCGTAACGCAATGGACGAGGTAGCTGATCTGAAAGATGCGGTAAGCAGGAAAGTGAAGGGGCTTAGTGATGACGCACGGAAGCGGATTGTAGAGGTGCTGGATGAAGGCACTAACGGTGTAGAGAAGATGAAGGCTAAAGTAAAGCCGGGGGTTGTCTGATTTACTTTTTATTACGAAAGCAATCGTCTTTTTTTAAAATCACCATTTGAGATTGCAGCCTATCGCAGGCTCAGCCAACAAACAATGTTGGCTGAGCCTGCGATAGGCATTATTCATCGTTTGCGGATATATGTTTTTATCCGGGAAATTACCTGCAGCATCAATGAACGGTTGGCCAGCAGAAAAATTCCCCCGGCAGCGGTGATCATGATGATTGTACCTATAGTACTGCTGATACGGAATTGCAGAAACAGGAACAGCAGGCTCAGCGCTGCGTACAAGACAACGGTTTTTGCAGGGATATGGATGTGAAAATATTTTCGTGTCGTGAATATCCGCAGCAGCCACAAGGCAAGAAACCCCGAAGTAGACCCTATGACTGCGCCAAACAAGCCGATGCGGGGAATGAGTATGAGGCTGAGTATGATATTCACCATTGCGCCGAAGATAGTTGTCGTAAATGCACCCATTGTCTGTTTGCTGCTCAGGTAGCCTGTTCCCCAGAACGCCGAAAATGCAGAGAATGCTACGGAAAGAAAGAGCAGCGGCGTGTATTGCCAGGCTTCGGCGAAGTCGGGATTTACCACGTTTGTTACCAATACACGGGAAATCGCGATCAGGAACAAGACTGCAGACATCTCAAGAATAAAAAACCGGTGGAATATACGGGAGTAAAAAGCGTCACGATCTGCGTTTTTGTATTCCGTAATGGCACTTTCCTGCCACGACATATAGAAGATGGAATTTACAACAACCAGCAGGGTCGGAAACCGGGCTGCGAGCGCATAGATACCATTGCTGTCCGGTCCGAGATAATGCAGTATCAGGTATCTGTTTGCAGAGTCTATCATCCACCAGCTTATTACATTCGGCAGCAAAGGAAGAGAATAGCGCACAAAACGGCGTACCAGTGCCGGCGAAAAATAACGCCGGGCAATCATTTGGAATATGCCGGTCTTTATCAGGATTACGGCAATGGTAATAAAGTTGGCAAGGGCGGCGGATATCAGTAATGCCTGTACACCCATTTTGAGCACAACCAGCAGTATCAGGTTGGAGATAAATAAGATCAGCGCATTCAGAATTCCGCAGATGGCATACAGCTTATTTTGCCGCAGTCCGCGGACGAACTGCAGAAAAAAGGGAAGCAGGCAATGCGATACCCAGAAAAGAAGAAGGGGCAGCGGATGCTGAAATGGCCGGAACAGATAATAGACAACGAACCCGGCAACACAGACGACGGTGTTTAAAATAATTACGGACAGCGAACTGGTTACGATCCGGGATGCCATCCGGTTGTTTGGCGCTTGCAGCTCCAGCAGCCACCGGTAAGCACTTTCTGAAAGGTGCAGGCTTATGAAGGGGGCAATAAGTCCGGTCGTTACAACGACCAGATCGAAATAGCCAAGCTCCGATTTGGTGAGAAAATAACTGTAAATGGGGATCAACAGAAAGGCAAGAAATCTCGATCCGAAATTACCTACCGAGTAGATCAGGGTATTTTTGATCAGTGTATTTGTCTGCTGCTGCATCTGCTGGACGCAAAGATAATCGTTTGCAGGTATGTGATTTGCTTTTAACCGCGCGGTCTTTTCCCTAATTTTACCAGAAACGGGATTATTAGCTAATATGCCGATTAGCTAATCGTTCCTCGCGATAAACATCAGCTAATTGGCTAATCAGCACATTGGCTAATTAAAACATTCATTTTCTGTGAGTACCACTAAACTAAGGCTGGATAAATATCTCTGGGCGATACGTATTTTCAAGACCCGTACACAGGCTACTGCAGCCTGCGATGATGGAAAGGTGAAGCTGAACGGGCAGTCTGTCAAGCCCTCCCGAACGGTGGCATTGGGCGACCGCTACGATATCAGGACGCCTGTGCGGAAATGGACAATCGAAGTAACCGGCCTGCTGCACAACCGTGCCGGATATGAAGAAGCGATAAAGCATTATGCAGACCTTACATCGGAAGAGGATCGCAATGCGAACCGCCAGCTTGGCGCCAGCTTCTACACGGGGAAACGGCTAAGCAAAACAGGCCGCCCGAGCAAGAAGCAACGGCGCGACCTGAATGATTTTATGGAAGATGACGCTCCCGGCGATTAATATATAGCGGTAAAGTTACCCGGGAATACATGTGCCCAGTTTTCCCCACCATCTTCACTCCGGTAGATACCGTAATTGGTCGAAATGTATATATAATCCCTGATCAGCCCATTCTTATAGACATTGTCTTTTGCTACGATACCCCGCACCGAAGGAGTGGGTTCCATCCCGCTGTTTATCTGTGTAAATGTGTTGCCTGAAAGCTGGTAGAGCCCCAGGGAATCCGTTCCTACAAACAGCATTTTGTCGAAAGGAGCCACTGTGGTCAGTAGTCTTGTGGCAGGAAGGCCGGTATACTGTGCCCAGTTTTGTCCTTCATCTTCACTATGCCATACACCTTCGGCTCCTGTGTAGTCGGTCAGCAGCAAAATATTGTTGAAGCGGGAAAGGTAAAACTCACCGGTGGTGGGCAGGTTATTGGCAGCCACGTCTGTCCAGCGTTCATCTCTCCCGGCCTTTTTATACAGCTTTCTGCCGGCATGGTCATAACCGAAAAGCATACCATTGGTCAGTACCGACAGTGAAGTTATGTGTGTCAGTGCCGGGTCGCCTGATATATTCCATAGTGTATCAACATGCCAGGTTTTGCCGTTATCTTCACTCAGCTTCAGTCCGAAAACAGGACCGGCGCACAGGTATATCCGGTTATGCCCGGGTACTCTGAGTATAAGGGATTGCCAGGGGGCAAGCTGAGTTACCGAACTGTCTGCAGGATTAAAGTTTGCGCCGTTGTTTTCGCTCAGATGGAGGTTACGTTTGACCCAAAGCAGGTTGGGGCCGGAAACCAGAATGGCACGCGGATTATAACCATCCGGCGGGAACACCAGGTTGAAACCTTCCCCTTCTCCTGTGCTTGTATTGTACAGGGAGCCATGCATGTCTGCAAAATAAAGGCTGTAAGGACGCTTTACGACATTGTTGTTATCTATGCCGTTTTCTTTACGGCAACTCTGTATCGCAATAGTAAAAAGCAGTACAAAGACCAGTTTATATACGATATGAACGTTTCTCATGCATTTATTTTTGTCAAGTTTACAAAATTAATCAGGAATGCGCAATTATTGCTCTGTTAGTTTTTATTCATTGTTGTCCGGATAAAATGTTTTAAAATGGGTTGCAGCCCTGGTTAGTAAAGCATTTCAGTTGAGTTGCCTCTATCCGTCCGTGGTACGTAACAAAAGGTCCAGTAATTGAAGCAGGCTGTTTTCTTTTTCGTTGCGGAAGGCTACTTCTATGCTGGCGGTATACGCTCCGTCTCTGAAAGGTGTGCTGTTGGCGCTTATATAGTGCAGCAGTGCATTTGCCGTTGCCCGGGCGTCGCTGCCATTCACATCTCCTGCTGTTGTATTTACAAACAAGCCTGCTGCATGTTCCGACAATATTTTTATAGCAGGCGCCGGCAATTCTTCCTTCCTTTCCCGTGCTTGCAACCAGTTGTGTGCAGACGCAGGGGTATTGGCGATCACCGCATATTTTTGATCCACTATTATAATTGTCCCGGGTATGTCTTTATTGCTGATGGTATAAGTATTTTTCCCTGCCGGTATCAATATATTTTCAGCAACTGCGAATGCCACCAGTTTGTCGAATGCGTCTCTTCTGCCGATCTTCAACGCGCTGAGGAAGTTCATTTCGGTATGGCCTCCGGCGTTGACAGCTACCTGTTTAAAATCGTTTACGGCCACGATAACATCACCTGCAAATGCATCAAGTGCCTGATCTGCAGTAAGTCCGGATCCGACCAGAAATAAAGCGGCAATGCTGCTCAGGCCTGTTTGGTCGAGGAGTTGCCGTACCCCGTCAACGGGTACCCTTCCTCCCGCCAGCAAGTAGAGGTTTTGAGAGGGGATACGGTCCAGCATTTCTTTATCCGGGCCGGTATCTCCGAAGGTGCGGTATATTTCCTGCAGGGTTTCGGGTACATAGTATTTTAATGTACCTCTGATCCGTCCCCGTTCAAAATCGATACCGGTGGTAAGGATTGCCCCTCTCCACAGAGCGCCGGCAATACCCATAGTGGCCAGCCCGCTAAACCCGCTCCCTAATGTATGGGCCATGGCTGCGTCGTAGTTTACCCAGAGCGTTAAGTCATGCCGTTCCTTTCCCATTTTCCGGAAACGCTTGTCGGCGGTTATTCCTTTTTGGCGGGTGGTGAGGAACAGATCTGCAATACCGGCGCTTGTCTGTTGGGTGTCGACCTCTGTGGTATGACCCGGTGAGTGACGCTGTACCACATTCATTACGACGAGGAGTTTCTTATCCCAGCCGACGACTGCTTCACCTTCTACCAGAATTTCCCTGTACCCTTCCCGTTGGCGGATGGGTAATCGGGGGAATACGCGTTTCACGTACGCCTCCCATTGAGATACATCGCTGAGTGGCACGAGCAGGGTTGTCTGCAGGTTTTCGTCATAGCGCCGGTCGGTGCGCAAAAACATATATATGGTACTGGAAAAACGGATACCGGCATGTTCAAGCTGGCTTAGCGCTTCTGCCAGGGGGGTATGCCGGCTGCGTTCTTTTAGCTTGCGGAACAACTCGCTGCCGGACAAAGCATTCCAGGCTATTTCACGACTGATCTCACGGGTATTCACCCCCACAATACATAGTGCATCCGGCGGGATATGACGCGCATGATCGGGCGTCCTGGAACAGGCGCTACCGATCATGAGCATCAATAATAAAAGTACGGGTGTATAAAACCTGCGTTGCATAAAACGTTTAAAGCATCCCGCTATAAGGCAGGAACATTAAAAAGGCAGGTCGTCTGTAGCTTCGGGGGCAGGGTTGAAGTTGTTGCCGGGTTGTTGCGGAGCTGTACCTGCATGGGAGTCCGAAGCTCCGGAATAGCCGGCATTTTCCTGTGCCGCTCCCGGGGCAGCATTTTCTATGCGCCATGCATCCAGGTTGGTGATAAAATTGACCTTACCATCCTTTTCCCAACGGTTGCCTTTGATGTTGAAATTTACTTTTACCTGGTCCCCTTCATTGAACCGGTCAAGTATGTCGCACTTATTCTGTACCAGTTGCATTTTGGCGTAATTAGTATACACATTCCCGTTGATCTCTTCAGAAAGTTCCAATACAAATTCACGCTTGCGGAAGCGTTCGTTCACCTGTTGTGCGTCGTACTTGGTATGCAGTTTACCTGTTACTTCAAAACTCATTTTAAAACAATTTAATTAATTAAAACAATAAAAGCTGATCTGCAAATTTATGGTGCAGCAAGGAGAAAGGTAATAAAAAAAAGATAAAAATGAAAACAACCGGTAAAATAAAAACTTCCCTGTGCCAGGAAGATTTGTGCAGGCATGCTGCAGGATAAAGCCGGCAAGGCATTGAGTCCTTTGTAATATCCATAACTCTTGCTTCCGGCCACAGTATAAGCATATGATAGAATGCGAAAGCCGGATAAATCCCGACGAAATCTAATGGGTATTCGGTAGAATTCTGATAACGATGGGGTTCCGGATCATAGTGACCGTCATCCGTTCGACCCGAACATACACCGTTGGGGGAAAATAATTTGCTCATGCTTTGGCATGATTTTATATTTGCTCTATCTTGGGAGTTTCCTGAGAAAGAAGATCCAGCCTCCGATCCTTAATTTTTAAAAATCACTATTAGTGCAATGAAGACAATTATGTACATAGTAATGGCGATGGCTATGATAGTTGCTGCGCCGGCATGTAAAAAAAGCGACACAGGGCCTGCCGGGGCGCAGGGGCCGCGGGGAGAAAACGGTTTGCCGGGAGAGAAAGGCGACAAAGGTGACAGGGGTGATAAAGGAGACAAAGGAGATAAGGGCGATAAAGGGGATGATGGCAATGCCAATGTGGTGCTTTATGAATTTGGGGAACATACCTTCACCAATTCACTCAATCTGGACTTGTCCGTATCCCGGGAAGTCGTAGACAAAAGCCTGATCCTGGTATATTATAACCCGGTGCCGGAGGATTTCACTACGTGGTATGCCATCCCCGGATTGGGGGCAACCTTCGATTATCAAACCCGTTATTTTATTTATCAGATTTCAACCACTCCCAGTGTTTATAGACTGGCGATCAGGATAATGCTGCCTAATGGTACCGGATCTTATGGTACTGCTGTGACGTTCAGGAAGATCAAAGTTATATTTGCAGAAGCCTCATCAATAGCCGGTCAAAAACCGGATATGCAGGATTATAATGCTGTAAGAGCGTTTTACGGACTTACAGAGTAGCCTGATATATTGCTGTTAAAACTATAAAAGCTGCCTTTGAAGGCAGCTTTTATAGTTTTAACAGGGAGGTAAATGGGGCTCGAACCCACGACCTTCGGAACCACAATCCGACGCTCTAACCAGCTGAGCTACTACCTCCGTCTTGAATTCGGCCAGCAAAGGTAAGATAAAAGTTGAAAATGGAAAATTGAAAGTTGTTGCACCTTATACGGGAACGGATAACCTTTCATTCCCACTTTCAATTTTTCCATTCCCTACTTCCCATTTCTTTATTACTTTTGACCAACAAGTACAATGCATGGCGGGCGGCAAATCGAAAACTTCATATGTATACTCCATCATCGGCGTATCACTGGTATTATTCCTGCTCGGTACGCTCGGCTGGATCGTGATCAACGGACGCGGGCTGAGCCGGGTCTTCAAGGAAGATATCGAGCTGACCGTGGACTTTCATGATAAGACCCGTGATGAACATGTGATGCAGATGAAAGAGATACTTGACGGACAATCTTTTGTACGATCCACCAGGATTATTACCCGTGAAGATGCCATAAAACTGCAAAGTGAGCTGGAGGGAGAAAATATTGAAGCCTTTCTTGGGGTTAATCCGCTCTTCCCTTCGGTTGTAATGAAGCTGCATTCGGAATATGTCAACAAAGACAGTCTGGATAAAATCTCACAATTCGTGCTCCAGAGTAATGTTGTTCGTGAGGTTACTTATCCGCGTATAATCGTAGACCAGATGAACCGGAATTTTAACCGTATCAGCATTATCATCGGCGCGATATCCCTGCTGCTGTTTGTGGTAGTGATCGTGCTGATAGACAATACGGTACGGCTGGCCATGTTCAGTAACAGGTTCCTTATCAAGACCATGCAGATGGTGGGAGCTACGCACCAGTTCATTGCACGTCCGTTCGACCGGCGTGCGATCCTCAACGGCTTTATCAGCGGTATGCTGGCGGTATGCGGGTTGTGGCTGGTGATCAGCTTTGCCGAATCACGCCTGCCGGAGCTGGCCATGCTGCGGGAGCCTTTTCTGATGGTCGTATTAATCGGCGGTATGGTCCTGATGGGCATCCTGATCTCATTGATCAGCACACACCGGTCGGTTATAAAATATCTAAAAATGCACGTAGAGGATCTCTATTAATCTGTTTGAAAAAAATTGTTTGTAATATTGCCTTATGTCAACCACAGGAAAAAAACATACTTCAAGAAATACCGGCAGTGCAGGACAGCAGCATTCCCCCAAAGGAAATCAGGTTTTCCTTTTTGACCGGGACAACTATACCTGGATGATTGCCGGGTTCGTACTGATCATTGTTGGCTTTTTCCTGATGGCGGGCGGCAAAAGCCCCGATCCCACAAAATTTAACTATGACGAAATATACAGCTTCCGCCGCGTAACGCTGGCGCCCGTGCTGATCATGCTCGGGTTTGTGATAGAAATATATGCGATCATGAAAAAGCCCCGGCAGCAAGAGTAGCGCTGGTGGCCGCATTAACGGGGTGATGAGATTACTTTCATCATTACCGACACAAAAGTTTCCCAGGAATATTTTTTCTTTTCTTCCCTGATATGCTCCCGGAATTGAGGCAGGGAGTCTGGTTCGTAAAAGCGAAGAATGGCATCTGCGACCGATGTGGCATCGGGGTGACATACAAATCCGACTTTACCATCGGGTACGCCTTCTGCAAGTCCGCCCACATCGCTGACGACCATCGGCTTTTCGAAATGATATGCTACCTGGGTGATGCCGCTTTGTGTAGCAGTACGATAAGGCAATACTACCAGATCGGTGGCTGAGAAATAATAACGTACGGCATCATTAGGTATGAAATCGGTAAACAGATGTACCCGGTCGTGTAGCTGATATTGCTTTATGATATCCTCATAGTATGACTGATCGCCGTAGTACTCGCCTGCTACTACGAGATGAATGCCGGCTGCCCGGATGCGGGGATCGTGCATGGCTTCGAGGAGTATATCAAGTCCTTTGTATTTCCGGATAAAGCCGAAGAACAGGATATGTTTTTTATCCGCAGGCAGATTCAGGTAGCGCCGGGCATCTTCTTTGGACACCGGCTCACCGAAATTATCATACACCGGATGCGGCGTGTAGGCAGCGGGTTTTGAAGTAAACGTCTGCAATTCACGAAGCACCTCGCGGCTCATGGCAATGAACGCATCGACCGGTTTCAGAAAATACCGGGTGAAGGGCACATCTCCGGGGCGGCGTTCGTGCGGTATTACGTTATCGAGTATGCAAACTATGCGTGTAGCACCATTTCGTTTGATCTGCCTCAGGATCGTGCCGAAGCAGGGTCCCATAAAAGGAAGCCAGTATTTTATAATTACCAGGTCCGGCTTTTCCCTGCTGATCATGCGCCCTACCCGCAGCCAGTTGAGCGGATTCACAGAATTGATGATGCTACGGATCTTCAGTCCCGGTGGCGCGGGTTCGGTAGTATATTGTGTTTTTCCCGGGAAGAGGAAAGAAGGATACTGAAGTGAAAACGAATAGATCGTTACCTCATGACCCTGGGCGTTGAGCACGGAAGCAAGCCGTTCGTTAAAAGTGGCCAGGCCGCCGCGCAACGGGTGGGCGGCGCCTATATATGCAATCTTCATGTCGGGGTATTTGTATTACAAAGGACGGTAACTCACCCGCCGATAAGCTGCATCAGTTCATCCAGCTTAGGCTCGAGGATGATCTCTGTGCGGCGGTTACGCTGGCGTCCTTCAGGCGTTTCGTTGGTGTCTACCGGATCAAATTCTCCGCGGCCTGTGGCTGTGATCCGGGTCGGGTTTACGTTATACTCCTTGATCATGATCCGTGCAATGGCCGTAGAGCGTGCCACGCTCAGCGCCCAGTTGTCCTGGAATTTGATGGATATGGGAACAGAATCGGTATGGCCTTCCACTTCCACATTGATGTCCGGATTCTGGTTGAGCACGCCGGACAGGGTCGCCAGCGCCTCTTTACCTTTGCTATTGACTTCTGCACTGCCGGAAGGGAAGAGCAGGCTTTCCTGCATACTTACATATACCTTCCCGTTTTTCATGGAGACCGTAAGCTGGCTGGCGCTGAAATTCACGAGTGCATCGGCGATTTTTTTACGTAATGCTTCCGTGTTTTGCTGCTGCTGCTCGATCAGGCGCTGAAGCTGCTCCAATCGTTCTCTTTGTGTGGCCAGCGCTTCCTGGCTTTTGTTCAGCTGACTGTTGGTAAACCTGTTTTCTTCCTGCATTTTGCTAACGCGGCCGTCCAGTTCCTGGATCTGCTGTACGTGCCTTAAGCTGTCTGTCTGCAGGCCGGATATACGGTCTTGTGCTGCCAGGTATTTTTTCTTTGCCACGCAGGAGGGTAATAATGCAGTACCGGCTATCAGCAGTATCAGGAGGATTATGTTGTGTTTCACGATGGTATATTTTGTCGTTATTGCCAGATAAAATATGATGCCAAAGATAGGTATTTGATGAGCCAATTAGTCAATGAGCTGATTAGCTAATGCTTGTCGTGAGGGGGCATCAGTACATTAGCTGATCGGCATATTAGCTAATTAAGTCTGAAGTGAAGTATTTTTATAAAAAAATATTGTACCTTTGTCCCGGTAAAATTTAAATGAAGGGGACATGTTGTCCCCTTGTTTTTTATCCATGACAGAAGTATTGGAAAAAATAAAAGATATGGTAGTGCCTTTGCTGGAAGGTACAGACATGTTTATTACGGGTATACACATAACTCCTGTAAACAATGTTAAAATATATCTTGATGCAGACAACGGGCTTTCTATAGAAAAAAGCGCTGGTGTAAACCGGAAATTGCGGGGGTTAATTGAAGCCTCCGGATTATTTCCCGAGGGTGATTTTTCACTTGAGGTATCCAGCCCGGGAATAGATGAACCCCTTGCCGGCATCCGGCAGTACCGCAAAAACACAGGCCGCACATTGTTGGTGACAACGGAAGAAGGGCAGGAACTGCTGGGTATACTGAAAGCAGTAGCTGAAGATGCGATCACGCTGGAAGTGAAACAATCCGGTAAAAAAGAGGCCATTATTATGGAAATACCTTTTGCACATATCAGAAAATCAATTGTTCAGGTTGTTTTTTAAAAATTTAAGTAAAGACCAATAAATATGAAAGACCATGTCAAGTATTAATCTTATCGAATCATTCCAGGAGTTTAAAGAAGCCGAAAATATAGACAGGCCTACCCTGATGAAGGTAATTGAAGACGTGTTCAAGACCCTGCTGCGTAAAAAATATGGTGACGACGAGAACTTCGACGTAATTGTGAATGATCAGACAGGCGATCTTGAGATCTTTCGGAGGCGGGAGATCGTAGAAGACGGAGTAGTGGAGGACGATAATAAGCAGATTACTTATTCCGATGCCATAAAAATAGAGCCGGATTATAATATCGGTGAAGAGGTATACGAGGAAGTAAATGTTACGGACTTCGGCCGTCGCGCCATCCTGGCCGCCAAGCAGACGCTGGCTGCCCGTATCGGTGACCTGAAGAAGAACAATCTGCTGAAAAAATATGCAGATCGCGTTGGCGATATCATTACCGGTGAAGTATACCAGATATGGAAAAAGGAGATGCTGCTGCTGGATGATGAGGGGAATGAGCTGATCATGCCCAAGTCGGAGCAGATACCGTCTGATTTTTTCAAGAAAGGCGAGGCGGTGCGTGCCGTTGTAAAAAAGGTGGAGATGCGCAACAATACGCCGATCATCATCCTGAGCCGTACCCATCCATCCTTCCTTGAGAAGCTGCTGGAAATAGAAGTGCCGGAGATTATGGACGGCCTTATTGTGGTACGCAAGATTGTACGCGAGCCCGGAGAGCGAGCCAAAGTGGCTGTAGAAAGCTATGATGACCGGATTGACCCGGTAGGCGCCTGTGTAGGTATGAAAGGAAGCCGTATTCACGGTATCGTGCGTGAATTGCGGAATGAGAATATAGACATCATCAATTTTACCAACAACATCCAGCTGCTGATACAACGCTCGCTTACACCGGCGCGGATCAACAGGATGGATCTGAATACGGAGAGTAATCATGTTTCGGTATTCCTTGAGCCTGACCAGGTGTCGCTGGCGATCGGCAAGAAAGGAGTAAACATCAAGCTGGCTCAGGATCTTACGGGCTTCAGCATTGATGTGTACCGTGATGTGCAGGATGAAGCAGGTGAAGAGTATGATATTGATCTGGATGAATTCAGCGATGAAATTGAAAACTGGATTATTGATGAATTCAAGCGTATCGGGTGCGATACGGCGTTGAGTGTGCTCGAATTGTCTGTAGATGAGCTGGAGCGTCGTACGGATCTGGAACGGGAAACAATTGAAGACGTGCATCGGATCCTCCAGGCTGAGTTTGACAGCGAAGAGGAAGAAGAAGCCGGCGCCGCAAACTGATATACGGGTCCTGCATAATACGGATAACCGTGTATGCAGGAACTGAAGAATGCGGAACAAGATATAGGGCAGATTACGTGTAACGCCCCTTTTCTCAACGAAAAAACGTAGGTTTGCAGTTTGGAGAATAGGGCTGATACAACGTATCCAGGCTATTTTTTTTGACTAAAGTTTAGAATGGCAACAGCAACCAAAACACCAAGATTACTGGCCGCAGCCAAAGAGTTTAACATTGGCAAGGAAACGCTTCTGGAGTTTCTTACCGGTAAGGGGTTTGAGATTAACGCAAGTAATCCCAATACCAAGCTTACGGAAGAGATGTATGATGCGTTGCAGGCTGAATTTGCCCAGGATAAACTGGCCAAGCGTAAAAGCGATGAAATTGCTTTACCCAAGGGGCCTTTGCTGGATAACCTGAAAAAGTCGAAAGAAGAGCTGGATATCACTGTGCGTGATCAGAAGGAAGAAGAGGCAGCAGAGCCTGCACCTCCTCCCGTACCCGTACCAGAGAAGAAAAAAGACCCTGCGCCAGCATCCGTTACCCCACCGCCTGTTGAAGCGCCACCGGCCGAGCCTGAAGAAAAGCCCGCTGAGCCAGAGGTACAATCTGAAGATGCGGAAGATGCGACTGTTGCTACCCCGCCACCGGCGAAGGCAGGCCGTCTTGAGGGGCCAAACATACTCGGTAAGATCAATCTCGATGAGATCAACCTTTCGTCCCGGCCGAAAAAAGCCGGTGCGGCAGTGAAAAAGAAAACGACGAAAAAAGAAGAACCGCCAAAGCCGGCAGAACAGCCTGCTGCGGAAGCTCCTATTATTCCGGATACCCCGCCGGCGCCGGCGGAAGAACCACCGGTTAAGGAGTCTGCACCCGAAACGCCGGTGCAGCCCCGGTCTATCCCGGCGGAAAAGCCGGCAGCGTCTGCTGCACAGAATCAGGATGCTCCGCCCGGACATATCGAAATGAAAGCCCCCCGTTTGGAAGGGCCAAAGATCATTGGTAAGATCGAATTGCCCGTTACACCGCCGCCAGGAGCCGGTAAAGATGATAGTAATAAAGAAAAACGCAGCCGGAAACGGATCCCGGTCCAGAAAAAGCCGGAAACATTCCGTCCCGATCAACCCGGAGGCGCTCGTGGCGGCGTTGGCCAGCGCGGAGGACATGATCGCCGCCCGGCAGGAGCTGGAAGTGGAGGAGGTGTTCGTGGGGGACGTAATGACCGCCCGGCACAGCAGGAAATCGATACAAAAGAAATACAGAAGAAGATACAGGAAACACAGGCCAAGCTGGCCGGCGGCGGTTCCCGTAATAAAAATCTCAAAGCCAGGTATCGCCGCAACAAGCGTGAGGAAATGGCAGAGAAACGCGCGGCAGCCGAACAGGCAGATCAGGATAAGCTGATCCAGGTTACGGAGTTTATTTCCGTAAGTGAGCTGGCCAGCCTGCTGAACGTTAATTTCACAGACGTCATCAGCAAGTGTATGAGCCTTGGTATCATGGTGTCAATTAACCAGCGTCTTGATGCGGAAGTGATAGAGCTGGTATCCAGCGAGTTTGGTTATGATGTGGAATTCATCAACCTGCAGCAGGAGTCGGATATGGAAGATGATGACGCCGCAGATGAGGAAGCGGATCTGGTACCGCGTGCGCCTATCGTTACGATCATGGGGCACGTGGATCACGGGAAAACTTCACTGCTCGATTATATCCGCAACGCGAACGTGGTGGTAGGCGAAGCAGGAGGTATTACACAGCACATCGGCGCTTATCAGGTACAGACTGCTTCCGGGAAACGTATCACATTCCTGGATACGCCGGGTCACGAGGCGTTTACCGCAATGCGTGCACGGGGCGCCAAGGTAGCCGACGTAGCTGTAATTGTGGTTGCGGCGGATGACGCCATCATGCCTCAGACAAAAGAGGCAATATCGCATGCACAGGCTGCGGGATTGCCGATGATCTTCGCGCTAAACAAGATAGATAAGGAAGGAGCCAACCCGGAAAAGATCAAAGAGCAGCTCTCGGCTATGAACATCCTGGTGGAAGACTGGGGTGGTAAATACCAGAGCCAGGAGATATCAGCCAAAAAAGGACTGAATATCGACCTGTTGCTCGAAAAGATCGGGCTTGAGGCAGAACTGCTTGAACTGAAAGCCAACCCGGACCGCTATGCAGGCGGAAGCGTCATTGAAGCTTCACTGGATAAAGGCAGGGGCTATCAGGCAACAGTATTGATACAGAACGGTACCCTGGAACAGGGAGATATGGTGGTATGCGGTCAGCATTATGGAAAGGTGAAGGCTATGTTCAACGAGCGCGGCCAGCGGGTCACCTCTGCCGGGCCATCTGCACCGGTGCAGATACTCGGTCTGAACGGCGCTCCGCAGGCAGGTGAAAAATTCAAGGTTTACGAAGACGAAAACGAAGCGAAAACAATTGCTACGCACCGTGCCCAGATTATGCGCGAACAAGGTATCCGTGCACGCAAGCACATTACCCTTGACGAAATAGGCCGCCGCCTTGCATTGGGTAACTTTAAGGAGTTGGGCGTTATCATTAAAGGTGATTTCGACGGATCGGTGGAAGCATTGAGCGATTCGCTGCAGAAACTCTCTACAGAAGAAGTAGCTGTGAATGTCGTGCATAAAGGCGTCGGGCAGATTACGGAAAGCGATGTGCTACTCGCCACTGCATCCGATGCGATCATCCTCGGCTTCCAGGTACGTCCGTCTTCGCAGGCAGCGAAACTGGCTGATCAGGAGAATATCGAGATCCGTACCTACTCCATCATTTACGATGCGATAGAAGAGATCAAGAGCGCTATGGAAGGTCTGCTGGAACCCAAAGTGGAAAAGAAAACGGTTGCCAATATCGAAGTACGGGAGATATTCAAGATCAGCGGTACAGGTACCATTGCCGGATGTTATGTGCTGGATGGCAAGATGGCTCGTAACACCAAATTGAATATTGTCCGGGACGGTATCGTGATCTATACTGCCGGCGAACTGGCCTCCCTCAAACGCTTTAAAGACGATGTGAAGGAAGTCAATGCAGGTTATGAATGCGGTTTGTCTGTGAAGAACTACAACGATATACGTGTCGGTGACATTATAGAAGGGTACGAAGAAGTAGAAGTAAAACGTACGCTCTAAACAGCTTTCTTTTGCATGATTGATAGCCTTACATCGAAGAACGGTGTCATCACGAACCCTCACGATCTGGCCGAAATCATTGACCAATGGCATTCTATGTCGTACCGGTTCTTGCGTAGAGACGCGATAAATCGCGTCTCTACTATTGCACGGGGGAGACGCGATAAATCGCGTCTCTACAGTATCCGCCTATCCTTCAACGCTTTTGTTATCTGTATGCACCCCATCGCCTTGCCAGAGTATTTAATTCTTTTGAACAATTCTTAGCGGACATTATAGTATGAGCCCTATTCTTGAAAAACTGGAAGCCATCAAAGCGCGGTTCGATGACCTTGGCATCGCGTTGACCAACCCTGAAATTGTAAGTGACAATAAAAAATATGCACAGGTAAGCCGTGAATACCGTAAGCTGGAAGAGATTGTCAGAGCGTACATGCGTTACCGGAAATGTATAGACAATATTGCTTTCAGCCGTGAGGTGCTTGCTTCGGAAAGCGACGTGGAATTGCGCGAACTGGCAAAGTCCGAGATGGACGAGCAGGAAGCCCTGAAAGAAGAACTGGAAGCGGAAGTCCGCCGGCTGTTGGTACCCAAAGATCCGCAGGACGAAAAAAATGCAGTGCTTGAGATCCGGGCCGGTACGGGAGGAGACGAGGCCAGCATCTTTGCCGGAGACCTGCTGCGTCTGTACCTGCGCTATTGCGAGCGCAGAGGCTGGAAGGTAGCGCTGGTCAGCGAAACGGAAGGAACCGTAGGAGGATATAAAGAAGTCTTGCTCGAAGTGCAGGGAGATGATGTGTACGGCACGCTGAAATTTGAAAGCGGTGTGCACCGTGTACAGCGTGTGCCTGCAACAGAGGCGAGCGGAAGGATACATACATCGGCCGCTACCGTTGCGGTAATGCCCGAAGCGGAAGAGGTGGACTTTGAGCTGAAGGAGAGCGACCTGAAGATGGAAACCGCCAGGAGCGGTGGCGCAGGCGGACAGAATGTCAATAAGGTGGAAACGAAAGTGATCCTTACGCATATACCTACAGGCACGGTCATCACCTGCCAGACGGAACGCACCCAGCTGGGCAACCGTGAAAAGGCAACCCAGATGATGCGCACGCGTCTGTATGAGGAGCAAGTGCGCAAACATGAAGAAGAGATTGCCGGCAGAAGGAAAAGCCTGGTAAGCACCGGTGACCGTTCGGCGAAAATCCGCACATACAATTATCCACAGGGGCGTGTTACCGACCACCGGATCAATATGACGTTGTATAACCTCGACGATTTTATGCACGGGAATATCCAGGAAATGCTGGATGCCCTGCAACTTGCTGAAAATGCTGAAAAAATGCAGGCCGGTGAGAGTGTCTGACCGGATAATAAAATCCCGGTTATATCGTTAATGTACAAAATCTTGTTATTTTCGCCGGAGTAAAAATCTTGTTATTAATTTAAACATCATTACTGCATGACCCCCCGATTTGATCTGGTTGATATAGCACAAGTCCTGTATCAACGACGTCGCTTGCTTCTTTGGATTACGTTATCGGCTGCAGCATTAGGTGCTGTCGGCTACCTGATCCAGAAGGATAAATATAAGGCAAAATCAGAGGTGGTTGTGGCGAATCCCTTGTATGCAGATCGTAATTATTTCTTCCGCACAAACACCGACCGGTATATCGATTATTTTGCCGGAGAAGATGATATAGACCGGGTTATGGCTATCGCATTTTCTGACCAGGTGAGAAACAAAGTTGTAGAAAAGACGAATCTGTTTCAGCATTATAACCTCAATCCCGATAACAAAAAGGATGGATTGGCGCTTGGTAACCTTTGGAAGAAACATTTTAGAGTAATCCGTACGGAGTATAAAAATGTGGAAGTGATGTTTACGGATCACGATCCTGAAACAGCGGCAGATGTAGTGAATGAATCTGTTAAAGTTATTGAACAGGAGTACCGTAACTTTTATCTTTCCATCAAGGGGCATATGTATTACGCCCTGCAGGATAAGGTAAGAGAAGCAGACAGCATGATTTCTTTGCTTACGGATTCTTTGATAACGCTCCGCGAAGAATACCAGATATACGATATTGTGAATCCTACACGTACAAATACCATTGTGGGTAGTCTGAAAAGCAACGGCCACAAGCAGTTTGGGCGCGGTGTGGAAGAGATACAAAATATTTCTTCTGTAAAAGATCAGTGGGTAATGGATAGATCCGGGTATATTTCTTTAATGAATGAATTCTCGACAGGTACAGGCCCGGATGAACTTTCGTTTGTACAGGTGATCACACCGGCCACTCCGCCAGTAAAGCCCACGGGATTAAATATGGTATTAACGGTAATAGCCTGTGCGCTTACCGGTCTTTTTGTAAGCATAATCGTTGTATTGCTCAATGCTTATTTCAGGGCTTTGATTGCCGTGAAACGCTGAAATGCAGATGTTTCTTCCATATCATAGGTGGTTGCTGCCGGCGGGTCTCGCCGTAGCATTGCTTAGTACGCTGCTTTTCGCGGCGACGGGTCAGCACCTGCTGCTGGCGGTACCATTTGTTATGATGTACATGGTGCTGATAACGCTCAACTGGAAGCTGGCATATTGGATCCTGCTGTTCTCAATCCCTGTTTCTATTCATCTTGAATTTTACAACGCCACACTTTCCACTTCAGCTCCCGATGAACCGATGATGTGGATGTTCCTGGGGCTGTTTATCGTGATGTTGGCCGCTAATCCCCGCCTGTTGCCGGAATGGTGGTGGCGGAATCCGATCGTGCTGGTCATCGTGCTGCAATATCTCTGGCTTATTGTTGCTGTGATCTATACCCGGGAGCCACTGATCAGTACAAAGTTTCTGGCAGCCAAAACATGGTTTCTTGCTTCGTTTTTTATTTTCCCGATACTGGTGTTTTCAGAGAAAAAGGATTTTAAGCTGGCATTCCGGATATTCCTGATCCCTTTGGTCATCACAATGCTGGTGATCCTCTTCCGCCATTACCAGTACAGCTTCAATTTCAGGAAGGTGGAAAAGGCCATAAGCCCTATCTACTATAATCATGTGGAGTATTCTACTGTGATCTCCATGTTCTTTCCGTTGCTGTGCATGGTTTATCCATTGACCAAGGGTAAAAAACCATGGATGCGTTTTCTGATACTGCTGGCTATCCTGTTTTTTCTGCCGGTCATTTACCTGACCTATGCACGTGCGGCTATGGTAGCTGTTGTGTTTGCGGCATGTGTCGGTATTGCGATCCGGATGCGTCTGGCCAACCTTATAATGCCTGCATTTTTTGCACTACTGATACTTGTGATTGGATATATGGTTAACAATAACAGGTATATTGATTTCCGGCCCAATTACGAACGCACTTATATGCATGGTAACTTTACCTCGCATATGCTGGCTACGTTCCGCGGGCAGGATATGTCGTCCATGGAACGTCTTTATCGCTGGATTGCAGCCGTAAGGATGAGTAAAGAAGAGCCTGTGACAGGATATGGCCCCAATTCATTTTACCATTATTACAAGCCGCATGCGGTATCGTCTTTCCGTACTTACGTGAGCCGGAATGTGGAGCGCTCAACGACACATAACTACTTTCTGCTCATGCTGGTAGAGCAAGGGTGGCCGGCGATGATCCTCTATGCGACCCTGGTTATGGTTGTGTTTGCGCAGGCGCAAAAAATTTATCACCGCTTTAAAGGACGCGACCGGTTTTATGAATATGCAACGCTCGGGATTGTGATGATGTTTGCGGCCGGGTTTATTAATAATTTCTTTTCAGAACTTATTGAAACACATAAAGTTGGGGCGCTGTTCTATATAGGGATTGCTCTGCTTGTTGTTCTTGACAGGAAAAGCAAACAACTGACTGCGGATGATGTATCCTATAAAGGTACGGCAAAAAGTTGATATTGCCCTGTTCCCGGCCAATCTTTTATGCCATATCTCCCTGGTAAATAGAGTGCTAATATAGGTGTATGGAAACTAATGATTGCCTTGGCAGGGATGATAAGATTTCATGACGTAGCTTTGCAAAATGGAAACTGAAAACAAGATGCTTGAAGCGTTGGCCAACAGTGAGTACGAGTTTGGTTTCGTAACGGATATTGATATGGAGATTGCCCCGCCGGGGCTGCATGAAGATACCATCAGGTTTATATCAAAAAAGAAAAATGAACCAGGCTGGCTACTCGATTGGCGCATGAAGGGGTATAAAGCATTCCTGGAAATGGAGCAGCCTGAATGGCAGAATTTTACCTTCCCGGAAATTGATTATCAGGGTATTTCCTATTATGCCGCTCCGAAACAACAGGCAAAATATAACAGTCTCGATGAAGTAGACCCCGAGCTGCTGCGGACATTCGAAAAGCTGGGTATCCCCATATCCGAGCAGAAAGCGCTCTCTGGCGTGGCGGTGGATGCTGTTTTTGACAGTGTTTCGGTAGCTACGACTTATAAAGAGCACCTGAATAAGCTGGGTATTATTTTTTGCTCCATCAGCGAAGCCATACAGGAGCACCCGGAGCTGGTACGGAAATATCTTGGTACTGTAGTGCCTCATTCCGATAATCTGTTTGCCGCACTGAATACCGCTGTGTTCACCGACGGATCTTTTGTTTATATCCCCAAGGGTGTGCGCTGCCCGATGGAGCTGTCTACATACTTCAGGATCAATGCGGCCAACACCGGCCAATTTGAGCGTACACTGATTATTGCCGATGAAGGCAGTTATGTAAGTTACCTCGAAGGGTGCACTGCTCCGAAGCGTGATGAGAACCAGCTTCATGCTGCCGTTGTGGAGCTGATTGCGCTGAAGGATGCGGAGATCAAATATTCTACCGTACAGAACTGGTACCCCGGTGATAAGGACGGGAAGGGAGGTATTTATAATTTTGTCACTAAAAGAGGGGTCTGCCGTGGTGAGCGTTCGCGTATATCGTGGACGCAGGTGGAAACAGGTTCAGCCATTACCTGGAAGTACCCGAGCGTACTGCTGATCGGAGAGCATTCATCCGGGGAATTTTATTCGGTGGCCGTAACCAAGGGGAAGCAGATTGCCGATACCGGTACGAAAATGCACCACATAGGCGCGCATACCAAAAGCCGTATTATATCCAAAGGTATCTCTGCCGGGGAAAGTGATAATAATTACCGCGGACTGGTACAGGTAGGTAACCGTGCCAACCATGCGCGCAATTTTACGCAGTGTGATTCCCTGCTGATCGGGAACCACTGCGGGGCTCATACATTCCCCTATATTGAATCGAGAAACAATACAGCTACCATAGAGCACGAAGCGACTACCTCACGCATCGGCGAAGACCAGATATTCTATCTCAACCAGCGTGGTATTGATACGGAGAAAGCCGTGGCGCTGATCGTCAACGGCTATGCCCGCGAAGTCCTCAATCAGTTGCCGATGGAATTTGCTGTGGAAGCACAAAAGCTATTAGCGCTTACACTGGAAGGCAGTGTGGGATAGCGATAACTATTTTATACGACTATTATTATAAACACAAAACAAAGTATGCTGACAATAAAGAATCTGCACGCGTCTGTCAATGGGAAAGAGATACTGAAAGGAATAGATCTGCAGGTACGTGCCGGTGAAGTACATGCTATCATGGGCCCCAACGGGTCGGGAAAAAGCTCCCTGGCTTCCGTACTGGCCGGCCGTGATAATTATGAGGTAACGGAAGGGGAAGTGTGGCTGGACGGAAAGAACCTGCTGGAAATGAAGCCTGAAGACCGGGCCAGGGAAGGTGTATTCCTTGCATTCCAATATCCCGTGGAGATACCGGGCGTCTCGAATATTAACTTCCTTAAAACCGCTCTTGCCGGCGTGCGTGAATACCGCGGTCTGCCTCCCTTATCAGCCAAAGAATTTCTGAAGCTTACCAAAGAAAAGCAGGAGCTGGTTGCTTTTGAAGCCAAGATGGCCAACCGGTCTCTCAATGAAGGCTTCTCAGGTGGAGAGAAAAAACGGAATGAAATATTCCAGCTCGCTATGCTGGAGCCCAAGCTTTCCATACTCGACGAAACGGATTCGGGACTGGATATTGATGCACTCCGTATCGTTTCCGATGGTGTGAACAAGCTCCGCAGTAATGAGAATGCATTTATTATGATTACCCACTATCAGCGGTTGCTGAACCATATTGTACCCGATTATGTGCATGTGCTTTATGATGGCCGGATCGTACGCTCGGGAGATAAAACCCTGGCGATGGAGCTGGAAGAAAAAGGTTACGACTGGCTGAAAGAATTATTACACACCGGAGCATTAGAAACATCATGACGTTACAGGAAACCATATCATTATACAACCAGCTTCTGGAATCACCCACGGCGATATCTTCAGGAGAAGAGCCGGAGGTGATGTCGCGTCTGCGCAGCAATGCGCTGGCCCGGTTCCGGGAAAAGGGATTCCCCACAGGAAAAAATGAAGATTGGCGATTTACCAGTCTTACACCATACACGGACACGCATTTTTCTCTGGAAAGAATGCTGCCGGATGAAGACAGTATCCGCCAGGCTGTTGCAGATACGGCAATACCCGGCCTGGAGGCATATCAACTGGTGTTGGTGAACAGCGCCATCCGTTTGGATCTGTCCGTGTTGCCGGATGAAAACCAGGCGACCGTACAATCAATCGGCAATGCAGTAACTTCAGGAATGTTTGGTGAATATCTTCATGAAAGCACCTATACCGGGAGCGACGCTCTGCTGGCATTGAATACTGCACTGTTTGCAGACGGCTGTTTTTTGAATGTGAAGCAGGGGGCAGTATTGGACAAGCCGGTACGGATATTGCATATATACGGCGCAACCGGCAATGTGTTTTTCCAGCCGAGACATTTATGGGTTATCAACCGCCATGCACAAGCTACAGTGATAGAGCAGTCGGTAGTGATAAAAGATCATGGTACATTGTCACTGGCTAACTCCGTGTCCCGTATTGCAGTTAAGGAAGAAGCGCGTCTGACGCACTATAACCTGCAGCAGAACGAGCCAGGTGAGCGCTGGCTGCATCACAGCAGGGTATCGCAGCTGCGCGGCAGCCGTTACGATAATTTTACCTTCAGCATGCCGGGGGCAGACCTGATCCGGAACAACCTGGAGATGTCTCTGGATGATACAGCTACGGAAACCCATTTGTACGGTCTTTACCTGGTAGGTGATGATCAGCTCACAGATAACCATACTGCTATCGCTCACCAGCATCCTTCCTGTCAGAGCAATGAATTGTATAAAGGGGTGATCACAGGCAACGGCAAAGCGGTATTCAACGGGAAAGTACTGGTGTCTCAGGAAGCGCAGCAAACCAATGCCTATCAGCAAAATAATAACCTGCTTCTGAGCGACCATGCGCGCGTATATGCCAAGCCGCAGCTTGAGATCTATGCAGATGATGTGAAGTGCAGCCACGGATGTACGATCGGCCAGTTTAATCCTGAATCATTATTCTATCTGCGTTCGCGCGGTATCGATGAAGAGGCCGCCCGGAACCTTCTCGTTGAAGCCTTTGCATATGATATTACTGATAAGATAGAAGATGAGCCGGTAAAGGTGTATATGCAGCAACTGATTCATAACAGCATGACTGCGGCAGTAGCAGGCTAATGATGATGGTTTTAATTAGCTGATGTGCTAATTCGCCGATTAGCTGATATTTGTGTTATGACAAAATTCATTAGCTAATCAGCAAATTGGCACATTAATTTGATCTTTTATGGCGCAGCAGTTGCAGACAAACGAAATACGGAAGGATTTTCCCCTACTCGATACAACAGTATACGGGCGGAAACTGGTGTACCTGGATAATGCGGCCACGACACAGAAGCCGCTGCAGGTGCTGCAATCGATGGAGGATTATTACCGGAGGTACAACAGCAACGTGCACCGGGGCGTGCACTATCTTAGTCAGGAGGCTACCGAAGCTTACGAAGCTGCAAGGAAAACAGTGGCGGCCTACCTCAACGCACAGCATACACACGAAATTATTTTTACCAGGGGCACAACAGAAAGCATCAACCTGGTTGCGGCCACGTTTGGTAAGAGCCGCTTGCAGCAGGGAGACAGCATCGTGATCTCAGCGATGGAACATCACTCCAATATTGTGCCCTGGCAAATGGTGTGCGAAGAAAAAGGAGCTACCCTCAGAGTGATCCCGATGGATCATAACGGTGTACTGCAACTGGAACGACTGCCGGAACTGCTCGATGACACGGTGAAGCTGCTTGCGATTACATATGTATCCAACTCGTTGGGCACCGTTAACCCGATCCGGGAAATCATTGCACAGGCACATGCGCAGCATATACCGGTATTGCTTGACGCTGCACAGGCTGTACAGCATATGCCCGTTGATGTGCAGGAACTGGATGTGGATTTCCTGGCCTTTTCCGGGCACAAGATATATGGCCCGACCGGTATCGGAGTACTGTACGGTAAAGAAAAATACCTCGACAGTATGCCTCCCTGGCAGGGCGGGGGAGATATGATCAAGACAGTGACGTTTGAAAAAACGGTTTATAACGAGTTGCCTTATAAATTTGAAGCGGGTACTCCGGACATGGCCGGAGCCATCGGCCTTGCTGCTGCGCTGGATTATGTAATGGGTATTGGCCTGGCGACGATACAGCATGCCGAACACGAACTGCTGCAATATGCGATCAGCACACTGGCAGGGTTTGACGGTCTGCGATTTGTTGGCGAAGCGCCCGACCGCTCCGGGGCAGTTTCTTTCCTCCTTGAAGGAATGCATCCGTTCGATACAGGAGAGTTACTCGACAAACAAGGGATAGCAGTACGCACGGGGCATCACTGCACCCAGCCTGTTATGGATTTCTTTGGTATCCCCGGAACCGTACGTGCATCATTTGCATTTTATAATACAAAGGATGAAATAGATATGCTGGCCGCCGGGCTGAAGAAAGCGATAGCAGTGCTGCGCTAAAGATAGTAGTATGAAGATTCAGGAAAAACAGGATGAGATCATTGATGATTTTTCGGTATTTTCCGACTGGATGGACAAGTATGAATATATTGTCCAGTTGGGTAAAGAGCTGCCGTTAATTGATGAGCAATACAAAACAGATGATTATCTGATACGCGGCTGTCAGTCGCGGGTATGGCTGCATGCCGCCTATAAGAACGGACTCGTCCGGTTTACTGCCGACAGTGATGCCATTATTACCAAAGGCCTTATCAGCATGGTGATCAGGGTGCTTTCCGGTCATACACCACGTGAGATCATGGATGCGGAAATCTATTTTGTTGAGGCGATCGGACTGACCAGTCATTTGTCTCCCACACGTTCCAACGGACTGCTGTCTATGTTGAAGCAGATCAAGGCTTATGCCTTGGCTTTGCACGTACAGGAGAACAGTGGTACCCCCACATAAATATATCATTATGCTGAGAGATAAAGTTGAAGATGCATTACGTAATGTTTATGATCCGGAAATTCCGGTAAACGTCGTTGATCTGGGATTGGTGTACGAGATACAGATAAAGGAGGGTAATAAGGTGAACGTTACCATGACCCTCACCGCGCCTGCGTGTCCCGTTGCAGGGGAGATTATCTTCGATGCAGAAACCAAGGTCCGCGCTGTGGAAGGTGTGGAGGATGTTCATATCCATCTGACCTTCGATCCGCCCTGGAACAAGGAGATGATGAGCGATGAGGCGAGGCTGGAATTGGGGTGGTTGTAAGTCTGCCCTTTTTTATCTCGGCTTATACCGTGCCTCCTGCAGCATCTTCTGTGCTTCGTTCGTTGCCATCAATTCCGGCAGCGACAATTCCGGATTGCGTTTCATGTATGCTTTCACGATCTGTAACCCCAGCCAGCTCCCTATATTACCGGGGCTTTCGCCCGGCATGCCTGTACTGGTAGGGCCGTCATTTACATAGCGCAGGATCTTCTGCCAGTTGGTTTCATACAGCAGGTTTTCGCGTATAAAGAAATTATAGACCATCGCTTCATTTGCTTCGCACCAGTCCAGTTGAGCCTTTGTATATCCCAAAAGGAGGGTGTCCGGCATAAAGGGTAATACCTTATCCAGGAAATACTGCGCTTTCCCTCGCTGGATCATCATGTCCAGCAGGTTTTGCCCTTCTGCCTGGAATGGGTACATCTCTTCGTACACAGCCCGGAAAGCATGTACGGGTATAGAAGCGGGCAGCAGCCGCTGTGTCATATAATGAGGGACGCCCACTGATGCGTAATGTGGATAGGAAGCGCCGAAAAACATATCCAGCCCGATACCGAGAAATTTCCGCTGATCTTCGTAGGTAATAGCAGTCCAGTTGTTGAGCCCCGAAACGAAATAAATGACTTCGGGTATTTCATAATCCGGGAAATGATGCTTCAGATATTTAAAGCCTTGTTCCAGTTGTTTGTTGATGCCCCCCACATCCGGGAAATGCCGGAGCGCGGTATCAAACACACCTCTGTAGTCTTTATCCGTAAGCAAATATCCGATAGCCTGCTCCATATGCTGCAGGCCGTCCATCTCAGGGTTGTCTACTGCGAAAGGCAGTAAGCGTGCTACATAAAAAGGGAGAAAGTCCGGATACTGATCCAGAATGTTTTTCACGCCTTCCTGAAGGCGGGTCGTGTCGATGCCGGCAATATCGCGGTCGAGCCGGTGCGTTTGCAGTGTTACCGGTATATCCGGTATCCGGGAGGAATCGGTCCCGCCTCCGCAACCTAATAGCGCAAGAAGTAGGATATATTGACAAATTTTCATGTAATCGATAGTTTCTTTTAAAAAAGTGCGTAACATGAAATTAGGCTTTATTTTTGTTTGCAAAAGTAATGAGTATGTTGTTCTGAAGATCAGGAAAAACCTTGTATCAGAATTAATATGCCCGGCGATTCAATATTTCAACGATTCAACACTTCACTACATCTTATGAAACACACACTTTTTTACATGCTTTGCCTGCTGATCGCAACTATTCCGGTTGCCGCGCAGGATGATTATGAAGGTACAGGAACATCACGGTTACGTTTCGGCGCTTATATTGCCCCCAATCTTTCGTGGATGCACCCTACCGCAGGTAAAAGCGATGACGGACAGTTTACCGTGAAAAGCAATGGCAGCAAGATGGGATATAGCTGGGGTATAGCTGCCGAGTATTTTTTTGCTGAAAATTATGGTATCGCTACCGGCTTTCAGTTGAATACTACCGGTGGTAAGATCATGACGGAGAACACCGATACGACACCGGCCCCGCGTACGGTGCGTGAAACGGATTTTGTATACACCGCACAATATCTCGAAATCCCGTTCGGGCTGAAGCTGCGTTCGGATGAGATCGGCCGGGTACGCTTTTTCGGCCAGATCGGATTGTCGTTGGGGATCAATATCGGCAAGAAAGCCAGTTATACAGTCGTTTACCGGGATGCCGGCAATACAGAGCAGACAGTGACGGGAGAGAAAGAGAAGCTGGTTGGTTCGCTGACAATGGCCCCGGCCATGCTGCAGCTGAATGTAGGGGCAGGGGTAGAATATGCGATCGGCGGTAAAATGTCTTTTTATACCGGTGTGTTTTTCAATAATGGTTTTCTGCCTGATGCTACGAGACCGGATAAATTCGGATTGGGGTATGATGGCAGTTTTACCGACGGCAATACGCGGCTAAATAATCTGGCGTTAAGGGTGGGTTTGTTCTTTTAGATAATTTTGAAAATCTGAGAATGAGCTAATCCTGATTTGCACCGGGGCAAGTTTTGAAAATGTACTGACAGCGCGTACTTATGAAGATATTCCTTGCACAACAGAATTACCATACCGGCAACTTTGAAGCCAATACGGATAAGATACTAACTGCAGTGCGGGATGCAAAAGCTGCGGGTGGCGACCTGGTGGTTTTCTCCGAACTGGCGGTTTGCGGTTACCCGCCACGCGATTTTCTGGAGTTTAATGATTTTATCGAGCGGTCGCTTCATGCTATCGACCGGATCTGTAAGGAGTCTGATGGTATCGGAATATTGGTAGGTGCGCCGGCACGTAATCCGCGACTGGAAGGCAAGGATTTATTTAATGCAGCTTATCTGCTGCATGAACAGGAGGTCAAAGCGGTTGTACACAAAACCCTGCTGCCTACATACGATATTTTTGATGAGTACCGGTATTTTGAACCTGCCGATTCCTGGCAAACGATTCCTTTCATGGGGATCAGGATGGCCGTTACCATATGCGAAGATATCTGGAACCTCGGCGATAATCCCCTGTACCGGATATGCCCGATGGACATGCTCATCAGGCAGCAGCCGGATATTATGATCAACCTCAGCGCCTCTCCGTTTGATTATTTGCAGTCAGAAGACAGGAAAAACATCGTCCTGGCCAATGTTGCCAAATACCGGATCCCGATGGTATACTGTAACACCGTCGGGGCACAGACCGAAATCGTTTTTGACGGCGGTTCAATGGCCGTAGATAGTGATGGCAGACAGGTTGCAGAACTCCCTTATTTTGAAGAAGCGCTGCAGGAGGTGTCGTTTAAAAGGGGGCAGGAGATCAGTGGTAATATGCGCCCAAAGCTGCTTACATCTGCCCGGCCCGTACCTGCCGGGTTTGATCCGCAGCACGGCATCAGTGATATACATCACGCGTTGCTTGCCGGTATTCGTGATTATTTTAGCAAAATGGGATTCCGTAAAGCAGTGGTGGCTTCTTCAGGTGGTATAGACAGTGCGGTGGTGCTGGCGCTGGCTTGTGAAGCATTAGGACCGGCCAATGTGCAGGCATTGCTGCTGCCCTCTCCCTATTCGTCCGCCCATTCAATTGCCGATGCGGAACAGCTTTCCCGTAACCTCGGTAATCCATACGAAATACTGAAGATCGACAACATTTTTGAAGCATTCCTCAACACCCTGCATCCGGTATTTAAAGACACGGCTGCGGATGTGACGGAAGAAAACCTGCAGTCGCGCATACGTGGGGCGCTGGCTATGGCGTGGAGCAATAAGTTTGGCGCTATACTGCTGAATACCTCCAACAAAAGCGAACTGGCCACCGGCTACGGAACGCTTTACGGAGATATGGCCGGGGGATTGAGTGTGATCGGCGATTTGTATAAAATGCAGGTGTATGCGCTCGCCCGGTATATCAACAGCCATTCGGAGATCATACCAAAGCATATTCTTATCAAAGCGCCCAGCGCCGAACTGAAACCAGGGCAAAAAGACAGCGACAGCCTGCCCGATTATGAATTGCTGGATCCCATGCTATACGAATATATAGAAGGCCGGCTTGGCCCGGAAGAAATAATCCGGAAAGGCCATGCTGAGGCATTGGTAATACGTACGCTTGGAATGGTAAATAAAAATGAATACAAGCGTAATCAGTTCTGTCCCATACTCCGCATTTCTCCCAAAGCCTTTGGCCCCGGCCGGAGAATGCCTGTTACAGGCAAGTATTTATGGTGATGATAAATGTTATTTATTTACAAAAATATACGTGGGAAAGGGTTTATTTCCCGGTTTTTCCGTTAATTGCAAGGTTATGAAAAAGTTTATCCCGGCATTATTGCTGGTAGCCTCGGCTACCTACCACGTGCAGGCACAGGAACAGGCTGCTGAATTGAGTCAGCTTGGATGCGGTACGATCACTACGGAAGAGGAAATGCAGCGCATTTACGAGTTTAACCAACTACCTCCGGCAGCTTTCAAGACCACGGCTGATGTAGATACGATACCGCTCACGATCCATCTTGTCGGACGGGACGATGGTACAGGCTATTATTCATACGATCATCTGTTTCAGGTACTTTGCGAATTGAATACGCGGTTCGCGCCGGTTAACATGTATTTCAATGTAAAATGGCCCGTCAGGTATATCAACAATTCATCTTACTATATACATAATAACTACAATGGCAGTAACATGATGGCGCAAAATAACGTTGCCAATACGGTCAATGTGTATTTTGTAAGTGATCCGGCAGGCGCCTGCGGGTATTACAGCCCGCCAAGGGATGCAGTAGCCATTGCTATCAGTTGCTCTGCTCCGACGAGCACTACGCTGACGCATGAATTGGGGCATTATTTCGGATTGCCTCATACATTCTATGGCTGGGAAAACAATAACACGCCCGCTCCGGGCGATCAGGAAAATGTGGCGCGTACCGGTCCTAATGCCAACTGTGGTCGTGCCGGAGACGGTTTTTGCGATACCGAAGCTGATTATGTCGCCGAACGGTGGAATAACTGTAATAATTTCCCCGTGCACACGGACCGGTATGGGGTAACGTTAACACCCGATCCTACCGTTTATATGAGTTATTCGCCGGATAGATGTATGACCCGTTTTACATCTTCCCAGGTTGCATACATGCGTAATAACCTCTATACCCGTCGCCCCAACCTGCTGAACAGTGTCAACAAACCATCTTCTGGTGTGATGGAGCTCGAACAGCCTGAAATTATTTACCCTTCAGATCTGCTATATGCAAATTACCAAAAAGTGGTATGGCGGCAAGTACCGGGTGCAGAGTATTACTATGTGAAAGTTTCCAGCAACAGCGTATTTGAGACTGTTTTCCAGGCATCCATCACTGCCGATACATCCCTGGAATTGAATATTGATGTCCGGGACAGGGCTCAGCTCAAGGTAGCGGTAACACCGCTCAGAAGCGTTAATGTGTGCGGTGTGTCCAAACAGACACATCCCTTTGTGGCAACGGATGCCCATACCACGCTGGATGTCGGGGAGGTGGCCGCTTCCGGTACCGGGATGTTACGTATTGTACCCAACCCGGTTACCGGTGGGAGTGCCGTGCGTATACAGGCTGAATCGCTTCCTGCGGGTAGCTACCAGATGCATCTGTTCAATATGAACGGACAAAAGGTGATGCAGCATACGTTCGACTACTATCCCGGCAGCAGTACCATTGAGATTTCTACCCGCTCGCTCCCGGCAGGTATGTATTTCCTGAAAGCAGTGAACGCAACCGGGGATCAATGGGCAGAGAAACTGATCATACAAAATTAAACGGTTTAGCCATGACAGGCTGGTTATTAAAGCGATCCTGTATGGGATCGCTTTTTTTGTTGTTACTCCTTCCGTTTCCGCGTACCATTATGGCTGCGGAATATGCTTTTGTTACCCGTTGGGAAATAGCTGCGCCGCTTGCTGAAGTATGGAGTGTTATTTATGATGTGGAGCGCTGGCCCCAATGGTGGAAAGGTGTGGAGGTCCAAATGCTCCGGGATGGCGATCATACAGGAACAGGTGCGAAAGTTGCATTTATCTGGAAAGCTGCGCTGCCGTATAAGTTGCATTTTTCGATGACAACGGTACAGGTAATCCGTGGTGAACGGATTGACGGAAAGGCTTCCGGAGAACTGGAAGGTGTCGGTACCTGGTTATTCCATGCAGCAAACAGCGATACCACGGTGATTGAATATCATTGGCAGGTACGTACTACCAGTCGCTGGATGAACCGGTTGTCTTTTATATTAAAACCGGTATTCCGGGCTAACCATAATGTGGTAATGCGGCGTGGTGAGCGAGGGCTTAAAAGGGAATTGGCTGATTAGCTGCTGTGCAATTAGCAAAACAACAGTACTGTCATTGCGGCCTTGAGCCGCAATCGTCTGAATAAACATAATGTGGGCATCCGCAGGCAGCTCATTAAAATTGTGTATTTTCAACCCTGCAGTATGTACCACAAATATTTTATTACCTTTCTGCTCCTGCCCGCAGTACTTCAAGGATATGGTCAGGATACAGGTAAACGTATACAGGCAGACGCTGCCATTGCGGCCGGCTTCTCGCATACCGGATATCATACCAGCCTGCTCTTCCCTGTTCATTACGGCAGGCATACCGTTTATGCAGGCCCGAAAATATTACTGACCGAAAGCTACCTTCCCTTCCGGAATATCTGGGGTATCCATGCAGGTTATGCTTATCGTGTGCTGCAGCAGGGGCGCTGGCAGGCAGATGCCGGCGTCGATTATCAATGCAGCTTTTACAAACCGTACAGCATTACAGGTAATAACAGGTATAATCGTGTCCAGGAAATATACTTTCTGCTCGGACTGGCATATCGCATCCGCCCGGAGGGCCGGATTGGTATAAAGCTGCAGCTTGGCAGCGGTCTCTATGCAGATACCTGGCACGACCTCGTGGAAGGGCGTAAACGTACCGGCCTCGGACGCGCCTCCACAGGCAGATTCACGGTCAGCTATAAATTATTCTGACATGGCCCGACTACGGTACACTATACCTGCCGCCAAATCTATCTACCTGATCGTATGGGCAGTGACGACATTGCTGTCTGCCTGCAGAAAGCCGGATATAATGTTACAGGGCAGTAAGCAGATCTATGTGATCGGACATGGTGGTACGGGCTTTTCAGACCTCTCGCAGTATCCGCCTAATTCATGGACATCGGTTGCGGAAGCAATAGATCGCTATGGTGCAGATGGTGTAGAGATAGACATACAGATGAGCAGTGACGGGGTGTTATTCATGTACCATGATCAGCACTTGGATGAGGCAAGCTTTTGTACCGGCTGTTTGTATGAATGGTCTGCACAGGCGTTGACGGATTGCGCCTTCAAACCCCGCTCCGGCAAAAAGGCAGATGAGTTTATTACACCGGTAGAGCGGCTGCTGGCACGATATGCCGCTGAAGATCGCCGGCCTTTGATTTTTCTTGATCTGAAGAATCCGCTGGCCTGCCTGCCCGGTGCGGCAGAAGCCCGCGATTTGTATTACCGCACCGCTTTGCAGGAAGTATACCGGCTTATAGAAAAATACAAAGCTACAGACTGGGTGATGCTGCAGTCGGACAGCCGTGAATGGCTCACTTATACACGCCGCCATTATCCGGAAATACGTGTACTGCTGGATTATATAAAAGACACGAGCGACATAATGTATGCCGTCCGTGCAGGTTTTTATGGTGTTGCAGCTCCGAGTGCGGATCTCCCCGCAGAAAATATTGTCCTGGCACATAACGAAGGACTGAAAGTGCAGCTCTACGGTGTCAGGTTACAGGAAGACATGGTGCAGGCGCTGAATAACTCCCCCGATTATTTCCTGACCGATAATATCCCGCTTGCCCGGCGGATACTGGCTGTATCTGCCGATAATTAACGCCGCCGTAACTTCCAGTTGGCGCTGTTGCCATTGGCCGAAAGAGCAAATTTCTTTTCTTCCCGTTCCTGTTCCCAGATAGCGGCGGCCAGCAATGCAGCAGCTGTTTCCGCATCAGGATTTTCCGGTTGCAGATATTCTGGTTTAAAATGCTGCTCTATAAATTTCGTAGTAAAGTTGCCACTACGGAACGGTTCCGTTTGCACGGCCCATTTCCCGAACGACAAGGTAGTCTGTATCCCGCGGATATGATATTCATCTACTGCCCGGCACAGCCGTGCAATTGCCTCATCACGGCTGCCTGCGTGTACGATCAGCTTGGCGATCATAGGATCGTAAAAGATGGGGATATCCTGCCCCTGTTCATACCCGTCATCTACACGTACACCCGGTCCTTTGGGTGGCTGATACATTTCGAGGCGTCCGGTATCGGGCAGGAAGTTGTTGAGCGGGTCTTCGGCACATACGCGCAGTTCGATGGCATGTCCGTTCATTTTCAGGTCGTCCTGGGTAAAAGAGAGCTTTTCTCCGCGGGCTACCCGTATCTGCTCTTTCACCAGGTCTATACCTGTGATCATTTCCGTAACGCAATGCTCTACCTGCAGCCGGGTGTTCATTTCAAGAAAATAAAAATTGAGATTTTCATCCATGAGAAACTCCACCGTTCCGGCGCCGTGATAATTACATGCCTTAGCCACTGCAACTGCGCATTCACCCATTGCTTTTCGTATGGCGGGCGTGAGGCAGCTTGATGGCGCTTCCTCGATCAGTTTCTGATGGCGGCGCTGGATAGAGCATTCCCGCTCGAAAAGGTATACGTAATTACCATGCTGGTCTCCGAGTATCTGTATCTCGATATGCCGCGGAGCGGCTACATATTTTTCGATAAACACAGCATCATTGGAGAATGCACTCAGGGCTTCGCTTTTTGCCAGTCGCATCTGTTCTTCCAGTTCGTCGGGGCTATTCACTACACGCATTCCCTTGCCGCCGCCGCCGGCAGACGCTTTGATCAGGATGGGGTATCCCGTGCGTTCGGCAATAGTATGGGCTTCTTCGATGTCATTGACCGGGTCTTCCGTACCCGGTACCATCGGCACGTTGAATTTTTTTGCGGCCTGCTTCGCAGATATCTTGCTGCCCATCATCTCTATCGAATAGGCTGTGGGGCCGATGAACGTCAGCCCCGCATCGGCAACCGCTTTAGAGAAGCCCGCATTTTCACTTAGGAAGCCGTAGCCGGGGTGTATGGCATCGGCGCCTGCCTGTTTGGCCACTTCAATGATTTTGTCGGCACGCAGGTATGACTGTGCCGATGGCGCCGGTCCAATGCAATATGCTTCGTCTGCAAAGCGAACGAACGACATGTTGCGGTCTGCTTCGGAATAAACGGCTACTGTTTTGATGCCCATCTCACGGGCAGTGCGCATCACCCGCAGTGCAATCTCGCCACGATTGGCGATTAGTATTTTCTGCATTCTTTTATGATCCTTTTATGGGGAAAACCAAAGGGCGAAGCTAAGAAATAATACGGGGATAGGGCGAAATTGACCCGCATTTAGCGTCCATGCTTACCTGAGATAAGGCACCTTTGTTCAGCTCCGGAATTGATATGAAGCATAAAAGTCTGAATTACGAATTAGGCGAATTTAAGGATTACGCAGAATAGAATTCGGTGCAATTAAAAAAATCCGTGTCATCTGGGTAATCCGGACAAATCCGTCATGCTGATAATAAGTATACAAATGAAAAAACCACTTACCTGCTATGTGCCTGTAAGTGGTTGATTCTGTTTGCGCTCCCTGTTGGACTTGAACCAACGACCCTCTGATTAACAGTCAGATGCTCTAACCAACTGAGCTAAGGAAGCGTCTTTAGGACTGCAAAAATAGCCAACTTTCCATTTTGTCAAAATCTTTTTTCCCAACCACCGCCTAAAAACCGGAAATTCTTCACAATAAGGTTGAAATCAGCCCCCGCTGTATAGTGACGGGCATAGTCCAAATCCGTTTTCCGGATCACTTCAGGGGCAGGATGATACATATCCAGGAGGAAAAATGCGGGGAGTATCGACGGCTTTATTTTGGGCAGTCCGGGCTCCGGCAGACCATAACCTACCCACGTATATTTTCCCAATAAAACCCGGAAGCAATTGCGCAGAAAACCTGCCCGTTCCCTTACCGCCAGCACGGCCACCGGATATACTGCCAGCAACAGCAGCGACGAAACAATATCGAATACCCGTTTATTTCTTATCTGTGAAAAAAGACTGATCCGGTAACCCGACTCGAGCGTGTACAGGTCTCCGGAGGTATGGCTGCTGTTGCTCCCTACAAAGCTGTTGCTGCCCGGCAGATGGATCTTGTACTCATAACCAGGCCCGCAATGCTGCATCTGCTCCAGGATCGTTTTATAATCAAGTCCGTTCACACAAAAGATCACTTCGTCAATCCCCGTTGTGTATAGCAATTCTTTCATCCGGTAGGTATCGCCGAGCGCATGCCCGGTTTGCGGCGCAGGACTGATACGTCCCTCTATTCGCGGCGCATAATGCACTTTTTGCAAAATAGCAGCCGTCTGCTCATACAAAGATTCACCGGCTACGATCACGGCTTTTTTGGGCAGCGTATCGTAGGGGATGAATTTAAAAATCCCCAGCCGGTATAGCAAAGCATGAAGGCCCAGCAGCGCCACCGTACCGGTAAAGCCGGTCAGCACGATCACCGCACGGGAATAACGCAGCTCCGGCGGCAGCAGCCCGTAATAAGCAAGGATGAGCACCGTGCCTGTAAGCATGCCCCGCACCACGCGCAAGGCGCGGTAAGGCTGATCATAAGCGCCGTTGAGAAACAGGGATATCAGCCATATCAGCACGTACACGGGAAAGGTCATATACACCAGGTGCATCGAAACATCAATATGCTTTACTTCCCGTACCCAAAACTCTTTCATAAACCAAAGCGTGGTTACGAGCACCAGCGCATCGAATAGCGGCATCCGCAGTATTTTGAACAGCTGCTTCACCATGCTGAATATCGCCCGCAGTACAATGCCGATGTTGATCAGCAGGATGAATAACCCCGCCTGCTGCCTGCTGTAATGCTTTTTCACAAAGATGGACAACGCCTCATTGAAGATGCGTACATACGACAGTGTCGCTTTGCGTGTGCTTTCGCCCTTGTAATGGATGAGTGTGGCTTCAGGGAAATAAATATTCTGATAGCCGGCCTGTTTGATACGCCAGGAGAGATCCACATCCTCGCAGTACATGAAATAGTCTTCGTCGAATGCGCCACCGGCATGCTCCATTGCCTTCCGGCGTACCAGCATACAGCAGCCCGAAAGCACATCTACCTGTGCCTGCTCGTGTTCCCCAACATCCACCGCATAGTATTTATTGAAGAATGGTGAACGTGGAAACAGTTTGTTGATACCCGTTGTCTTGAAGATGGCTACAGATAAAGAGGGGAAGGATTTTTTACTGTCTGGGGCAAACTGCCCTTTGCCGTCTATCAGCCGTGGGCCTAAGGATCCGGCCTCCGGGTGTGCATCCATCCACGCGATCGTTTTCCGGAAGAAGTCCTCCGGCATCACCGTGTCCGGATTCAGGAAGAGCATATATTCCCCGCGTGCTACGGCAACGGCCTGGTTATTGGCTTTTGAGAACCCTTTGTTATCCTTGTTTTCAATCAGCTTCACTTCCGGAAACAGGCTGCGTACCATCGCACAGCTACCGTCTGCGGAGTTGTTGTCCACTACTATTATTTCCGCCTCAAGCCCTTCTATTGCCCGTGATACCGAATGAAGACAAGTCTCCAGAAAGTATTTCACGTTGTAATTGACAATGATGACCGATAGCTTCATGCCAGGGATAATGAGCTAATTTGAAAATTTTAAAATTTGAAAATGGGATAACCGGGACAATGCTATAAAATTAAAAGTACATTTTCAAATTGAGTTGAACCTGCGAATATAACGAAAAACACGCCGGAACATTGTGTGTCTATAATGTGGAAAATGTGTTTAATGTGACGAATGTGTCTGATGTGACTATCCACATTCGTCACATTAAACACATTCCAATCAGGTTATGTAATTTTACCTTTCTATGGAAGCAAATACAACCAACTTGGGTATCGGTTCCCGTGTGGAGCATAATCATTTCGGGAAAGGCATTGTAGTAGACACTGCCGGTGAATTTTATACCATCTGGTTCAAGTCTCAGAACACGGCTAAGAATGTGAGTAAGGATTTCTCTGGTCTGCGTGTGATCGAAGCGAAAGAAAACACCGGTGCACAGGAAGGAAGCGTAACGCTGGCAGAGATCGAACAGGCGCTGGATAACATTCTGGATCGCCGCCTGCATGAATTCCAACTGGTCGAAATGGCCAACAAATGGAATAATGGTACACTGGTGCTTCGGCCGGCAGATGATTCACTGCAGGCCAAGGAAGTGCCTATCGAGACTTTTTTTCACAAGATCGTGATGGTGCGCGACCGGCTGCGTCTGATCGAACAGAAGATCAATGCGCATAAAAGCCTGACAGACGAAGAAAAGGTAGATATGCAGCAGTACATTACGGCTATCTACGGATCGCTCACTACATTTAATGTGCTGTTCCGGGAGACATACCACCAATTCAAGGGTGTGGGTGCGTAGAGACGTTGCGTGTTGCGTGTAGAGACGTTGCATGCAACGTCTCTACACGCAACACGCAACGTCTCTACGGTGTATTCACACAGCCTCATCCATGTGTTCGGTCTTCAGGTTTTTCAACAGATGGCTGAGGACTTCAGGGCTGGGGCTAAGCAAGTCCTCAGCGGCTTCGTGCCAGTAAGGTTCTATTTCCCGGATCAGGTCTGCGGGTAATAATTTTGCCGGGATATCCCTGCCGGTCTTTCGTATGATCTGTTCAAATGTAAGGGTAGCTGGTGGTAAAGTTTTTGCCATTTTTGACTGGATTTATCTAAGGTAAAACGCCCCGGACAAAGAAATATTGCATGGCAGAAAAAAATCTTATTCTTTTAATACAGGAGCGTATGGAGATTCCGGCAGGCCTGGTAACCGCCGAGAAAGCGGCGCCTCAGAATTTGACAATGATCCTCAGGTTAAGCAACCTGGTGGTCAGCCGGTTAGGCACGGCAAAAGTTTTTCCGCTGGTTTGGTCCTGCACCCAGGTGTATGATAGGGTGTTCTGAATGCCCAGCAGGTTGAACACTTCGAGGCTGGCCCATATGGAGTTGAGATTCCGGAAAAAACTGTAGGCAGGCCTTTCTTTTTTGGAGCCGTCGAGCAGCAATGCAGAAAAGCCGATGTCTACCCGCCGGTAATCGGGCAGGCGGAGGGTATCGCCGTAGCGCTGCTTATCCGGCGGGCCAAACGGGAGGCCGGTAGCATACATCAGATTCAGGTGTGTACGGAAGTTCTTATTCTGGCGCAGGTAGTCCTGGAAGTACATGCCGAACATCAGCCGCTGATCGGTAGGGCGGGGGATATAACCGGGAGAGAAGGTGGCGCTGTCGTTCCCCGCAGCATCCTGATATACTATGCGGTCGTTTTTGATATCTTCTTTGGTATTCATCCACCCGACACTCAGCCAGGACGGTGCATCTTTCACCAGATCTCCATACAGCCGTACTTCTGCCCCGTAAGCATATCCGGTGGCATTATTCGCCCCGAAATAGCGGATACGCACATTGTCATATTCATATGGCACGAGATCCCAGAGTTTTTTATAATACACTTCCGTTGTGAGTTTCAGCGGCCGGCGGCCCAATTTCATGTTGTGGTCTGTGCCGGCAAGGAAATGTGCAGATTTCTGCATCCGGAGCCCCTGGTTTACATTCCCGTCGAGATCCCGCATTTCGCGGTAAAACGGTGGCTGCGCATACAAGCCGCCGGCCAGCTTCAGCACTACGTCTCTTTCCCACTCAGGCTTGTATGATATCTGCACGCGGGGGCTGATGACAGTTTCTCCGTTAAGTGTGCTGTGGATAAACCGGATGCCTGCCGATATCGTGAGGTCGAGTGAATCGTTGAAACGGAAATTATCTTGTATAAAACCGCTGTACCGCATATAATTGAAACGGGAAGATGAGCTGTACAGGCGGGTCATATCGAGCCGGTCGGGATGATAGGGTTGTGTAAACCCGGCAGAATCGCGGCGTTCCCATTCATGGAGCTGATCACGTATGTCCACCACGTTGGCATCCAGCCCCCAGTGCACAAAATGCTTGCCGGCGCTATACGAGCCGCGGTGCGCCAGGTTGCCTACATTTATTTTCAGATAGTTGCGGGCGTAATTATGGATGATGCCTGTGCCGAGATAGGTTTTGGTCTGCCCGAAATTTTCCTTGGACATGTCCGTTTCCAGCTCCCCCAGCAGGTATTCCCCGTGAATATCATAGGTTTCCCGTTCGTCTGTCTGGAAGCCGGAGGCAAGCAGTTTCAGCCTCAGCTTTTTATTTGGCCGCCAGGTGGTTGAGATACCACCAAAACGGGAGTCGAACTGGTCGATCTCACTGCCTTCGTAGAACATCCGCAGCTGGTATGCTTTGTTGATCATGCCGAAGCTGGATGTTTGTTCTTCAGGCAGAAAAGAAAAACGGTTACGAGCATAGTTCCCGATCAATTCCATTTCCCATTTTTCATTAAAACGGTAGTTGATCAAAGTCTGGAAATCGGTGAATACAGGATTATAAACCCCTTTGGTTGGCTGTGCCTGCAGCAGGTACTGGTTGCTTTTCTGGCGCAATCCTACGAGGTAGGTAAGCTTTTCGTTGTGCGATGCTCCTTCGAGGTGCAGCGAAGCGCCCAGGAGGCTGGCGCTGGCAGAGCCGGCGAAGTGTGTAGGTCGACGGTAAGTCACATCCAGCACGCTCGACATCTTATCGCCATATTTCGCCTGGAAGCCGCCGAGCGAAAAGTTTGCACCGCTTACGAGGTCGGCATTTACAAAGCTCAATCCTTCCTGCTGGCCCGAACGTGTAAGGAAGGGACGGTAGATCTCGAAATCGTTTACATACACCAGGTTTTCATCGTAGTTGCCGCCGCGCACAGTATATTGAGAGGTAAGCTCATTGTTGTAGCCGGTAAACATCTTGATCATCCCTTCTATGCCGCCCACGGGGTTAGCCATGTACTGCGATTGCGCTACATCCAGGTAGATATTCCCGGCTTCTCCGCGCCGGCTTTCTTCCCGGATCGTAGCTTCCTCAAGCTCCATGTACTGCTTTTTGAGCACTACCTGTATGTTGACTATTTGCCCAACCTGGGGCGTCACTGTGTGGAATGCCCTGTTGCCGACGGATGCAGAAAAAACGATCTGCAGTGATATGCCTGCCGGAACGGTAAGCTGATAATGGCCGCGTACATCTGTTTGTGTACCCAGCGATGTTCCGGTGACGGCTACGACCACCAGCTCAAGTGGTTGCCCTGCTTCGTCTTTTACAGTGCCTGTGATGGTTGCAGTGCCTTGCTGGGCATATACAGGATATCCGGCAGTAAACAGTAATAAAAGAAGGATAACGACAGAACGATTCCGGAGCATATGTCATGTTAAACGCGCAAAAGATACATTTATTTTCCGGACGCTTTGAGCTTTTGGATCATTCCGGCCGGGTTTTCGGCCGAAAATACTGTATTGCCGGCTACCAGGACGTCCGCACCGGCGGCAATGATCTCGCCTGCATTTTCCAGGGTCACACCGCCGTCCACTTCGATGAGCGTGTCCAGCCCGCGGCTTGTGATCATTTGCTTCACTGCCCGTATTTTATCCAGGCTGCGCCGGATGAATTTCTGGCCTCCGAAACCGGGATTTACGCTCATGATCAGCACCATGTCTGCATCGTCGAGGATGTCTTCGAGCAGGTGCACGGAGGTGTGCGGATTTATGGATACACCCGCTTTCATGCCCATCGACCGTATAGCCTGAAGGCTGCGATGAAGATGTGTAGACGCTTCATAATGGATCGTTAGGATGTTTGCGCCTGCATGGGCGAAGTCTTCAAAATATTTTTCGGGCTCTACGATCATCAGATGAGTATCAAGCGGTTTTTTAGCGGCTTTCTTCATGGCCTTGATCACCGGAATTCCGTAGCTGATGTTCGGTACAAAACGACCGTCCATTACATCCAGGTGTAACCAGTCGGCATCGCTGTTGTTTATCATTTCAATGTCACGCTCCAGATTAAGGAAATCGGCGGAAAGCATGGATGGCGCTATAATCGGCATAGTATGAATTATGAGTTATGAATGATGAATTATGAGTGACGAGTTGTGAATTATGAATGATCTCATTCATCACTTATAATTCATCACTCATAACTCTTTTTAATGCTTCCTGCGCTTCGGGGTAATCTTTATCGAAAACAAGCGCCTGCCGGAAATCAGCTGCGGCATCCTGTTTTTTTTCAAGCAGTTCATTGCATACGCCGCGGTGGTAGTATGCTTCTGCATCAGTCGGCGAGATCCGGGTGAGGAGGTCGAAATGGCGCCAGGCCTTGTCGATTGAGTCCTGCTCAAGATAGAGGAAGCCCATATTGTAATAGGCATCTGCATATTGGTGATCCCTCCGGATACATTCCCGGTATTGTTCTTTAGCCTGCTCCGGCTGTCCCTGCTGCTGATGAAAAACACCCTTTGCAAACAACGGGAAGACATCACCGGTATCCAGGCGGAACGCATTGGTGTAATATTGCAGGGCGATCGGATTACTCTGTAAGGCATATATCTGCCCCAGTTGTATGATGGCATCCTTATAATCCGGCATCACGTTTAATGCCGTTTGGAAGCTGGAGATAGCTTTGGCCGTATCGTTCATGTCCTTATAGATCATTCCTTTCAGGAAATACCCTTCCGGGTTGTACACATCCTGCCGCAGCACGGTATTGATCGTGTTAAATGCCTTGGTGTATTCTTTGGTATAGATCAGCATTTTGGCAAATTTGAGGTGTGACTGCGGGTCATCGGGGTTGATAGCTACGGCTTTCTGAAACCAGGGTATAGAGCCGCTGATATCTTTATGTTCGAACAGCAGATCGCCGATAGCGCTGTAATAGGCAGCCTGCGTCGAATCAAGGCTTATAGCCATCTTAAAATCGTCGAGCGCCAGGGAGTCTTCCTGCAGCCGGTGCAGCGCATTGCCCCTGTTATAATATAAAGATGCATTCTGGGGGGATTTTTGGATCTGTTCTGTCAGTTCTTTCAGGCCGGGGCGCAGGAATATTTCGGGGATGTCTGCTGTTCCGGCCTGCTCTCCGCTGTGTGTGCATGAAAACAGGAATATAAGCCCTGTCAGCAATAACACATAATAACCGTTGTATGCACCTTTCATGGAGCAAACTTAATAAATTGGCATGAGGTATTGCTGTGTAGCGTGTCAGTGAATTTTAAAATAAAGTTCGTACCGACTTGCATAGCATGAGGGATCATTAGCCAATCAGCACATTAGCTGATTTATGGATCGTTATTCCTGTATTTTCATCCGGTAAAACAGGTCCAGCAGCTTTATATCCGTGATGTGCTCGTTCCGGAACGTACCGTATTCATCCAGTTGCTCCAAGGTGGTTTTCATCAACCCGGTCCATTCGGGATACCGGGCGGCCGCCTGCAGATAAGCTTTGCTTAAGACATACATAGCTATGTAATAACTATCATGCCTGAGCCTGAAGTATTCTTTTACCTGCACATCCAGAGAACAGTACTGATGCGGAAAAAAAGCATGCACCAGGCGGGTGAAGAGGGCGCCGAGATGTTTTTCCGGTTCGTCATTCTGAAAAAAGCGGAAATACAATATTCCCAGATCACCCTTTTTCAGCAACATATGGATTTCGTGCTTGTTTGTTTCCAGGTGTTCCAGGAATTGATTGCTCAGCCCTTGCAGCGTATAGCGTTTTTTGAAAGTATGAAAGAAGCCATCCGAAAAAAAAGCCTCTTCATTACCTGTTATGGAAAAATAATACCGGTTGAGCCTGATCTTGTTCGGACTTGCAAACAACTTGCGGAATACGTTCCTGACAGTATTTTCACTGATGTCTGCCAATACCTGCTGGTAAGCAATTTCTATGGATTGATCCAGATATCCGATAACCATAGTGATAAATTTTTAAACAGTTGAAGTTATTATAATAAATCCATGAATACATCCATTTTCTACATATGGGTTGAGACCATATGCTACGAATAAAGATAGAAAAAAACGAGAACATAACATATATGTTATGATAACATAAATGTTATATTCCCAATTTGCATGCAGTGGGCAGATCAAGAAATACGGCGTATATAGAGGCCTTTGGGAAACATGTAAAATCCCTGCGTCTTGCAAAAAAGCTATCCAGGGAAACGCTTGCTGCTCATGCGGAAATCGAGACCATGCAGATCTACCGGATAGAAAAAGGGATGATCAATACAACAATCTCTACACTATATGCTATTGCGCAGGCACTGGAAGTGGCGCCTTCCGAAATGCTGAACTTTGAAATGTAAGACTATGCAATTAGCTGATCAATATATTGTTAGCTAATTGCAACCGTATTTTAGCGGGCATCAAAATTGACCGTGACACGCGGTGTTTTCGGATGTGACTGGCAGGTGAGCACGAATCCTTTATCCAGTTCATCCTGCTCCAGCGCATAATTCACTTCCATATCCACGGCTCCTTCCGTGATCTTTGCGCGGCAGGTGCAACATACGCCGCCCTTGCAGGCATACGGCAGATCTGCTCCCTGCTTCAGTGCAGCGTCGAGTATTGTGTCACCATGATAGGCAAGATCCATTTCGAAAGTGGTGCCGTCGAGGGTAATGGTTACTTTACTCATCCCTCCTTCCTCCTGCCCGTGTGCGGCTATCCATTGCTGGTGCGATGCTCTGGGCTGGTCGGGTGAAGCGAAAAGCTCCATATGGATACGGCCGGATTCCATCCCGAGGTCTATCAGCTGTTCACGCACAGAGCGTATCATTTCTTCCGGCCCGCAGACAAACGCCTCGTGTATTGTGCTGATATTAATCAGGTTAGTACAGAAATCATTACATTTTGCGGCATCAATGCGCCCGTTAAAAAGCGGCACATCCATCGTTTCACGGCTCAGTACATGGTATACCCGCAGGCGCTGCATATGTTTGTTCTTCAGCGCTTCTATCGCTTCACGGAAGATGATCGTGTTGCGGTTTCGGTTGCCATAGATCAATGTGAAAGTGCTGCGGGGCTCTGTCTCCAGTATGGTTTTCATGATGCTCATAACCGGTGTGATACCACTGCCCGCCGCAAAAGCTACATAATGTTTTTGGGTTGCATCTGTCTGCCTGGGAGTGAATTTCCCCATCGGGGGCATTACATCAAGAATATCGCCTGCACGCAGGGCTTCGTTGGCATAAGTGCTGAACCGGCCTTCCTTTACTTTTTTGATGGCCACCCGCAATTCTCCGTCTTTCGGACTACTGCAGATGGAATAAGACCGGCGGACATCCGCATGCTCGATATGCTTTTTGAACGTCAGGTACTGACCGGGCGCATACCGGAAAATATCACGGAGTTCTTCCGGTACTTCCAGTGCTACGGACACACAATCGGCCGTCTCCTGCCTTATTTCTTTCACGCTTAACGGATAAAACCTCGGAACAGACATTGAATTACAATCTTGAAAAACGCCGTGAAGTTAGTTAAAATAGCGCTCAGGATGTAAAAACGCGAAGAAGAATATTCCTGAAGATGAAAAGCAGGCTTATTATAATTACTATAAGCGAATGGCATTATTGTGCTATAGCATAGCTGCAGCCTTGATTCTGCGTGATAAAAAGGCTACAGTATCTTATGGTGGTTCCTGCTGCGGCTGACAATTAAAATCGCCACATACAATACAACCATTATGGCGCATCCCACCAATGCAGCGGAGAAACTCCGTATGTTAAATGTCGTAATGTCTCCCCATCCCCATCCTTGGCGGATACCAACGAAACCGCCAAGCACAGCTCCCGTAATTGCAATAAAATAAGTGCTAAATTTTAATAGTGAACCCTGGAGTACTAAAATGCGGTTTAGTATTAGTCCTGTAAGTATCCCCAGGCATAACCAACTAAAGATTCCCATGATAAAATGTTTTTGGTGTAGGCTTTTATGTTTTATCAAAAACTATACCAAATGTTCAATCTGAATTTGATAAAAGTGTTCTTTTATTGATTCCCTCCATCATTGCTATATTTTTTCATTTCTATATGTAATTTCATATTATTTAGGTTTATTCATTTGTTATAAATACCAGACGTAATAATAACCGTATGATGATCTATGCATAATTCCTATGGTTTACATATCAATATTCAAATGAAGTATTTGCTCCGTACAGAGTATTTTTAAAATCTTCAAATTTTTTGTATTATCTGCAGCAGTGTATCTTTGCTATATGTATCCTTTGCTCCGTCGTTTTTTTTTCTTTGCAGATCCTGAAAAAGTACACTACTGGACGATGAGACGTCTTGCGTTTGCTTGCCGCTACTCTCTGTTACGGCGCTGGGTCCGGAACCTTTTCGCTGTTAACCGTCCGGACCTGTCCCGTGAGCTTTGGGGTATAAAATTCCCCAATCCGGTAGGGCTTGCAGCAGGATTTGATAAAGACGGAAAATGTACAGACGAGCTTGCCTGCCTGGGCTTTGGCTTTATTGAAATGGGTACGGTAACGCCGCGCCCGCAGCCCGGTAATCCGCGCCCCCGTTTGTTTCGTTTGCCTAAGGATAAGGCCTTGATCAACCGGATGGGCTTTAATAACGAAGGAGTGTCGCTTGCCGCATTACGTCTCGGTAAACGCCGTGAGCGGGTGATCATCGGTGGCAACATTGGCAAAAACAAGGATACACCAAATGAAGACGCCATCCGTGATTATGAAATATGTTTTCGCGAACTATACCCGGTGGTGGATTACTTTGTGATAAATGTAAGCAGTCCGAACACGCCCGGCCTGCGTGCACTCCAGGACCGCGAGCCACTTACAAAGCTGCTCAACCGGCTGCAGGAGCTTAACCGGGAAATGGGCGGCCGTAAGCCGGTATTGCTCAAAATAGCGCCTGATCTCAGTGATGAGCAACTCGACGATATTATCGGGATTATATTGGAGACACGCATGGCCGGGATTGTGGCTACGAATACTACGATCAGTCGCGATAATCTGAAAACGGATGCAGCAGCGGTGGCTGCAATGGGCGCCGGCGGCCTGAGCGGTAAGCCGCTTCGCGAAAGGTCAACGGAAGTAATCCGTTATATACACCGGAAGAGCGGTGGTACGATTCCCATTATAGCGGCGGGCGGTATATTTACGGCAGCAGACGCACAGGAAAAACTGGATGCCGGCGCTTCGCTGGTACAGGTGTACACAGGCTTCATATACGAAGGTCCGGCGATCGTGAAGAAAATCTGTAAGAACCTGTGACAATCCTACGGGGCGAATGCAATTCGTCCCTACATTTATCCCTGATGTATAATGCCCCCTGCGATCACATCATCACCCTCATAAAAAACAGCGCTTTGTCCCGGTGCAATACTGCTGACGGCATGGTCAAAGTGTACGCTCAGTTTATCACCGACAGTGTATAAAGTGCTTTCGGTACCAGGATCCTTATACCGGATTTTCGTAGTGGCGGTCATTCCCTCCGTGATCCGGTCGTATTTGATCATATTCAGCCCACCGGCCATCATGTGGCTGGCCTGAAGCTCGTGGATTTCCCCAAGCACTACTGTATTGGTTTCAGGGATGATCTTCGTTACAAATACCGGCTTGCCCAAGGCTATATCCAGCCCTTTCCGCTGACCGATCGTGTAAAACGGGTACCCCTTGTGTTTGCCGACAACGGTGCCATCGTGCAGCACATAATCTCCGCCAGCTACTGTTTCTTCCAGGCTGGGGATCGTCCGTTTCAGAAAGCCGCGGTAATCATTATCCGGCACAAAGCAGATCTCATAACTTTCCGCTTTCCTGGAAAGTTCCGCATAGCCCATATCGAAAGCCATCTGCCGTACCTCCGTTTTCAGGTAATCGCCCAGGGGGTAGATGCTGCGGCTGAGGCATTCCTGGCTCAGGCCCCAGAGCACGTAGCTCTGGTCTTTGGTGAGGTCTCTGGCTTTGGAAAGCACATAACGGCTGTTTTCTTCCCGTACCTTCACATAGTGACCGGTAGCGATAAAATCGCAGCCCAGCGCGTCTGCCCGTTTCAGCAGGGCGGTCCATTTGATATGGGTATTGCAGAGCACACAAGGGTTGGGTGTGCGCCCGGCCATATATTCGTCTACAAAATTATTGATCACGGCATCGCCGAATTCCTCACGGATGTCGAGCACATAGTGCGGAAAGCCGTGCTCTACGGCTGCCATGCGGGCATCGTTGAAGCTGTCGAGGTTGCAGCAGCCTGTTTCCTTACGCCCGCCGCCGGAGCTGGCATAATCCCAGGTTTTCATCGTGATACCGACAACTTCGTATCCCTGGTTGTGCAGCATAAGGGCTGTGACGGTACTGTCGATACCGCCGCTCATGGCCACCAAAACTTTTCCGTTCCTGCTCATAGTCGATTTGCTCCGGGTCTTATAGTCGGCAAAAGTACGATAACGCAGCTATTTTGGGGTATTGTTATCCTTTATAACCTGTTATGGTAAATAATTACCTTTGCAAATTCGTTATGGATAATCATGTTATACCGGTAACGGTACTGATGCCTGCTTATAATGCAGGACAATATATCAGGGAAGCTATTGACAGTGTACTGGTGCAGTCCTTTACATATTTCGAATTGTTGATTATCAATGATGGGTCTTCGGACGAGACAGAGGCCATTATTCGTTCATACCAGGATGAGCGAATCCGACTTTTTACGCAGGAAAATCAAGGAGTTACCGGGGCGCTGAATCGCGGGCTCCAGCTTGCCCGGGGCAAATATATTGCCCGGTTTGATGCGGATGACATTTGCTATCCCGACCGGCTCGCCGTTCAATATGATTTTATGGAATCGAACCCCGGATGCGTATTGCTGGGCGGCGCGTCCGATTATATAGATAAGGACGGTCATTACCTTTTTGAATGGCAGCCCCCGGCTTATGAATCAAGCCAGCTCCGCGAAAAGATCCTGACCACTTGCCCGTTTGATCATCCTACGGTGATGTATCTGCGCGAAGTAGCGGTACAGGCAGGTAGCTATCCGTCAGGCGCCATCCATTTCGAAGACCACCTTTTCTGGACCCGCTTTTTTGATTTCGGTACAGTGGCCAACCTGTCGAAACCTCTGATCCGGCACCGTTTTAATCCGGGTTCTGTGACGATTGACGAAAAATGGCGCGGTCCCGAGTTTAAGCGGATCAAATATACTTCTGTAGCAAAGGGTTATATTACCGAAACGGATGCCGCACGATTGAAAGAGATCCTGCAGACACAGGATGTAACGAGGTATAAGGAGGCTGCCTATTACACAATGATTGCAAAAAAATATCTCTGGAACCGCCATGAACCTTCCAGGGCGCGTGCGCATTTGCGGAAGGCAATCGGCATTATGCCGTCGAAAGCTGAGCCATACCTGTTGTATTTATTATCCTTTTTACCCGGCAGCTGGATCCAGGCGATATACCGGCGTGCGAAGGTGTGAGCATTACTTGCAGGTCCTAGGCATCATATTAATTATTAACCTGAGCTCGGGAAGCAATGCGAGAAAGTTCGTCTTTCACAATTTTAAATTCTTCTATACCAATATGCCTGGCTGCATCTGAAAAAAGACTTTCGGGACCGGTATCCTACAACAGATTTATAGAACTGAGCCACGGGTGTGAAGTGGTCTTACGCTCTTTCTGTAAACCTGTTTATAGAATATCGAACAAAGCTAAGAAGAAATACCTGAGATCATCTATATAATTCCATTGTTGAACTCAGGTGATCAAGTTATGATTTACTTGGATAAAGATCACGAGAAAACTTCAAGATGATGGCATCTTGTGTAGTTAAGTACTCATCATTTTATATATTAATTTTAATCTTATTTATTACTTTTTTTTTAATTTTAAAAATATGCTGTACATTTCAAATCTGTTATATTAAAATGAATTTATGAAAAGAGCTTTTTATGTTGTTTTGTTGGGGTTGGTATTTTCTGTAATGGATGGATCTGCCCAATATTTCACATCATCCGGATCGGGACATATTTATACGGTTAATCCTGCCGCACATTTCGGGCTTGGAGATAATCTGCCGGTGGATAAATTAACGGTAAAAGATGGGAACGTAAGTTTATTGAAAACAAATGATGCAACAGAGCGGTTTATAAGGGCGAGGAGTAGTGTGGGGGCCTTAAGTATTATGACTGGTACTAGTACTACTGACGGGAGTTATATACGTATGCTCGGAGCTAATTACTCTGGTGGCTGCGCTGGTTGTATTCAGTTTGTAAGCCGCGGTACGACAGGTACTGCGTTTCAATTTATGAACTATAATCCTTCTACAAGTCAGTGGGAATCAAAGATGATAATTGATAAGGAGGGAAAAGTCGGCATTGGAAGTACACCTACAAACAGACTAACTGTAAACGGAATGATAGGCTTTGATGGAGGGAACAGTGGTTTTAGAAATATATATGGAAATTCTGACAACTACGGCTTGGTTCTTTATGGAAATTCAAGTTGGGCTGATGGGAGTGGGGCTGTATTCTCTGGTAATAATAGTAACGCACAAGGTAAGATCACATTCGTATCAGGAGGGAGTTCCAACAATACTGTTGCCTGTGAATTCGTACAATATAATGGAGGTGTTTTTGATGTAAGTATGGATATACGTAAAAACGGTAAAGTAGTCATTGGCGACGTGCCTGTAGCGGGAGATTATAACTTGTATGTAAAAAACGGTATTCTTACAGAAAAAGTAAAGGTGGCTCTTTCCAGCACCGGTGAGTGGTCGGATTTTGTATTTAAAGAGGGTTATCAGCTAATGCCACTCACAGATGTGGCATCTTTCATTCAGGAAAATGGCCATTTACCTGGTATTCCATCTGCAGAAGAAGTAGTAGAGCATGGTATTGATTTGGGTGCTATGGATGCTAAACTGTTACAGAAGATTGAAGAACTCATTCTATATGTGATACAACAGCAAAAGGAAATAGAAATGTTGAAAAAACAATTGCCAAAATAGTTAATTTGTAATTTTTTATAATGAACATATGTAAATTATCCTGCATGGCTGTGGTGTTGGTGCTATCCTGTGTGACAGTAAGTGCTCAGGTTTCTGACTATGTTAGTGTTCCAACTCATTTATGTGAAAATGGAGATTGGGTATATATGTGGGGCGACGAATTTAATGGGACAACGTTAGACACCAGCAAATGGATTACATATTCCAATAACGGATGTTATGACAAGGATAACGATGATTGTGTGGATGCTAGAGTTAATTGGGGCGGTCATTTAATATATAAAGACGAAAATGTAGTAGTCCAAAATGGTAAATGCACACTGTACGTAAAAGTTGATCCCTATAGTGAGTGGAAAGGGGTTGTATTTAATCATTCTGGAGCAGTAATATGCACCAGAAATAATGCGATTCGGCGGGATATATACAAGAGAGGTAAATTAGTGGCAAGAATCAAAATGTCTGGTCAAAAAAATGTCTGGAATACTTTTTGGATATGGGGAGCGAAAAAATGGGTAAAGACAAGTGAGATTGACATTGCAGAATATAATGGAAATAATCCACATAAAATGACATATTCTCTCCATAATTTCCCGGAAAATTTATGGTGGGATGATACTGAAACGCACAAAAAAAGTATTGGTTTATTCCGATACCATGATTGGTCAACAGCTTTCCATGATTATATGGTAGAATGGGATGAAAACTTCATCAAATTCTTTATTGATGGTTCTAATATTAAAACTATACGGCGAATCTATTCCCCTCCTGACTTTGTTATATCTACCGAAGACTGTAATATCTTGCCTGGAAACTATGCATATCACGAAGGCTTTTTTGATATAAATGAGTTTGGGAATATAAATTTTACATTAGCGTTAGTGAAAAATTGGATGATATCCCCGAGAGCCGAAATGGTGATAGATTATGTTAGACTTTATCAACGCAATACTTGTCAGGATAATTCAGTTATACCAAGTTCCAAATTGTTTCCCTTCGAAGAATTAAATAAGAACAGCATAATTTTGGGTACACAAAATTTTCTCCGACCATGGTCCAATATAATTCCACAATGGGAAACTGGCCAATATAGGGCAAATTCGATAACAATGCTCCCCAATTTCATTTCTTATCCTGAATGGGTCGACCCTACTCCAGATAAATACGATGATCCTCAAAATAATCATTATTCATCATTCGAATATATTGCCGGCTGCCAAGAGACAATTCCGCCCATGTATATTATCCCCCCTAGTGAGGAAGAGGATGAAGATTTTGGGAACGACTCCTTGTTTCTTCCTTGTTATAATGTAGATACAGTTTATTTAGATTCTCTGATCTATGATGCCTTGGTAAACGACAATACAGAGTTCATAAACGAAATTCAAGCCTATTTAGACACATTAGGATGTGAATGGTGGCCTGAATATAGCAATAAGAGTAGTATGTCCCTAAATGATATGAATAGGAATTCTATTGCCATCTATCCCAATCCTTCAGATGGGTATTTTAACATATGCTTTCCTGCATCTGGCAACTTTGTGGTTGAAATCATTGATATGTTGGGGAAGACTGTGTATATAGAACAAACCAACTACCGCTATAAAATGGAAGTAAATACGGGATTGCCTGCGGGTACATATGCTATCCAGATAAAGGATAAGTATATATATTATCGTAGTAAGATAACGGTAAATAAATAGAAAGTATTTATCAATCAACATGCTCAGGAGAACAAAAACCAAGAACAATATCTGATACCATCTATACAACTCCCACTTTGCTGCTGCTTAACCGGAACTCGGGTTAAGCAGAAATATCTGTTCCAGTACTTTGTCGGGTTTGATGATGCCAGGATGCTTTTGGTACAAAGACTTTACATACTGGTATTCTTTTTCCGGATCGTGTGAATTCTGCTGCGCGAACATTTTTTGATAATTTTCAGGTTCCCCCTTTCTGTATGCCTGATTATGCGGACTTTTGAAAAAGGTAACCCCCGTGATGTACAGTTCTTTTGGCCGGCAGTGAAAAATCGTATTAATAGCAATAAACCCGGTAGTTGGTGCAAAAGGTTTCGTTGCGCGGGCGTTAGCAAAGAATAAATTGGCAGGTACCTGGGCAAAAGAGAATAAACCTTTTGTCAATCTGACGAAATACAGAAAATTGAAAAGGCTGTAAGAGGAGCAACGGTAATTATGCGAAAAAATAAGTTTCCCCACCTGGTGCTTTTTCCATAAATCCAGCGTAACCGGACTGCTGCCCCTGTCATTTTCCCTGACATAGAAACAGTGAAACAACACGTCGGTTTTTGTTCCGATGTATTCCTTTTGTGCTTCCACTACTTCTACGCCCTTATTAATCCGGACAACCACATCAAATCCGTCAATATAGCTGCCGGATTTTTCTTTTAAAGCCGAATCTGCTCCACCCACAACTGCCACACGCTTTCCTTTGAACCAGTGTTCATCAAAAGGGACCAGGGCCTTTCGGGAAAGATATGCAGCCTGCATGACGCGCGGCGCATGTTTGACGATATTAATGATGCGCTTAATTATCTTCATGATTTCAATAAAGGTACATAGTCGATCTTATGTGCGTTTTTTGGCGCTCCGGCCGGATTATCTATAAACATTAAAAAACTAATGCTCATCTGTGCTTAAACCTGCAGAGCCAGGTGTTGATATATTAAAGTGTGGGTTAATTAAGAAAAAATTCTTTATTAGTCAATTTAATTATTTCCTCATTGCCATATCCTTTGAAAAAGATATTATTTTCTTTTGCAGCTTCGTAATCATTTATAGAATCTCCTATTAATATACACTCGTTTGTATTGTAATTATGTTTTGAAAGAAGGTCAGCTACCAACCGTATTTTAGGAGTTGGAGAGCCATGTACCGATTTGAAATATTTAAGAATGCCCAATTCTTCACATAGATATTTTAGCTCCTTTCCATCTGATCCGGAAACAATATGCATATTGAAGCTATCGTAACTCGTTTCAATAAAGTGCATATTTTCCTTTATTAACAAGCCGGGGTTGACAAGAAGTTTTCTCATTACTGTTGAGAATGCCGATGCTAATGCATCGATCCTGGTTTGTTCAACCGTCTCCATTCGAATATTTTCGAAGAAATATTTGAATTTCACGTACCGTGAAAGCCCGCCGTTCTGATGATGGAAAGCCAGAAGTTGATCCACCTGGTCTTTAGGATACTCTTTTAATGTTGTAATGAACCCCAGGTCTCTTATTTCATTTGAATTAATCAATACTCCGTCAAAATCCCATAATATGGACTTTATCATAGCTTATGCATGGATTTATATATAATTTCTGCCAACCGGAAATCATCTTCCCAGTCAATATCGAACTCTTTTATTTTATCTAATTCATAGATAGACATATCAGGGCCTATTCTATTATTGTGTTTTATATAATTCTCCCGGGTGCTTATAAAAAAGCCATTATTGATCTGGTATAACGGTTTTAAGTCTTGTGTCCTGGGCCAATTACCATTTGACATATCGAAATTGATCATTGTTTTGTGTTCGTTATCCCATATGTATTGTTGTATTTTGGTAACGCTTGCCATGCTGTCCGCCGTCTGTGATTCTAAATTTTCAAGAAAGACAGACAAGGCATTTTCATAGTCTGTGTGTGTCAAAAACGGGGAGGTAACGTGTACCCACATGATGATATCATTATGGATAATGGTGGGTATGTATGCAATCAGATCCGATAGCTTGGTCTCTGACAAGCACAGGCTATCGGGGCGTCTGATAATTTTTAGCTTGGGATCATTAAACCCGGAAGCGACAGCTATCGATTCTTCATCGTTGGTGGATAAGACCACTTCATCGATTCCGCCTATTTTGAGCAGCGCTTCTAACTTTATTTTTAACAGACCTCCCTTAATTCCCGCGAAATCCCGGGTGTTTTTGTTCACCACCCGTTCACTGTTCTTTCTTGTGGGGAGAAAGATGGATATTTTATCCTTCATATATATTTATATATAGAATCGATTGATAAGTCGCTATATAATGTGGGAGTTAGCGATCGGGCTGATATAGTTGTTTGGCCAGATAAATTGCTGAACAGATATTCGTTTTCGATAACAAGCTCTCTTTCTTTTGTGCTGACAGCGGTCGTCAGGTATCCGTCATATCCAACGACCAGCAAACGTTCGACACCCAATTGGATCGCGGTCTGCAACGCGATAGCTGTATGAGAGTCTTTATATTTATCCGTAAACGTAATTTCCTTTAGTTCGAATGCCCGGTTGCTCAGCTTGTTGGGAATATAAGTGCCCATTTTTCGGGGGGAAGGAGGCAGTATGCATATTGCAGATTGGGGGATATCTCCGGAGAAAACTTCTTCCATCCGATATCCTTCGTTACCCACCAGACAGAAAAACTGCTTGTTAGGGATGGTTTTATAGGCCATTGCATTTTTCGAACTTGCATGGACTACAATGACGTCCTGATTCATTTCCAGAAAGTGCCTGATTGCAGCTTCATGTTGCAGCGCAGAAGGCCCGCCCCCTACGATAACGGCAGTCTTGTGCCGATCCGTTTCCGGCTTGAAAACAGGCAGTCGATTATCGTCGTCTGTGCCTTTCGACTGGGTATTCAAAGCTGTAATAATACTGTTAAACGAATAATATCGTTTATTCACCCAATCCATTACTTCCTTTTGAGGAAGGGAATTGGCACCGGAGAACATATAGGGTAAGTTTGTTCCCCAATTATGTAATTCCTGTAACCGGGTGAATACATCAACAGCTTTAGTAAGCGCATTAAAGTTAAAGTCCAGATTTTCCCGGGCATTCAGGGCAGTTAGTAACAGCTCTGTTTTTAAATTCCCGGCGCCCCTTCCCATCCCGGTAACGGTCGCATCCACTATTTGTGCGCCGCATTCGATAGCGGTGAGCGTGTTGATTAATGCCAGCTCAAGATTATTATGCCCGTGAAACCCAATGGGTACGTCTGTAAGGGATCTGACCAGTTGATAAATCTCACGTACGTCTTCAGGGTAAACACTGCCGTAAGAGTCCACCATATAAAAATAGTCAGCTATGCCGCCCATTTCAGGCAGTAATGATAGAAAATCCTTGTGTTCTTTCCATTTGGACATGTACATGACATTGATCCCTACTTCAAATCCCATGTCCTTCACGGCTTTGGCAAGCGTAAGCCCCCGTGCAAAATGGTGTGGCGCAACAGCAATCCGTACCAGGCTAATCAGATCCATACACGGCCTTAGGAGATCGCCTGCAGTCGCTGCATTAATGTCTTTTTCATTGAGCAGGATGGCCAATTTCTTATTGGATTGTTTTTTTATTTGTTCTATAACATATAGCGGTAAGTAAAAATATTCTCCGAGATATCCCGCCTGGGGAGTAGACCTGTATCCGATTTCCAGGTAATCCACGGGCAGGTCATTACATGAATCAATGTATGTATCAACTGTTTTTCTATTGAAATCCCAGTTAGTATAATATCCTCCATCACGGAGGGTACAGTCAAGAATTTTCATGTTCTTAATTGAAGGATTTAATGCAACTTCCCAATTTTATCCGGAAAGAAACAGAGACTTGGTTTGCTGATTAGTCAAAAGTACTATTTTGGTAGCGTTTCGCCATTATTTTCCATCGAAAAAAAGTTTTGGCCGGCAAGCCCCGGAGTTTGCGCTTTCCGACGCAAGAATTAAGAAAGGATGATCCTATGCTTTTTTAAATACTCTTCTTTTTACAAGTTTGAATATCCAGTCTCTTTCTTTGGTATTCAGGCCAACAAAATACACTATGACCAGTAGTATTGCTTCCAGAAAGATAATCGTTGTTACTAAATGGAATAAATCATGCCGGGTCTCTGTACTCCCCGACAGGGTCAATACGGTTAAAAATAATAATACGCTCCCTGTGGAAACAAAATACATCAGGAAATGCCGCTTATTAAAATGGAGATACTTATTTATAAAATAATATCGAAACAATTGATTGGCCATAGATATGACCAATTTCCCAATCAATACAGCCGGAGGGGAGTACCCCGTTTTTAATAGTACAAATGCGATAGGAAGCACCAGTAAGTTTATTGCAGTGAGCACAATGTTGTATGCTTTGATACTTCCGATAGCCTGTGCCGATATCCAGAATGGGCCAGCCAGTGCATCTACAAGTGAAATCAGTACCACAATTCGTATGAAGTCTGCCGTATAGGCTGGCACTGCGGGACCGAGCCATAAAGTCAGCAATGAATCTGTAAAATAAAGCAGGGGAACAGCAAGTATGGCCATTAAGAAAAGAGAATATTTTGAGGTATTCAACACCATGTTTTTATGCCGCTCAATATCCTTTTCTGCATAGGATTGGATTAACTGTGACCTGAATGCAATCTGAAAATTCGAGACAAAAGAATATACTGCGGTGTTTACCTGATTTGCGAGTCCCATTGCCGCATTCACCACGACACCTATAAATATATTCAGGATCATATTTACTCCCTGTGATGCGCCTACAACGGCCACCTGTCCGAATATCATCCATCCGGAAAATGAAATCAGTTCTCTAAAAAGATGACGATCTTTATAAAAGCGATATGCTGTTTCTTTTCTGAAATTTGTTTTGCAGTAAATGTAATATATGATGTTAGAAACGGCACTGAGCAGCATTAATAATACAGCATATACGATCAATATGTCCTTTTCTGAGAATATATACAAAGACCATACAATCAATAGTTTACATAAGTTTTCAAATATTCCGAAATAGGCATAGTAAGACATTCTTTCATATGCGAGAATAATTGAATCATATGGTATTCGTATAATACTAAGCGCTGTTGTAATGATTGAAATCTGATACACCACATTCGCGGAGTACATACGCTCTTCAGGGATATTTAATTGATAATTCAAAAACCATAAGCCGACCGTTTCCGCGAGAAAAATGACAATCAGTGCAATAGCAAAATGGATATTCAAACTGGTACAAAAAACTTTATTAATTCGTTCAGTTAATCCCGCAGCTATTTCAACATTGATATACCGTTGTGTGGTAGCAGACATGGTGCTGTTGAAGAACGCAAATAATACCACAATCCCCCCCACCAGATTATATATCCCGAAATCCGCCACGCCCAGGACCTGTAAGATGACCCTGGAAGTGTACAATGCCACACCCATGATGAAGAACATCCTGAAATACAGGAACAGGGTGTTTTTTATGATCCTAATATTAGATGACACAGATCATTCTTTTTGTATACTGCAACAAATTCATAATTTATATGCACAAAACATTGCCTTTAATATGATTTTTATATGGCTAAAGTACACCAAAGCCATTGAAAATAATTTCTGGGTTGAGTGGTTTAAGTATATAAACAGGATGTAGTGTTTTGAACGGTGTATCCGCTCAACCGCAACACCGTCTACACCACTAACTATTGGAGGGTGGCAGTACTGTTTTTCCTTTCTGTGTTTGTTGCCCGGCTCAACATCATCAACTCAAAAACCACGGTTAGCGAAACCATCTCAAACCAGTAGTCCACGAAAAAGTAGCCAAGCAGCATCCCGGTCATAATAAGTGCCTGCACGCGAAACCGGTTCTGTTTCAGGAAATAAAAAACATAGCAGAAAAAAAACAGGGACAGCCCGATTAGCCCGTATTCCCCTCCCAACTGACTGTAAATATTACCCGGAAGTTGTGTGACGGAATGGAACTCCGAAGTATGGGCGTAGACATATACCCATATATACAGGTGGTACATCAGAAAGTCAGGGTGTACATACAAGTAGTTGATCGGATAATGGCCATAAATCCCTAACCCGGTCATCTTCACTGCCAGATTGGAGGCAAAATTACCTATACCGGCACCCAGTAAAAAAGGCCGTATCCCGGAGATCATATAGTCGCCGGTCTGAAATAAGGAATACAACTTACCCGGCATACCGGATATGGCCAGCAATGAACTGTCGTAAGATGTTCCATACCATTCCCGTACAGCCATCCGCGCCAGCCCTGTGTCTATGCGTGGAGGAATACTTGTCATGATATAAGGATGCATCCGCTGTAAATCCCCGATAACCATCTTTGAGTCCGGGATATGAAATAGCTCTTCCGTCCCTTCAACCTGTACATCGTGGGTAGCGCCTAATTGCGGTTTAGGAATACTCCAGCCGCCTTTGCTTCCGGAAGACATGCCCGTCAACTCCTGGTTAATAGTTTTGTTGGCATAAGATACGTTCTGCATAGATATGAAGCTATACATCACTACTGCAGACCCAATGGTGATACCCGCATATAATTTTACTTTCCGGTCGCGGATCAGCACAATAACAGCCACCATGCAGGCAACCAACAGCAACATGCTGAAGTTACTGGTGCATAAAACCACCGGGACCAGGCAAAGAATTACCCATCCCAGCTCTTTACGGAACATAAAAAACAGAATCCCTGCCAGATTAAGCGCTGCATTGGTTATTGAGCTGTCGCGGGATATACCATAGATAAGATCGCCCGTCGAAATGCCATACCCCGGTGTATCGTATAGCCAATATGGCATCCAGTTTTGGGTGACAATCATAGCGCTTGCCAGATCAAACACCGAGACCAATGTATTCAGCAAAAAGAAAGCCTTGAGCGTTGCGACTATACGTACGTGGTTTATATGCTGAACGGTAACCGTTAACATGTAAAATGCGCCGCCGGCAACTAACCATTTCATGACGCCAATGGCACATCCCCGCCAGTAACCGGGATCGGCAGAAGCATCATTGAGCAATGATGCCAGTAGTCCTGCAGGGATGATCAGCAGGTAAAAAAGAAGCGGACGCTCCGCTTTAACAGGAAAGAGCTGCCGTTTATAAAGCAGGTAGCCTGCATATAATACGAGGGCAGCAAGCTTGATGTATAATTTTACATAAATAATACCGGTTAAAAACAATAATAAAGGCAGGGATACGGATAGTATGCCCTGTGTCAGGTGAGGGAAGGTTTTTTTAAGTGCCATAAATTCAGCGCATTTAATCCGGTAAGCAGATATGATTACCAGGGGCGTTGAAATTTCGCGGCAAATGTCGGTGTTTTTTTTTAAATTATTTTTGTGGATTTGGCCATCATGGATCATAGTTTGGACACACAGAATAGACGCGGCTATACAGTTGAAAGGAAACGATTGCTGTCAACCCCCGGCGCTGCGGATTAAAATGCCGGGACCGGGCTTAAAACGCCGCGGTTTTGAAGTACTTTTGCGAACTATATAATTTGAATTATGTTGTGAATATTTGTCACATTCAATATATTTATAATTTTTTTTTAACCAAACCGGCTCGTTAATCCACTGATGATACGGCAGAAACCGTGTTAGCTTATAAGAATGAAAATCGCATTTATTTCCCGGACCACGTTATATACGTCGCCGGGTGGTGATACTCATCAGATAGATATGACGGCGCATTATCTCCGCCGGCTGAATGTGGCTGTGGATATATATCTGGCCGACCAGCCCATTGATTATCAGCAGTATGACCTCCTGCATTTTTTTAACATCATCCGTCCCGCAGATGTGCTGCGGCATATCCGTAAAACGCCGACGCCGTTTGTGATCTCTACCATATTTGTGGATTATGGCGAATTTGAAAAAAAGAACAGGAAGGGTATTGCAGGCATGGCTGCCCGGCTGCTTTCCGGAGATGGCCTGGAGTATTTAAAAGTAATCGCCCGTTGGATAAAAAACGGAGATCGCCCCGGCAGTATGGCCTATATATGGAAAGGTCACCGGCGCTCTGTACAGCAGTTAATACGAAAAGCAGCAATGCTCCTGCCTAATTCTCATAGCGAATACCGGCGGCTTGAGGAAAAATACCGGGTAAAGCAGGTATATCATGTGGTGCCGAATGGTATTGATATGGAAATATGCCAAAGGGAATACGCTGAATTGCCGGAGTATAAAAATGCCGTCTTGTGTATGGCACGGATCGAAGGACGGAAAAACCAGCTGCGACTGATACAGGCATTGAAAAATACACCGTATCAACTGTTTATTCACGGGAAGCCATCGCCTAATCATCAGGCTTATTATGAGCGATGTGTTGCTGCTGCTGCCGGGTCGGATAACATAAAGATTGCAGGCTGGCTGGAAGGCGATAAGCTCTATGCCGCTTATCAGAGTGCCAAAGTCCACGTATTGCCCAGCTATTTTGAAACAACGGGGCTATCTTCGCTCGAAGCTGCGGTAATGGGTTGTAATATCGTGATCACCGACAAGGGTGATACGCGTGAGTATTTCGGAGACGATGCATGGTATTGCAATCCTGATGATACCGCATCCATACGGGAGGCTGTGGACGCAGCATATACTGCACCCTATAACGAAGTATTTCGCGAGCGGATATTGAAGGAATATACCTGGGAACGGGCAGCGCAGGAAACGCTGGCGGCATACAGGGTAGCGCTGGGGAGAAGGGGAAATGAATTTGAAAATTTGAAAATGAGCTAATTTGAAAATGTACCTGATATAGCAGGATATTCCTTCATTTTCAAATTGATAAGTAACAACCTGTGACCAACGATACACAGCTGAAAATCGGCATTCTGGGGACGCGTGGCATCCCCAACCGCTACGGCGGATTTGAGCAGTGCGCGGAATACCTGGCGCAGGGACTGGCGCAGAAAGGCCACAGGGTCTGGGTATATAATGCACATAACCACGAATACAAACAGAACGAATGGAATGGGGTGCACATCATTCACTGTCACGATCCCGAGGATAAATTAGGTACTGCCGGACAGTTTATCTATGACCTCAACTGCATCAATGATGCGCGTAAAAGAGGTTTCGACGTGGTGCTGCAGCTGGGGTATACCAGTAGCTCTGTCTGGTACTGGCGCTGGCCGCGCAAGGCAAAGAATATCGTAAATATGGACGGGCTTGAATGGAAGCGCAGTAAATACAGTACTGCTGTACAGCGCTTCCTGAAAGCGGCAGAACGTTGGGCTGCCCGGCACGGAGATATGCTGATTGCTGACTCCCGTGGTATACAGGAGCACTTGAATACGACATATGGAAAACCTTCCGTCTATATACCTTACGGTGCTGAAGTATTTGAAAACCCTGATAAGCAAATCGTGGAATCTTTCAGGTTACACCCTTTCGGCTATCATCTGCTCATTGCCCGTATGGAGCCGGAGAATAATATTGAAATGATCATCCGGGGCTATCTGGCATCAGGCAGCGAGATGCCGCTTGTTATTGTGGGAAAAATCCAGAATACATTTGGTTCGTACCTGGTAGAAAATTACGGAGATGATCCGCGGCTGGTATTTGCTGGTGCGATATACGATCAGGTAATTGTAAACAATCTCAGGTATTATTCAGCGTTTTATTTTCACGGGCATTCGGTGGGCGGTACCAACCCTTCCCTGCTCGAAGCAATGGGATGTAATGCACTCATTGCCGCTCACGACAATTTGTTTAACAAAAGCATACTTGAAGACGATGCTTTTTATTTTTCCACGTCTGATGACGTCACTCAACTGGTGAAAAGTTTTCCCGGTAAATTCCGTTATGCCCGTCTTATAGCGCAAAACCAGGAGAAGATCCGGTCCCGCTACAACTGGCCTTCTGTGGTAGATGCTTACGAGCAGGCGATGTTTCAGGTTATGAAGAAATAGGTCTCCTCCTACCGGGAGCTACAACATCCCTCTCGCTCTCCCTTCAAAGGGAGACGATTGCGTCATTGTGCATACCATATTTCCATGTGGGAACCACGTGATCGTCCCCCGTCGAAGGGGGAGTGAGGGGGATGTGGCAACGTATACACGGGAGACCACCAGTTCACAAAAAATTAAACAGCATTTAGCTGCGGCTGCCCGCTTTGAAAGCCTGTATTGCATCTCGTGTAAAGTTGCTCAGTACCAGTCGGCCGCTGATGGCTGCACGTTCTGCAAGCAGGGTGTCCCAGTGCTCGGTCCCTTGCCAGCATATTCTTTTAAGCTCACGCATGGCTTCGGGACTGCTGGCTGCGAGACGCTTCGCCAAGTTACTTACGCCTTCGTTCAATTCTTCGATATTATTGTGCACCTGTGCGTAGAGCCCATGCTTTTTGGCCCATTCGGCAGTCCGCCATTGCGTGGCATCTATGGCCAGTTGTGAAAATGCGGAAGTGCCCATCTTCCGTTCTACCGCGGGGCCCACAACAAAAGGGCCGATGCCTACAGCCAGTTCGCTGAGTTTTATGGACGCACCTTCTGTGGCCAGTGTGTAATCACATGCTGCTGCCAGCCCAACGCCGCCGCCGACGGCTTTTCCCTGCACCCGGCCGATGACCAGCTTGTGGCATTTCCTGATAGCATTGATCACATGGGCAAATCCACTGAAGAACTGCAATCCTCCCGCTTCACTGCTGATTGCTGTCAGCTCGTCGAAAGAGGCTCCGGCACAAAATGTCTTGTCCCCTGCACTGCGCAGGACGATCACCTTAACCCGTTCGTCTGTGCCGGCATCGTTAATATGTTGTGCCAGGTCATTTAAAAGGGCGCCCGGAAGTGAATTGCCGGCGGGGTGATGAAATTCGACCGTTGCGATCTCCTGATCTATTGTGGTATGGACATGACCATTAGTGTGTTCCATGATTTTAATTTTGTAGCGCAAATATCAACAAAACTTACAGGAAAAAACAAGCTCCCGCTAAAAAACGGGAGCTTGTACGATAGATTCATTAGCCAATTAGCTAATCAGCAATTATCACATTAGCTGATTAATCCGGCTTCTTTCCATCCAGGAATGTGTTGATGGTTTGTATGGATGCCTGCTCTTGCTGCCGGTCATCCTGGAATCCTACCGAATAACCGCTGTAAAATGTATCGGAAGAGGAGCCGTTATCGTCAAGGTTCATATTCTTCCGGACATAAGCAGGTACATTCTCTATATCTTCCTGCTGTTCTTTATCCCGGATGTTGAAGCTCATACGGCGGAGGCGTTCGGCGCGTTCTTCGAGTGCTTTTTTCTGTTCTTCGAAACGTTGTTTTTCTTCTATTTCTTCCGGTGTAAGCACACGCTCTCCGATTTTTATTTCAGCAGTCGCCGGTTGATTTTGCTGCGACGTTTCATTTTTTATGGTGAGCTGCAGCGAAGTGGTATTGTGCACTGCAGCTTGTGGTTCCTGTTGCGCCGGGGCGCTGTTGTCTTTTGTTTCCGTAAGCTTCAGGTTATACACTTCCTTTGTTTCGGTTGCAGTGCGTTCCGTTGCGGCTGTTGTGCCGGCAGGTGCAGGAGACAGGAAACCGATGTGCTCTGCGGGCATTTCTACCAGCATCGGCGCCAGCGGATCATCTGATTTGGAGGCTGGTGCCGGCGTCGTATTGGTTGTCAGCTTATCTGCAGATACGGATTCGCCGAGTTGTACGACAATCTTTTCCGGTTCATTGTTCTTTACCGGAATGTCGCCCGATATTTCCTTATGATTGAAGCCGGTGGCAATAATGGTTACAGCGATCCGGTCTTCCAGATTGGGATCATGGCCCATACCGAGGATCACATCGCAGGTATCGCCGGCTTGTTGCTGCACATACGCCTGGATGGCTTCGGCTTCGTCCATAGTATGTTCAAATTCGCCTGCAGCGGAGGTGATATTCAGGAGTATCCATTTGGCGCCGTTGATATCGCTGTCGTTAAGCAGAGGTGAGTTCAGCGCCTGTTCTACGGCATGGAGCGCACGATTTTCGCCGGCTACAGCCGAATTGCCGAGGATAGCAACACCACCGTTTTTCATGACGGTGCATACGTCGGCGAAGTCTACGTTGATCTGGCCGGTGGTGTTGATTACGTCTGTGATACATTTGGCAGCGGTAGCCAGCACGTCATCAGCCATGGCAAATGCCTTTGTGAAAGGCAGGTTGCCGAATTGCTGGCGCAGCTTGTCGTTGGAGATGATAAGGATGGTATCCACATGCTCGCGCATCCGGTCTATACCTTCCTGTGCCTGCTTCATGCGCTTGCGGCCTTCATAGGTGAAGGGCAGGGTAACGATACCTACGGTGAGGATCCCCAGTTCCCTGCATATTTTGGCCAGCACCGGTGCGCCGCCGGTTCCCGTACCTCCGCCCATACCGGCGGTCACGAATGCCATACGGGTATTCACTTTCAGGATCTTGGTGATGTCCTCCAGGCTTTCTTCGCTGGCTCTCATTCCGATCTCCGGATTGGCGCCCGCTCCCAGCCCTTGTGTAAGATGTGGGCCAAGCTGTATCTTATTGGGTACCGGGCTTAGCGCCAGCGCCTGTGAGTCGGTATTGCACACTACAAAGTCTACGCCTTCGATGCCCAGGCTGTACATATAGTTGACTGCATTGCCGCCGCCGCCGCCAACACCAATGACCTTAATGATGGAAGATTGATTCTTCGGGATTTCAAAATGTATCATAACGCTTGATTTTGTGGGTTAGTAATTGCTTGTTTATTGGTTGCCATGATCATTAGCTGATTAGCTAATAAGCTAATTGGCCGATTATTTCATTTCCTGGTCGTCTACGTCTTCAAATAGGTTCATAAACTTGTCTTTCATCCGGTCGAACAACCGCTTCATGGTTTCATTCCGTTTTTCGCCTTTTTCTTTCTGATGATCACTGGTGCTTTCTGCAACGACTTCACCATCGTGGCTCACATAAGCATGGTGCTCTGCCGATGCGCCTGCAACCACATGTATCATATTACCGCCCAATGCGGCGAATGGTTGTTTCCCATTTTCAAAATCATGGTAGCCACGCAGAATAAGTCCGATACAGGTGGAATAAACCGGGCTCATCAGTGTTTCCGAATGGCTTCCTGCCAGGTGTTCATTGGGGTATCCGATCCGGGCCCCCAGACCGGTTACATATTCCGTTAGCTGTATCAGGTGCTTCAGTATAGAACCGCCGCCTGTAAGGATGATGCCGCCATGCAGCCGTTTGTCCAGGTTTACCTGCTTGAGCTGGTATACGACGTGGCTCAGGATCTCTTCCATACGTGCCTGGATGATATTGGCCAGGTTCCGGACAGATATTTCTTTCGGCGGCAATCCGCGCAGGCCGGGTATGGTAATGTAAGCATGCGCGTTGGCTTCGTCGGCCAATGCCATGCCGAACTGTACTTTCATCGCTTCTGCCTGCGCCCGTAAAACACCCAATCCGCTTCGGATGTCGTTGGTAATATTGACACCTGCATAAGGGATTACAGCCGTATGCTTGAGGATGCCGTCGTAGAAGACAGCCATGTCGGTAGTGCCGCCGCCGATATCTACGATGGCCACACCGGCTTCCAGGTCTTCGTCGTTCATAACGGCAGCTGCGGAAGCAAGCGGCTGCAAGACAAGGTCTTTGGTGCGGAGCTTCGATTTGTCTACACACCGTTTGATATTCCGTATGGCATTCCGGTCCCCGGTGATAATATGGAAATTGGCCCCGATCTTCACCCCCGACATGCCTATCGGACTCATAGCGGTCTGCATGTTATCTACCGAAAATTCCTGGGGTACGATATCAATGATCTGATCGCCTGCCGGAATATATGTCTTGTACTGATCTTTGACCAGCAGATCAATATCTTCTTTTGTAATCTCCTCATCTGTATTGACCCGAACGCGGTCGCCTCTTGTCTGCAGGCTTTTGATGTGCTGTCCCGCAATACCTACATAGACCTCGTTGATCTCCAGGTTGGGGTTAGAGATCATACATTGCTCAATAGCCTGTTCGATGGACCGGATGCAATGTTCGATGTTCATGACCACTCCGTGATTCACACCGGCAGATTCAGATCTCCCGAATCCCAGGATTTCCAGCTTCCCGAATTCGTTTTTCCGCCCTGCGATAGCGGCAATTTTTGTTGTGCCGATATCCAATCCGACGATAATGGGTCTTGTGTTTCCGTTGGTTGTATCCTGGGGCGGATGAGTGACGGGTTGTTCTTTCCTGTTCATATGCGGCATGTTTATAAAAAATTGATCAATTAGTTTCCTTCGTAGATATATTTTGGCGCTTCGCTTTTCTCTTTCTTTATTTCCTGTTTCTCCTTTTGAGGTACTGTCTTTTTCTCTTCAGTTGTTTTTATTTTTTGTGCCGGAGCTTCCTTTGTTTCCGGTTTATTTATCGGCGCCTTTTTCTCTGCCGGCGTACTACTGGTTGCCGGCTGCGTTGATTGCTGCGGTAATGCTGTTACAGCGGCGGCAGGTTTGGGTGTTGCCTGTGTTGTAATAGTAATTGCAGCAGCGCTTTTATCCGGCGGCGTATTGCCGATGATGCTTTTTACCCAGTTCATATTGCTCATAGCGCGGTCTCTGGGTGGTTGCCAGGGCAGGGAGGGGGATGCTATTATCTGTCCGCGGAAGCGGGCATTGATCACCTGGTATTTATCCCATCCGATACGGTTGAATACTTGTTTGTAAAAGGCAAATATATTGCTGAGCTTTTCCTGCAGATGGGCAGTGTCACCAAGCAGGATACGGTGATTACCCAGTACGGGTATCAACTCGAACGTAAGATCGTCGTTCAGTTTTATGGAAGCTACCTGCGGATTCCAGAAGCTGTCGGCCCCGATGGTTTGCGATACTTTAAACATTTGGGCTTTCAGCGAATTTCCGGTACTGTCATTCTTCAGTTCCGGTACATTGGTAATAACAATGGTATAGTGCGTGTACTTGTCAGAAAGCGGCAATGTATTTCCGGTGCTGTCCAAATAATAGCTGTTACCTTCCTGCTCAAATACACGGAATGCAGGTACACGCTGATTGATGACGACATGCAGGGCGTTGGCATTATCTACATATACTTCTGCTTCGGATACCCAGGGGTTGGATCGTATGATCGCTTCCATGCTATTCAGGTCCAGTGCTGCAACCGGTGTTTCTTCAGGTACAATATGCCGGTTCTCAAGTAGCATTTCGCGTACCTGTGCCGCTGTGAGGAATCCGCAGGCATGCTCATTGCCGATCCGTACCTTCAGTTCACTGACGGTTCGCTTGTGGTGAGCCTCCGAAGCACTCAGCACGGCCATGATGCAGCCTGCCGTTACAATCAATGTAACGGTTGCCTGCAGCACTTTTCTAACCGATATTTTGCGCTTCTTCTGCTCCATTTATTTTTGTTCCAACAATTGTTTTATAGGTTGTACAAGCTGATCAATATCTCCTGCTCCGGCAGTAACCAATAGCCCCGGCCTCGCCGCACGTACATAATCCAGTAATCCCTCTTTGGATAATATGGTATGTGCCGGATTGTTCATTCTGTCTGCGATCGTTTGAGCGCTGATATCCCCGATAGGCAGCTCACGAGCGGGATAAATATCCAGCAGGATCACTTCATCGGCCATGTCGAGACTGTGCGCGAATTCTGTTGCCATGTCTCTTGTACGGCTGAATAAATGTGGCTGAAATACGATCACACATTTTTTTTCGGGGAACAGTTGTTTGACGCTTTTGATCAATGCGGCAAGTTCCTCAGGATGATGTGCATAATCGTCAACGTATATGGTGTCAATGGTTTTTACCACATACTCAAACCGGCGTTTTACGCCCCGGAAGCCGGCCAGTGCTTCTTTGATCCGGTTGCCGTCAATACCGAGCATCATAGCCACGGCAATGGCGGCCACGGCATTCTCCACATTGTGCATACCGCCGACAGGCAGGTATATATTTTCGATGATGCCTTTTTTACCGAATATGCTGAACCGGTATCCGCCTTCCTGCTGGACGATGTGGTGGGCATATATATCCGCTGCATCATTCTGCAGGCTGTAAGAGTATTTCTGTTCTGCCCTGAATGCTCCGCTTCTTGTTATTCCGTGGCGGAAGAGCAGGATTCCTCCCGGCTTGATATTCTGCGTATATTGAATGAATGCATTTTCCATTTCCTCCCGGGTGCCATAGATATCCAGATGGTCGGGATCCATTGAGGTCAGTATGGCGATATCCGGATTTAATTTCAGGAAACTGCGGTCGTATTCGTCAGCTTCTATCACAGCTGTTTCTGTATCGCTGCTCCAGAAGTTGGTATTGTAGTTTGCAGAAATGCCGCCGAGAAATGCATTGCATCCGTAGCCGGTTTCACGCAGGAGCCAGCCGGCCATTGTGCTGGTTGTGGTTTTGCCGTGTGTACCGGCAACTGTAATGGCAAACATCGATTGCGTGATCCATTGCAGTACGTCACTGCGTTTGTATACAGGATAACCATTTTCGCGATACCATGTCAGTTGCTGATGTATTGCAGGGATAGCGGGTGTATATACAATCAGCCCGGCGTCTTGGTCGAGCAGGTCGATATGATCTTCTGTGTGTATGATGATACCTTCCTGCTCCATGCGGCGGGTCAGCTCGGTATGGTGCCGGTCATAACCCTGTACAACTACTCCCTTTTCATGGAAATAACGTGCCAGGGCGCTCATGCCGATGCCGCCGATACCGATAAAATAGACTCGTTTCAACTCCTGTATATTCATGATCCGGAGGTTGCCGCTTTTATTACCTGCCGGGCGATCTGCTCATCCGCATCATAGACCGCCAGGTTTTTAATATTCTGTATCATCACCTGCTGCATGGTGTCATTGTGCAGCAGATGCTTTAACTTTTTAAATAATTGTGTTTTTGCTTCATTGTCTTTTACCATCATGGCGGCATTGTGCGCTACCAGCGATGCCGCGTTAGATGTCTGATGATCTTCCGCCGCGTATGGATAAGGAACAAAGATTACCGGCTTGCCAACGATACACAACTCGGCGATAGCGAGCGCGCCCGCCCGTGAAATGACAATGTCTGCGGCTGCGTATGCGTAATCCATTTCCCGGATGAAATCAAACACTCTTACCTGGCCGGAATATTTTACAGCCCTCGCCATTGCCTGCTCATGGTAATGCTTACCCGTCTGCCAGATCAGTTGCACATCTTCCCGGAGCATTCCTTCCAGGTGAGCATCTATCGCTTCATTGACGGAGCGGGCGCCCAGACTGCCGCCGACGACCAGGATTGTCTTTCTGGAAGGGTTAAGCCCCAGCCATGTCTGTCCGTCGTTGCGGGTAAGTGTAGACGCCGCCAGCTTCTTCCGGACAGGATTGCCGGTGTACACCAGTTTTTCTTCGGGGAAGAAACGTTCCATCTTTTCATAGGCTACACATACTGCTTTGGCCCTGCGCCCCAGTATCTTGTTGCTTTTCCCGGCGAAGGAATTTTGTTCCTGTATGACGGTGGGTATGTCTTTCCGTTGTGCAGCACGTAATACCGGGAAGCTGGCATAACCGCCCACGCCGACCACAACATGTGGCCGGAACGTGGACAGGAGATGATGAGATTGCCAGGCGCTTTTCAGCAATTTATAAGGTAATGACAGGTTTTTCAGCAGATGATTCCGGTTGAAGCCCATGATATCTAATCCGACGATCTCAAAACCGGCCTGTGGTATTTGCTCCATCTCCATCTTCCCCCGCGCACCGGCAAACAGCAGCGACACATCCGTGCGCAGGCGCTGCAATGCATGCGCAATGGCTATAGCGGGGAATATATGTCCCCCGGTGCCTCCTCCTGCTATTATGATGCGTAAATTATCCATGCCTGTTACCCGGTTATCGGTATTGCCTGTTTTTTCGTTTTTTTAGATTCTGTTGTTTTCTTTCCTTCCATCTCATCCACATAACGGCTTACACTAAGTATAATGCCAATGGCAATACTGGTAAACCATATGGAAGTTCCACCCATGCTGATCATTGGTAAGGTAAGTCCTGTTACCGGTACCAGATTCACGTTGACCGCCATATTCAACATTGCCTGGAAGACCAGTGTAATGCTCAGCCCTACTGCAAGGAAGGCGCCGAAGGCATATGGGCATCTCCGGAAAATGAGAATGCTCCGCCACAGGAACAGGAGATACAGGCATATGATAAATATGCCGCCTATCAGCCCGTATTCTTCGATGATACTGCAATAGATAAAATCGGAATAAGCTTCCGGCAGGTAGTCCCGCTGACGACTGTGTCCAGGCCCCACGCCCAATAGGCCACCATTGGCAATTGCGATTTTCCCCTGCAGCACCTGGTACACTTCTTCCTTTTCTCCGTCTCCGCTGCCCACAAAATCCGTGATCCGTTGTTCCCAGGTGTCGGCGCGCCCGAATCCTGTTATCTTCGAAAAGATAAACAGTGCGGTTATGCCGATCAGCCCGGCTACGGCAAGCATGGCGATATGTTTCGACTGTACCCGGCCTATAAAAAACAGGATACAGCAGGTACCGCCGAGCATCAGTGCCGTAGACAGGTTGGCGGGTGCAATGAACAAACAGGTCAGGAGTACCGGGATCAGGACAGGAATGAATCCTTTTTTCAGGTCTTTGATGCTGCTTTGCTTCATGCTGAGCATCCTTGCGAGAAAGAGGAATAGCGCCAGCTTGGCAAGGTCGGAACTTTGAAAGGTAATATTGATGATCGGCAGCTTGATCCAACGGGAGCCTTCGTTGATGGTGGCGCCGAAGAACAGTGTAAATAACAGCAGCGGCAGACTGATCACATAGAGGAGTACAGCTATCCGTGCGAATTTGGTGTAATTCACGCGATGCACCAGATAAATGATCACCAGACCCATGCCCAGCACGGTTAGTTGCTTGACCAGGTAGTAGCTGGCATTCTTATCCATCCGGTATGCCAGTGAGCCGGTGGAGCTGTACACGGCAAGCAGACTGATGAATGACAGCACCAGCACGACTGACCATATTACTTTGTCACCTTTTATCCGTTCCAGCAAATGCTGCATAGCTTTCCTGTGTTTTTAAAGTTCATTTACGGCATCTTTGAATTGCTTCCCGCGGTCTTCAAAATTTTTGAACCGGTCGAAGCTGGCGCACCCCGGAGAGAGCAGTACGGCATCTCCCTTTTCTGCCAGTGCATAGGCTGCGAGAACGGCTTCTTTAGCTGTTTCCGTATCAATAATGTTGGGTACTATATCGCGGAAGGCCTCGTGTATCGCCGTATTATTCACACCGAGACACACGATCGCTTTTACTTTTTCCTGCACAAGCGCTGTCAGTTCTGCGTAGTCGTTTCCTTTATCCTGTCCCCCCAGGATCAGTATAGTAGGGTGCTTCATGTCTTCCAGCGCATACCATACGGAGTTGATGTTGGTTGCTTTGCTGTCATTGATAAAGTGAACGCCCCGTATGGTTGCAACATATTCCAGCCGGTGCTCCATACCTTCGAATGTGGTGAAGCTCTCCCGTATTTTTTCCCGCCTGATGCCTGCAATACGTGCGCTGATTCCCGCTGCCATACTGTTATATTGATTGTGTTTTCCTTTAATTGACAGATCATGTATGGATGTGCTCATTTCTTCTCCTCCGTAATTAAGGTACATACGTTCGTTTTGTATGTAGCCTCCGTCGCCTGTTGTGTGCTGTTCGCTCATCGTAATGAAGATTTTTTTTGCGTGAAAAGGATGGGTCGCCAGGTATTGCCCGATGACCGGGTCGTCCTGGTTAAGTATCAGGAAATCTGAAGTTGTCTGGTTTTCTGTGATGCGGAATTTTGCCGCTATATAATTTTCCATCCGGTTGCCGTAGCGATCGAGATGGTCGGGTGTAATATTTAGCAGGATGGCAATGTCCGGCCGGAACAGGTGGATATCGTCGAGCTGGAAACTGCTGATTTCCATTACATACCAGTCCACAGGTTTTTCTGCCAGTTGCCGGGCAAAGCTGCGCCCGATATTCCCTACAAGCGCTGTATCGTATCCTGCTTTTTTCAGCAGGTGAAAGGTCAGCATGGTAGTGGTGCTTTTTCCATTGCTTCCGGTAATGGCAATGATCTTTCCGGTGCCTTTATAGCGGTAGCCGAACTCAATTTCGCTGCATACCTCAATTCCTGCATCTTTTACCTGCTGCATAACGGACGTGCTATCGCTGATGCCGGGGCTTTTCACAATGCAGCCGGCAGCCAGGATCTTTCCTATGCTGTGACCTCCTTCTTCAAAAGGAATGCCTGCAGCTTGTAATGTTTCTCTGTGCTCTGGTTGAATACGTCCACCGTCGCTCACAAATACATCCCATCCCTGCTGCTTGCCAAGCAAGGCTGCACCGGTACCGCTTTCGCCGGCCCCGAGTACAATGAGTTTTTTATTTGTATTTGCGTTCATTATTTACTTTTCTGTTGCTTATTGCATTTTCAGGGTTGCGATACTCAGCAGCGCCAGCATGATCCCTATGATCCAGAAGCGCGTTACGATCTTGCTCTCATGATACCCGAGCTTCTGATAATGATGATGCAGCGGTGACATGAGGAAGATGCGTCGTCCTTCCCCGTATTTACGTTTAGTATGTTTGAAATATCCTACCTGGATCATTACGGACAGGTTCTCCACGAGGAAGATGCCGCATATAATGGGTATGAGCAGCTCTTTGCGTACAATAACGGCAAGCGCGGCAATAATTCCGCCGAGCGCCAGACTGCCGGTATCTCCCATGAATACCTGTGCCGGATAGGCATTATACCAGAGAAAGCCGACACAGGCCCCTACGAAGGCGCCGATGAAGATAGAAAGCTCGCCCAGGTTCGGGATGTGCATAATATTCAGGTAGTCTGCAAAGATGTAGTTGCCCGATACATATGCAAATACACCGAGACAGACGCCGGCAATCGCTGAAACGCCGGTAGCCAGGCCGTCAACTCCGTCTGTGATGTTGGCCCCATTGGATACGGCTACTATAATGAAAGTCACAAACAGTATGTATATTAATGGCGTCATGATATGCAGGGTGTTTTCGCCGAATATGGCGGCGATCCGTGCATAGCTGAGCTCATGGGTTTTTGTAAAGGGAATGGTGGTGTTTGTAGTCCGCACGGTAACGTACTCCCTCATTTTCCCCGCTTCGTCGCGTCTCAGGAATGGCGCCGATACCTGTTTTTCTGTGCTGTTATACAGTATCGGGTTGTCCTGGATCACTTCGCGGCTGGTGACAACGTGCTCGTTGTTGTACATAGTAACCCCGATGATAACCCCCAACCCCAGCTGCCCCATGATCTTGAACTTGCCGGCTAATCCTTCCTTGTTTTTTTTAAAGACTTTGATATAATCATCGAGGAACCCGACAAGACCCAGCCATATGGTGGCTACGATCATGAGCATAGTATAGACATTCAGCACCCGCGAAAAAAGCAGCGTGGGTATCAGTATGGCCGCAATGATGATCAGCCCGCCCATTGTCGGTGTTCCTTTCTTCTGTGTTTCTCCTTCAAGACCTAAATCACGCACTGTTTCCCCGATCTGTTTGCGTTGTAGAAAACGGATAAGACGCTTGCCGAGCAGCATGGATATGATCAGCGACAGGATCACTGCCATAGCTGTACGGAAGGTGATGTAATAAAATATCCCGGCTCCGAACAGCCCGAAGTGCTCACGCAGATATATAAAGAGGTAATAGAGCATCGGGTTATTTATCTAAAAGTTTAAAAGTTTCCAGCAACATTGCACGGTCATCGAACGGATGCCTGACTCCTGCGATCTCCTGGTAAGTTTCATGTCCCTTGCCGGCCACCAGCACAATGTCTCCGGAATGAGCCAGTGTACAGGCTGTTTTTATGGCCTCTTTCCGGTCTGTAATACGTAGCACTTTTCGCCGGTACGCGGCGCTAACCCCCTTTTCCATATCATCGAGGATAGTTTCGGGATCTTCATTCCGCGGATTGTCGGAAGTAAGGATCACCCGGTCGCTGTGTGCGCAGGCTACTTCCGCCATTACCGGGCGTTTGATCTTATCCCGGTCACCACCGCATCCGGTAATGGTGATCAGTTGTTGCCCGGTGCGTAGCTGATTGATGGTTGCCAGCACATTCAACAACGCATCCGGTGTATGCGCATAGTCTATAATGCCCAGGATTTTTTCACGATCAGATAAATAGGTTTCAAACCTGCCGGGTGCGCCTTTCAGGTCGCTAAGTACAGATAACGCCTGCATTTCTTCCTGGCCAAGCAGCATAGCTGTCCCGTATGCCGCCATGATATTGTAAGCGTTAAATGTGCCGGTTATGCGGAAATGGGTTTCGTGATCATCAACCTGCATCACCAGTCCGGAAAGATTGTTCTCCAGCACTTTTCCCTTGAATGTTGCCGGAGTACGCAGGCTGTATGTGTATTGCCTGGCCTGTGTATTCTGAAGCATCACCATCCCTCGTTTGTCGTCTGAATTGGTCAATGCAAACGAAGTTGTGGGCAGGTGATCAAAAAAGCTTTTCTTCACCCGGATGTATTCATCGAAATTCTGGTGGTAGTCGAGGTGATCGTGTGTGATGTTGGTGAATACGCCGCCTGCAAACCGTATCCCTTCGATGCGTTGCTGGTGTATAGCATGTGAACTTACTTCCATGAATACATGTGTGCAGCCCGCGTGATACATCCGCGCCAGAAGCTGGTGTATGGAAACGGCATCCGGTGTGGTATGGGTTGCGGTTTCTGCCTGGTCGTCTATATGGTTCTGTACGGTGGATATCAGCCCACATTTGTAGCCCAGTCTCCGGAATAGCCCAAATAGCAGGGTGGCTGTCGTTGTTTTTCCGTTGGTGCCGGTGATGCCCGTCACTTTCATCCTGTGCGACGGATGCTGATAAAAGGCGCTGGCAATGCTCCCGGCTGCAGTGTGACTATCGGGTACCTGCACATATGTGACTTCTGTATTGACGTCAGGCGGGATGATCTCACATATAATAGTTGTTGCACCCAGTGCGATTGCTTTTTCTATAAACGCATGGCCGTCGGCATGTACGCCTTTCAGCGCAATAAACGCATTGTCCGCTGCGACTTCCCTGGAGTCAATGCACAGTCCCGTCACATCCCGGTCTGTCTGCCCCGTGATGGTGGTTACTTTGGTATCGTTCAATATGTCGTGCAGCAGCGGCATGATCAGCTTAGTTCGAGTATAATGGTTTGACCTTTTATAATAGGAGCGCCGGGTGTTATGGACTGTGTCCTGACGACCCCGCTACCCTGTATTTGTACATGCATACCTGCCTGTTCAAGCAGGTATACGGCATCTTTCAATCCCATGCCGGTAACTGCCGGCACCTGTCCCTTTATTGCGGTAATTTTGTTTAAAGACAAGTATCCGTTTGAGTCGGATTTCAGTTGAGCCGGGCTTGCATCCGGCAGTTCGTTGTGTGGTTGTTTGTTTACCGCCAGTAACAACCGGTTATAATTCCCGGCTGTTGCCGGGCGGGCGGGTATCTGCCGGTTGCTCACCTTTGCGAAACTGTCGAGCGGACCTTCCCAGCTACCGAGTCCTGTTGCGAATATTTTGTCAGCGATCATGCGGAATACCGGCGCTGCAACGGTGCCGCCATAATAGGCCCGGGAATGCGGCTTCGTACGTATCACAACAGCAATTGTATAGCGGGGATTATCTGCCGGGAAGTACCCTACAAAAGATCCCTGGTATACTCTGTCTTTGTAGCTGATGCCCTTGTCCGCAACTTGTGCTGTTCCGGTTTTTCCGGCAATGCTGTAGAACGGGGATTTGATATGTTTGGCTGTTCCGCTGATCCCTACTTCTTTTACACATTCCTGTATTTGTGCCACAACGGATGAATCTCCGATACGCCCTACTTCCTGTGGCTCGAATACCTTTATATCCCGGCCGTATTCCCGGATAGCATGTGTGAGATAAGGCTTCATGATCCGCCCGTTGTTGGCGACCGCATTGTACAGCATACAGGTGTGCATGGGAGATACCAGTACGCTGTAGCCGGTAGCCATCCAGGGGAGTGTGGTAGCGCTCCAGTCTTTATCTTTCGGACTGATGACCCGGGGTTTGCGTTCGCCTTCCAGGTCAATCCCGGTGGGTTTATCCAGCCCTAGCTTTTTCAGGTGGGCGACATATTTCTCAGGGTTTTTGAAATAATGCTGATATGCCAGTTTGGCCATGGCCGCATTGGAAGAATGTGCAAACGCATCCTTGATTGAGAGTACACCCAGCCCCAGATGGGAGTCTTTCATGACGTGTTTGCCGAAGCGTATGGCGCCGCCTTCTGCGTTTACCTTGTCGTGGATATTGATATACTTGTCATTCAGCAGTGCAAGGATGGTGGTGAGCTTGAATGTGGAGCCTGGCTCGGTCGGGATCAGGGCATAGTTGAAATCTTCCCAGTAGCTGCCGTCTTCCTGCCTTCCGAGGTTCACCATTGCCCGGATTTTCCCGGTCTGCACTTCCATCACAATGCAGGTGCCGTATTGACATTCATACTGCTCGAGTATACTTTTCATGGCATGCTCCGCTACGTCCTGGATATTGAAATCCAGTGTCGTAACAACATCATATCCGTTCTGCGGCTCCACCTGCGTCTCTTGTATGGGCATCCAGACGCTGCCGGTATGCTTCTGCAGCACACGGCTCCCGTTGATCCCATTTAGCACGCTGTCGTGCGTCGCTTCAAGTCCGATTACATTTTTCTGCAGCTTACCGTTGATCCATATACCGGGGCGCCACAGGCCGATCGTACGGTAGGCGAGAATGCCGTAAGGATTGATGCGTTTGGTTTTTGTTTCAATGATCAGTCCGCCCCGATTCTGTCCTTTATTGAATATGGGGAATGTACGCAGTGCCTGGTAATCATAGTACGGCATATTCTTCCTGAGCGTGTAATAGCGTCTCCCTTCTTTATATGCCTTTTGCAGACGCGCTTTGCAGGCTTCCTGCGATTGATCGCCGAACAGCCGTGACAGGTACAGAGAGAGTGTATCTATATGTTTATGGAATGTATCAGGGTTGATGACCGCAAAATCTACGTAAGCATCGAACTGTGGAATAGAGGAGCACAGCAGCTGTCCGTCTTCCGAATAAATATTCCCCCGTTCCGCATACAGCGTATCTGTTCTCAGCCGCATCTGGTTAGACATATTGCGGAGGTTGTCGCCCTCTTTCACCTGTATCATGGCAGCCTTGATAATAATGGCTAACCCCAGCACGCACATGCAGGTGAATGCGATGTAAACCCGGAACCGTATGTCTTTTTTTACGTCCACTGATCTTGTATCTCTACATTATTGTTTATGCTGCTTATCCCCGGTAGCGCTGTCTGCCGATATCCTGTAGGCAGGCAGCAGCAATGGTTTCAATCCTGTTGCCGCAGCATTCCGGATCACTTCCGCCTCCATGCCGGCGTGCATCAGGCTGGATTTTATATCCATATACTTCCACCGTAGTTCTTTCAATTCTTTTTCCTGTTTGTTGATCTCCTTTTGTGTTTCAACAGCCCGCTGGCTGTTGCTGATATATATAATGCACACCAGTACCACGAATGCGAGGTAAGGGATGTTGTGCACAATCCCTTTGTAAGAAATCTTTTCCACCAGGGCATTCCAGTCGTTCCGTATCCGTTGTGCGGGCGTGGATTCCTGTGGTGTTTTTATGTTTTCTTCGTCATTCATATTTTCTCTGCGATCCGCAGGCGCGCGCTTCTGGCACGCGGATTTTGTTTTATTTCTGCTTCGGCGGGTAAAATGGGCTTACTGTGCACCGGTCTGAATGGTACTTGTTCCGGTTGTGCTTCAAATGCCGACATAGTAGATTCCCACTTTCCCCGTTTTATATATTGTTTTACAATCCGGTCTTCCAGCGAATGAAAAGTGATCACACACAGCCGTCCGCCGGGTTTCAGGCACTCTGCCGCCTGTTGCAGCAATTCTTTCAGGGCGTCCATCTCTCCGTTTACTTCTATTCGTAATGCCTGGAACACCTGTGCCAGGTAACGGTTCGGATTGCCGCGCATCACCGGCGCTATCATGGCCCTGAACGATCCGGTGGTCTGGAATGTCGTCCGGCTTCTTTGCTGTACGATATGACGGGCCAGTTGCCGGGCATTCCGTACTTCGCCGTACCATTCCAGTATCTGGTGCAGCTGCTGTTCACTGTACGTGGTCAGTATATCTGCCGCGGTTTTTTCCATCCGCTTGTCCATCCGCATGTCAAGCGGGCCTTCATGCCGGGTAGAAAACCCGCGTGCTCCCGTGTCGAACTGGAATGAGCTTACCCCGAGATCGGCCAGTATGCCATTCACACGAGGGTAGCCATGCAGCCGGAGAAATCGCTTCAGGTACCTGAAGTTTTCTGTTACCGGTATAAGCCGTTCGTCGTCCGGCTTATTACGCCAGGCATCTGCATCATGATCGAATGCGATCAGCCGCCCTTCCGGCCCTAATGCGGATAGTATCCGGCGGCTGTGTCCCCCACCGCCGAAGGTGGCATCCACGTAAACGCCATCCTGTTGTATGGCCAGACCTTCTGTTGCCTCCTCTAAAAGAACTGTTGTATGATAGCCCGGGGTATTACCCATATTACAGGCCTTCAAAAGGGTTAATGAAATCCCCGCCGGCTAATGCTGCACCCAGGTTGCTAAACTCATCTGCCTTATTGCGTATGTATTCGTAATAGGTATCTTTATCCCATAATTCCACTTTATTTCCCTGTGCAGAAAAAACCATGTCCTTTTTGATACCCGCATATTCCTGTAAAGGTTTGGGCAGCAGCAGACGTCCTGCAGTGTCGATATCCAAACGGGTAGCGCCGTTCAGAAACAATCTCTTGAACGTCCGTACCTGTGGATTGAAATCATTCAGGCGGTTGATCTTTTCTGACAGCATTTTCCAGATTGAGATAGGATACAACGCCAGGCAATTTTCAAATCCGCGGTTGATGACAAAAGACACTCCATCCCCTTCCGGCAATTGTTTGCGGAAGCCGGCCGGCACCAGGAAGCGACTCTTGGCATCTACGGAAACTTCATATTCTCCGAGGAGATCTATCATCTGCGGAATCTATATTTCACACAAAGTAACACAATCTCCCACATTTTCACACTTTATTCTTTAACCATATTTATCCACAATCATATAATTGGTTGTAATCCTGTACTGTAAATGCTTTCAGCCGTTTTTTATCTCCACCGGGAGAAATCTGCGTGGAAAAGCTGTGGATTAGCGTGGAAAAGCTGTGGATTTACTGTTTGATATGCGTAAATTGAATTTATTCAATTTATTACGTTATATTTAAAACAGTATGTGTTTAATGTTATTCCCTTATCCGGGATGCCAGTTTTTGTGCGGGGGTCGGCTCTTGTTGCCAGGAATCGTCATACGGCTGAAATTGGGAAGCTGCCAACAGGGTTTCGAGCGGGATGTTTTCGTCCATATAATCGGCCAGCAATTTAAATGCTTTCGGATTTTCTTTCCGGAATATAAGCAGGCAGGTATTCGCTGCTGCTTTGACGGCAATAGGCACGCCGCCCCCTAATTCTGCCCAGTGTCCGCTGATCAGCAGGTTCTTAACGGGAGTACGGTAACGCGCTACGCCTGATTGCATATTTTCCCTGCCGGGTTTGGAGCCCATCATGGTACCGTTTTTGTTGCCGGTATAACGCCAGTGAGTAACGGGTGTGGCTACGTCGTAAAACAAAATATGAGACTTCAGTCCGGGTGCGATTTTTTCTTCTACACGCCGGATCAGCACTTCTGCAATCTCCGCCTTCAGTTTTTTGTAGGCTTCGCCTCTTACCGGGTTGCCATGCTCGTCCTTTTCTGTCAGCCAGTGGTCGTAGGTGCTCATATAAGCAGGCATAAACAGGGTAAGCGTTCCATTACCTTCCGGCGCCAGTGATTTGTCGCGCACAGAAGGCGCCAGGATACTGATCTCTGTTTGTTCGGGATTACCTGATGTATGTGCTCCTTTAGGGATGTTTTCGCTGGAAAGATGTATCAGTTCTTCGCCGAATCCCAGCTCTTCTGCGGGACAGTCGAGGGCAATGGATATTGTAACGCTGGAACTGTACAGGACCGCATCGTTGAGTTTCTTTCTGAATTTTTCGGAGATGATATGGCGCGGGAGCATCTTGTCGTAGAGCGTCTCTACGTCGCATGCGGCGACTACGTATCTTGCCTGTACGGTGTGTTCCTGGCCCCGGCAGGTGAGCTTTACACCGGTACAGGTCTGCCCGTCCAGCATTATTCCGGATACGCAGCATTTGTAAAAAACATCATTTTTATAATAGTCGATTACATGTAATAGCCATTCCGGTATCACCTGTCCGCCACCCTGCGGCGGGCTTTGGTAGTCGCCATAATAGGCCCAGCCGATAGGCACCAGGCAGGAGAGCAGTTCGGTATCGGCTGCGAATATCCGTTGCAGACGTTCGTCTTTGAAAAATTTATCCAATCCTTTTTTCATTCCTTTTTCTCCGCTAAACCGGATGAAGGGAATGAAGGGAAGGGCGAACCGGAGCAGATTTTTTTTGTTGACCATCCGTTCAGTAAAACGCATCGTTTCTTCGGAACGGAAGATGTTGCCGAAATGATGAAATGCTTTACCCAGTCGTTTGGCTGCTTTAAAGAACCGTTCGATGCCTTCCCGTTCGTGCGGAAATTCTTCGGTCCATTGTGCCTTCAGCTGGTCGGGGTCATTGGTAAGTAAATAGTCAAAGTTGTCTCCTTTATAGCGCCGTATTCTTTTCTGCGGGACAGCAGTGGGATAATCTTTTCCCAGGATGTCGAATACCCGGCACACCATGCCGCCGGGCGTATATTGGTTCAGCCAGTGAATAGCTGTATCAAAGCGAAAGTGCTTTCTCCGGAAGCCCGCCAGATAGCCACCGGCATGTGGTTCTTTTTCCAAAACGCATACAGAATAACCAGCCTTACTGAGCAGCGCAGCAGTAGTTAAACCACCTACACCTGCACCAATAACAATTACATCATAATGAGACTTAAAAGCCGGTTGTTGCATAAAGGGGGGAAAGTATGACGCAAGATAGCTTTATTCCATCATTTCACAATCCCCACCTGCAGGGTATGCTATGAGGCCGGAGGTGTTTTTATGCAAGGCTTTGGCGGAGGACTCAGTTGGGTGCTTTATTCCCGTATCAAACAATTTCTGCTTTTGCTCTGGAAAGCAATTGATAATATTTACCACGACGGGCAACGAGTGTATTGTGATCACCGGCCTCTGCTATACGCCCATGCTCCATCACAATGATCTGATCCGCTTTGCGGATGGTCGATAGCCGATGGGCGATGATGATAGATGTGCGCCCTTTTATCAGTGTTTCTATTGCCTGTTGTATCAGTTGCTCGCTTTCACTGTCAACAGATGAGGTTGCTTCGTCCAGTACCAGTATGGACGGATTGAAGAGTAGTACACGGGCAAAAGAGATCAGTTGCCGCTGCCCCTGCGACAGCGTATTGCCGCGCTCCATCACATCAAAGCCGTATCCTCCCGGCAGTTGCAGTATAAACCGGTGCAGCCCCAGCAACCGGCAGATATCTTCCACCTGCTGACGGGAAATGCCCGGGTCCCGCAACGTAATATTGTCATGTACCGTGCCGGAGAAAAGGAATACATCCTGCAATACGATGCCGATATGCTTGCGCAGACTGTAAATGTCATATTCGTACAGATCCCTGTCGTCAATCCGGATGCTGCCGTCGCTGATTTCATACATCCGGTTTAGGATACTGATGATGGAGGTTTTGCCTGCACCGGTGTGCCCCGCTATCGCCATTGTCTTTCCGGCCGGGATATGGAATGAAATTCCGTTCAATACTGGTTTGCCGGGTCTGTAACTGAAGTGGACGTTTTCAAATAGGACATTCCCCTTTATTTTTTCCGGCTTGTAATTTCCGTTGTGCTGCATGTGCTCATTACTGTCGAGTACGGAAAAAATCCGTTCACCGGCAATCATGCCCATCTGAAGCACGTTGAATTTATCTGCCATCATCCGCAGGGGCCGGAACAGCAGGTTGAGGTACATTACGAAAGCAATGACTACGCCTGCCGTTACTTCGTAGTTGATCAGGCGGGCAGCTCCCCACCATACCAGCAGCCCCATGCTGGCTGCGAGGATGATCTCCACTACGGGAAAGAATACTGAGTAGGCAAAGATGCCTTTAATATTGGCGTTCCGGTGCTCCCTGTTGATCTCCCTGAATTTGTCCATTTCCCTTGCTTCAGCGCCCGAAGTCTGCACCAGTTGCATTCCGGTAATGTGTTCCTGTGCAAAGGCATTGAGACGTGCAACGGCATTGCGTACCCGTTGAAACGATTTGCGGACGCTTTCTTTGAAGATATAAGTAGCGATGATCAGCAACGGGAAAGAAGCCAGGCATACGAGGGTGAGCTTCCAGTCGGTACAGAACATGACGATGATGATCGCAACAATAGTGAGTATATCGGCCACGATAGCGATCAGACCCTCGGAGAATGTATCGTTTACTGCTTCTGTATCATTGATCGTACGCGTAGTAAGCGTGCCGATAGGCGTTTTATCATAATAGGAAAGATCCTGGTGCAGGATCTTGCTGAATACGGCTTTCCGGATATCATTTACTACAGACTGGCCGAGCCAGTTGGTGCGATAGAGGAACCAGAAACGAAGCCCGCTTTCGATCAGCAGGATACCCAGTTGTATGATGCTGATCATGACCAGGCCATATATCAGTTGGCTGCTGATGTATTTGTCTACCGATATTTGTATCAGGTACGGACGTAGGGGAGCCAGCGCTGCCAGCACCAGGGTCATGACGACGGCAAAGACAAAAGTTTTCCGGTAGGGAGCGGTAAACGAGAGCAGGCGTCGCAGCAGGCGGAGGTCAATTGTTTTTTTTATGGAATTTTTTGCTGCCAAAAGTTTTTTTGTAGCTACTTTATTGTCAGGATCACGGATTTGTCTGGATTGCCCGGATGTCACGGATTTTACCAGCACAGCAGTTTAATCTGTGTAATCCTTTAATCCGCCTAATCCGTGATTCCGACTATTTACGCTCATAATCCGTTCAATCCTTTAATCATCCTCCCGTACACTCATCAGGTATGCTTTTATGAAATCATCAATTTCCCCGTCCATTACCGGACCGACATTGCCTACTTCAAAATCTGTCCGGTGGTCTTTGATCATTTTGTAGGGATGGAAAACATAAGAGCGTATCTGGGAGCCCCATTCTATTTTTTTCTTGCCTGCATTGGTTGCATTCTTGAGTGCTTCGCGTCTGCGCAGCTCTTCTTCATACAGGCGGCTTTTGAGCATGGTCAGGGCCTTTTCCCGGTTCTCGCCCTGGGTGCGTGCCTGCTGGCATTCCACGATAATGCCGGAAGGTATATGCTTCAGCCGTACAGCCGTTTCCACTTTGTTTACATTCTGGCCCCCCTTACCGCCGGAACGGTAAAACTCCCATTCGAGATCGGCCGGGTTTACGGATATTTCAATGCTATTATCGATCAGCGGATATACAAATACCGAGGCGAATGAAGTATGACGCCGCGCGTTGGAGTCGAAAGGAGAAATCCGCACGAGCCGGTGCACGCCGCTTTCCGCTTTCAGCAGGCCGTAGGCGAATGCCCCGTCAAACTCGATAGTAGCTTGCTTGATCCCCGCGCCGTCTCCGTATTGTACATCAATCTCGGAAACTTTCCATCCCTGGTTTTCGCCGTACATGCGGTACATCCGCAGCAGCATCTCCGCCCAGTCCTGGCTTTCGGTGCCGCCTGCGCCGGAATTGATCACCATCACACCCGGCATTTCGTCTTCGGGCTGGTTGAGTGTGGACTTAAATTCCAGCTCATCTATTCTTTTAAACGCCTGCTCATAGGCCTCTTTCGCTTCCTCTTCCGTGGCTTCCCCTTCTTTCCAGAAATCAAACAGAACGGCAAAATCTTCCACGGCATCATGCACCTGCCGGTACAGATCTATCCAGAAGCTGTTGATCTTGATCTCTTTCAGGATGCCTGTAGCGCGTGTATTATCATCCCAGAAACCCGGGGAGAGTGTTAATTGTTTATCATTTTCGGTTTTGGACCGGCGGTCATCTATACGTAAAAAACGGTGGAGATGCTGCACGCGGCTGCGCATTTCCTTCAGTTGTTCCTGCGTCATAAATGGGGCAAAGGTACGTAGATTCCCTCCTACTTGGACAGTGCTTCTTTGACTCTAAAGGTGAAATTTCGCTGGGAGACATAGCTGAATACAGCTACTATTATCGTGGTTAGTATCTTGGAAGGGGTGGGATAGAAGTGACACCATTCCACAAAAAACTTCAGGAATACGTAATTCAGCAAGATGCACATGCTTACCAGCAGGGCGTAGCGCAATAACTGTATGCGTCCTTTCAGATTGGATTCCGGAAACACAATGTATTTGGACAGTGTGAATCCCAATGGAAAACTGATACTGAACGACATCAGGAAAGCGGCAATGTGTGAGGAGATGATCACGTCATGCGCCAATACAACCGGTTGCTTTACGAGGATGAAATTGTAGCTGATAAAATAAATAAAGATATCCAGCACAGTATTGGAGCCTCCGCAGGCCAGATAACGAAATGTGGTCTTGTTGATCCAAGGAGCAAAAGGCTTATGAAAAAAATCAATTACCTGCAGTACAATATGTCGGATGTCTGATAACACGATTTTCTGCAAAGGGCAAATGTAAGGTTTAATCGGGTATAATCGAATACCGGCGCTTATATATTGTGTTTTGACACTGTGTTCCGGATAGTCATGTATTGAGGTCCGGGAGATATGATCCAGGTAACATTGGCGTAACATTCAGGTAACAAAAAGGAAACGCACTGGTAACGCAGTGTTAACATGCCAGGCGGACTTTTGCAGCAGATTTCAGGAATAGATGACGTAATGAGTCCGGCTACAAAATCGGTACCCATCATGAAGTTCCGGAAAATCGTTCTGAATGATTATGATGCGACAATACTTTTACTTTATCAACAAGGCTGCCGGAATCAGGTTGTTTTCAATATTACTTGCCTGTCTGGGGGCTGTGGCTGCGGGCGCGCAAACGGGAACGATCAGGGGTGTTATTAAAGACTCTACTTTTGGTGAAACTGTCCCCGGAGCGGTTATACGTATTGATGGCATTGCCAGCCAGGGTAAGGCTGCGGATATTGACGGTAATTTTGAACTGACACAAGTAGTTCCGGGTACATACACTTTAATTGTCAATGCGGTTTCTTACAAGACCCTGCATCTGAAAGACGTAAAGGTGGCAGCGGGAAAGGTTACGCAATTGGATCTCTCCCTCTCTCAGTCTGCAACGCAGATAGAAGAGGTTGTTGTTTCTTCAACACGCACTACCGGCAGTCAGAAAGCTGTCATCGCAGAGATCCGCCTCGCAAGCCAGGTAGTGAGCGGTATTTCATCGGAGCAGATCAGGGCATCGCAGGATCGCGATGCGGCACAGGTAATGAGCCGTGTGCCGGGCATTACTATTGTGGAAAACAGGTTTGTAATGGTACGTGGCGTACCTGAAAGATACAACCAGGTGCTGCTGAACAATGTGATCGCACCGAGCACCGAAATTGACCGTCGTACGTTCTCTTTCGACCTTATCCCCAGCAGCGTGCTTGACCGGATGATGGTATATAAATCAGGTACTGCAGAAAATGTAGGCGATTTTGCCGGCGGGCTGATCAAAATATACACGCGGAATGCGGTTGAAGATAATTTCACTTCCGTTTCTGTTTCCACAGGTTACCGGAACGGCACAACAGGGAAAGAATTTCTGAATGCACCGGGAAGCTCTGCAACGGATTATCTCGGCTTTGATAATACCAGGGGACTGCCGGCTTCTTTTCCTGAAACAGAGGCTCTGAAGGGTGCGTCCCGGAGATCGGAACTAAGAAATGAAGCAGGTAGGTCTCTTACAAATGCATTTGTGCCACACAAGACAACAGCCATACCTAATCTGGGCGCTTCCGTAAGCGCGGGCCGCAGATGGTCGCTGGGCGGCGGCCGATCGCTCAGCATGATCACTGCGCTGAATTATTCCCAGAGCTATCAATATTATGTGCGTGATTTTCACCGGTACTTTACCTGGCAGCCGGAAGATGTGCGGGAGGACAGGCCGATATACCCGTGGTTTAACTACAACGACCACACTTATGAAAAAGAAAACCGTGTAGGATTAATCACCAACTGGCAGTTGAAACTGAATGCCTTTAACCGGATAGATTTCCGGAATTTAATCAACCAGATCGGTGAGAATACCACGATCATCAGGGAAGGTGAGGAATTTCAGCAGTATGCCGGATTGCCGCGCCGCAATTATATGATGGGTTATCGCGGGCGGACAATATACAACGGCCAGTTGGAAGGTACGCATCATCTTGCCGGCCCGAACATGACACTTAACTGGGTACTGGGCATGAACTATCTCGGAGAATCTGAGCCGGATCTCCGCAGATTCCGCACATTCAAACCGGCGAATGAAGATGTATATCAATTAATACTGCCGCCCAGTTCCAATCTGTTTGATGCCGGGCGATATTTTGGTTCATTGAAGGAGACCGGCGGGCATCATGCTTTAAATGCAGAGAAACGCCTGGGCGGTTCGGAAGACAGACCATTCCGGTTGAAGGCAGGCTATCTGGCAGATTACCGCCAGCGTATCTTCAGCGCCCGTTACTTCAGCTATTTATATCCCGGGCAGAATGATCCTCGTATTGGTGAAGAGATCAAGAGAATGCCGCTGGATCAGATATTCTCACCGGAGAATATCAAGACAGAGAATGGCCTGACGATTGAAGAAGGAACGCGTACGATTGATCAATATGAAGCGTCCAACTTCCTGGCTGCCGGGTATGTGCACACGCAACTGCCGCTCGGAGCGTTTAATGTAAACGCCGGTTTGCGTATGGAGTATAATCTCCAGCAGCTTCATTCAACAAACGATGCAGGGGCGCCATTGGATGTGCATAATCCTGTATGGTCGCCGCTCGGTTTTCTGAATGTGGACTATCTTATTTCTGATAAGATGCAGCTTCGCTTTGCTTACGGACGCACCGTGAACCGCCCTGAATTCAGAGAGCTGGCGCCTTTTATGTTCTATGACTTTAAGATGGATGCATCCAAGGTAGGGAACCCTAACCTGAAGACTGCCTATATCAATAACTTTGATTTCCGGTATGAGCTATACCCGCGGGAAGGTGAAGCGTACAGCATTGGCGCATTCTACAAAAAATTCATCAACCCGATAGAAACGCAGATCTTCGTAATGACCGAGCAGCCGGGCCTCGGGTTCCTGAATGCGGAAAGCGCGTATAACTACGGGGCGGAGTTGGAGGTACGGAAATCATTGCGGGGCGTAACGGGCAACAGATTTATAGATCGTTTCAGCGTGAATCTCAATGCCTCCCTGATCCGGTCGGAAGTAAGCTATGGTGATTCCGTAGCGCGTGCGCAAGATAGTAAGCGCCCGTTGCAGGGCCAGTCGCCTTATATCATTAACGCCGGTCTTTATTACCGGGATGAAAATGCCAGGTTACAGTTCAGCGCCGGCTACAACATTTTCGGGTCGAGGATTTTTGCCGTCGGCAGCTACCTGTTCCCTACTATTTACGAGATGCCCCGCCATGCTCTGGACCTTACGGTGTCTAAAAATTTCGGTAAGCACGTTGCGCTCAAGTTTGGTATCCAGGATGTGCTAAATGCACGGTACCGTTTCTACCAGGATTCTGATGTGAACGCAGTGGCAGACGCAAAGACGGACCACCCCATATTTACTTACAAGCGCGGAAGCCTTTATACACTGACATTTACCTATGACTTTTAACAAAAACAAACACACAAACCTCCTGATTTTTAAAAACAGACAAAAATGAAAAAGACACGACTTTTATCGGCAATGCTTGTTTGCCTCGCAGTGTTTGGTATGACCGCCTGCAAAAAAGACAAAGACAAAGATCCGGATCCCGGAAATGGCGGTGGTGGCGGCACAACGGAAGAAGTTGTGGTGCTGGAAGGCAACCTGGAAACACTAACGCTTACAGCAGACAAAAAATACCTTATCCGCGGGCAGGTATTTGTACGCGCAGGGAAAACACTGACCATTGAGCCCGGTACTGTAGTAATGGGTGAGCGCAGCTCCCGCGGTACGCTGGTTATTGATCGTGACGGCAAGATCATCGCAGAAGGTACAGCCAGCCAACCTATCGTATTCACGTCCAACCAGCAACCCGGCGATCGTGACCGTGGCGACTGGGGCGGACTTGTGATCCTCGGTAAGGCTCGGACAAACCAGGTAGATCCCGTGATTGAAGGTATCACACCTGAGGTGCGGTTCGGTGGTAATGACGATAACGACAACAGCGGCGTATTGAAATATGTACGTGTTGAGTTTGCCGGTATCGAACTGTCGCCTAACAACGAAACAAACGGCATTACGCTGGGTGGTGTTGGTAAAGGTACTAAGATGGAATACTGCCAGGTTTCTTTTGGTGGTGACGACGGTTTTGAATGGTTCGGTGGGAATGTAGATGCCAGATACCTGATCGTATTTGCCGGATGGGATGATGACTATGACTGTGATTACGGATTCTCAGGTAAAGTTCAATTCGGTCTGGGTGTGCGTTACCCCGGTTATGCCGATCAGAGTGAATCAAACGGTCTGGAATGGGATAACGGCCCGAATGATAATGATATCCAGCCGTACAGTACAGCTACCTTCTCCAATTTTACCATCATCGGACCTGTTGCTGAGGGAACATCCGCATCCAACAAGAACTTTGCATATGGTATAGATCTCAGAAGAAGAGTAGCTATGTCGCTGTTCAACTCTGTGATTGCAGGCTATCCCAAAGGTCTCCGTATGAACCAGAACTCAGTGCTGGAGCAATATGCGGATAAGAAAAACGGCGTTATTGCAAACAATATCTTCCATTTCCCTGCAGCAGCTTTCAACGGTGGATCGGGTGTAGATGTTGATGCTGTAGAAGCCTATATTACCGCTGCGAACACAGTCATCGAAGAGGCTGCTTCTGCTGCCAAACATGCTGAAATAGGTCTTAAGCAGGATTGGTTCTTTGGCTCGCGCCTGGCATCCGCTTATTCTTCCAATCCCAACTTTACAGTTACCAGTGGGTTGCTTTCATCGGGCGCTGACTTTTCACATGCAAAACTGAGCGGATTTCAGCAAGTAGGTTTCCGCGGTGCATTTGGTGGATCTGATTGGACAGACGGATGGGCTGAATTTGCCCCGGTTAATAAAGAGTATTAATCACTACATGTAAATTGCGGATTGTTTTTAAGATACGCCTTTTGGCAAAAAGCTCTGTGCTCTCTTTTTCGGAGAGGCAGAGCTTTTGTTTAATATTGCGCTGCTCAAAATAAAATATCGAATGATTAAACAGGCCGTTTTTGTGTTTTTGTTGCTGGGAGGATTGCTGGGCGCCGCCGGGTGTTCGGACCAGGACAGGGTATATAGCCCTGCTGCATATTTCGACAGTGCCGGACAGGAAGTATTCAAATACCGGATTGCACGTTATATGGCGCATCTTCCTAAAAAAGCCACGTATGATACCCGCTTCGACACCGCATTCGATGCCGCTTACCGACAGGCTTCGGCGCGTCACCGGCTGGATGCATATTACCTGGCTGCGGACGGGTATCACTATTTTCTGGTAAGCCGGGTTGCACCGAGCCTGAAGGAGAAGCGTGTTGCTACAGGAGGGCGTCTCAGGTATGCGGCAGATGATACGACCATAGAATCCTATGAGGAGGTTTTTCGTACGTGGAAGATGGAAGAAGACGAATTGCATGAAAAGTCTCTGCTGCTTTTCGATAAAATGGTGCTGCAGGAAGATCTCTCCCGGTATTACACTGAAAATTCACCCAAGGAGGACTATATAGAATTCCCTGATAAGAATACCCGGTATAATAAAGAACTGAGACGGTGGGAAAATTATTAATGATTAATTGTCAATGGTTAATAATTCATCATTGACAATTAATCATTAACCGTTGACAATTCTCCTGTTCCATAGTATTTGGGAGAAGAATGTAAAGAAGATGATACCGGCTTGTGTTTGCAGTGCGGATTCCTGCATCATGAACAAAACGGCAGTCAGTTGAAAAAGGAAAAAAATCGTTTTTTCACGGATGTGGCGTAATGCTGCAAAAGGTGAAAACATCATAAGGAGGAAAACGGCCAGCCCCGGTATCCCCAGCATGTACAGTGTTTGTATGTACATATTGTGCAGGTTCACATTATGCAGATGGGAACGGTTGTCCGGGTCATACATATTACTGACCCCCGCATCATGCATTTCCCGGTTCAGCGTATAGTGCACATCTCCGTTGCCTACTCCCGTCCACCAAAGCCGCTCGTCTGCAATTTTTTTTATCCCTGTCTTCCACAAGAATACCCTCAGGTTAAAATTGTTGAACGATTCCGGCCTGTCGGCGCCGGTTTTGATCCAGCCGCTGTTCTCCTCTTTTTTCATGATATCTTCATAGCGGTTCCGGATGGGGTTATCCGACATGAAAATAAAAGCTCCGATGGCCAGCATGGAGCCGACAATCAGGAGGCGGGGGAGGGGTCTGTAATATTTATGAAAATGACGAATGTAAAACACCGGCATCATAAACACAAAAAACAGCAGTATCAGTGATTTGGAAGAGAGTAAAATGAAGAAGGTGAACTGGAGCAGTAAAATCAGGAACCAGAGTATTTTTCCGGCGCCTCTGAAAACCTTCTCCCAGTCGAATAGTATGAGTATGACAATGGAGGTGATAACGTACCATGCCATATATACAGCATTGGCATTCAGGCCACGGATCAGGTCGTGATAAAAGAAAAAGTTATTGTTGCCGGTGCGGTTATAATCCACAGTCGCCTGCACCAGGCAGAAGACCGCAACTATAGTAATACCCGATACGAATCCGAGGAAGATATGTTCGAGCTGTTTCCGGGTGATATTCATACCGGCGATAACCACAGGTAATACGAGAAAACTAAGCTTTGTCTGCAGATCAAAAAGCGAATCTGCTTTGTCTGCGCTGTATACATAGCTCAGGGCATGAAGCAGGTAAAATACCATCCAGCAGATCAGTATTTTATTATTCAGGAGACGCCTGAAGGTGGTACGAAAATCGGCCTGTAGTATCCAGATCAGGACAACCAGGATCACAGAGAGGCTGCCGGCGATATAGGGAAACGGTATGGCAAATGCCACGATGCACATTGAAATATGCAGCAGTTGCTGCAGCCATTTTGCCTGAAACATGAAAGCAAATGTAAAAGGTTTCTTGATAGAAAGTATCCGTCTGTTTGTCTCGTTTGTATGGATATTGTAATTTATTCGTTATTGATTTTTTCTTTTTTTGAATTATAAGCACTGGAAAACATCCGCTAAAAAGTGTTTATTTGCACCGGCAAGCAGTCTTGCTCTCCTTCAATAATATTATAATGATCAAAGCGGTCATAAAAAGACTGATAAAAAAATTGCCGGTAGCATTTACCCGTAACCAGCAATACGACAGGCAGACAAAACGAGTTATCAAAAAGATTTGTAAGCGCAACAGTAACTGTATTGATGTCGGCGCACATAAAGGAGAAGTGCTCGATTACATGCTCAGATACGCGCCGGAAGGTATGCACTATGCCTTTGAGCCCATCCCGGATCTCTATACCACTCTGAAGGAAAAATATAGCACATCTCCCCGTTGCCGGATATCGGATGTTGCGTTAAGTAATGCAAAAGGAACAGCTTCATTTAATTATGTCGTTTCAAACCCGTCATACAGCGGGCTTGTAAAACGCAAATACGACCGGCCTCATGAAGAAGACCGTCGTATTACCGTCGCAACAGATCTGCTGGATAATATACTGCCATCAGACATCGCAATTGATCTGATGAAGGTTGATGTGGAAGGAGGGGAATTGTTGGTGATGGAAGGCGCCAGATCCATGATAACCCGTTGTAAGCCTGTTATAATCTTTGAGCATGGCCTCGGCGCTTCTGATTATTACGGAGCCACACCGGAGCAGGTGTTTTTGCTGCTTTCCGGCTGTGGCATGAAGATCAATACGATGAAAAGATGGCTGAGCAGTCAGCCGGCATTTACGGAGCAGGAATTTAAAAGGCGTTATTACGACCGGGTGGATTATTATTTTATAGCTTATCCCTGATGTCTTCTGCGGAAGAGCCGCAGAAGTTTTGAGAAGCATTGGCATGAAAGGGCGCCGACTGTTATCTTTGTTATTTATTTATGGAATCATTACAGGCACAAATCCAGGTATATGAACCGGAAATCCGGTCGTTCCAGCCCGCTGATGCGGCAGAGCTGGAGCAATACCGCGTTAAGTTTCTCGGTACCAAGGGTATTGTGAAGCAATTGTTTGGCGCGATGAAAGACGTGCCGCCCGCTCAGAAAAAAGAAGCAGGACAGCTGTTGAATGCTTTTAAACAACTGGCTGAGGCACAATACGAATCATTCCGGCATATCCATGCTTCCGGTGTACAGAAAAAAGGGGCGGTGACCGATATCACGTTGCCGGGTGTATCCCTCCCGTTGGGCACACGGCACCCGTTGCGTGTAGTAGAGCGGCAGATCGTTTCTATTTTTGAGAAGATCGGGTTCAGTGTGGCTACAGGCCCTGAAATTGAGGACGACTGGCACAATTTTACGGCGCTCAACCTTCCCGAGCACCATCCCGCGCGGGATATGCAGGACACATTCTATGTATCGAAAGACCCTGACTGGGTGTTGCGTACCCATACATCTTCGGTACAGGCGCGCGTACTGGAACAGGGAGCTTTGCCGGTGCGGGTGATTTGCCCGGGCAGGGTTTATCGTAATGAGACGATATCTGCCCGTGCGCATTGCTTTTTTCATCAGTGTGAAGGTCTGTATGTAGATAAAAATGTTTCATTCGCTGATCTGAAACAGACTTTGTATTACTTTGTAAGTGAAATGTTTGGCCCGGATACGCGGCTGCGTTTCCGTCCTTCATATTTTCCGTTTACGGAGCCAAGCGCTGAAATGGATATTTCCTGTACGGTTTGCGGTGGGCAAGGATGTAACTTGTGCAAACACACCGGTTGGGTGGAAATACTGGGCTGTGGTATGGTGCATCCGGATATGCTTCGTAATTTTAATATTGATCCTGATATATATACCGGTTTTGCTTTTGGAATGGGCGTGGAGCGCATTACCCAGATCAAATACCAGGTAAATGACTTGCGGCTGTATTCCCAGAACGATATCCGGTTTCTGAAACAGTTTCAGTCATTGTAACCGTTGAAATCTGCCGGGTAATTTGGAAAATTTGTGCATTTGAAGAGCGTTAACCAACAGAACATAGTCAAAATGCACATTCCCAAATTTTCAAATTTTCAAATTGGCTAATTAACATGCTACTCATTACCGGTGCAAGTGGATTTGTAGGGCAACACCTTGTGCAATTACTCAGTGCACAGGGCGGCCGGGAAATTCGTGCGTTATATCACCGCAGGGCCCCGGACGACCGTCTGCAGCGTCTGCCGGGAGTGCATTGGGTGCAATGCGATCTGCTGGATGTCTTTTCAGTAACCGGGGTTATGCAGGGGGTGCATGAAGTATACCATTGTGCAGCGGTAATTTCTTTTCATCCGGGGATGAAGGAGGAAATGATGCAGGTGAATATCACGGGGACAACGCATGTTGTAAACGCTGCCCTCGAAGCGCAGGTACGCAAGCTGGTTTTTATAAGCTCCGTAGCGGCTCTGGGGAGAAATATACAGGGACGGGAGATCACGGAAGAGGTGCAATGGGAAGAGGGGGGATATAATTCGGCGTATGCACAAAGTAAGTATTATGCAGAGATGGAAGTCTGGCGGGCGGTAGCTGAAGGGTTGAACGCAGCAGTGCTCAACCCCGGCATTATACTTGGGGAAGGGGGAGACTGGGACGTCGGTTCTGCCCGGCTTATGAAGCTGGTCTATGACGAATTCCCGTTTTATACCCGCGGTATTAACGGTTGGGTAGATGTCAGGGATGTGGTAAAAGCGGCATCTATGCTGATGGAAAGTGATATCAGCGCTGAACGGTTTATCCTCTGCGCCGGTAATTTTTCTTATAAGCAGATATTTACGCTGATGGCCGAAGCGCTCGGCCGGCGGCCGCCCCGGTACGCGGCGACTTCTTTCATGACCGGTCTGGTATGGCGCTGGAATATGATACGAAGCCTGTTCTCTGCCACCGGCGTCACCATTACGAAAGAAACCGCACGGACAGCCGGGCAGGTATGTTATTACAATAATGAGAAACTCACCCGTTTTTTTCCTGATTTTCATTATACGGAGCTACCTGAAACCATTGGCCGGATGGCGGCCGCTTACCGGGCAGACAGGCTTTCCGGCAAAAAAAACCTTCCCGGAAAATGAGCCGCCTAAAAACTTTTTTTGTTTTTTTTAAAAAAACATTTGTAATCTTGCACCACAGGAATGAGGTTTTAGTTCCGGTCTCCCTTTACCCTTTTCTGCATTTTCCTGTTTTCAAAAGATAATACCAGGGTTACACTAACGACGATATACCTGTTACGTATACTTACTAACTAAACATTTCAGAACATAATAACGTATGCCATACGACATTTCGCAATTGAATGACATGCTCGTTCCCGAGCTGGTTGATGTAGCGGAGCATTTACAGATTAAAAATGCCCGTTCGCTGGATAAACAAACACTGGTTTACAAAATACTGGATCACCAGGCCCTGGCTGCGGGTCAACCCGATACTCCGGAAGATACGACAAAGAAACGTCGTGGCCGTAAGCCCAAAACGGAGAAGACCGACGATGATGCGCCGTCCGAAGAAAAGCCCGAAGAGAAAGCCGTTATTGCAACTGTTGAACAGGAGCCGGAACAGCAGGAATCCATAAAGAAACGTCGTGGCCGCAGACCCAAAACAGAAGCGGGCACGGACAAGAAGTATGTGTCGCCGGAAACAACCGGTAACCCGGCTGTATCTGCTGATACGGCAACCGCTACGGAAGAGGTGGCCGGTCCTGTGGCTGAGGCCATGGAAGCGCCGATCATCATGCCGGCGACAGAAGACAATGCTGAAATACAGCCACCGCAGGAGCCTTTGGGAGAGCGTCCGGCACAAGCGGTTCAACAGCAGGGCACTCAGGCCAGCCGTCGTCCCCGCGAGCAGCAATATGGCAACTATAATGTCGAATTTGACGGGATCGTGGTGAGCGAAGGAGTGCTGGAAATGATGCCAGACGGGTACGGCTTCCTCCGCAGCAGTGATTATAACTACCTGTCTTCCCCGGATGATATCTATGTGTCTCCTTCTCAGATAAAATTGTTTGGTCTGAAGACCGGTGATACAGTCAAGGGTAGCATCCGCCCGCCCAAAGAAGGTGAAAAATATTTTGCCCTGCTGAAGGTCGAAAGCATTAACGGACGCCATCCCGATGAGATACGTGATCGCGTGCCATTCGATTACCTGACACCGCTTTTCCCCTTTGAGAAGCTGAATCTTTATACAACCGATAAGAACTATGGTACCCGTATCATGGATCTGTTTACACCGATCGGTAAAGGTCAGCGCGGCCTGATCGTTGCCCAGCCGAAAACAGGTAAGACGATGCTGCTTAAGGAAGTGGCCAATGCGATCGCCCAGAACCATCCGGAATGTTACCTGATGATCGTACTGGTGGATGAGCGTCCGGAAGAGGTGACCGATATGCAGCGTAGCGTTCGTGCGGAAGTAATTGCTTCTACGTTTGACGAACCCGCGGATAAGCACGTAAAAGTTTCCACCATTGCCCTGCAGAAAGCAAAACGGCTGGTAGAAGTAGGGCATGATGTGGTGATACTCCTTGATTCCATTACCCGTTTGGCCCGTGCTCATAACACCGTAGCGCCTGCAAGCGGTAAGGTGCTCAGCGGTGGTGTGGAAGCCAATGCCATGCAGAAGCCCAAGCAATTCTTCGGCGCAGCCCGTAAGATCGAGAACGGCGGTTCGCTGACCATCCTGGCTACTGCCTTGATAGACACCGGTTCGAAAATGGATGAGGTCATCTTTGAAGAATTTAAGGGTACGGGTAACATGGAGCTTCAGCTCGACCGGAAGCTGGCCAACAAGCGAATATTCCCTGCGATAGATATTACCACATCCAGTACCCGTCGTGACGACTTGCTGCTGGATAAGGATACGCATAATAAAATGTGGATCCTGCGTAAGCATACTTCTGATATGAATACGGACGAGGCGATGAACTTCCTCCTGCAGCAGATACGTGGTACGAAGAGCAATGAGGAGTTTCTGGCGACTATGAATAAGTGATTCTTGTTTCGTTTAAAAAAAGGTTTTGTCCATGATTTTTATGATGCATGGATAGTGCTTCTCTTTGTCTTATTAACTCACATAACGCTTTTTTGCTCCAAAGAACTCAGCAAAGGCGGTGTGACCGATTATTACCTCCTCATAAGTTATAAGATAAGACTACCCGGAAATTAAACGTGATGTCCATTTGAATGACAATCAAAGAAAACTCAAATGGATATCCGGCTTTCTGGAGTCTCTTTTTTCGTATAATGATTAGTTTGAGTGGGAACAAGACGCTATGCCATTGACATGTGGAATCCTTGTTTTCCTCCAATTCTTAACTAATTTTGGCAGTTACACATCGTAATGGGTGAATTACAATACACAGGTACCGGAAAGAATCTCGTGTATTTTGTTATTCGCTGCTTGCAATTTTCATGCATGTTGCTGCATATACTATGAGCCATCAATCCCGGAAAACACCTGTTTTATTGTATGGAATTCGTCTCCTAAAGTCGTTTTTGTCTTTTTTTATATTGTATATATCTTCAATATTCTTTGGCGTAGATATAGAAAGGGACATTTGGATTTTATCTTCCTCAGCACTGATTATAATTAATCAATTATTCTGGGGCGCTGTTACGGAAACATTCAGGACACGATTTATACATATTCGGGAACAGGAAGGGGAAAGGATCGCTATTTTAAAAGCTGGCGATCTCTTAGGTTTCATAAATGTCGTTACGATCACCGTAGTCATTATCATACTGCTGTTTCCAGAGGTCATAAGCCGTGTATTGGCTCCAAACATGGTTGGCAGCCAATTGCAACAGTTAAACTTATTTCTGCGTATTCTGTCATTTTCGTTGATAATTACCCAGATTAACAATATCCTTACTGCTATATTAAACGCATACAATGTTTATTTTATTCCGGAGTATATAAATATAATATCTCTTGTTTTGAATATTGTATTAATGTATATGCTTGTAGATACATGGGGTATATATAGTTTGATATTAGGGTATTACGTAAGTGGTATTCTTCTGTTTTTCGCTTTGATATATTATATAAATGTTAAGGGAATAAATATACGTCTGGGGCTAACTTTTCGGTTATCATACACATACCCATTTCTTTTATTTGCGCTACCTTATTACCTGCCTTATTTTTTTGGCCAGATCAGCCAGTTGCTGGAAAAAACTATTGCTTCTTTATTACCGACAGGGTCCGTTTCGATGTTGGATTATGCCAGAAGGCTTGTAGAAACTCCGTTGGCAATCCTGACTAGCGTTATGTCAACCTTATTAATACCTGTACTTTCAAGGCATTTTATAAATAATGAAACCAACTCATATAATGTAGAGTTTAAACGGATCTTTCAATTAGGGATGATATTTTTTTCTTTCTTTATCCCTTTTCTGCAGTTATTTTCCCTTGATATTGTCTTTTTAATCTATGGTGGTGCGAAAGGTATAACTACGGAGCAGCTATATACCATAAATGACCTGATTGTATTATTTGGAATAAACGGCTGGGCTGTTTTTTTATATCAGATTCTGATTTATGCCCTCATGGCATCAGGGCAGGTCAGGTATCTGGCATTTTGGGGGATATTACCCCAGATAATTTCTATTGTTATTAATTACTTATTCTATAGAGAATATGGCTTAAATGTTTTTCCGGTAAGTAGCCTTTTTGCCCATTTCCTGACAGCAATTATTTACTACCTTCGTTATCCATTCCGGAATCAGGTGTTATTGTTGCAATTGGTTAAGTATAGTGCAATGGTTATTGTGATCATTGTCTCCATCCTGCTTATTAAAAATAAAATATTGCTGGAATTTGACAATTGGCTAACTGCATTTATAATAAAATGCAGCTTCATTACCTTCGTTAATGTATTGTTCTTTTATATTTTCAATATTGAAGAAAAAGTCTTGCTATTCAATATGGTTCGGAATTGGTTCGCAAAGAAATAAGGTTACTTTTCAGTTTAATCAGGTATAATGAATACGAACAGTAATAAACCGTCGCGAGCAATAATCACAATTTTCAGAGATTTGGAAAATGCACATCTCTGTAAGGATGTGGGTATGATACCTTTCTTATTACATAAGTATCATGGATATACAGCGGTAGTTGCAACTTATAACAGGAACAGAACATATGAATATCTGGAAAATGAATTGAACGGCCTTCAGGTTGTTTACATAAAAAGAATATTTAACATAAATATATTGGATGAAATAATTTTTATTTTTAAAAATTATAATAAATTCAATATATTCTATTCCATTCATTTTAATTTGAAAAGTTATGTATGGAACGCGTGCTTTAAAATGTTCCGGCGAAAAGAATGTATAACATATTTAAAGCTTGACGGGAATCCTACCTTATATCGGGATAAATACAGAAAGGGTCTTAAAGGTCTTTTATATAGTAAATTCAGAAAAAGCACAGATATTATTAGTGGCGAGACTAAAGTACTTTGCAGCACATTAACTGATTTATGGGGAATGCCCATAATGTATATACCGAATGGGTTTTACAGGTGGAACGATGCTGCTCAGCCGTTAATTAAAAAAGAGAAGCTGATTATAGCTTCCGGAAGAATCGGTGCGCCTGAAAAGATGCATGAGTTTTTATGTGAGGCTTTCGCACGGATCGCAGATAAACATCCGGACTGGAAACTTTATTTTGTTGGAGAAGTACAGCCTGTTTTTGAAGCATTTACTGTGGATTACTTCAGAAAATACCCACACTTGAAGGATACCGTTTGTTTTACCGGGAATGCAGCTAACAGGAGTATACTTGATGAGTATTATCAGAGAGCAAGTATCCTGGCGCTAACATCTATTGCGGAAGGCTTTCCGCTGGTTTTTCCGGAAGCGCTCGGGGCCGGCTGTTATATAATATCATCCGATCAAATATCTGCTTATGATATTACAGACAATCAACGATATGGGCGAATATTTAAAACTGCGGATATGGATGATTTGATCCGGGTGCTGAGGGAGGCTATATATTTGCATGACAATGGAGACATCGACCATGAGGAAATTCGGTCATTTGCCAATGATCATTTTAATTGGATTACCCTGGTAAACGCAATTAGTAAGAAGATAAACGAATTATTGGACCGTAAAGAATCATGACTTAGCAGCGGTATTTGCATTTTGTTGAATTCCAGTTAATTTCGACTGCTTTAAAAGATATGTTGGAGTGCGCATAAATGAATAATATTATGCATATTAGTATCGTTATTGTCAATTATAATACTCCTGATCTTACTAGTGCCTGTATCGACAGTATACGTTTACATACCCGTGATATACCTTATGAGATTATTCTGGTAGATAATTGTTCTACAAAAGGCAATCCGGATGATTTTCTGAAAAAATTTCCGGATATAAAGCTCATTAAAAATCCTGTCAATGAAGGTTTTGCAAAAGGTAATAATCTGGGTATAAGACATGCTTCGGGAGATGTGATCCTGTTGTTGAATTCTGATACCCTGCTTCACGAAGACAGTATTTCCCAAGCAGCTCTGTACATGCAAAAAGAACAGGCGGTAATGCTAACAGTGAAGCTTATCTATCAGAATGGGCGTTATCAGCATAATGCCAGGCGGTTCCGAAATCTATTTTTAGAACTATTGGATTTATTCCGCCCGTTCCTTCTGGTATTATCTTACCGTAAAAGGGCGGCACTGATGCTGAACCAGCATTTCCATGGAGATTTTAATGTCTGTTGTGATTGGATATCAGGTGCTTTTATGATGTTTCCACGGAGCATATTGGAACGCTTTCAGGACGGACAACTGGATGAGCGGTTTTTTATGTACGGAGAAGATCAGTTGTGGTGTTGCCAGCTTGCTCCTGAAGGAAATGGCTGTCATTTTTTTAGTGAAACTACCGTAACTCATTTGGAGCGGGCAAGTGCTGACCCGCGCAAGCGGTTTGCATTATTTAAAAAACAGGTAGAGCTGGAGTTGTATATTATGAAATACCGCAGAGGGGACGGGGTCTACTATCGTTTGTTTAAAACTATTTTTTATTTAAAAGAATCTGCCCGTTATTTTATCAAGGTATTATTCCGGTTTAATTAGTTATTTACTCCATCCGTTCAGGTATTCTGCCGACAAGGCCTTTATATTTAATATAAACGTTTGATAAAATCCTCTTCCAACCCTTGTAAATTCCCGCCTGTGTCATACTTTTGTAAGCACAACTATTATTGATTTAGCAGGCCTTGTTTATGAATGTTTTAATGTTAGCGGCAGGGGCGGATACCCCCTTTAGCTACTTCCCGATCGGATTACAGTTGCTGGTGGCAGCGGGCGTTGTTTTTTTAATCGTCGCCCTTACCCATTTGCTCGGCCCCAAACGGCGTACACAGGATAAGCTGATCAACTTTGAAAGTGGGATCGCATCTGTCGGGAATGCCCGGCAGCCTATGAGCATCAAGTATTTTCTGGTGGCCATATTGTTTGTGCTGTTTGACGTGGAAGTGATCTTTTTCTATCCCTATGCCGTTAATTTCAGGGAACTGGGGCAGGAAGGCTTTTTGGCAGTGTTGCTTTTTGTTGCCTTTTTTGCCTGCGGCTTCTTCTACATCATAAAGAAAGGGGCATTGAAATGGGAGGACTAACTTCCGGCTTATATCCGATAGAGATAACCAATAGTGTATTAGTTAATAAAATAAAGAGTTTTCTTCAGGGAAACGATAGGAGAACAGCATATGCCACGTCCGGTTCAATATAATACGAATGAAAAGGTGAAGCTGGTGGATATGCCCGAAGGGCACATGGGCGAAGGCTATATGGCCACTTCCTTTGATAAGGTAGTAGGGCTTGCCCGTAAAAACTCGCTCTGGCCATTGCCTTTTGCCACCTCATGCTGTGGTATCGAATTTATGGCCACAATGGGCGCCAACTACGATCTGGCGCGTTTCGGCTCAGAGCGTATGGGCTTTACGCCGCGCCAGTGCGATATGCTGCTGGTGGCCGGTACCATTGCCAAGAAAATGGCCCCGATATTACGCCAGGTATACGTCCAGATGGCTGAACCCCGCTGGGTGGTCGCCATTGGCGCCTGTGCCAGCAGTGGTGGTATCTTCGACTCATACAGCGTATTGCAGGGCATCGATCAGATCATACCTGTGGATGTATATGTGCCTGGCTGTCCGCCGCGGCCGGAAGGCATCCTGGACGGCATCCTCAAGCTACAGGAGCTTGTGGGTAACGAAAGCCTGCGCCGCAGAAACAGTGATCACTACAAAAAACTCCTGGCAGGTTATGGTATTCAATAATCACTGTCGAAAAGAGCAGATTTTAACGAACCCGGATACAATTAATTGATAATGCCCCTGACCAACGAACGGATAATACAACGGCTGCAGGACAAATTCAGCGAACTGTTGCCTGGCTTTGAAGAGCCATATGGATTGCTTTCCGTAACGGTACCGGCAGAAGCTAACCTTAAAGTCATGCAGTTCCTGTACGACGAAGAAGAGCTTCGCTTCCGGTTTCTTACCGACCTTACTGCCGTTCATTATCCCGAACGGGCAGGAGAAGAGCTGTGTGTCGTTTATCATCTGCATAATCTTGTGGACAATGTACGGCTCCGGCTGAAAGTTTACGTGCCGGTTGAAAAGCCGGATGTGTTTACGGCTACCCGCATTTTCGCAGGGGCCAACTGGATGGAACGGGAAACGTACGATTTCTTTGGTATCAACTTTATCGGGCATCCCGACCTCAGGCGCATTCTGAATGTGGATGACATGGATTACTTCCCGATGCGGAAGGAGTACACGCTCGAAGATCCGCAGCGTACGGATAAAGATGATGAAATGTTTGGCAGATAATTTTTCCGGAGCGTACCGGTTACGCTTCCGGGCTGATAAATAAAATATTGAGGGTTGAAACATGTCTGAACAAGCGCATATAAAACTGGCGGATGAATCGCTGGCGAGGCAAACGACCACACTGAACCTGGGGCCTACCCACCCGGCTACGCATGGCGTGTTCCAAAACATCCTTGAGGTGGATGGAGAACGTGTGCTGAGCACCGAGCCTACAATTGGTTACATCCACCGTGCTTTTGAGAAAATTGCGGAGCGAAGGCCGTACTACCAGGTCACGCCGCTGACAGACCGCCTGAATTATTGCTCCGCACCGATCAATAATCTCGGCTGGCACATGACGGTTGAGAAGCTGGTGGGCATTAAAACGCCCAAGCGTGTGGATTACCTCCGGGTGATTATCATGGAGCTGGCACGGATCGCAGATCACCTGGTCTGCAACTCTGTGATCGGGGTGGATACCGGCGCACTGACCGGTTTCACTTACGTATTCCAGTACCGCGAGAAGATTTATGAAATGTACGAGGAAGTATGCGGCTCAAGGCTGACGACCAATATCGGTCGCTTCGGCGGGTTCGAACGCAATTTCTCCGATGCCTTCTGGCAGAAGCTGGATGATTTTCTCAAGCAATTCCCCAAAGGCTTCCGGGATTTTGAAATATTGCTCAACCGCAACCGTATATTCATGGACCGCTGTATCGGCGCCGGGCCGCTAACAGCCGAAATGGCGCTGAATTATAGCGTAACGGGGCCTAACCTCCGCGCCGCCGGTGTCGATTATGACCTCCGTGTAGCGCAGCCATATAGCTCGTACGAAGACTTTACATTTAATATCCCGGTCGGTACAACAGGTGATGTATATGATCGTTATCTCGTCCGCAATACGGAAATATGGGAAAGTGTGGGTATCATCCACCAGGCGTTGGATAAACTGAAGGATCTGGATCCTTCAGTTTATCATGCAGATGCCCCTGAATTTTATCTGCCTGATAAAAAGGATGTATATACAAAAATGGAAGCCCTGATCTACCATTTCAAGATCGTAATGGGTGAGGTGGATATATTGCCCGGTGAAGTATATCATGCAGTGGAAGGCGGCAACGGCGAAGTCGGGTATTACCTCATCAGCGACGGCGGCCGCAGCGCTTACCGGCTGCATTTCCGCCGCCCGTGTTTTATATATTACCAGATATACCCGGAGATCATTAAAGGCAGCCTGCTCAGCGATGCGATCGTAACGCTCAGCAGCCTCAACCTGATCGCAGGTGAAATGGATGCATGATGATCCGTTGATGTTAATAAAAAAGGAATAAAAAGCGAAGATGCAGATTCAGTTCTCACAGGAAAAACTCGATAAGGTAAAAGAGATCGTGGCACGTTACCCGGAAGGGAAGCAGAAAAGCGCGCTGATACCGCTGCTGCTGCTGGCGCAGGAAACCTTTGGCGGATGGCTCGATGTGCCGGTGATGGATTATGTAGCGGAGTTGCTTGGTCTGGAGCCGATCGAAGTGTATGAAGTAGCTACTTTCTACACGATGTTCAACCTGAAGCCTGTCGGCAAATATGTGTTTGAAGTATGCCAGACCGGCCCTTGCATGCTCAATGGCAGCGATGAGATCATTGCATACATCAAAGAAAAGCTGGGTATAGAAGCAGGAGAAACCACCCCCGATGGGCTGTTTACGCTCAAGCCCGCCGAATGCCTCGGCGCATGTGGTTACGCCCCGATGATGCAGCTGGGCAAACATTACCGGGAATTCCTGACAAAAGAAAAAATAGATCAGTTGATTGACGAACTGAAAGCCGCAGCAAACTGATAAATTATCAAACGACAGGATCATGAAATCAATACTTGTAGCACTTTCTCTGATAGTAACAATGGCAGCCTGCAGCGATGGTGCCAAACGTCCCGGTCGCATGGGTAATCCGTTGCCCGGCTCATTGGGCACGGCCTTATATGTGGCTTTGAGTATGGATGATGTAGCAGGTACCTACACCGGCGTATTGCCATGTGCAGATTGTCCGGGAATAGAAACTACGCTTGTGCTGAAAGGTAACGAAACATACAGGCTGGAAACCAGGTATCAAGGTAAGGGCGATGAAGCGTCTTATGTGGAGGAAGGGAGCTGGACGCTTAAAGACGACAAGGTAAAGCTGAAGGGTATTAAAGATGCTTCCGATACTTACCTGGTAGAAGACGGATACCTGGTGCAATTGGGTATGGACGGAAAAAAAATTGAAGGTGCACTGGCGGAACAGTATGTTTTGAAGAAAAAATAAATAACCAGATAAACCCGGTAATCCGGGCTTTTGCGATATGGCTGTAAAAATTTTATTGGAACACGCGCATGTGGAAGGTATCCGGTACTATGAAACCTACCGGAAGATGGGCGGCTACCGTTCCGTTGAGAAGGCGTTTAAGATGACCCCCGATGAGATCGTGGAGGAGGTGAAGAAGAGCGGTCTTCGCGGCCGTGGAGGCGCAGGTTTCCCCACAGGTCTGAAGTGGAGCTTCCTGGCCAAACCTGAGGGCGTACCCCGCCACCTGGTTTGCAATGCAGACGAATCAGAGCCCGGTACATTTAAAGATCGCTACCTGATGGAGTTCATCCCGCATCTGCTGGTAGAAGGCCTGATCGTATCTTCTTTTGCCTTGGGCTCAAATGCCACCTATATCTATATCCGTGGGGAGTATGCGTGGATTGTGGATATACTGGAAGAAGCTATACAGGAGGCGAAAAATAACGGCTGGCTGGGAAAGAATATCCTGGGTTCCGGTTTTGATTGTGAGATCTATGTGCAGCGTGGGGCCGGCGCCTATATCTGCGGCGAAGAAACCGCGCTGATCGAAAGCCTTGAAGGCAAGCGGGGAAATCCGCGGATCAAACCCCCCTTCCCGGCGGTGCAGGGTTTGTGGATGCGGCCAACGGTGGTGAACAATGTGGAAACCCTTGCTGCTGTGGTGCCGGTCATCAATATGGGCGGTGAAGAATATGCGAAGATTGGTATGGGGCGGTCAACCGGTACTAAGCTGATCTCCGCTTGCGGCAATATTAATAAGCCGGGTGTATATGAAATTGATATGACGATCTCGGTTGAGGAATTTATTTACAGCGACGAATACTGCGGTGGTATTCCCAAAGGGAAGCGGCTTAAAGCATGCATACCCGGAGGATCATCCGTACCTATTTTGCCGGCCAATCTGCTGCTGAAAACAGCGACAGGCGAGACCCGTTATATGAACTATGAAAGTCTTGCAGACGGTGGTTTCGCTACCGGTACGATGATGGGGTCCGGCGGTTTTATTGTGCTGGACGAAGACCAGTGTGTTGTCCGTCATACCATGTCGCTCGCCCACTTTTACAAACATGAAAGCTGCGGCCAGTGCAGCCCGTGCCGTGAAGGTACCGGGTGGATGTATAAAATACTGAAGAACATCGAATACGGAAAAGGAAAGATGAGCGATATAGACCTGTTGTGGGATGTGCAGCGCCGGATAGAGGGGAATACCATCTGTCCGTTGGGCGACGCCGCCGCATGGCCTGTTGCGGCAGCCATCCGCCACTTCCGTGATGAATTTGAATGGCATGTGCGGTATCCCGATGAAGCGCAGACGAGGAATTACGGGTTGGCGCACTATGCGGATGAACGCGAAGTGGCGGCATAACGTCGGGGAAAGATTTTATCAGTAACAGAAATCAATGGATTATGTCTGAGGTGAAGAATTTTAAAATAACGATAGATAACATCACGATAGACGTGCCCCCTGGTACGACCATCCTGAATGCAGCCAGGCAGATAGGCGGGGATGTAACACCGCCGGCCATGTGCTATTACAGCAAGCTGGAAGGCAGTGGTGGTAAATGCCGTACCTGCCTGGTGGAAGTGAGCAAAGGTTCTGAAAAAGACCCTCGCCCTATGCCCAAGCTGGTAGCCAGTTGCCGTACCACCGTCATGGATGGTATGGAAGTAAAAAGCATCACTTCCGAGAGAGCGCTGGATGCCCGCGAAGGGGTTACGGAATTCCTGCTGATCAATCATCCGCTGGATTGCCCGGTTTGCGACCAGGCCGGAGAGTGTGATCTGCAGGACCTCAGCTACGCGCACGGCAACGAAAAGACCCGGACCGAATTTGTACGCCGGACTTTTGAAAAGGAAGATCTCGGCCCGTATATTTCTCTGAATATGAATCGCTGTATCATGTGCTACCGTTGTGTGTTTACGGCACAGCAGCTTTGTAATACGAGGGTTCATGGTGTGCTCGATCGTGGAGACCAGTCTGCGATAAGCACTCTTATCGGGAAGGCGCTTGATCATGAAATGATCGGCAATGTGATTGATGTATGCCCTGTTGGCGCGCTCACCGACCGCACATTCCGTTTCAAGAACCGGGTCTGGTTTACCAAGCCGCTTGATGCGCACCGCGACTGCCCTACGTGCAAAGGAAAAGTACGCTTATGGATGCGTGGCGAAGAAGTATTCCGGGTGACGGCGCGGAAGGACTATTGGGGTGAGGTGGAAGAGTGGATATGTAATGATTGCCGTTTTCATAAAAAAAGCGCTTCCGACTGGGTGGTGGAAGGTCCATCGAATATCAGCAGACACAGCGTGATCTCACAAGGGCATTACACTACGCAGAAAGACGGACAGCCGGATCTGATCAATACGGTGATTGGGAAAGAGCCGCGTTTGCTGCTGGATATTCACACGATCAGTGATGTCAACAGGCCTGATATCGAATTGTCAAAAATTGAAGGCCCGGCACATTCGGATGATTTTTCGCCAAACGTGCAATTGACCAATCAGAAAAAGCTGGGCAAATAAGATCCGGGACCGTAGCATACCAATAACAGAAACGGAAAGAAACTACCATTTTTATAACGAACTGATTACTTTTGCGCCACTATGCTGTTACTGCAAATAGACTGGGGTTTCATACTTGAAAAGGCTATTCTGATCATCGTGATCCTTGGAGCCTCTTTCGGCGTGGCTGCCTATGCCACCTGGGGGGAGCGTAAAGTGGCAGCAGTGATGCAGGATCGTATCGGCCCGCACAGGGCAGGCCCCTTTGGCCTTTTCCAACCTCTGGCCGATGGCTTAAAGCTTTTTTTCAAAGAAGAGATCATACCCGATCGCTCTACCAGGAAGCTGTTTATACTCGCGCCTGCCATGTTTATGGTTACCGCTCTGATGACCAGTGCAGTAATACCCTGGGGGCCGGATATAGTAACGGAGTCGGGGATTATTTCGCTGCAGGTAGCAGATATTAACATTGGGATACTGTATGTGTTCGGCGTAGTAAGTGTTGGTGTGTATGGTATCATGCTGGGCGGCTGGGCCTCCAACAATAAATATTCCCTGCTGAGCAGTGTGCGTGCTGCTTCTCAGGCCATATCCTATGAGCTGGCTCTGGGACTGAGCCTGATAGCATTGCTGATGGCGACCAGTTCTCTGAGTATGGCGGAGATCGTACGGCAGCAGCACGGGTTCTGGAGCGATGGCTGGTTTACCTGGTATTTCTTCAAGCAGCCGCTGGGCTTTATGATCTTCCTGGTGTGTACGTTTGCAGAATTGAACCGGGCTCCTTTTGATATGCCGGAGGCGGAAAGTGAGCTGAACATGGGTTATCATCTTGAATACTCGTCCATGAAGCTGGGGATGTTCCTGTTTGCCGAGTATATCAATATGTTTATCAGTTCTGCGGTGCTGGCTACGTTATTCTTCGGTGGTTACAACTTTCCGTTTATGGATAATGTAGCCCTTTGGCTGCAGGATGTACTTCCCCAGGCACATACCGTCGTATTTGCTGTGATCTGTGTGTTTGTATTAATGGCCAAGATCACCGGGTTTATCCTGTTTTTTATGTTTATCCGCTGGACGTTGCCGCGTTTCCGGTACGACCAGTTGATGAACCTGGGCTGGAAAACATTAATTCCCTTAGCTTTGGTCAATATGGTGATAACAGGAGCTTTGATATTGTGGGTATTTAAATCGTGATGCTGAATGCGGAGAAGCAGACCAGTGTCCCATTTTTGAACAGAACCAAGATTTTGTGATGGAACAGTTAACAAACAGAGCGGTGCAGGTAGACCGGAGTCCCATGACTTTCGGAGAGAAGATATATCTGCCCGCCATTTTAAAAGGGCTTAAAATTACGCTGACTCATGCGGTCAGGAAGCCGGTCACTACGAGGTATCCGGAGGAGAAGCGTCCGTTCAGTCCGGTATTCAGGGGGTTGCATGTGCTGAACCGGGACGAGGAAGGCCGCGAGCGTTGCACGGCTTGTGGGTTGTGTGCCCTTGCCTGCCCTGCAGAAGCCATTACCATGGAGGCCGCCGAACGTAAGCCGGGAGAGGAAAACCAGTACCGCGAAGAGAAGTACGCGGCTAAGTACGAGATCAATATGCTGCGGTGCATCTTCTGCGGATATTGTGAAGATGCATGCCCCAAAGACGCTGTATATCTGAGTGAGACTGTGATGCCGGCCAATTATACCCGCAGAAGCTTCATTTACAAGAAAGAAGACCTGCTCATTCCTCACCCTAAAAAACAGGAACAAGCCGACTAAGCAATTATGGATATGCAGGAAATCTTGTTTTATTTTCTTTCCGTACTCGCACTGAGCGGAGCTTTGGGGGTGGTGCTTAGCCGTAATCCCGTGAACAGCGTGCTGTTCCTTATCCTTACTTTTTTCGCAATATCAGGTCATTATATATTGATGAATGCCCAGTTTCTTGCGATCGTCAATATTATCGTGTATGCGGGAGCAATCATGGTGCTGTTCCTTTTTGTGATCATGCTCATGAACCTGAATGCAGATGTGGAGCCGCAGAAAAATTGGCTGATACAGTTTGCCGGCGCAATATCGGGCGGCATGTTATTCCTTGTGTTGCTCTCTGCTGTTGTCACGGCCTTTAACACGTTGCCGCGTGGCGGCGAAACGGCAGGCGCTACAGACATCGGGCTTATACAAAATTTAGGTAAGGTGCTGTTCACCAAATATGTATTGCCTTTTGAAATATCGAGTATATTATTTTTAAGCGCTATGATTGGTGCTATTGTTATTGGTAAAAAAGATACGCAGCAGGCAGAATAATTGCTGCCGGAACATGACCTAAAAACAAAACAAGCGAATATGCCTGTTCAATATTATTTATTTTTAAGCCTGGCTTTATTTAGTATCGGTGTCATGGGTACCCTGATGCGGCGTAATGCCATTGTTATTCTGATGTGCATTGAATTGATGCTGAATTCCGCCAACCTGCTGATGGTAGCGTTTTCAAAAATGTGGAATGATGCTTCGTCGCAGGTATTTGTGTTTTTCGTGATGGTCGTTGCTGCTGCTGAGGTAGCGGTAGGTCTTGCGATTATTGTGCTGATGTACCGGAAAGTGCATTCAGTGGACATCAATATTTTAAACAGACTGAAACACTAAACATAATAAAACCGGCCTTTGCCCGGCATTGACATATGATTCATTTAGTTTACCTGGTTCCTTTATTTCCCCTGCTCGGATTTCTCATCAATGGAATCGGCTGGAACAAGTTGCCCCGTTCGGCAGGCGGAGTGATCGGCAGCATAGCGGTGCTGGCCTCTTTTGCCATTTCGCTGGGTATCTTTTTTGAAGTAAAGGATGGCGCCTCGGAGGTAGTGACTTTATTTGACTTTATCCGGTCGGGGCAATTATATATTCCGTTTGCTTTCCAGGTAGATGCCTTATCGGCATTATTTCTGCTTATTATTACCGGTATCGGGTTCCTGATCCATGTGTACTCTGCCGCTTATATGCATGACGACAAAGGGGTCGTGAAATATTTTGCCTTCCTGAATCTCTTTGTCTTTTCCATGCTGCTGCTGGTGCTGGGCGCCAATTATCTGATCATGTTCATTGGTTGGGAAGGCGTCGGCTTGTGTTCCTACCTGCTGATCGGCTTCTGGTTCAAAAACCGTGATTATACCAATGCCGCCAAGAAGGCTTTTGTGATGAACCGGATCGGTGATCTGGGATTCCTCGTGGGTATGATGATGTTGTTGTACCATTTCGGTACGCTGTCTTACGGTGAGCTGTTTGGTACAATCCGGGCGGGTGAAGCGTTGGTTACTTCAGGCGTGTATAACTGGATCGCGATATGCTTCTTTATCGGGGCGATAGGTAAAAGTGCGCAGTTGCCGCTATATACCTGGTTGCCGGATGCGATGGCAGGTCCTACTCCTGTCTCTGCCCTGATACATGCAGCCACCATGGTAACTGCCGGTATCTATATGATTGCCCGCAGCGGTGTGTTGTATAATCTGGCTCCGTTTGCGCTTGATCTGGTAACCTGGACTGGCATGGCCACAGCGCTGCTCGCGGCCGGCATTGCCCTGAAGCAATATGATATCAAAAAAGTATTGGCTTATTCCACCGTCAGCCAACTGGGTTTTATGTTTATTGCTTTGGGTGTGGGCGCTTATACAACGGCTGTTTTTCACGTGATGACGCATGCCTTTTTCAAGGCGTTACTATTCCTCGGCTCCGGTAGTGTGATACATGCTATGGGCGGCGAGCAGGATATCCGGAAGATGGGCGGACTGGGAAAGCATATGCGCGTTACGCAGGTGACGTTCCTGATCGGCTGTCTGGCGATCGCAGGCATACCTGGCTTCTCCGGCTTTTTCTCCAAAGATGAGATCCTCATGGCTGCTTTTGCACGTAACCCGGTATTGTACTATCTCGGGGTCGCAGGCGCGATGATGACAGCATTTTATATGTTCCGGCTTTATGTACTTACATTCACCGGTACATTCCGGGGTACGGAAGCCCAGCGCAGCCATCTGCATGAAAGCCCCGCTGCCATGACGATACCGCTGGTGATACTCGCAGTGCTTTCCATTGTGGGAGGATATGTAGGTCTACCGCCCGTTATCAGCGAACATCACAGCCTTGCCGCATTCCTGGGATCCGCAGTGACCAACGGCACAGCAGTACATCTTGATCACAGTACGGAATGGATATTGATGGGTGTTTCGACCGGTCTGGCCGTGGTGATGATCCTTATGGCTGTTGCAGTAAACAAAAAACCATCGTTTAGTCCAAATACAGGATTGGCACGTGTGCTGGAAAATAAGTGGTATGTGGATGAACTATACGATGCTGTTATCGTACGCCCGTTATACGCGCTTGCTCAATTCCTTTATCGTTTTGCCGAACGTTTAGGTATTGACGGGTTTGTGAATGGCGTGGGGAAATCGGTACAGTGGGGGGGCGAACGCATCAGGCTGCTGCAGAGTGGCCAGGTGGGGTTCTATATATTCGCAATGGTACTGGGAATGCTGGTGGTATTTGCCTTCAGCGTTTTCTGGATCCGTTAGCAGCAACCTGTTGAAAAATGGTAAAAACGCATTAACCGCATTTTGTCGCACTTGATTATGATCTTGTTAGTATCTCTTATATTGATTCCTTTTTTTGCCGGAGTGGTTTCGTTCCTGTTAAAAGGGAATGCTGTGCGGATATGGGCGCTGTTAAGCTCATTGTGCACCCTTACGCTGGCTGTATTGCTGAGTTGCGGCAGCAGCGCTGAGCCGCTGGCATGGTCGGTACCGTGGATTCCCGGTCTTGGTGCACAGATAAGTCTGTATGCCGATGGTATGGGAGCTATCCTCTGCCTGCTTACAGGTATTATTATGCCGGTGATCCTTGTTTCCGGCTGGAATAAATATACCGAGCGTCCCCATGCATTCTATGGTTTATTACTGCTGGCCCAGTCAGGTCTTATGGGCGTATTCCTCGCGCATGATGCCCTGTTGTTTTACTTCTCCTGGGAGCTGGTGCTGATACCGGTCTATTTTCTCTGTTCTCAATGGGGCGGGGAAAGGCGTATACCGGTCACCTTTAAGTTTTTCGTGTACACATTCGCGGGCAGCCTTATGCTGCTGGCAGCGATCATCTATCTTTCCCTGCAATCGCAGGGCGCTGCCAACAGCTTTGCCTGGGAGACGATCGTGCAGTCGGGCAGGATGTTGCCGGAAGCGCAGCAGCAGTTTATTTTCTGGCTCATCTTTATTGCCTTTGCCATAAAGATGCCTGTGTTCCCGTTCCATACCTGGCAGCCGGATACGTACGAGCAGTCGCCTATGCCGGTAACGATCGTACTGAGTGCGCTGATGGTGAAGATGGGTATGTATGCAGTACTGCGCTGGCTGATACCGGTAGTGCCGGCAGGCGTAGCTTTCTGGTCGGATACAATTGTGATCCTGTCTCTGACAGGCATCATTTATGCTTCCTGCCTTGCAATGATACAGACAGATCTGAGGCGTCTGGTAGCATACTCTTCCATAGCGCATATGGGGTTGATGTGTGCTGCTGCTTTCGCCCGTTCAGAAGCAGGTGTGCATGGTATCCTGGTACAAATGTTCAATCACGGTGTTAATATTACAGGCATGTGGCTGATCGTTTCCATGATCGAAAACCGTTGGGGAACACGCGACATGGCAAAGCTCGGTGGGATGGCCACTGCGGCGCCGCGTATGGCCATAGCTCTGGTGATCATCGCATTTGCCAATATCGGTTTACCCCTCACCAATGGATTTATCGGTGAGTTTATGCTGTTCACCGGTATTTTCCAGAGTGCGCATACTTATCACGCAATCTATATGGTCATTGCCGGTATCGGTATTATCCTGGGTGCTGTATATACGCTGAATATGGTGCAGCGCGTAGCCTACGGCAATCTTGCAGAACAAAAAATACAGGGCGACCTGACGACAAATGAATATATAGGGCTGGCTGTGATCATCGGCCTGGTCCTCTTCCTGGGGGTATTCCCGAAACCGCTGCTGGAAGCTACTTCCGGCTTTGCGGCTACACTAATGCCCTGAGTGGATTTGTAAACGGAACAAAAACTATTTAAAAACCGGCAGTATTTCCGGTACTGAATTATGAAGGCAATCATAGCGGCAGCAATAGCAGGTATCATCATGATGTTTGTAAGCGTTCTGGTGAAAGAAAAGAAGCCTACCGTAGTATTGGCTACGATCCTGATGGGCATCCTGTTTGGCGTCAATATATGGGATCTTGCTTGTACCCCGAAGGGCAGTGTGCTGCCCATGTTCCATGATATGCTGCTGATCGGTCGCGACGGGTTGTGGTTTAATATGCTTATGACGGGCTGTACCCTACTGTATCTGTTGCTTGTACGTAAAGAAATACAAAGAGTCGGCAGCTATGTAGCCGAATATATTGCCCTCATATTTTTCATCCTGGTGGGTGTATATCTTCTTTCCGCTTATAGCAGTCTGCTGGTGCTTTTTCTCGGTATTGAGATACTTTCCATACCCCAGTATATATTGGCCGGCAGCGACCGGAAAAGCCTCAAAAGCAGTGAGGCTGCACTGAAGTATTTTTTAATGGGCGCCTTTTCTACCGGTATTATGCTGATGGGCATTGTGCTTGTATATGGCGGAACCGGCACTTTTGTTACGCTGGCAGCCGACTTTAATGTGCCTTCTCTTGCCGCTTATCTGAGTCACGCCAGCTCGGCCAGCGCCCTTACGGTGACGGGTATTCTGTTTATCATGCTTGCTTTTGCCTTTAAGGTTTCGGCTGTGCCGATGCATATGTGGACGCCGGATGTCTATGACGGAGCGCCTACTCCCTTTACTGCATATATGGCCACTATTGTAAAAGTTGCCATCTTCTTTGCCTTTATCCGCCTGTTCCAGCATACATTCGGCAGTCTGAATGAGCACTGGATGATCATTCTGGCAATTATTACAGCAGCTACGCTTCTGGTAGGCAACCTTACAGCGGTATTTCAGCAAAGCGTTAAGCGAATGCTGGCGTATTCTTCCATTGCACAGGCAGGGTTTATGCTGTTTGCCGTATTGTCCAATAATGCGATTGCCTCTGAGGGCATTATTATATACGCAGTGGCATACAGCCTTGCGACCATCGGTGTATTTGCCGTGCTGATGAAGCTGAAGGATTATACCTATGACGGCTTTAATGGTCTTGCACGGAAGGAGCCGCTCCTGGCATTCGTAACAACGATATTCATGCTATCCCTGGCAGGCATTCCGCTTACCGGTGGTTTTATTGCCAAATATTATGTGCTGCAGGCTGCTGTGTTACAGGGACAGCTATTCTGGCTCGTGATCTTTGCCTTGCTGATGGCTGCTGTCAGCGTGTATTATTATTTCAGGGTCATTACGGCCATGTATTTCAAAACCGGCGAACCTGAGCTGCTTGCGCCCGTAAGCAGCGGCGATAAAGCGCTGCTTGTGCTGACCTGTGTGTTGATCATTCTGCTGGGTGTAGCCCCGCAATTGTTTCTGAACAGTATATAAAATAAGGTCTGGCTTAGACGGATTTCCACATTCCCCGCATTCTCATACCTTTGCTCCGATTATGGCAAACGACAACAAACTGCAGGCAATCATAGCGCACTGTAAAGAATATGGATTTGTTTTTCAATCCAGTGAAATATACGACGGGCTTAGCGCGGTTTATGATTACGGACAGCATGGCGTAGAACTGAAACGTAACATCCGTGAGTACTGGTGGCGCAGCATGACGCAGATGCACGACAATATCGTAGGTATCGATGCTGCGATCTTTATGCACCCGACTACCTGGAAGGCCAGCGGGCATGTGGATAATTTCTCCGACCCGATGATCGACAACCGCGACAGCAAGAAGCGTTATCGTGTGGATCATCTGATTGAAGGGCTTGCAGAAACCCTGGATAAAGAACGAGGCGATGCATTGCTTGCAAAAATGGAACAGTTGCTGGCGGCAGATGATTTTACAGGATTAAGGGCATTAATTGAAGAATATAAGATCGTATGTCCCGTCAGCGGAACGGCCAACTGGACGGATGTCCGCCAGTTTAACCTCATGTTTGCTACAGAGTTTGGCGCAGTGGCTGCAGACAATGACGAGGACAACAAAGTGTATCTCCGCCCAGAAACGGCGCAGGGGATCTTTGTCAACTTTCTGAACGTGCAAAAGACCGGGCGGATGAAAATACCCTTCGGTATTGCACAGACGGGTAAGGCTTTTCGTAACGAGATCGTTGCCCGGGGCTTTATCTTCCGGATGCGTGAGTTTGAGCAGATGGAGATGCAGTTTTTCGTGCGTCCCGGTACGCAGCAGGAATGGTATGCTTACTGGAAGGAGGCCCGTATGAAATGGCATCTTAGTCTCGGCATTCCCGCTGCGCATTATCGCTTTCACGACCATGTGAAGCTGGCGCATTATGCCGATGCGGCCTGTGATATAGAGTATGATTTCCCGATGGGTTTTAAAGAAGTGGAAGGCATACACAGCCGCACGGATTTTGACCTGAAGAATCATCAGCAATACAGCAAAAAGAAGCTGCAGTATTTTGATAATGATCTGGATGAAAATGGCAAGCCTTACGGAAATTATATCCCTTATGTGGTAGAGACATCGATAGGGCTTGACCGCACCGTTCTCATGCTGTTAAGCGAAGCCTATGAAGAACAGGATCTGAGTACGGAAGAACGGAAAGACAGCCGTGTGGTATTGAAATTCCCGGCATTCCTGGCGCCGGTGAAACTTGCGGTATTGCCGCTGGTCAAAAAGGATGGGCTGCCCGAGATCGCCCGCCGGCTGATGGACGAATGCCGCCCGCATTTTCGTTGTTTTTATGAAGAGAAAGACACGATTGGTAAGCGTTATCGTCGTATGGATGCGATCGGCACACCGTTTTGCGTGACGATCGATCACCAGACCAAAGAGGATAATACGGTGACGATACGTTACCGCGACAGTATGCAGCAGGAGCGTATTCCGCTCGACCGTGTAAAACAGCTGGTGTTGGAACATTTGTAGAGACGTATTTTGTAGAGACGTAGCATGCTACGTCTCTACAAAATACGTCTCTACATGGCGTCATGTAACGCTATGTCCATCTTACCCACCACCTCTTTCAGCAACGCTGCGTCATCCCGGTCGCTGCTGATGCCAACGGCATAAGCGCTGTATTGCCCCAGGAGCAACAGGCAATACTCGATCCGGGCGAGGGAGAGCCGCTTTGCGGCAGACACGATCTCTCTTACCCGTGATGGATAAGTGCCCAATGCAGCGGCGGCGTCTTTATCAGATTTCCCCTGGATGAAATGCGCACGGTACAACCTGTTGAAATGTGTGTATAAAGAACCGATCACAAGCACCATCGGCACCGCCTTGGTATGTGCAGTAAAATATGCCAGCATGGGGTAGAGCCTTTCTTTATTGCCATTGGTAAGCACTTCCGCAAACTCAAAAATATTGTAGTCGCGGCTGATACCGATATACCGCTCAATCAGCGCAGCAGTAAGCTCAGCTCCTTCCGGCACATTGATCCGTGCTTTTTCAATCTCATTGACGATCTTCTGGAGATCGCTTCCCAGATGCCCCGCCAGCAGCTCCGATTCCCGTACTCCTATCTTGATCCCCGTTTCCGTACCATATGCCTGGATCCAGCCTGGGACCTGCTCATCGCGTATCTTGTCTGATGTAAAATGAATGCCTTTTTCCTTGACCAGCTTAACAACTTTTCCGCGGGCATCTGCTTTTTTAAACCGGTGCTCAATAACGAGAATGGTTGTAGGGGAGGGATTTTCCAGGTATCCTGCCAGATTCCCGAATTCCGCCAGTTGGTTGGCTTCCTTTAGTATCACTACCTGCCGCTCCGCAAACATCGGGAACCGGCGGCAGGCATTTATCACATCCGCCCAGCTTGTTTCCTTGCCATATAAAGTGATCAGGTTGAAGTCGCGTTCGCCTGGTTGCAGCACTGAAGTCTCAAACCAGCTTGTGATCTTATCTATATAATATGGCTCCTCTCCGTCTATCAGGTATACCGGAGCATAGGTTTTTTGCCGTAACGATTGTATCAGTTTTTTGTAATCTGCTGTCATATTTTCAAAGTCCGACCCGGGATTTCCCCAAGAATTAACATATAATTAGCGTGCTCCCCGTCCCACGTATTGGGAAAAAAAATCCCCGCTGCTAACGCTGCCAAGATACCGGTTTTTTCCTTTTAAATGTGAACGGGAATTGCCGGAACTTCTATCCTTTTTGAGGGAACCATGCGTTGTTTCTGAATCGAAGGACCGGCAGAATGTGCATTTTCCTCCACAGACCGGCCGGCCGCTATGTAAAAATAAGATGGCCTGATTATTACATTCGCTTAATAAGTAGATTTATATTTGTAATCAGGAACAAAAACCTCAAATTATGAACCAGGAAATAAACCAATCCGGGCACAACCCTGTCCCGCAGCCGGAACCTGAAAGGAATCCCGGTCAGACTTACGCTTCAAAACGTAATAATACATGGATCTATCTCGTGATTATCGCTGTATTATTGGGCACGAATATTTATCTTTTCCTAAACAGGAATACCCTTACAGAGCGTACGATGATCGCTGAAACGGAAACTGCTATTGCAGATTCTGCCCGCCTTGCAGTAGAAAATGACTATAAAGCAGCTCTTGCCCGCCTCGATGATCTGGTATCCAAGAATACCGCTTTGAACAATGAAATAAGTGATAAAGACGGAGAGATCGAGCGGATGAAAAAAGAGTTGCGCTCGATCATGGCCAAACGGAATGCGACAGCCGAAGACCTCCGCCGCGCACGCGTACTGATAGGTGAGCTGAATACGAAAGCGAGAACGTATGAAGAGCGGATCGCTGAACTGGAAGGTGAAAACCTGACCCTGAGCGAAGCCAATACCAGCCTCAGCCGTGAACGTGACAGTATTGTATCGGAAACTGCTACAATCAAAAGGTTGGGTTCGGTACTCCATGCATCGAACATCAGGATGCTGCCGATTGATGTACGCCGCAGTGGAAAGGAGAAAGAAACAGGCAAGGCCAAACGTGTGGATGTATTCCGGATATATTTTGATATCAATGAAAACAGGCTGGCTGAAGATGGCGACAAAGAGCTTTATCTGCGTATCTCCGGGCCTGACGGAAAGCTGTTAAGCAATGCGGCATATGGATCGGGGATTACAACAGATGCTGACGGCAACACGCTGAACTATACGCTGCTGAAAGAAGTAAGCCTTGTGAAAGGGAGGCCTGTAAAAGACGTGACTGTAGACTGGCGCCAGGAAAGCGATTACCAGAAAGGTTCCTACAACATTGGTATTTATAATGAAGGATACCTGATCGGTACCGGTAATGTGGTATTAAAGTAAGGGAAAACTGCCCGCAAAATAATCTGTGCCGACGTGGCGTACAGAATCCGGTATACATAAGGGGGAAACATTGTATTCATCCGGGTTCTGACGTCACGTTTTCACTCTTAACAATAAGATAATCTTTTACATGCAGTATTGAATGCAGGTAGATGTATTTTTGCAGCTATACTTATGGAACCATTACCCGGTAAGATACTGATTGTTGATGACGAACCGGATATTGTTGCGTTCATCAGCTATAATCTGAAAAACAAGGGATATCTTGTTGATACTGCTAAAGACGGCGTGGAAGCGATACGTAAAGCAAAGGAATTCCTTCCCGACCTCATTCTCCTCGATAAGATGATGCCGCATAAAGACGGTATTGAAACCTTACGCGAACTTCGGCAAATGCCCGATTTTGAAAATGCCGCTATCATTTTCCTCACTGCCGATACCGATGAAAAATCCGAGATAGAAGGATTGAAAACCGGTGCGGATGATTATATCGCAAAACCGATCAAACCCGAATTGCTGGCTACACGTATAGACGCGGCGCTCAGACGTGTCCGGAAGGAGGAAGAAGCGGAGCAGAAACTGACTTTCGGAGATCTGGAGATCAACAAGACTAAGTTTACCGTCATTTATAAAGGTGCGGAGATCGTACTGGCACGAAAGGAATTTGAACTGCTCCTCCTCCTTGCTTCAAAGCCCGGGCGCGTATTTCTCCGGAATGAAATTCTGCAGCGGGTATGGGGGACGGATGTGATAGTGGGCGATCGTACTATAGATGTACATGTACGTAAAGTTCGCCAGAAGACCGGTCTTGATCTCATAACAACTGTTAAAGGTGTAGGTTATAAGTTTGAAATGTCGTAACTTTAAGTTTATGTCATTCCTCGAAACCAAAAACATCTCTCCCAGGTTACTGTCTTTTATCAGCGCCGGGATTATTGCCTCGGTGAATGCGCTGCTGAGCCTTATATGGCGTCCGCAGTGGCAGGTGGCGGTTATTGTCTTCGGGGTATCGTTCGTCATTGTTTATGCGCTTTATTACTACACACTGCAGCGGTTTATTTACCGGAAGATAAAGCTCATCTTTAAATTTATCTATCAGACCAAAGCCACTAAAAAGGAAGAGTTTTTCTACGATAATATCCTTCCCCGCAAATCCATTGAAGAAGTGAGCCATGATGTGCAGCAATGGGCCATGCGGAAAGGGGATGAGATAGATATGCTCCAGAAGAACGAGCAATTCCGGAAAGAATTTCTGAGCAACCTTGCCCATGAGCTGCGTACGCCGATCTTTACAATACAGGGATATGTGGAAACACTGCTGGAGGGCGCACTTGAAGACCCTGCGGTGAACAGAAAGTTTCTGACAAATACCGCACGCAGTATCGAGCGCCTGGTACAACTGGTAGACGACCTGAACCAGATATCAAAGCTCGAATCCGGTCAGATACCGATTGTCCAGGAAACCTTTTCCATTCAGGAACTTATCCGTGAGGTATATGAGGAGCTGTCGCTCCATACCAAAGAAGAACATCCCCGATTCGAGCTTAAAAAAGGTACGGAATCACCCTTGCATGTATATGCAGACAAGCTCAAGATACGGCAGGTATTGGTGAACCTGATTGAAAATGCCATGAAGCATGGCACTGCTTCCGGCACGATTACAGCCGGTTGCTACGAGATGGATGACCGGCATGTGTATATAGAGATCTCTGATGACGGGCCGGGTATTGCGGAAGAACATCTGCCCCGTGTGTTCGAGCGTTTTTACCGTATTGACCGCAGCCGCAGCCGTAACAGCAACATGGGCGGCACAGGGCTTGGCCTGGCTATCGTCAAGCATATTATCGAAGCGCATGGAGGAACTATTACCGTGCGCAGCAAGCCCGGCGTCGGCTCGTCTTTTGGTTTTACTTTGGAAAAAGCAGGAGAATAAGTTAACTTTAATTCTTGTGTATTTTAAAAGAAATAAAAAAAATCACAAGAAATAAAAAAAAGTGTATTAACTTTGCGCGAAATATTTTAGGAGCGTTATGTTTGCGATTGTATCTATAGCCGGCCAGCAATTTAAGGTTAAGAAAGACCAGGAATTATTTGTTCATCGTCTTTCCGGCAACCCCGGTGATAAAGTTGAATTCTCAGAGGTGCTGATGACCAGCAGTGAGGGAAATATCCAATTGGATGGAAATAATAAAGTAGAGGCGGAAATCCTCGACCATCTGAAAGGCGACAAAGTGATTGTGTTTAAAAAGAAACGCCGTAAAGGTTATCAGAAAAGCAACGGTCACCGTCAGTACCTCACAAAGATCAGGATCAACGGAATTGTTTAAAGTTTAATTTATTTTTGTAATTTAGTAACCAGAATAAAATAAAATGGCACACAAGAAAGGTGAAGGTAGTGTAAAGAACGGCCGTGATTCGCAAAGTAAGCGGCTGGGTGTAAAGATTTATGGCGGGCAACCGGCCGTTTCGGGTAATATTATCGTACGTCAGCGCGGCACGCAATATCACCCGGGTAATAATGTAGGCCTGGGCAGAGACTTTACGATCTTTGCCTTGAAGGACGGGATTGTAGAATTTCGAAAAACCCGTACCAAAACATTGATATCCGTAAAAGAAGTAACACAAGCGACAGCCGAGGCCTAACCCCCCCCGGCTGTTTTGCCATATAGGTTTTTTGTTTAACCCTTAAATTCACAGTTATGGCAACAGCAAAAAAAGCAGCAAAAAAAGCTGCACCTGCCAAAAAAGCGCCGGCTAAAAAAGCCGTTGCTAAAAAAGCACCGGCGAAGAAAGCCGCTGCTAAAAAAGCCGCACCTAAAAAGGCCGCTGCTAAGAAAGCTGCCCCTAAAAAGGCCGCTGCCAAAAAAGCCGCACCTAAAAAGGCTGCTGCTAAAAAAGCTGCCCCTAAAAAGGCCGCTGCGCCTAAAAAAGCTGCCCCTAAGAAGGCTGCTGCGCCGAAGAAAGCTGCTGCCCCTAAAAAGGCTGCTGCGCCTAAAAAGGCTGCTGCGCCTAAAAAAGTCGCTGCTAAAGCACCGGCTAAGAAGAAGTAAGCTGACCATTGCAAACGTAAAGAGACTGTATAACCCACAGTCTCTTTTTTTTGCTTTTATTCGTCAGGTCAATCGCCCTTTCGCCGGAAATTGAATAAATTTGCAACACTAAAAACAGGTTTATGAGTTATCGTGATTCCCATGACGAGGGCGCCCCTAAATATACACGGGTGAGATCAATATTACATCTGGTCATGGGTGTGCTCTATCTTGTTTTGGGTGTGAGTGTGGTCGCACTCCATGCATTTGGCAAGTTTGAGCTGGCGCCCGGTATCGCTTATGGAATGGGCGCGCTTTTATGTGTGTATGGTATATTCCGTTTATGGCGTGGGTACAGCGGGATGCGCCAGGTTTAATTTGAATTTGAAAATGATATTCTGTTTTTTGACATGAATTTTCAAATCTTCAAATTCACAAATTTTCAAATTGATTTGATGTTAAATTATTGTTACAAGCATTTAAATCCTGCTGATTGAAAAGGATATTCGCTAAAATTGTCATTATGCAAAGGTTCAGGCATATCTTATGTGCTATGGCGATTATAACCGTTCTGGCAGCATGCGGTGATCGCAGTCAAAAACCGCAGGACACACTGTCCACCGGTACGGTGGATGTTTCTGTGGACGAGACTTATATGCCTGTAATGGAGGAACAACTAAAAGTATTCCGGAGCAGTTTTCCGGATGCTACGGTGAATGTGCAGTATAAATCTGAGTCCGAATGTTTTAAGGATCTGTTTGAAGGGCGGGCAAAAGTGATACTGGTCACCCGTCAGTTGTATCCTGAGGAGAAACCCGCTTACGAACAGAAAAAGATAGTAACCCATTCCCTCGAGCTGGCCAAAGATGCCGTTGCCGTGATCGTCAACCCTGCTGCTGAAGACAGCATGCTCAGCCTGAGCCAGATCAGGGGTATACTTACGGGTGTGTATAAGAAGAAATATACGGTTGTTTTTGATAATCAGGGTTCCAGTACCGTCCGGTATATTACCGACTCCCTGATCCCCGGTGAGCAATTGGGCGCTAATGTATATGCAGCTAAAGGAAATAACGAAGTGGTCGACTATATAGCGCAAAACCCGGATGCTATCGGTTTTATCGGCCTGAGCTATGTAAGCGATGCTTCAGACCCCGCTACGGAAGCTTTTCTTCAAAAAGTAAAAATTGCAGCTATCTGGCACGATAGCGCACAGCGGTTCTACAAACCATATCAGGCATATATTGCCATGGATCTGTACCCGCTCACCCGGAAGCTTTATTACATCAGCAGGGAAAATTATCCCGGTCTTGGCACGGGCTTTACTAATTTTTTAGGGAAGGAAAGAGGACAATTGATATTTGCATCTGCGCGGCTTTTCCCGCTTCGTATGAATATCGTTATCCGTGACGCTTCAATCAATAAAAATTAAAAACCAATTTAAATAAAATCATAGCAGGAAAAAGTACGTAAATCAAACATAAATGAAGAAACCAATCGTAATCATTGCCGCGCTGATGCTGGCGCTTGGCGTTCATGCCCAATCACTGGAACAAGGAGTAAAAATGCTGCGCTACGAGCGTTTCGCAAAAGCAAAGGAAGAGCTTACACCACTTGCTGCCGGTAATGCCCGTGCCAACTACTATCTTGGTCTGGCTGAATTAGGCCTGGAAGACATAGACGCTGCCGGTGCGATTTTCTCAAAATACCCGGAGGATCCGGCTAATATGGCTGGGCTGGCACGCGTAGCTTTCATGCGGAAGAATGCGCCGGAAGGTATGCGGTTGCTTCAGGCGCTTGTCGCGAAAGCGAAGAAACGAGACTGGGAACCATACTGGTTTGCGGCAGACGCGATCACTTATACAGAGGGGGGCGATCTGCAGCAGGCAATCAGCTGGTATAAAACCGCCCTGCAGCGTAATGATAATGCAGACCTGCATATCGGGCTGGGAGACGCCTATAGAAAGACAGAAGGCGGCGGCGGAGAAGCTATGAACAACTACGAGCATGTTACCGGTAGGGAATCTTCGAATTCACTGGCGCATTCCCGCGTAGGTTCTTTGTGGTATGGAGCCAGAAAGTATGATCTGGCACTGGAAGCCTGGCAGAAAGCCAAAGATGCCGATCCGGAAAATCCGCTTCCTTACCGCGATCTGGCCAATGCGTATTTCTATTCCGGCAGATACGATCTTGCCCGGCAAAATATCGAAGAATATCTGAAACGTTCAGACAAGAGCTGCGATGACCGTATCCGTCATGCGGATATTCTCTATCTCACAAAAGACTATACGGCGGCGATCAATAAAATGCAGGAAATGATCGCGACCTGTGGCGAGAAGCCTTATATGTACCGGGTAATAGGGTACAGCCAGACCGAGATCGGCGACAGCCTGAATGCCTTAAAGAATATGCACCTGTTTTTCAGCAAACAACCGGTAGAAAGGATACTACCTTCCGACTATCAATATATGGGCAGGATCTACATGAAGCTAAACCGTCCCGATTCGGCAGATTACTACTACGAAATGGCTGTAATGGCAGATACTACCGGCGATAAAGCGGAAACATACAGGGCCAACGCAGAAGATTTTAAAGCGCTGAAAACCGATACCGGGTATGCAAAGGCAGGTGAATGGTACGGCCGTCTCGTTGCGGAAAACCCGGATGCTTCTGCGCTGGACTACTATTATTGGGGATTCTGGAGCTACTATGGCCGGAATTATGAAACAGCTGCCACGGCCTTTGAAGCTTTTGAAACCAAATATCCCGATCAGCCCTCCGCCACTTACTGGCGTGGGCGCGTGGCTGCGGCCATGGATCCGGAAGCAAAGGAAGGGAACGCAATTGCTTATTACACCAAATGGCTGGAGATCCCTAATACCGAAAACTATATCAAGAAAAATGCCGACCTGATGCAGGCGTACCAGTATCTGGCCTTATATCATTATAACAACAGTAACAAAGCGGAAACCACCAAGTACCTGGATCTGATCACCGAGATCGAGCCGGACAATGCGTTTGTGAAGCAGGTGAAAGAGGCTTTGAAGAAATGATCGTTATAATTAGCTAATCAGCACATTGGCTGATTAGCTAATTAAATAGGTCGTTTTTGCAGCGCCGGGCACTTCCCCGGCGCTGCCTTTTTTTGATGTAATGTGCTGTGGTTCAATTATTTTACCTAATTTTATTTTTGGCGGACGGCATGGGGCTGTTCGCTTTCTAATCAGAGGCGTATGGATTTTCAGATAAACAGACCTTACCCCCCGGCCGGAGACCAGCCGGCGGCAATAAGGGAACTTGTGTCGGGATTGCAGGATGGAGAAAAGTTTATGACCCTGCTTGGTGTCACCGGTTCGGGTAAGACATTTACCATGGCGAATGTAGTGCAGGAAGTACAAAAACCTACACTGGTGCTCACGCATAACAAAACGCTCGTAGCGCAGCTTTACGGAGAGTTCCGCCAGTTTTTTCCCGATAATGCTGTGGAATATTTTGTTTCTTATTACGACTATTATCAGCCTGAGGCTTACCTGCCGACTTCCGATACCTACATCGAAAAAGACCTTTCGATCAATGATGAGCTGGAGAAGCTGCGGCTGCGTGCAACTTCCAGCCTGCTGAGCGGACGCCGGGATATTATAGTTGTAGCCTCTGTGTCCTGCATCTATGGTATGGGTAATCCTGCCGAATATGAAAACGGCATTATCCGGATAAGCACGGGTGATAACATCGGCCGCAATCATTTTCTGCACCGGCTGGTCCATGCATTGTATAACCGCAGCCAGCTTGAGTTTACACGCGGCACGTTCCGTGTAAAGGGGGATACGGTGGATATCAACCTTCCTTATGTGGATTACGGCTACCGTATTACCTTCTTTGGAGATGAGATAGAAACGATCGAAAGTATCGAAGTGGAAAGCGGTAAGCGCATCAGCATGATGAATCATGCTGCAGTTTTCCCTGCCAATTTGTACCTGGCGCCGCGCGACCAGATCACCCAGATCATGTACGAGATACAGGATGAAATGAACCGCCAGGTAGATTATTTCAAGAGCATCGGCAAACACCTCGAAGCGCAGCGTATCAAAGAACGAGTGAATTATGACCTCGAGATGATACAGGAGCTTGGCTATTGCAGCGGCATTGAAAACTATTCCCGTTTTCTCGACCGGCGCGAGCCGGGTACAAGGCCGTTCTGCCTGCTTGATTATTTTCCTGACGATTTTCTCCTGATCATAGATGAAAGTCATGTCACCATCCCGCAGATCAGCGGTATGTATGGCGGCGACCGCTCCCGCAAACTGAATCTTGTAGAGTTCGGGTTCCGGCTCCCTTCTGCCCTGGACAACCGGCCGCTCAATTTTCATGAATTCGAGCAGCAACTTAATCAGGTTGTATTCGTAAGCGCCACTCCGGGTAAATATGAGTTGGAGCAAACGGGCGGGGTAGTCGTGGAGCAGGTAGTACGCCCTACAGGACTGCTGGATCCGCCCATAGAGATCCGTCCCAGCCTCAATCAGATAGACGACCTGCTGGACGAGATCGAAAAGAGAGCGGAAAAAGATGAACGGGTGCTGGTGACTACGCTTACCAAGCGTATGGCCGAAGAACTGGACAAATACCTGAAGCGTATCAATATTCGCTCGCGTTATATCCATTCTGAGATAGATACGCTGGAGCGGGTGGAGATATTGCGCGATCTGCGTTTGGGAGAAATAGACGTGCTGGTAGGCGTCAATCTGCTGCGGGAAGGGCTGGACCTCCCCGAAGTATCCCTAATGGCTATTCTGGATGCCGACAAGGAAGGCTTTCTGAGAGACGAACGATCACTTACCCAGATGGCGGGTCGTGCTGCCCGGAATGTGGAGGGGCTTGTAATTTTCTATGCCGACAAAATCACGGAAAGTATGCAGCGTACCATGGACGAAACCCAACGGCGACGTGAAAAGCAGTTGCGGTATAATGAGGAGCACGGCATCGTACCCCGGACCATCCAGAAGTCAACCGAGCAGATATTTATACAAACATCAGTACTCGACATAAAAGGGTACGACGGGCAGCATAAGTACGCATTATCTGATGCGCCTCCTGCTATGGCTGCAGAAGAGCCAGCTGAGTACAAGAGCGTTGTTGAGCTGGACAAACAGATAGCCCTGACGCGGAAACGTATGGAGCAGGCGGCAAAAGATCTCGACTTTATGGAAGCGGCCCGTTTGCGGGACAACATGCTTCTATTGCAGCAGGAACGTGAGAAAATGAAAAGCAAATAACTTCACGAAGTATTTTTTATATTTGTATTTTGTTTTTTTAAGGAGTTATAGTAATTAAATTAAATATAAAAATGAGAAAGGATGCGATATTTCTAATCATCAGTGCAGCAATTAAAATTTGCAAAGCCCGCTTTGTACATCTGTTTCTGTATGTTGCATGTACGTTTGCTATAAATCCAGTTGCTGCTCAACATGCTCAACCATCACTTGAATGGACGGGACGTGTGCCTGGTACGACGGGTGACGAGATTGCCTATTCCATCCAACAAACAACCGATGGCGGATATATTGTTGCAGGAAAAAAGCACTACTCCAATGGCTCCAATAGCGGGGAAAATTATATGGTCTGGAAATTGAGCGGTAACGGGGAATTTGAATGGACAAAAAGATTAGGTGATATCTACTCCGGTGTAGCCTATTCCGTTCAACAAACGGCCGATGGCGGATATATTGCCGCTGGAAACCTCATTGGTTATGATAGCCTTACGGGTGCTACATCCTCCGATTATTATATAGTGAAGCTAAACGGTTCGGGAGATATAACATGGGAAAAAATGTTGGGAGGGTCGGGATGGGATATTGCTTATTCTATCCAGCAAACAACCGACGGCGGATATATTATTGCTGGAGTTTCCGATTCTGAAGACGGAGATATAACTGGTAACAGGGGTCATTGGATCGTAAAACTGAACAGTACGGGAAGTATAGCATGGCAAAAATCGTTGGAGGGGGTAGGGCAGTTCGTAACAGGAACCTCTATCCTGCAAACGACTGACGGTGAATATGTTTTTGCAGGTTCAGCCCGGTTCAATGGTGATGATTGCGATTTTTTGGTTGTGAAGCTAAACATTACTGGCAATATAATATGGCAAAAAACATTAGAAGGGACAGGAGACGATTATTGCCATTCCATTGAACAAACAACAGACGGTGGGTACATCGTAGCTGGAGAAACACGGTCGGATCAGACAATGCGCTGCTGGGGGGTAAAGTTAGATGATGATGGGCGTGTGCAGTGGCAAAAAACATATTACGGAGGCGCTAGTACTGTTGCCCATTCCATCCGGCAGACAACAGATGGGGGATATATTATGGCAGGGGAGGCAGGTAAGTGGTCTGAAGGGGACTTCCCAGGAACTGCCGGTAATAGTTCAATGGTGGCTAAATTAGACGCTGTTGGGAATATTCAATGGTATGGATCATACGGATCAGGAGACTGGGGCACAATATATAGCATTCAGGAGACTGTTGATGGCGGATATGTTTTTGCCGGACGCGTTAAGGAGCAGCATACACCTTCGAAATCCACCTTCGATGGCTGGATAGCGAAACTGGGAAAATATGGAACCGGTATCGAAGCCGACTTTTTCTCAGAGTTTTATATTTATCCTAATCCTGCTACGAATATTATTAATATAGCCCCCCGGCAAAGCGAGCCCTTAACCGGCTTACGATTGGTAGATTTATCTGGTAAAGTGGTGGCAACCTACCCTGCAAATACTACACAAATAAATGTGACGGGCATGGGTAAGGGTATTTATGTCTTAGCCTTGCAATGCAATGAAGATGTCTATTATACCAAGGTGCTGATAGAATAATTTGTTCATTTCCCTCATCCGGAGTTCATAGAGCCATTAATTCCATCAGTTGTACTATCTCTTCAGCTTTCCCGTCTTCCCGCTTGTATTGGTAGCACAGCTTCAGTTCTTCGAGCATCTGGTAAATGACATCCCTGGAAGTCATCGGGACGAAATACTGTTCCGCCGGCTCCGGAGCATTGACCTTGCGGAGATAGGCCGTTACGTCGTGGTGGGTATATACCATCCCGTTCAGCGGATCTACGAAGAACTGTATCTGCTGCCGGGTACTTTCTTCGCCCTGCGGAAAGAAAGGGTGGAGCGTATCGATATAGGCAAAGATGAATTGACGCGGCAGGCGGACTGCAAACACAGGTATATCGAGCAATTCACATAAAGCCAGGTAAAGAACCCCCAGTGAGTAGGAATTACCCTGACGGCTTTCCAGTACGTTATTGATAAAGAAATGCTGTGGCTCCCTTTTTGTCAGTTCATGTCCCTGCAGCTTATAATAGTTGAAGAGCATACTGTTCAGCACATTTACCTGCTCAAGCGGTGTGAGGTAATTATTCAGCTCAAGCCATATATTGCGTCGTATCTGGTCGAAATGGGACAGCAGTGCAGGAACATTCAGATCCGGGAACCTGTATTTGGCGATCAGGATAGCGCCGCGCAGCAACTCCGGCCTCCGGGCATCACGCCATTCCATAAACTCGGCCTGCAGATCCTGGAAGTGTACCCGGTGGATGAGCATTTCGATACGGGCCTGCAGCGACTCGTCGGCAGTAACTTCCCAAAGCTGCTCCAGCTTCGGGATGATCTCCCTGCCATAATCCAGCAATTTGGCGGCTACCGTATCAAATACTTCGTCATCCGGATCATCGATGAGCCTTATAAGTGCATGTATTTCATTTCCCGCTACCATCCCTGTCCTGTTAGGCACTTTAAGTTACGATATATTGTTTACTTTTTTTTCTTCCTGGCCGTTTTTTTAGGCGGGTTCGCTTTTATTTCTTCAATAATGGCCGTTACTTCCTCTATCGTCAGTTGTTCGGGGTGCTCCTGTTTTTCTTTCGGCAATTTATAATTACGTAATCCCTGCTTGATATAAGGGCCGTAGGGGCCTTTCAGTATTTTAATCTTTTCCTTTTCAAATATCTTGATCGTATTTTCTGCGGCTGCCTTACGTTTTTCTTCGATCAGCGGCGCCACTTCATCCAGCTCTACAGTATAGGGATCCATTTCCTTTTTCAGGGAATAAAATTTCCCATCGTGTTGTGCATAGGGACCGAACCGGCCGATGTTCACAACTACGTCGGCGCCTTCAAACAAGCCGATCTTCCGGGGCAGCCGGAACAATTCCATAGCCTCTTCGAGGCTGATCGTTTCGATGCTCTGATGCGTACGTAATTTGGCAAAACGCGGCTTTTCCTCATCCTCGGTGCTGCCTATCTGTACCATGGGGCCGAACCGTCCCAGGCGGGCTGTAACGGGCTTATCCGTCTCCGGGTCTGTGCCCAGCGTACGCTCTCCTTTTACCCGCCCTGCCGTCTCCATAGTTTGGGTGACGCGGTTGTGGAAGGGATGATAAAAGCCGTCGATCATTTCATTCCATTCCTTCCGGCCTTCCGCGATCTGGTCAAATTCTTTTTCTATTTCTGCAGTGAAGTTGTAGTCCATCACCTGCTCAAAATATTCCGCGAGAAAATCTGTCACTACCATCCCGAGATCTGTAGGGAACAGCTTTGCCCTTTCAGCACCCACATTTTCCGTTTCTTCTTTTTCAGATACCTGGCGGTCTTTCAGGGTCAGGATGCGGTAGATCCGTTTCACACCGTCTTTATCCCTTTTCTCTACATAGCCGCGTTGCTGGATTGTACTGATGGTCGGCGCATAAGTAGAAGGACGGCCGATACCCTGCTCTTCCAGCTTTTTTACCAGCGATGCTTCCGTAAACCTCGGCTGAGGTCGGGTAAAGCGTTCTGTCGCATTCATTTCGACAAATTCCAGAGGCTGCCCCTTGGTTAAAGGCGGTAACATGCTGTCATCATTATCGTCGTCGTCTTCATCATCATGTCCTTCGCTGTACACTTTCAGGAAGCCATCGAAACGTAATACTTCGCCGGTTGCCGTGAGCATATCGGGATGAGTGGAAACGGAAATGCTGGCAATGGTCCGCTCCAGTTGGGCATCGGCCATCTGTGATGCGATTGTACGTTTACGGATCAGATCGTAAAGCCGTTTTGAATCGGCATCTCCCGCAGATATAACGCTTGTGTCCGTAGGGCGGATGGCTTCGTGCGCTTCCTGTGCAGACTGGTTCTTATTCTGATAGGCGCGTTGCTGGTAATACTGTTCGCCGTATTGGCTGATCACTGCATTGCGAATGTTTTCCTGCGCAGTATCCGAAAGATTTACCGAATCGGTACGCATATAGCTGATATGCCCGTTCTCATACAGCTTCTGTGCAAGCAGCATGGTCTTGGATACCGAATAGCCCAGCTTGCGGCTGGCTTCCTGCTGCAACGTAGAGGTAGTAAACGGCGCTGCCGGAGATTTTTTTGCCGGCTTTACCTGTATGTCATTAACGGAGTATTCGGCCGGGATGCACTGTTGCAGGTACTTTTCGGCTGTAGCTGCTTCTTTGATCCTGTCTGCTCCTGCAGCTTTAAAGCTAACGTTCTTCCCGTTGATATCCGGAGCACGGAACAATGCTTCAATTTTAAAGCTGCTTTCCGGTGTGAACTGGTTGATCTGCCGTTCGCGTTCTACGATCATGCGTACTGCTACAGACTGGACACGTCCTGCGGACAGGTTTTTTTGCATGCTCATTTTACGCCACAGGATCGGGGATAATTCAAACCCCACAATGCGATCCAATACCCGCCGGGCCTGCTGCGCATTCACAAGATCCATATTCACGGTGCGGGGATTGGCTACTGCTTTTTTTATCGCCGGTTTGGTGATCTCATGGAAGACGATCCGTTTGGTAGTGGCGGGATCCAGCCCCAGCACTTCGCATAAATGCCAGGAAATGGCTTCTCCTTCACGATCCTCATCCGTAGCAAGCCATACTTCGTCAGATTTTTTAGCAAGCGACCGGAGCTCTTTTACCACCTTCTGCTTATCTTCGGATATGGTATATTTGGGCTTGTACCCGTTCTTCATATCAATACCCATATCTTCTTTCTCCAGGTCCCGTATATGACCGTAACAGGATTTTACTTCAAAATCGCTGCCGAGAATTTTTTCAATGGTTTTTGCTTTTGCGGGAGATTCTACTATTAATAGATTTTTGCCCATCCTGGTTTCTTTTCAATTTTAATATAGTGCCAACTAAAAACCCTTTCCCGTGGAAAGGGCAGGTGCAATAATAACGGATTGTTTTGTAAAAATGAAAAAGGCGGCAAATTAATGCCACCTTTCTCTTCATAAATTATATTGATATAACAGAATAATCTTACCGGGTAATGCTCACACGACCGGTGCTGCGCTGACCGTCAGCTTCTACCGAATAGATGTAAATACCGGAAGGTATTCCTGCTGTATTAAATTCTGCGGTAACAGCGTTGCCGTACAATTGCTGTGTTTGTAATACTTGGCCAACTGTATTGAGCAGGCTTACTTTTACATCAGTTGCCTTAGACAATGTAACCGGAATGCGTACAAAATCCTGAGCCGGGTTAGGGAATGGGGATACATTGCTGATCACATTAGATACATTTTCAACACTGGAAATTTCTTCAAGCGTATGACAAGAAGCGCACGTTATGTGAAAGTCCACAAAAGGATATTCAAGAGTCTGAGGTTCTGTATACGCCCAATGCGGCACGTACATTTGCTCCCACGACTGAGAAACGCCCGGTGGCAGATATTTTATATAACCTGCGTTATAGTTGCCTACGGTATGAGTTGGGCGCTGATTAGCATTTTCTTCAAAGAACAACGGACGGAACATACCAAAGATGAATGGTTTACTTGGATCCAATTCTCCTACAAAAGCAGTATCAACATATTGATTGTAATTTCCGTCTTCACCAGATTTAAACGTTACGGTTACAGCTACTACATTTCCTGCGGGGACAGCTAAATTAGCCGGAACAGTATATCCGAATTGTCCGGTATCGGCAGCGGTCAGATACAAGTCTTCATAAAGCACAGCTGGCCCACCCTGAATGCCGGCACCAGTGTTGGCAATTGTATCATGAAAAATAGCACCAAAACGGATATCACCGGTTACAAAACCGCTTTCCGGTATATTGGAACCGTCAGTGAGATCGCCATAGATAAATGCAAAACGCAGTGTATCAACAACGCTGGGCTTATCAATGTTACGTCCGTAAGTGCCATATACAGTCACAGAATCAAGCGTATACGCGTTTCCATCTCTGATGCCGATAATTTGGCCGTCACCTGCAGGATGGTTTTCGTCATAATAATTGGGATCATTTAGTATGGGAGCCTGAGGATGCAATAAAGCAGCATAAGAGGCAAATTGAATAGTATCCGCAATAAGCTGATTGTTCTCATCACGGTATATACCCATAATATCAGGCCGGAACCACATGTAAGGAGATTGCTGGTTAGCTGAGATACCTGGATTTAATGACGCCAATGCCTGAACATAGTTATATATGCGGCTGGTAGATGCGGTAGGTTTGTTTTGCGTATTGCCTGCCTGCGTGGCACGATGCCGTTGCACAATGTCCTTAATAGATACCGGATGCGCTGATGGTAAATAACTGTGTGTTTCAACATCATTTACGAACAATAATGAAGAAGACTTTTTTTCCTGCGCCCATGATCCAAAAGATATTACTCCTGTGGTGAGTAGTAAGAATAATTTTTTCATCGGATAAATTTTACTTTAAAAGTGATTTGCTGTAAAGATAAGTTTCTTTTCAGAAATGGATATAATTTTCATGCCCGCACAAAAGAATTTAACAGATGAATTACTCATTGCCGGCAGGTGTTTGTAAAATCCATTGCCTGTAAATGATTTATGTTTTTAGTTAGAAGTGAAAAATGTTAATTAATTATATGTGTTTATAAACAACGTAATAAGCGTCTCCGGGCCTTTGAGGGGTATCCCGGAATGTGGCTGAACAGGTACTATTTGCAAAAAACTTTTTCCGGTCGCATGTACCGTTTATTTTTGCAACCATTAAACTAATATATGCTTCCTGAATTTAATGATACCCGGATCGCTTTCCAATACCGTTCCGGCAGGGAATTAAAAAAGGCCTGGTGGCTTTTTTCGTTGATGGCTTCCCCTGTGCTCACCCGGATCGGGTTGGCGCTCACGCAGGCAGCGATAAAATGGCATTTACCGGTAAAGGGACTGATCAAAAATACCATATTCCGGCAGTTTTGCGGAGGGGAAACTCTGGAGGAAGCAGGACAGACAGCCGAAATGCTCGGTAAATATCATGTAGGCGTTATTCTTGACTATGGTGTGGAAGGAAAGGAAGACGAAAAAGAATTTGACCGGGCCGTACCTGAATTTATCCGTGCTATCCGTTATGCCGAACATCGTGAGCATATCCCTTTTATCAGCCTGAAAGTTACGGGCTTCGCCCGGTTTGCGCTCATGGAAAAAGTGCACGCAGGACATCCGTTGACGGAGGCCGAAACTGCTGAATGGCAGCGTGTACGGCAGCGCATCTTCGATATCTGCGGCGCCGCAGCCCAGTGTGAGGTAATGGTACTTATTGATGCGGAAGACAGTTGGATACAGCAGCCGGTGGATGATATGGCAGATGATATGATGGAAGCGTTCAACAAAGAACAGTGTATTGTATTCAATACATTCCAGTTGTACCGGCACGACCGGCTGGCGTTCCTGGAAGCATCTGCCCGAAAGGCGAAGCAGAAAGGGTATATCCTGGGGGCCAAGCTCGTGCGGGGCGCCTATATGGAAAAGGAGAGAAAGCGCGCGGCTGAAATGAATTACCCCGATCCGATACAGCCGGACAAAGCATCCTGCGATCGGGATTACGATGCCGCTGTGTTGTTTTGTCTCCGGCAGCTGGGGCACATTTCGCTTTTCATCGGAACGCACAACGAACAAAGTTGCCTGAAGGCAGTCGCTTATATACAGGAGCACACCATACCCTCCGGCCACGACAGGGTGTACTTTTCGCAATTATTCGGGATGAGTGATAATATTTCTTTCAACCTTGCCCATGCAGGTTATAACGTTGCTAAATATCTGCCTTACGGGCCGGTACGGGATGTGATCCCATATCTCATGCGCCGCGCCCAGGAAAATACATCGGTCAAAGGGCAGACCGGGCGGGAATTATCATTGATCAACAAAGAAATGAAACGGCGTAGGGGCGAATGATCTTCGCCCCTACAATCATCGTTTATTATTCGATTACATAAACGTCCTCATTGTCCCGCTTCATGCGGTAGCGTTCACGTGCATATTCTTCCAATTTCTGTGGGTCGGTGCGCAGGGCGTGATACGCTTTTTCCATTGTTGCGATTTCCTGTTTCAGATAAGCTATATCTCCTTCCGTTTCCCGGAGCTGACGCTGACGCTCGCGTTGCGTAAAGAAATCGTTCTGATCGAAAAAAAACATCCATGCAGCGAATGCTATCGCTGTAATGAGGTATTTATTCAGGGCAATCCGGAATAATTTCATGTTTTCGTTCGTTGGTAGGGGCAATCACGCAGGATTGCCCCTACAGGTGGTTATTTACCAAATTTAAGAGTTTTTCCGGGATACCAACCTTCTGGCCCAAGCTCTTCCTCAATGCGGAGCAACTGGTTGTATTTAGCCATACGGTCTGAGCGGGATGCAGAGCCTGTTTTTATCTGCCCGCAGTTGAGCGCTACGGCAAGGTCCGCGATCGTGGTATCTTCTGTTTCTCCCGAACGATGGCTCATAATAGTGTTATATCCCGCATATTGCGCCATCGTTACCGCTTCTGTAGTTTCTGTAAGCGTACCGATCTGATTGACCTTTACGAGCAATCCGTTGGCGGCGCTTTCGGTGATCCCCCGTTCCAGACGTGTTACATTGGTCACAAACAAGTCATCACCTACGAGCTGCACTTTACTGCCCAATGCCTCCGTAAGTTTTTTCCATCCTTTCCAGTCGTCTTCGGCCATGCCGTCCTCAATGCTGACGATCGGGTATTTTTTACACCATCTTACCCAGTAGTCTACCAATTCGTCACTTGTCATTTTGGCCCCGCTGGATTTATGGAAAACGTACCGTTTGCTTTTCTCGTTATACAACTCGCTGTTGGCGGCGTCGAGCGCGATGAATACCTGCTCGCCGGGCTTATATCCGGCTTTCTCGATGGATTTCAGAACCGTTTCAATGGCTTCTTCATTGCTTTGAATATCCGGTGCGAAACCGCCTTCATCGCCTACATTGGTAGCATAGCCTTTTTCTTTGAGCACGCTTTTCAACTGGTGGAATATCTCCACGCCCCAGCGCAGACCTTCGCTGAAAGAAGCAGCGCCGGAAGGAACGATCATAAATTCCTGGAAGTCTATTTTATTATCCGCATGAGCGCCGCCGTTCAGGATATTCATCATCGGCACCGGTAATATTTTGGCATTGGCGCCGCCGATATAGCGAAACAGGGAAAGTCCCGTAGCCTGTGCGGCGGCTTTTGCTGCAGCCATGCTCACTGCAAGGATGGCATTGGCTCCGAGCTTGCTTTTATTGGGTGTGCCGTCCAGCTCCAGCATAGTGCGGTCGATACCGCGCTGATCGGTAATATCCCAGCCGTAAAGGGCTTCTGCAATGGTTTCGTTGATGTGACCTACAGCTTTGTTCACACTTTTTCCTAAATAATTCTTTTTATTACCGTCACGAAGTTCCACCGCTTCATGCTTGCCGGTGGAAGCGCCGGAAGGAACGGCAGCACGTCCGGTATAACCATCGCTGGTATGTACATCTGCTTCTACAGTAGGATTGCCCCTTGAGTCCAGTATCTGGCGGGCAACAATATTGGTAATAAAGCTCATTTGTGTATGTTTTGGAGTGTAAAGATAATGTGACATTCGCATATTATTTTTGCCGGAACAAGCATTCGTATATGATCTATCATTTTGTCACGGGCGACGAGGCTGCAAAACCGTTGCAGGAAGCCATTTTGAGTGAACCGTCTATTGCAGGAGAGGTAATTGTGCTGAGAGACATCCTGCACGTGGGGCCATTGCAAAAAACGGATGACACAACCTTCAGTCAGATGCGGAGCGGTTTCTGGCAAGAGGTGGTCATCCAGGAGAAAAACCCGGTAGCAGTAGATGATATGGAGCGCCTGCTGGCTTGCTCCAAAGCGATGTACGACGACGAAACGATCCAGGCCTGGTTCTGGATGGCGCCCGGCCCGGCGGATGTCTGTGCTTATTATTGGGTGCTGCCTTATTTGTCAAAGCATACCGGCCGTTTTTCGCTGGTCAATATTGCCGGCCTCCCTTTCCTGGATGAAAACGGCAAAGTATACTTCCCTAAAAACATTAGTGCGATCCTGCCCAGGGAGTTGATCAAAGCGCGTCGGCTTGCCCGTCCGGTAACGCCCGCGGAAGTGGAAGTAGATACCGAGGAGTGGCGCAAACTGGTGGAAGAGAACGCAGCGATACGTACACATGAAGGCGGGAAGAAGATCATCTCGCGGGATGAAACCTACTACGACGGGCAGCTTACAGGTTTTTGTACACCGCAGTTCCAGAAAGCCTCCCGGGTTATTGCTCAGGTGATTACCAAACAGCACAACCCTACCGGAGATCTTTATCTCGGCTGGCGATTGCGGAAACTGGTACAGAGCGGCGCACTCGAAGCAAACGGTGATATGGCAAAAAATATAAAGGATTTTGAGGTCCGTCTGCTGGAGCAGGCCCCGGCCTGATCCGATACATCGCGAAAAATAATGTACTTTTGAACACAAGGCAGGTGCAAATAATCATTGTATACTGTCCTTTTCAGAATTGTCCATGTCAGCAACCTACCAGATAAAACTACCCCAGTTCGAAGGTCCCTTTGATCTGCTTCTTTTTTTCATCGAAAGAGATGAACTGGATATTTATAACATCCCGATAGCAGGCATCACCAACGATTTCCTGGCGTACATCCACCAGCTGGAGACACTGAATATTGAACTGGCGAGCGAATTTATCCTGTTCGTTTCCACGCTGATGCGGATAAAGGCCAGGATGCTCCTCCCACGTCGTGAAGTGGATGCTGAAGGAAATGAAATAGATCCGCGGCAGGAACTGGTGGACAAGATCCTTGAATATAAACGTTTCAAAGAGGCCTCCGAGCAGATGGTAATGATGGAAGCAGAACGGCTTTTGCACCAGAAACGCGGCAATATCCGGAAGGAGCTGGAAGCGCTCGGAGAAGAATATGCGGAAGGCACCGAGATACAGACTGTTACCATGTTCAAGCTGATGCAGGCTTTTGAGCGGGTTATGAAGCGGTTTAATGAGCGGATGAACAAGCCGCAGCACGTAGTGGTAAAGTACAATTACAGCATGGAAGGGCAGCGGACATTCCTGCTGGAGCATGTGAAAGACCAATCACGGGTAGCCTTTGAGACAATGTTCGGAATGTGCGAAAACCGGATCCATGCCATCTTTAATTTTCTTGCTCTCCTCGAACTGGTGCAGCAGAAATTCCTTACACTGCTGGTAGGCACAGGCCGGAATAATTTCATCATCGAATGGAATAATGAGCGTCCGGAAGATAGTGAAAGTCTCCCCGGAACATTGGCTAATTAATAACGATTTGCTTATTCTACCAATTCCCCATCCAGCTTTTGCTCGCGGATTTTTCCATTTTCCTTGTACACATAATAGCTGTGGCTGTTTTCGTCTGCGGACACAGCTTTGACCGGTTGACCATTCCGGAAAACAATCCCTGAAAGGTCGTCGCAGGCATAACCGGGAGCCTGGAGGCCTTCCAGGATACTTTTATGATACAGCGGTTTGCGGGATGCTTCGGTATTGTAATGAGGGCAATGGCTTGCCTGGATCAACCCGAGACCATTTACGATAGTGAGCTGTTGCGGACGCGAATCAGAATAGCCGCCGTTGAACCAGCACAGAGAGCCGGCGCTGCCGCCCGCCAGCACAATGCCCCGGTCGTATGCCTTTTTCAGGATCGTATCAATGCCCTGTGCCTGCCAGATCGCCATCATGTTGAGCGTGTTGCCGCCGCCAACAACGATCGCATCCATGCCAAGCAGAAATTCTTCGAAGCCTTTCTGTTCAGGAGAAGCATTGATAAATGTTTTCTGCACGTACGGTCGCATGGGCAGGTCGGTGCATAGGCCGTACCAAAAGGCAATGTAGTTAGGGCTGTCGCCGGTGGCCGTAGGCAGGAAGCATACTTTGGGATTGGGCTTTCCGGTTAGCGATACAATGTACCGTACAAATGCTTTGTTGGCCTGTCCGCCGTAGGCGAATATGGTTTTTGTGGGTTCTTGTGGTGTAGTAGTTCCCTGCGCCTGAACAGATACGGCTGTGAATGCTATGGCTAAGAATGAAATCAGCTTTTTCATGTTGTTTCGAATTTTATTTACGAATTTGGCAATCATTCACATTAAGGCAATTACACAGGATTGCCCCTACGGGATTCTGTTCAACCCTGCCTTTGCCTGCTGGTCTATCGATGCCTGGAAGTCATGCCCTTTCATCGTGAGGCATTCCCGGAAGGCGGCTTTGGCCTCGGCGGTCTTTCCTTGCAGCTCATAGATCAGTCCCATCTGTAATGCCGACCGTGCGGCAAAGTGTTCTTTCCTGTTTTTACCGATTGCAATGGCCTGGTGGTAGGCGGTGAGTGCCAGGCTGTCTTCACCGGTTTCGTCATAGATCCGGCCCAACCGGAAATGATATGCTGCGCTGTCTGCTGCATTATTGAACGCTGCAAGCGACACTATACGTAACGTTTGGAGCGCATCTGAATAATATCCGCCATCGCATAGCAGTTGTGCTTTGAGGAGTTGCGGGTGCGGCCATTTCCTGTCTTCGGCAAATCGTTGCGCCTGTTTGTCTGCATCGGTGAGCCGGCTGCCTGTGTTGTTTATCTGTTCCCGGCTTACAGTTGCTTTTTCTGTATTTCCGTGCAAATACCAGCTCAGCGCTATCATGTACCAGGCATCTTTGATGTACAGCTTACTCCGGTGATTGGTGATATAACGTGTGAAATACGGTATGCAGGCAGGGTCGAGTTTATGATACAATGCTATCCCCATTTCATAATCCAAAACCGGGTATAGCCTGTATTCGGGAATGCGGTCTTCCGCCGTACGGAGGGTTTGCAATGCGATGTCTGCTTTCCTGTAGTTAAGTGCAATATTTGCTTTTACAAAAGTGTTGAGAAGATTTTGTTGTACGGGAAAACGGTTGCTGTTTACGAAATTCCACACCGGCTCTTTGCGTGCTTGCAGATAAAATTTGAGATAGCACCAGGCAATGGTTGCCTCCGCTTTCAGAAAAGCATTCGGGTCTGGATTTGTGTTGATATAATGAAGCACCCGGCTGATCCCTTTGTTGACGTCACCTTTCACACCGAAGATCGCCGCGAGCCATTTGTGTTCGTCGGGGACCGCGCCGGCCACTGCTTCGCACAAACCATAGAATACCTGGTTGGGAGCAAATGCCGGGAACAGCTTTTTATTCTCCCGGATGAGCATATAGGCTTTGCGGAAGGTAAGTGCGGCCTTAAACTGTTCTCCAAAACGTCCGTATATGATCGCCCATCGGAAGTAGATACCTGCTTTGCAGAGCCGGCTATAGGGGTCTTGTGCATCTGCTTTGTCAAGCGCCCGTATCCGTTCGGCGAGCTGGTCGCGGCGTGATGCCATATCCGCCGGGTCCCCGTTCAGCAGCAGCAGGAAGAAGTCTTCATAATCTGCGATGTAAACCGTCATCAGATTCTTGGGGTCTTCTTTGCGGGCCTGTTGCAGCGCTGTGTTCCCTTTTGCTGTTTGTAATGCCATGAAATGGGTGTACGCTGCGGCGCAATGTTCTGTATACCGGAAATAATACCCGGAGGCGGATAACATGTTCCCGGCTAAGGAAAGTCCCAGTAACAAAAGCACCCATTTTGGCATGACGGGGTAAAGATAATCCATCAGCACGATGCTGTGGTAGAGGCAGGCGATCGCCTGCCTCTACGGTTTGGAAAATATTAACGGTAGTATTTTCTCTTCTGTTCCCCGGCGGATGGTAACTTCTGTGGCATCTCCCGGGTTGAAGGCGCCGAGCGCTTCCATATAGGATTGCATCCCGTTAATGGTGTGCTCACCCATACGGATGATCACATCCCCTGCCTGTATGCCTGCTGCCGCCGCCGGTTTGTTTTCCGAAACGCCGTCCACGCGTATACCTCCTTCCTGGAAGGAATAATCCGGAATGATGCCGAGCGTAACCTTAAACCGTGTACGGCCTGTGCTTACCTGCCGGGTGGGAGTGAATGCAGGCTTTGCTTCCTGATCCATTCGTTTTATAATGTCAAAAATATAACCCCCGATCTGCACCATACCGGGATAGTTGAGCAGATGTGCATCATCGCTGGGCTTGTGATAATCTTTATGGGTGCCTGTAAAGAAAAAGAGCACCGGCACGCCGGCATGATAGAAGGAGCTGTGGTCGGAAGGACCAACACCGGAGCTGTCGGTCCTGATCCTGAAATAATCGTGTTTACCAACGACGTTATGCCAGGCCGGCGATGTGCCGATCCCTCCTATGGTAAGGGTGCGTGTGCTGTCGTTGAGCCGCCCCACCATGTCCATGTTGATCATATACGCAATACGGTTGCTGTCGAGTTTTAAGTCGCGTACGATCGCTTTGGAGCCGAGCAGTCCCATCTCTTCTCCTGAGAAATGAATAAAGAGATAATTGTAATTCCGCAGTTTGGATTTTCTGATCTGTGTGGCCAGGGTCAGCAACAGGGAGCTCCCGCTTGCGTTGTCGTCGGCGCCATTGTGTATCTGTCGTTCGCCGCTGTGAAGGCTGCTGCCGTCCAAGCCATAACCCAGGTGGTCGTAGTGCGCCCCGATCACGACCGTATATGCTGCCTGATTGTCGATATACCCGGTGATGTTATGTCCCGTACCTTCGGTTTTGTTGATAGCCGGATTCAGTTCTATATGGATGCCGGTAGGGTTTTGTGTTGGGCCGGTGTTGTGCACCATCCGGTGCCAGGCATCATATTGCAGTATCCCTGCAGGGATATCGGCTTTTTCGTATTCAGAGCGGGTGTTAAAAGCAGGAGGATATTTAGCCTGGTAGGAGTCGTAGAATAATATGCCTTGAGCGCCGAGTTTCGCTGCTTCCCGGGTTTTGTCGTAGGCATATTTTTCCCAGTCGAAATGTGGGTCCTGGGCTTCGGCTTCGTTCTGATAAAGGGGAGCCAGCCAGATACTGCCCTGTTCCATAACATCCGGCAATACGGTTCCGGTAGCCTTGTTGAAGCCAGTGAAGGGCAGCGGGAAGGCATCCTGGGGGATTCGGAGTGTGTTTTTCCCGATGCGGATTTGTGTTGTGTTGTTGATCTCCTTGCCTTTTACAAAGTTGAAGGGATGTTTGTACGCTCCCTGGTAGGGAAGGATGTGTCCCTGTTCATACCGTTGTATGATATAATCGGCTGCTTTTCGTTCGCCTTCAGAACCGGTGGCCCGTCCTTCCAGATCGTCGGATGCCAGGTACCCTACATCCTGTTGCAGTTGCCGGATTGCGTGCCGCTCGGATCTGCTTTGTGCGGAAACCGGGAATGCTGTTACGGATATAAGCAGTACGAGAAGGAGATTTTTAAAACGATACATAGACGTGGATTAGATGGCAAAGGTACAGTCAACAACATCAATAAAATATGGCAAAGAGTAATAGTAATGTCAAAAAAGGCCGCAGATCTGCGGCCTTTTTTGACATTGTACTTCTAAAAGAGATCAGGATTCCGGTGTTTGCAAGGATCCGTCTTCGGTCACGACCATCTGGAATTCCATGCCGGGTTCTGCTTCGCTGCCGCTGGTGGGCACCACTACTTCTATATTGCTGATGTCTTTAAGCTGCGGCAATTCTGCCGGTGAGTTGATGCCGAGGTAATCCATAAAATTTTTGGATGTGGTATAGATCAGCGGTTTCCCTACGGCCTCTTCATTTCGTCCGGCGATAATAACCAGCTCTTTTTCCAGCAGTTTTTGTATGGAATAATCGGCACTGACGCCTCGTATATATTCAATTTCGCTTTTTGTGACCGGTTGCCGGTAAGCGATGATGGCGAGGGTTTCCATAGCTGCAGCAGACAGTTTTTTGATATACTTGTCGCCATTGAGCTGGAGTACTGTTTTATGGTAGGTTTTTTTGGTAAGGAACTGGTATCCACCGCCGATCTCACGCAATTCGAAGGGGTAATAAGTCGCTTCGTACTTTTCGCGGACTGCTTCGATACAAGTGATAATGCGGTCGGCCTCCACCGGCATTTCCAGCGACTGGCCAATCATTTCTGTCATTTCCACAGCCGTCAGCGGGCGTTCGCTGGCGAAGATCAGCGCTTCCACGTGCGGCATCAGTTGTTCTATATCCATACAATCTCCCTTTTCAATTCTACCCGAAATTAGCACTCTCCCGGAAACTGCTGCGGGAAAGAAATGCACAGTTGTGGGTAAAAAGCGTTATCTGTTAAAATGCCGGCAGCATATGCGGATGATCAGAGGCAAAACGTGCATATGATAATGTTGCATATGGAGGTAAAAATGTACCAGTTCAAAAAAACTTTTTGAATATTCCCCTGCTTATCTAATTTTGCGCCCGGAAGGATGGCAGAGTGGTCGAATGCGGCGGTCTTGAAAACCGTTGACTGTAACAGGTCCGGGGGTTCGAATCCCTCTCCTTCCGCTCTCACCAGCCGAAGCCCTTGGGCGAAGGCTGGTTTTTTTATTTAGCGCTTTCTTATGGCGATACTGCCGGCTATTGTAGCAGATCAATAATCTGTTGCTTTGCTTTTTTCGATTCAGGAAAATTTAAAAGCATCCACGCATGGACCATATCGACATGCTCATAGTAATTGATATCAATCCCCTGTGACTTTGCCAATGCCTTTAATTTTCGTGTGTCAGCTACCAGGATTTCCTTCGAGCCTGCAAGAACCGATATTTTTCCAAGTCCTTCCAGCATCCCATTGATAGGGCTTACCAAATAGTTATCAGGGTTTAAATCTCCGGCGTATAACTTGCCGGCCTGCCTCAGCGCCTCAATACCTAAAAACGGATCTTCGTTATCAATGTGTTTAATATTGGGATTAGACAGTGTTATATCCAGCCATGGAGAAAGCAGAACGATACGATCCGGACGTGGTATGCACATCTCGTTTATTTTTTGTGCCAACGCCAATGCAAAGCCGCCTCCTGCCGAGTCTCCCATCAGGATAATATTATGGGGTGATGTGTTTGCAATCAGTTGCTTATAAGCTTCTATGACCATCGCAAATGATTCCTGGTAAGTATATCTGGGAGCCACGGGATAATCGGGTGCTATAACCGTGTGTCCTGATCTGGTAGCAAGTTCGGATAAAAAATACCAGTGCAGTTTTGTAAACCCCTGTACATATGCACCTCCGTGTAAATAAAAAACATGCCGGCTTTTTTTGTTGTTTTTTGGTTCAATTGTAAAAACATTTCTGCCATTTACCTGAACTTTGTGTACATGGCTGTATTGTAAAATTCTTGCCGGAGGTTCCGGGCAATGGTATAAATTATGTTTACCTATGGCCAATTGCCTTTTAAGCCAGTTCTTTTTATCAACCAGGCGCAGGAGAATATAGTATAATTTGCTTTGAATACTTGCCAAGATATAGTGATTGGAGGTCAGGAGGGAGTGTCTTTAAAGGTAACAATAATCTGAACCGGGTTGTCACAAGTATTTGTTATAGTATAAACTATGAGCGAAATAAAATATGAGCATTCAAATGATTTTTGGCTGCGTCTTGACAATGCAGCCAAGATCTATCCTGCCATTAAAGACAGCGAACTGACTTCCGTCTTCAGAATAGGCGTTGAATTGAAGGAAAGAGTAAAAGCAAGGCAATTTCTCGAAACCATTGAGGCGATAGAATCGCGATTCCCATATTACAAAGTAAAACTGCAAGCCGGTTTTTTCTGGTATTATCTCGAACCCTGTCATTTACCTGTTGCCGTTGAGCCGGATGTAGAACTGCCTTGCAGGGCATTCGGGAAACAGGAGCTGATGTTCAGGGTATTGGTGAAAGGTAAAACGATAAGCGTTGAATTCTCGCATATACTGACTGATGGTACCGGGGCGTTTGAATTTCTAAAAACGCTGTTGTTCACTTACTTTGAAAAATGCTGCATCAATTTGCCGGAGCATATTCCTTTCGTAAAGCCGGAAGAGAAGCTCCTCGAAGAAGAATATGAAGATGCGTATAAGAGGTACTTTAAAAAAGTAGCCTCAAAACCTCCACAGATTTCCAATGCCTTCCATGTGCCCTTTCCCTTAAGAACGGCCCCCGTTTCGATGTATTGACTGCTGTTTTACCACTGCATGCGATCCTGAATAAAGCTAAAGAATACAAGGTGAGTCTTACTGAGTACCTTACGGCTGTTTATCTGTGGGCGCTGCAATCCATATACAAGGATTTGCCGCCACTGAGAAAGCGTACAAGCAATAAGATTATACGGATAGAAGTACCGGTTAATTTGCGTAAAATATTTCCGTCTCGTACTATGAGAAATTTTTCGTTATACGTGATCCCCGGTATAGATCTGAGGCTTGGTAATTACTCATTCGAGGAGATCGTAAAAACGGTATATCATCAAATGGCCCTCGAAACCGATAAAAAGCTCATTGGCAAAATGATCTCCCGCAATGTAGGGGGCGAAAAACATCCTTTGATAAGAAGAGTGCCGCTCATCATCAAATCTCTTATTCTTTCGAGGTTGTATACATCCGGCACCAAACAATATAGCGGGGTCGTTACTAACCTGGGTAAAATTGACCTGGGAGCGGAAGCTAATGATCTTATAGAAAAGTTCTTATTCATACCACCGCCGCCGAGTAAAATACTTAAGCTGAATTGTGGGGTAGCCGGATTTGGAGATAAACTGGTACTGTGCTTTGGTAATATTACAAGGTCAAAAGAGGTTGAGCGGTATTTCTTTACATTTCTGGTGGAACAAGGTATTTCCGTTAAGATTGTAAACCACTAAAAGCAGATACGATATGTATTGTAAGAACTGTGGCGTTGAACTTGAGTATAATATGCAGCATTGTCCTTTATGCGGGCAGTCCGTTAATAGTGTCAGCAAAGCCGGTGATCTATCTTACACTGCCAATACGGGCACTTCTTACGCAGCAAGGCGTGCAAATCTCATGACCCAGCCCGATAAAAGGCGCGCCTGGGAGATTATTTCCCTGACGCTATTAGCCGCCGCCGCCACAACTTTCATGATTGATTTTATACTGAACAAACGCATTACCTGGTCCGAATATCCTGTTGCGATCTGCCTTATTATTTTCTCCTATATATCCCTGTTAGCTTTTGTAAGGCGCAGCCTGTTTTTTGAAATAGCAGGCGGCTTCGTTATATCCTCAATTTTACTCCTGATCCTGGATGCACTTACACAAGGGATAAGCTGGGCTTTCAGGTTAGGTATTCCTTTACTTCTTTCTGTAAATCTCCTGGTGGCTGCGTTTATAGGCATGATTCGCCGTACCAAACACAAAGGTATCAACCTGATTGCCTGGGGATTTATTGCAGCAGGGATATTGTGTATATGCACTGAAGCTATCTTGTCTCTTTTCCGGGCGGGCGCACTACATCTGCAATGGAGCGTAATTGTCATGTGTAGCATTATACCCGTTAGTGTCGTGTTGTTTTACATGCATACACGGCTTAGAAAAGGCCGGAATCTGGAAAGAACATTTCATGTATGAGCCTACAACCGCATTGACTTTACAATCTACTGAAAGTACAACACGGCCCAAACGACAACCGGCGGAAGCAACCCCGCCAGCAACAACCATTTACCACGCCCGGAAAACCCTTTTTTGCCCTTCAGAATAAACAGTCCGCTGATGCTGATCACGATCAGCATCACTGCAAAAACATCCGAGGCCCACCGCCATCCTTTCACACTATTCCGGTGCAATGCGTTTACTTCGTAAAACACCGACCGGCGTGATATTCTTTCATAGATACCTGTCTGCGTGGAAAAATTCAAGTGTAATGTGGCATTGTCATAATACACTTTCAACTGACCGGGGGCAGGCGCATCATATACTTTATGCTGCGTTTCACCTACCATTTTATTGAATATAGCAATGTCTTTAACGCTAATCTCAGCCGGACGATAATGCTGCGGTAGATGGACTGTCTTTTTTTGAATGACGAAATCCGGGTTCCAGTCTTCGATATGATTAAGTGCCAGTCCCGACAGGCAATACATAATGATCAGTCCGGAGAAAAAATACCCCAGATCGCGGTGTGTGGCAACGTTGAGCCGCCTGATCTTTTTTACAGTTATCCCCGGCATATTACAGAGGCATTTTTTCGTGACCATTGATTTTCCGGACATGGCCGGCAACGGTCTCCACTACCCAGTTTTCAATGTTCTTGTCCGGCAGAATGGCGTCGGGCTTATAGATTATTTTCTTACTTCCCTTATTCACTTTCGCAATACCATCACCGATGATCTTTACCTGGAACATTTCATCCATAGCCACCAGCACCGGCACCACTATAGCCCGTTCTTTGTTGTTCAGTACCTGCCGGATCGCTTCTGCTGTCGAGTCTGGATTGTACCGGACAATATGTCCGCACCAGCCGAACGAGAAATCGGATATGCCTGTGTGTGCACCTACATAATGCCCGATGCGGGTCAGTAGTTCAGACCACTCATTGCTGTACGTTTCATCGCCATAGGCAATCATAACTAACCCCTCGCCGGCAGGTTCTGCAGAAAGCGCGCGGTAACGCCGCAGAATATTCTGCTGCAGCATGTCGGTGAAATCCAGCAGGGGGGTGATGTGTACCACGGCTTTGGGGGTATAACGTTCGATCCGTTCCAGCTTTAATAATTCCATGGAATGGGGGTCTTTCTTCTGGCCAATGATGGTCGGGATGTCGTCGAACGAATGAGGACTTATCGTGAGGAAGACCGGTACCAGGATGACGTCTGTGTACCCCTCTTTATCAAACTCTTTCAGCCGGGTGGCAATGGAGGGTTCTGTGTACTCCATAAATGCCGTTTTGATATCCTGAATGTGTCCTCCGGAGCGTATGGTATCTCTTACGCTGGCCTCCAGCTCCAGCAGCGTATTCCGCCAGGTTTCCGACCGCGATCCGTGATTGACCAGCAGTACGCCGATCTTTTTATTTTCTGAAGTAGTTTGTTCTTCTGTATGATCATTGCTGCAAGCCAGTAATAAAAGTACCGGCAGCAACCATAGGAATTTCCGGCTCATGTTTTACATTTTGGTGACAAAAGAATGACATAAAATGCATGAGCGTTTTCAGAATGAGGAAATTGATTTTTAATAATGGTAAATCGCAGGATCAGGCTTTTACCCAAAATTCGTCTTCGTAATTGTCTGCTGCATTTTCGGAGTGTAGTCGTTGCAGTTCTTTTCCGATCAGATTTAACTGGTCTTCTGTAAGCGTTTGTTCGAGGTAGGGAAAAAGCTCTCTTTCTTCATACCGGATATGCCGGTCTACCATATCAGTAAGAGATTGCAGCAGGGTGGTGTTGGTATCAGGCTGTGCAATGTCTTTTACTAATTGTTCGATTGTTCTGTGCTCTTCCTGTGCCCTGCGGCACCAGGGATCGTCTTTCAATATAAAAAGTACGGTTTCTTCTTCGTGGAAATGTTGCCGCAAGTGATGATCCCAAAAATATGAAACGTAGCGTTTTATGCGTTCCGGATCGACATTCCATTTCAACCCTTGCCGTATTTTCCAGCAAAACAGCAAACCGAAGTGATGGTCGCGCGAGAGGAGAATGATGTGTTCATTTCTTTTCATGACAATTGATTTTTTTTTAATTGTATGACAGCGTCATTTGAAAAATATATTGTTACGAACAGGATGATCATATTCGTAACATTAAAAATGTGCCGGATTTATTATACAGAAAGAGCATCTTGGCATAGTTTTTCAGAAACCATTGATCGGCACCGTCCCAAGATATTGTTTATTTTTTTGAGGAGTTATGATTTCAATCATAAATCCGGTAGAATTGTCTGGATATTTTTGTGAAATAATTTATATTTGTTTTAAAACAATCGTTATGTATAGGAAAGTTTTGATATCAGCAATTTCGTTATCTGCCCTGATCTATGTATCCGCCTGCGGAGGCGGGAGCGAGAGCGGAAGCAAGTCATCTGCCGGCGGAGAACGTCCGGGAAATCCTTCTCAATACGACCCGAACCGGGGAGAAGGGAAGTTTGACGAGAACAACGTAGTTGTAGGGCCATTGGATCTGGCCATGGCGGAAAGAGGGAAAGCTATTTCCGATACCAAGTGTAATTCCTGTCATAAGTACACAGATGAGAGGCTGGTTGGGCCGGGGTGGGCTGGCGTCACACAACGCCGTACACCGCACTGGCTTATGAATTTTATCACCAATCCTGACCCGATGATCGATAAAGATCCTGAGTTGCAGGCTCAGTTGGAATTGTGTCTGGTGCGGATGCCCAATCAGAACCTGGTGGATGATGAAGCCAGAAACATCCTGGAATTTATGCGCCAGAATGACGGTGCTCAATAAACATACATCTAAAACCACAACATATGTCCAGAATCATAATTGCCGTGCTGTCAGCATCCGTAATTGCTGCTGCACTATCATCCTGCAAGCCCAAAAGTGCAGGGAGTGCTGTCGGCGGTGATGCCGCTGCCAAAGTATATGTTGCCCCCGGGCAATATGATGAATATTACAATTTCGTATCAGGAGGCTTTAGCGGCCAGCTAAGCGTTTATGGCTTGCCCAGCGGAAGATTGCTGAAGGTCATCCCGGTATTTTCGGTAGATCCGGAAAAAGGATACGGGTACAGCGAAGAATCCAAACCATTTCTTAACACCTCACATGGTTTTGTGCCGTGGGACGATCTGCACCACGTGGAAATGTCGCAGACCAACGGTGAAGCTGATGGTAAATGGGTCTTCGTTAACGGGAATAACACCCCGCGTCTTGCAAGAATTGATCTCAAAACATTCAAAACAGCAGAGATCATTGAACTCCCCAACAGCGGTGGTAACCACAGCTCTCCTTTCGGGACTGAAAATACGGAGTATATCGTTGCAGGTACCAGGTTTAGCGTACCCGGTGATACCGATAACGGAGATGTGCCGATCAATTCGTACAAAGAAAATTTCAAAGGGCATATCAGCTTTGTCAGTGTGGATAAGGAAAGCGGTGAGATGAATATCGCCTTTCAGTTAAAAACCCCCGGGGTGAATTTTGACCTTTCCCGTGCAGGCAAAGGCAAGTCGCATGGATGGTTTTTCTTTAGCTGCTATAATACGGAACTGGCCCATACCCTGCAGGAAGTAAATGCTTCGAGACGGGATAAGGATTTTATCATGGCGGTAAACTGGAAAAAGGCAGAAGAATATGTGAAAGCCGGAAAAGGGCAGAAGCAGCAGGTTCGTTATGCGCATAATAAATTTGATGAAGCCACGCATACGGCATCTTCAGAGATCCGGACGGAAGTCCTGGTACTGGACGTTACCGAATTCGACGATCTTGTTTATTTTATCCCCTGTCCCAAATCTCCGCACGGATGTGATGTAGACCCTACGGGTGAATATATCGTCGGCAGCGGGAAACTGGCCGCACTGATTCCTGTGTTTAGTTTCGACAAGCTGCAGAAGGCCATTGCAGAGAAAAATTTCGAAGAGTCCTATGCAGGTATTCCGGTGGTGAAGTATGAGGCTGCTTTGTACGGAGAAGTACAAAAGCCGGGCCTGGGTCCGTTGCACACCGAGTTTGATGGTAAGGGTAATGCCTATACATCCTGTTTTGTTTCCTCCGAAGTGGTAAAATGGAATATCAAGGAGCTCAAAGTGCTTGACCGGGCGCCTACCTATTATTCAGTCGGTCACCTGATGATACCGGGAGGGAATACAAAAAATCCTTCTCCCAAGTACCTGGTTGCTTATAACAAAATTACCAAAGACCGTTATCTGCCTACAGGGCCTGAACTGTCGCACAGCGCACAGCTCTATGATATCAGCGGGGAAAAAATGAAGCTGATCCTGGATTATCCTACCATCGGGGAGCCGCACTACGCACAGGCGGTAAAGGCCGATCTGATCAAGGACAAGCAGCTTAAGATCTACGATATCAATGAAAACCGCCATCCCCGTAAGGCAAACGGCGAAAAAGAAGCCAGAGTGGTACGGGAAGGTAATAAGGTGCATGTATACATGACCACGATCCGTTCTCACTTTGCGCCGGATAATATTGAAGGAGTAAGAGTGGGCGATGAAGTGTATTTCTATGTCACAAATCTGGAACAGGACTGGGATGTGCCGCATGGTTTTGCCATTAAGGGCGCGGATAATGCCGAACTGCTCATTATGCCAGGCGAAACGCTGACCCTGAAGTGGGTGCCCGACCGTGTGGGCATATTCCCGATGTACTGTACTGATTTTTGCAGCGCCCTGCATCAGGAAATGTCGGGTTATGTGAGGGTATCGCCTAAAGGAAGTAATGTGCCTATTTCATACGGCCTCGGGGACAAAGTAGCTGCTGATTAGTTATAAAAGGAGCGTGTCTAAGACGAACTGCATCATTTTTTGGGATGGTGATGCTTTAATAACGAACGATACGATGATGCGTTTATTTGTTTAATTATGGCTTCGAAAGGCTCAGTCACCGGACTTTAATGCCGGTGGCTGAGCTCAATCAAAGCCCGCTCTTTTTTCCGCATGTTCTTTTAATGTCAAAGCTGATGAAAAATAAAATCGCTCCACTGTCCAGGATACTGCTGATCGTTTCGGCGCTGTTATTGATCATAACGCTTTTTGTGCCGGTATGGCGTATCGAACTGGATGCGCCGCAATATCCGGAAGGACTGATGCTGCAGATTTTTGCAGATAAACTCGACGGCAATGTGGACGTTATCAACGGGCTGAACCATTATATTGGCATGAAGACGTTGCACACCGACGATTTTCCCGAGTTTACCATACTGCCGTATCTCATCGGTTTTTTTGCGCTGCTTTTTTTCGTGTCGGCAATTGTCGCAGGACGGAGATGGCTTTATTTCTCATTTTTTGCGTTCCTGGTGTTTGGTATCGTCGCCATGGCTGATTTCTGGCTGTGGGAGTATAATTATGGTCATAATTTAGATCCCAATGCTGCCATCAAGGTGCCCGGCATGTCCTATCAACCACCGTTGATCGGGTTTAAACAGCTGCTCAATTTCGGGGCATACTCTGTTCCCGATATCGGCGGATGGCTGTTTGTAGTGGCCGGGTTGCTGATACTCGCTGCTGTGTTGAAAGAAGGGAAATGGTTTGGTAAGAAAAGACGGTCGTATCAGGCTGCGGTGATCGCCTTTGTTACAGTATGCTGTGGGTTTACTTCCTGTGGCGAAACAGGCCCGGAGCCGATCATGCTGAATAAAGATATGTGCGCATACTGCCGGATGGCAATCTCGGATGGAAGATTCGGGGCAGAGCTGATCACGAAGAAAGGCCGGGTGTATAAGTTTGATGACATGAGCTGTATGCTGCGTTATAACAAAGAACAAACAGATGGACACGTCCGGAATTTTTACATCAATGATTATACACAAGATAACATACTGATCAATGCGGAAGAGGCCTGGTATATCAGGCACGACGATCTCAACAGTCCGATGAGGGGCAATATGGCTGCTTTCGGGAATGAGGAAGGTGCAGCGGAGCATGCAGAGCGGCTGGGTGTCGTCACACAAACATGGGAAGAGATAACGAGCAACAATTTACCTAATCACTATCATGTTCCTGCTGATTAACCGTACTATATGCCTGTTTGCTATTACATCATTCCTGCTGATTCATCACGCATGGGGGAAGACTATCCGTGTCGGACCGGGCAAGACCCATGCCACCATAAAATCCGCTTTGCTGGCAGCACAAGACGGCGACACCGTAATTGTTGCGAAAGGGCATTACCAGGAAGGCAATATCCTAATTGACAAGCCTATATACTTCCTCGGGATTGATATGCCGGTGCTTGACGGAGGGAAAAAGTCTGAAGTGCTTTCCATAACTGCCGGCGGGGTTACGGTAAAGGGATTCCGGATACAGCGGTCGGGACAGGCTACACTCAATGACCCGGCAGGAATTAAAGTATACGATTCCGATCACGTCACCATTGAAGGAAATTATCTTTACGATAATTTTTTCGGCATATACATTCAGTATAGCAATCACTGCATCATAAAAGATAACGCACTCATTGCCCTCGCTAAAGAAGAATACCAGTCGGGGAATGGCATCCATTGCTGGAAGAGTCACAACCTGCAGGTGACGGGTAATCGTATCATCGGTCATCGTGATGGTATCTATTTCGAGTTTGTTACCCATTCGGTTATCTGGAGAAATGTCATCCAGCGTAATCTGCGCTACGGATTGCATTTTATGTTCTCCCACAATGATTCCTATTTCACCAACTACTTCAAAAATAACGGAGCGGGAGTAGCCGTCATGTACACCAAAAATGTGGTGATGATGAACAACACTTTTGAAGACAGCTGGGGAGATGCTGCGTACGGGATATTGCTCAAGGATATTTCGGACTGCTACATGGCAGGCAATCGTTTTGTGAACAACACCACGGGAATATTCATGGATGGCAGCAATAGAATGCGTATCGAAAGAAACAGCATCAGGGGAAACGGATGGGGCATAAGAATACAGGCCAACTGTATGGACAACGTGCTGACGCATAATAATTTTCAGGGCAATACTTTTGATGTAAGCACCAACGGAAGCCTCACGCTGAATGTCTTTGACGAAAACTACTGGGACAAATACGAAGGTTATGATCTGGACAAGGATAAGAAAGGCGATGTGCCTTATCATCCACTGAGCCTGTTTTCCATGATCGTGGAGCAGAATCCGCCGGCAATGCTGCTTTACCGGAGCTTTATGATCGGCCTGCTGGATAAATCGGAACGGATGCTGCCCAGCCTGACACCGGAAAATTTTGTTGATAAAAATCCATTGATGACTCCCCTGGCATTATGATAGAAATAAAACAGACAGCCAAGCGGTTTGGCAGATTGCAGGTATTGAAGGATATCAATCTCCGCCTTGGTAAAGGAGCATGCATAGCGCTTATCGGGCCTAATGGCTGTGGTAAGACTACGCTGATAAAATGCATACTGCGCATGGTGCTGCCCGACTCGGGAATGATATTGTTTGACGGCGAAGACATAAAAGGAAACGATGCGTACCGGCAGCATATAGGTTATATGCCCCAGATAGGCCGCTATCCGGAGAATATGACAATAGGCCAGGTGCTGGATATGATCAAAGGTATCAGGAAGCATCAGGGCGCGCTGGACGAAGACCTGTACCGACAATTTGCAATCGGCGATATGCTGCATAAGAAAATGCGTACGCTCAGCGGCGGCACTACGCAAAAGGTAAGCGCCACGCTGGCTTTTATGTTTCATCCACAGGTGCTTATTCTCGATGAGCCTACGGCCGGGCTTGACCCTATTGCTTCTGAAATATTGAAAGAGAAGATCATCGCTGCCAAAAACAGCGGTAAGCTGGTATTGATCACTTCGCACCTGCTGAGCGAGCTGGAAGGGATCGTCAGTCACGTTATCTTTATGCAGGAAGGGCAGGTGGTGCTGCATGAGGATGTGGAGGAATTGAAAAGGGTCACCGGGCAAGCGACCATTGCCAAATCCATTGTTTATTTATTAAAAAAGGAGGGGCAATGATCCGGATATTGAAATATGTGGCGCTGGATATTCTGAAGAATAAGATCGTGATTGCGTATGCTATCATCCTGGCCTTGTTTTCCTGGAGTGCATTCGGGCTGGAAGACAATGCCTCCAAAGGCGTGCTCACGGTACTGAATATCATCCTGCTGACTGTGCCGCTGATGTCGGTGTTGTTTGCCACCATCTATGTGTACAACAGCAGCGAGTTTATTGAGTTGCTTGTGAGTCATCCGGTGAAGCGGAGTAAGATCTGGAAGGCATTGTTTACAGGGTTGTCACTGAGCCTGGCTGCTGCATTTCTGCTGGGCGCGGGCATCCCGATATTGCTTTTTGCTGAGTTTGCAACGGCGATGATGATGATTTTGGCAGGTGTGTTTTTATCCGTCATTTTCGTGGCGATTGCTTTTTTGAGCAGCATTCTTGCGCGCGATAAGGCCAAGGGGATCGGGATATCCATATTGTTGTGGCTGTATTTCGCTTTGTTGTTTGATGGACTGGTATTGTTCCTGTTCTTTCAGTTTGCCGATTATCCCATCGAGAAGCTGGCTGTGATGCTGAGCGCGTTCAGTCCGGTAGATCTCTGTCGTATCCTCGTCCTGCTGCAGCTGGATGTTTCGGCGATGCTGGGATATACCGGAGCTGTATTCAAAAACTTTTTTGGCACCAATTGGGGATTGGCCATATCGGTAGCTTTGCTCACCGCCTGGGTGGCAGCGCCGTTTGCCATTTCCCTGGCAAGGTTCAGAAAAAGAGATCTGTAGTAAGCAGGATGACAAGGTGATGATGATCCTCCTGCACATTGTAGGCTGATAAAAAATAAGAAAATGAAAACCGACCTTACCGGCCCGGCTAATATAGAAAAGGTAGTGGCCTTGTTTTATGAAAAGGTAAAGGCTGATGATGTTATTGGCTTTTTCTTTTCCGATGTCATTCCTGTTGACTGGTCGCGTCATCTGCCATTGATGTGCGCCTTTTGGGAGAATGTCCTTTTCTATACCGGTGATTACGAGGGTGACCCTTTAACGACCCACCGGAATTTGTACCGGTTGCAGCCCACCACACCGGAACATTTTGAACGGTGGCTGCAGCTCTTTGCACAGTCGGTAGACGAGCTTTATGCGGGCGTTAATGCAGCGAAGATGAAATCACATGCGCGGGGTATTGCTGTAGTGATGCAGGAGAAGGTGAGCGGCGGGAAGTAGTTTTACGCTGGTTATATTCCCGCGAGAGATTGTCCTGCCGGCGGCGCGACAGGCTTCCGCACCCGTGTTCTCAAATAGCAGTAAAGCTGGTTTTTCAACAAGGGATATATCACCATCGAAAAGCCTGTTGACAAAAAACAACCTGCAGCAAAAAACAGATAAAACCACGGCCGCAAACGCAGCATCATACTCCCGAACGGAACATCCGACTCATTAAATTGCCAGTACGATTTGATGAAGCCGGCCACGATCAATGCCAGCCAGAAAACACCCAATGATATGTTCATCAGCCAATACCCGCGACTGATGGTTTTCCGGAACGGTTCCATATCTGTACACGTATCACCCGCGATGTCATAAGCAAAAGCAAGCAGCAGCATACTGTTGATGCCGATGGTAGCCCCCATGGTATGCGCCACCACCACGTGAGTACCATGCATGTAGAGATTCAGCGCGGGCACCGACATGGCAATGGCGAGACCTAATGTCATAAAAACCCATACATCTGCTGCTACTAAAAACTGATAGGGCCTGAAGTGGAAATGCTTTTTCGCTGTGCTTACCGATGATCGCCACAGGTAAATGATCCGGCCAAACAGAAAGATCTCGGTCATGCTCACTGCGTACGCAATATGCTTCACATAGCTCACTGTGGGAAGGGTATAAATATGATGACCCCAGTTGAACATCAGATTGAACAATCCCAGAAAATACAATCCGAAGGCGATGTTCGAAAAGCTGTATTTCTTATTTCCGGCAATCCGGTCCATCAGAAAGATAGCGCTGCCATAGATCAGCATATTCCACGACCCCACCATCGCGCCGTACGATTTCCATTGAATGGTCATATCCTTAACCAGGTGGTTTCTGATTCCCGGAATCAGCCACAGATTAGACTCCAGGTAGGTAAACAGAAAAAACACAACACCGGTAAGCCACATCCATACATAAACCGGCTGCCCTTTCAGTGTTTTGATACCCGACATGAAATTGATCAGGAAGATAACCCAGCCGATAGCGATGGGGATAGAAAAGAACGGATGAAATTCCCAATATTCGCGCCCGCCGAAAACGCCGAAGCAATAAGAGACCAGGATAGCCGCGAAGGAAAATATGAAAATGTAAAACTGCCATTTTACCAGGGCCGGGCGCTTCAAGGCACGTCCGTTATGCTGCTGCAGGAATGAAAGCACACTGCCCATTGCAGCCATAATGATCCAGAAAACGGCAGAGGATACATGAAGCGGCCTTAATTTGTCAAACGAAAATTCATTTCTCCACAGCCCCGGCAGGACGTATTGCAGTGCGGCGACCAGGCCGAACAGCAACGTGCTGCATAAGAAGACCAGCCCGGCAATGATGAACCAGGAGGCATAATTTGTTCTATGGCTGCGAGATGGTTCCATCGGTATATTTTGAGAACAATTTAGGGTCGGCTTTGCCTGTAGCGTTGGTGTATCTGAAGAATTCGATAAAGGCCCGTATCTCTTCGTCATTCAGATGAAAATCCGGCATTACCTGTGTTCCCGATTGCAGGAATGCACGGATATAATCATCTGTTCTCGTTGCAGCCACATTGGTGAGGTCGGGCCCCAGATGTCCGCCCAATCCGTACAACTGATGGCAGGAAATACAGTTCTTCTGTTGCCACAAAATTTTTCCCTGCTGTGCCACCGGACCAGCAGATTGCTCTTCTTCCGGGACGGTCACATACAGCACAGCGCTGTAGCTAAAAAACGCCACCGACAGCAAAGCGAAAATGACCAGTTTGTATCTGAATGCAGCCATAAATTTTCTGATGATAAAGCTATGTCCGGTGGCGAAGAAAATTTATGATCCAGGTCATATTTCAAATGACCGGATAGCAGATGCTTTACAGCATTTGAGGAGAGGGGAGCGTATGCCCGTTGATTTTTACAGACTGTCCGATCAGCATACCCGAAGCGCTCAACAGCAGCAAAGCGGCTGCGCCAAACAGCATTTCGGACATATATGGGATGGGAAAGTAGGAGAATGCTGCGAAACCCTGTATCGCCAGTAATAATTCATGCAGGACTACGGCCGCCAGGAATGTAAAGGCGGCAGTGACGGACAACCGGGAAGGAGCAATATATCCCCGTACAAATAAATATCCGATCACGAACAGGCTGTACACACCCAGCAATACAAGATGCAGATAGGCGATTACGATAGGCCGGATACCGAACACCAGTTGGCTCAGTGAGGGTATGACGGAGATGGTCTGTAGTACAAATTTGATCGTGATGGCGATCGTTGCGGCATAGAAAAATACCCGGATCCAGTGCATGTCCGGACGGGGAGCCATCCGGGTAAAGACCGGCCATAGCTTCTTCAGTAAAGCAATCCAGGCGCCCAACTGCAATAAGGTGGCAGCCACCGTAAGGATGTACACCCACAGCGGTATTTTGATCCAAAGAACGGATAGGAAAAACGTCGGGATGATCGTGAGGGCAAACACCCGGAAATATTTTTTTAGTGAAGGGGCATTTGCAGGCAGGTGGTTAATCGCGATTCCCATAGCCGCAAAAAAGAACCAGCCGTTGTACTGGAAATGCAGGTAGTAATAAACCGATGCGAGGTATAGCTGGTGATCGATACTTTTGGTGGCCATCATCCAGGCCAGCGAAAATGGCCCTGCTGAAGCAATCACATTCAACAGCAGGCCGGTAACGGCCCAGGGCCTTACTTCCTGCCGTGCCGGCAGATGGTGTCTCAGATCATTGATAAAAAACAGAAGAAACGCAAAGGAGATCAGTATTGCCAGGGTCGAAAACGAAATGGATATAAGTCCGTATCCCTGGATGGTAAATGACACCAGCATCCCGAATGCGCAGACCAGGTTAGCGGCAAGCAGGAGATAGTATTTCTTTGATTTTCCCGGAGGCAGTGCGGACTGAATCCAATAAACCAGACCGCAATACAGGAAATGACTGATCCATCCGCTGAATGCAAAATGAGAGTGCGCGTGCAGCAGGTTTTTTTGTTCGAAAAATGGAAAATGGAAAGCGATCTTGTAACGCATCAGCGTACCGTACAGGGCAACCACTACCAGGCTGACCAGGCTTATTTTAAACCATATCGCCAATCGGTTTTTTTTCATTCGGGCTAATAATAGAGTTTATGATCAATGATGCTTACCCTATCCTGTTCACTCATTTTTATAAGTGTCCGGATGACCGTTTCTACCCGGAGCCCCGTGAAATCTGCGATCTGCTGCCGGGTAAAAGGGATAAGCAATTTTTCTGTCTCCTCACAATCTTCTTTTACTTTATTCAGAAACCCAATGATCTTCTCTTCCGGTGTGTGACTGAGCCATATCTGAGCAGCAGTGGCCTTGTTATAGATACGCTCGGCAAAGGTATAAAGCAACCGCTTATTTATCTCCGGATAGTCATCCAGGATATTCAGAAGTTTCTCCCTGGTTATCCTGATAATAACACTGGGTGTGGTGGTTTGCGCTGTACTTGGGTAGGTTTTATCCAGTAGCAGGGGCGGTTCTCCAAAGCTGTCGCCGGTCTTGAAGATGCCCTGGATCAGATCTTTCCCTTCATTGTTGGTGGAATAGAGCTTTACTTCTCCTTCCACAATCTGGTACAGGAAACGCGCCGGTGTTCCTTCCCTGAAGATGATGGCGTCTTTTTCGTGCTTTTTAGCACATCCGCCATAGGCAATGAGTATGTCGCAGTTTATCAGCATAGCGCCTTAGGAGACGATGCAATATATCGTTTTTTATTCCGGTACGAAAGCTAAAATCATGAAGTTTTCATCACTTGCCGGCAAGCTCCTGCTCAAGGGAGACCGCTTTTGGAAAGAGGATATTGTTTTCCAGGTGAATATGCAAATGCAGATCGTCCGCAAACTCTTTTAGCAGAGCGAATGTGATATGGTATGTATTACAGCCGTCTGCCGGTGGGGTGTATTGATCCGACAGTGCTGCGATCTTCCGGAATCGCTCTCCTTCGGCATCGTGCTCATGCATCATCGCCCTTACAGGATTCTGCACTGTTCCGAAAGGCGCTGTAAGTCCTGCGGTGCCCGAATGCGTGGCTTCAACCATTTTCCGGATAAACGGAAACAGTATCAACTCTTCTTTTTTCATGTGGGCCGACAGTTCTCCGGCACATCCCGCGAAGAGGTCTTTAATTTCAAACAGTTCCGGGTGCCGGTCACCGTGTACCCTGCTGATCTTATCCAGGTAGCCCTGCAGTACGGGTATCTTTTCGGATACATAGCGGTGGTGCTTCTTTTCGATATAATCGGCGAGCAGATCCAGTGGCCAGGAGTCGTAGTTGATGGCGGCCGTACCTGTCTGTGGGAGCTGCGTTATTTCGCTGATCACTTTTTCCGGATCGACCCCTGCTTCCTCGCTCGCTGCCACCACGGTTCTATTGCCGTTGCAGCAGAAGTCAAGTCCGAACTTTTCAAACACCGCAGCGGTGCGGTAATCTTGGGTTACGATTTCGCCGATGATATTTTCTTTTGTGATGTCCATGATATATTGTTTTTAGATTTTTTCTGCAATGATGGCGACCGCATTGATATCAGCACGGTGGCGCCTGAATGTGTTTCTCATATCGAGGATGCGTTTTCTTGCTGCGGAATGGATCATAATATTGAAGCCGATCTTTAATGTTCTGAAAAAACCTTCGTCGTCAATGATCCGCCTGGTTTCCAGCAGGCGCATGGGGTTAGTGAATATTTTGCTGACTTTAAATCCTTCTTTTTCCAGCAGCGTGCTCCATTCTTTTTCTGTGAGCGGCCTGGCGTTTACCCGGATGTGTTGTGCCAGGTCGCGCTGGATTTCTGCTTTGTGGTTGTCGTTGATCGTGTCCGGCGTTAATCCCAGTTCGTGTATCCCATACAGTCCGCCATTTTTCAGGATGCGGTGGGCTTCCCGGATGATCTCCGATTTCCGGTGATCTGCCTGCATGGTAAGCATGGCCTCGCCATACACTTTGTCTTTGCTGCCTGGCGGCAGATCAGTCTCTGCAGCATTACGCCGGATAAAACTTACATGCGCCCCTTTTATCTTTCGCTGCAGATAGTTCACAACGTCTTCGTCGGCGTCTACCCCAATATAAGAACCGGGATTTTTCTCCAGGGTGCGTGCAGCAGTAAAACCCAGCCCCGGAGCAAATTCGACAATATCGTCGCCTGGCCGGATCGTGAGCGCCTGGATCAGTTGCAGGGTAAGCTCCCTGCCGCCGGGGCGGAGCACTCTCTTGCCCATTCTGGCCAGCAGCCAGTGGCCTTGTGCTTTTTCAAAGTCTGAAGTATCCATTGTTTTCTTTAAATCCGGATGTATGTATTCCATCCGTGGTCTTCACGTGTGCCGGCAGGAGGGAAGGGGAATTTTTCCGCTTCTTCCCGGCTGGCACATTTGCGTTTATAAATAGTTACCTCGTTTTCCTTCATGTCTTTGAAGAACATGAGGTAATATGTGCCGGAAGTATCTTCCCCTTGCTTCTTCGTTATGCACCGCTGTTCCGCAGGGTCAAATGCGACCAGGTTTTGCGTATAAGCGGTTGTATGCGCCGGGCCTGTCATGCAGTAATGAATATGTCCGGGGAAAAATTCGTGCACGGAAGCTTGTGTGCCTGATCCGGAGATCTCAAATTCCCATTTGAACTTTCCTATGACCGGTATGCCTGTTATAGTTTGTGTTTGCATCGTTTTTGAATTAGGCGTCCATATTTTTTTAACAGTACTTCATTACATCAGTGGTGTTCCTGAATTGTTCTTATAATATTCCATCTTCGAGTGGAACAGTTCTGCCATTCTTCTGCCCTGCCATTTGACGCGTTCGGCTTTTTCACCGGCAAAAAGCGTATCTGTTGTTTCATTAAACAACCGGAGCCACTGCTCGAAATGTTTCCATTCCAGGGGCATTTTGGCGTGTGGCAGAAAAGGCGTCCCGCTATAAGTGCGTTCGTCCAGCAATACCGTCTGCCAGAAGCGGTACATTTTTTCCAGATGTGCCGGCCATTGATCCCGGATAATGCCGATGAAGATCGGACCGATCAGCGTATCTTTTCTTACCTGGTCGTAAAAGGTATCTACCAGCAGGCGTATATCTTCGATGGTGGTTATATCGTTTCTCATATAGTAAAGTTAGGGAACCGATATGTACCGGAACAGGTAATACATGGCCCATCCGGCAAACCCGATAATGAGTATCCATACCCAGGCAGGGATACTTGCCGGCGTCTCGCTTCCTTCGATCAAAAATGATTTCTGGTCTCCTTTTCCGTAAGCATTGATCATTAGCGGAAGCACGCCATCCACTACGGCATTTTCTTTGATACCTTCAATAGTGATTGCCGGTCCGTTGCGCACTACGAAGGGTATTCTCCGGATGCCTTCCTTGCCTGTAGGGTCTCTGCTTACGATCTTCAATATATGCTCGCCATCGGTCAGCTTACGGGTGTCCAGCTCAAAGCTTACGGGCGAGAGCACTTCCGCAATTGGTTTGGTATCCTCATCAACAAAAATGAAGACGGTGCTTTTTTCGCTCATATTACTGGTTGTTTAAGATCATTCTTTTGATGTGTTTCTCTGATTTTTCTCCCGGACGTACCAGCCATTTTACGGAGAAGAACAGTGTCAGCAGGGCGATGATAACGGTACCCCATACAATCACATAATCCCATTGGCTTTCAGGCCCTGCACCATGGGTTACGCCCTTGAGCAGTTTGGGCTGGTTTCGTTCGCAGACCGGGCACGCGATGGCCATGATTGATGTCATTACCAGGAGCAGTGCGCCGCTTAAGCGTTTCATCATTGTTGTACGATTTTGATGTTGATAAAATCCAGTATTTTTTTCACTTCTTCCGGCGTCACGGTTTTGCCTTCATGTCCCCAACTGGTTCTTTCGTAGTTGATGATGGCGGCCACTTCGTGCTCTGTCCAGCCCATGTTGGCGCCGACAGGCGCCATAGCGCCGTATTCGGGTCGCGCATCATAGCCGTTCATGATAATGTCTACGTACAATTCCAGGTGTTTATCTGCCGTGACAATTTCACTGCCTTTCAGCGGTGGGAAGGCGCCGGGCAATCCTTCTCCATTTGCCTGGTGACAAGCCTGACAGTTAGCGGCGTATAGCGCCTGACCGTCGACGACCATCATACCACCTGCATCCGTTTCCTGTTTTTTTGCTTCCCTTTTATAGAGAAATTCCGGCGTTTCTGTGCCGTCAGGCAGCTTCACTTGTTTTAACGATTGCAGATAAGCAACCAGGTCCAGCGCATCCCGCGATGCAACTACTTTCCCTGATTTTCCTTTCATGTAAGCTTCCGGTACACTGACTACTACATCATTTTCTCCAGGCTCTTCCTTTATGGTAAACATCCAGGGATATGCAGGCATCACCGACTCCTTCACCACGATCCGGGGATTATACAGATGCACCAGGTTCCAGTCGATGCTCGGCTGACGGTTTCCTACATCGGTGAGGTCGGGTCCCGTACGCTCTGTGCCCATCAGGGTTGCCGAATTTCTCCAGAAATCCTGGCGGGAGATCCCGGCATAATCTGCTGCCAGGCTGGGGCGGCTCCCCCATACCTTATCCATGTCTACATTCCGGACCTGTTGTGTATGGCATGCTACGCAGCCATTGGCGATAAACAGTGCCTTACCTCTTCCGGCTTCGGGGCTTAATTCCTCCGCCCCCGGCAGCGGCTGATTATTTGCCTGGTTATTGATGGCAGGCATGATGGCTACCAGCACGGTGAGACCTACGAATAACAGCGTAGCGGTTGTAAACAGTTTCTTATGATTATTGAACAACTCCATTGCTATAATTAGATATGGTTAGTAATTGGTTCGGGTTTGGCAGTAAGTTCTTTTCCCAGTTGTCGCACAGCGGTTTCCTTTACATCCACTACATAGCTGCGTGACATCATTTTGTACATATTGTAGGCAAAGAACAAATGCGAAAGCCACATGAGGCTGCCGCCGATTGCCCGCCAAAGCCAGTAAGGGAACATCATGACAACACTCTCCATGAATGGTCTGCCTTCCAGCCACATCAGGCCCCTCATCGTACCGCCATACATCAGTGGTATGGAGTAAAACATCAGCCCCACCAGCGCCAGCCAGAAGTGTGCGCCGATCGTGATCTGCGGCGCTTCTTTTCCCGTCAGGCGTGGTACCACGGCGTAGATACAGGCCCAGAGGAAGAAGCAGATAATACCGTACATGGTGAGATGCGAATGCGCTACCGTGAAGTCGGTAAAATGCCATATCAGATTCGTAAACCGGAAGGCTTCCGCTGTGCCCTGCATGGAACCGGTAAAGTAAAAAATGATACCGACCAGGAAGAAGGGGAGCGTATAGCTGTCGCGTATTTTGTGCCAGGCGCCTTTAAAGGTCATCAGGAAGTTGGTGGTGCCCGCGATCACCGGTATGGCCATGCCGGCGCTGCCCACAATAGCCACGGTCTGCAGCCACCAGGGAATGGCGCTGAACACAAAATGGTGCGTCCCGATCAGGGTATAGAACAGGATCTGCGTCCAGAAAGCAAGTATACCCAGGCTGTAAGAATAAATGGGCTTATTGAGCTGCTGCGGCAGGAAATAATATACGATTCCGAGCGTGAACAGCATGAACCACATACCTACACCCTGGTGCATATAGTAACCCTGGACGATGGTTTCTCCCAATCCGTTTTGCCAGTTGGGAATGTATGCGACGAGTGAAATTACAATAGTGAAGATCACTGCCGCGACCATGTACCAGTTAGAGATATAGATCTCTTTTGTCTTCCGGGCAGCAATGGTTTTGATATAGTTGATCAGGGTCAGTCCCAGTGCGATGCCAAAAAGCAGCATTACCGGCCAGATGTATTCGCGGTACTCGCCTCCGCCATTGTTGATACCTGCCATCAGGCAAATGGTGCCGATCACAACAGTTGCATTGATCAGCCAAAGGGAATACCAGCCCATCTTCATACTGGCCAGCGGTACGTTGCTCACACGGGGTACAATATAATATCCGAGCCCAAGCATACCCAGTGAAGCCCATCCCCAGAATACGGCATTTGTATGTACGGGACGCAGCCTGCCGAAGCTCAGCCAGCTCAGGTGGTCGGCGTCAGGCGCCACAAACTTGATGCCCAGGTATTCTCCGACGGTGGTACCAAACAGCAGCCAGAACGTGGCACACCCCAGATACCAGAGCACCAGCCGGGAAAGTGCAGGGTCAATATTCGGACGCGGCAGCGCCCGCTGTTTTACGGCAACTATATTCAACCCCGTTTCGGGATTGATATTCAACAAACCTTTGGTATCTGCCGCGGGTTCATTCCCCGCCAGTTCCCGATGGGTAAGGCGATAGTCCAACGCCGCTTTTCTTTTTTTCAATTCGGTATCTACTTCTTCATCCGGCAGGCTTTTCAGATATGCTGCCAGCGTTTCTGCTTCTTCCAGCCGTTGCAGGTTCTTGTGACGTTTTACGGCATTGCCGATCTTGACAATCAGCAGGATGAATCCGGCCAGTATCGGTATCAGCACGAGGATGATCGTAATGATGATACCACCTTCTCCAAGCAGGGAACTGCCATCTCCTCCGCCCGGAGTTTGAGCTATTGCATGATTTCCTCCAAGCATACTGAGCATAAGAAGCAGTATGAAGGAGGCGCCGTCCGGTCTGTTCTTACGGGTTTTGCTTTTGTACTCGAGCAGCTGGTCTATCTGGCTGCTGCTGAGGTTTTGGGCATGCTCTTTCAGTCTGCCCATGTGTTTGGTTCTCTTTTGTTTTTTATAACTGCTTCTCAGCCTGTTGACCCTTTCTTTAAGGATAAGAGCGGCGCCAACCAACGCCAGCGTAACTACGAAAATGAACCATAACCATACTTCTTTTGAGCTAAAGGAAAAGCTGTATGGTTTCATTTCCTGTGCCCATACAGGCGTAATGCCGGATAAGAATGTGGCAAGACACAGGAGCGTTGTTTTGGCAGCATTTGGTGATCTCATATTCAGGATATTAATACCTTTTTATCTTTTATTTAGAGAAATTTTTTTACTACTGTTTCAGAAAGGCGATACTGCTTTCAAGCGCTACGGTGAAAGTGCCGACTTTGGCTTTTTCCAGCATCTCAAGCAATCCTTTCCGTATTTTTTTAAAATCATGATGTATAGGGCAGGGGTGTGATTCCGAACATTGTTTTAAACCCAGTCCGCAGCCCTGGAATATTTTGTCGCCATCCACCGCCCGCACAATATCTGCCAGCGGTTGATCCAGGGAGTCTTCATCCAGGTAAAAACCTCCGTTAGGCCCTTTGGCGGATTGCAGCAGTCCCTTTCTGCTCAGCTCCTGCAGGATCTTTGCGATAAAATGCTCCGGAGAGTCGATGCCTTTCGCGATCTCTTTGATCCCGATCCGGCGTCCCTCCTTCGTTTTCTGGGCTATAAAGATCATGGCCCTGATCGCATATTCGCAAGTTTTAGAAAACATTTTTGTGTTTTACACCGCAAAGTTAATGCAGATTTTTTAATAAAGGATAAATCTCTCCTTTATTTTTTTTCTTTGTATCAAAACCACTATTGTCCAGGGAAAATACCAGGCATACTTCCGCTCCGTAGGAGCGGACCGTTTATAGCAAACAAATACAACACACCCCGGCTCCGTAGGTGCCTCCCCATTGCGGCACATCATAAACGGGACACCCCCTATACAATAAACGGGATACCCCTACGGGGTGGTCTGTATGGATATACCAATATTCTATAAACGGGGCGCTCCTACGGAGCGAAATTCATTGGGATATGCAATAGCAGGCCCCGTTTTATAAAAAATGAATGAAACCTTCTACGGGCGTACATTACGGACGTTCTCTCAAAACTTCCCCGGAGTGTATCAAAAATGATTCGCTTAGTTAAATAAGAGCGGGAATATGGGGTTACTATTGCTACATACCCAGTTGGGTTTTGCCTTCTTCTGTCATCATTTCAAAATTCCAGGGCGGATCGAATGTCAGGTTGATTTCTGTTTTTTTATTGGGGAATACCATTTCAAGCGCGTTCTGCACACCGTTGGTAATGGCTTCGCCCATCGGGCAGTGGGGCGTAGACAGGGTCATCGTCACCCGGATCGTATCATCATCTTCGAATGCCACGTCGTAGATCAGTCCCAAATCCACCACATTCACAAAAAGTTCCGGATCTATGACTTTATAAAGCGCCTGGTGGGCTTTTATTTTCTCACTATAATAAGGATCGGTCAACGACAGGTTCATGGCATTTCCTTTGTTTTATGCAGCAGCACAGTCATCACATTATAGACATAGATCAGCGAAAGCACGAACCAGAGACCGGCTGAAATGCGGATGATCAAAAGATTGCTTGTAATAATGCCGGCCGCGAGCAGTATGATGGCTGCAATAAAGATACGAAACTGCCATTGCACCAGCGTTTCGTTGTACAGGTCTTTGGGCAGCGGTACTTTTGCCTTTCCCGTCAGGGATTTGTAATGTCCGTTCCATACGATAAAAGGAAGGGTCTTGAATGTTTTTCCGAGAATGATCCCTGTGATCCAGCCCATGAAGAGCAGTGTGCCATACAGGATGGCCCAGCGTGCGTCCTGTACATAAACGATTACCGGCAGCAGCAGCACGGAGAGTAAAAGACAGACGAAGGATACGAAAGTATGTTTCATCTGTGTGTCGATACTCTTTCTCACCCTGTGGCGGAACGCATCATACAAAAACAGCAGCCAGCACACAATACCGGATGCAACCAGCAGCATATAGATCCATACGCGGCTGCCGGCTATCCCGAAGAAATAGCCATCGGACAGAAACAGAATCAACCCGGTGTTCTGCAGGATGCAGGCGTATTGCAAGAGCTTTTCCTTCGTTGGTTTCCCGAGCAGGAACATCGGGACGAGCTTGCTGCTGATGCCCGTAACCAACTGGAGCAACCAGCCCGCCAGTCCCGCATGGGCATGCAGCTTCAGTATTTCCATATGATTTTTATCGAAGAATGGATGGCTCAGGTTGATCGCCAGCAGCAGGCCCACAACAACGGTGCAGAGCAGCCAGAGTGCAGACGTGACGATAAACAGCCTGATTACGGAATAGCGCAGGCAGATCCTGCTGGTGAGCAGCGCGTTTATAAAATAGGCCAATGCCGATAGTACTACCAGCGCTCCTCCGGTTATCATGATCCAGCCGGTTCTGAAATCCCAGAATGAGTATGCCAGCAATGCCGTCCCTGCCGTCAGCGTGTACCAGCACATCGAAGCCAGGGAGGGGCTGAACAGATCGCGCTCACAGACCACCGGTAGTAACTGGTGTGCTGCGCCGAAAATGATCATGGTGCCCCATCCCAAAGCTGCCGTGTGCACGATGGTAAGCAGATGTGGATTGAAATAATGCCCTGTAAGGCTGCCGGCGCTTATCACCAGCAGCGTGCAAAGTACCCAGAAAGCGATGGCTCCCGTTGCATAGAAGGGGAGCACTGCATTATTGGGCGGCGCTTTACCGATATTAATGTGTGCCATTGAATTATCCTTCTTCGATCCGATTCACTGCCGTGATTATTGCAGTTTAAAAAGCATCATCTTCACATTGCTTTCATCCACTGTATGGATGTGCACTTCAAAATCCCTGCCAGCCAGCTCTTCCAACAGGTACACAGGTATCCTTTTATGGCGCACATACAGCATATGCCCCGCAGGCAGATCTGCGAGTGCTGTCAGGATGGTCTGCATAGGAAGGGGCATCTCCAGGTGGCGTACGTCGGTTTCCCTTATCTGATCCGGTGAAAAACGACGATATAATGCATCAAAAGATCCGGCATCATCCATAATGATCTGATCGTTATTTTTTACGATATTCTCTTTCGACGCTTCATTCTGTTTTTTCAGGAAGTAGGTATGAAACTCGTTATCACTGATTGTTTCCACATAGCTGGCTGCTGCTTTTTCCTGCTCCAGCAGACGGATCAGCGGTGTAGGGACAAAGCTGTTGATGATGCACAGGATGTCTCCCGGTGCGACGTCCTTAAATTTTCCCAGGATCGCTTTCAGCGGATCGGTACCCGATTCGATGATCGGGCGCACATCATACCGGATCACATTGTTCTCTGCGGCGGTAAGCCATTCCGGTCGTTGGCCGGTTTCTGCCTGGCTGATTTCGGTAGCTTCGTATTCAAATCCGAGCGGCGTCAGCGCCGATACAATGTCGGTTACCTGGCAGCCCCCCATTTTTGCAGCTTCCGCTATGGTTACCCTTGAAGCCATTACCTTGCGAAGAATAGGATTTTTCAACCGGTGGAACGGCTTGGCTACTCCGGCAATGGCGTCAATACTGGCTTTATCGGCGCTGATCAGCTCCGATATTTTTGTACCGGCATTTATTTTCATTTTCCTGTCCATAACGATCTTGCTGCTTATTGCGGATTTTAAATGGTTCGCTGTCGTTGTCTTATATACCGCAACTGAAATCTGTTCCTTTTTCTTTTAGCACGGCGGCTTTGTGTATGTCTTTTTCGGTAATGGTACCTGCCTGATCGTTGTCGCCTCCGCGTTTGGCAATTTTCACCTGCCAGCGTTCGGGGCCTTTCTGGAGATACTCCCAGGTAAAGATATCGCCACGCTCTGCCAGCAGCTCGTAGTACAGCGGCTTGGGGTCGTGATCATTGTCGATGATAAAACTTTCTCCGGCCTCGAGATCGTCAAAATGTTTGAAGATGGTGGGATGCTTGAACCGTGGCTCTATCTGGGTTACATCCAGGATTTCTGCTGTTACCATTGGTTTGATTTTTTTGATGTTTTTATTAGATTATCCATGCAAAGGTAAGCACTATCCTGAATAAAAGACAAGTTTGTCCTTTATTTTCTTAAATTTGGATCATGAAAACCATCGTAAAAATCAAGCGTGTGTACGACCCTCCTTTGAAGCAGGACGGCTTCCGCATTTTGGTAGACAGGCTGTGGCCGCGCGGTTTGACCAAAGAAGGCGTCCTGTTTGACGCCTGGGCGAAAGCGCTGGCTCCCAGCACGGCGCTCCGGAAATGGTACCGGCACGATCCCGCGCTATGGACGGATTTTCAGAAAGAATACGGGCAGGAATTAAAGAAGAATAAGGCAATCCCTGCTTTTGTAGCAGAGTACAAGGCAAAGAAGGTAATCACGCTCTTGTATGCTGCCAAGGACAACGAGCATACGCACGCGTTGGTTTTACGTGATTTTCTGGAAAAGCAATTCAGTGAACAGGATTAATGTACGTCTTCCCGCTTGTATGACGTAACAAACATCTTTTGGATCCACTACTGTCTGGGGAAGTTTTAAGAGCACGTCTGTAACGTACAACCGTAGATTGTTTCAGACATT
>CAZGPG010000001.1:0-361276 GCA_964527735.1 uncultured Chitinophagaceae bacterium | reverse complement strand
ATTCTCCGGGGAAGATGCGTACCGAATCAGGCACCGAAACAACCGCCTGCGGCAGTACGCGCACATGCACCATCTGGGTGTCCAGGCAGTTGTCTATATCCCGTCCGTATACCGTATAAGTGACCGAAGTAACGGGGTATACATACGGATCTGCGCTCAGCGTATCACTGATATAATATCCCGGCAGCCATACCTGTGATACCTGGCTGCCCCAGACATGCAGCTGTATGGTATCGCCCGGGCAGATCAGCGTGTCGTTGGAGGCTTCGATGATATCCGGTGCTACCACACTGAGCAGGATGTCGTCACTGCCGGTACAACCGGCCGGTGTGGTGACCGTCAGGGTGAGGGTAGCCGTCTGGTAACCGGTAAACAACGGGTTGGGGATATTGGGAGCCGGATCAAGCGCTCCTGCGGGATCCCAGGTATAGGTATAGAAGGGATAATCGGGTGGGAGCACTTCCGGCATTAGGGTCAGCGTATCTCCGAAGCACAATATCTGGTCGTCGCCGGCATGCACGGCTGGTACAGGCTGTACATCGATCTCAAACGAGCGTATGCTGTCGCGGCAGCCTGGAAAGGTAGCGGTAACGACATAGGTACGCGTGCTGTCGGGGGTGATCTGAGGGGCCATGTCACTGGTATTGGATACACCCTGCGAAGGCGTCCAGGTGTAGGTATAGCGGCTATCACCGGTGACAAGCGTCACAACGCTCTCGCCAAGACAGATAGCCGTGTCTGAATTATAAAGCTCAAAACCCTGCACTACAACAATGTGAATTGAATCTTCGTCCTGGCATCCGCCGTCAAGCGTTACTACGGCCTTATAAGTAACATCCTGAAGCGGTGCGGCCCACGGGTCTGTACCGGAAGGATTATCCAGTCCGGCGGCAGGCGTCCAGACAACAGACATACCCACTGCGGGATCTCTGGTTATATCCGCATGCAGTTGTATCGGGTTATTGACGCAGGTGATCGTATCTCCGGATACAGATATTTTCGGAGAAGGCAATACAACGATCGCACGCTGAAAAGTATCGTGCGTTACACAAGAACTGTCATTCTGTGCAAACAGGCTTACATAGTAAGTACCTGGGACGGAATAAGTATAGGTGGGTGATTTTTCGGTAGAAAAGTTTCCGTCGCCGAAATCCCATAAAAACGTATCGGCTACAATGGAAGTATTCACAAAGTCCACTGTATAAGGCGCACAAGCTGTATCCTTGCCACCGTCGATTACATAGCCGGCACGTACACCCGAGGCGTCAAAATTAAACTTGAAACTGATAATGTCCTGACCACCAAGTGTAGGGTGTTTCCTCTCTGCCCAAGCCCCCGGAGTAGTGGGATATGATGTAGAAACGCAGCATACAGAATGATATACCATTCCTGCAGGATCAAACCGGTGTACGCCCACATGCGAATGGTCGTCGGTGGTACCAAAATAAGAAGCAAATAATAAATCTGAAAAGCCTTTTTCCAATACCGCAAACCAGAACGGCCGGCGGACAGACTGCACTTCATCCTTCAGCGGTAGACCGGCAACAGCCTGAAGACCGGCAAGATACACATTCCCGCAAATATCCAGCAGAAAAGCTGAGGGAGAAAACCGGACTCCCGATTGTGGATTACCTAATCGTGTAGAACGGATGGATGTAGTAAGATCCGGCAGCAGTACATCTACAAAAATATCAGCTCCCACCATATTATATACCCCGGGTGTGACCGGATAATCTCCCAGCGTACGCCCCATCACGTAATAATAATTTGTTTCCGGCTCAATCTGCAGGAAGATTGCCTGATCTGTATTGTTGGTGCCAAGGTAAGTGGAGCGTAGCAAAGCCCCGTTATTCCGGTCTATCACTGACATAAAGCCATCCCAGGTTCCACCAGGAGCTGTACCGTGCAATACACCTGCCGTAACCGGGAAATCATTACTTTGTGTTCCCCCGCAGATTACAATATTTTGATCGAGGTCAAAAGCAATACCATACCCAGCATCCTGTCCGTTCCCGCCAATAAAAGTACTGTACAATAACTGGGAGCAGTTGGCGTTCAAACGGAAAACCACCGCATCTATTCCGGAGGATTTAACTGCCTGAAGTGCGTTAGGCGTCACAGGGAAATCTGCAGATGTCGTATTACTCACTACCCATATATCACCGTTGGGAAAACAGATTACTTCTATAGGACTTGTTTTATGTTGTGCATTCTGGCTGGTTCCGGACATATCCAGTCCGTCTATATCATTTCCGCTCCCGCCGATATAAGTAGACCCGATCAGCGCTGTACCGGTCGCATTAAAATGCACTACAAAAATATCCCTGGAGCCGCCCAGCGTACTGTCATAACAACCGGTAGTATAAGGCAGGTTAGGAGAGGCTGTCTGGCCGGTCACTACCAGCTCATTCTGATCGTTAACGATCATGGCATACGGGAGATCCACCCCCGAACCTCCGTAATATGTAGAATAGATTAGCGTGCTCCCGTCACTGCTGTACTTGTTGATACCAACATCCTGCGCTCCCCGGAAAGCTGACTGAAAAGCACCTGTCGTTACCGGCCAGCCGGACTGGTATGCCTGGGATCCTGCATACAGATTTCCCGCTTCATCATATGTGGTAGCATAACTATAAAAACCACTGCCATTGCCGCTGCCACCACTGTATGTCGCAAAGATCAGTTGCGGGTCTACCACAAGCGGATAGTTGCGGTTGTATCCCTCCGGAAAAACAAAAGATAACCGGCCTTTCACCAGGCTGTAATTGCATTTTACTTCCGTTTCCCGGCCGTCTATTATCTGGTAGACATAAGGAGCCTGTTCAATCACCTCATTAATGGTTGTTTTGATACGAAGGTTTCCCTGGTCATCCAGTTGAGGCTGCACTCCGTCAAAAGATAGGGCAATCTTTCCGGGATCGGCTCCCGGCGCGACAATAAAATCATACTTAAGAGACGGCCCGTTGCTGTAAACCGCAACATCGATACCATCGTACACATTTCGCTGTACAATACGCCCGAACAAACTTACTCCGCCCGCCCATTTCGAGCGGTCATTGCCAATAAAATAATTGTGGTAAAACGGTCGTTTATCTGCCGTGTCATAACTGATAGCTGTATTTGCCCCGATAAAATTCACTTTATAGGCATGGTGGCGCACCGGCTGTTCAGAAATGTCAACGCCATCGTCCATCATATCATGAATACGCTGCAGATCCTCTTCGCTGCAATAATTATAGACGAATCCCTTGTCCGTAATAAAAACAGCTCCGCCCGAAATACCGGCACGATACTTTACCTCATCCGGCCACTGGTTTTTATTCTCTATAAAATGCAGGCTTTCTGACAAAGCATGTTCATCTTTATGTGCATATGAAGTCATTACTCCTATTAATGCAAATAACACACTACCAATCCTGAAAATGGATTTTTTCATTTTATTACACTTCATGTTGTACAAATGTAATAAACACACACCACAAAACGCCATCTTAAAGTGGCGATACATAACGGTTGTGCATATTTATAATTATTTACATCCGGCCAATAAAAACAGGATTACCAGTATTTCCCGATCTCCACTGCCACACGATTCATATCAAGGCTGTTCATACATTTGAAATGCCCTTTGGGACAGGCATTATAACCGAGCTTGCTGCATGGGTGGCAGGATAGTTGTTTATTTTCCATGATCACCGACTGCGGCGCCAGGCGGTCCCCGGTATTGTTATTGCCATAATAGGGAAACATCCCGAATGCGGGCGTAGTATTTCCCCACAGGGAAATGACCGGCTTCTGAAATGCAGCGGCAATGTGCATCAGACCGGTGTCGTTGCTTACCACAACCCGCGCGCACTGTATGAGCCGGGCGGATTCGTTCAGACTGTATATGCCGCAGGCATTGTATACCCGGCCGGGGAATGCTGCAGCAATACTGGCGCCCGCAGCCTGATCTTCAGGCCCGCCGAGCAGCACAACAGGATATGGAGTAAGCGCACATAATTCGTTCCATTTTGCAACAGGCAGTCTTTTAGTATAATACGACCCGCCGATCACACAGGCCACGAAACCCGCACGATGACTGTCCGGCAGCCCGGCACAGACATCAGGCGCGCCCTCCGGGATAAAATAATCAAGACCTTGCCTGTCATTCTCTACACCAAGCGGCAATACAGCTTCAAAGTACCGGTCTACAATACTAGTATCCGGCATCAGGTTGATTTTCGTATGTACCAGTACCCATTTGCGGACATTCAATTTAGGGAAACTAAAACTTTTAGAGCCCAGCGCCTGTTTTACCCTTGCCGTGCGCAGGTTGTGGTGCAGGTCAATCACATAATCATAGTTTTCACGCTTCAGTTCGGTTAGTAAACCGTTCAGATCATCCGATAAATAAAATACCTTATCGAGATAAGGATTGGGAGCAATGACCTCCCGGAATGAGCTTTTGGTGAGGTAATGGATCTCTGCTCCGGGTATCTGTTTCCTGATACAACGGATTACAGGCGTCGTAAGTACGATATCACCAATTGACGAAAACCGGACGATAAGCAGCTTCAATTTTTAATGATTAATGGTTAATGATTAATGGTTAATTATAGATAGTCAATTCATTCATTAACCATTAACAATTAACCATTAACAATTTTAATACCCTGTATAAGACAGCTCAGACCACATTTTGTTTTCACGCACGCCCAATTGCGATTTTGCCCGGTCGGATATGCCGATAATCGCATTATGATATTGCCGGGTATTGGGTAACGGGCCCAGCACCTTCACATAAGTCACCCTGCCGGTACCGGGGTTCCTGATCCTGATTACAGTTCCTTTAGGAGCCGTATTATGAAAAGCATAAAAATCCCCGGATGAAGATTTGACCGGCATACGGAAAAACACGGCCGTGCCCCGTTCGGTAATGAGGTTTTGGCCGTCCTGCACCTGTTTCTGATACAGATCTTCCAGTGTGGCAACGGGGACGGTTGCCGTTGTCGGCGGATTGGTAATATCAGGTGGCAGTACAGCGGCATTCATATGCTGCCGTGCTGCCGGGGAGAGATGCGTAGTATCATACGCAACCCAGCCAACCAGCATGTATTTTCCGGCAACTGCTTTTCCATCCTGCAATTTATTCCAGTGCTTCAGTTTATTGGGCGATATATTCGACCGCCAACTGACCCGGTACAAATCATCCTCCGGACGTACCTGATAATATAATGGCCTTGCCCGCTGCGGATCGCCAGGGTTGTTCGTCAGCTGATTATAAACTCCTACCGGCACCAGCAGCTCCTCTTTGGCCTGGATCGCCTCTTCCCGGTAGCTGAGCCCGTTGGCATCAGCAAGCACTGCCGGGGGCGTGTGGTACAGAGCGGCTATCGTAAAAATCGTTTCCCCTTCCCATACTTTATGCACTATGGCCAGACCGTCATTAACCGGTACTGCAATAAGTCCGTCCTTTTGCTGCGGCCGGGCATCCGGGCATACAAAAAACAAACTTATTCCAAACAATACTCTTAAGATCATGCAACAAAAATTTCGCAAGCCGTGAAGATACAATATTTGCATTTCATTGCCACAACCTGCTGCTCCTGAATACATATCACGTAACCGGTATACCGGTTACGGCGCCTGCATCCGGATACGCCAATGTTTGGGGAGATAATTGTTATAGCGGTTCCCAAGCGACTTCACCCAACCCAACCCGATACCTTCGCAGACGACCCGGTAGCGGCCTTTTGCTTCAGGAGGCAATCCCGGATCCTCTTTTCTGAGAAAGCGAAGCGCTGTATCCCGGTCCACCTGAATAACAGGGACATCATCCGACAGATCAATGCTCAACGCTATATCGTGAGACGGCAACCAGTCGCTGCCGGCAAACTGCCCGGCCGGTAGCCCCGCTCTGCGATAAAAAAGGAAATGCTTCAAAAGATAATAGTCGGGGATATGCGCCGCATGGATGGCAGAAAAAGCATCCCCGCCTGTCGGAATGCAGGTAAATGTATCTCCTGTCAGCAGATCTGAAATTCGCTCCTGTACTTTAGGTTCTTCTTTATGTCTGAACCTGGCCTGCTTCACCACAGCAGTATCTGTAGTCTTTCGTACGGCAGCTATAAAAAAACCTTCGCCGCGGGTTTTATCCGGGAAGAACCTGTAGCCTGCCGGTTGGCCCTGCGGCGTTGTAATCGTAGTAATGCCCCATTCCCGGGGCGGCGTCACACCGGCATGCTCAGCCGAAAAGGTTACGGCCAGCCATTTCAGTATCTGTTCATTTTCTTCCGGCGAATACGAACAGGTAGCATACACCATAATACCGCCTTTTTTCAGAGACGGCCATACATCTGCAATGATGCGTTTCTGCCGCTGGCTGCACAGGGCAACATTCGCTTCGCTCCATTCGTCGAGCGCTGCAGGGTCTTTACGAAAAAGTCCGCTGCCGCTGCAGGGCGCATCCACCACAATGACATCGAAATAGCCGGGTATCTTTCCAAATACAGCCGGGTCATCCGATGTAATCCAGGTATTCATATATCCCCAGCGGGTGATATTCTCCTCCAGAATGGAGGCTCTCGAACGGATCACTTCGTTGGATATCAGCAGACTGTCCTTCTCCAGCAATGACGCCAGCAGGGTGCTTTTTCCGCCCGGAGCAGCGCACAAGTCCAATACACGCAGATTGTGACGCTCCGGCAAGAGCTGCCGCAGCAGATAGTCGAGAAACATGGACGATGCTTCCTGCACATAATAGGCGCCGCCGTGAAAAGCAGGATCAAGTGTAAAAACCGGACGCTCCGCCAGGTAACGGCCTTCCCTGCACCAGGCAACGGTATCTGCCTGATCCCGGAAAACATTCCCTTTGAGCGGATGAAAACGGACGGAAGTTACCGGCGCTGCACAGTGTGCGGCCAGAAAGGCCGCCTCATCAAAACCGGGAACAGATCGCAACGGTTTGAGCAGTGATTCCGGTATCAGCAGTTGCTGCGCCAATAAAAATTACGATTCACCAATAAAAACACATTCATCGGGCGATCACGCATGATTGCCCCTACCTTAATATCTCCCATCCGGTATGCCCGTATAATTGTGCGGGGTAATGGATTTCAATTCTTTTTTGACTTTTGCACTTACTTTAAGTGTGTCAATAAACGACCGGATCTCTTCGCGGGTAATCCCTGCTTTACCACGGGTCAGCGCTTTGAGCGCCTCGTATGGCTTAGGATAATTTTCCCGCCGGAGAATGGTCTGGATCGCTTCCGAAACCACAGCCCAGTTATCTTCCAGATCGCTCTGTATTTTAGCCGGGTTCAGCAACAGCTTGCCCGCGCCTTTCTCGATTGAGCGCAAGGCCAGAAAACTGTGTGCAAGCGGCACACCTATATTACGCAACACCGTACTATCGGTGAGGTCGCGCTGGAGGCGGCTGACCGGCAATTTGGCGGAGAGATGCCCGTATATGGCATTGGCAATGCCGAGATTGCCTTCCGCATTTTCAAAATCAATCGGGTTTACCTTGTGCGGCATCGCTGACGACCCCACTTCGTCTTTCTTCACCTGCTGCTTGAAATAATCCAGCGAAATATAAGTCCATACATCCCGGCAGAAGTCTGTAAGGATCGTATTAATACGGCTTAATGCATCAAACTGGGCGGCGAGGTTATCATAATGCTCTATCTGGGTGGTATACTGCATCCGCTCCAGTCCCAGTTTTTTATGTACAAAATCGTTGGCAAAGCGGATCCAGTTGGTCTTGGGGAATGCGACATAATGGGCGTTAAAATTGCCGGTGGCCCCGCCGAATTTGGCAGCGAACGGGATATGCGATAATTGCGCGACCTGTCCTTCCAGCCGCTCCACAAACACCATCCATTCCTTACCGAGCGTGGTGGGGGAAGCCGGCTGGCCGTGCGTACGCGCCAGCATGGACACGGCTTTCCAGTCCTTAGCCATCTTCCGGAGCGCAAGTATGATATTGTGCAATGCCGGCAGATATACTTCCTCCAGCGCCTCCTTCCAGAGTAACGGAACGGCGGTATTATTTATATCCTGCGATGTGAGACCGAAATGGATCCACTCGGCACAATCCCCGGCATTTAATGCCTCCAGCTTTTCTTTAAGAAAATATTCCACCGCCTTTACATCATGGTTGGTGGTACGTTCTATCTGCTTGATGCGTTGTGCATCTGCTTCCGTAAAATGCTGGTACAGCTCCCTGATCTTTGCCGGTCTGATCTTCGAAGGCAGGGAGAATATTTTTTTTTCTGCAAGAAAAAGAAAATACTCAACCTCTACCCGTACACGGTAGCGGATCAGGCCATACTCCGAAAAATAAGGGGCTAATACGGCAAGCTGGGAACGGTAGCGCCCGTCAACCGGACTGATAGCGGTAAGTGGTGATAAATCCATGAGCGCAAAGATAATTCCAAATCATGGTTACAGAGCAAAAAACGCAAACCGCCGTCCAATAAAATAGCGATATCATCAACTTTCCCATTTGTTATTTTCACCACCGGGCATTATTTTTACCGCAATAGTGGTGTAATACCCTATTACTCCTGGCAGATAAGGATCCTGATACATGTCTTTACCCATACATGTTCCCTTGGTGCATATGCCAGGTGAAGAGGTTGCCTGAAAAGTCCGTCGTTTTGAGTAAAATGAAATGAGCAGATAAATTTCAATATTTAAGTGAACCGTCTGAAGTTCGCTTCATTTTGCTACGCTCAGCCGGAATGACGTTGTTTATACTTTTTAGACAGCCCCTTATAACAGATTAAAGCACAATCAAAAAAAACACAACATGCTGCTCGCTGTTCTGGCAGGTTTTATAGTGGCTTTCCTGTTGGTTCCGGCCGGCAGATTCCTGAAAGACAGGTTCGCTGTCCTCCTGGTCTTACTACCACTGGGCCTGTTTACTTATTTTCTCGGCTTCATTCCACGGATTGCAGCGGGCAATACGGTCCATTATCATTATTCCTGGGTACCTTCTTCAGGAATTAATATGAATTTTTATGTCGACGGGCTGTCCCTTCTTTTCAGCCTGCTGATCACCGGTATCGGCACACTGGTATTCCTGTACAGTGTCGCCTATATGAAAGGACATACCTATCTGTTCCGCTTTTTTGCCTATATGAGCATGTTTATGGCATCCATGCTCGGATTGGTACTATCGGATAATATACTGTCGTTGTTCGTATTCTGGGAGCTGACCAGTATCTCTTCATTCTTCCTGATCGGGTTTAATAATAAAAACAAGGCGTCCAGGAAAGCGGCGCTGACGGCATTGAGCATTACGGGCGGCGGCGGGTTTCTCCTGCTGGCGGGGTTCGTATTACTCGGGTATATGACCAACAGCTACTCCATACAGGAAATGCTGCAGGGGCCGGCCGTACAGGCACATGCCATGTACCCCTGGCTTGTATTATTCATCCTGGGGGGCGCCTTTACCAAATCCGCCCAGTTTCCTCTGCATTTCTGGCTACCGTCCGCTATGCAGGCGCCCGCGCCCGTATCCACCTACCTGCACTCTGCTACCATGGTCAAAGCCGGTATTTACTTGCTGGCCCGGCTGACGCCGTTGCTGGGCGACCATATCATATGGAGCACTGCCCTGATCATAACGGGGGGTGTCACCATGATATATGCCGCCGTTCAGTCGCTCTTCCGCACGGATATGAAAAGCGTACTCGCCTACTCCACCATATCCGCCCTGGGCATCCTGGTGTTCCTCATCGGACTGGGCACGCCTGCATCCTATTTTGCAGCAATGGTTTTCATCCTGGTACATGCCTTGTATAAGGCTACATTATTTCTCATAACAGGCATTATAGATCATGAAGTACACAACCGGAACATCACAAAACTGGCAGGACTGGGCAAGGTGATGCCCCTTGTGGCTGTAGCCGGTTTGCTGGCGGCCCTTTCCAGTGCCGGTTTGCCTCTGACCTTCGGCTTTATCGGCAAAGATCTGATATATGAAGCTACGCTACGCAACGACTGGCAGGCATGGTCGCAGACCGGCCTGGCAGTGCTGACCAATATCTTTTTGCTGTACGCAGGCTTCCAGGCAGGCATCCGGCCATTCCGGGGAGCGCTGCCCCAGGCATTCACGCAAGCCCGGCAGCCCGGTATATTGATGTGGGGACCTCCTCTGTTGCTGGGCATACTGGGGCTGGTATTCGGCTTTTTCCCTTCCCTGGTTGACGGAGCGCTGGTACGTCCTGCCGCAATGGCACTGGGGGATATATCCGGACATCCACCACTCAAAATATGGCACGGATTCAGTACAATATTGCTGCTTAGTGTCATTACACTTGCCGTCGGTGGCCTCTTGTACCTGTTCCTGCGCCCTACGGAGCAAAGAGAGGCGTGGATCTACCGGCTTAACCGTATTTCGCCACAGCGGGTGCTATACCGTACCACAAGGCTGTTTCGCGCATTTGCCAGGTTCTACACACGAAAACTTCAGAACGGCTACCTGAGGGTTTACCTGCTCACCATCCTCATCTTTGCCATACTCCTGCTGGGGTACAAGCTTTACCTGGGTGTAGACCTCAGCATGAGCAATATTAAATTTTCGCCGGTTACTTTTTACGAAGTCATGATCCTCGTTGTCATGGCAGCCGCCATCCTGTATGCCGTTTTCTCACGGTCCCGGCTTACCGCCGTTGCAGCATTGAGCGTCGTCGGCTATTCAATCTGCCTGCTCTTCGTGTTTTTCAGCGCTCCGGATCTTGCCATGACCCAGTTTACGATCGACACCCTGACGGTCGTTATGTTCGTGCTGGTACTGTTCCGTCTACCGCCTTACCTCCAGTTTACCAATAACCGCGACCGGGTGCGCGACGGCATTGTAGCCGTTGCGTTCGGAACACTTATTTCAGTTATTGCACTCCAGGTACTGAATGAACCGCCCAGCCGGGAGATCAGCCATTTCTACGGAGACAATGCCTATACATTAGGGAAAGGGAAAAATGTAGTAAACGTCATTCTTGTGGATTTCCGGGGACTGGATACGATGGTCGAAATAACGGTTCTGACCATTGCTGCCATCGGCGTGTACAGTCTGCTCAAACTCAAATTCCTGAAAGAAGAAGAATAGCCTATGAAAACAATGATCCTGAAAACCGCATCCAATTACCTGCTGCCCCTGTTGCTGCTGTTTTCCGTATTTATATTGCTGCGGGGGCATTATCTGCCGGGAGGAGGGTTTGTCGGCGGACTGGTAGCATCTATCGCATTTGTGCTGCACGGCTTTGCCAACGGCAACAAGGAAACCAGGATGCTGCTGAAATATCATCCGCGCAGTTTTATGCCTTTCGGGCTGGCAATATCGCTGATCGCCGCATTTCTACCAATGATGAACGGCTTGCCTGTATTAACCGGTCTGTGGGTGGATGAGCCGATGCCCATCATAGGACTTATCGGATCGGCATTACTTTTTGATACCGGTGTCTTCTTCGTTGTGATCGGAGTTGCCCTTACCATTCTGTTCACTATATCCGAATCAATCTGAACATATGGAGTTATTGCTGGCCATTATGGTAGGGCTATTGTATGCTTCAGGGATCTATATGATGCTCAAGCGCAGCCTGGTAAAGCTGATCATCGGGCTTATTCTCCTGGGCAACGGCGCCAATATCCTGATATTTCTCCTGGGGCGCATCACCAAAGGAAAGCCGCCCATTATCCCGGATCAAAGCGTCGCTTTCCGGGATATTTACGCAGACCCCGTGCCACAATCACTTATACTCACCGCTATTGTTATCAGTTTCGGCCTGCAGGCATTTGCCATCGTCCTGATCAGGAGGGTGTACAGTGTTGCCGGATCGGACGACCTTGACGATATGAACACAACAGAAGAAGATCTATGACAGACAACAATCTGATTTTACCAGTACTGCTGCATTTAATGTTTGCCGTATTCCTGATCTTCTTCAGACACCGGACTGCTGTGCAGCGTGTGGTTAGTGTTACAGGCAACTTCATCGTGTTGCTCTTTACCATAAAACTGTTCGGGAAGGTAATGGACAAAGGCATCCTCACCATGCAGGCGGGCAACTGGGAAGCGCCTTACGGGATCACCTTTGTGGCCGACATGTTCAGCTGTACCATGATACTGCTGACGGCTATCGCCGGACTTGCCGTTGCTATATTTTCACAGGCCGGGATCAGCCGGGTAAGGGTAAGATTCAGCTATTTCCCCATCTTTCACTTTCTCCTGATGGGGCTGAACGGCGCCTTCCTGACCGGTGACATCTTCAACCTGTATGTATGGTTCGAGATCATTATCATCTCATCTTTTGTATTGATGACGCTCGGCGGAGAAAAACCGCAGATCGAAGGCGCAATCAAATACGTAACTATGAACCTGCTCGCTTCGGTCATTTTCCTGACGGCGATAGCGATCCTGTATGGTCTCACCGGCAGTCTGAACATGGCCGACCTCTCCCTGAAAGTCAGCCAGGTATCAAACCGCGGACTCATCAATGTAACAGCCATGCTGTTCTTTATCGGCTTCGGCATCAAAGCTGCCGTGTTCCCGATGTATTTCTGGCTCCCGTCGTCCTATCATACACCACCATCCGCCATTGCCGCCATATTCGGCGGGCTGCTGACCAAAGCAGGCGTATACGCACTGATGCGGATATTCACACTTATATTTGTTCCGGACACATTTACGCTGCACATCATGACTGCCGTGGCGGTAATGACACTGGTAACCGGGGCGCTGGGCGCATTGATACAACAGAATCTCCGGCGTATACTTTCCTACTTCATCGTATGCCATATCGGATACATGATCGCCGGGCTGAGCATGTTTACCGAAATAGCGCTCACGGGAGCAATTTTCTACCTGATCCACGATATTATTATAAAGACCAACGTCTTTATGGTAAGCGGCATCATCAATAAAATAAACGGCAGCGTGCAGCTGAAGCAGATAGGCGGTCTATACCGCCATCATCCCTGGTTGTCTTTTATCATTGCTATTGTATTGTTTTCCCTGACCGGCATACCGCCATTATCCGGCTTCTGGCCGAAGATATTCCTGTTTGAAGCCGCCTTCGACACACGCTCCTATGTACTGGTGGGCGCCCTGCTGCTGGCGGGGTTCATTACACTGTATGTGGTTGCAAAAATATGGATAGAAGCGTTCTGGAAAGAAAAAGAGGGAGTCATTGCAGGCGATTATGACAAAGCCCCGCTCTACCATAAAATATTAATGATTACTCCCGTAGTAATGCTGACCGCCGTATCTTTATACATAGGGTTTGCTGCGGAGCACGTCATATCACTTTCCCGGCACATCGCGATGGAAATGATGGATACGTCCGCCTATGTAAGGGCGGTGCTCGGACAAACAAATTAAAAAAAACCGATACTGCCATGATGACCAAGAAATTATTGATGAACCTGCTGCTGATGCTGGTGTGGGTGGCACTCACAGGCAGCTTCGTGTTCGGCAATTTCATTTTCGGCTTCGCACTCAGCTTTGCCGTTATGTGGCTGATCCGCAGACGCGACCAGCCATCCCAGTATTTCCAAAGACTGATCAATGTAATCGGCTTCCTCCTGTATTTTCTCTACGAGCTTACCAAAGCGAATATACATGTAGCTCTGGACGTACTGAAACCCCGCTTCTCTATGCGGCCCGGTATTATTAAGATACCGCTTCATGCAAAAACAGACCTGGAAATAACGCTCCTGGCCAATATGATATCCCTGACGCCCGGCTCATTGATCATTGACGTTTCCGATGACAAAAAGGTGCTGTATGTCCATGCTATTGACATCCATGATAAAGATGAGTATGTCCGGAAAATAAAAACAGGTTTTGAAAGAAGGTTACTTGAAATAATGCGATGACTTTATACAACTTTTTATATTACGGCATACTGCCGCTTCTGAGCCTCGCAGTTTTACTGATTCTGATCAGATTCCTGAAAGGTCCCAATTTCGTAGACCGTGTGGTCTCGCTGGATTTGCTGATCACCACCGGTATCGGTATTATCACCGTATACAGTATATTGACCGGCGAGGCTACCTTCCTTGATATAGCCATGATACTGGCCCTGATCGCCTTCCTGGGGACAGTGGCATTCGCTTATTATCTCGAAAAACAGGAAAAAAATGACTGACATAGCCATTATGATCGTAACAGCTATCGGCACGCTGTTCATATTACTTGCCGCGATCGGTATCGTCCGCATGCCTGATTTTTATCTCAGACTATCCGTAACAACGAAAGCCATATCGCTCGGCCTGGGACTGATCCTGATCGGAGCGGCTGTATATTTCAGTAATATGGCAGTTACCTCACGGGTGGTTGCCATTATTTTTTTCCTGCTGCTTACGGCTCCTGTTGCTGCCCATATGATCGGAAGGGCATCCTATTTTACGGGAATACGTATGTGGGACAAATCTGTACTTGATGAACTGAAAGGTATGTACAATAAAGAAACCCACGAGCTGAAAAGCGAAAAGGACGCAACAGAAACCCAGGATGCAACGGCGGAAGCTGAAGAAAATAAATAATTATCCGGACAAGCCTCCTTATAAAATATTCCGTGCTATTTCGAAATAATGACAGACCCCCATGTATCCGTCATGGGTGTATAGCTGATATTGTTTTCTTTACAGAACTTCCGGACAGCCGCTTTAGCGCCTTCATATTCATGATTGTTATAGTCATGAACAAAAATATAACCACCATTATTAAGTCTCGGGTAAAAATAAACCAGACCATCATATATAGGCTGGTATAGATCCGCATCTAATGAAACAAAGCAGAACCGCTCTTCCAATCCATCCAAAGAATCAGGGAAGCGGCCTTTTTTCACAATACACTGTTCCTGAAATTTCATTTTTGCCAGTACCGTTTGTATACTCGTATCCGAGAAATTCTGTGTTCCCGTGCTGAACCGGTTTACATTGTCAAACGCTACATCCTTTTCATCAAATCCTTCAAATGTATCAAACAAATAAAGGTGCCGGTCCGGGAATAATGAATTGATATACTTTGAAAATTCACCTTTATAGACACCCAATTCCGCCACTACTCCCTCAACCTTATTGGTGTAGATTTCATCCGCAGCCAATTCCAGCGTACTGATCCGTATATAATTTGTAAAACGGGGGATGGAAATCCTTCTTAAGCGTTTCAGTCCCGACATCTGCTGATCTATAATCATCCGTCCTTTCAGGAACGAGGCAATAAGATTGATATATTTCATATAGTAAAAAGACATTGAAACTAACAAAAATTCTGTAAACCTACACTCCTGTCCCGTAAAAAACAATACAGAGACAACCGGTCAAGCCACGAGAGACAGAATATTGTCACTATCACATATATCTTACGATCCACGCCGTAGCATCCCTCCTGACGTATCACCGAATACGTCCTACGCAACCGGCGACCGCCCGGCCTCCATTTTCTTCTTCCCCAGCAGCATCCGGATCACAACAGGTGCGGTAGCTGCGACAATGATCGCGATAATAATTTTTCCCAGGTTATTCTGTACCCAGGCGTTGTCGCCGAGCAGGAATCCGGCAGTAACAATGCTGCCTACCCATATAATGCAACCGAGAATGTTGTAAAAAGAAAACTTCCTGAAATCCATACGGACAACGCCGGCAATGATCGGGGCAAACGTACGGACTACCGGAAGAAACCGCGCAATAACCATAGCGCCGCCGCCGCGTTTATCATAAAATGCATGTGCCTGCGCCAGGTGCTTCTTTTTAAACAGCCAGGTATCCCTACGGTCGAAAAGTAACGTCCCGGATTTACGGCCAAACCAATATCCTACATAATTGCCGAGCACTCCAGCCAATATGATCAATCCTGTCCAGTACAGCAAATATATAACCGGCGCCATATCGGGGGGTACGGTTTGGGCAACGATCATCCCGGTGATAAACAATAACGGATCACCTGGTAAGAAAAAACCTATAAACAAACCGGTTTCGGCAAAAATAATCAGCATGACAATGTACAAACCACCATGCAGCATAATCCATTCCGGATTCGTCAGATTACGCATAAACTCCAAGAAAACATCCATATAACTCTGTTTACAAATTTTATTTACTACAAAAAGCCTGTAAAAACTCCGGGGGCGATTGTGTGTATAGACCCTGATATGAAAACAAATACCTTGCGAAAACAACAGGTGAACAATATTGCCTTAAAGCAATACATTTTGTTTAATAAGCGTCCCGGAAGTGTGGAGATTCAAAAAAGCACGTAGCGGAACAATGCCGTATAATAGGCGGGTCTGGGTAGAGAAATAAAAGGCATTAACCGTACAGCAGAAAGATGGAACCGGGGTATTACCCGTGCCATAGTCATAATCATACCGGAAGGTGTATTGCCTGTATATTTATGATCCTGCTTCTCCCGCGGCGAAAGATAATGCTGACGGTGCTTATAGCAGGATATGCCGGTGTGTCTGTCGGTACTTCGGGATATACTGCTATTAAAGCCGGTATTCCTTTTCAGGGTAACCAACGTATGGTCATTGTGTGAAAAGACATACGTCTTTGCCCGCTCTTTTACTTTTACTGCACAATCAGCATAAAGGCATACAATAACAGATAAAAATAAACACGTTGTTTTACGGGATATTTTTATTTTGTGCCTCCTTTTCACGAATAATGCTCTGTTTTACGCAGCAAAGTTACCGTAAAAAAGGGGAAATACAGACTATTGCCGCTTCCCCGGCACGATATTTCCTTCACTGTCCAGCTCCACGATTTCATATCCAAATTGCTGCAGGCTGTCCCAAACCTTATTCTTATCTCCCACAAGCACTACATTCATTTTGTTCACATCCGGGATGTACTTTCCTGCAAGAGCGTTGGCTTCCGAGATGTCGAACCGGCCGAGCAATTCATGCTGCTTCCGGGTATAATCTGCCGGCAGGTCATAGGTTAATATATGGAACAGGAATCCTGTCTTTTGCTGTCCTGTTTCATATTTACGGGCATCACTCTGCCCTATCGAATTGCGGGTAAATTTCAATTCTTCGCCTGTCATTCCTTTTTTCCTGTATTCCGTCAGAATATTGAGGATGCTCGACATAGCACTGTCTGTGGCATCAGCTTTAATACCCGCGCTGAATCCATAAATACAAGAGTACTGGTCGGCATCAAAATAAGCGCGTGCTCCATAGGTCCAGCCCTTATCTTCACGCAGATCGAGGTTCAGACGGCTGTTGAAAGCGCCGCCCAACGGATAGTTCATAACCGTAGAACGGTAATAATCCCCCAGTGCATCATATTTCATACCTGTAACATAACCGATACGGAACTCCGTCTGGGCAGCATTGGGAATATCCACCATGTAAATTTTTGTTTTTTTCACTTCAGGTGCGGCAGTGACGACCGGCAGCTTCACCTCATGCCCCCGCATTTGTTGCAAAAAGTCCAATTCCGAAAGGATTTCCTTTTCGCTCACGGGTCCCACCACAACGACCTTTGCATCCCTGTGTGAGAAGTATTTGGTGTAAAATTCACGGACATCGGCCAACTGTATGTTGCCAACTGTTTTTTCCGTTGTAATGTCCCCAAGGATGTGTCCCTTACCGTAGTTCACTTTATTAAATACGCTGCCGGCAACATAAGAAGGCCGGTTTTTGAGATTTTTCAGGTTCTCCATAGTCCGTTTCCTGTTCGTCTCAAAAGCTTCTTCCGTAAAGACGGATCGCAACAGCCTTTCTTCAAGCAGATCCATCGTCCGCGCAAGGTGCTTACGCAGGGAGCGCACCTGGACCTGTATACCATCGCGGGTGGTCTGTATGTCAATGCGGCTTCCCAGCTTCTGTAGTTCATTGGTAAACGCCTCGGCTGTATAATTTTCCGTGTCTTCGTCCATCATTTCCGAAAAAAGACCGGCTAACCCGGCTTTACCGGGGTAATAGGTCTCTATCATAGCGCCGCCTTTAATATAAAGCAGGAGATTCACTGCCGGTATCTCATCGCTCATAGCGCCGATCACCCGGATATTACCCGGCAAATCCTTACGCCAGTATTCCGGAACAGTCACCAGCGGAGCGGGACCGGCATCTGGCATAACAGAGCGGTTAAAAGTATCTGACGGTTTGGTGTACGACAGCCCTTCATATCCGTAGTCCGGCGGCACATAACCGTCAACCGCTACCGTATAATTGTCTTCTGCCGCCTTATTGAGCGAATCGTCTTTCACCAGTACACTGAGTATGACGGCATGCCTGTCTTTTATGTATTGCTTATATACACGCATAACGTCTTCTTTGGTAACAGACATGTAACGCTCCAGTTCTTTGCCGGTATAATTTGCGTCACCGGTGAATGTATGATACGCTGCAAGCCGGGAAACTTTGCCTGCTACGCTCTCCATCCGGTAGACCAGGTTAGCTTCATACCTGTTGCGGAACCGTATGATATCATCATCCTGAACCCCACGCGCTTCAAATGAAGTAAGTGAGGTACGCAGGTCCTGCTCTATCTCTTTAAGTTGCTGGCCGGGGTAGGTGGTAACGGCAACTATAAACTCTCCTGCCAGCTCTGATGTATAATGCGTGGTATACGCGCTTACGGATTTACGTGTTTTAACGAAATCTTTATGCAGGATGGAGTTGTTGCCTTGCCCTATGATATCCGCCAGACACTCAAGCGCAGCTTCATCTTCATGATATGCAGGCACTGTAGGGAATACCATCCGCAGCAACGGCAGCTTGGCGTAATCATCTTTCATGGAGACATAACGGTCAGCCTCCAGTGCCGGGGCCGGGAGCTTGACGGGGTACACTTCAGGACCTTTGGGTATCGGGCCAAAATATTTTTCAGCCAGGGCAACTACCTCCTGTGTATTCACATTCCCCCCTACAGTAAGCACTGCATTATTGGGACCGTACCAGCGCATAAAGAAATGCTTCAGGTCTTCCACATTCACCCGGTTCAGATCTTCTATATAGCCAATGGTAAGCCATGAATACGGATGACCATACGGATACAGCTTCTTTGCAGTTACTTCACTCACCAATCCGTAAGCTACGTTATCGTACCGCTGGCCTCTTTCATTTTTTACCGTAGCCCGCTGTATTTCAAATTTCTCCTGCGTCACCGCATTGAGGAAAAAGCCCATGCGGTCGGCCTCCAGCCACAGCATCTTTTCGAGTTGGTTAGAGGGGACGGTTTCAAAATAGTTGGTGCGGTCGCGGTTGGTGGTACCGTTCAATGTACCGCCAGCCTCGGTGATGATCCTGAAATGCTGTTCGTCTGCAACATTATCCGATCCCTGAAACATCATATGCTCAAAGAAATGTGCGAACCCTGATTTGCCGATCTCTTCGCGGGCCGAACCTACATGATACGTCACATCTACATGCACGACCGGATCACTGTGATCCTCATGTACAATAACGATAAGCCCGTTAGGAAGCACATATTTTTCGTAAGGAATGGTGAGACTGTTGCCGTTTGCAGTTATTTTTTCCACAAGCCGGGCCTGGGCGGCGGCAGGATCCGGGTTATATAATGAAACTGCACAGGCAGCAACGGATAAGAATATGCGCTTCATAAAAACAGAAAATATTACTTCAAAAAGGTGTAAATATAAGGATTTTACCGGAGGCAGAAAGAACCCCGTCGCACGGTTGAACGATATAAACCTTCCACGGAGCACAATACCTTTAAATTTTTATTTTTACGTGCATTAATCATACATTGCCTTATGCATCTGCGTCCGGGAATAGTTATCATCTTATTTACAATTGTGGCAGCTTACCTGTCCTGGTGTGATTATAAAAAAACAAAGAACATTTATGTCTCTGACATGTCTGGTTATTATGCCTATAACCCTGCAATATTTATTTATAAAGACATTGAATATTTTTCATTCCATCACAAAAGAGACCCTAACGATATATGGATTTTTTATGAACAGGCAAACGGCAAGCGCCTTAATAAATACACCATAGGTGTAGCCCTGATGTCATTTCCCTTCTTCATTACTGCACATGCTTACACGCTCACTTCAGGCAGCTATACAGCAGACGGGTATAGTCCTCCCTATCAGATTGCCGGCATTTTTGCTACACTGTTCTGGACGATTTTCGGCCTTATCATGTTATCAAAATTTCTGCGCAGCTATTTCAGCAATACGGTTGTCGCATTAACGCTACTGGCTATAGCTTTTGGTACGAACCTTTTTTATTACACCGCTTATGAACATGGCGCGAGCCATTCATATTCCTTTGCCTTGTTTGCGGCTATGCTATACCTTACTTATCAATGGCATAAAAAGCAGCATCTGAAGTATACGCTGTTTATTGCCCTGACAGGTTCCATGATCGTATTGGTAAGGCCGGTAAACATTCTTTTTCTCCTGATACCTTTTATATGGAATGTATATAGTTTTGAGACGTTCTCATCCAGGATTGGCCTTTTAATACGGAATTATAAAAAATTGCTGCTGGCGCTGATAGTCTTTCTGATACCCGTATTACTACAGCTATCCTATTGGCACTACATTACGGGTAAATGGATTGTTTATTCGTATGCCAACGAATATTTCGACTTTTCGAATCCACATATTATAGACGGATTATTCAGTTTTCGTAAAGGATGGTTTATTTATACGCCCATGGCTTTTGTTGCTACTATCGGATACTTTTTTCTGTGGAAGAAGGACCATAAACTTACCCCCGGCCTCCTGATTGTGATGGCAATTGTAATTTACGTCACCTTTAGCTGGTGGATGTGGTGGTATGGCGGGAGCTTTGGCTGCAGACCTTTGATTGAATACCTTGCCCTGATGGCCTTACCGCTCGGAGCACTTTTTGAATATATAGTTTCCCAAATAAATACTTATGGGAAAACAGCATTTTTCACATTGATCACAGGATTGATTGCATTGAATATCTTCCAGCAATACCAGTTTTCCATTTATATTTTACATTGGGACAGAATGAGCCGGGAATACTATTTTAAAATATGGGGAAAGGCAAATATAAACGCTCTTGAATACGAAAAATATCTTATAGATGAACGTGAATACTGGAATGAGCTACATAAGATTTCCAGATAATAATAGCATTCACTGCTACCCGAAAAAAATGTGGGGGGTCGGGATCCAAATCGTATGTATGTGACAGAGCAAAATAGATCCTCTTATGTTTTAATGATGCTCTTACGTGCCAGAAGGAATGCTTCAAAAGCAGACAGCGAAAAGCTGCTAAGGTTATACTGCGGTGAAAGTCCGCCTTTCTGTGCTACCAGGACGCCATACCGGATATCATCAAATCCCGCTATGGCATGTGCATCCGGATCAATGGACAGCAGTACACCTTTTTCCAGTGCATAATCAATCCAGCGCCAGTCGAGATCCAGCCGGCGCGGGTGCGCATTGATCTCGATAACTACCTGGTGTGCCGCGCAGGCATCAATAATCACCTTATGATCTACCGGGTATCCGGCTCTTGAGAGCAGCAGGCGCCCGGTAGGATGCCCCAATATGGTTGTAAGCGGGTGCCGGATAGCACGCATCAGCCGGTCCATTGCCCGTTCCTGAGGCATGTGCAGGTTGCTGTGCACGGAAGCAATTACCAGGTCGAAGGTTTGTAGTACAGAATCGCTGTAATCGAGACTTCCGTCGCTGAGTATATCTGCTTCAATACCTTTAAATATCCTGAAAGGGGCGAGCTTGTCGTTCAGACGGTCAATTTCATGGTGCTGGGCAGCTATACGTTCGGGGGTAAGTCCGTTGGCATAATATGCCGACTGCGAGTGATCGCTGATCACCAGGTACTCGAATCCTTTTTCCCGCGCGGCATATGCCATTTCTTCTATGGTATGCCGGCCGTCGCTCCAGGTTGAATGGCTATGGATAATACCTTTGATATCCTGTACCGTGATCAGTGCCGGTAAATCCCTGCGGGATGCGCGTTCGATCACAGCGGCATCTTCCCGTAAAGCAGGCGCTATATAAAGCAGCCCGGCTGCATCAAAAATAGCCTGCTCGCTATCTGCCACGTCGGGCAAACAGTAACCTGCCAAAAAGTTTTGTATAAAAATTTCACTTCCGGTAGTAAGAAAAAGCGTGTGATAAAACCGGTCTTGCGGGGAAGTGTAAAAACAAACAGCGGGCTGGCCCGGCAGCTGTACCATCATCCGGCCGGACCTTTCACTTTCTGTTTCAACAACCGCACCCAGTACAGTCGAAAACTGATGCTGCAACTGCGCTGCAGACATATCCGTCACCAGCTCGATCATGTTCACTGTCTCTACCTGTCTGCGGAAGCTGCCGGTAAAGGCAAACCTTCCTTCGGGGAATGTCTGTTGCAACTGCAGCATCAAAGCATCTGCAAATACAGCCGCTTCTGCCCACAGATACCACCCCTGATTGCTGCGAAGAAAAGCGATGGCTTGTATAATATTCTCCTGGGTTTTAGCACCAAAGCCCTTCTGCAGCGCCAGCCGGTTTTCATTGCAGGCATACTCCAGTTCGCCCAGGGATTCGATCCCCATTTCCTTCCAGATGATTGCAATTTTTTTGGGGCCCAGCCCTTTTACCCGCATCATATCCACCACACCGGGGGGCGTAAGGGCCAGCAGGCTTTCAAGCGCATCAAGCTTACCGGAATGTTGTATCTCGCGTATTTTTGCACCGATGGCGTTGCCAATCCCTCTTTGGGAAAACAGCTCTGCGTCATCCATCGCGGCTACTTCACGCGGCAATTTTTCGATGGTATAAGCCGCGTTGGTGTACGATTTTATTTTAAAGCTGTTTTCGCCGTGGATGTCCATGAGGCGGGACAACAGAGAGAAATGACCGGCGATTTCGTGGTTAGTCACAGTATTGTCAATTTGAAAATTCGGGAATTTGAAAATTTGAAAATGCCTATTGTCTGATAAATATTACCCTCATTTTCAAATGCTCAAATTAACTGCGCTTTCTGCTCATGGGAATCCGGGAATTTGAAAATGCCAGTGAAAGGATAATTGTGACCTTCATTGTCTCATTTTCAAATTCCCGAATTTTTAAATTTTCAAATCAGTTACGCTTTCTGCTCAGCGGCATCTTTTTTGCAACATCCCTTCCCTTTCTCACATTTTGCCTTTGCTTCTTTTTTACAATTTTCTTTTTTGCCTTTACAGCATCCTTTATCGCCTGTATAAGCAAATGCGGCGCCTGCCATCAGCAAACCGGCCGTAAACAATGTAAGTCTTTTCATATTTGATTATTTAAAGCTCCTTCTGTAAAGATATAAAATCAGGGCAGATCTGCCAATACCGTGACTCCGCCCTTCACTGTATCGCCGATCCTGACATTTACCTGCGTACCGGCGGGAAAAAAGACATCCACCCGCGAACCGAAACGTATAAAGCCGAATTCACCGTTTTGCTCCACCTTCTCCCCTTCCTTCACGTAGTAGCAGATCCTGCGTGCCAGCGCCCCGGCAATCTGGCGGATCAGCAGCTCGGCACGATTGCCGGCAATCACCATCGTGGTGCGTTCATTCTCTGTAGACGACTTGGGGTGCCAGGCTACCAGGTATTTTCCGGGATGATATTTCATATACCGCACTACGCCACTTATAGGATTCCGGTTTACGTGCACATTCAGTGGGCTCATAAAAATGGAGACCTGGAGACGCCGGTCTTTAAAATATTCTCCTTCATAGGTCTCCTCGATCACTACAACCTTACCATCTGCCGGAGCAATCACTTTGTCCGGCCCTGCGGTAAAGCTGCGGGACGGTAACCGGAAGAACCAGATCACCCAGAACCATAGCAGAAAGCATATCAGGTTAAGCGGGTAAAGCAGCAAAGGGATGTCGTATAAAAAACTGTATGATAAATATCCGATAACCGCCCACAATACGGTAGCGATGACAATGTATTTATAACCTTCCCTGTGTATGGTCATGTTGTATATTTTAATTTGAAAATTTGAAAATTTGAAAATGAGTCAATGAACATAATACGTACGACGACATATAGATTTTCAAATTCCCGAATTTTCAAATTTTCAAATTAATTTTCAGCCAGCGAAAATAATACTTGAGGATCAATATCAGAAGTTTATTTTAAACATTCCCCGCATACCGATCACATGCAAAGATAAGCATAGCAAAATGCGAAAGGAGTTGCCGTGAGCAGGGAGTCGAAACGGTCGAGTGCGCCGCCATGACCCGGCATCAGACGCCCGGAATCCTTAATACCTGCAAGCCGTTTGAGCTTCGACTCAAACAGATCACCGGCAGTGCCGGCAACGGCAGCGCATAACGCCAGCACAATCCAGTCGATCATTGTGTAATCAGCGGAATAGTAACCCCATACCGCAGCTCCTGCAATGGTCAGCAAAGCGCCACCGGCAGTGCCCTCCCACGTCTTTTTGGGAGAAATGGGGGAAAACGGTGTTTTGCCGATGAATGAGCCTACAAGATAAGCCATGGTATCGTTGGTCCAGAGCATCAGTATCAATGCAAGCGGAAGGATAAAGCTTTTTTCCCGGAGGAAGATCAGCAGCGCAACCGGCAGTACGATATACAATAAGCCGCCGAGCGCATATAATGCTCCGCCAAAAGAGAAATGCTTTGATAATGTTCCCGTCATCAGCAATAATACAGGCACAAAAAGCAGGGCCGGCCAGTAGCTCAGCATAAACTCCCCTTCCGGCAGTATTACCGGCTCGTATAATCCCAGGGCCAGCAGCGACAACAGGCCAAACCCGGCAAGCTGTACGGCCGGGTGTACCCAGGACGGTTGCCCCGGCTCCGGGTTTATCAGCTTCATCATCCGGAAGTACTCTTTCAGACACAATATCTGGATGAGTACCGCCAATCCGAAGAAAGCCCATTCCGTCCATAACAGTCCCGTCATCATCACGACGCAGAAAACAACCGCGCTGCCGAGACGTGTGAAAAATGCAGGCCAGTGTAATGCCATAGCCGGTCGTGTTAATTTAAATAGTTAATCATGGTTTTGTTTCAGGTCGTTCGTGTGCAAGATAGTCATCTGTCCATCCGGGAGCAAGCGGCGTTCTGTTTTTCCATAAAAGGTACAAGGCCGCCGCAGCTATAAAAAAACCGGAAATAACTATTCCCCAGGGCAAATGCTCTGCCTCTCCCATATGCATCAGTGTGGTATTATTCCGGGAAAAATAAACCAATACGATCTGCAGTCCGTTATTGATCAGATGCGCTAATATACTACACCACAGTGAACCAGTCAGATAATAAACCAGCCCCAGGATAAAACCCGCAAGCAGAATAGAGGGAAATCCATATACAGAGCTATGCATCAGGGCAAACAATACCGCCGTAATGCTTATGGTAAGCAGCATACCATTGCTTCTGCCCGAAGACATAGGCTTATCTGCGAAAAAAGGCCGGTTTCGTTTGGCAATAAAACGCATGATAATACCCCGGAAAAATAATTCTTCACCTACTGCAGGCAGCACAGCCATAACCAGAAAGACACTAATGAAATCACCAGGCCCGGACATGTTTAAAAAGGCTTCCGTCAAACGGTCGTTAGCCGCCTGCATAGCGGCGGCATCAGCGCCGAAATCGATCGTCCGCAGCACTACCTGCAACTGAAGCATAACCGGCATAGCGCCCAGGATCAGCAGGGAAGTAAGTATCCAGTGCGCAGATGAAGCAGGCTTGCGAAGTCCCAGGTAAGCCTGCCGGTGTGGTGTTGTCTGGTAAGTAAAAAGCAATGAGGGTATCAGAAAAATACTCATGCTGAACAATCCCTGCCAAAGCAACGCAGCGCGTATCTCGCCCGGATGGCTTTCTTTAGTAAGCAGTTGCATGTCTATCCCTTGTGTCCCGGCAAATAAATAAATAGTAAACGGCATTACGACGTTTATAAAAAAACCTGCCAGCACAAAAATCATGACGACAAACAACAGCATCTGCACCAACAAGGGATACTCCCGCCAGTAACGGTTCAACATAAGCCGAAAATTTCCGGGCAAAGGTAGCAGAGTATTATTTATTATCGGGGCTGACCGGTAATATGATAATTTATGTACCTTAGCACTTATAACCGGCAACACATGGAAGATTCTTTTATATTGATAGCCGAAGACGATGCTGACGACCGTTTCCTGTTACAAGCTGCATTTGAAGAAAACGGCTTCGACGACCGGCTGCAATTTGTGGAAAACGGTGTTGAAATGCTGGAATTTCTCCAGACAAAAAAACATAACGGACTACCTGCCATATTGCCCAGATTCATTTTAATGGATCTGAACATGCCCAAAAAGGACGGACGTGAAGTATTGGGAGAACTCAAGCAGCACCCGGAATTTAAAAATATACCGGTTGTGGTTTTCAGTACTACTAATAACGAACAGGAAATGCGCCGTTGTTACGAGCTCGGAGCCAATTCCTATATCACTAAACCAAACAGTTTTGAAAGTCTGCTGAAAACGGTAGCAGCATTGCGCAGCTACTGGATACATTATATGCAGATATCTGTTTCATAAAAATACCGGTTAGGAATGAGGCTAACCGTACGCAAATCCTGATGGCCTGTAATTATTGTACAGGGATAGGAGACAAATTAAGCCATTACGGGACTTTATAACGGTCCTGAAAGACTTGAACATAGCCATATGAACCGTATGAAAGTTTTAATCATTGACGATGAAACTGACTTGTGTCTTCTGTTAAAAAGTTATATTCTCGGCAAGGACAAAAACTATGAAGTTCATATCAGCCATTCACTGGCAGACGGACTGGTAAATATATCCACAGAAATGCCGGGTATTATATTCCTGGATAATGACCTGCCGGACGGAGCCGGATGGGATAAAGCGCCGGAAATAGCACGTGCCTACCCGGGAATGCACATCAATCTGATCAGCGCTTATCACCCGGAAGTACCTGAGATGCCGGCAGAGGCGCAGTTTTTCGTCTATGAGAAGCCGATCAGCCTTGCCGACCTTGATCGGTACTTTCACAATACGTAGCATCAATCCCGTGAGGCACAATCAGGGTGTTTCGTAGTGCCTTTTTCAGGATAAAAGCCTGTTACTCAGATTGCGTCGTATTCCTGAAGGGAGTATTTTTCCATATTTGTTTCCTTTATTACAAGGATTTACCAGACAAATTAACAATATGGATTATTCAGCTATATATGTTTATAAAAAATTATTGGCATGAAATTGTATTGATTCAGTAAACAATCCGGATACATTTCTATTTTTACATATAGAATAGAAAGAAAAAGATGGACTACATACGAAGAGCTATTATGCAATTAAGCTCTATTTCAGAGCATGCTTAAATGATTGGTAAAATGAATAAATCCACATTATACTCTGATTATACGCAGCTCTACCAATAAACATTATCAACAAAAATCTTTGAAAATGGATTTACGAACAGATTATCCTTACTGGCTGATGAAAAATGGCATTAAGCATGCTTATCCATCATTAAATGCGGATATAGATGTACATGTAGCTATAATTGGCGCCGGTATCAGTGGCGCACTGGCTGCTTATTACCTGTACAGGGACGATCTGAAAGTGGCGATACTCGACCGCCGGCATGCCGGCATGGGCGCTACTGCCGCCAGCAGTGCCCTGCTGCAGTACGAGCTGGATGTCCCTTTGCACATATTGGCCGAGCAGGTAGGGAGGATCAATGCAGTGCATGCCTATAAACTCTGCCGTAAAGCCATATATGATCTGCAGCAGATATGCAAGAAACTGCGTACCGATGTCGCATTCGGGATGCGGCCAAGTTTGCAGTATGCCTCCGAGGCAAAGCACAGGCATATGTTATACCGTGAATACGGGTTTCGTTTGAAAAACGGATTCCGCGTCAACTGGCTGGAAAGCAACGAGACTGAACAGTTGTTTGGGATACAGGCGCCGGGAGCTATCCTTTCAGAAGACGGAGGCGTGGTAGACTCTTATCTTCTTACCCATAGCCTGCTGGAATATGTTCAGCAAAAAGAATACAGGATATATGACAACACAGAGGCGACCAGCATACAACATGAAAACAACCATGTGATCGTGACAACCGGTACGGGATACCGGGTGCGGGCAAAAAAAGTGATCGTTACCTGCGGATATGAATCGTTGTCGTATCTGCCCCGCCAGGTGGCAGAGCCTCATTCCACTTATGCCGTGGTGACTGAACCTTTGCCACCGGAAAGTACCTGGTACCACAACAGCCTGATCTGGGAAACCGCCAAGCCCCATATGTATCTCCGCCTTACCGACGACAACAGGATCATTATAAGCGGCAAAGACGATCCCTTTCACACCACCGTGGCACGGGATGCCAAAGTCAAAAAAAAGAGTGAAAAACTGCTCCAGTCTTTTGGACAACGGTTCCCTCATCTGCCGGTACGGGCAGACTTCTCATGGGCAGGCACTTATGTCGCCACTCCCGACGGGCTGCCATATATCGGCAGTATACCGGAGCTGCCAAATACATTTTTCGCACTGGGATTCGGTGGCAACGGCATCACGTTCAGCGTGCTTGCAGCGCAGATGATCCGTGATATGATAAAAGGAAAAAAGCCTAAAGACAGCGAAATATTTTCCTTCAACCGTTAGCTTCCGGAAGGCGGGCGGCATCGTTTGCGTGCAACATTTCACGGAGGGTATCAGCAAGCGGGAAGGTGATCGTAAATGTTGTTCCCTGATGCTCCACAGAAGTCACGTCAAGCTCAGCCTTGTGCGCCTGCAGGATGTTCAGCGTAAATGCCAGACCCAGACCAACTCCGTTTCTTTTTTGTGTAAAATAAGGTTCAAACAAACGGGAAAGATGCTCTTCGGAAATACCGCAACCGTTATCCCGTATAGAAAGTGACGCATATCCCGGGTATTGATCCTGCAGCAGTATTTCAAGTAATCCGTCATGCTCTCCCATGGCCTCAATGGCGTTGATCACAATATTAAGCAAGGCAATTTTCAGCTTTTCCCCGTCCGCCAGTATATATGCAGGCGTTTCAGGACAGGATACCTCAAGGCGGATATGCCGCAGCGTAATCCGGTCAATCGCCACAGCGATCACATCGTCGATCACCGTTTGTAACAGACAGGGGGCAAGCGTCACTCCCGGTGTATGGGATGTGCTCAGCAATTCGCTGATCAGGTGACTGATCCGCTTGCTGTTGCGCTGAATGATTTCCATATACATCTGTAATTGCCCATCCTGTACATCCTGCATCATCTGCTCTACGGAAAGCGTAATATTATTCAGCGGATTCCGTACTTCATGAGCAAGCGTACGTACCAACCGGCCGGCAGCAGCCATTTTTTCTATCTGGAGTGTGGTCTTTTCAGCTTTTTTCAGGTTAGTGATATCGTGGATAATACCCTGCACATAGACCTCATCATTATCATCCTGTTCAAAAGAAGCGGTAAGGATACAGCTTTTCCGTTCCCCGTTCCTGGTTATCAATACCACCTCCCAGTCTTCAATACCTTTTTTATACTGCAATGACTGGGACAAAAACTTTTTATGTTGTGTCTGCGCTATGAGATCATACAGACTCAGGTTCAGCATATCTTCTTTATCAAATCCCAGCAGCTGGCGAACGGAATCATTAACATCCCGGAAATGAAGCCGTGTATCTGCCAGAAAAACCAGGTCTTTCGACTTTTCAAAAATATTCCGGTAACGGCGCTCATTGGCTTTGAGCGCTTTCATGGACGCGGCACGGTCTAATGCATACCGGATACAACGCTCCATTTTCTCAATGCTCAGCTCTGTCTTGATCAGGTAATCCACGGCGCCGAACTGCATCGCCTCCATATCTACCCGGTAGTTTCCGGCACCGGTCAACAGCACTACCGGCTCTGCGCAATTATGGCTCAATGCTTCACGCAACAGATCTACGCCGGACTTCGCACCCATACGGTAATCCACAAAATACAGATCATAGTTCCGGCCCAGCATATGCTGCAAAGCTTCATCGTATTTATAACACCAGTCTATGCGAAAAGAAGTGCCGGGTATATGCCGGATATAATCCCCCGTAATAATAAAATCTTCTTCATCATCATCTACGATCAATATTCTGATACCTGTGTGGATTTCGTTGTTCATAATGGTCTCCGTGTGTAAATAAATAGTGTCTCAGATCATACTTCCGGTAGTATCACAGTAAAGCGCGCGCCGAATTCCGGCAAACGTTCAGCATATATTATCCCCTGATGATAATCTACAATTTTTTTGCAGATCGCCAGGCCTATACCGGAACCGGGGTATTCCGTCTTACCATGCAACCGCTGAAACATTTGAAAAATACGGGCGGCATATTCCGGCTCAAAACCGATACCGTTATCCGAAAACTGTATCCTGTAATATTGCCGGACCGTAGCGACACCGGCAATTGCCTTTTCTTCCTCCGTGAGCCTGCTGCACGAAACCCGGATCTCGGGAGCAATATCCTCCCTTTTGAATTTAAGCGCGTTCCCGATCAGGTTCAGGAAAAGCTGGCGCATCTGCAGCGGGTCGGCTGTGATCACGGGCAGAGGATCCGATGATATTATAGCCTTTGTCTCTCCGATCTTCAGCTCAAGATCCGCTATTACCTCTTTCAGTATAAACGCCAGGTTGATTTGTGAGAAAGACAGGCTGCCTTCGGTAATGCGTGAGAAGTCGAGGAGATTTTTGATCAGGAGGCGCATATTGTTTGCGGCAGCTTTAATCCGGTCGAGATAAAACACACTCTCCTTATCCAATATACCGGTCACTTTCTCTGCAAGCCGGTCTGAAAAAGTGCTGATCTTCCGCAACGGCTCCTGCAGATCGTGGCTGGTCACATAGGCAAATTCTTCAAGCTGCCGGTTGGAGCGGTTCAACTCCTGAAGATGCTTTTTAAGGGCTAATTCACTTTCCCTCCGTTGGGTAATATCCCGCACGCTTCCTACCAGCTTCAACGGATTGCCATGTTCATCCTTGATGATCCTGCCGATAGAATTGATATACCTGATGTTTTTCTTCGGCGTAATGATCCTGGTTTCCACATTATAGGTGGCTCCCGTTTCAAATACTGCCAGCACAGAGGCGATCACCTGGTCCCGGTCTTCCGGATGCAGCATGGATCGCACAGATCTCAACGTAAAAATATTGGCGGAATGTGCTACCTCGCATATCTGGTATACACCTTCCGAACAATATACCTTATCCGGAACAATAATCCACTCGAATGTACCGAATCCGAAATCGCCGAACAGCTCCAGAAAAAGCTCCTTTGTATCAAAAGAAGTATAGGGCACACTCCAGGCAGACAGCTCAGGAACAATAGACAACTGGATCCGGGATTCCTGCTCCTGTCCCGTGTGCTCAACAGGGGCAGCATAAATGTAGCATTGTAAATGACCACCGCTTTTATGAGGCAGGGAGTATATAACATAACGTTTGCGTTTCGCTTCGTCTTCCTTTGCACGGGATATCTGGATGTGCAAACGGTGGTATTGGGACGAATCGAACAACTGCAGCAATGAAAACCCTTCATTCTGAATATCCGCGGACGAATACCCGGTAAACTGCAGGAAAAGGTCGTTGTGGTACACAATACGAAAATCCGGTTCTGTCACAATCAATACTCCGCAGGGAGTATTGTTGATCAATTGTGTACAGTCCGGAACATCCGTTGTTTTATCAGGCTCCATAGCTACCGGTAGTATATAAGGTAAATTTTATTGATTATTGAATTGCTTGTACTGCTTCATCTTATTATAGAGTGTCTTCCTGTCAATATTGAGCAATTGCGCCGCCTTACTCTTATTGAAGTCAGCCTGCTTCAACGCTTCGAGTATCACTTCATATTCCGCATCAATATTGGCAGTCTTCAGCTTATTCCCATAAGAAGCAGCAATCGGCTCCATAACGGGAGCACTATCCTTTATATCGTCTGCCTGTTGTGTGCCATGGTCAAACTGCAGCTTATGAAAATTGGTAATTTCAAACGGAAGCGACTTCACTTCTACAAGATCTCCATCGGTAAGCAAAGTGGCTCTTTTTACTACATTCTTCAGCTCGCGGAGATTGCCATACCAGACATAATTGTGGAAGATATGCTCTACCTCTTTGGAAAAACCGGAAATACTCTTCCCCAGCTCGGCATTGGTGAGCCGGAGAAAATGGTTGGCCAGCAGCATGATATCCTTCTTCCGCTCACGCAACGGAGGCACGCTGATGCTGAATTCGTTAAACCGGTGATACAGATCCTCTCGAAATTTACCTACGCCTGCGGCATCCCATAGTTTTTCATTACTGGCTACAATGATACGTACATCCAGCTCGATGTCCTTATTGCCTCCTACCCTTCTCATTTTCCGCTCCTGCACTACCCGCAGCAGAGAGACCTGTATTTCATACGAAAGGTTTGCAATCTCATCCAGAAAGATCGTACCGCCGTTCGCTACTTCGAAGCTGCCGGTCTTTTGGTTTATCGCACCGGTGAATGCGCCTTTTTCATGTCCGAACAATTCGCTGCCAGCCAGTTCACGCGATAAGGCGCCACAGTCAATTGCAATAAAAGGCTTGTCTGCTCGCCCGCTTTTGCGGTGTATCTGCTGAGCTATCACTTCCTTGCCGCTTCCGCTTTCACCGTATATAATCACACTATAGTTAGTGGGCGCCACAAGATCTATCTGCTGCATAATACTTCTGAACTCCGGGCTTTCCCCGGGAATAAACTGCCCGTTAACATCTATGTATTGAGGAGCCGGAGCCCCTGACCTGGTGACGGCAGAGGCGCCCGGTACCTGCATCTGTTGCCTGCTTGTCTTCTGGTCTGTCTGCTCGCTGAGCGCTTTCCGGATAGTAAGCAATATCTCGTCCGGGAACAATGGTTTGGTCACATAGTCGTATGCGCCCATCTTCATCACTTCCACTGCATCTTTTACATCGCTATACCCGGTGATAATAATTACCGGTACACCGGAGTGCATCTCTTTTATTTTTGCAAGCAACTCTGCGCCGGTCATATCGTCCAGTCTGAAATCACACAATACCAATGCAGGAATATTTTTTTTCATCCAGCCTAACGCCGACTGGCCGGTGTTAAAACTCGTTACAACATATCCATGACGTGTCAGAAAACGATTTAACAGCAGGCACATGTCATTGTCATCGTCTATTACCAATATTTGTTTACCCATATTTTGCTTTCAAGTTGAATGTGTGTGTGTGTGTGTGTGTGTGTGTGTGTGTGTGTGTCACTGATATTTCAAACCGTTAATTTACCAATAAATCAATAATTATCAAACCCAGACCGATCTTATCTGCGCTATCGGGATGCCCATCTGCTCTCTGTATTTGGCTACCGTACGCCTGGCAATATTATACCCCTGCCCCGTAAGTATATGCACAAGCTGCTGATCGGTATAGGGATGGCGCTTATCCTCATTACTGATGGTCTCTTCTATCACAGACTGGATCACTTTATTGCTGATCACCTTCCCTTTTTTATCTGCAATACCTTCGCTGAAAAGATCTTTCAGGTAGATCAGTCCGAAATGTGTCTCGGCATATTTATTACTTGTTATCCGGGAGATGGTGGAAATATCCAAACCGGATTCGTCAGCCACATTTCGCAGTACCATCGGCTTTAGCAAATGTATATCCCCGTCCATAAAATACTCTTTCTGTATCCGGACGATGCATTCCATGATCTGCAACATAGTATGCTCTCTCTGTTTCACCGCCTGTACAAACCATCTGGCAGACTGCAGCTTATTCCTGACATACTGTATTGCAGATTTGTCGCGGCTTCCGCACTGTCCGGCAAGCTGCTCGTACAGAGACTGATTTACGAAGACAGAAGACGACCTGGCATGCAGCAGGCTTACCCGGATATCATCACCATCCCGGTTAATGATATAATCAGGGATGATCGTGTCCTTAGGCTCAAAAAGGGTAACGCGTTCGGAAACCGGGTAAAAGTTCAGCGTACCAATTTTCTGCAGTACAATACGCAGCTCATCCTCATCAATATTCAGGCTGTGCTGCACTTTCTCAAACTGGCGATGCATCAGATCATTAAAATGATCCCGGACAAGTTTGTAAGCACACCGGATATCCGGCCGTCTGCGGTTCATCCGCTCCAATTGGAGCAACAGGCATTCCCGCACGTCGCGCGCGCCGATACCCACCGGATCCAGCTCCTGGATCAAAGACAGAATGCGTTCCAGTTCCTGCTCATCAACCAGTATTTGCATATTGAATGAAAGATCATCGGCCACATCTTCCAGCGGTTTGTCCATAAGCCCCCGGTCACTCAGCATATCCACAAGATATTCAGCAAGCATCCTGTCATTTTCAGAAATGTCCTGCAGGCGAAGCTGCTGCTTCAAATCATCTCTGAAATAATTTGCGGATACAATAGGTATTTCAGGCAACTGGTCTGCAGAGAAATAATTCTGGTATTCTGTTTTATAGTCCGGGATATCATCATCCCGGTAATCATCCCATTCTAACCCCGCATCGGAAACAGATTCACCGGATGACAAGTCTTCTCCGGCAGCTTCAGGCTCCTGAGTGGTCATTTCCAGAATAGGATTATCCTCCAGTTCCGTTTTGATACGCTGTTCCAGTTCCTGATTGTTGAGAAAATAGAGATTCAGCAATTGTATTTGCTGAGGCAGTATTTTTAGATGCTGCTTTTGTACCTGGTGTTGTGTGAACATAACAATGCATTTTTGAGATGAAACTCCTGATGATTCTGCTACGTACTTATATGCAACCTTAAAGCCAGATTTCAGGCATCAGCACTAATTATTAAATATATCTGTTTTTAAATGAAAATCAATTAATTACGACTAATGAAAGGAAAAATGAATGCATATAAAAAATAAAAAATACATGAAAACTATTAGGGGGTGAGGATTATTTTCCTCAAAAAACAGGGGAATATCCGGGGCTATTAATCAGCAAAATGAATTATGTTTGATTTGGAATGAAAAAAAGACTCTACGTCATCTCCATATTGTTCCTCCTGTCATTTGTAATTATGACAGTGCTCTCCTTTACTTCAGTCAAGCGGCTGGAAACACTGATTAATGCTATTGACAAGGTAGAGCAGACATACAACGTTATGGCGCAGCTCGACCGGCTTGAACTGGTTATCAAAGATATAGACCGGCTTGAGCGTGGGTACATGATCACCCGCGACAGCAACTATATCCGGCTGATTGCCGAGTCTCACTCCAAACTGATCCCGATCACGGACAAGCTGAAGATAATGACTGAAGGAACGCAGGAGCAATACAGTAATGTGATCCTGCTACGCAGTTATGTGGTATCCCGGCTTACCTACTTGAAGCATAATCTGAACTTTTCCGATACTGCTGCGACAGAAGAAGTTCCGGTATATTTTTACAAGGGGCGGGGTTCGATGCAGCAGTGCATGGACTTCATACAAAAAATGAAACGGGTCGAGAGCGCCCACCTGTCGGCATACTACAAAAATAAATTACTGTACCAGCAGCTTACAGTCAGTAATATCAAGTACTTGTATCTCGGTTTTGGCGCGCTTGCCTTACTGCTAATGATATTGATGATCAATGCGCTCAGGAAGAGAATACGTTCACAGCAAGACTTGCAGATAAAGCTGATTGATCTGCGGAGATCGCATAACGAGCTGGAGCAGATCGCATTTGCCGCTTCGCATGACCTGCAGGAGCCGTTGCGGAAAATACAGATATTCGCCAACCGGCTGTTGTGGCAGAAGAAAGACCTGGATGAAGATAGCAAAGCACTGATGGAGCGTATCAGCAATGCTGCCGTTCGTATGCAGGAGCTGGTTGAAGATCTTGCCGACCTCACCAGCCTTGTAAGCGAGCAGGGAGATGCTGAAATTTCGAATCTTAACACAATTATACAGGAGGCTATTGCCGAACTGGAAAAAAAGATCAAGGATAAAAATGCCGATATCCGGTTAAGCGAACTTCCCGTAATTACAGGCTATCCGGCACAGTTACAATTATTGTTTAAAGCGCTGCTGGATAATGCGCTTAAATTTTCCAATGAAGATATTGCACCGCTAATTACCGTGACCGCAACCAAGGTTGACGGAACGGAACTCGCGGAAATTAACCGGGCGATTGCCGGGAGGACCTTTTACAGGATCAGCATTACAGATAACGGCATCGGGTTCAACAACAAATTCATGCACAAAATATTCCTGCTGTTCCAGCGGCTGCACAACCAGCAATCCATATATGAAGGGAAAGGCGCCGGACTTGCCATAGCCCAGCGGGTAATGGCCAACCACAGCGGCTACATTCTCGCACACGGACATCCCAATGCGGGAGCGACTTTCAAATTATACTTCCCGGCGGAAAGTTAACTACGGAACACTGGCAAGTTGCAGGGGTTACTATTCTTTTTTATGGATATTTTCCACTGCTTTCATGAAATTATTGACACGATTATCGGCATATGCACCATACGCATCAATCAAAGTACCGCAAAGACCGTCTGAAGTTTCTATCACATACATGATCGAATTATCAGCAGGGTCAGATTGTCCTTCAAAACGGTAAAAGTTGATCACCCTCACCTGCTCCGGTCTGAAATACCGGCTCCTGCTGCAGGAAAGCAACCCCCTGTCTGTGATCTTGAACGTATCAGTATATCCTTGTTTTACTACCTTATTGACACACGAGGTCATCGTATTCATCATCATACTCTGATCGTGCGGCGGCGTATCAAATTCGTAGGTTCTCATAAAATATCACGTTAATACAATATTCCAATAAAAACCCTGCCGTGAAATCCATTTGTCTTTAACAGCAAAAAAGCCGGCACACAAAGTGACCGGCCCGCTGTAAAAATCACGCCATATAATTTGCCGCTGATTGTACCAGTAATGACAACAAAACACATTCATAATGCGTCAATCAGGAAAAACGTTGTTATTTTGTCGCAGTAAATCAAATGTATACTGATGAATGTGTTTGTAACCACTCTGCTCGAGATCCTGAAATATACCCTTCCTGCGCTGATCGTATTGATCAGCAGCTACCTGATCGTTCAGAAATTCCTGGTCAGCCAGACACAACGGAGGCAACTGGCTCTGCTTCGTGACAATAACGACATAACCCTGCGCCTACGCCTTCAGGCTTATGAAAGGCTGGTCGTTTTCCTGGAACGGATACAGCCCCGCAACCTGATCCCACGGGTCTATCATTCTGAAATGTCTGCCAGAGAACTTCAGCAGGCGCTTGCCGTACAGATCAACTCTGAATTTGAACATAACCTCTCCCAGCAAATCTATGTATCGGCACAGGTATGGGATACGGTAAAAAACGTAAAAGAACAGGAGATCAACATGGTCAGCCAGTTATCACAACAGCTGAAACCCGACGCTACAGCCAAAGATCTGCACGTACGTATCGTAGACTATGTAGTCACCGTAGAAGGCGATATGCCTACAGATATTGCCTTGCAGGTTATTAATGATGAAGCAAAAAGAGTGCTGCATTACGGGCACGCGGGGTGAGCAGGGATGAGGGGTGAGGGGTGAATGATGTAATGCAGGGACGAATTGAATTCGCCCGTGAAAATGAATGATGTTTAAGGTTGGTCACAACATTCATAACTAAAAAAGAAAACATGCCTGGTGGTAATAAATTATTTGCTTCTTTCCCTCCGATAAACCCGGAGCAATGGATCCAACAGACCATTAAAGACCTGAAGGGAGCAGCATTTGAAACGCTGCAGTACACCACTGCAGAGGGCATTATGGTAAAGCCCTTTTACACTGCTGAAGACCTTGCTACGCTACCCGAATGCCGGCCTTTGTTTACACATACCGATTGGGAGATTTGCGAGGATATCCATGTATCGGACGAAGCGGAAGCCAATAAAAAAGCCCTGCACGCGCTGGATAATGGCGCCGCGGCCCTGCATTTCCACCTCGCACACCAAGCGGATCTTGAAATACTCCTCAGAGCTGTCGGCGCTCCGTACATCAGCCTGCAGTTCTCCCTGACAGGGGACGCCCTTGCATTCCGGGAAAAAATACAGGCTTATATGACGTCTCAAGGCTGGCAACCGGAGCAACTGAGTATGACTATTGATGCAGACTTTATTGGGCAGACAGTAAAGTATGGCGGCAAGACGGACCAATACCAGGCGTATTATGAAACCTGGATGAAATTATTTACCCGGACAGTACCGTACAGAACATGCTGCGTTGACGGATCGATATATCATAATGCCGGTGCTCCGCCCGCATACCAGCTTGCCTGTGTGCTGGCACATGCCCATGCATATATCAGCGCGGGGACGGAAGCAGGCTTCACACCAGCGTCGTTCGATGGTCGCGTACAGGTAACACTGGCTGCAGGTACCGATTATTTTTTTGAAATAGCCAAATTCCGGGCGCTGAGAAAAGTTTTTGCATTGCTGTTCGACACATACGGCATCAAAAATGATCTCTATGTACACGCCATTACCGCACACCGCCATCTTACCATCTACGATGCTTATAACAACCTGCTCCGCACCACCACTGCCGCTACGGCGGCTGTAACCGGCGGCTGCAACAGCCTGAGCGTAAGTCCGTTCGACGGCAGCTTTAGCGGAGAGAATGAATTCTCCCGGAGAATGGCGCGGAACATCCAGCTCATCCTGAAACATGAAAGCCATTTCGATAAAATATCCGACAGCGCCGCCGGTTCTTATTTTATTGAAACACTCACAAAACAGATCGCAGAAAAAGCATGGGAAGGATTCCGGCATATAGAAGCAGCGGGAGGATTCCTGCAATGTCTGCGCGCAGGTTCTGTGCAAGAAACGATCAGCACATTTGCAGCTAAGGAAAAAGAAGATTTTGCAACTGGTAAGATTATTCTGGTAGGCACAAATAAATATCCGGATCCGTCGGAGCAGATGCAGCATAAAATTTCTATTCCCCCGACTCCGGAAAAGGGCGAAAACGGGCCGTATGATATACAACCACTTGCCGCTGCCCGGCTATCGGTGTACAGTGAACAGGCAAGACTGGCAGAAGAAAACAAAGAAGCATGAAAAAAGATTTCAGTAAAATACCCTACCGTTCTGTGACACCGGAGGCATCCGGCAGAAGCGGTGATGTGTTTACTGCCGCAGAACAGATCCCGATCAAAAGCAGGTACGAACGCAAAGATAACGAGGGATACGACCATTTACATTTTGCCGCAGGGTTACCACCATTCTTAAGAGGTCCCTACAGCACCATGTACGCCCTTAATCCCTGGACCATCCGCCAATATGCCGGGTTCTCAACTGCTGAAGAATCTAATGCATTCTACCGGCGCAATCTTGCTGCAGGACAAAAAGGTCTGTCAGTAGCTTTTGATCTGGCGACACACCGCGGGTACGACAGCGATCACGAACGCGTGGTAGGCGATGTAGGCAAAGCCGGCGTTGCTATTGACTCCATCCTGGATATGAAGATACTCTTCGATCAGATACCCCTGGATGTCATGTCTGTATCCATGACCATGAATGGCGCCGTCTTACCGGTACTCGCATTTTATATCGTAGCCGCCGAAGAGCAGGGCGTACCCGCCGAAAAACTGAGCGGTACGATACAAAACGACATCCTCAAGGAATTCATGGTGCGGAATACCTACGTATATCCGCCCGGTCCTTCAATGAAGATCATTGCCGATATCTTCGAATACACTTCGAAGCATATGCCGAAGTTCAATTCCATCAGCATTTCCGGTTATCATCTCCAGGAAGCCGGCGCCACTGCCGATATTGAACTCGCCTATACCCTGGCAGACGGGCTGGAATACATCCGCACCGGGCTGCAGACAGGACTCGAGATAGACCGCTTCGCACCCCGTCTTTCCTTCTTTTGGGCGATTGGCATGAACCATTTCATGGAGATTGCCAAGATGCGGGCAGGCAGAATGCTGTGGGCGAAAATCGTGCAATCATTCAATCCGCAAAACAATAAATCGCTGGCGTTACGCACCCACTGCCAGACATCAGGCTGGAGCCTTACCGAGCAGGATCCGTTTAATAACGTAGCGCGTACCAGCATCGAAGCCATGGCTGCTGCGCTGGGACATACCCAGAGCCTGCACACCAATGCACTGGATGAGGCCATTGCCCTGCCCAGCGATTTCTCGGCCCGCATCGCGCGAAATACACAGTTGTGCCTGCAGCTCGAAAATAACATCTGCAAAACCGTCGATCCCTGGGGCGGCTCATATTATGTAGAATATCTTACGCACGAGCTGGCGCATAAGGCCTGGACGCTGATCGAAGAAATAGAGCAACTCGGCGGCATGGCCAAAGCGATCGAAACAGGCATTCCCAAAATGCGTATCGAAGAAGCCGCTGCAAAAAAACAGGCGCGGATCGACAGCGGGAAAGATATTATCGTCGGCGTTAACAGATACCGGCCGGAAAAGCAGGAACTGATAGACACACTCGAGGTAGACAACACACGGGTACGTGAAGCACAGATAAAACGGCTGCAGGAGCTGCGTGCATCACGCAATCAGCAGGATGTGGACGACATACTTGATGCCATCACCGAATGTTGCAAGACGGGCAATGGCAACCTGCTGGAGCTTGCCGTGGAAGCGGCGCGCAAACGCGCTACACTCGGAGAAATATCCTATGCCTGCGAAAAAATATTCGGACGCTACCAGGCTACGATCCGCTCCATCGCCGGCGTCTATTCATCAGAAATCGCTATGGATAAAAATTTTGAAACCGCACGAAAACTTGCCGATGAATTTGCAGCGCTCGACGGCAGAAGGCCGCGTATTATGGTTGCGAAGATGGGACAGGACGGCCACGACCGGGGTGCAAAAGTAATCGCTACCAGCTTTGCCGACCTGGGGTTTGATGTGGACATCGGGCCCCTGTTCCAAACCCCTGCCGAAGCCGCCCGTCAGGCGGTAGAGAATGATGTGCACATACTCGGCGTTTCGAGCCTGGCAGCCGGGCATAAGACGCTGGTCCCCCAGGTGATCGCCGCACTGAAAGAGCTGGGACGCGAAGATATCATGGTGGTAGCCGGCGGTGTTATTCCCCCGCAGGATTATGAGTATCTCTACCAGGCAGGGGTGAGCGCTGTATTCGGGCCGGGAACCGTGATCTCTGTCGCCGCACAGGATATTCTGAAGAAACTGATCGGGAAAATGGACAAATGACCAAATAAAAAGGACAAATGGCCACAATAAAACCAATGGATGTCGGTCAATACCTGGAAGGGATCACCTCCGGCAATATTGCTGTGCTTGCACGGGCCATTACACTTGTCGAAAGCACATTGCCCGCCCATCAGGAGCTGGCCGGACAGATCGTTGAACGCTGCCTGCCATTGTCCGGTAATTCGATCCGTATCGGTATCACCGGTGTACCCGGCGTGGGTAAGAGCTCATTCATCGAACGTTTCGGTATATACCTTTCGGAAACTTACGGGAAAAAGATCGCTGTTCTGGCCGTAGACCCTACCAGCTCCATTTCAAAAGGCAGCATCCTCGGAGACAAAACCCGGATGGAGCGTTTATCTGTTCTGCCGGATGTGTTTATACGCCCTTCGCCCGCAGGCGATTCCCTGGGAGGCGTTGCGCGGCGGACGCGTGAAACTATCTATTTGTGTGAAGCTGCGGGATACGACACCATCATTATCGAAACAGTCGGCGTCGGACAGTCGGAAACAGCCGTGCATTCTATGGTGGATTTCTTCCTGCTGCTCATGCTGCAGGGCGCCGGTGATGAGCTGCAGGGCATCAAACGGGGCATTATGGAGATGGCGGATGCGCTGCTGATCACCAAAGCCGACGGCGCCAACCAGGATAAAGCCAGGTTGGCTGCCACAGAATATAAACGGGCCATGCACCTGCTCCCGCCCCATCCCGGCGGATGGATACCCCGTACAGGAACCTGCTCTGCCCTTACCGGGACAGGTATGGATAAGGCATGGGAAATCATCGAAAGCTATAAATTACATACCGATAGCAACGGGTATTTTTCCGAAAAAAGAAAAGCGCAGGCTGTTTACTGGATGGAAGAAACGATCCACGATCAGATAAGAACGATGTTCTTTCAAAACAAAGCCGTGCAGGCCGCATACCCACACTATAAAGACGAACTGCTAAAAGGCACAATGACCTCGTACAAAGCTGCAGACGCGTTGATGAAGCTATTCCTGAAAAACAATCAATAGAAATATTCTTCACCAGGGAACGCGACAGGGTGAATGTAACAGGGCGAATGCAATTCGCCCCTACCCTGAAAAATCAGGGTATCGTAATCATACGTACACCGCTATGCCCCCTCCGCAGTTCGAGCAGCCATGCCGTTTCTACAACATTATTATAGCTCCCGATGCCTTCTTCCTGGTTGTGCAGCCGCAGATAACTGTCATACAATAACCCGCTGTATGCCCCAACATTACTTTTATACCGGCGGCGTATATCACGCAGTGTATCTACATGAGCCAGGCTGAGGGCATTCAGCTTGTCGCGGTGCATTGCTGCACGTGCGGAATCCAGCGCGCGCACACGGCTGTGCGTATATAACCACAGGTTGAAGTAAGCCGAATACCGGAAATCAGGATCAGGCACTACCGTGCCCAGAGCATAAGCCAGGAGATTGGCATCGTCTTCGGCAGCAACGCCCGACTGATGCGCCATTTCATGACACAGCACAAAAGGCAGCATAAACGCAGGCTGAAAACGGTTGACCTGCGCCTCTCCCGTAAAAGGGTTGTAATATCCCTGGATGCCCAGATACTGCATAAAATAACCGAAGATGCTGGCTTTTGCATTGATGCCATGCATACGGGTACGGCTGTCTGTATATTCCCGGAAATATTGCTGCGCACGTTTATCCACTTCACGGAAACGTAATCCCCGGTATTCCGGGGCCAGCTGATTTAACTGTGTGACGAGATAAGCGTCAAAATCATATAAATAATGTTCACTCGCCTCAGTATCCATGGTCAGCTTCCAGTGCTCGCTCAGTGAAGGCTTATAGTAGTTCCCTCCCCACCCGATGAAAAACAATACATACAGCACTCCGACAGCCGTGCCGGTATGAATGAGGGAATGGCCCAGATGATGACGATGTGTGCGAAGGCGAATGAGATAATACACCCATCGCACTATAACAAGCAGCAATATGATAACCCCGGCCGCATACAGCAGATCGCCTATGCTTACAGGCAATCCTCCGAACAGAATATTCCGGAAGGATTGATATGGCCGGAAGACATAGTGACTGTAAAACCGTATCAGTGCCGGGTTTCCCGGCAATAACAGTTGTAATATTACCACGAGTAATACCACTGCCAGTAAAAAAATTAACTTTTTCCTATAACGCATGTACTGATTCAATCGGGTTATCCGTGGCTACAAAGCTACGATCAACCTATATTTGCATACAATTCTCTGATTTAATTCTTTAAAACGACGTTAATGTATCTGGCGGGTAATCATTTTTTTCGGATGTTGGTGACCGGCGCCTGGCTTACAGCCTGGCTATCCGGCTGTACAGGAAAAGACAATGCCGCCGGAAACGGCCGGCCGGCCGGACCTCCCACACTCCACGCTTCAGTTTATATTGTAATGCCGCAAACCTATAACAATAACTACACAACCAGCGGCACAATCGTTCCCAACGAACAAATAGACATCCATCCCGAAATATCGGGCAGGGTTACGGCTATCCCTTTCCGCGAAGGAAGCCAGGTGAGGAAGGGAGACTTACTGTTGCAACTGTATGATGCCGACATCAAAGCACAGATACAAAAACTGAAAGCTCTGCGTGACCTCCAGGTGAAAATACAGGAACGTCAGCAGAAGCTCCTCGATATCGGAGGTATCAGCCGGCAGGACTATGAAACAACCGAAACACAGATAGCATCCATAGATGCAGACGTTGTCTACCAGGAGGCCATGCTGCGTAAGACACGGATACTGGCCCCGTTCGATGGTATGATCGGCATCCGCGGCGTCAGTCCGGGCGCTATCGTATCGCCGGCCACATTGGTGGCTACCCTGCAGCAAATACATCCACTGAAAATAGATTTTAATATCCCCGGGCAGTTCAGGAATTATATAGCCACCGGAAAAACAGTACATTTTACCATTGCAGGGAACCCGGATACCCTTGCTGCAACGATAAATGCTATTGACCCGGGAGCAGATGCATCTACGCGAACCATCAAAGTACGCGCACTTGTACCTAATCCTGAAGGGAAAATTATACCAGGCACATTTGCCCATGTATGGATCAATTTTGAAAGTGATGATAACGCCATTCTGATTCCTTCGCAAGCCGTGATGCCCACTACCAGAGACAAGCAGGTTGCTGTGATCAAAAACGGAAAAGCAACGTTCACTACTATCCGCACAGGCGCGCGCACGCAAAATATGATCCATGTGGAACAGGGACTGCAGGCTGGCGACTCTATTATTACCACCGGTATAATGCAAGTGAAGCCTGGCATGGAGGTGAAGCTGCGGAGTATTGTGAATGACCAATATGAATTATGAATGATGAATTATGAAATCGTTTAACGTTCCTGTACATTACCGCAGCCCGCTGATCACGGCCATTAAGCAGAAAAGGAAAGCAGCGGACAGGTTGAAAAAAGACTTCAGCCCTACCCGGCTCCGTATCGGTTCACTCCAGGTAATACTGGCACGCCATTTCGGATTCTGTTATGGTGTGGAAAATGCGATCGAGATCGCTTTCCGTGCAGTAGAGGAGAATGCAGGGAAACGCATTTTCCTGCTCAGCGAAATGATCCACAATCCGGGCGTCAATGCGGATCTGCAAACGTGTGGCGTCCGTTTCCTGATGGATACAAAAGGGAATATGCTGATCAGCTGGGACGAACTTCATGAAGATGATATTGTGATCATCCCTGCCTTCGGTACCACTCTCGAACTCGAAGCACAGCTCCGGAATAAAGGAATTGAACCCACCCGGTATGAAACAACTTGTCCTTTTGTAGAAAAGGTATGGAACCGTGCTGAAAAGATAGGGAAAGAGGGATATACGATCATTGTGCACGGCAAGCCGCGACACGAAGAAACAAGGGCAACTTTCTCTCACAGCAAGGCAAACACACCGACCGTGGTGGTAAAAGACATGCAGGAAACTCAGCACCTGGCCAGGTTCATTACCGGCGAATTGCCGGCGGGGCAATTTTATGAAGACTTCAAAGGACAATACTCCGATGGCTTTGATGTCGATCGTGATTTTCAGAAAATAGGTGTGGTCAACCAAACGACCATGCTCGCCAGTGAAACGCAGGGCATAGCCGATTATCTGAAGCAAGTGATGATACGTCATTACCAGACGGGGCAGGAAAACGCATCAGAAAGATTTGCCGATACGCGGGACACGCTCTGCTATGCCACCAATGACAACCAAAGTGCGGTACATGGATTGCTGCAGGAAGACGCAGACCTTGCCATTGTGATCGGAGGTTACAACAGCTCTAACACATCCCATTTAGTGGAGCTGTGCGCAGAAAAATATCCCACCTATTTCATAAAAGATGAATTCTGTCTGATTTCCGATACACTGATCCGGCACTTCGACCTTCATGAGCATCGTGAGCATGAAACGCAGCACTACCTCCCGCAAGACCGCCCGCTGAACATATTGCTCACCTCCGGCGCCTCCTGCCCTGACGCACTGGTAGAAAGAGTCATTACAAGGCTTGCAGTAATTACCGGCAATGAGGCGGCGCTGGATTCCGTTAACAGGGAATGGACAATATCCCTGACCTGATTTCGTCCCCTCCGACAGCATCAGCTACCTGGTTTGCACGGCTTTCCTTTGGAATGTCCTGTTCTGCTTTATTACAATATAAAGCGCTACAAGGCTTATAGCTGTAGCCAGGAAACACCACACGGAAACGACATAACCATTATAAAAAAAGCGGGCAATACAATATGAGACCAGGTTCACCACGCCCAGGAGGCGCATAAGACTGACACTTGAGAAAAGCGGCGCAAACACCGTCGGAAGGAAGTAGACCAGCCCATAATACCATTTGCCGGAGAACAGAAAGCTTAGTTCGTATCTTATGTGATGGTGATCAATAACAGCGTTCACCGGGTAGGTGGCCAGGCAGTACAAAAGATATAAAGCGAAAGCAATGCCCGCTACCAGCAATACAGCCTGTATCTTTCTGCGGGGCGGGTGTGTTTCCAGCTTCAACACACACAGCGGTATCAGTACCGGCCACACGGCCTGGGCAAATATCAAAAAAGCATACATCGAGGCATCATGAAGCTGTGCGAAGCGGTCATGTTGCAGTGACAACCATACAAAGCCTTCAGAAAACTGCTGCAGCGAGAATAAAAGAGGGATAGCGGCCAGGAAAAATTGCGGCGCTGTAATGGCCTTCCTTGCGGTAACAACGCCTATCCCAAGTAGCACCGAACCCGCTACAAAGCTTGCCTCTGCTGAAAAACACATACGCCTGAAATGAATGTTCAAGACCTTTTTGATCAATTTTATTAGCCAGTTAGCTGATTGGCTGATGTCTGTCGCGAGGGATCATTAGCATATCAGCTAATTAAAACCATAGTATAATCCATACAAGATAGTACTTAATAATCATAGCATCTCTTATTATTGTAACTTTCTTAACTTAAATAAGCATACCTTCGTTAAGTTAGTATTCAGATCAGGATTAGATTTTAGATTCTTCCGGGCGCCTGTACAATATTCATTCTCCCCCAGCGCCATAAAAATTCACTTTCCTTTCTTGATAATACTTATTGATCATTAAAGGTAATTTTATGGCTATTCTCATTTTTTTCATTTCTATTTGGTATTTGTCGCTGTTTGCGCAAACCTTCTTTCATCACCGGTACGCCTCGCACGGGGCTTTTACCATGAGCAAAGGTTGGGAACGTTTCTTTTTTATATTCAGTTATATCACCCAGGGCTCGCACTATATGAGTCCGAGGGCTTATGCCGTGATGCACCGGCTGCATCATGCCTATACAGATACAGAGCAGGATCCGCATTCTCCTAATTTCTCTTCCAACATCTTCAGCATGATGCTGCGCACCCGCAACATATACCGCAAGATATTTTCAGGTAAAATAGCTGTAGAAGAAAAGTTCACCAAGAATCTGCCCGAATGGCACGGATTCGACAAGTGGGCCAACTCAACCGTTTCACGTGTATTATGGGTAATCGGTTACCTGGCTTTCTTTATCATTTTTGCGACTTCGCCGTGGTGGTATCTGCTGCTGCCGGTCATCGTATCCATGGGGGCTTTCCACGGAGCGATCATCAACTGGTTTGCACATAAATTCGGCTATCGCAACTTTATCCTTAAAAACACTTCCGAAAACCTTTTCTTCGTGGACATCCTGATGCTAGGGGAATCTTATCATAACAACCACCACAAACGTCCTTCCGCTATAAACTTTGGCGTAAGATGGCATGAGGTGGATCCTGTCTATCCGGTCATTCTTCTGTTAAACAAGCTGCGGGTGATCCGGGTGAACCGGCAAGAGCCCATAACTGAGCAATCGGCTTCACCGTCTGAAGAAAAGGTTATTTAGCCGTTCCTGTGCTGTTATTATTCCGGGCCGCCTTTTTTCTGTTGTTCTTCGGGGCAGGTTTCATCTTTATGTACACATGCTTGTAATTGCCTTTGTCGGACTGCCGTTCGTCAATTTCAAATAAGCCGGTATCCTTAATGAGCATAGACAGTCGCTTAAATCCATAGTTGCGCGGATCAAAGTCGGGTTGCTTTTTCAATAACAGGTTGCCTACTTCCCCGAGAAATGCCCATCCCGAGTCGTCAGACAGATCGGCAACAGAATCCGAAAGCAGTTGAATTATTTTCCGGTCTACTTTCCTGATCACATCGTCCGAGTTTACATCATCCGACGTCTCTTCGGGCTTATCCTCCCTTTTACCTTGCTCCTGCTTACTTTCTGCCTTTAATATCTCAATATAGATAAACTTGTTGCAGGCGGCAATAAACGGCGCGGGCGTTTTCTTTTGCCCCATACCAATCACCTGCATGCCTCCTTCGCGCAATCGCAGGGCAAGCCGGGTGAAATCACTATCACTGGAAATAATGCAGAAGCCGTCTACTCTGCCGGTATACAAAATATCCATAGCATCAATGATCATGGCAGAATCGGTGGCATTCTTCCCCTGTGTATAGCTGTATTGCTGTACCGGTGTAATAGCATGTTCGAGCAGCACGCTCTTCCAGCGGGTGACGTGCGGCTTGGTCCAGTCGCCATAAATGCGTTTAAAAGTAGGCGTACCATATTTTGCCACTTCTTCCATCATTTCCCTGAGATTTACAGAGGGTACGTTATCGGCATCTATCAGCACCGCAAAGCGGAGTTCGTTATGATTCTGCATGTGTTCGTCAGTGTTTTGGTGGGGTCAACTCCAGTCAATGCTATGTAATTGCTTGATATTGGCAGGACCTACGATAATAAAACTATCCATAAAAGAAGTGCTGTTCAGTTCTTTTACGGCGTTCCCGGCAGCCTGAGGATCGCTCATATGCACGTATGCATAACCACGCGACCACCGCGTGATCTTATCCATCATGATCCTGGCCTTAATGATAACTCCGAAAGGAGAAAACAATACCCGGAGCTCCTGCTCTGTCGTCTGTCTGCTTAGGTTACCAACAAATAAAATCATGGAGTTCCTGTTTTAAAAAATAAACTGCACAGACCAGCGTTACAGGGATGAGCAGGGGGAATTTATAAAGGTACGATTATATTCCTACCGGAATTTTGTTTATGTGAAAAAATGGCTTACCTTTATAAAGATAATGGCACTCTGCCTTTGCATGTTCTGATTGGCATACATTTCTTTCTCCTTCAGTCTTCGCTTCCAGCAGCCATACTTTTTTATTTTTTTATACCTTATAAGTTTATGAACATTTTCGTTGGGAATCTGAATTATCAGACTACCGAAAACCAATTGGAGCATCTGTTTGCAGAATTCGGTGCAGTGACGTCAGTCAAAATCATTATGGACAACTATACAAAACGCCCACGTGGTTTTGCTTTTGTAGAAATGCCGGAAAAAGCAGACGCTGAAAAAGCTATTGGCCAGCTGAATAATTCGAGCCTGCATATGCAATCGATCGTTGTAAATGAAGCCAGGCCCCGGAAGAATGAAAATGAGCGGAGCAGCTATTCCGGCAGGACATCTGACCGATATTAGGTTGATAACACCGGAAAGTCAGTGATATAGACATTGCCGGCCCGGGTTTAAATTGTATTGTTCACTTCCAACACGGTACTATGAATATCTATATTGGCAATCTCTCTGCAAATGTGTCGGAGACACAAGTGTGGGATTTATTTAAAACATTTGGCCAGGTAAATTCTGTACATATTGTTATAGATACAGCCAGTGGCCAGTCTATGGGATTTGGCTTTGTAGACATAGCGGAACGGGAAGGAGGATTGATGGCCATCCAAAAGCTGGATGCGCTGAATTTTATGAATCAGTACATTGAAGTGAGTGAAGCATTATCGCACGACCAGACCAGGACATACCTGGTATAACGGGCCGGCATTATAAAAGCAGGCGCTTATCTGAGCGCCCGGTACATTAAAATTACATACTACGCATGGGCGGAACAGCAGCAAAAAAAGAAAAAGAAAAGAAGAAAGCAAAAAACAAACTGGAAAAAGCGCAGAAGATGAAAGAGCGCAAAGCCGGTAGCACAAAGGGAAAAAGCCTGGAAGACATGATGGCTTATGTAGATGAAGACGGAAATCTGTCTCCTACGCCCCCCGATCCCCGGAAAAAGAAGACGATCCTTTCGGAGGATATACCTTTGGGTGTTCCGAAAATTGTCCGCGAACCAGAAGATTCCGTAAAAACCGGAGTGATCAGTTTCTTCAATGAGGCAAAAGGATATGGTTTCATAACGGATAGCCACGGTGGAAACGTGTTCGTGCATGTCAATGATCTCCTGCAACCAGTCGGGGAAAATGACAAGGTCAGCTTCGAGACTGAAAAGTCGCCCAAGGGACTCAGGGCGGTGAATGTCAACAAAATCTGATACCCTTTATCAACATTACGGATTATAGCCCGGCAGACTGCCGGGCTTCCTGTTTTTCTAACTCTTAACCGGAAGGATAATCACAATGTATTATTCCTCCCGTCATTGCAGGGAAATCAGGATTACTTCAGACTGTTCAGGATCTGCCGGCGATAATGCCCCGCCTCTTTTTTTATCGCGGCCTCGTCAAGTGTAAGCAGATTCCGGTCTTTCATTACCATCACTCCGTTGATCATCACGGTCTGCACATCCGAGGCTTTGGTGGTATACACGAGTGTTGAATAAACATTATAACCGGGATACTGATGTGCTTCGTCAAGAGATACAATAACTATATCGGCGCATTTTCCAGGTTCTATGGAACCCGTGATATGGTCTATATGTAATGCCCTCGCCCCGCCCGAAGTCGCCATTTCGAATACCTGCATGGCAGGCAATATCCTGGGATCTCCGGTCATGACCTTATGGAGCTTCGCCGCTGCATCCATCTCTTCCCAAAGATTCAGATCATTGTTAGATGCGGCGCCGTCAGTACCCAGTCCTACTGCAATACCCTTGGCCAGCATTTCCGGCACAGGCGCCACACCGGAGGCAAGCTTCATGTTCGATTGCGGGTTATGTGCCACACCCGTGCCTGCACGATGCAGCAGGTCTATCTCCTCTCCGGAAACATGCACTACATGTGCAGCAATAATTTTGCTGCCAAGTAATCCGATACCCGCGAGATATTTTACCGGAGCAGCCCCGTATTGCTTTGTAATGCGTACTACTTCCTCCTGCGTTTCGCTTACGTGGATCACGACAGGCACATCCAGCTCATCAGAAAGCCTGCGCGCATGCTTCAAGTGCTCCGGAGCCAGCGTATAAGGGGCATGCGGCGCCAGTGCCGGGATGATCAGCGGATGACCTTTCCATTTCTGTATAAATGTCCGGGCATAACTTAATGCCTCTTCGGGGGTTTTATGATCAGGTGCAGGAAAATCGATCACAGACTGTCCCAATACCCCGCGTACACCGGCTTTGGCCGTCTCCTCTGCAATAGCATCCTCAAAATAATACATATCGCAGTAAGTCGTCACACCCCCGCGGATCAGTTCCGCCAGTCCGAGACGCGTACCGGCACGGACGAAATCTTCCGTTACATTCCTGGCTTCTGCAGGGAAAATATACTCCGTGAGCCATTGATGCAGATCAAGGTCATCCGCAATACCGCGAAAGAGCGTCATCGGGATATGCGTGTGCGTATTGATCAATCCCGGAATGACTACCTTACCCGCAGCTTCAATGATCTGTGATGCAGTAAATCTGCCGGCCAGCGTGTCGCGTGCACCGACTGCTACAATCCTGCCGTCCTGCACGGCAATCCACCCGTCATCAATAACGCGCCGGCCGGCGTCCATTGTTACGATCAGTCCGCCCTGCACAATTATATCTACATGCTTCGGTTGGGCATAAGATGACATTCCCGTAATAATCATAAAAATCAGAAACAGGCATATCCGCTGTTTCATTCCTGGCTTGTTAAAAGACATATCTGTTTTAGCTGATTAACTTTTCTTTAAGTTGTGCAAAAACTTCAGTCACCGTATTGTTTACCTGTGCAATAAGCGCAGGGATATGCCGGGTATCCGTTTCTTCCGTTACACGCTCCAACCGGCGGATCGGATCGCCAAGGGAATGTATGCCCATATGTTCAATGGCAGATTTAAGCTTATGTGATATCCGCGCTACTTCATCCCATGCCGATGCCTGGCCGGCTGCCGACAGCGCTTTCAGGTCTTCAGGCACGGTTTCCAGAAAAAGGTTTACAATGTCCCGGACAAACTCTGTATTGCCATTGCTCACGGCTTGCATCATAGAAAGATCGTACAGTAAGCCGGCTGTGCTCCCGCGCTTGTTATTTTCTGCCGTGGCTGCCGTCTCTTGCTGCTGCAGCAAAACGCCGATTACTGCGTACAATTTATCAGGCGAATAGGGCTTGGCAATATAATCGTTCATCCCTGCGTCCAGATAACGCTGATTATCACCTTTCAACGCGTTGGCAGTAAGCGCTATGATTGGCATATTGGCTTTCCCGGCATCTTCCATTGAGCGGATAATTCCCGTGGCCGTTGCTCCGTCCATCACGGGCATCTGTATATCCATAAGCAACAGGTCATAGTTATTTTCCTGTACCTGGGTTACCGCGTCGCTGCCATTACTCACTACTGTCACTACTGCGCCTTCCGCTTCGAGAATATGTCTCAGGAAAAACTGGTTTACCGGCACGTCTTCCGCCACAAGAACCCTTTTCCCTCTTAGCACACTTGCACTCGGCTGCATCATTAATTTTTCTTCTTCCTGGTTACTCATAGTACCTCTAAGATAAGGTATTGTAAATGTAAATACGGAGCCTTTACCTTCCGCACTGCTTACAGCGACTTCACCTCCCTGAAGCTCGATCATGCTCTTGCAGATAGACAAGCCCAGACCGGTTCCGCCATATTTCCGGGCAACATCGGAGCCCCCTTGTACAAAGGGCGTAAAAATAGCGGCTTGTTGTTTCGCAGAGATTCCTATCCCCGTATCTGCCACTGTAAATTCAATAGTAACATTGATATCATCCTGCTCCACCAAACGCATTCCTACAGACACACCTCCGCGGGATGTAAATTTCAGCGCATTGCTCAGGAAATTATTCAGTATTTGTACAAGCCGGTGCGGATCCCCTTCTACCACCAGATCGTCCGGGAGTTCGCTATGTAATCCCAGGCGAATCTGCTTTTCGTCTGCTTTATACTGGAATGCCTGCATCGTTGCAGCAACCTTATCTACTACAAGAAATGGAATGCTTTCGAAGGTAAAATGCCCCGACGATATTTTTTCGATTTCGAGGATGTCATTTACGATTACCAGCAGGTTATTGGCGGATTCGGAAATAAGACTGACGTATTTCCGCTGTGTCTCCCGGAGATCCGTTTTCGACAACAACCGGATAATACCAAGCATGCCGTTCATGGGAGTACGGATCTCGTGGCTCATATTGGCAAGAAATCCCTCCTTCGCCCTGGCCATTTGCTCCGTCATCCGTTGTGTAATCCGCAGTTCCTTTTCTGTCCGGACGCGCTCCGTAATATCCTGGGAAAATCCGATGATATAAGGCGCTGTATTTTCTTCTTCGACCTTATAATTCTGATAAAGCAGAAAAAACAGTTGCCCGTCTTTATTTAATATCCTGAAAACACCGTTGGCAGCCCCTTCGCTTATCACTTTATCAAGATAATCAGGACGAAATTTCAACTTGTCCTGGGGTGGAATAAACTCCGCAAGGTTCCTGCCTGTCAGCTCTTCGTCCGTATACCCCAGCAACCCGGCGGTAGAAGGATTTACAGCGAGCAGGTTTCCCTGGAGATCATGCGTACAGATCAATGCCTGGCTGTAATTATATAGGTCGCGGTAGCGCTTTTCATTGATCCTGAGTTGTTCTTCCAGTTGCTTCTGCGCATGAATATCCGTCAGTACCCCGATAAAACGTTCCGGCTTCCCCCTGTCGTTACGTTCCACTACTATGCCACGTACCAGGAAATACCGGTAAGCCCCGTCCCTGCATTTCAGGCGCAGCTCTGCAAGAAATTGCGGTATCTGGTCTTTGATGTATGCGTGAAATGCTGTGCGTACCTTTTCCCTGTCTTCAGGATGCACTGCAGCCCGCCAGTCTTCAATAGAGAAATGATCCTGCGCGGCATATCCCAGCAGTTTTTTAAATTGGGAGTGATATATGGCCTGTTGTGTGTGGATATCGTACTCCCATATACCATCTCCGATCCCCTCCATAGTAATACGCAACAACCTATGCTGTACATCAGCCGGTACCGGCAGTTCTTCTTGCAATGCACGTATTTTTTCAGTAGCGGCCGCAAGCTCAAGTTCTTTTTCGCGAAGCAGATTTTCCGTATGCCTGTGGCCTGCGATCTCCTGTTCGAGCTGCTGTTCTAACCGTTCAACATCATTCATACAAACTTTGCACGTTTATTAAACCCCAACAATAAATAATGATCAAAAACGAAGCCATTCTTTTTTCCCGTGGTCATATTGTCTGATGACCCGGGCGGGATTTCCGGCAGCCACAGCATAGGCGGGAATGTCTTTGGTAACTACCGAGCCGGCTCCGATAACCGAATGGCTCCCGACCGAAACACCTGCCGTCAATACCACATTGGCGCCGATCCAGCACGCATCTCCGATATGGATAGGCGCCGTACGTACTTTTTGGTCGCGAACCGGTACTGTAATATCTTCGTACCCATGATTCAGGCCGCTGGCCACTATATGCTGCGCAAAAATAACATGGTTGCCTATGGTTACCGGCCCGATAATGACATTACTTATACCAATAAGGGAATGCTGCCCGATAAGCACATCTCCCACACCATTATTGATAATGCTGAAGTCTTCTATAACGGATTTATCACCTACCTCAAAACGGTTAAACGGAAATACATCCAGTCTTGTCCGGCGACGGATAATGACTCCCTTTCCTTTTTTATGATAAAACGGATTGACGAACCACCGCACCCACCGGCGGGGACGGGCTTCCCTTTCCGCAACCAGCAAAGCATGCAGCCATTTCTTCAATCCCGGATTCTTTTTTATTACATCGTGAATACGCGACATGTAAACATCAGTATATTTAGGTAAAGCATATATATACGTGAACAGACAAACAATCTTGACATTAATCGTTATGCCTTTTCATAATTTGTCTTAAATCAAAAGTACGACATGTGGTATAATATGAAACGCAAAAACACATAATTATTATACTATTTTATTTAATTTTAATTTTGATAAAAAATATTAACTAAACATTTGAAGGCGTAATATTACGTTGGAATACCGATTACATGAAGAAAAAACAAATACTTATTGTGGATGATGATATGATCATCCTGAAGCTGCTGCACTTTATCCTGTCTGAAGAATACACCGTAGTGAGTAAGAACAATGGGATCGATGCCTTCAGCTGGCTGGAAGAAGGCAATTTTCCGGCATTGATCATATCCGACCTGTTGATGCCTTACCTGGACGGATCTTCTTTTGTGAAAAATCTCAAGATCAGCGGATATTACCGTGACACGCCGGTAATCGTACTTTCGGGCCTCGAGAACCTGGATGAAGTGGTCGGTCAGATGCCCTTCCCCGTAGACGCCCACTTCAGGAAACCTTTTAATCCCGATATGTTGAAACAAACCATTTCCTCTATCCTGAAAATGGAAAATACACATGCAGACGATTAACTGGGATCAGGATTCATATAACATCCGGGTTGCCGCCGCAGTAAGCGGAATGTTGGGCAATACGCTGCTTGCTCCGCTCTCCACAAAATTCCGCGTCGAACATAAAAAAAGCCTGCAGGAACTTGAAACTTATCTCCTTGATCAGTCTCTTTTGTCATTGCCCGAAATACTGCTGATTGAAACAGACCCGGAAGAATCCTGTTTTTCCTGGATCGAAAAAATACGCAGGAATGTCATGCTGAAGGGACTGATCATCGTGCTTATATCACAAGAGAGCAACCCGGAATGGTTGAAAAAGGCAAAAGCACTAAATGTGCACGATTACTATGCCGGCAATTTTCCGTTGAACGACATCTCCGACCGGTTGACCTTCCTTGTTAAATTCAAGCTCATCCGGCCAAAGCTCACCGAATTATCGGAGCAGGTGGATACTAATTACAAAATGCCGGTTATAAAACGCATATTCGACATACTGTTTTCCGGTATATTGCTATTGTTGCTCTCCCCTCTTTTCCTGCTTATCGCCATACTGATACGAATAGAATCCAGGGGGCCGGTCATTTATAAAAGTAAGCGGGTAGGAACAGGGTACCATATTTTTGACTTTTACAAGTTCCGCTCCATGTATCCTGATGCAGACAAGCGGCTTGCGGAGCTTAACCGGCTAAACCAATACGATCAGAAAGATCCGGATGGTAAATCCGTATTTGTCAAATTCAAGAACGATCCCAGGGTCACCCGTATCGGGCGCGTGCTGCGCAAAACAAGCCTGGACGAATTACCACAGCTTTTCAACATCTTCAAAGGTGATATGTCTACCGTCGGCAATCGTCCATTACCTTTATACGAAGCCGAGCTGCTCACATCGCATGAGTGGGGCTGGCGCTTCATAGCGCCTGCAGGGCTTACGGGCTTGTGGCAGATCAGCAAGCGCGGTAAAGACGATATGTCGGAAAGAGAACGGAAAAAGCTGGATAATTTTTATGCAAAGAAATTTTCCATCTGGTTCGATCTGAAAATATTATTCAAAACAATCCCGGCAATGTTCCAGCATGAAGATGTATAATACTATAAAACGATTAACGGCAGGTTGTTTCATCCTGTTATTATGCCTGACAGGCGTCCCGTGCAGCGCACAGGAATCGCTGATGCAGGATATATCATGGCCTTATCTCGAAAAGCTGATCGCTACCGCAAAAGAAGCGTATCCGAAAGTAAAGACCTTCGATACACGTATCGATATTGCCCGGGCAGGAGTAACCAAGGCAAAAATGTCTTATTTCGATATTATCTCACTGTCCTATCTGTATAATCCCAGCAACAGCGGACTCGTCAATCCCAATCTCAACACCAACTTTTTATACGGCTATCAGTTAGGGCTTTTCGTAAACATAGGCGGCATACTGCAAAGACCATTCATTGTGCGTCAGGCCAAAGAAGAAAAAAAGCTGGCAGAGCAGGAAAAGGAGGTCTATGATCTGAGCATCGAAGCCGAGGTGCAGAAACGCTATTTCATGTACATACAGGAGCTGTCCATACTGCGCATCCATGCACAATCGTTACTGGATGCGGAGAGCCTGCTCAAGCACACCCGGTACCGTTTTGAAAAGGGAGAAGAGCACCTCGATGCTTACAGCAAGATACTGATCATGTTTGCAGATCATCAGACACAGAAGATAAAAGCAGAGGCGGCAGTGCTCATTGCAAAGAGCAGCCTGGAAGAATTGCTGGGCACAAAACTTGAAACAATCCAATGAAAGAAATAATAGATTTCCTGAAACTGCTGTATCAGCGCCGTCTCATACTGATCGTGATACCGGCCATAACGGTCATTGCGGCTTTTTTCATTGTTCGTTCACTGCCCGATACCTATATCGCGCATGCCCGGATGGCCACCGGTATTGCCGACCAGGGCGAGCGGCTGCTTGCAGACGGAAGTCGTACGGATCAGCACTCCATAAACCAGGAGTTTGACAATCTTATCCAGATGATCCTGTTGAAAAAGATCGTGAACCAGGTTTCATATCAACTGATCCTGCACGACCTGACAGCAGAAACTCCTTTTCGTGAACCTTCTTCAGCAATGCGGAAGCTGGATAAAGCAACTATAGACAGCGCCATCATCATTTACAAGCAAAAACATACCGGGAAAGAAGAATTATCCGCCTGGAACAAAACAGAAAGGCAGCTGCACGAGTTGCTCCTGTCCATGAAGTACGATGAAAATTCGCTGTCTAAAAAACTGTCTGTATATCGTGTCGGGAACAGTGACTTCATAGATCTCGAATTTACCGCTGAGGATCCTGAGCTTGCCGCCTTTGTAGTAAATACACTGAGCACGGAATTTATCAGCTACTATACCAGTCGTGTAAAAGAAAGCAATACCCGCACGGTAGACTTTCTCGACTCGCTGCTGAAGCAAAGACAAACCGTGCTTGCAAACACAATGGAAAGTCTGAAAAAGTATAAAATCCATAACCGTGTCCTCAACCTCGGAGAACAGGCTAAAAGCCTCTATGGCCAGATCGCAGATTTTGAAACACGCAGGGAAATAACAGAACAGGATATCATATCCTATACCGCAGCGCTCAAAAATATTGATACCAAATTCAACCCCGCAGACCGTCGTTACCTGGAAAGCGCACTGAGCGGTACCAACCAGCAGATCGTAAGTCTGAAAGAGCAGATGAAAACGGTCAACACCTTGTATATCCAGAGTAATTTTGACAGCCGGTATAAATCCAGGCTCGATTCATTGAAAAACGAGTTATCTGCGAAGATCAGCGAAGCAAGCGACCAATATATATACAACCCGATGGTAGCAAAAGAAAACCTGATCACGCAGAAGCTGAATATGGAAGTGTCGCTGGAGCTTGCACGTAACAGTGTGCATTCCATAGATCAGGAGCTGGCACGGCTGAACAGGAAATTCGACTCGCTCGTACCCCATGAAGCCGAAATACAGGCTTATGAGAGCAGCATTGACATCACCGGCCGGGAATACATCGAACTGCTTCAGAAATACAACCAGGCCAGTATCATATCCGGTATCCCTTTACAGTTGCGCCAGATAGAGCAGGCTGAGCCAGGTGAGCTGCAAGCCTCCAAAAAAATGGTGCTGGTAGTATTTTCCGGGCTGCTCAGCTTCGTCTTCTGCATTGGTTTATTTTTCATCCTTTTCCTGCTCGATAAAACGATCCGCGACCCCTATACGCTTGCCAACAAAACCGGGCAGCCGATCCTGGGTATACTACCCCGCAGCGCATCCATAAAAGATCTGCAGGCGGTCTGGGTACAGGAAACAGATCTGCACACCCGGCAATTCCGCGATCATCTCCGTATGATACGCTTTGAGCTGGAATCCCTGCTTCCCGGCAAAAAAATATTTGCCATAACCGGGCTTGGGAGCGATTCGGGAAAAGACTTCGTCGTACATAGCCTCGCCGCCGCCTTTGCGGCAACACATAAGAGCGTACTTGTTATTGAAGGAGATTTCAGACATCCGTCACAACCCGGCAGCAGCGATCACCTGCCGCTCCTCGAAGACTTCCTGGCAGGCTCTGCTGCCATGCCGGCCATATCCGGCACCGACCAACGGGTGTATATCATGACAAACAAAAACCGGGACATCGCACTGTCTGAGCTTGCTGATAAGGCGACAATAAAAGAAAGAACAGATATGCTGCGCTCACTGTTTGACGTTATCCTGATCGAGACCGCTCCTATAGAAGCGGGAAGCAATGCCAGGGAATGGCTTACTTACGCAGACAGCATTATTGCCGTATACCCTGCAGGAACTGCAATCAGCGAAACACAAAAACAACAGATAGCAGATATCGGCAATAGTGAAACGGTTTTTGCAGGGTGGGTTCTGAACAAAGCGTGAGTATGCTGTATTATATCTGGATCATTGTTCAGGCGGTCATCGGGTTCAACCTGATCTTTCCGTTATTGCTGCTGCTGATATACCTGCTGCGCAAAAAAAGACCCTTTACCTCGGCAACGGCGGAACATGAACCCGACTATGCGATCATCGTCACTGCCTATGAGCAAACACAGCTCCTTCCGTCTGTGGTACAGTCATTGCTCCGGCTCAACTATAGCCGGTACATGATCTACATTGTTGCTGATAATTGCGACATATCCAATCTCCGGTTTGCGGATGACCGGGTAATGCTGATGCGCCCGGAGACCGTACTTGCCAGCAATACCCGCTCTCATTTTTACGCTATACAACGGTTTGTCCGTCCGCATGAGCGGCTGACCATTATCGATAGCGACAACCTGGTGGATCCGGAGTATCTGAACCGGCTAAACGATGCTTTCGCCAAAGGGTTCAAGGCCGTGCAAGGCATTCGTAAACCGGAGAATCTCGATACCGTTTATGCCTGTCTCGATGCTGCCCGTGATATTTACTATCATTTTTACGATGGCAAACTATTGTTTGGGGCAGGCTCCTCCGCTACCCTGGCCGGATCAGGAATGGCGTTTACTACAAACTTATACCGGGAAAGCCTGGAGCATCTGGACCTGACCGGTGCAGGGTTCGACAAGGTACTGCAGGCAGCCATTGTAAACAAAGGCCACAGAATAGCATACAACGAAGCCGCCATTGTATATGACAAGAAAACAAGCCGGTCCGGGCAATTAGTAGCACAACGGGCGCGCTGGATCAACACCTGGTTCCGTTATTTCCCACGCGGATTCGGTATGGTGGGGAACGGATTTTTAAAAGCCGACCGGAACCGGTTTCTATTCGGAGTGGTTCTGCTGAGACCTCCGTTGTTCATCTTTCTGATGCTGGCGGTGATCTGCTGCTCGGTTAATATTTTCATCAATCCGGTTGCAGCACTGATATGGATCGGGGGATTTATTTTATTTTCAACAGGATTTATGATTGCGCTATGGATGTCGGAAACCGATAAACGGATATATCGTTCATTGCGCTACATTCCTAAATTTATTTTTCACCAGTTTAAGGCCTTATTAAAAGCAAAAGCAGCGAATAAATATTCTGTAGCAACCCGGCATGTATCGGTGGATGAAGAGAAAAAACAATAGCGCATGAAAATATATCCGAAACAAAAAAAAGAAAAGGCTCAGGTATACAAACAGGTGCTGGCACCAACACAAAACCTCATGCGCCTGACGGCATTGTGCATTGCATTCGTGAGCGTATTCTACTTTTTTGTAAAACTCCTGTTTCTATAAGTGAGCGCTACGAAGAAACATATCATGCCCGGTCGCCTTCTGACGACACTTGCCGGATACATCCGGCAAAAACTGATTGTGGAACAATGCCGGAACACTTTTGGCTTCATATTGCTGCTTACTGTTTCACTGCTCATTGGCGGCGCTACAGCTTACGGGGGTGTTAAATCAGGCATTTTAATTCTGGTAGTAATAGCCGCTTTGCCGGTGGTATGCGGGATCATCATATATCCTGAATTCGGCATCATTGTGCTGCTGACCATTTCCTATCTGCTTTTCTTCCTGATGCGGCAGGGAATTCCTTTCCCGCTGGGGACGCTCATGGACGTCATACAATTGCTATTGATAACAGGCATGCTATTCCGGCTGAAGAAAGAGCGGAATGCACACCTGCTAAAAGGGGCTGTCAGCACGGTCATTCTCCTGTGGATCGGTTATAACCTGCTCGCGTTTCTCAACCCGGCGGCCTCATCCCGGCTGGCATGGGTCTATACCGTCCGCTCGATTGCTGTGGTAATGCTGCTCTATTTCGTATTCCTTTACCAGATAAGGAGCATACAATTTATCCGTACAATATTCAAGTTATGGTTGCTGCTGGCACTCATCGGGTCGTTATATGCGATCAAGCAGGAGTATTGGGGATTCTCAGACAGCGAGCTTGCATGGATCCAGTCAGATCCGCGGATTACGGAATTATTCTTTATTGACGGGCACTGGCGGAAGTTTTCCATTTTTTCGGACCCGATGGTATATTCATTCAACATGGCGATTGCAGCCATCATCTGCATCAGCCTTATCGCGGTCAGGTTTATCAGTCCTCCCCGGAAATTTATCCTTGCCGGTCTGGCGGTGTTGTTTTTTATCACCATGCTGTATTCCGGCACCCGGAGCGCTTACGTACTGATCCCGGCAGCGCTCGTATTGCTGGCTATATTCCGGTACAACCGCACCACGCTCATTGTAGCCGGGATTGCAGGCTTTTGTGCACTGATACTGATCAATATACCTACCTCAGACCCGCTGCTGCTTCGCTTCCAGACCGCCTTCAAGCCAAGTGATGATCCGTCATTCAACGTGCGTACGATCAACCAGCGGATCATCCAGCCCTATATCCAGTCGCACCCGATAGGCGGCGGTCTGGGAGCTACCGGCGTATGGGGTCAACGCTTTGCCCCGGATTCATACCTGGCCAACTTCCCGCCCGACAGCGGCTATGTACGGGTTGCAGTGGAGCTGGGCTGGGTTGGCCTGCTGTTGTTCTGTATCCTGATGTTCATGATCCTCCGGGCAGGCATCAACAATTATTACCTGATCAAAGATCCGGAACTGAAGAGCTATTGCATGGCGATGACACTGGTACTGTTTGCACTCAACATCGCCAATTATCCCCAGGAAGCCCTGGTGCAATTCCCTACCAGCACACTGTTCTTTCTGGCAGCGGCGCTCATCCAGGTTACGTACCGGCTCGATCAGGAAAAGCAAATGTTAAGTCTATCATCACAAAATACTGTTCCAGCCAAATGAAGAACATCGTGAAATGGCTATTGCAGCGAACACTGGGATATCAACGATATCTTTTTTTCTTTGCCTTGTACACCATCCGGCGGCTACAGTCCGGAAAGCACGAAGAACCATTTGATGCTTTTCTGAAACTGATACCGGCAGATGGCGCCATACTTGATATCGGCGCCAATATCGGCGCCATGACCGCGGTACTGGCATTAAAGAACAGGCAGGTACCGGTGTATTCTTTCGAACCTATACCGGAAAATCTGATCACGCTGAAACGTGTGGTGAAGCATTACAGGCTGCCAAATGTAAAAATAATAGAAACCGCACTCGGTGATGAAAACGGGCATGTACAGATGATCCGGCCGGCCGTCGCAAAAGTAAAGATGCAGGGATTATCACACGTGATTTCCGACCCTGAAGCAGCGACAAAAATACCGGGCGCATTATTTTCCGTCCCGATCCGCCGTCTCGACGACATGAAAGAAATGCAGCAACTGCCCGGCATAAGCGCCATTAAGATTGATGTGGAGAACTTTGAATACCAGGTATTCAAAGGTGCAGAAAAATTGCTGGCGCGGCACAGACCTTATATTTATTGCGAGCTATGGGCAAACGAGGTACGCACTGCCTGTATTGACCTGCTGAAAGGCATCGGATATTCAGTGCATGTGCATGAAGATGGAAAATTTGTTCCTTATACCGGGCAGGAAGACAGTAATTTTATCTTTATACCGGAAAAATAACCACAGGAAGCTTTGGCCAATAAGGATCCGATACAAGGCAGACACATTATCATCACAGGCCAGCAGCCCTGGGATACGGACATTGGCAGCAATTGTAAAAATATCGCTGTCGAATTCAGCCGTAATAATAAGGTATTGTACGTAAATGCTCCGCTCGACCGGATCACGTTGTGGCGCAACAGAACAGACCCGGCTGTAAAGAAAAGAATGGAGGTGATTGCCGGCAAGCGCAACGGCCTCGAGCAGATCAACGATAACCTGTGGACTTATTACCCGGACCGGCTTATCGAATCCATCAACCGGATTGGCAACCAGCAGCTATTCGAACAACTGAACAAACTGAATAACCAGAGGTTTGCCGCATCCATCAAAAAAGCAATCACGCAACTGCAGCTCTCCGACTTTATCCTGTTCAACGACAACGATATTTTCCGGAGCTTCCATCTCAAGTCTTTACTAAATCCGGCTATTTCCGTTTATTACTCACGTGATTACCTGCTGGCGGTAGATTACTGGAAAAAACACGGTGCAAAGATGGAGCCGGAACTCATTGCCCAGAGCGATGCATGTGTAGCCAATTCGTCCTACCTCGCTGCCTATTGCCGGAGATATAACCCGCACTCTTATGATGTAGGACAGGGATGTGATATTGACATTTTTACGGCGGGTATCGGCAGCCCTGTTCCGCAAGACATCGCACAGATACCCCACCCCGTCATCGGTTACGTAGGAGCTTTGCAAAGTCTGCGCCTCGACATACCGCTGCTCGAATATCTTGCCGTTCATCACCCTCAATGGCAGTTTGTATTCGTGGGGCCTGAAGACGATCAGTTTCGCAGCAGCAGGCTGCACAACGCACCGAACGTGCATTTCACAGGCAGTAAAAATATTCCTGAACTGCCTGCGTACATTAACGCTTTCGATGTATGCATTAATCCCCAGGTGATCAATGAAGTGACCATCGGCAACTATCCCAGGAAGATAGATGAATACCTTGCCTTGGGCAAACCGGTGGTGGCCACAAAAACCGAAGCCATGAGCATCTTCAGTAAACATACGTACCAGGCTGTAACGAAGGAAGATTACAGCGTGCTTATACAGCGTGCGTTACAGGAAGACACACCTGCCTTACAGGAAGCAAGGAAGGCTTATGCAGCTACGCATACCTGGGAGAACAGCGTTGCGGCTATATACCGTGCGATCCGGGGATATGGCAGGAATCCCCGTTAACGATTCCGTTCAAATAAGCATTCATCTCCAGCCCTTCGGGAAAGACGAAGCTTAGTTATTAGCTACAGTTTTCGTTATTTGATTCAAATGATGTTCTAAATGGTCAACATAGTCAATCATGAGAAATCTTAAATCAGAAAAATCATCTTCAGTAATTTCAATCTCGTAGTTCAATGTCATTACAGTTTGACGCTTCATTATCTCTAAAATCCTATTATTCAATGCAAGCCAAAGCTTAGTGATTTCATCAATTTTTGCGTCTTGATAATTATTGGCTTTAACCAATTCATCCTGTCTATACTTTTTAATTTTATAGGGCTTGTTCTCAAACTGTATTTCAGTAAAACGTTGAAGATTATTTATTCCGGAATCAATTAAATGACCTAAAATTTCCTTTTTAGACCATTTCCCGGGAGAAGTTTTGTGGCTCAATTCGGATTCGCGCAATTGGGATATATAGCCTGATCCTGATTTCAACAGTTGTTCAAGCCTTTTTATTGTTTCAGTCATTTCTAATTGTAGCTAATATGTGAATACACGCAATACCCCGTTACTCATAATATAATATACGCAATATATGGATTATTTATAGGAAAAAGCAAATGCCGGGGCTTCTTAAAACAGTAATTATATACAAAAAGGTTCTTAATGGTATGATTTTTACTTCCATTATTATAAACCGGGATTATGAAAAAAACAACGAAATATACGGACCAGAATAAACACGCAAATAATGCGCGCAGAAATCCTGATGTTTCTCAATCAGGCGGTAAAATACCGGAGAATAAAGATGATCTGGACAGCCGCAAAAACAAGGAGTACCCACACAAGAAAGACATACCCGAGCATAAGGAAGACGAACCGGACTTCGAACCTTAGCGAATAATTATCCGGCTATTTCCGGAATGAAGTAAACACGTAATCGCTATTGTCCGGGGAAGATCTCAGGTACGAATCCGCTCCGTAGGAGCGACCGGTTTATAGCCAACAATTACAACACACGCCGGCTCCGTAGGAGCCTCCTGTTCCGGCAGGTTATAAACAGGACACCCCTCCGGGGTGGATCTATATGATATGCCGTGCTCTATAAACAGGGTGCTCCTACGGAGCGTAACGCACGGTGCTGCTCAAAAGCAAGCCCCCCCCTGTTTACATAAACTCCCGATACCTTGTACTGAGCGGGGGAGACAGATCATTCCTTAATACTTTCCCCGGAAAACAGTGAACAGGTAATCATAATTGAACCGGATGTGCCGGTACAGATGACGTAGTCCGGTAACGAGTATATTGCCACTTTCGCGCCAGTAATTCCGCTTCATCGTGCTGGGCTCATCGGCACTGTTCTTCTGGTCAAAAAGCCCCTTGTAATCCTCATAGAACAGTCCTTTCCCCCGCTGCTGCAGGAACGACATCATCATCCGGTATTCCGTCACATCGCCTTTCGTACCTTCCGTATACCGGCCGAACTTCGACAGGAAGTCACTGCGTCGCAAATGCGGATGATCACTGTACATATAGAATTTCAGATAGCCAGGCAGCCACAACTTAAAGCGCATCTCCGAAAAACCATGTGCTGCCGGCTTCAGATAAGGGTACCTGAAATAGGCATAAAACCGGGCAATATCCAGCTCCGGACGGTCTTTCATTAATTGCAGCGCTTCTGAAAACCGCTCCGGAAATACGGGTACCGGTACAAAATCTTCCTGCACATACAATGTGTAAGATGTCGTAACGGCATCCTGTCCTTTGTTAATATTATGGCCCAGTCCGTGGTTTACCGGCGTCGTCACCAAACGAAAAGCATGCTCCGTCTGGTATGCCTGCAGCGCCTGCAAATGCTCCGGACGGCTTCCGTCGTCGGAGACAACGATATCATCGAACCGGCAGCCCAGGTTACGAAACGATTCCAGCAGACGGATCAGGGAGCTGCTCCGGTTATAATGCGTCACCAGCAAGGTAACGCCATGAAATACATAATTATCAGCCGCCATGCTTCTTTTATTTTTTAAACCAGACATCCCATGTGGTCCTGATCAGACGAAATTTCAGATACACCCATCTTAAAAACAGTATCAACGGATTTTCCCGTTGCCGCCAGGCCACCCGCCCGATCGTACTGGGTTCATCCGCTTCATTTTTCTGGTAGAATAATGTAGTGAAATCATTATAAAACAAACCGGCGCCTCCCCGCTGCAAAAAGGTTACAGCCATACTATACTCCGTTTTATCCGGACGGATCCCCTCACGATACCGTCCGAATTTCTGAAAGAAATCGCTCCGCCGCAGATGCGGATGATCGCTGTACATGTAAGCTTTGATATGATTGAGATTCCACCAGCGGTAGATCATCCTGGAAAAACCCTTCCCATAAGGCTTCATCACGGGATAAGGGAAATAGGCATAAAACCGCACGATATCCAGTTGCGCATCCTCCTGCATAAACTGCAAAGCATCCGGAAAATGGGCCGGGAAATGATCTGACGGCTCAAAATCTTCCTGCACGTACAACGTATAGGGCGTAGTGACGGCATCCTGACCTTTGTTGATATTATTGCCTAATCCGCGGTTTTGAGGGGTGGTAACAAGGGTAAAATCATGCTCCGCCTGCAATGACTGCAATCGCTCAAGATGCTCCGGACGGCTTCCGTCATCAGATACGACCACACCTCCGAAATGACAATTGAGCCGGCGGAATGCCAGCAGCAGTCGCTCGAGCGAGCGGCTACGGTTATAATGTGTCACGAGGAGCGTCACTTCTTCAAAACGGTAAGATGCCATTCCTCTTTATGATTTTGTATCTCCGGTTGATTTATCTTTTTCCTTACCGGTTATGTATTCCGGAAGGTAGGCGCCCTGCCCTTTCAGCCTGTTTTTAAATGCCTTCCAGATGCTGCCGTCATACATCAGCCTGCGGGGGGAAGTGTAAGCACGGGCGGCGGGATGCGTCACAAGCTTAAGACGCCCTTGCTTCTGCAGGTTGAGCGCCATCCTCCCGTCTTCAGCTTCGAGCACAAAATAATCGCTTCCGGCGGCATTGTCGAACATACGTACGCCCGATACAATAAAACCGCCCGTCTCCCGTGCAGTCTGCGTCACAAAGCCCATATTAAAGCCCAGGAAGTTGATAAACTCGCGCTTGCGTTTACGGATGCGTATCAGGATGCCGGTAACCTTTTCGTAAAGCCAAAGTCCGAAACGGCCGTACCCTTCAGGCGGCACAAAAGCATACCTTCCGTAAACGCCTTTTATCTGCGGATCTTTTTCCATGGGCACCACCATATGATCAATCCAGCGGGGTGGATAAAAAGTATCCGAATCGGCACAAAGATGGTACTTACCCCTGGCACGCTCCAGTCCCAACTGGCGGGCATGAGGCGTGCCCTGCTCCGGCTGCAGGTAGCTGCGTACGCCCAATGTATCGAGCACAAGCTGCGTCCTGTCTGTAGAGTTGTTGTTGATCACCACCAGCTCTACGCGGTACCGTGTCTTGTTGGCCGTAAGCGACGATAAAGCACGGAAGATATTGTTCTCCTCATTCCAGGCGGGTATCATAATAGAAACCTCCGGATCATCATCCTGGAAACGGGCGATACGGGTTTGCAGATCCCTGATCTCTTCAGGCGTGAGGTCATCAAATTTTTTACCTGTAAAAAGGTGCGGTTTGATCCAGCCCGGCAGGCTAAACATGCCCATGATGAAAATTTCGTGAAAGATAGAAAATGTAGATAGCTTTAGCAATAATCTATGCCTTTCTCTTCGCCTTCTCCCATACGGCGCTCTGCCGGCCGGAGATATAACGCCTGATACCAGCCAGTACCGCATAGTTCATCATACAAAAATAATAAGGCACAAAAAGCAGCTTGATCTTTACCTTCCGCCGCTCCATCACCCATCCCAGGAATGCCGACAGGTAAAACAATAGCTGCCCTGCCAGTAATATTATATAAAGCAATCCCCCGCCCTGCGCGACGATCAGCACATTCAACAGCAAAACAGCGATCATACAAAAGGGAGTCGCCGTCCAGCGCAGCACACGGTGGCTGATATACTGAAACGACAAAAACGGATACCGGAACGGATCCAGCAACCGTCCCAGGCGCACTACCGATTGTATGCCTCCGGCCGCAATCCGGACTTTGCGCTTCAGCTCTTCGCCGATGCTGGCAGAAGAAGTCTCGAGCGCGTATGCATCCGGTTCATACACAATCCGGTACCCCCCGGCAGCAATGAGCATCGAAATCATAAAATCATCAAGGATCGTATCTCCGGCTACAGGCTGGTATAGCGCCCGCCGGATGCTGAACAATTCTCCCGCTGCTCCTACCACGGAATACAATTCCGAATCCCATTTTTTCAGCGTGGATTCATATTTCCAATAAAAGCCCTCGCCTGCCGTAGCATCCGAAACGGCATCGACAGCTACCCGCTTTTCGCCAGACACAGCGCCTACAGCCGGGTCTGAATAATGCCGGGCGATCAGCAGCAATGCTTCGCTATTCAGCATGGTATTGGCATCGGTAAATACCACGATGTCCGTATGCACTTCGCCCATCGCCCGGTGTATCGCATGGATCTTGCCCCGGCGCTCCGGCGTATGAAGCAACCTGACCTGTTCATGATACCGCGATACGATTGCAGGCGTCTCATCCGAAGAGCCGTCTGTAATAAACAACACCTGCAGCTTCCCGGCAGGATAAGCCAGGGCAAGCGTGTTGGCGATCTTCTCTTCGATCAGATCCTGCTCATTATAAGCCGCTACCACGAGCGTAAGCGTGGGCATACGGGATTCATCTGTTGACACGGCCCTCCTGCCCTGTATCATCCGGCGCAGGCAAACCAGCAGATACAGCAGGATGCCGTAACCGATATAGGTATAGAACACCACAAACAGACATATCCAGAAAGCCGTCTTCATGTATTAATGTTTGACAGGATAACCAGTGTCGCTACTATCCGGCCGGTGTGTAAGGTGCCAGCCAATGGCTTTAAACAACACCGGAATAAAATGAGTATTCCCTTCCCTGATATAGTTATAGATATTCCTGGGCACCACAACTGCTGCGAAATAACAGCAAAAGACAATAAAAGCCCCCGGCGATGCAAAGCGGCGTACAAACAGGATCCGGTTGCGATTCATAAAGTATTCTTTCAGCGCTGTCTTTTTACCTACCGAAACGGATTCTTTATGATAGATCAATGCCTGCATATGCGCATACACTTCGTAACCGGCACGACGGATGCGTTCGCTCCAGTCGAGCTCTTCGTAATAAAGAAAGTAATTTTCCGTCATCAGGCCTGCTTTATCCAGCGCCTGCCGGCGCACCATCATAGCCGCGCCATGGGCATAGGCTGTCGGCCCTGAACGGGTATCATGTTGCCCTTCATCTTGCTCAAACTGGCCGATACAGACATTACGCCCGGTGATGTAATTCACTTTGGTATAACCGGCATATTGCAATATTTCAGGATGGTCGAAATAACGGATCTTCGGGGATATGATACCTACGTCAGGATGACGATCCATGACTTCTGTTAAGGAACGAATCAATGTTTCCGTTACTTCCGTATCGTTATTGATCAGGAAAAGGTAATCTCCTTTTGCAGCCCGGATACCGATGTTATTGCCACCTGCAAAACCGGTGTTGACCTCAGAGCGGATAAAGCGAACGCCGGGGTATTTTGCCTGCCAGCCGGGAACAGGGTTTGTATCGCTACCATTGTCCACTACAATGATCTCGATCTCCGGGTAGTCGTTATGATGCTGCAGCGAATGCAGCAGCGCTTCTGTCACATATCCATGATTGAAGTTTACCGTAATGACAGATACCAGCTTCATGTGTGCGGATGAGATAAAAATAAGGCTGTTTCAAAAGCAAGTGTCCTGCTTTCGAAACAGCCTCAAACATACAGTAAAAATCATCAATCTTACAATACAAACCTCGTAAAATGATGATCAGTTTTCCTCCGCCATACTGCTGGCTTCATTACGCATCACCACAACGCCGTCAAAGACGTCTATCAATACCGGGCGGCTCTTGTCAATATCACCGCCAATGATCTTTTTGCTCAGCAGGTTGACAATCTCCTTCTGGATCACCCGCTTCAGCGGACGTGCGCCATACTGCGGGTCAAAACCCCGCTGGGACAAATAATCCAGCGCATAGTCGGTAAACTGAAGGTCTATACCCTGCGCGGCAAGCTGCTGCTGCAGATGCTCCAGCTGAATGCGGATGATGCTCTTTATCTCTTTTCTCATGAGCGGATGGAACATAATTACATCATCCACACGGTTGAGGAATTCCGGACGCAGCACCTGCCGGAGCAGATCCATCACCTGTTGCTTGGTGTTTTCCATGACCTCCTCCATATCCCGGTCTTTCAGCTCTGCAAAATTTTCCTGGATGATGTGGCTGCCCATGTTGGACGTCATGACGATGATCGTGTTCTTGAAGTTCACCACCCTGCCCTTATTATCGGTGAGGCGGCCGTCATCCAGCACCTGTAAAAGAACGTTAAACGTATCGGGGTGTGCTTTTTCTATCTCGTCGAGCAATATCACGGAATAGGGCTTGCGACGTACAGCTTCGGTAAGCTGCCCGCCTTCATCGTAACCCACATAACCCGGAGGCGCGCCTAACAGCCGGCTGACGCTGTGCTTCTCCTGGTATTCGCTCATGTCGATGCGGGTCATCATACTTTCATCGTCAAACAGCACTTCTGCCAGGGCTTTGGCCAGCTCTGTCTTACCGACGCCGGTCGTACCGAGAAAGATAAAGGACCCGATCGGGCGGCGCGGATCCTGGAGACCGGCACGTCCGCGACGGATCGCATCGGCAACCGCTTCGATCGCTTCATCCTGACCAATCACCCTTTTATGCAGCTCTTCCTCAAGATGCAACAGTCTTTCACGCTCGCTCTGGAGCATACGCTGTACCGGGATCCCGGTTGCTTTTGCTACGTTTTCCGCAATATCTTCCGCATCCACTTCCTCCTTCAGCAAGCGCTTATGCTGCGTATCCATCTGGTCGAGCTGCTGTGCATACAACGTAACGTTTTCTTCTTCCTGCTTGATCTTACCGTAGCGGATCTCAGCCACTTTCCCGTAATCGCCTTCCCGTTCGGCCTGCTCGGCTTCCAGCTTCAGGTCTTCAATGGTACTTTTGGCCTTGTTGATCTTATCCACGATCTCCTTTTCTTCCAGCCATTTCGCCTTCAGCGTATCACGCTGCACATTGAGCAGGGATATGTCCTGGCTCATCAGCTTCAGCTTATCGGGATCGCTTTCCCGTTTGATCGCTTCCCGTTCTATCTCAAGCTGACGGATACGGCGTTCCAGCTCGTCCAGCTCTTCGGGCATGGAGTTCATTTCGAGCTTCAGCTTTGCGGCGCTCTCATCTATGAGGTCTATCGCCTTATCGGGCAGGAACCGGTCGGTTACATAGCGATGGGATAATTCTACCGCGGCAATGATCGCTTCGTCTTTGATACGCACCTGGTGGTGGTTTTCGTAGCGGTCTTTCAGGCCACGGAGAATGGATATGGCGTCTTCGGGTGAAGGCTCATCCACAAACACACGCTGGAACCGGCGCTCGAGGGCTTTATCCTTCTCAAAATATTTCTGGTATTCGTTTAATGTTGTGGCGCCGATCGCACGAAGCTCTCCGCGGGCAAGCGCGGGCTTCAGGATGTTTGCTGCATCCATGGCGCCTTCCATGGCGCCCGCGCCGATCAGCGTATGGATCTCGTCAATGAAGAGGATGATCGCACCGTTGCTTTCCGACACTTCCTTCACTACCGCTTTCAGGCGTTCTTCAAACTCACCGCGATATTTGGCGCCTGCCATCAGGGCGCCCATATCCAGCGAATAGATGACCTTACTTTTCAGGTTGTCGGGTACATCGCCGTTAATGATCCGGTGCGCCAGACCTTCGATGATCGCCGTTTTACCCACACCCGGCTCTCCAACAAGGATGGGGTTGTTTTTGGAACGGCGGCTGAGAATATGCAGCGTACGGCGGATCTCTTCATCGCGACCGATAACAGGATCCAACTTGCCGTTGCGCGCCAATTCATTCAGGTTTTTGGCATAACGCTGAAGGGAATTGTATTGCTGCTCCGAGGTCTGCGAAGAAACAGTACTGCCTTTGCGCAGCTCTTTAATAGCAGCGATCAGCCCCTTCTCCGTAAGACCGGCATCTTTCAGCAGCTTACCAGTTTCGTCATTTACCTGGAGGATAGCGATCAGCATATGCTCCACCGCTACGAATTCGTCACCGAATTCTTTAAGCACAGCGCCGGATTTCAGGATCACGTTATTCACCTCGCGCGTCACCGACTGAGCCGGTTCCCCACTTTGCAGCTTCGGCAGCCGTGCGATCTGCTGGCTGAGCTTATCTTCTACGAAACCGATGTTGACGTTGTTCTTTTTCAGGAGGTAGGAAACCGGACCGTCTTTGTCATCCAGCAATATTTTCAGCAAATGAGCGGTTTCTATATTGGGATTCTGCTCGTTAAACGCCAGTTGCTGTGCCTGCTGCAGTATCTCCTGCGCTTTGATCGTGAAGTTATTCAGATTCATAATAAATGCTTTTGGTGAGGCCCTGCCGGCAATACAAACAAGGCATTCGTAATTGATTGTAAAAGAACTGTTCCAAATAACAAACCAAAGATACGATTATGCTATCATGTCGTTCATTATCAGCATTTATGACATTCCTGCATGGCATTATTGCTCCTTCGGAAAATATTTCAGGACAGTAAGCAGTGATTATGACGGAATGACAAAAAAATCAGAACGGGGCGCCGGGCCGGGGCATAAAAATTGTATCCATACAGATTCAAAAGCTTTTACCATGGAAGATAAAAAGAAAATAGCCATTCTCACAGAAGAAGGATTTGAGCAGATAGAGCTGACAAGCCCCAAGGAAACCCTTGAAGCCGCAGGGTTTGATACGGTCATCATTGCCCCGGGCAAAGAGAAGCTCAAGGCATGGAACCATACCGACTGGGGCATTGAGGTAGATGTGGATATACAACTCGCAGACGCCAACCCCGATGACTACGAGGCGCTGATATTGCCCGGCGGCGTATTAAACCCGGACAAACTGAGGGAAAACCAGGAGGCTGTGGCGTTTGTAAAGGCTTTCCTGGAATCAGGAAAAACCGTTGCCGCTATTTGCCACGGGCCGCAGACGCTCATCGAAACCGGTCTGCTGGAAGGCAGAAAAATGACTTCTTATTCTTCCGTAAAAACAGACCTGATGAATGCCGGTGCATTATGGACAGACGAGGAGGTGGTACACGACGGGAACCTGATCACCAGCCGGAAGCCCGATGATCTGCCGGCCTTCAATAAGAAGATCATAGATGTGCTGCAGGAACAACCCACTGCGGGGATCCCTTAGGGCTACTCTCTGAAACTTATTGCCGGGGGAAATGAATATTTACACGGTGGCACTGTTTTTTAATTTCATGCTGCAATAAAGAACTCATGGCGATAAACTCAACCGAACTGCTGGAAATACTTAAACGCACCTACGGTAATGCAGGAGATCATGTTCCCATACCTATAGCTGACCTGGCCACTCAGGTTGAGATAACTGTGCCCAAGCTGATCTCTGTGCTGACAGAACTGGAACAACGGGATCAGATTATACTCAACGTCACAACCTACGCAGACCCGGACACAGGAGAATTGAGTTATGACGGTAACATCCGCATGATGAGTCTTCCGGCAGATCAGATAAAGCATTAGCAACTGCAATCAATAACAGCACAGCATGGAGGATATTCGTGTATTCGACTTCCATAGGATCTTCTTCGGAAATTATCCTTTGACCTTCCTGCTGGAAATCATATTCCACACGTGCATTATGTACGCGTACACGATAGCCTTATTGCGCTTCCTGGGAAAGCGTGGTATGGGGCAGTTGTCCAATTTAGAGCTCGCCATTATCATCAGCTTTGGCTCTGCGATAGGCGACCCGATGATCGGCGCAGAGATCCCGATTTTTTATGGCATTACGGCGGTGACTACCGTAGCGCTGATACAAGTGGGGATGGAAAAATTCATCAACAAAAGTGTAAAAGCGGAGCGGGCTTGGGGAAGTAAATAAAGCCTATTTCGAAACCTCCGGCGACATAACGGTGCTTTTTCACGGGCCGCGCCATGTAAAACCCGGCCTTTGCATCCTGCCTGCCGGGGACATTGATAAGCCTGCATGGAAAGCAACGCAACAAGTGCCAGAGACCGGCGCCTACTGTTGCCTGTGCTGTGGCTATACTACAAGATTCAATAACCGACAGCATTTTTCAAACTGCCCGAATTGCGGGCGGGACGAGTGGATGGAAGCGGTACGCAGCGCCTGAACAAGACGTCCGGGCGCCACAAGCGTTATAAGTCTTATGTTTATATTCACTGTACTAAACCCAGATATACTGCCTTTTTAATAAGTAATGCAGTATTTTGAACACCAAATTTGGAAAGAAGGCTTGAGCGATAATTATCTACAGTGTCGTCACTAAGATGAAGTGTTGCAGTTATTTTTTTTGTTGTATAACCATCCGCAATTAATTGAATAATTTCTTTCTCTCTTGGGGTTAATACAGGAAATTCTACGCCCGACCGGATATCCTTCAAGTTTCTTTCCTGTAGCTGCTGCTTCATAGATGGCTCTAAAAACTCTTCGTAGCGATAGACAGTTTGAATGGCCTGAATTAATGTCCCTTGATCTGTACTTTTTAATAAGTAACCCAATGCTCCATGTGACAGCATTTTTTTTGCAAAAAAAATGCTGTCAAAATTTGTCAATGTAAGAATACGTATGGCAGGATATTTTTTTAAAATAGCAGGAGCCAGCTTGTCTCCTGTTTTATCCGGCATCTGAATGTCCAGCAACAGAACATCAGGGACGTCTGTCTGTAAGCCGTTAAGCAGCTCTTCCCCATTTGCATAAGTCCCTATTAACGTGATAGACTCATTGTCAGCCAGCATGTTTTTAATACCATTAATTATCATGCTGTGGTCATCAGCTATCGATACCCGAATGCTCATACAAACGATTTGTTAGATTTTTGAGATTAAACTTCATGCTCACCGACATGCCATGCTCTTCTATTGATTCTATTGATATCTCACCCTGTAAGGCTTTTACCCGTAACTGAGTGTTTTGCAACCCGATACCTGTGGGATCAGTATCACTGATTCCCTTCCCATTATCACGTACAAAAATATGTAATAAATTTTCTGTCCGGCTTATTTGTATTAAAGCATTGTTGGCGCCGGAATGTTTAATAATATTTTGTACTAATTCTTGTATTATTCTATATAAATTAAGCTGAAAGGACTCGTCCAAACCTTCCAGATCTTGTTCCGCTTCTAATTTGATATACAGTTGGTCGCTATTGTTTATTTTGTCAAAATACAGCTTTAAAGCCTCCAGCAGTCCATATTGTGCTAATGCATTTGGCGCCAGATTATGTGCAGTTTCGCGTATTTCATTACTTGTTTCTGTTAGCATATCCAATATCGAGTTAAAGCCGGCGAGCCTGGAAGCATGGTCACTTTCCTGCAATATTGGTTCGCATTGATTTTTCAACGTACTGAAATTCATTTTAATCGCTGCAATCATTCCTCCTATCCCGTCATGAAGTTCTCTCGCCAGACGTGCCCTTTCTTTTTCCTCCCCTTGCATAATAGAGTTCAACTGCTCTATTTTTCTTTCTTGCTGCAGAATCTGTATTTTTTTTGTCTGCAACAGCTGTTTGTGCTTGTTGATTCCATACAGGCTGCCCAGCAAGCCGGTTAGAAGAATTGCACTACCGGAGATAACACCTATCCAGATATTCTTTTCCTTAATTTGAATTTCTCGTTTATCGAGCAGTCGTTGCTTTTCTGCAATATCCCTGTCTTTCTCAGCGGTACGCGCCTTAGTTTCCAGCGCATATATACTCTGAAGCCTGTCTTTCTTTACAATGCTATCTCTGAGAATTATCGCTTTTTGCTGATATAGGTATGCCTCGGGGTACTGTTTGCTTTTTGCATAAATATCTGCCAGATTATGATACGCTTTATGGGTTGACCTGATATCGCTATAAGTATTGCGGGTTGCAAAAGCGATCGTTTGTGTCAGAATTGCTTCTGCTTTTTTATAATCGCCGTTACGAAAATAGGCGTCTCCCAGGTTATAGGATGCACCAATTACCGTAGCATGTTCCTTATACCTGGTAGCCAGCTGAATTAAATCTTTCAATTGTGAAATGGCACTTGAATAGCTTCCCAATTGTATAAGGATATAGGATTCATTAAACTTACCGGCCAGCACCATATCAATATCTGTGTTCATAGATAGTTTTGCTATCTGCTGATTATAATAAATTGCGCTATCCCATTGTTGTTGCCTTAGATACCAATCCGTAATAGTGAGGTATGCCATTCCCAGTCCTTTCAGATCCCGGTACTTGCTTGCTATATATATTACTTTCCGGCAATAGTATATTGTTTTCTCTTTATCATTCATGAAACACCAAAGCTGAGCCAGATTATTATACACACCAATCACATTTTGCACGTCTGCCTGGTTGCTGATCCTGAATGCTGATAATTCCTGCTCGCCTTTATAGATGTAGTATGCCATTGAATCATACATATTCATGTAATAATATGTAGAAGACATGCTACTGTATATCATCGCTAATACTGACTTATTATGTGTCCAGTTATGCGTATACTTCAACACTTGCCGGTAATAATATATGCTGGAGTCATAATCTCCGCGACGTGCGTACATTCCGGCTAAATTCCCTAATGCTGTTGCCGCTATATACTTATGATTCAGGAAGTCTGCTTTTTCCCATACATCCTTGAAAATTATGATAGCGCTATCCTTATTACCTGCTGATATCCTTATTGCGTATGCCAGTTGATTCTGTATGGAAGCAGTATCCGCCAACGTACTGGCATTGGAAATTTCAAAATACTTTTCTCCGGGAATTTGTGCGTTAGAAGAAAGTGACCAGACAATTAAGTTGATGATAAAATATGCAGCAAACCTTTTCTTAAAATGCATAGAAGGAGTTTAGCAACGCATTGATTCATGTAAATATAAGAATACTAACTTAATGGCTGATTATATACATGCAAAAGCATGGTTGATTTAACATATCACATGATAGAAAAAAAAATGGGGATATGGGGTCTTATTTGCGGATTTCTGGTTATATACTTTTATCATTCAAATTTTTAGATGAGCATTTGTGCGCATTCGCAAAAAAGCCATTGGTTAAAAAGGAAACACTATACTGGTAAGCATCGGAAAGTCAACATATTGATGCCTGGGTTGTACACTAAATTGCTGAGTTTTGAAATATTTTATAAACCTTGTAATCGCATTTTTTTCTTTAGCCGGTGTTGTATCAGGACAGAACCTGGTTCCCAATCCCTCATTTGAAAACTATAACGGGTGCCCTGCTAACTTCAGTTCAATTGATTACTCCCCCAATTATACTGCATTCAGTACAGTAAAAGATTGGGTAAGCCCTGTTCAAACTACGCCGGATTATTTTAATACCTGTGCCGGCACAACCTATAGATTTCCTGGTGAAACTTTCGGGATTCCTTATAATACCATAGGTTATCAATACGCCCGTACGGGAAACGGGTATGTAGGTATGATTGTAGGTTTATTCCAAACTGTGCCACCCATGCAGACGACCTACGGTGAGTATGTTACATCTAAACTAACGGCTCCTTTGATAGCAGGACATCATTACCTGGTCAGCTTTTATATCAATCTGGCGGAACCCGGACCTGTACAGGTGGGAGGCGCTTACAATAAAACAGGATACTGGGGGTATACTACAGATCAGTTTGGCGCCCTCTTAACGACCACGATGCCGCAATCTAACGGAGTCTCTCCCAATTTTTATATCCATCAAACCCCCGACATTCAAAATAATCCGGGAAATTATATAGTCGATACCGTAAACTGGACAAAAGTACGGGGCCTCTATACAGCCACTGGCGGCGAACAGTGGATCACTTTAGGGAATATGCGGAGCTCACCCTTAAATCTTCAATACAGAGGTTTTGGCGGGGACATGAATAACCCCTTCACCAAGCCCATGGCTTATTTTTTCCTTGATGATGTATGTGTAATTGACATTGGCGACTCAACAACAAAAAGAGATACAAGCATATGCAGGAATAATCTCCCTTTAAAATTAAAAAGTTTTGGGAGCATCGATAATAACTATACTTTTTTATGGAATACCGGTGATACTTCTTCCGAGATTATTGTTAGAGATTCCGGCACTTATTGGGTCGTCAGAGAAGGGGATTGTGTTTATTACACAGATACGATAAAAGTAAACATTATAGACGCACCGCATGTCAATATAGGAAGGGATACCACTATTTGCGAAGCCACACCATTGCAAATAGGAGATTTTATACCGGATGCTACTTACAAGTGGAACAACGACAGCATAACACCCTATATACATGTATCATCAAGCGGGCGCTATGTAATGACGGTTTCCTACGGCCCATGTGTGACAAAGGATACTGTAATGATCAAGGCTATGCCCAACCCTGTTATAAATATGGGAGGTGATACAAGTATATGCCCTCTGGAGGTAATCACTTTGGATGCAGCGGGTGAAGGCTACCATTATTTATGGAGTAGTGGAGACACCACTGCAACACTATCAATAACCCGGTCAGGAAAATATTGGGTACAGGTTACCTCTCAATATTCCTGTGCAGGCAGTGATACAATCCTGGTGAATGATTTTCCGCTGCCTACGGTTGTGTTAGGTGATGATACTATTGTTTGTCCGCAAACGCCATTTGTGCTGAAGCCGCGACATCTTATCAATGAAGATGCTTTGCTATGGTCAGATGGCAGTACCGGTAATCAAATATCCATAACCGAAGGCGGGTTGTATTATCTGAATGCCATCAACAGATGCGGTGCCACTGCTGATACTATTGATGTAACGCAGATATCATGCTATGTATTATGGATGCCCGATGCATTTACACCCAATGGCGATGGTAAAAATGATATACTCAGAATGGGCGGAGACATTGACCTGATAACTGATTTTAAACTGAGCATATACAACCGCTGGGGAGAAAATGTGTTTACGACTAATGATAAATATACCGGCTGGGATGGAACGCATAAAGGCGCCCCTTGCCCTATGGGTACATTTGTTTACGCATTACAGTACAGCATTGAAGGGAAGTCTGTGTTTGACAAGGGAAATATAACATTGATAAGATAGTCTGATGATATTCCCGGCCCGATAGCTGCTCAGGCATGAGCAATAAAAAAAGATACTGAGGGTGTGATCAGAACGCCTTTGATTCAAGAATTGTAAATGGGAGGATACCGAAAATCCCTGACAGAGTAGGTAAACTTTTTAATATTTATTGTATGAAGAAGATCGTTACGTTGCTATTGACCGTTATAGTGCTTGCCTGTGGCTCGCGCAGTAATGGGCAGACCGCCATTAATCTGTTATCAGAAGGTTTTGAATCAGGCACCTTCCCTCCTGCCGGCTGGACAATAAGAAAAGTTGTCAGTGGTAATAACAAAGAAAGTACATGCCAGGCAAACACTGAATGGCAATTGGTGGCGCATAACAGTAAACCATGCGGTGTGGGTGGTACTATTGCTCCTGCGCACAGCGGCAGCTGGATGGCCGGTTATAATACCTCCAAACTACCTAACAATAACAATACGGAACTGACATCGCCCGTATTAAACTTTACACCTCCGGCCTCAGGATATTATCAGGTGTCTTTCTGGATGTACCGGGTTGCCGCAACAGGCAGTGAGGAAGTAATGGTATACGTAAATACTGCATCGCAGGCTGACGGAGGCGCACTACTGGGCACTATTCGCCGTAATCTTAACTCGACGCCCATCGAGCCGGTCCGCGTAAATGGCTGGTATCAATATTCCTTCCGGATACCGGATTCTTTTAACACGGCCACCAACTATATTACAATCAAGGCTACTTCTCATAATTCATCTGCCACAGACACCTATATTGATGATATAAGCGTGGACAATCTGCTGCCATGTATTGCACCTACAGCACACCCTACTTCTTTAATTTTGACACCTACATACAGTGTTGTAGCAGGAAGCTTTACAGCCGCGTCGTCTACTGCGGAAGGGTACCTGGTAGTGAGGACACCAGGACTTGGCACGCTCAATACAAATCCTGCAAACGGAACAATGTATAGCGAAGGCGACGTAATAGGAAACGGGACCGTGGTATCGGTAGGATTGTCTACTACATTTGTTGATACTGCTTTGCTGCCTGCGGGCAATTACACCTACACGGTGTTTCCGTATAGCCATATAATGTGCGCTGATGCTCCTGCATACTTTACAACCAACCCGTTGAGAAATTCGGTATGGACAACATCATCTCCGGCTACTTATACATGGAACGCTACAACAAGCGCGGATTTCCAGGATCCGGCCAGCTGGACACCCGCACGTTTAGTTACAGACCCTAATGACTTGCTTGTTTTTAATAATGGCTTGGCCGATACTGCTGAAAATGTACCTACGCAAAGAGTGGGGCGCCTGATGGTGGATGGCAATACTAATGTACACTTTCGTTCAACCGCAGTCAGCACATTTACCATCATGTCCGATAATAACCCCGCCACAGATGAATTATTTATCGGAAACGGCAGCTCGTTAATACTGGACGGCAATACATCTCTTACATTGGCATTCGGAGGCAATGGCGGTACCAACAGAATAGCAGGCACCCTGGAGATAATGACAAACACAGGTACCGCTACAGCTAATTTTAGTAAGATCAATTTTACCAATAGCATTACTACCGTAAGCGGTACCCTTGCTGCGGGCGGAGCAGAAGTTTTTCAGACTGTTTTATTTACAAGCACAGTTCAAAATCTTATAATAACCGGCAATTACATTCATAAGTATACGACAGCAATAGGCAATACCATACCTACGGCTACCTGGGCCCCTTCATCCAATATGCAGATCACTGCGTTTACAACAGCCCTGGGACAAATATCCGGACTGGCCCAAACTTTTAATGATGTGACCTACAACTGTCCGTTGCAAACGAGTACGACTCAATTCATACTGGTTGCAGGGTTCAGGGTTAACGGGACACTGGCTGTGAATGCTACCGGTACAGGAGCAATAGCTTTTGCAACTACACACACCTATACGGGAACGGTTAATAACTACACGCAAACGGGAGGGACTGTTGATCTGTCGAGTGGCAATACCACAAACTCGCAGGTATTTAACGTTGCAGGCACCTTCAACCAAACGAGTGGCATTATAAAATCGTCAAATACCAGCGGCCCGTCTATTATATCTTTTATTGGAACCGGCGGTCCTCAGAATGTGAATTTTGCAGACGCGGCGCCTGCGGGAAGAGTAATAATGCAGGTTGCAAATGGTGATGGTATTAATCTTACCGGCAGCGGTACACTTACCTCTGCTTTTACCCTGAACAATGGCGGTGGCATACGCATATCCACCCTTGCCCCTAACCCGATTAATACAACATTGGCGCTTTCTTATGCAACGGGCGCTACGCTAACTTATGATATGGCAGGCGACAGGGTCATGACTGCAGCCGTATTCCCGGCTGCCAATCTGCCGGGTCTTATTATTAATATCGGGAAGGGTAATGTTATCACCATGCCTTTTGATCGTACAATAGCCGGTACGCTTACGATTACATCCGGTGACCTGGATATTGCAAACAACCAACTGACAATCGGCAGTTCTGCTGCAATTGTGGGTACTATCAGCGCCCCTGGTGGAAGTATACGTGTGTCGCCGGGAGGGGCGCTGACACGCTGGTACACTTCCCTGCCTACAACTGCAGGTACAGGTGTAGGGTTCTACCCCCTGGCCTATGGCGCAGCTAACAGGAACGTATCCATATACGGTACCGGCGCTGTGTCAACACCCGGCACCATAACTGTCAGGCATTCTCCCGGTATTGGATTAGCAACCGGCTTATCTGTAATGGACGGGGGATATACGATCCAGGCTCGCACTAATTCTTCATGGAACATTTCATACGATAATGGTTTTGCTGTTGCCGCCGGCGTTACTATGGGCATAAAAGCTACAGGAGGATATCTGATAGATGCGACAAGCGGTACTAATCTGCGTTTGATGCGTTTGTCTACATTAGTAGGCACTCATTTTGCAGGTTCAGGTACAACTCCCAATTTCAACGCAGAGAGAAGAGGTATAGCATTAACGGATCTGGCTGGTGATTTTTATATCGGTGCGGCCAGTGCAGATATGAAAAATGTGCTGACGGCTGTTGTCAACGGGAATTGGAGCAATCCCGGCACATGGTATAATTCAATAGTACCAACGATAGCAGATGTTGCAGTGATCAATCCGGGAGTAACCGTCACGGCAGATGCAGGCACCAATGCCGTGAGATCTCTTGCTGTAGGCGGATCGTTAGTCTTAAATAATGCTGCGCATACGCTCACCGTTGATAGTGCGCTGATCAATGCCGGCAACATAACGGTAAATAATGGCACGTTAAAAATAAACGGCGGCACCGGCGCTAATGGTGTTACAAATAATGGCACCGTAACTGTCAATGGCGGCACGTTTACCGTTGGCGCCACACCCGGATATAATAATAAACCATTTACCAACAACGGTATCCTGAATGTAAACGGGGGCGAATTAAATATTAATGGCAATTTGAATTGTGTGGCTGGTTCCGCTTTTAGTCAAAGCAACGGTAACATAACAGTAGACGGTAACGCCGGCGGCGTGATTGCCAATAGTGCAGCAAACGGGTCCATAGTTAGTTTTAAGTCGCCCAATCTCGTACTTACGGGCGGTACTTTTACTATTACCGATCCGCATCCGGCTGGCTTTACTGCATTTGAATATTCTGTAACACCTGCGCAGTCCGTAAATGCAAGTCCAAACCATACCTTCAGAATGGGCGATGGCGTCTCTCTCGACCCGGGGCCTAATAATGGTGGCTTTGGCATTAATACCGCTGTTGTCCTGGCCGCCAAATTCGCCTTTGGGAATCTGGTCATTAATAGCGGCGCTGCTGCTAACAGCTATGTAATCGGTCAGACTGCGGGCACTGGTCAGACTTCACCGATAGGTGTGTTAGGCGATTTTACAGTTAATAATGGCGGTGAATATCGCTATGGCTACATTAACAACCATTTATATCTGAATGGCAACCTTACGGTTAATCCCGGCGGCACATTAACGCTTATGGGCATATTGTATTTTGCCAACTACGCAAGCGGAGTAGCAAGCGGAGCTACCCAATGGCAAAATGTATATAATTATGGCACGATCCGTAACGGTGTAACTCCACCTGCTATCCCGGCTAACTTTTATGGCATTAATGTGATAAATGCAAATGGCGTTACATTCAACAGTGATCTTTCCTATTCAAATACGCTTCAGTTTTTTTCGGACAATGGCAGGCCCAGTAAAATATATATGGCAGGCGGCAGCACCTTAAAGGATAATTCAGCGTCAGGAACTAACAGTGGAAGTGAAGGAGACGGCTGGGTGATAGGAAAGTACACCAAGACGGTAAATCTGGTCAGCGGTACTACATTTGGCATAGGCGACTCTACAACCTACGCACCCATAACCTTCTCCGCTGCGTCCTTTACAAGTACCAATGGTACGCTTACGGCAAGCACTACAGGCGCATACCATCCGAACATGGCTTCAATAACACTTGACCCGCTGCAGACCATTAAACGCTATTATACACTGTCGGCAAATAATGTTGTCGCTTCGGACATAAAAATCAGCTTTGTCTGCGGCGCAGCTGATGTCGGCAATATGAACCCTTATACATTTGCAGTGGCACGCTATCGGAATGCTGCATGGACATATCCGACTACCGGAGCTACAACTGTCAGCCAGGGGCTATACTATGTACCTGCTACAGGACAGACAGTGTCAGATATTGACGGGGAATATACCTTAGGCATTCCATGCGTTGCACCTGTCATTGCTACACAACCTGCCACACAGACTGTTTGTATCAACGGAAGTGTTCAATTAAATGTATTTGCCATGGGGACCGGTCTTTCGTATCAATGGCGCAAAGGCACTACGCCGATAGCTGGCGCGCAATCATCAAGCTATACGATACCCAGCACACAATACGCAGATGAAGGCGACTATAATGTTGTTGTCAGTAACGGCTGCGGTACATCAGTAACATCTGACAATGCAACTGTGAGCATAGGAAGTGTGCCGACTATTAATACGCATCCGGCTACGCAAGCGGTCTGTACGGGTAAACCCGTTACCTTTACCGTAGGGGCGCCTGGTACGGCTTTTACGTACCAGTGGTATAAAGGGGCTTCTCCCATCAATCTTGCAACGGGCAGCAGTTATACTATTTCAAATGCGGCGCCGGGTGATGCTGCCGTATATTCTGTAAGAGTCACTTCTCCATGCGGTGGTATTGCCACTTCCAACAATGCAACGCTTACGGTAAATACATCACCGGCAGTGCCTGTAGTAACCCCTGCGGGGCCTACAACTTTCTGTTCCGGTGATAATGTTGTATTAAATACCGGCACAGGAATCGGATTGACCTATCAATGGAAAAAAGATGGTCTGGACATTAACACAGCAACGAATCCTGCTTATACAGCTACCGCTACCGGTAATTACACGGTGGTTGTTACGTCTGGCGCCTGTTCCGAGTCTTCTGCAGGCGTGACGGTTACTGTCAACCAATTACCTGCCTTTACGGTATCACCAAATACTGCCGCTGTTTGTATTGGCGACAGCACTATATTGACAGCTACCGGCACTACATCTTACACATGGGCTCCATCAACCGGCCTCAGTGCTACTACCGGCAGCAGTGTGACAGCAAAACCAACGAGCACAATAACCTATACCATTACGGGCACAGACGCCAATAATTGTACCAGTACTATTACAAAGGTTGTGACAGTGCATCAACTGCCCGCAGTTAGTATATCGCCGGCTGATACCGCACTTTGCATGGGTGATATTGCTGCGTTGTCAGCTTCAGGAGATATTACCTCTTACAGCTGGAGTCCATCCGGCAGCTTAAATACAGCAACGGGCAACGATGTCATCGCTACTCCTTCTGCCACCACCACCTATACCGTAACAGGATCCGATACCAATGGTTGTACAAATGCAGCTACAGTTATAGTAACGGTACATCCGCTGCCACAGGCTGTAATTAACATTGCGCCGGATGGAAAAACGCTGAGTACAACACATTTTGCGTCATATCAGTGGAACCATAATGGTCAAAGTATCGACGGAGCTACAGGATCCAGCTATGAAGCGACAAAAAACGGTGACTATACAGTTACCGTAACCGACTCTAATGGCTGTACCAATATTTCCGACACCGTTAATCTGACAGACGCAAACCGCATAGCATTAAGTGGTGCGATGGGAGAAATTAAATTTTATCCCAATCCCGCAGTTTCTATGTTGCATATCGATGCTCCTGTTGCTGTCAATATCGCTTTGTATAGCATAGATGGAAAGATGGTATTGCAAATAGACCAGGTAAAGGATATTGACATCAGCAGTCTGGCGGCAGGCAGCTACGTTGTCAGCTTAAGCGATGCATCAGGGAAATTACTTAAGACAGGGAAATTAATCAAGATGGATAGTAACTAAAGATTAAAAACTAAAGATTAAAGCATGCATGATAGCCTGTCTGTCATGCATGCTTTTTTAGTACCGCCGAGCCCAGCCGGGGCGCCACTGTGTATCTGACATTCCCTGCAGGGCGTCTGTTCAGCATTTTTAATTTAATACCTTTGCGGCATGCAGGAAAATAACCGACCGCTGATATTAGTGACAAATGATGATGGCATTACGGCTCCGGGCATCCGAGCTCTGGTGAACGCAGTGAAAGACCTGGGAGAAATTGTGATCGTAGCACCCGACAGCCCGCAATCGGGTATGGGGCACGCTATCACCATCGGACACCCGCTCCGGCTGAATAAAGTAGATGTTTTCCCGGGCATAGAAGCCTGGCAATGCTCCGGCACACCGGTAGATTGCGTGAAGCTTGCCAATGATATTATCCTGAAACGGAAGCCCGACCTCTGTGTGAGCGGAGTGAACCACGGCGCCAACCATTCGATCAACGTTATCTATTCCGGCACCATGAGCGCCGCTATGGAAGCTGCGATCGAAGGCATCCCTTCAGCCGGTTTTTCGTTGCTGGACTACACCTTTGAGGCAGACTTTACTGTAGCCGGTAAGGTAGCAAGAGCCGTGGCCACACAGATGCTGCAAAAAGCACAGCCCCCGCATACACTGCTCAATGTAAACATACCGGCAGTAAAGGAGCACGAGTTCAAAGGAATAAAACTGTGTCGTCAGGCGTACGCAAAATGGGCTGAAAGCTTTGATCACCGCATTGACCCGCATGGTAATGATTATTACTGGATGATCGGTGAATTCCAGAACCTGGACAACGGAACAGACACGGATGTAGTAGCCCTGAAAGAAGGTTATGCATCGGTAGTACCTGTAAAATTTGACTTTACAGACACGCATACCCGCCAGCGGCTGGAAACGGAATGGAACGGCCTTACGATCTGACACTCATTGTAAACGATACGCATCATACAATGCAGCAGGAACACGGCAAAAGAAATATTACACTTATACTCGTACTGCTGGCCGTACATGCCGTGTACTTCCTGCTGGCGCTGCATTACAAACGTATCTATAACGGCGACAGCTTTGAATACATCTATGCCGCCGTCAACCTGAAAGAAAGCGGCTTCTTCTACAGCGGCAACCCGGCAATGCCCATAGAGCCGGAATACATGACCTTCCGGACGCCGCTTTATCCCTTGTTCCTTACAGCCGTTTATACGTTTGCGCTCAACAACTGGATCGTACTGGCGCTCCAGAATCTGCTATCCGTATGGAATATCATGCTGGCGCGGCGTATTTTATTCCGGTTTGGATATCATGCGCGGTACGACTGGCTGTTCATCCTCCTGGTGCTTGCCTGGCCGGCTCAGTTCATCCATGCCAATACCATAGAGCCGGAGATCCTGCTGCAAAGCTGCGTTTTGCTGTATGTACATCAACTGTTACTTTTTTTCAAAAACAGGCAAACAAAATATGCCTGGGGCATGAGCCTCATACTGATCGGGGGGCTGTTCGTGAAGCCGGTGCTGTATCCTTATACGGCGATACATCTGCTGCTCATGCTGTTCCTCCTGCTCCGGAAAAGGCATGTGCTGCAACACCGGGCACAGCAAGTGCTGACGGCCGTACTGCCTATCATCGCCATTATCGGTTATAATAGCTGGAATGCAGCCAGGACGGGCAAATTTCACTTCACCAGCAACCAGTCGTTCAACGCTATTTATTATTTCTACTATTACAAAAGCAGTACGGAAGGCATCCCGGAAGCACAAAAATTTCTCCGGGAAGAACGGGCTAAAATGGCGGCCATGCCTGTCTTCAGCGACCGTTATGACTATGCCAACGAGCGGGGCAAAGCATTGCTCAAAGAAAATATGGCAGGGTACCTGCCCTATCACCTGAAGCATAGTATACGGTTCTTTGTTGATCCGGGGAAAGGGGATATAGACCTGTTTACCGGCAGGCTGACGTACGGGCAGTTGTACAGCGACCAGACGAGAGGATTCCGGGCATATACAGAGGCATATGGCTGGTGGCGCGGGGTGATTCGTTTTGCCGGAGATCAGCCATCTGTATGGCTGGCGGGTGTTGTCTTTCTGTTCAATCTGATGAAAATGGCAGGACTCGTACTGTTTGCCATAAGCCGGCGCATACCACCCGGTGTGCGGATATTCGTGGTGGCATTCCTTGCCTATTTTGCATTGCTGACCGGTCCTATCAGCACACCCCGGTATGTATTGCCGGTGTCACTGGTGTATACCGGCGCTGCAATTTTGGGGTTCGTTCTTTTTTACCAGAGGCGTAGAGACGTTGCATGCAACGTCTCCACACGGTAACCAGACGTTGCATGCAACGTCTCTACGCGGTAACCAGGGCAAAATTGTGGTTTTAAACTGGCAGTTATGCCGCCGGTTCATTAATATTGTACCATGTACCTCAACGGGAAGCAACTGATGCCGATTGCAGCCACACTCTTGCTATGGCTGGCGGTAGCGCTTTTATTTCCCTATTGCAGGTACTACATAGACCCCGACGCAGTAGCCTATCTGACGATCTCAAAACGATATGCATCAGGGGATTTCATCAATGCCATCAACGGATACTGGAGCCCGTGGGCATGCTGGCTCACCGCGCTGGGCATCAAATCCGGCCTGGAAGCCTTTGTTTCCGCCATTGTGGTCAATACGCTCGGGGCAACCGGTTTTCTATGGGCCAGCAGCCGTCTTTTCAACCGGTTTAGCCTGTTGCCGATGGTGAGCCGGTGGCTGCATGTTGTTCTCGTGGTGTTCCTCGCATCGGCCGTATATCTGCAATCGTTTGCAGACCTGTGGCAATGTTTCTTTCTGCTGCTCTCACTGCAGATCATGTTGTCGGAATCTTTCCGTACCAAACGCGCCTACTGGGTATTGTACGGCATCACCGGGGCCCTGGCGTATTTCGCAAAGGCGTACAGTTTTTCATTCTTCATATTGAATACGGTATGCTGTGGCTTCCTGGTAATGGGAGCATGGGAAAAAGGCCGGCGCAAAGCATTTGCCGGCATGGTAGTGACCTCGTTGCTCACGCTGCTGGTGATCAGCGCACCGTGGATATACCTGCTGCATGAAAAATACGGCGCATGGATGACCGCCACCGCCGGGCAACTGAACCTTTCCTGGTACCTCACCGGAGAACCGTTTTACAAAGAAGACATTGTGTACTTTCTGCCGCCACCTTACGGCGACAGCCCTTATTACTGGGAAGACCCTTATTATGTGAATGGCGCCACGCCGCACTTCTACACATCATTCCATTATCTGAAACTGCAGATCGTACGTGTGGGTTATACCCTACTCAAGTTGGTGAACAGCCTGAATGCGCTTTCACCATTTGTCCTGCCCACATGGTTGCTCAGCCTGCTGATAGTGCTACCCACCCGGCTCCGGCAATTCTTTCCGCCCGGGATACGGATAGTGGCGCTGTCGTTGCTGCTTTTCCCGGTGGGCTTTCTGCTGATCAATTTTGAACCCCGCTATATCTGGTACACTTATCCACTCACCCTGCTCGTTGCTGCCCTGGCGCTTCAGTACCTGCTGCCACTTGTGGGCAATAAACACGTACGCAGACTCACTGTCGCCATCTTCGCTATCAGCTTTATGAGCGGGCCGGTATGGCAAATGAAGCCACTGATCAACACAGGTAAGTTTGAATACCAACTGGCAGGAATGCTGAAAGCAGAAGGCATTAAAGGAAGTTTTGCCACGAATGCGCTTACACCCGAAGCACATCAGCGGGCAGCACGACTGGCCTATTTTTCAGAGAATCCTTATTACTTCACGCCGGTGAATACGCAACATGCAAATGCTGAAATATATGCAGAATTCAAGCGTTACAACATCCGTTATTTTTTCTACCTGACAGATATTCACAACACCGACACCACATTCCAGCTCCGCGATGAAAACGGGCAACCCTATCCCCAACTGCTGCAAGGATACGGAAAGATGAAGGTTTTTGTGCTGCAGCCGTGAATGTTATCGTACCTCTATAGATTTTCGTTCCAATTGGCAGGGTTTTGAAGGATGTAATTGGCGATATGCATGTATTCCGTCTGATCCCTGATAACGTGATCGTAAAACCGGGGCTGCCATTTCATGTCCAGGCCCAGACGGTTGCAATGTTTGGTAACCGCCGATTTGTAGGACCGGATAATGGCGGAAACCAATTGGGGTTTGGGTGAAATATCCGCCATCCGTTCATCCCGTAGAGACGTTGCATGCAACGTCTCTACCACACACAACGTCTCTACGGAGGATGACGATACGGATTACAACGGTATATTGCCGTGTTTCCGTTTTGGCATGGTCACCACCTTGTTTTCGAGCATTTTGTAGGCACGGATGAGCTTCCCCCTGGTTTGCTCCGGCAGGATCACCTCATCGATGAAACCGCGCGCCGCAGCGCCATAAGGATTGGCAAATTTCTCGGTGTATTCCAGTTCTTTTTCCTTCAGCTTGGCCTCTTTATCCTCGGCAGCAGCAATTTCTTTTTTGAAGATGATCTCCGCAGCGCCTTTGGGGCCCATCACCGCAATCTCGGCAGTAGGCCAGGCATAGTTCATGTCGGCGCCGATGTGCTTTGAATTCATCACGTCGTAAGCGCCACCATAGGCCTTCCGGGTAATGACTGTAACCTTAGGCACGGTAGCTTCACTCAGTGCGTACAGCAGCTTGGCTCCGTTCGTAATAATGCCGTTCCACTCCTGATCCGTACCGGGCAGGAAGCCGGGCACATCCACCAATACCAGCAACGGGATATTAAATGCATCGCAGAAGCGGGTGAACCGCGCCCCTTTTTTGCTGGAATTAATATCGAGCACACCGGCCATGCTGGCGGGCTGATTCGCTACAATGCCGATGCTTCTGCCACCGATACGGGCAAACCCTACGATGATGTTCTCCGCATAGTCTTTATGCACTTCGAGGAAGGAATCCGCATCTGCCAATTCTGCGATCACTTCCTTCATATCATAAGGCTGGTTGGGGTTTTCCGGAATAATGTTATTGAGCGCCGGACGTTTTTCGTCAGCCGGTTCATAGGGATATACAGGTGCATCTTCTTCGCAGTTCTGCGGCATATAGCTCAGCAACTGACGAATATGCTCAATACAGGCCACTTCATGCGCACAGGCAAAATGCGTGACACCCGACCTGGAAGCATGCGTTTGCGCTCCGCCCAATTCTTCGCTCGTTACCGTTTCATGGGTTACTGTCTTCACAACATTTGGTCCGGTAACGAACATGTAGGAAGTATGCTCGACCATGAGTATAAAATCGGTAATAGCAGGCGAATACACGGCGCCTCCGGCACATGGCCCCATGATGGCGGATATCTGTGGTATCACCCCGGATGCCTGCACATTACGGTAAAATATATCAGCGTAGCCGCCCAGCGATACCACGCCTTCCTGTATCCGGGCGCCGCCGCTGTCGTTCAGCCCGATCACCGGAGCGCCGTTCCGTATCGCGAGATCCATGACTTTGCATATTTTCTCTGCATGGGTTTCGGAAAGACTACCGCCGAATACGGTAAAATCCTGGGAAAACAGATAGACCAGACGGCCATTCACCGTACCGTACCCCGTCACTACTCCATCGCCCGGGTATATTTCTTTTTCCATACCGAAGTCACGGTTCCGGTGTGTCACCAGCATATCTATCTCTTCAAACGAACCTTCATCGAGCAAAAGCTGGATGCGTTCGCGGGCGGTAAGCTTGCCTTTTGCGTGCTGACTTTCAATACGTTTGACGCCGCCGCCCAGAAATGCTTCTTCTGCTTTCTTTTTGAGGAGTGCTGTTTTGTCCATACCGGTTTTTTAAAAAAATATGCGGCAAACCTAAGTGATTTTCATTAAATGCGGGTCTTGACCTTTGCCTGATCCTTAGCAGACCCTTAGTTACCCTTTAGTAGACCCTTAGTTACCCCGACTGTGTAGCAATGATGACCCGTCCTAATAATTTTTTTCCGAAGTAAAACTCCATTTTCAACAGATTCCAAATCTATATATGCAAACTTATTGGGTAAATGAAAAGATGCAGGATTAATCTGTGCAATTTCTACCAGCATCTTTTCTGCCCACTCGCCTTCATTCTTGAACTCTGGAAACCGCAATTCGGGTATCAATTCTTTCTTCTTACTCATTTTCTTCCCCTGTTGCGTTTATTTCGTTTAATACTAAGGTTTGCAGTTCATCTTTTGGTAATAACAACTGGTATTCGGCTACACCAATGGGTTTATTAATATCCTGCAAAGCTATTTCCACATCCAAATGGTCTTTGTCTGCACAGAGAATAATACCAATAGACGGGTTTTCGTTTTCACCTTTTTCCAATTTATCCAATAAGGAGAGATAGAGGTTCATTTTCCCCACATACTCCGCTTTAAAACTTCCAATTTTTAGTTCAATAGCCACCAAAGATTGTAAGCCTCTGTGGAAGAAAAGCATATCCACAAAGTATTCTTTGTGGTTGTATTCCAATCGGTATTGGTTGCCTATAAATGAAAAGCCTTTTCCTAATTCCAATACAAAAGCCCTGATCTTGGCTATCAGCCTGTTTTCTAACTCCAGCTCTTTTACAGGTTGTGTAATGCCCAGAAATCCGAGATTGTACGAGCTTTTAAAAACTTCGTTGGCATATTCGGCACTTATATCAGGTAGCGTAGTGCTGAAATTGTTTGTTTTCAATTGGTTTTCTGCACGGCTGTAAGTATCCATTTTGATGGCATTGAGCAATAATTCTCTTGACCATCCATTTACAGCAGCTTCGTTGGCGTAAAATTCAACAGCAGAAAGTGATTGAACTTTATTGATTAAAAGTAAATTATGTCCCCAGGGTAAAACTGCGACAGCCTGTCGCAGTTTTGGGTCTGCCAAATGATAGCGTTCATAAAACCGCTTCATATCCCACAGGTTACGAGGCGACAGACCCATATCGGGAAACTCATTTTTGAGGTCGATGGATAGTTGTTTTACAACACCACTGCCATAGCCTTCTTCTAATTGCTTTTCAAAGAGTAGCTTGCCTAAATTCCAGTATACTGAATTTGCGGTACTGTTTACCTGCTTTGCGATGAGCGTTCGGGCTGTATTAATATGGCTTATCGCTTGATGTAAAATCTCACGGTACTCCAAAGCTTCTACACTTATTTGAGTTCTATTACTCATTTCTTTTTTATTTTTCATAAGCCGCCAATCCGCTTATCTCTCTTCCCTGAGCCAGTTTTTTTAATTGTGGTACCAAATCTTCCATCAACAACAATTCCTTTGTCCTGCGTTCTTTCCAACTCAATTGCAACGGTTCTAACAGGTCAGTAAGTTTTTCTCCGTCAAAAATCATTCGGCTGATTATCTTTTCTACAAAGATTTTCAGCTCTGCCGTTTGCAAGCCGTGTTTGTGGGCAATAGCAGCCAGTTCTTTATTGTATTTATCGTCTTTAAAAGTGTCGTAACCATTGTGAAGCTCCTCTTCACTTTGCCCTTTATTCCAATCTAAACTATCAATGTATTCTGATAAGTCCTCTTCTTCGTCCATCAAATTGGAATTTGACCTCAACAAGCTTTTTACCTGTTCTTTGGTCATTTTCTGCTTTCCAGGTTTTTTTCCCAGATTATCAGCAGTTAACTTCATGATGTAGTCATAATCTATCACGGCTGAAGCAAACAATACAAATTCAAAGTCCAGTTCTTGTATTTCGGGTGGTGCATTTTCACCTTCTTTCCGTTGTATTTCCCTTAACTGTTTAGCGGTTTCTATGTATGAGCTACGGAACTCCTGTAACTTTTCGCCGGGCAAAATGGCCTCAATGGTCTTCTTTTGTTCTTTGTTTAAATCTGTATATTGGTCAAGCTGTGTTTTAAGCCGCTGTACCTCTTTAAAGTTTTGTACAAAAGAAATTTTTGCCGCATCACCTCTCAGGCCATACACTTCTTCGGGTTCGCATAGCAGATTGTGTTCCCGCATAAAATCCCCCAATTTCTCTACGGCTTTTTTGAAATTGCCAATGACTACAGGAGCAGGATCAACCAACCAAATCTCTTTGGCTTTGTCATTATCTTTACCGGAGAAAAGAGCAATAGCCTGGTTTACGGTCTCCTGTTGCGAACGGAAATCTAAAATGTTGCCGTATGGCTTCGTGTCGTTCAATACACGGTTGGTGCGGGAAAAGGCCTGAATCAATCCGTGGTATTTCAGGTTTTTATCCACATACAACGTATTCAGGTATTTACTGTCAAAACCTGTGAGCAGCATATCCACCACTATAGCAATGTCAATCTTGTTTTTGTGCGGATAGTCTTTATTGCTGTACTTCTGGTCTTTGATGCGTCTTTGCACATCCTGGTAGTACAGGTCAAACTCGTTGATGTTGTGATTAGTGCCAAACTGCAGGTTATAATCTTCAATGATATCCGTTAAAGCTCTCTTTTTTTCTTCGGGATTGCTTTGGTTGTCTAATTTTTCCTGTTGCAGATCCTCCTGCAATTGTTTTACATCGGCTGCGTTTTTCTGACTTTGCTGGTCGCCATCTTTCGCAATCAATTGAGCTGGCGGAGAAAAAACACAAGCAATATGGAGCGGGATATATTCGGAATCCTGGATTTTCTTTTGTCTTTGAACTTCCTTGAATAGCTGATAGTATTCAATGGCATTATTAATGGAAGCGGTTGCCAGTACCGCATTAAATTTCCGTTGATTGGTAGCGGGATCGTGTTTTTCAAGAATGGCTTCTACTATTGCCTGTTGTGCGATAGTTTCGCCGGGCTTAGTATCTTGACTCCCTTGTCCTTTAAAGTAATCTATGTGAAAACGCAATACATTTCTGTCCTCAATGGCATCTGTGATGGTGTAGGCGTGTAATTGCTTCTCAAAAATAGCCTCCGTGGTCTTGTAAGTCTCGTACTGGTCTTCTCTGATTTTATAAGTAGAGTTTTTATCAAAAATGGGTGTGCCTGTAAATCCAAATAATTGGGCATTCGGAAAAAACTCTTTAATCGCTTTGTGATTATCGCCAAACTGAGAACGGTGGCACTCGTCAAAGATGAATACGATACGTTTATCACTCAAAGGCTCTAAGCGCTCTTTATAGTTTTTCTTGTTGGTGCCATCCAAAGCCAGCCCCAGTTTTTGAATAGTGGTAACAATTACTTTGTCGGCATAGTCGGTAGAAAGTAATCTCCTTACCAGTGTTTCGGTATTGGTATTTTCTTCCACGCTGCCTTCCTGGAATTTATTGAACTCTTCACGGGTTTGCCGGTCAAGATCTTTACGATCCACTACAAACAAACATTTTTCAACATCCGGATTATCCTTCAGCAGAGTAGAAGCTTTGAATGAAGTGAGTGTTTTTCCGCTTCCCGTGGTATGCCAGATGTAGCCGTTTCCTCTATTCTCTTTTACACATCCTTCGATAGCCTTTACCGCATAAATCTGGTATGGTCGCATAACGAGTAATTTCTGCTCGCTTTCAACCAATACCATATACTTGCTGATCATTTCGCCAAGCGTGCACTTGGTCAGGAATTTCTCAGTGAAAGGCTGTATGTGTGTTATCTTCTTATTGCCTTCATCTGCTAATTGGTAGACCGGCAAAAACTGTTCATCTGCATTGAATTGAAAATGCTGGTTTTTATTGTTGGAAAAATAGTAGGTATTAGTCCTGTTGCTTACAATAAACAACTGCATAAAACAAAGTAATGAGTTCCCATACCCGTTACCCGGTTCGCTCTTATAATCCACAATTTGCTGCATGGCTTTACGTGGAGAAATGTCAAGCTTTTTCAATTCGATTTGCACCATAGGCAGACCATTAATCAGCAAAATGATGTCGTATCGTTGATGACTGTTTTCGGTGTTGATCCGCAATTGACTGATGACTTCATAATCGTTTTTGCACCAGTCTTTGATGTTTACCAAAGTGTAATGCAAAGGCGTTCCGTCCTCACGTTGGAAGTATTGCTTTTCACGCAACAATTTAGAAGCGATGAATACATCCGGGTTTATGATCTCCTCCCGGAGTCTTAAAAATTCACTGTCTGAAAGGTGGACACGATTGAGTTCTTCAAATTTTTTTTTGAAGTTTTGCTCAAGGGTTCTTCTGTCAACTATGTCAGGACGATGGGTATATTTAAGTCCTTTTAGTTGGTCAATAAGGGTTTCTTCTATTTGGTTTTCTTTGCTCATGCTTCCTCTTTCGAAACTTCTTCAATTCGGTTTGTTCAAACCCCGGTTATATTTAGCGCTAAAGATAACAAAATACTGGAGCCCAATACAATAGGCGATAGCAAATATTCTGTGAGTACATCAGGCCTTTTTGCAGCATGAAATCTATGACGTTCGTTGGTGATTTTCAAAATTGAAGGTGTCTGTTAATATACGACATCAATTCTATGTACTTAATAAAGTTTCCATATTTTTCCTTCCGTTCTTTTTTATGCACGGAACTTTCCGTTACTTTACACTCAGATACAACGACTTGTGTCGCTGACGCGTCACAAAAACATAATGGCCATTTACTTGGAATCTCATTCAGAAAACTGGTAATTTTCAATGTGAGAGATGATAAGTTAAATAGTCCACGACCCGGGCGTGGGCTCGCTTATCTCACATGGGTGTACCAGTACCTCTGAATGGTAAGTTGAGCTCCACGCCTATTTATTTCCCATAACAAGGCGTCCCCTCAGTCTTATTGCCCGTTGGTTGGATACGGGTAAGGTTCTTCTTCTGTAACATACAGCTTTTACGCCTGCGGGTGTCGGTCCTTCGGCTGCGCCCCGCAACGGTGGCTGTAAGATTATTCCACTTTTTAAAGACTAAAAACATGAAGAAGCTTAAAAGTTCAACAGATCATTTTACCGGCAGGGAGCGGGAAGCGCTGACCGGTATCCGCAAACAACTGGCCCGGGAAGTACAGCCGCTGCTGGTGCTGTACCTGGGCGGCCTGGCGACGACGACGCTGCGGCGCAATTTCTCGGCCATAGGTCACAACACTACCGACTTTCATCTCTCCTGCGAGCTGCTGGTAGTGATGCCCAATGAGGCGCCGTTGCTGAGCGACCGCAACCAGATCCGCACGATGGAGCGCCGTCTCTTGCATCATGCGGAGGTGCGGCTGCTGGTGTATTCGGCGGATAAGCTGGCGGAAATGCTTTCGGCGGGTAGTCATCCGTGGGTGAACCTGCACCGGCAGGCGATCATCATGTATGAGCAGGATGGTATGTTTGGTAAGATCATGCGGCGGATACAGTCTGCCGGTGGTGATGTGGAAGCCGTGGCGGATGTTGCTGCGAAGAGCGTTCCGGTGTCGTCGGTGTTGTGAGTGTGTTGCACCTTCTTTTTTTCTGGACAAAAAAAGAAGCAACCGACCGTAGGGAGCTCATGAGCACCTTTGAAAAATAATTGATTGGCGAATAAAAAGTCACCGGCTGGGATCCAATTGGCTAAAAAATGATTCCATTTCGCTAAACAAATCCAAACTTGAACTCCGCTTCGCTGCGTTCTTCGAACAGGGATTTGTTTGGCCGCTTCATTCCATCATTTTTTTACGCCATTGGCTCCAAGGCCGGAGGTGGGTTGACCACGTGTTATGTATGTTGATCTATATTGAGTAAGGCGGTTATTCCATCCGGAATAACTGCTTTTTGTAAAAAAGTGTTTTAATATAATGGTTATCAGTAAATTGAAATAAAGAAACAATTATGCAGATAATTCAAAGCATCCAGAACAGGATATACGAAATAAGAGGTGCACGGGTAATGCTGGATCGCGATCTGGCAGCGTTGTATGAGGTGGAAACCCGTGTATTTAACCAGGCTGTAAAGCGGAATCTGAAACGTTTTCCGGATGATTTTATGTTTCAGCTTACCCGCGAAGAATGGAACGAGGTGAAATTACGGAGCTCCTCTTCAGAGGTTCATGATCCTTTAAGATCACAAATTGTGATCTTAGAAATCGGTTTTCATCCATAGCGGCGGGACTGGCCGGTTTTTATTGGTGTTGTGCCGGCAGATCGGCAGATCCTTACTGCTTCGAGAATGCCCACCTGAACATTTCCTTCCACGTCACCTTCTTACCGTACAGCAGGATACCCGTGCGGTATATACGCGCGCTCAGCCAGGTCGTGAACAGGAAACTGCCCGTCAATACCACTACAGACAATCCAAGCTCCCACCAGGGAACGGTGCCCGGTACTCCAAACGGAAGCCGCGCCATCATGATCACCGGTGAAGTAAACGGAATGATGCTGCACCAGAAGGCCAGCGGCCCGCCGGGGTTGTTGATCGCACTGGTGAGCACTACAATGGAAAGGATGATCGGCATCGTGACCGGCATCATCATGGTCTGCGCATCCTGCGGATCATCATTGACCGCGCTGCCCACTGCGGCAAACAGGGAGGCGTAAAACAAATATCCGCCCAGGAAATAGAACAGAAACGCGCCCAGCAATAAGGGAATATTAAGCTGTGCCGTAGCGAGCTGCAATTGCTGCGCAGCCTCCATGCCCGGCCCGGACTGCTGCGCATCTGCCACCTGCTGTATGGTATCCGGAGATACAAACGACATCAGCACGCTGTAGCCCACCACCAATAGCACCAGCCAGATCAGGAACTGCGTAATACCCACAGCGCCGATACCAATGATCTTTCCCATCATGAGCTGCACCGGCCGCACGGAAGAGACGATCACTTCGGCAATACGGTTGGTCTTCTCTTCCATCACACCGCGCATCACCATACTGCCATAAATCAGGATAATAAAATAGATCAGGAACCCGGCGCCATACCCGGCAATCAGCGACACTCCGGCATTGGCCTCTTTATCCGTGCCATCCTCACCAATGGATTTCTGCACCAGGGAAATAGGATTCGCCTTTACTGCTGCCAGCCTTACCGTGTCGATATCCGCACGGATCATCCGGATGCGCTCCAGCACACCATTCAGATCATCATTTACCTTTTCCTGTGAAATCATCCCCATCTGCTTCCGGGATGTATAGGTAATGCCGGCAGGCCTGTCTACATCTATTACCGGAATGAACAGCCCGCCATCAAAAGCTGTGGATTCGTCTTCCGGCATCAGTACTACATCAAAGACTTCTTTCGGCACAAAATGGTACCGGATCTTCTTGCTGTCTTCCAACTGACCGGCAAACAGACCGCTTTCGTCGTGCACAGCAATATTCAGCTCTTCAGTGCTTTTGATACTCATGTATGTGCTCAGCGCAATGATGCCGAAAAAGAACAAAGGGGTAAACAGCGTCGAGAATATAAACGCTTTATTACGGATACGGGTGAGGTATTCTCTTTTTATAATGATCAGTGTCTTGTTCATGGATCGGGCGTTTTCAGATGGTGTCTGCGATTTCGAATTGGCGTGCGGCAGGCGTATCCGTTACCAGTCGGATAAACACCTCATTGAGTGTGGGGAGAATTTCCCGGAAAGACAGGATGTTTGATTTTGCCGCTATAAAATAGCCCAGGATATCATTGGACGAATATCCTTCGTGGATCTTAACCGTAAGCGTAGTCCCTTCCTGCCGTACTACTTCAAAAACATCCTGTCCGGTGATCGACGGCACAGATCCCAGCTCAATCAGGAACAAATTTTCTTTAAACTGCTGCCGTACATCTGTTACACTGCCCTCAAGTATCTTTTGCCCTTTATTCATGAGTATAATATGGTCGCAAATCTCCTCCACCTGCTCCATGCGGTGGGTACTGAAGATGATCGTCCGCCCCTGCCGTGCAAGATCGAAGATTTCATCCTTGATCAGGTTGGCATTAACCGGATCCAGCCCGCTGAACGGCTCATCGAGGATGATCAGCTTGGGATTATGTAGTATAGTGGTAACGAATTGAAACTTCTGACTCATGCCTTTGCTCAAATCGCTGACTTTCTTATTCCACCATGTTTGCATTTCAAACTTTTCGAACCAGAATTTGATACGCTCATCCGTCACCGCTGCACTTAGTCCTTTCAGCCGGCCGAGGTAACGGGCATGCTCACCTACTTTCATCTTCTTGTAAAGGCCCCGCTCTTCCGGCATATACCCGATATGCTGCATATCGGTGCGTTGATCGAAGGTCTTGCCATCCAGCGTTATGCTCCCCTCGTCGGGAAAAAGAATACCTGTGATCATCCGGAGCAGGGTTGTCTTGCCCGCCCCGTTGGGACCCAGCAATCCGAATATGCTGCCAGGCTCTATTGAAAAGCTGACATCATCAACTGCGCGTTGATTGGTGTAATATTTTTTGATATGCTGTAATTCCAGTAATGCCATAGAGATTATATTATAGGCAACAGGCATGCTTCACCTGCGGCATGGAGTACAATAGTATTAAAATTTAATTCACCGAAAAAATGAAGATGATCATCAAACACCTTTAATCTCTTCCCTGCCATCTGCATGACGGGCAAACCGGCCTTTGGAACGGTCATGCACCTGATCGTATTTCGGCCAGGGCCATCCTCCGAATTTCGTTTTGTGATAATCCTCAAAAGCCTGTTGTATTTCCTGCTTGGTATTCATCACGAAAGGCCCATACTGCATTACCTCCTCTTTTATCGGCCGTCCCTGCAGGATAAAAATACTCACCGGCGTATCCCCCGATTTAAGTGTTGTTGTGACGCCGGCATTCAGGAATACTCCGGTGTAGGAAGTGAAATCAGTGTCATTGATCGTCAGCCGGCCACCTTCATAAAAATACAGGCTTCTGTTGATGTCATTTTTTGCTACCGGAAGGGTCACAGAAGCATGTGGCTCCATTTTGATGTTGACGATCAGCACTTCGTTTTCTGCAGCCGCAGCCCATGATCCGGGCGGAGGGGGCACCGCTTGATGCTTGCCCCACCGGCCTGCTATCAGCTCCACCAATACCTTATCCTTATCGAAACGCAGGTAAGGAATAGACTCCCGCCATAGCATTTTAAAATGCGGCTCTACCATTTTATGCTTCTTCGGCAGGTTTAGCCACACCTGAAACAATTCCATCGGGTTATCGGCCTTATCCGACAACAGGGGGAACATTTCAGAATGCTGTACGCCTTTGCCGGCCGTCATCCATTGCACATCGCCATCACCATATCTGCCGGCAGCGCCGATGGAATCTGCATGATCTACAAAGCCTTTGCGCACCACGGTGATGGTTTCAAAACCTCTGTGGGGATGGCCCGGAAAACCCGGAACGGTCTTGCCATGATACATTCTGAAACCGTCTTTGATGATAAAATCATCACCCATGTGCCTGCCTTTGAAATAGGTTTTGTCGGGCCCCATCTGCGCATTTCCCTTCGGGAAATGATCTTCGTGATGCACACAGAACAGAAACGGATCCTGGGTTTCCCACTGAAAGCCCAGCGGGAACTGACGCCTTATGGCGCCGGGATCTGCTGCGTTAGCTTCAATCCGTTCCATACCCTGTGCCAGCCAGGGCACAGTCAGCAGAGAAGCAGAACTGGTCAGTATGCCTCTCAGCAGCCCTCTTCTCGACATGCGTTTACTCATGGGTCACAGTTTGGGATAAAGTTAAGGAAACTGATCTTTATCAACGTGAGTAAGCAAAGTAAATCGTTTCGTGCCGGACACAAAAAAGCGGTTGTCTCCCTCCCGGCGACAACCGCTTTTCCTGATTCAAAATAGCTTCCGTTACTGTTTCAGTATCCGGTCTGTCCTGATCAGCTTTCCTTCCATATCCATAATCCGCAGCAGATAAACCCCTTGTGCCAGGCTGCCTATATCAACCGTTCCGGCATCAGTTACCCGGAGCAGGACGCGTCCGTCGATGCTGCTCAGTGAAAGGTTTACCGGCAATGGGCTGCTGACATAAATCATATCATGCACCGGATTGGGATAAACCCGGATATGCCTTCCCCACCCGGCTACATCATTTACAGATACGTTGGTGACCTCGTAGATCGTGGATACCGCTTCGCAACCGTTTCCGTCAGTTGTCCTCACGGAGTACTTACCATTGGCTGTAACCGTGTAGGTAGGATTTGTAGCGCCAAAAATATCCCCGTCTTCATCTATCCACTGATATGTATCGTATGTCTGCACTACACCCAACTCATATTCATCCACGGTGAGTTGGGGTGTATCTATCGGATTAAGGGTAAGCTCAATGGTGAGGGTACTGTCGCAACCTGCGGCATTGGGGAGCACCTGGGTGTACGTTCCACTTGCGGTATATACTGTACCATTTACCGTAAAACTTCCACCACATTCTTCAAATACCAATTGGGCAGAAGTAGTGTCTCCACAAACGAACTTTACAATAAATCCATCCGCCCCTTCGGGACTAAGCTGGCCATTGGCGCCGCCTATATTGAAATCTGCCGGATCGGACAGGAAATACCCGGTAGCATATATGCTGCCACTACCATCGACGGCTATCCCGTTCCCCCGGTCGAAGCCAGTGCCTCCCATATTTTTCGCCCAGATGTAATCTCCGGCGGGGTCATATTTCGCTACAAAGACATCGCCGCCGCCCTCAGAAGTAAGGGTAACTCCCGGACCAAACGCTACTGCATCCTGAAATCCTCCCGTTATGTGAACGTTATTACCACCATCTACAGCTACACCATACATCTCATCCCAGTTGGCACCTCCGATACTTTTAGACCAGACATAATTACCAGCGGAATCATATTTCACCAAAACTCCATCTCGTCCTGCGAAAGAACTGAGGGTAGCTGCAGTACCATCGAAAGAAATCGTGCCGTTGAAAGCGCCTGCCACATACACGTTACCCATCGCGTCGGCAGCCACATCATAGCCATACTCATCATCGGCGCCTCCCATTCTTCTGGCCCAGATGTAATTACCCGCCGTATCATACTTGGCCAGAAAAATATCGCTGACTCCAGCCACCGAAAGCATAGCTGTACCATTGGGGTCGAAATTCGCTGAACCATTAAAGAAGCCGACTACGTATACATTGTTATAACCATCCACAATTACTCCGTTTGCATCGTCGTTATCCGTACCACCTATACTTTTTGCCCAAATTAAGTCACCATTGGAATCAAGCTTCACCAAGTATGCGTCTCCATTTACGGCAGCAGGTAGTATATTGGAAGCAGCCCCCATGCTGAAATCAGAAGAGTTATAGCTTCCCGTCAGGTACACATTACCCTGATCGTCCACGGCCACTCCGTCACAATAGTCACCGTCGCTGCCTCCCATGGTTTTCACCCAGCGAAAATTGCCATTGGGATCATATTTGGCAACATACACATTATTCCAGCTCGCGGCCGCAAATGTTTGTGTACTTCCATCGGGTGCAAAATCGGTAGAGCCAAAGCCGCCCACCACATAGACATTCCCCTTTTTATCCACAGTTACATTATTACCGTTATCATTACCGTCGCCGCCCAGGGTCCTCGCCCAGAGAAAATTTCCGGCTGGATCACATTTGGCCAGAAAGGCATCAGAACTTCCGCGACTGGTAATTGTGGACGTGCCAAAAGTTGCCGTTGTGCCGTTGTAAAAACCTGTTGTATAGGTATTACCACTTTGATCGACTGCTATATTCAAGCTCTGGTCAAATTGAGTGCTTCCCATTTTCACCACCCATTCAAATGTAGGCTGGGCATTTACCCGGAGGGTAATGCCGCCCAGTATCAAAACTAAAACAAGCACTATCCTGTCAATGTATATCTTTTTCATTTTAAAATGTTTATTAGTAAACAATAGACACATTGCACATGCATTGTGTAGTGTAGCGTATCATAACCATGCCTGCAGGGCTTTAAAACGATCTATAGCAAAGGTATTTTTCGTCCTACTATCGGCCAATGGTGCAAATAGCAATTTTTGAGATGGTGGAAACCACAGTTTTTGGCGACCGGCGCAGCAACCTGAGAATAAACGGTTAAATTGCATAACTGCCCATCAGAATATCGTATTGTGATCATACGGAAACACATAGGACTGAACGGACTTCTTATTTGCTGTGCTTTTTTATGCAGCTTATATGCCTGCCGCAGCGACAATAACACTGGGAGTCCGGTTGTCGCGCCCGACGACAGTATAGAGATATTCCGGCTGAAAACAAAAGCAGATAGCCTGTCATGGAAGGAACCGGACAGCGCCATTCATCTATACAAGCGTTCACTTAAGCTAAGCAGGGAAACAGGATACGACCTGGGAGTTACGGAAAGCCTGATCGGACTGGGCTTTATATCCATTAGTCATGCCCGCTATGCAGACGGATTTACGTACGTTCACGAAGCCATCAATCATTTACACGACATCAATGAACCGGAAGGAAAGAGCCTGGCTACTTTGTACAATAACCTCGGGGCCATCTACCTGCATACAGGCAATTACGACGAAGCGGCGGAATGGTGCTTCAAAGCAACAAGCATCGCCACCAACAACAAGGACTATGCATTCATCGCCCGGTCGGCAAATAACTTCGGCGCTATCCTCTCCGAAATGGGAGAGATGGAGAAAGCGCTCACCTACATCCAGCAGGGAAAAGATGTATCTTACAAACATGATATTACCCGGTATTTATCGTATCTGTACCTCAACGAAGCACGGATCCTATACTGGAAGCAGCTTTATGATGACGCTTTGTCGAAATGCAGGCAGTCTGTCCAGCTGGCTGAAGAATTCCGCCAATTCAGCGCCCAATGCGATGCCATACACCTGAGCGGCATGATCTACGAGGCAAAAGGCCAGCACCAACAGGCCAGGGAATGCTACCGGCAAGTGCTGGATATGCCGTCTGATTATCCGGTAGGGAAAATGCGCGCCGCCATATCCATGGGCGCACTCGAGCTCAATGCGGGCAATAATACGCGGGCCCGGGAATACCTGACGGTTGCAATGGAAACCGCCACCAGGCTGCATGCCCGCAAAGAGCTTGTGGATATCCACAAATGCCTGACCCGGTATTACCGGAAGGCAGGAGACTACGACCAGGCCTTTGCCCACCAGGAGCTGGCCACAGCCCTGAAAGACAGTATCCTCAACCTGGACAAGCTCAATGCCGTTAATGTGCTGGAGGTAAAATACCGGATGGCCCAGAAAGACAAGGAAATTGCAGAAAACGAACTGATGATCGCCGGGCAGCGGGCTAAGATCATCAGGAACAACCTGGTAACCTGGGGTGTGCTGATCATTGCAGCTACCACCATCATCATCCTGCGCATCAGCTACCGGAACCGGCAACGATCCGAAAAGCAGAAACGGGAAATAGCCGTCTGGCAGGCCCTGTCGGAAGGAGAGGAAAAAGAGCGAACCCGTATTGCACGGGAGCTGCATGATGGTATCGGCGGACTGCTGAGTACACTGAAGATGCAATTACGCATCCTTGCAAAAAGGATGCCTGAGGTTGCAGGTACCGATATTTACCAGGAGGCCGGCGACCTGCTTGATAATACCATTACCGAAGTCCGCAAGACCGCGCACAACCTGATGCCGGAACTCATTCTGCGTCACGGCCTGGTAGAAGCCATCCGTATGTTTTGCAGCGGCATCCAGAACGACGAAGGTCTGAAAATGGACTTCCAGTACTATGGCTATATCGGCAACCTCGATCCCGGATTCCAGCTGGCTGTATACCGGATTATCCAGGAATTATTGCAGAACGTTCTGAAACATGCCGGTGCAAATGCAGTACTGGTGCAGCTCAGCCGGCACAGCGATGTACTGGACATCACCGTCGAGGACGATGGCAAAGGCTTCGACACCAGCACTGAAAGCACAGGCATGGGGCTAAACAGTATAGAAAGAAGAGTGAAGGAACTCAACGGGAATATGCACATAGGCTCAACGCCGGGAAGGGGGACCAATATTTATATAGAATTTCATATAGCCGACGAATCTGAACATCGCCGGAAGGAATCCAAACTCCCGAAAATATTACCCGACGAAAAAAAGAAACGCGTATGAAGATAAAAGTAAGCACCCTCGACGATCATCCCGTAGTAATCAACGGGATTAAGAATATGCTGCGCGAATACGATCAGGTGGAGCTCCTGGACACATGTACCGATGAGCAGACACTGCTGACAGCCCTGCAAAACCGGCGGCCCGACGTGCTGCTGCTTGATGTGCAGATGCAGGACAAACAGGGGGACGAACTGGCAGCGCTGATATCCGGCAAACATCCGGAAATAGCCATTCTGGCCCTTTCCAACCTCAACCAGGCTTTCCATGTGCGGAATATGTTTATGAGCGGCGTGAAGGGATATGTATTGAAAACAGCAGAACCCGACCAGATCATCGAGGCCATAGAATGTGTTTACGGAGGGCATCAATACATCGACCCTTCCCTGCGCAACAGCATGCTGGGCGACCTGCTTATGGATACCCGGGCACAGGAACACGCCATACCTGCACTAACCAGCAGGGAAAAAGAGATACTGGAGCTGGTAGCCGAAGAATTGACCAGCCAGGAGATTGCCAAAAAATTGTTCATCAGCCTCAGCGCGGTAGAAAATCACCGGTTGAATCTCCTGTTCAAACTCAATGTAAAGAACGCCGTGGGGCTGATACGGAAAGCTATCCAACTGGGGCTGATAAAACCATAAATCTACATAAATCTAATTATGCCCTCATATGCTATTCTGGTCCCCGGAGAATAGAATTTTTTTCAAAAAAGTTGCGAAACCGAAAAGTTGCATTTATATTTGCAACTAAACGGTTGCTTAAATTCATCTGAGGAAAATGAGAAGAGATATATTCCAGGCAATTGCCGACCCGACCCGTCGGGCCATCATTACACTGATCGCCGTCCAGGCAATGACGCCCAATGCCCTTGCCGAGCACTTCGACATGACCCGCCAAGCGGTTTCGAAACACCTGCGCGTCTTACAGGAGTGCGATGTGGTGCGGGCGGAACAGCAGGGCCGGGAGATCTACTATCAACTCGAAATTGAAAAAATGAAAGAAATAGATAAATGGCTGGAACAGTTCCGGAAGATCTGGGAAACACGCTTCAGCCAGCTCGACGATTTATTGCTCACTCTTAAAAAACAGAAAAAATGAAATCCGCTCTTTTATTCGAGTTCTCCGTAAACAAAGAGAACAACACCATCCACGTAACACGTGAATTTGATGCCGCCAGAGACCTGGTGTGGAGGGCCTGGACAACTGCCGAACTGCTCGACCAGTGGTGGGCGCCGCAGCCGTACCGCAACCAGACCAAATCCATGGATTTCCGTGAAGGTGGTGTATGGCATTATTCCATGATCAGCCCCGAAAACGAAACGCACTGGTGCCGGTTCGACTACGAGAAAATCGATCCTCAGCAAAGCTATGCCGGCCTCGATGCATTCTGTGACGAAGCAGGAAATATCAATACCGATTTTTCCAGAATGCACTGGGAAAATGTGTTCAGTCAGTCTGCAGAGCGTACCACCGTTACCATCACCATCTCGGTAGACACACTGGAAACCCTCGAAAAAATAATCGCCATGGGCTTCCGGGAAGGCTTTACTATGGGCATGAACCAGCTCGACGCGTTGTTATCCACCCTGAAAAAATAGTACAGCTATGGCAAATACGATCGCGAAAGACATCCTGGCGTACAACGATGCTCAGGAGCCGGCAGACAAGGACATCTGCACACTGCTGGCCGGGGAGATCACCAAACACCTGCCCGAAGCAGAAAACAAACTCTGGCATGCCCATCCTGTCTGGTTCCTCGACGGCAACCCCATTGCCGGCTACAGCAAACAAAAAGCAGGCATCCGGCTGATGTTCTGGAGCGGGACGGATTTTGACGAAGAAGGGCTAAAAGTAAGAGGAGCAAAGTTTAAAGATGCTTCCATCTTCTACAATTCCGTCGATGAAATCAATACCAAAGACCTGAAACGCTGGTTCGGCAAATCAAGGGAGATCCAATGGGATTATAAGAATATCATCAAACGGAAAGGTGTGCTGGAACGATTAAAATAAGATAACTTAACCATTCAAAAGCAACCTGAAATGAAAAAGAAAATACTGAACATCTTATCCGCCCTGTTCGGATTATTACTCATTAACAGCGGATTAAACAAGTTCCTTAACTACATACCTGTGCCGGACAATCTACCGGAGGCGGTGGTAAAGGATGATGCAGCCTTTGCGGAGATTGTATGGCTGCTGCCTTTGATCGGCTTTGCCGAAGTGCTGGGCGGTTTGCTGATCCTGTTTCCAAAGACAAGGGCTTTGGGCACATTGGTCATCTTTCCGGTAATGGTGGGTGTATTACTGACGCATATTTTTGTAGCGCCAGACGGGCTTCCCATCGCATTAGTGATCTGGGCAATCCTCATTTGGATCATCTACGACAATAAGAGGAAATATCTTCCTTTGGTCAGCCAGTAGTTCCGTTAAAAAACACTTGTCATCCAGAGGGTTCATTTTGACACCCAAAACAATGATAAAAATGACGGTGATGGTCATGTAGCTATTGGCTTCGACAGGCTCCCCCTGGCTGTTGTTTTTTATGCTGCCCTTTCAGGGCGCATGGGAAACTGATTTTTGCCTGCCGCCGGGGCGGTGCCCCGGGCTATATGTATCAAAGGCTTTCAGCCTTTGGAGAGGTGCAACCGATGATCACAAACCGATCGAACCACATATGGTATCAAAGGCTTTTAGCCTTTGGGGGCGCCCCGCAGGGGCAACATATACAGAACCCAACGCAGCGCGTTGGGCATAACACGATCAACACCACAACATCGCCCTGAAAGGGCAGCATATACATTGCCTCATTCATTAGGGACACCCTATTAATAACTCCGAGACAGCGTGGTTGGGTCGAAGCCACTGGCTATTGCGGCAGACACTTAATAAACACTTTGACAATCCTGCCCAACTCGTATATAGTTGTCATATCTATAACTAACCTTCCCCAAAAATTGTAGTATTGTAAAGTGCAAAGATCCCCTGAAAAGGGCTATTTTTACCGCTTCGGTATATTATGAGTCTGCCTGATGGCTGCTTGTCTTTATGCTAAACGCCCACACAGCAAACTATTACATTCATCATGAATCACATGGACGCCAGAATGACTCAAAACCCCATACTTACCGATGTTTATACCGTCAAAGTTTTAGACACCGAATATATCGCACACAATGTAAAGCGTTTTGTAGTAAAAAAACCAGCTGATTTCCAATACATACCCGGGTATTCCACAAGCCTCGCAATCAACCTGCCCGGCTGGGAAGACCAGTGGCGCGACTTCACCTTTACCTCCCTCAATTCCTGGGACTATCTGGAGTTTATCATAAAGATTTACGATGAGCACAATGGCGTCACCAAACAACTGGGCAAGCTCAATGCCGGTGCTACGTTATTGATGAAGGACGTATTCGGCACCATCAATTATAAGGGTCCGGGCATATTCCTGGCCGGCGGCGCCGGCATCACGCCGTTCATAGCCATATTCCGCGCCTTGTATCACAGCGGTAACATGCGTAATATAGGCCTGATTTATTCCAATCATTATCATGAAGATGTGATCCTGCACGATGAGCTCACCCAAATGCTGGGTAATAACTATACCAATTTTTTCAGTAAACAAGGTGTCATCGGATTCGGTGAAAAGCGCATAGACCGTAAAATGCTGGTACAAGTCATCGGTGATTTCGATCAGCGCTTCTATGTATGCGGGCCGGAATCTTTCGTTACCGACATCAGCCGGTATTTAATGGAACTTGGCGCGCGTATGGAAGCGATCGTTATTTAAAGAGCAGCCCTAACACTTCACCCTCCGATCTCTTCCTCCAGCAGCCCGCGCATCAATGCTGCCCACTGCGCTTCAGACAGGCCGATGGCCGCACCGGCGGCTACTACCGTGTTGCGAATGTTGTCGGCTGTGCTGGAGGTTTCGTTATTGGGTTGTTCATTACGGCCGTGGTAGGAGGCGATCACCTGGTTGCCCAGCCGCTGCACAACGAAAGTAGAGGATGCTCCGGCATCGAAAAAATGAGCCACGTCTCCACGAAGATCTGCAGGGCCGTGCGCAGGTTGCGCACGCATCGCGAAAAGCTCCTCTTCCGCGCCTTCCGCAGTTTTGTCTTCCACCGCCACCACCTGCACCCAGTCGTAACCGCTACCCGCTCCCGGCCCCGGACCAGGGATGTCGATCCGGAGGAAGTCGTCTTTCTGCGCCAACCGGTGCGCTTCCTCTCCTCCTTCCGTAAACAGCGTTACCGATGCGCTCGCAGCACCCGTCAGCTCCTGCCAGATGTTCGGATTCTGCAGTCGCTTATATGCTCTTTTGAAACAATCAACAGCGGCCTCGCGCGTGTCAAGGAGCTTGTCGAAAGTGATGTCGTTCCGCTTGCCTTCCCGGTTTTCGGGTATGATGGTGCTTTCCATGGTCAGTGCGTATTATCAGTTCATACACAGGCAACCGAAAATCATGCCATGCTCCATTTACCAGAATGTCTGTAATTTATGTAGCAATAACAGGTTCACAGCTTTGCCGATTGTATGCGCAGCACTTTCCGGCTGCTTTTCTGTACACGCATCTTCTCCGGTACGAGCTTCAGCATCTCATCCATAAGGCTTTGCAGGAGTGCAAATTTTACAAAATGGGTGTTTGTCACCAGACTGATCTCCCGGACAGGCTCCGGACTCTCGAAGTAACGTACATATTCGATCTGGTCTTCCGAAAACTCAAGGGTTGCCAATTCCGGCAGGATGGTCAGACCACCGTTCCTGTCCACCATTTTCCGCAGAGTCTCCACATTGCTGCTTTCATACCGGAAGGCGCGCGATGCCTGAAGACGCTGGATCTGATCGCTGCACAGATTAATGATCTGATTACGCATGCAATGACCTTCATCCAGCAGCCAGATACGATCAAGGGCAATATCTTCCGGTACGATCAGTCTTTTTTTCAACGCCGGTTCGTCGGGAGAAAAATAAGCGACGAAAGGTTCATAAAATAAAGGGTATTCCTTAATAGAATTTTCTTCCAGCGGTGTGCTCACCAATCCGGCATCTATTTCATTCTTCTGCAACGCTGTGATCACCTGGTTGGTCTCAAGCTCCCGCACCTGTAACTTCACGTCCGGAAACTTTTTGGTATAAGACTCAAGCAGACTGGGCAGCACATAAGGGGCTATCGTCGGGATCACAGCAATACGGAACGTCCCTCCCAGCCGGTTTTGCTCGTGCTGGATCAGATCGTATACTTTCTCACATTCAGAAAGTATGACCCGCGCCTGGTCTACGATGGATTTCCCCATCGCAGTGACCGAGATCGGATGTTTGTTCCGGTCGAAGATCTTGGCATTCAGCTCATCTTCCAGCTTTTGTATTTGCATACTAAGCGTGGGCTGGGTAACAAAGCATTTTTCTGCAGCTGCAACAAAACTTTTATAGGTAGCCACTGCAACGACATATTCCAGTTGTGTGATCGTCATGGTTGGGGGCATATATTGCTGGTAACAAACCTACGGTAAAAATCAGACAGTTTTGAGTATTTGAAAATTTGAAAATATCTGTGATTGGGAATAAGGCGCCGTGTTCTAAACAGAAGTCGTGATACGAAAAAACAATGCGCTTCATTATCAATTGATTTACCTTTGCACCAGTTTTTTTTCAGCTATGGCATTAATCAAATCCATTTCCGGCATACGCGGCACAATAGGCGGCACACCGGGCAACTCGCTTACTCCTCCCGACATTGTAAAATATACAGCCGCCTATGGCGCCTGGGTGAAACAACAGGGTGATAACAGAAAACTGGTCATCGGCCGCGACGGACGTATCTCCGGCGAGCTGGTGCGTAACCTCGTCGTATCTACGCTGCAGGCAATGGGCTTTGACGTGCTGGATCTTGGCCTGAGCACTACGCCCACGGTAGAGATGGCCGTGATGTGGGAACAGGCTGGCGGTGGCATTATCCTCACAGCGAGCCATAATTCGGCTGAATGGAATGCACTTAAATTGCTGAATAAAGACGGAGAATTTCTCAGCGCTGCCGACGGACAATGGATCCTGGACCAGGCCGAAAGAGGAGATCTGCAATTTGCAGAGATCGATCAGCTCGGCACTGTCTCCTACTCGGACAATGCCGGCCCTAAGCATGTCGATGCCATATTGGCCCATGCGCTGGTCGATGTTGCAGCCATCAAAACAAAACAGCTTAAGGTGGTGGTTGACCCGGTCAATTCAACCGGCGCTATTTACGTGCCGCTGTTATTGGAAGCACTGGGCGTAACCGATGTTACCGTGATCAACGGCGAGGTGAATGGCCGTTTTGCCCATAATCCGGAACCGCTTGCAGAAAACCTGCGCGAGCTTTGCGACACGGTAAGAAATACCAAGGCCGATCTGGGGATTGCCGTGGATCCGGATGTGGACAGGCTTTGCCTGGTATCGGAAGATGGCAGCCTGTTTGGTGAAGAATATACACTGGTAGCCGTAGCAGATTACGTGTTATCGTACAATAAAGGCAACACGGTATCCAACATGTCGTCTACCCGCGCCCTGCGCGATGTAACGGAAAAACACGGGGGGAGTTATTTCCCCAGCGCTGTAGGTGAAGTGAATGTGGTTGCCAAAATGAAAGCCCACAATGCCGTGATCGGCGGAGAGGGCAACGGTGGTGTGATCGTTCCGGAACTACACTACGGACGTGATGCGCTGGCAGGTATCGCGCTCTTTCTCTCCCACCTGGCACGCTCGGGCAAGAAGATGACAGCGCTCCGGGCTTCCTACCCCCACTATACAATCTCAAAAAATAAGATAGAACTGGAGCCAGGCATCAATGTACAAGAGATCTTCAGTAAGATTCAAGAGAAATACCGGGATCAACCAATTAATACAGAAGACGGCCTGAAGATCGAATTTGACAAAAACTGGGTGCACCTCCGTACGTCCAATACCGAACCGATTATCCGGATCTATGCCGAGAGCAGTGATGAAGCGGCCGCCAATCAACTGGCCGGGCGTATCATGGAAGATATCCGTAATCTAATTAGCCAACCGGCTAATTAAGCAATGGGGACGCCCGACACATACGACGTAGTGATCATCGGCAGCGGCCTCGGAGGAATGCTGAGCGCCGTTATGCTTGCCCGTACCGGGATGAAAGTTTGCGTGCTGGAAAAAAACAAGCAGATCGGCGGATGCCTGCAGACTTTCTCCCTGCAAAAAAAAGTCTTCGACAGTTGCGTACATTACATTGGCGGACTGGGTGAAGGGCATACGCTGCACCGCATATTCCGCTATGCGGGCATCATGGATAAGCTCCAGTTGAAATCGCTGGATGAGAACGGCTTTGACCGGATCGTGTTCAACGATGGACCCGTTTCCTATCCACAGGCCACCGGTCCCGACCGGTTTATAGAAGAATTAGTAAAACACTTTCCGCACGAGCGAAGCTCGCTGCAAAACTATATCAACACCCTGTCAGATGTATCTGTGCGTTTTCCCCTGTATAATTTACGGCTGGGCAGCAGTGCAGAAAAAGATGCGGTAACCGGCTGGGAGCTTGCTGCAACCATGCAACGGCTCATACCCGACCAACGGCTGAGAAACGTATTGCTTGGCAACAGTCTTTTGTACGGAGGCATTACAGGCGTTACCCCATTCTACCTGCACGCGCTGGTGCAGGCAAGCTATATCCATAGCGCCCATAAAGTGGTACCCGGAAGTTCGGAGATCAGTAAACTGCTATGGCGGGAGCTACAGTCGCTGGGCGGTGTGGTACACCGGAACACGGAAATAATACGGCTGGCAGAAGAAAATGGCAGAATCCGCTATGCGGAAACAGATGCAGGCGAACGGTTTTACGGCCGGCAGTTCATCAGCAACGTGCATCCGGCGGTATTGACACAGATGGTGGAAAGCAGGCTGATTCGCCCCGCATACCGGCAGCGTATTCAAAGGCTGAAACAGACGCCGTCTGCCTTCATGGTTAATCTGATAGTATCACCCGGCAAGATCCCCTACCGCCCCTACAACACCTATTGGCATGCCACAGACGATGCCTTGGCAGCGGCGGCTCCATCCGGTGCATGGCCGCAAACATATGCGGTGTACAATACCGAAGACCCGGCGTTCCCCGGTTATGCCGAAAGCATATCACTGCTCACCTACTTCGATGCAGGCCAGATGCAGGCCTGGTCGTCTACAACGAATCATTCCGGCAAGCCGGCGCCCCGTGGTGAAAGCTATATGGATACGAAAAACCAGCTTGCCGATAAGCTATTGGAACGGGTGTATGCTCATATGCCGGAATTGCGGGGACAGATGTTGGCACGCTCTGTCGCCACTCCACTTACATTCCGGGATTATACCCACACACCCGAAGGAGCGCTTTATGGGATTATGAATGATGTGAACAGTCCTGCAGAAACGACCATTGCCGTTCGTACGCGTATCCCCAACCTGTTGCAGACAGGCCAGAACGTAAACCTCCATGGTGTGTTAGGCGTAAGTATAACGGCAATAGCGACCTGTGCCGAATTGTTGGGCATGGATTATCTGCTGCAGAAGATTACAGAGACATAAATATCCATTGAAATGCCTGGATAAAATAAAATGGATCAGCTTGTAGCCATCATGAGCTAATTATCACATCATATTGTTCGCTCTACCGAAAGGTTTGCCGCACGTGCGGCCTGCACGAGGTCGCGCACCAGCATGGGGTCTTTTTCAATTGCATTCCCCACCACAACAATATCCGCACCCGCCTTACAGCTTTCATATACCTGCTCCGGAGTGCACAGACCGCCACCCACAATCAGCGGTATGCCAATGTTACTGCTTACTTTACCGATCATTTCCATGCTCACAGGGTTACGGGCGCCACTGCCGGCATCCATATAAATAACATGCTTCCCCTGCAGTTCGCCCGCCCATGCGGTACAAAGAGCAATATCCGGCTTATCCGCCGGGATCGGCGCCGATCCGCTCATATAGGAAACTGTAGTAGGCACACCACCGTCAATAATCATATAACCCGTGGAAATCACTTCCAGGCCACTGGCTTTCACAAGCGGGGCCGAAACCACATGCTGCCCGATCAGGAGCTCGGGATTACGCCCCGAGATCAGAGAAAGATAAAGCAAGGCATCTGCCTGCGATGTTACCTGCAACGGACTTCCCGGAAAGAGCACTACCGGGATATTGCAAGCCTGCCTGAAATGCCGTACACATGCATCTACCTGGTGGTCGGTCAACAGACTCCCTCCAACAAACAGGTAGTCTGCCTGTGCTTCCATGCACAACCTGGCCAGGCTGGTCATATCCGGTGGCGCTATTTTATCCGGATCTGCCAATACGGCAAACCCGCTGTGTCTTTCTTTTTTCCGCGCACAAAAATCCCGGTATACACTCCCTGTAATCATTATATACAAAATTCATAGTGACACTGCAATGTACAAAGTTTTACTGATGCCTGACCGCAATATCACCTGTATGCTTTCAGGCAAAACTATTGCTTCTTCAGCTCATCGCGGATTTCCATCAGCAACTTGTCGGTAGAAGACGGGCCCGGAGGTGGGGGGGCTGGCTCCGCTTCTTTCTTCTTTATCAGGCGGTTCATCAGCCGTATGATCACAAAAATGCAGAAAGCGATGATCATAAAATCAACAACCGTCTGGAGGAAATTCCCATAGGCAAACACATTGGCGCCGTCTGCCTTGGCAGCATCCAGCGATTGATAGGATGTCCCGCCGCTTTCTCCGGGCTTCAGTATGAGAAACTGATCGGTAAATTTTTTGCCCGACGGGGTAATTACCCCTACGAGCGGCATAATAAGATCATCTACCAGTGCCGACACTATCTTACCGAATGCAGCGCCTATAATCACACCCACTGCAAGATCCATGACGTTGCCGCGCATGGCAAATTCCTTAAAATCTTTAAACAGACCCATACGTTTCCAGATATTTTGTTGGGGGAAAATTACTACATAATTTTTTTTCGCAACAGGACAAAAAATAATTGCCCTTAAACAAATGATAACCAGCACGTTTATTTTCTTATAACAGGTCTGAATAACCAAATGAACAAATAATTGATTTACCTCCGCACTCCCGAAAGTTGTAACACGATTAAAATAAAAAAAACCAAGGAAACGTTTATTTATGAAAAATGTTTCCTTAGTTTTGTGCAGTAATTATGGATATACTTACAAAGATACTCGGTGCTGCTGCTGAATTATTCCGTCAATATGGTTTTAAAACAATCACGATGGATGATATTGCACGCAGGGCGGGCATTTCGAAAAAAACGCTTTATCAACACTTTGCCAATAAGAACGAGGTCATTCACGAATCGCTGGCCTGGTACATGGAGCACATGGTAGCAAGCTGTATGGCCATTGTTGAAGATGCTGAAAACGCTGTGGACGAGATGATCCGGCTCATCGAATTATTCGACCAGAGTCACAAGTATACCAATCCGTTGGTGTTTCTTGAGCTGCAGCGGTATTATCCGGAAGCGTACGAGGTATTCCGGATGGAGATACTGGAAAAGGATGTAGAAGTTCTTCGAAAGAACATCATCCGTGGCATGGAAGGCGGCCTGTATCGTACAGGGCTGAATCCCGATCTGATGGCGCGGTTTCATATAGAAGCGTCATTGCTGGCGTTCCAGCCTACGCTGCTGGTGAATGCCCACCACGACCTGCGGTATGTTAACCGGGAACTGAGTGAGCATTTCATGTACGGCATCATGACACCCAAAGGAGAAAAATTATACCAGAAATACAAAGCCCAATATCTAAAGCAATCATCAAAATGATAAAACCGGCAATTTCCCATTTACTAACCGCCGCGCTGATGCTTATTTCATACAGCGCAGGCGCCCAGGATACCCCCATTCCGCTTAGCCTGAAGGAAGCCCAGGACTATGCGATAAAAAATTCTGCTACGGCAAAAAATGCTTCACTGGATGTACTGATACAACGCGCAAAGAATGCAGAGATAACCGGTCTCGCTTATCCGCAATTAAACGCCAAAGGAGAATTCACCGGTTATATTGATCCGCTCAAGACGTTTGTACCGGCCGAATTTATGGACCCGAGTCTGGCCGGGCAAGGCAAGTTCATTCCGGTAACCTTTATGCCCCGCTTCAGCAACACGGCCAGTGTTACAGCGTCCCAGATCCTGTTTGACGGGAGTGTATTTGTAGCCCTGCAGGCCCGAAATACCATTATACAAATGGCAGAACAGGGGAAGCAGCTCACAGAAGAAGAGATGCGATATAACATACAAAAAGCCTACTATGCACTGGTCATTGCCCAGAGGCAATACGGGATATTGAAAAGCTCACTGTACAATGCCCGGAAGCTCATCCACGAAATCGAAACACTGTACGAAAACGGATTTGTAGAAAAAATAGAAGTAGACCGTACCAGCGTACAGGTAAATAACCTTTCTACCGACAGCATCCGTATCGGCAATATCCTCACCCTGACGGAGCAACTGCTGAAGTACCAGATGGGCATGGAGATTGATCAGCCGGTACGCCTTACAGACACAGCCATCGAGGAAACCTTGCTCCAGGCACAGGCTCTGGCGGAAAATCCCGTAGTTGATTACCACAACCGGACAGACTTCCGGTTTTTACAGACCCGGCTGAAACTAAACGAATACGACCTGAAAAGGCACCGGCTTTCGGGCCTGCCGTCGCTGGCAGCTTTCGGGTCGGCGGCATATAACTATGCTTCCAGCAATTTTAAAGACCTGCTGAATGAAAAATATATATTCTATTCCATGGCCGGGCTACAGCTGAATGTGCCTTTGTTTGACGGACTGCAGCGCCGGAACCGGGTAAAACAAGCCAGGCTGGAAATTGAAAAAACCAGCAATGATATGCACAATCTCCGGCTTGGTATAGACTTCCAGGCAGGGCAAGCCGCAAGTACCCTGCGCAACAGCTTGCTTGCACTCCAGAATCAGAGCAGGAATATGGAGCTGGCCAGAAGCGTGCTCGATCTGTCCGGTAAAAAATATCAGGCAGGTGTAGGCAGCAACCTGGAGCTTACCCAGGCACAAAATGACCTGCTCCAGGCACAAAACAATTACTTCCAGGCGCTGTTCGACGTCATCAATGCAGACGCCGACCTGCAAAAGGCAATGGGAACATTCAAATAACCGTCCATCAATTCTACAAATGCACATCCGAATCTTAAAATACAGCAATACTTACTTTATGAAAAGCTCCTTATACATATTGATCACAGCGCTGGCGCTGGCCTCCTGCGGAGGCGATAAGGGAACAAACCCCGAAGCAGAACTCAACCGCCTGAAAAAAGAACGGGCTACACTGGACCAGAAGATCGCACAATTGGAAAGCCAGATCCCGGATACAGCAAAGAAAACCACGTCTGTTACGGTAACGGAAATGCAGCCGGTATCATTCCGGGCATACGTAGAAGTGCAATCCCAGATCACCGGCGATGAGAATATCAATGCCACTCCCCAGATGCAGGGTGTGGTAAAAAGCATACTGGTGCGTCCGGGGCAAAAAGTACAAAAAGGTCAGGTGCTGGCTATGCTTGACGCTGCTGCCGTAGAGCAACAACTCCAGGCGCAGGCAGCGCAGCTCACACTGGCCAAGGCATTGTATGAAAAACAACAAAAGCTGTGGGAACAGAATATCGGCACGGAAGTACAGTTGCTCCAGGCTAAAGCCAACTATGAATCCATGCAGGGCCAATACGACGCAACCATTGCACAAAGGAATATGTTCCGGATTACTTCACCCATATCAGGCACGGTAGACCTGGTCAACCTCAAAGAAGGCGAGGCATCTATGCCGGGTTCTCCGGTGAGCTTCATCCGTGTGGTGAACCACGATAAGCTGAAAGCAGAAGCGACTCTCGGTGAAAACTACCTGGGTAAAGTGCAGGCCGGGAATCCGGTATCCCTGGTATTCCCTGAATCCGGCGACAGCATCCAGGCCCGGCTTACCTATGTATCACAGGCCGTAGACCCTGTCTCCCGCGGATTCACGGTACAGGTAGCGTTAGGACGTAATAAAATGCTGCACCCGAACATGAGCTGCCGGATGAAGATCTACAACTACACGCACGAAGAAGCGCTTGTGGTACCGATATCCGTGATACAGAAAACCGCACAGGGAGAAATGCTGTACATCGCAGAAGCCAACCAGGCAAAACCGGTGATCATTACCACCGGACATACATCCAATGGAAAGGCAGAAGTACTGTCGGGCCTGAATCCCGGCGACAAAGTCATTACCGAAGGGTATGAAGAGCTGAACAACGGAACACCGATCGCCATCCATTAATCATACTAACCTCATTGCCGCCGATATATGAAAGACCAATTCAAAGAATTCAAACCTTCCACCTGGGCCATAAACAACCGGACGGCTGTTTATATACTCACGGTGATCATTACCCTGGCAGGTCTCATGACCTATATGAACCTGCCCAAGGAGAGCTTCCCGGAAATACAGATTCCGCAGATCATCGTACAGACGTTTTATCCCGGCACGTCTCCCGAGAATATGGAGAACCTGGTGACCAAACCGATCGAAAAGGAAGTTAAAAACCTGACAGGAGTTAAGAAAGTAACCAGTAATTCTTTCCAGGATTTTTCCGTTGTCATCGTAGAGTTCAATACGGATGTAAAAGTGGATGACGCCAAGCAGGAAGTAAAGGACGCCGTCGACAAGGCGCGTACCGACCTGCCGCAGAACCTCCCGAATGAACCGGAGGTGATGGATATAGACCTGTCCGAATTACCGATCCTGTACGTGAATATATCCGGCAATTATGATCTCAACCGGCTGAAGAAATATGCAGACCGTATTCAGGATAAGATTGAGGAACTGAATGAGATCAAGCGGGTGGATATGGTGGGCGCGCTGGAACGTGAGATACAGATCAACGTAAACCTGTTTAAGATGCAGGCCGCCGGTCTTACGTTTGATGATATAGACCGCACCGTTGCCATGGAGAATATCTCCGCCACTACCGGACAGGTAGCCATGAACAATCAGAAAAGACTGCTGAGTGTAAAAAACGAGTTTAAATCTGCTGAAGAGATCGGCAATATCATCATTAAAAATCAGGAAGGAAGCGCCATCTACCTGCGGGACATCGCGGAGGTGGAAGACAGCTTTGAGGAGCAGAAGAGCTTCGCGCGCCTGAACGGCAAGAACGTGATCACGCTGAACGTGATCAAGGCCGGTGGCGAGAACCTGATCGAGGCTTCCGACAAGATCAATACATTGCTCGAAGAGCTGCAGGAGACAGAGCTGCCCAAAGACCTGAGCATTGTCATTACCGGCGATCAGTCGGAAGAAACGCGCACCACACTGCACGACCTGGTGAATACGATCATTATCGGCTTTACGCTCGTAACAATCATCCTCATGTTCTTCATGGGCGTCACCAATGCCCTGTTCGTGGCCATGTCCGTTCCTCTTTCCTGCGCTATCGCCTTCCTGGTAATGCCGGGATTTGATTTTACGCTGAATATGATCGTGCTGTTCTCTTTCCTGCTGGCGCTGGGTATTGTGGTAGATGATGCTATTGTAGTGATTGAGAATACACACCGTATCTACGACAATGGGAAAATGCCTATCAAAGAAGCTGCTAAAATAGCGACAGGCGAAGTTTTTCTGCCCGTACTTACCGGAACGATCACCACGCTTATGCCGTTCATTCCGCTGGCCTTCTGGAAAGGCGTAATCGGAGAATTTATGTTCTTTCTCCCCATCACACTCATCATTACGCTGGTAGCCTCATTGCTTGTAGCCTATATTATAAATCCGGTATTTGCCGTAGATTTCATGAAGCCGTACGACCTAAACCGGGTTACAGGAAAACGCAGGTTCAATAAGAAAGACCGGGCGATCATTATTATTTTCCTTTCCCTGGCACTGATATGCTATCTGTTCCGCGCATGGGGCGTCGGCAACTTTATTGTCTTTATTTACCTGTTCATCCTGCTGGAGAAATTTGTTTTCTCCCGGTGGATACACAAGTTCCAGCACAAAATATGGCCTGCCTTCCAGGCATGGTATACCAAATGGCTGAAACGGTCGCTGGCGCATCCGTGGAAGGTTCTGGGGATCACATTCGGTGTGTTTATCTTAGCGGTCGTACTGTTCGCAGTACGGCAACCCAATATTCTTTTCTTCCCGGACGCACAGCCAAACTTCACCTATGTTTATCTGAATTTGCCTGTGGGCACAGACCAGGTGCATACCAACGAAGTATTGCAGAAGCTGGAGAAAAGAGTATACGAAGCGCTGGATATCGATCTGGAACAGGAGAAATATAACCCGGTGGTTAAATCCGTCATATCCAACGTCACCGTGGGCGCTGTAGACCCAAACAGCGGCGAGGTCGGCGAGTTCCCGAATAAAGGAAAGGTGACGGTAGCTTATGTGGAATTCTCGGAACGGGGCGGTGTTTCCACCCGCAGCTACATGGAAAAGATAAGGGAAGCCGTAAAGGGCATTCCTGGTGCGGAAGTGACCGTGGACAAAGAAAGTGCGGGGCCGCCGCTGCCCAAACCCATTGTAGTAGAAATCATCGGCGACAATCTCGACTCCCTGATCTCGACCTCCGAACGGCTGAAACGCTATCTCGACGAAAAGCAGATTGCCGGTGTGGAAGAATTGCGCAGCGACTTCCAGGCGAAAAACCCTGAGATCATTTTTGATCTTAACAGGGAACGCATGAATATGGAAGGCATCTCGAGCTATACCATTGTCAGCAATCTGCGGACGGCCATCTTTGGTAAGGAAATATCCCGCTTCCGTGATGCCAACGACGATTACCCGATCACATTGCGTCTTGCAAAAGATGAGCGGGCAAACATAGACGCAGTACGCAACATGCCGGTCATATACCGCGATATGGGCATGGGCGGTGTCGTACGCCAGGTGCCGGTAAGCTCTTTTGCCGACATCCGTTATGCCACCACATACGGAGGCATCAAGCGAAAAGACCTGAAACGGATCATCACCCTTTCGTCAAATGTGCTGACTGATTACAACCCGAATGAAGTGGTACAGGCCATACAAAACGAGTTACAGCAGTTTAACGCCCCCGTCGGGATCAACATCCGTATGGGCGGGCAGCAGGAAGATATGGCAGAGACCATGGGCTTCCTCGGTAACGCTTTTCTCATATCGATTGCCCTGATCTTTCTACTGTTAGTATTGCAGTTTAATTCCCTGAGCAGAACAGTGATCATACTCAGTGAAGTATTGTTCAGCATCGTCGGTGTGATGCTTGGCCTGGCGATCTTTAAAACTGATTTTTCCATTGCCATCAGCGGTATCGGCATCGTAGCGCTGGCGGGTATTGTGGTACGTAATGGTATCCTGCTTGTGGAATTTATGGACCTGATGCTGCAAGAAGGGATGGATCCGCATGATGCTATTGTAGAGGCCGGACGCACCCGTATGACGCCCGTATTGTTGACGGCCGCAGCGGCCATCCTGGGGCTGATACCATTGGCGATCGGGGTGAATATTGATTTCGCGGCTTTGTTCAGTGAGCTGAGCCCTAACCTTTTCTTCGGCGGGAACAGTGCCGACTTTTGGGCGCCGCTGGCCTGGACTATGATCTACGGATTGAGCTTTGCTACCTTCCTGACCCTGATCCTGGTACCTGTTTTATGCCTGCTGAGCTTCCGCTTCAAAGGCTGGGTAAAACGGATGCGGCAGAAAGCAGCAAACGCGGTTCAGGAATGAGGATTGAGGATTGAATACGGAGATCCGTAGGGGCGAATAATCATTCGCCCTGTTTCAATTCTTATCCCTCATTATTCATTATCCATCCCTAAAAAAATAAGGGCGAATAATTATTCGCCCCTACATATATTCCGCATTTCATTCCTGATTAATGGTGATGGTGGTGCGCCGCATGTGCATCCGGCAATTTGAAAAATTCTTCTTCGCTGATGGCAGCTTCCGTTACGGTAAACTGCGTTTGCAGGAATGCGAATAATTTATCGAACAGCAGACGACGATATGTTTCGTTCACCGTTTTCTCGTCTTTCTCCACCTTGGCCATGTAACCGGCCAGCCAGTCTACATCTTCATCGGCCTGCATTCCAAAATAAGAAAGAACACGGCCTTTGATATCATCCAGTACTTCTTCGCGGGAAACGTTTATGTCATGCTCGAGGATCAGCTTGTCAGAGATAAGCGTCCAGCGCAGCTGGTGGTCGAACGACGGGAACTCCTGCTCTACCTCTGCTTCCGATTTCGGGTTTTCCTGACCTTCTTTCAGCCAGCGCTTCAGGAACGCCACCGGAAATGTTACCGGTGTCTGGTGCACAAGCAATTCATAAATTTCATTATTGAACCGTTCGCGGGAAATCCGTTCGTATTCCTTGCCCAGCTCTGCTTTAATGCGTTCTTTGAAATCCGCTTCCGATGTCACCTGATCGTTGGGGAATACTGCAGCAAATAAAGTTTCATCCAGCTCATGCGGGATCAGCCGGCCTACCTTCGTCAACGTCATCCGGTATTGCTGCTGTGCCTGATCTTCCGTAGCTTTCAGCGGATCCTTGAGGAATGCGGTCAGCTCCTCACCGGAAGCGATCTCCGCAGGAACAAAAACGATACTGTCTTCTGCCTTTTTTCCCTGCAGCAGTTCCTGCATCTTTACGGGCAGCTTCTCGAACAATACGGTATCTTCTTTTTTGTCGGTATCTTCCGCTACCTGGCCGCTTGCGTCAACCGGCTCGTAAAAAGCGTAGATTATATCATCGCCTGAAGATACCACTTCCTGATCTTCGACCTTCCCATACCGCCGGCGGATACGTTCCAGCTCATCGTCCAGCATTTTATCAGACACCTCGATCTTGTACAGTGTAAGCGGCGCTTTTTCTTTTATCGCCGGGATCTCAAATTCAGGCTTCAGACCGACCTCGAAAGAAAAGTCCACATCACCGGGAGCATTCATATCCAGGTTCAGGGTTTCGCCGGGCAATACCATAGGCTGGGCAAAGATCGCCAGGTTCTCATCACGGAGATATGTTTCCAGCTTATTACCGGCCATACGCAGCACTTCGTCGTTGTACAGACTCTGGCCGTACATCTTGCGTATCATGGCATTGGGCACCATGCCTTTCCTGAAACCAGGAATATTGACATTGCGGGCGTATTGCTTCAGGGATTTTTCGAAAGAAGGCATATAATCCTCCTTGCTCAATTTTACGGTGATTTTATCATGCAGCGTACCGATATTTTCACGCGTTACCGTGGCCATTCACTTTTATTTATTTGTGGTTTAAAAAAACAGCCGCTATAAAAGCCGGCTGAACATACGTGCGGATGGAGGGACTCGAACCCCCAAGCCTCGCGGCACCAGATCCTAAGTCTGGCGTGTCTACCAATTTCACCACATCCGCATTTGGGAACGCAAAGGTAGGTATTTGTGTGAAAAACAGAACAGAGAAATTGGGAATTTGAAAATTTGGGAATTTGAAAATTTGAAAATGATGACAGTGTTTACATAATAATAGGCATATTTGAATAATACCGCCATTCCCGGCTCAATACATTTTCATAATTCCAAATTAAAATTGAACGCAACCATCACTGTCAACTTTCCATAATTTTAATGTAGGTTTGTTCAGATTTTTACAGAAAGCGTAATAACGAATGAAAAAAATACTGGGTGGTATACTTGCCCTTTCATTGACAACAGGCATCATCTCCTGCTCTGAAGACTTTAATATTGCTGCGCCGTACAAAGAAATAACCGTTTCCTACGGTTTGCTGAATATGGTTGATACGGCACATTATATACGCATTCAGAAGGCATTCCTCGACGAATCGAAAAGCGCGCTGGAAATGGCGAAAGACGCTGATTCCAGCTTTTATAGCTCACTGGATGTACGTATCCGGGAAATCAACATCAATAACGCTGTCGTCGGTGAAACGGTACTTACCCGCGTGGACCTGGGCACAGAAGGCTACCCTAAAGAACAGGGCGCTTTTTTCAATACGCCTCACTACGCCTATAAGTACAAACACACGCTGAACCCAGCCAACAGATACCGGCTGGTCATAAAAAATACCGTCAGCGGAAAGACCGATTCTGCCGAGACATCCATTATTTCCAGCAATCCCGCAGACGACCCGACTGATTTCACCGTTTTTGAATTCCGCCAGACAGCATTCCGGATGAATTTCGTCAATGCAGGCAGACCTAACGGACAATTTGCGATCAATTTAAGAGCGCCGGCAAACGGCAGACTGTACGAAGGGATCATCCGTTTCCATTGGGTCGACAAAAACATCAATACCGATGAAGAAAAGCGCCATTCAGTCGACTGGACCTTCGTCACCGGCGATTACACAGCGGATGGCTTTTCGATGTCGGTGGAGCAAAGCAAATTTTTCCCCTTCCTGATCAATGCCATGCAACCCGCTGCAGCCGGTATAGAACGCTATATTGATAGCTGCGACATGTTTGTATGGGCAGCCACAGAAGAGGTGTATACGTACCGGCAATACCAGATGGCATCAGGCGGCCTGACAGGTGACCAGATCAAACCAAACTACACTAATTTCAAGGGAGAAGATGTGCTTGGCCTGTTTGCTTCCCGGGCAGTAAGATCCAGGCTGCAGATACCGTTTTCTGAAGCTACGCTCGACTCGCTCAGGCTGCACCCGGACGTATTGCCTCTGAAGATCCGGGACGTAGCGGATCATTAACGGGTAAACAACACTGCCGGATGTCGAGCCAATGCCAATGCTTTCTTTCGTACATTGCTGACCTATGGCCGCTCCCATCCGTATACAACGCCTGATCGCCTTTACCGCTTTGGTATTGCTTGCCGGAAAGTTATGGGCATGGCACCTGACACATTCCGTTGCGCTCCTCACGGATGCGCTGGAAAGTATTGTTAACGTGGTCGCCGGGTTTATCGGGCTGTACAGCATTGTATTTGCAGCCAGGCCGAGGGATACCAACCACCCCTACGGACACGGAAAAGCCGAATTTGTATCGGCCGCTATTGAAGGCACACTTATCATTGTTGCCGGCCTGGCCATCATATATGAAGCTGTCAATCGCCTGCTTCATCCCGGAACACTGGAACAACTGGGCACAGGGATGGTCATATCTGTCGTTGCAGGCATTATCCATTTTCTCCTGGGCAGCTATGCTGTACGTACAGGTGTCCGCCAGCGCTCCCCAACACTGGAAGCAGCGGGTAAACACCTGCTGACCGATGCCTGGTCGACCTTTGCGGTGGTGGCTGGACTGGGCCTGTTGCTGCTAACAGGATGGCAATGGATCGACAGCGCTGTAGCGCTTTTGCTTGGCGTATTGATACTACGGACCGGTTACAAGGTGATCCGGAAATCCCTCGCCGGCATTATGGATGAAACTGATCAGAAGCTGGCACGCGAGGTGATCGTTTTTTTACAGCATCACCGGAAGCCGCAATGGATAGACCTGCATAATTTCCGCGTGATCCAGCATGGCTCCAACCTGCATATAGATGCACATCTCACAGTTCCCTGGTATTATCTGGTTATAGATGCCGATAAAGAGATCCATGCGCTGGAAACGTTGATACAAAGCCATTTCGGAAACAAAGTAGAACTCTTTGTGCATATCGACGCCTGTATGCCCTTCCAATGCAGCTTGTGTACCGTAGATCCATGCCCGGAGCGGCAGGCTCCTTTTAAGCAGCAAGTGATATGGACGGAAGAGAATGTGTGGAACGACGTCAAACACGGCAGTTCTTAACCCAGCTGATCTGCAATGTGATAATCACTTTGAATTGATCCAACTAAAAATAGATACTGTTTCCATAAGTGATATATATCTGCCTTCCCCTTTTTCTGAACTAACTTTACAGCCATGCCGCATGAACAATATATGCGCCGGTGTCTGAAACTGGCAAACATGGCCGGCGGAAATGCCGCTCCCAACCCGATGGTGGGCGCAGTGCTGGTGCACAACAACCGGATCATAGGCGAAGGATTTCACCGCAGATACGGTATAGCTCATGCCGAAACAGACTGTATCGACTCCGTATTGCCTGAAGACAGGCATCTGATCCCGGAAAGCACATTGTATGTAAATCTTGAGCCTTGCACACATCACGGCAACACCCCACCCTGTGCGGCAAGGGTCGTACAGGAAGGCATACGCGACGTTGTGGTCACCAACACCGACCCTTTTGAAAGCGTAAACGGAACCGGGATAAAACAGCTGCGTGAACACGGCGTACGCGTCATCACAGGTATCTGCGAAGCAGAAGGCCGATGGCTTAACCGGCGCTTCTTTTATTTTCATGAACACAAACGCCCTTACATCGTGCTTAAATGGGCGGCAACAGCAGATGGCCATATCGCTCCTGAAGACAGAAGCAGATATGCAATATCCAATGCACACAGCCGGCATCTGGTACACAAATGGCGTACCGAAGAAGCTGCCATCATGGTTGGCTACCGTACTGCCCTGAATGATAATCCACGCCTTACCGCCCGCCTGTGGCAAGGACCGCAGCCACTGCGTATCGTGCTGGACAGACAATTGCAATTACCTGCTGCGATACATCTTTTTAATGAAGAAGCTCCTACCTGGATTATAAATGAGTTGCGCTCATCGCAGGATGGAAATATCCGTTATCTGCAGTTGCCCTTTAATGACAATTTGCTGCCGTCATTGCTGCAAGAATTGTACACCCACAACAAATTGTCTTTGCTCGTGGAAGGAGGGGCGACACTACTGCAGAGCTTTATAACAAGCAACCTGTGGAACGAAGCACGGATATTTACGGCAAGCCATACCCTGAGCGCCGGCATCGCTGCACCTGTACTGCAAAATGCCAAACCGCTTTGGCAAACACAGCTTGCAGATGACAAGTTGCAGGTTTTTGCTCATCAACACATGTTGTTTTCCGGTGTGGAAGCAAGGAGCGCTATCTAAGTTGGAAATGAAAGGATCTGATTTGAACGAACAGGAGTACAAATACAAAACCACATCCGCCTCTACGACGGCAGAGCTTCGCGACAGGGGCAGCAAATTTCTTGCTTTCACCTTTCCTGTACGTTCCGTACAAGAGGTTAAAGCACATGTGCAGTCATTAAAAAAAGAACATCCCAAAGCGGTGCATCATTGCTTTGCCTACCGGACCGGCACTGACAAAACAGAATACCGCGCGAATGATGACGGCGAGCCCTCAGGAAGCGCCGGCCGGCCAATACTGGGCCAGATAGACAGCCAGGAATTGACGGATATACTGGTGGTTGTGGTACGTTATTTCGGAGGCACGTTGCTGGGTATACCCGGACTGATCAACGCTTATAAAACTGTTACTGCCGATGCACTTGCACAGGCGGAGGTAATAGAAAAATGGATTGAGGAAGTAATTGTGCTGGATTTTGATTATCCGGTTATGGGAGAAGTACTTCATTTAATCCGGCAATCTGAAGGGACGATCTATGAGCAGGACTTACAACTTTTCTGCCGTATCCGAACGGGCATTCCAAAGGTGCATGCAGCGGCATATATCAAAAGACTTTCTGAAATCCGGGGTGTAAAAATTGAAAAGAGCTAAACATACCGAAATGATCAAAGCAGAAGCCTTAAGGCTTGGCTTTGATGCCTGTGGCTTTGCTGTTGCCGGACCACTGGACGATGACGCGCGCCGGTTAGAGAAATGGTTAAACAAAGGATTTCATGGCAAGATGCAGTACATGGAAAACCATTTTGAGCTGCGTACGGATCCCCGCAAGCTGGTGCCGGGCGCCCAATCGGTCATTACACTGATGATGAATTATTATCCTGCCGAACAAAAAGGCCCCGATACGCCTCATATAGCCAAATATGCCTGGGGCAAGGATTATCATTATGTGATCCGTGAAAAACTGAACCTGCTGCTGCAATACATCAAAGAAAATATAGGCGAAGTAGCGGGACGCGGGTTTGTAGACAGCGCACCCGTCCTGGAGCGTAGCTGGGCGGTGCACAGCGGCCTGGGATGGGTGGGTAAAAACGGTAACCTGCTTACCAAAGATTCCGGCTCATTCTTATTTCTCGCTACGCTGATCACCGACCTGGAGTTGATTCCGGACGCTCCTTTCCAGACAGATCATTGCGGTACCTGCACCCGGTGCATAGATACCTGCCCTACGGACGCCATCATAAGCCCGACAGTGATAGACGGGAGCAAATGTATTTCCTACCTTACAATCGAGCTGAAAGACGCCATGATCCCGTCTGAATTTCACGACAAGATGGAAGGCTGGATGTTTGGCTGTGATATATGCCAGGATGTATGTCCCTGGAACCGTTTTTCGCGTCCGCACAACGAACCGGGGTTTACCCCCGTCCCGGGTATGCTCAACCTTTCCCTGCAGGAGTGGGAACATATGGATGAGGAAGCCTTTCGCACCCTTCTTAAAGACTCTCCGCTCAAACGCACCAAATGGCGGGGCATACAGCGGAATCTGAAACTGATCCGGAGCGAAGACCTGTAATCCCTTACTTGTTATTCCGCCCGGTCAGCATCGGCACGAAGCTGAAATCACCGAGCTCCTCCTCCTGTACATTCCCCTGTCTGTCTTTTGTAATCCGCATCATTTTCTGGCCTTCTTCATTGCCCACCGGCACTACCATGATGCCACCCGGCTTCAATTGTTCTACCAGTTTCGGAGGGATAAATGGCGCTGCTGCCGTGATGATGATCTTATCGAAAGGTGCATAGGACGGAAGTCCTTCATAACCGTCTCCGTAGAATCGCTTTACATTGGGATATTTTTTCAGGAAGAAAAACCTGCTGATAAAATCATACAATGCCTTCTGGCGTTCGATCGTGTAGACCATAGCGCCCAGCTCTGCGAGCACACATGCCTGATAGGCGCTTCCCGTGCCGATCTCCAGCACTTTGTCAAACTTTTTTATTTCCAGCAGCTGTGACTGGTACGCAACCGTATATGGCTGTGATATGGTTTGCTGTGCTACAATCGGGAATGCCCGGTCTTCATAAGCAACCCGCTCGAAGGCAGGATCAAGAAAAAAATGCCGTGGGATCGCTCCGATGGCTGCGAGTACCTGTTCGTCGTAGATACCTTTTTCCCGGAGTGTTGTAACTAATTGTTTTCTAAGTCCTTTGTGCCGGTAATCGTCGTCTCTTTCTTTGCTGTGTAGCATAATAGCAAAGTTAGTATTAATTAGCTGATGTGCTAATGATCTCTCGCGACAGACATTAGCTAATCTGCACATCAGCTAATTGGCTCACTTAAAAAGCACCGCTACGCCCCACCCGATGCCTCCGTTGGGTGCAGACATAGGCTGAAAACGCAGGCTGATGTCTTCGGAAATGTCGAAGTTCTTCAAATGAGCGGCCGCAAGTGCATCCAGTATCTGGACAGTATAGCCCAGCGCACTGAACAGCACTGCCATATCAAGGTTGCGCTTGTACCCATCCTGCAGCACCTGCAGATCTGTATCAGTCAGATAATCGTACTCGTCCGGCTCTCCGCTCAGGCGGGCAATATAGGCTTTCCGATAAGTGCGGTACTTGTCGAGGTTCAGGGTAATGAAATAAGCAGCCGCTCCTGCGCCGGCATAAATGATGGGCAGCTTCCAATACTGACGTACATAGGCATGGCCCAGCCCCGGGAATATCCCGGAATACAGTGCTGCTTTTTTGGCATTGGGCTGAAAAGGGACGGGCGCCAGCACCGCAGTATCATCCTGCAAAAGAACACTACCGGCCAAGCTGCTGCTGTCAACTGGCGCAAGCACGGTCTTCTCATCTTGCAAGCTATCCGGCAGCAACTGTGCCTGTACGGAATACGGCACACAACCGGCTGTTACAACCAGGCAAAAGAATATTTTCCGCAATAGGCTCACCATCAGGCAGCAATCTTATGGGCGGCAAAGGTACACAAAACACCTGCCGGTCGCATATTATTTCTTCCCGGTAGCCATATTAACAGCGCTTTGCCGGTGCAGGTCATTGATGATGTTAACGGTCTCCGACAGGTAAATATCCTTCTTGAGATTTTTGAGCCAGTCTTCATTTTTAGCAATGGAAGCACTGTCACGGTTGATCCTGGAAAGATCATCCCTGAGATTAATGATCTCAAACGGTGTTCCTTTCTTCTCCAACTCTTCCAGTTTTTCGGATATGGCATTTACTTCCTTCCGTTCCTGCCGGAACGCCGTTTCATTAAGCGGATAGGTATTATCCTGTTCTTTCTTACTGAGCCTTTCTGCATTTTCCCGGATCAGGGAAAATGTCTGGCTTGCATCAACGCGCTTGTTGCTATTGGCAGCAAGCTCTGCGACATCCACCGGATTGCTCACCGGCAGATAAGTAGCCGGCCTGATCTCATCCCAGGGCAATGCCGATTTATCGCGACGCTCACCCACGTTGATCCGGGCATAAGGGTTAGGGAGTTCAATGTCGGGCGTTACACCTTTGAGCTGGGTAGAACCTCCATTTACCCGGTAGAATTTCTGAATCGTGATCTTCAGGGAGCCCAGGGTTGCCCCGCTCGAACGCAGGCGCACACGCTTTACAGGATCTACAAAATCATCGAGCGAAACGATTTTCTGTACCGTACCCTTCCCGAAGGTAGTAGCGCCTACAACAACTGCCCGCTTATAATCCTGCATGGCTGCAGCCAGAATTTCGGAAGCAGACGCGCTGCCTTCATTGACCATAATCGCCAGCGGGCCGTCATACAACAGGCCCGATGCATTGTTCTTAAGCACCATTGGCGCCGCATGGCTGCTTTTCACCTGTACCACCGGCCCCTGATCAATAAAATGACCCGCCATATCCACCACATCGCTGAGCGATCCGCCTCCGTTATACCGGAGATCGAGGATAATTCCTTTCACACCCGCTCCTTTCAGCTTCTGTACTTCGATGGCCACATCTTCCGCGCATCTGCGCCCATTGATATGCTGAAAGTCGGAGTAAAATTCCGGGAGGTATATATACCCCACCGGGCCTCCGCTGCTCTGAATAATCGCAGACTTCGCAAACACTTCTTCAAGCATCACTTCACCCCGTATAATCGGGATGACCTTGATGGAGCCGTCCACTTTCTTTACAGTAAGGCGTACTTCGGTGCCTTTTTTGCCCCGGATGAGCTGCACGGCATCGTCTATTTCATAGCCTTGTATGTCCACAGGTTCCTTATTACCCTGCGCTACTTTGATGATCTCATCATTTGCCTTCAGCTCACCCTGCTTCCAGCAAGGACTGCCGGTGATGATAGCCGCTACTTTTATCTTTCCGTCTTCTTCGCGCAACTGTGCTCCGATGCCGAAAAATGTACCGGACATTACTTCATCAAAACGCTGTTTGTCTTTCGGCGGCATATAATCCGTATGCGGATCTTCACTATTGGTCAGCGCACTGACATATATTGCAAATCGCTGATTATGATCAATCTTGCGTAACCTTTTAAAATAATTATCGAGGTTCTTGCCAATACTTTCCCGGGCTTCGGATTCAAGCTGTTCGTCGGTTTTAGCGGCATTTCCCGTGCTGTCTTTACTTTTATCACGGTCGTCTTTCAGCTCTACATACTTTGCCAATACCCGGTATTTAAGGTATTTACGCCAGCGGTCTTTTAAAGCGCGTTCATCAGCGGGGAAATCCAGGTTCTCTCCGTAAAGTTGTATGTATTCCTCCGAATCAAACGTAAAAGGCTTTTTCAACAGTTCTGTATAATATTCTGCTGCGCGGTCCAGGCTTTTGGTAAACATGCCATTGATTTGCTCATAGAAAACAAGAGAGCCTTCCTTTACCTGGTCGTCGATAGCAAATTCATGTTTTTTCAACTTGTTTACTTCCTGTCGGGTAAAGAACTTCTTTTCATAATCCAGATTATCCAGCATTTTATGCCAGGTGCGGTAGGAAAATGAATCGTCTACGGGCCGCGGGGAAAAATGCCCTTCCATGATGGTCTTCATCACCGTCTGCATGATCAGCACCTTATGCTGATCATCATGCTCCGACTCCCTGCTGTACCTGAACGAAAAAAATGCGGCGAGCGCCGCGATGATAATCAGCGGTATAAGAATTTTATGCTTCATGAATCCCCACATGGTCATTAAATATAAATATGATAACAAATGTAGCTGTTTTGCTGTTAATAAAACGCTAATCAGAATGATGAGTTATGAATGATGAACGATGACTAACTAATTATCGTGCCCCGGGGTGTTATTTTTGCAATTCGTAACTTGCAGGCTGTATGGAGCAGCAGGTCGTACATTATCGTCATCTCGGGAATATCGAATACGGAAACGCGTGGGAGTTGCAGGAGCAACTGCTGCAGAGCAACCTGCAAATAAAGGCATCGAGATACAATACCCGGGAACACTCCGAGGCGGCAGATGCGGACACCAGACATCACCTGCTTTTCTGCCGGCATCCGCATGTCTACACGCTTGGCAAGAGCGGGCACATAGAGCATCTGCTGCTAAATGATACGCGGCTCCGTGAGCTGGGCGTATCTTTCTACAAAACAAACCGAGGCGGCGATATTACTTACCATGGTCCCGGCCAGATCGTGGGCTACCCGATCCTCGACCTGGAGTGCTTTTTTACGGATCTTGGCCGTTACATGCGGTCGCTCGAAGAAGTAATCATACGCACATTAGCACGCTACAATATCCGGGGCGAACGCCTGCCGGGTGCAACGGGTGTATGGATAGACGTCGCAACGCCCCGGGCACGGAAAATCTGTGCCATGGGGGTGAAATGCAGCCGGTGGGTGACCATACACGGATTTGCGCTGAATATCAATACAGACCTGCAGTATTTTGGATACATCGTACCCTGTGGTATCAGCGACAAAGGTGTAACGTCCCTGCAGCAGGAACTGGGACGGGCAGTTGACGAGGCAGAAGCAGAACAATTTTTAAGAGAAGATTTTGAAGATGTTTTTAAAGTCGTTCTGCAGGATGAAAAGATTATGCAGGGTGCATCGGAATCCTTACTTTTATAGTAGAGGGGAAAGACATCGATGAATGCAGCAATAACATATCACTGGGGCCGGGATCATCTGCGTATCGACCTGGGTAATCGTACAGATAAGCGGCTCAGGATATTTTTCTGGCTGGAGTTTTCTTTCACGGTGGGGCTGGCGGCCATATTTCTGGCACAGGTCTTCCCGGTGCAGCGTATCTGGCTGCACGGACTTACAATAGCCTGCGCCGGTGTGTTGTGTGTACTGGCAATATTTCGTTTGCTGTCGCGCATTACGATGAAGGAACAGTTAATCCTCACCCCTACACAGCTCACGCTCATCCGCAAAAGCCTGGTGAGCCGCAAAGTGCAGCATTACCAATGGCAGCATATGGGGCAATTGCACTACCTGGGTAAGGATAAGAAAACGGATCATCCGCTCAAGGGGCATTATTTCGACTATTTCGGTTTCGAAACGAACGAGCATTTCATCCAGAACCTGCACCGCGACGGAAGCCTGTATTTTACCTATCACAACTGTCCCGTACGGTTCGGCCGGTTTATTTATAGCTGGCATGCCGAGGAGATCGTGCGTATGATGAAGCTCTACATAGGCGATACGCTAGTGCTGGGTTCGGAGTGGCAACGCATGCTTCAGGAGCATGAATGGGATGATGCACAATAGGGGTGAGGATTGAGGTTGCCGGAAAAAAATGGGAAACAAGTTTGCAAATTTATAAAGGAGCGCTATCTTTGCACTCCCGAAAGGGAAACAAGGTCTTAATCATTAATGCGGAAGTAGCTCAGTTGGTAGAGCATCACCTTGCCAAGGTGAGGGTCGCGGGTTCGAGTCTCGTCTTCCGCTCTGAATAAATTCCAGACCCCGAGGGGTTTGGAATTTTTTGTTTGTACACTTATTGCCACTGCCCTGGTGGCGGAACTGGTAGACGCGCGGGACTTAAAATCCCGTTTACAGCAATGTAAGTACGGGTTCGATTCCCGTCTGGGGCACAGGTTACAGCCGATCTTCGAGATCGGCTTTTTCTTTGGATCGAAGACCGGTCGAACCAATCGCCCCTTTCCGTATTATCTCATTTCTGCCCTGCCACACTACTTCCCACTGTCCCGGTGAAAAACGCCGCACCTTGCCCGGATATTTTCCTGCATAGGACTCGATCAATTGCATCATGTAATGGTTGCCGGAATACCGGGTGAGACTGTCCCTGATATCTTCCGGCGTATTCAGGTCAGTGGTATCGGAGATATATCCCATGGCATACAAATGTCCCTGCTCCACCCAGATGCAGCTCCTTTCCCCGCTGTCCCGTCCTTTATCCATGATAGCAAAGCTGGGCCGGTTTTCACTCAAGTGATGGATGGCCTCTTCCACACGGATATTGTATGTATCAGGAGGAGGCAGGCTTTCAGCAGAACGGTTGTTGCCCGCTGGTTTTTCAGCCGTTTCAAACCCGAAATAGCAAAGCTCCGGCGCCAATCTGAAGTCTTCGATCAGCATATTGAGCTGGCGGACGGCATCCATTGGCAGGTAAAATGCCTGCAGGCACGGCTGTAGCTTTCTGAGCTTACCCACAGCCAGTCTTTTATAACCTGTCTGGTCTTCGTACAGCAGTAAACCGAATTGAGCCTCGAAGCGTTTTAACGCACGGTTGTAGGCCGGCCACAGCCGCTTGATCTCGATGCATTCCAGTAGTAGCGCCATCAGTTCGGTGGCGCAAATTTCAAAAGAGATAGCACATATCTCACGGAGAAAATGCTGTCGCTGCGGACTGATCGTATGCCCGGTAAAATGCGTGGCTACACGCTTCTTCAGGTTCACCGCTTTCCCTACATAAATAACCTTGCCTGCCCGGTCACGAAAATAATATACACCGGGGCATGGTGGCAATGCGTCAAAATCTTCCGGTGGCAGGTTGGGTGGCAGCCGCTGATCTTTGGATGTCCTTTTGAGCATCTCTGCAGCAACGCCTTCCATATCCCACGCCAGCAGTTTGCTCAGCAGCACGGCTGTGGCATCTGCATCTCCGCCCGCCCGGTGACGGTTTTGTATCTCAATCCCCAGAGCGTTGCACAGGTGACCCAGGCTATAAGACCGCAGCCCCGGTTTTATCTTACGGCTCATGCGGACGGTGCACAGCTTCCGGGCAGTCCATTTGTATCCGGCTTCTTCCAGTTGGTGGCGTACAAAGGAATAATCGAAGTTCACATTATGCGCCACAAATACCCGTCCGTTGAGCAATTCAAATACCCGTTCCGCAATATCGGCAAACACAGGAGCGTGTCGCACCATCTCATTATTTATACCCGTTAGGGCAAAAATGGGTAACGGAATGTCCTTTTCCGGGTTCACCAGTGTTTCATAACGTTCAATAACCTCCCTGCCATTATGGATCAGGACTGCAATCTCAGTGATGCGGCTGTGCGTCGCGTTGCCCCCGGTGGTTTCAATATCCACAACGGCGTATGTCGGTTCCGGTTCACGTCTGCTCATACAACAAATGCAAAGTCGATAGAAAAAAGTGCTGATTCTTAAAATTGACACTCTCAGTGTCAATTATTTGACACTAATAATATCAAATAATCTCAAGCCGGCCAAAATATTTTTGGTAGCAGAAGAATATATCTGGTTCGGTTTTGACAATCATCCGGTAACAGGAACAATTAACGACTTGGCTTTACAGGAAAGAAACGCCCGTATATCGCTCACACAACTGCCATACGCGACCAGCCAGATCCTGCTGATTGCGTGGGATGTACACTTTCCTCTTTTTGCGCTTGAAAAAATAGTGGCCGCCCGGCAACGCCCCTTCGGGATGGGTTGCCAGGTACAAGATCGTATCGGCGCCTTTTTCGGGTGTAATAAGGAAGGGTCTGAACAATTTGAAAAAGAAATGATACGCCGAATCACTTTCTGTAGCAAATCGCGTTGCCACAACACCGGGATGCACTGCGTTCATCACCGGCTTGTGGCCGGTTTGTGCTTCCTGCCGGCGTGTAAACTCCTGACCCAGCAGGATCAGATAGAGCTTGGCATCACCATAAGCAGTCATGGCATTATAGTGCTTTTCGTACATGAAATTGTTCAGGTCTGCCCGTGCGGTACGGTGTGCCGCTGAAGCGGTATTGATGATACGGCTTCCGGGATTGACCCGGAGAGCAGGATAAAGCAGAGCGGTGAGCATAAAAGGAGCCAGGAGATTCAGGGCAATGGTCGTTTCCCACCCTTCTGCATTTACGGTTCTTGCTTTGCTCATCACGCCGCCTGCATTGTTGATCAATATGTCGAGCGAAGGATAACGGCTGAGCAATGTACCGGCCATTTGCAGGATATCCTCTTTCCGGGAAAGATCACCAATCAGTATATCAGTCGTATCATTGCCTGTGCTTTGTACAATCTCGTCTCTTGTACGTGCTGTCTTTTCAGGGTTTCTCCCGTGCACGATCACTTGTGCGCCCCGGCGCGCCAGGTCCAGTGCGGCTATTCTGCCGATACCGGATGTAGCGCCCGTGATCAGCGCCCGCTTACCTTTCATATTTTTTTGATCCGCACCCAGAGACATCTTACGAAGGTAGAAGTTTTATCCTGAACGCACGGGCAGGGATTTTTAATACTCTTTCCGATCTCTATTTAATGAAAAATAAAGCATCCGGCCGGAATGTCATTCCTTATACAGGCCACCCAGCTCCGTAAGATGAGCCTGTATCCGGCTGTATATGGCTTCCAGCTCTGAAGGGTGCTCCTCGTACCACTTCATGGCCGCTATCAGCTCCTCTTCCGTCATTTCGTAATGCGATAATACCTCCTGGTAAAAAACAGCGAGCGAATCCTTGTTCTTCACATTCACAGGCGGCAGACTGTCCGGCTGCACCATAGTACTATACACATCCGCAACCTGCAGATCAAACAATAAACGCTCCATCACTTCCGGAGATACGGGTGGCGCTGCCTGTTTCATAGTATCCCGGGTGCAGCCCCCCCCCAGCAGCAAAGCTGAAATGATCAGCAACAAATATCTGGCAGACATGGTTCTTATTTAAGCGTGTTATAGCGGGAAGCATTGGCCACATCCGTCTGTGCCAGCATCGTCACAAAAGGTGCGCGTTCTTCTTTGGGCAGCTGTGCAAGTATCCGCAGAAATTCATCGCTTTTGGCATTAAAAAAGAATTGTAGCAGAATGGAGCCGGGATTGTCCTTATGCAATTGCTGAAGGATCGAGATACCTTCCAGTATCGCCTGGCGGGATTCAGCCGGCTTGCTCAGCATATTGTCAAGACCCTCCCGGTGCATGATGTACCAGAAAGTATGGAACGCGGCAAACCGGGGGCCCATGATCTGGTCCGTCAGCCAGTAACGGTTCGTACGGCTGTCGAACGCCTGCCATCCGGGGATACTCTTGCCTTCTTCCGGCGCATTATTCACGATATGCTGCGCTTTCTTGAAATAAGCCATACCGCCGTTCGGGGCAAAGCTGCTGTAGTCAAGCGCAATGACAAGATAAGCATAATACGCCAGCACAGCGGTCAGGTTGGCTTCCATCGGATTAGCGCCGCTCACACGGTTATCGTCAAACTGCAACGGGTTGAACTGCGAATAACGGAACACCAGATCACGGTCAATAAAGTTGACCAGCGGAGAGGTGTAGCTGGTATTAAATACCGGCCGTGACGCCTGGATATTGATCGTAGCGGTATAACCATCATCGCTGCCACCGTGCTTGCCCGTGAGATTGATCAGGATATTGCAGTCGATTCTTTCCTCCGGCTGAAATGCATCAGTCGTCCACTTCCGGTTGTTCATAAACTCGGTGATCGACCGCTCCATTGTCCGGAACACTTCAGGATCGGTATTCAGGATCTTTTCGTGCATCACCTTCACCTTACAGTTCAGCTCCTGTGCCATCGCGGGCACAGACAATGCCAGCCAAAAGAATATAACCAGTCTATAATGCTTCCTGTACATGCTGCTGCAATTCAAGAATATGTTTTACAATGATCTCCGCCACTTCCTGCTTTCCGAGCAGCGGATACGCCTGTACGGTACCTGTCCGGCCAAGCACTGTCACCTTGTTGGTATCGAAGCCGAAGCCGGCGCCTTCATCACGCAGGGAATTGAGCACGATCAGATCGGCATTCTTTTCCTTCAGTTTCCGGCGGGCGTATTCAAGCTCACCGTCCGTCTCCAGTGCAAAGCCGGCCAGTATCTGCGTGTCCTGCTTCATGCTGCCCAGCGTTGCCAGGATATCAGGCGTCTTCGTCAATGATATAGATAACGCATCCGACTGCTTTTTTATTTTGCTTCCGGCCACTGTTTCCGGCCGGTAGTCAGCAACCGCCGCTGCCATAATAGTGATATCCATTCCGGAGAATATATCCACGCACCGGTCATACATTTCCTGCGCCGATTCTACTCGTATGGTATCAACATCGGCGTGTGCCGCTTCGAGGTGCGTCGGTCCCAACACGAGTGTGACGGAAGCGCCCTTCGCGGCAAGGCTTTCGGCAAGGGCAATGCCCATTTTACCGGTAGAAAAATTTCCGATAAAGCGGACAGGGTCTATCCGTTCGTAGGTAGGCCCGGCTGTCACCAGCGCTTTCTTACCGGCAAGTGGCTTATCCCTATCGAAAAAATATCTGATAAATTGCAGTATCTCCTCCGGCTCAGCCATTCTCCCCTCTCCCACAAGGCCGCTTGCCAGCTCGCCATGGACAACGGGGATGATATGGTTGCCATAAGTCTTTACCTGTTTTATATTCCCTTGTGTGGAAGGGTGATGCCACATATCTTCATCCATCGCCGGGGCAATGAACACCGGGCACCGGGCCGAAAGGTAAACGGCATTGACGATCGTATCACAAAAACCATTGGCCAGCTTCGCCAGTGTATTGGCGCTGCACGGGGCAATCAGCATCAGATCCGCCCAGAGACCGGCTTCGACATGGTTATTCCACGATGCACCGTCAATGACGCTGCGGTAAACGGGATGCTTAGACACGGTCGAAAGCGCCAGCGGGCTGACGAACGCTTCGGCAACAGGTGTCATCAGCACACGCACTTCGGCGCCGGCTTTTACCAGCAACCTTACGAGGTGCGGCGTTTTATAGGCAGCGATACTGCCGGTGACGGCCAGGATTATTTTTTTACCGGATAAACTCATTGAGAAAATTCCTGCTAAAATGCCCTGCAAATTACGATTTTTCGGGCTGGCAGGCATAAAAAAAAGCGCCCTGAAAACAAGACGCTTTATATAAAGTTTAAGAATAGTTATTTCTGAATAACCCGGGCAGGCACAGTGTTACTTCTATATAATGTTCGTGCTGCTTCGTGAGCCATTTGAATCTGACTTTTAATGCTTTTGGACTCGGGCTGCCCCCATTCTGCTGCATGCAAATAATACCCTTTATGAGCGGCTTCTTTTTCCACCTCGGGAACAACAGGATGTGCCTGGGCAAATTTATCCTGGCGGATACCTGTTATCTGCCAACTCACCTCGATATTTGGCTTATCGGTCTTGATCGTAAATTGATTGCCTGAAATTTTCTGATTCACGCGCGCCTGAGCAAACTGGTGTTCATCAACTACGGTCAATTGATAACGGAAATCTTTGTTCAAAGCAGAGAAATAATCCGGCAGTGTAATCACAGCCTCTCCCTGTGCATTGGTCACCACGTTCCCATTATAGACATTCATCATATCCGGGCTTTCCACAAAGCTATGATATAGGTATTTATTTTCAGGGTCCAATGGGTGATCTATTTTGAAAGTACCACCGCCTTTCGACATGCTGCCCACGACCTGCATAGTTCCTGCAACGTACGAGTGGCCTACTACTTCCGTATTACCATAAAACAAACCTGCCACATCACCATCTGCAATAAGACCCACATTGAAAAAAGAACTCCCTATAGCAGTTGCGGTGACCCCTATGTTCAGTTTGTTAGTCATCTGATTTAACGCAATAAATTCCCCACCTACATTCACAGATGTGTCTGTCGAACTTACTGCCAATCCTACAACCCCATAGTTTCGTACCGTTGAGTTAGATGCGAGTCCAATCACACCGTTACTAACCACATTTGTGATTGTATTCGATGTTTGTGCGATAAATGCCTGGTGCCTTGAAGGATTATTCAGCAATGGATGCAGAGTTATGTCCTTATCCCGGGAACCGGAGATGTGTAATTTCGCAGCGGGATTTGTTACTCCAATCCCCACATTAGTATCATTATCATAGATCTGGGAATTACCCGCCGTTGTAGCTCCGGTAAATTTCACCACATGGTTTTGTGTACCGTTGGTCAAACCGCTACCCGCAGGGCCTTGCGGACCAATAGGACCTTGTGGTCCCGCAGGACCGGCAGGACCAGTAGGGCCGGGAGTGCCACCGCCGCCTGATGACGCATACAATGCATAGGGCACACTCAGTAATTGCGCCGTACCGATATTGGTATAATTCGTGCTTCCGGCAGGGTCAATCTCCACACGTATATATTTATCGTCGGAGCCCCAGTTTATTGTTTCAATATTACCATTAACAGCAGTACCGCCCCCGATTGCAAGCGTGTACAGCCCGTAAGCATTAGTTGTCGTCTGGTGTGTTTCCGTATAAACAGCCGTACCGGAAGGAGAACCATTAAGAATGGAAATACGCAGCCCGATATTCTGGGAAGCAAGCGGGTCTCCGCCGCTTCCACGTGCGATTCCCTGGTAGTTGAAACGTTGCGGCGCCTGGGCCATAGCTTCCTGAAACCCGGAAAAGGTCAGAAAAAGCATACTCAAAATAAGAAATGATCTCATGTTGTTTGGGATTTAAAAATTATAGAAATAACCGGAAGAAGAATATAAGCTTGTTAGTCCAGTTTCTGTATCTGATAAGCGTTATGGTAAGATTTCTTTTGCTGCTGAAACTCTACCTGGAGCATGTACGTGCCTGCGGCCAGGGCAGTCAGCGGAATGGATAGTTTTTCATTTCCACGGGCAAGATCGTGCGCAGCATTGTGCACCAGCTTTCCCGCAGCATCGTATAGCCGGCAAAGCAACTTTCCTCCCGACGGCATATCAGGTTGCAGGAATACCTGGTCTTCCGCAGGGTTGGGATATACAGACATCCGCCCTTCAAAGAATGCTATGTCCATCACCCCGGTAGCGCCCGGAGACGGCTGTAGCACACCTTGTGTTACAACAATGTCCGGCCCGCTGAATGTTTGCACCAGTACCATTTCTCCAACAGAAAATTCATAAGTGTTACCTGCCACCACAGCAGCCCCTCCTGCGCTGTTCAATATAGCAGGCCCAACCGATTGTGCACCTGCGGGGATACTGCCGGCCAATAAGATACCGGCAGCAATAAGATATTTCCTACCCATAAAAACCATATTAGTAAGCAATGAAATTAAACATTTGCAATGATATAAAAAAGCAAGCAGCTATGCTTTTATAGTATTAATGGAAGAAATGTATAAAACTGAAAAAACAATTATTGTAACTATCAAAAAATGAAAATATTTATACGGAAATATGCTCCTGAATGAATTGTTTACAGAATACCCATCTGCCGCATCAGCAGCGTAGCATTATTGGTTACGGAACAGCCCGGCTTCAGCCGGAAATCAAATTCCAGTATATCGCCGGCCACATGACTCTCGAAATGATAATTGCGGATCTTTCCCTCCAGTTCCTGTTCCAGGCGCCCCAGGCTGGTATCGTGTGTCGCCACGATGCCGATGGCCCCTTCCTGCAGCAGCTTCCGGATGATCGCCTCCGTACCCGACTGCTTATCTGCAGAATTGGTGCCGCGCAAAGGCTCGTCCAGCAATACCAGGCAGGGCCGGCCGGAGCTGCGGACTGTCTGCAAAAGCTCCCGGATACGGTTTAATTCTGCTTTGAAATAAGAAATGTCTTCCTGAACGGAATCCGTAATACGCATGCTGGTAAAGACACGACATAGCGTAACGGTAAGGCTTCCGGCAGGTACAGGCAATCCAAGGTGCCCAAAAACAAGGCTGATGCCGACGGTACGGATAAAGGTGCTTTTCCCGGTCATATTTGCACCGGTCAGCAGGTACATCTGCTCTGTATCCCCTATTACAAAATCATTGCCGATCGCTGTTGCAGCCGGCAACAGTGGATGTTTTACACCCGTACCGCTTAGCTGCGGCCTGCCATCTGCCGCAATATCCGGAAATATGTGTGCCGGATGATTGAACGTATATACAGCGAGAGAAATACGGGCATCAAAATCTCCCGAACCGGCCAGGGCTGCTTCCAGGGAACGCCCTTCCCGTTTCCGCCAGCGCTCGAGCGCGAGCACATTCTGTATGTCGTACATGAATAATGCATTCATCAAAGGTCCGACGAAGGGGTTTTGGCGGTTTTCTATACGCTGCACCAGCTTCTTCAGAGCGGGTATCCCTTTTACGGCCTGTTGTGCCGCATCAACAGTTGCCTGCAGGGACGGGTGCTGAAACGACATCTGCGCCGTTGCACGGAATACGCCTTCGTATTTGCTGACAAAACCCGCCAGTTTCCCTGAAAAATAAAACCCGGTACGGGTCTGCTTTCTGAATAGGAGCAGCACCGCCCAGTTGAGTGCAATAGACAAGCCCAGCGCGGGATGCCATCCACCCTGCCATACAGACAACGCAATGGCGGCTATTGTAATCGCGGGGCATATCCAGCTAAGCCAGTGGGCTGCTTTTTTCCCGTTGAAGATATCCGGCTGATCAAGCCAGCTGATTATTTTATCGAAGTCTCCGGCAGCTTCCGGAGCGCTGCGGCCGGCGACACGGTAGCGCAGAAGGAAATCCGGCTGTGCGCTCAGCTCCTGCATTACATCCTGCCGGCTGGTACAGGCACGGGCGTCTGGCGCATACGGTTCTTTCAGCCATTGCGCCAGCGATGCTGCACCTTGTAATGTAACCGCGCGGCACAACAATTGATATACAGATCCTTTCCCGAAAATATCAAGATCGTAGCTGAACGGATGGAGCGGATCAATATGTTCACTGCCACCGGGGTGATGGCCGAAATCGCCGTCGAGCGCTTTCAACTCCTCTTCCAATACTTGTATCTGCACCCGGCATTCCCATTCCCGGCGCCTGATATGATTATGATAATTCAGCAGCAGCAAAAAAGCAGCGGCTCCCGGCAAAGCGGCCAGCCACCACAGTCCCTGGGTCTGTCGCACCAGCAGCCATATACCACAGACGGTCAGTATAACAACAAGGGTGCGCAGCCATCCTAATGACGAGATACGCCGCAGCAACGTGGCGTGTGTTGCCTGTGCGGCGGTAAGATGCTCCTGGTAAAATATACGGGGATCCATTCCAGTCTTCCTTTTACAGGGATAAGGAGGTATTGCGACAATACAATGATCCATTCAATGTGACAAATGTGTTAAATGTGACACATTTGTCACATTGAATGGATCACTATACCGCAGCAGTCTGTTCATAAATGCTGCTATTCAACTCGGGGTTATTTTTCTCTGCAGCTTCGATCGGGGTAAAATCCGAAAGCGGACGACCGCTTCCCTTCGACACCAGTGTAGTATGCTCAAAATGCGCTGAAGGAAGACTATCAGCCGTAACTACCGTCCAGCCGTCAGCAAGCGTATAAATCTCCCGTTTCCCGAGATTGATCATCGGCTCGATGGCAAGCACCATCCCTTCCTTAAGCCGCTTGCCATCGCCACGACGGCCATAGTTCGGAACCTGGGGGTCTTCGTGCAGCTTTTTACCGACGCCATGTCCTACAAGCTCCCGTACCACGCCATAGCCATTCCGCTTCCAGGTATGGTTTTCTATGGCGAAAGAAATATCGCCCACCCGGTTATTCGCGGCAGCCTGCGCTATGCCCAGGAATAAAGACTCTTTTGTAATGCGCAACAAGCGGAGCGTTTCTTCACGGACATTCCCCACGGCAAAAGTATAAGCGCTATCGCCGTGATATCCGTTCATATACACTCCGCAGTCTACAGAAATAATATCTCCGTCTTTCAATTCATAATCCGAAGGAAAGCCATGCACCACCACCTCATTCACGCTGATGCAAAGGGAAGCAGGAAAACCATTGTAATTTTTAAATGAAGGTATACCTCCGTTATCCCTGATAAACGTTTCCGCCATTTGGTCTATAGATTGCGTGGTAATACCGGGCTTTAAAAAAGTTGCCACCTCTGTCAAGGTGGCACTAACCATTAAAGCGCTCTTTGTGATCAACTCAATCTCTTCGCGAGTTCTGATGTATATCATTCGTAAGACATTCGGTTATACGGAAGCCCTGGCCGGCGTACGACCTGAGATACGGCCTGTTTTCATCAATCCGTCGTATTGGCGCATCAGCAGGTGGCTTTCTATCTGCTGGAGCGTATCCAGCACAACGGCAACACCGATCAGCATGGAAGTACCTCCGAAGAAGGTAGAGAACCCGCTGGTAACGCCAAACAAAGCGGCGATACCCGGCAGAATGCCCGCAATTGCCAGGAAAATGGAACCCGGCAATGTGATACGGTCCATGACGGTAGCTATATAGTTTGCTGTTGCCTCTCCGGGCTTAACGCCGGGTATAAAGCTATTGTTCCTTTTGAGATTATCCGCAATATCCGTCGGGTTAAAGATCAGCGCTGTGTAAAAATAAGTAAAGGCAATGACCAGTACCGCATAGATCAGGTTATACCACAGTGAAGTGTGATCTGACAAGGCGCGAACCAGTCCGCTATTGGCAGTATCACTGCTGGCAAAGCCGGCCAGAGTAGCTGGCAGGAACATAATTGCCTGGGCGAAGATGATCGGCATTACACCGGCAGAGTTCACTTTCAGCGGGATAAAATCGCGGGCGCCGCCGCCGGCCGATGCGTTACCTGTACCAATAATACGGCGGGCATAGTTGAGCGGTATTTTGCGGATACCCTGCGTAAGTACGATCAGCCCCATGATTACGGCAACAAATACGATCATTTCGAGCATAAAGAGCAGGATGCCGCCGCCGCCCGCAACACGGGAAGTAAGACTGCTGAGCTCCTGTACAATAGACTGGGGCAGGCGTGCCATGATACCTACCATGATCAGCAGCGAAACACCGTTACCGATACCTTTATCGGTGATCTTTTCACCCAGCCACATTACAAATAAGGTACCTGCAGTAAGCACGATCACCGTAGTAAGCCAGAAAAGGAATCCTGAAAAATGCGGATCAAGCGCAGCGGCATACTGCGGCGTATTCAGATAAGCCACATAAGCGCTCGCCTGGAAGAGGGTTACAATAACTGTGAGATAACGGGTATACTGAGTGATCTTGCGCCTTCCGCCTTCTTCTTTCTGCATCTTCGCAATCTGGGGCACAACGATACCTGCAAGCTGCATAAAGATCGAAGCAGAGATATAAGGCATTACCCCCAACGCGAAAATAGCCGCACGATTGAAGGCGCCACCCGCAAACATATCAAGGATACCCAGCAGACCTTCCGGTCCTCCGTCGTCTGACAGCAAAGCCGGATTAAGCCCGGGGAGCGTAATATAACACCCTACCCGGTATACGAGGATCAGTAATAAGGTAAAAAGGATACGCTTACGAAGCTCTTCAATACTCCATATATTTTTAAGCGTTTCAATTAATTTCTTCACAGGGAGTGTTGTTAATCAGAATGAAATGCGAATAAACGATAAAAGACGCATTTATCCAAATGCGTCTTTTATGTCAAATGATCAGACAAGTTCGACGGTGCCGCCTGCAGCTTCTATAGCTGCTCTGGCTTTGGCGCTGGCCGCATTTACCTTGAAGTTTATTTTTGTTTTCAATGTCCCGTTGGCCAGTATTTTTACAAGATCCGTCCGGTTGACCAGACCATTGATATACAGGTTTTCCGGTGTAATTTCTTCGATGTTGTATTTTTCAATGAGATGATCAAGTTGCCCCAGATTGAATACCTTGTAATCAACCCTGGTAGGGTTTTTGAATCCCCGTTTGGGCATACGGCGCTGAATCGGCATCTGGCCGCCTTCATGGCCTCTTTTGGATTGATAACCGGTACGGGATTGCTGACCTTTATTACCGCGTGTGGAAGTACCTCCGTGGCCGCTGCCTTCGCCCCGGCCGATACGTTTTGTTTTCTTTACGGAGCCTGCTGCGGGCTTCAGTGAATGCAACTGCATGATCTTTACAATTTTTAAACTTGCGCGGAATGTATAACCGCTCGCAAATCGGGGTTAAATAATAATTAAGCCTTCAGATCTTCTACTTTTACCAGGTGGTGTACGGCTTGTACCATACCCAGTATCTGGGGGGTGGCTTCTACCTCCACAGTGGCATGTAATTTACGCAGACCAAGCGCCCTGAGCGTACGTTTCTGACGTTCGGGACGGTCAATACCGCTTTTCATCTGTGTTATTTTAATCTTAGCCATGACGCTGTATAAATTCAATAAATTAAGTAATGAGCATTTTTGTTGCCGGGCAGCGCCTAGCCGTGGAATACCTTTTTCAAAGGAATATTACGTTGCTTCGCCACCTGAATCGGCTCACGCAGCAGGCTTAACGCACGGAATGTAGCTTTTACCACGTTATGCGGATTAGCCGAGCCTTGTGATTTGGACAATACATCGGTATAACCTGCGGCTTCCAGCACAGCGCGCATGCTGCCACCCGCGATTACTCCGGTACCGGCTGCGGCCGGTTTGATCAGCACTTTAGCAGCGCCTTCTTTGGCCAGCTGGTCGTGCGGGATGGTACCATGCATCAGCGGCACACGGATCAGGTTTTTCTTTGCATCATCTATGCCTTTCGTGATCGCTTCCTGAACTTCTTTGGCTTTTCCCAGACCGTGTCCTACCACACCATTTCCGTTCCCAACCACTACGAGCGCAGAAAAGCTGAACGCACGGCCACCCTTGGTCGTCTTTACTACGCGGTTGATCGAAACTACTTTCTCCTGGAGTTCCAGTTCATTGGCCTTTACGCGACTTAATTGTGTTTTCGCCATTATTATCTGATTTGAGCCGGAAACAATCATTACCGCTCCGGCTTTCTTGCTACTTAATACTTGTTACTAAAGATTTATAATTTCAGGCCACCTTCACGGACGCCATCGGCAACTGCTTTCACACGGCCATGATACAAATAACCACCGCGGTCAAATACACAGTTTTCAATACCGAGTTCTTTCGCTTTGGCTGCTGCTGCTTTTCCTACCAGAAACGCCTTTTCCGTTTTGTTTCCCGGCTGGGCAGCTATATCCTTCTGGCGGGAGCTGGCGGCCATCAGTGTGACGCCGTTCGCGTCATCGATCAACTGGACATATATATCCTTATTACTGCGAAATACAGAAAGGCGGGGCTTCTGAGCGACTCCTTTCACTTTCGCACGAATGCGCCAGCGCAGTTTCTGGCGGCGGACTACTTTAGGTGCTACTGACATTTTATTCTGTTTTACGGGCTTTCCCGGATAAGGAAGCTACCGGAGTTTTAGATTAATTAAGAAAAACATCACCATCCTGCAATATTTACAAGACGGTGAAATGTTATTATTTACCAGCGGCTTTACCGGCTTTACGGCGTACCACTTCATTGCTGTAACGCACACCTTTACCTTTATAAGGCTCCGGCTTACGAAGGCCGCGTATTTTGGCAGCAACCTGTCCCAGCAATTGCTTATCGATGGATTCGAGTATGATACGCGGGTTCTGGCCTTTTTCGGATACGGCAGAAGGTTTCACCTCCTTAGGTACTTCAAAGACAATATTATGAGAAAAACCAAGCGCCATATCAAGCTGCTGGCCCTGAACGGCGGCACGATAACCCACACCTACCAGCTCCAGCTCGCGTTTGAAGCCGTTGGTTACACCTTCGATCATATTAGCCAGCAGAGCGCGGTACAATCCGTGCAGCGCCCGATGGCGTATCTGGTCCGTAGGGCGAACAACTTCAGCCTGTCCGTCTTTTATTTCAATTTTGATATCGCGGTCAATGGCCTGTGTTAATTCACCTTTAGGCCCTTTTACCACAACTTCGTTGGCAGGTGTAACGGAAATTGTCACTCCGTTAGGCACACTGATCAGTTTCTTACCAATACGAGACATTGTCTTTCGTTTTTAATTTGTTTGCCCGGATCCCGACCGGTCAGCCTGGTAAGGCTCAGCTTAATGTACCGGGACCGTTTGGCGGTTATAGTAATTACCGGGTTACAGAAAATGATCTGCAAGCCGGTATCTGTTTAATAAATATGGCACATCACTTCTCCGCCCACATTCTGGGCACGGGCTTCCTTATCTGTCATAACCCCTTTGGAAGTGGAAATAATGGCGATACCGAGACCATTCTTAACCCTTTTGATATCAGCAGGTTTGGCGTACTGGCGGAGACCGGGACGGCTAACGCGTTCCAGAGACTTAATCGTTGGTTCTTTGCTCTCTGCATTGTATTTCAGAGCGATCTTGATGATCCCCTGCTTGTTGTCTTCTTCAAATTTGTACTTCAGGATATAACCTTTATCGTACAATATCTCGGTAATACGCTTCTTTACATTTGAAGCCGGAATTTCTACAATACGGTGACGCGCCATCTGTGCGTTACGGATGCGTGTCAGGTAATCTGCTATAGGATCTGTTACCATTTATGTTTTGTTTTGTAAATAAGTTTGTCAGCGGTTTCGGAATGAGCTGCCCCCTCCCGACCTGTTAACGTTAAAAATTACCAGCTTGCTTTACGAACACCTGGTATCTTGCCATCCAGCGCCATGTCGCGAAACACGTTACGGCATATGCCGAAATGACGCATATAGCCCTTGGGCCTGCCAGATATCTGGCAACGGTTTTTAAGACGCACCGGGGATGCATTCTTCGGAAGCAGGTCCAGTGCGGCATAATCACCTGCAGCTTTAAGGGCAGCACGTTTTTCGGCAAATTTTGCCACCATACGTTCACGCTTGCGCTGACGGGCTTTTACTGATTCTTTAGCCATTTGATTAGTCGTTAGTATTTAGTAGCAAGTAACAGGAGACATATCTCCTGTTGCCCGCAGTTATGGTTTATTCTTTATCCTTTTTAGCATTCTTGAAGGGCATACCCAGCTCTTTCAGCAGCTCGTATGCTTCTTCGTTGGTGCGGGCGGTGGTTACAAACGTAATATCCATACCACTGATCCTGTTCACCTTGTCGATATCGATCTCAGGGAAGATGATCTGCTCTGTAACACCCATTGTATAGTTACCGCGGCCGTCGAAAGATTTTTCGCTCACGCCTTTAAAGTCACGTACACGAGGCAGGGATACAGACACCATGCGATCGAGGAATTCGAACATGTTCTTACCGCGCAATGTAACCCGGCAGCCGATGGGCATAGCCTTACGCAGCTTAAAGTTGGATATATCCTTCTTTGACAATGTAGGGACAGCCTTCTGACCGGTGATGATCGTCATTTCCTGTACTGCGTCATCGATCAGTTTCTTATCGGCAACAGACCCTTTCACACCCTGGTTCAGGCATATCTTCACCAGGCGCGGGCATTGCATTACTGTTGTATAACCGAACTTTTTCATTAAAGCCGGAACCACTTCGTCTTTATATTTCTTTTGAAGACGAGGATAATATGTTGTCGTAGTTGCCATTATTTAATTCCCTCCCCTGATTTTTTAGATATCCGGACAAAACCTGTTTCTGTACGTTCACGTTTGATACGTACCGGTGCATTCGCTTTAGGGTCCCACAACTGCACATTGGAAAGATGTATAGCTGCTTCTTCCTGTACGATGCCTCCCTGGGGATTCTGGGCGCTTGGCTTCAGGTGTTTGGTCACAAAGTTTACGCCTTCCACGAGCACACGGCCTTTCAGCGGGTAAACTGCGAGTACCTTGCGCGCTTTGCTGCGGTCTTTATCATCACCTGCAATGACAGCGACATTGTCCCCTTTCTTAATGTTAAACTTCGGTTTAAATCTCTGTTTCATCTGAAACTTGTTTATTTTGCTATGATCCTGAGGCCCTGTGGTTACCCAGGCACGGGGATCATAAAATATTTCACTTTATTGGCCATCCGTTTGCGGGATAAGACCCTGTTTATTATTTACAGTATCCTTTCACATAACCGCTAAAGGGGTGCAAAGGTACAATATATTTTACAATACTTCGGGGGCGAGGGATACAATTTTCATGTACCCTTTGTCGCGCAGTTCCCTGGCTACGGGCCCGAAGATACGGGTGCCGCGGGGATCGTCAGTATTATTCAGCAACACAACGGCATTATCATCAAAGCTGATATAGGAACCGTCTTTGCGACGAAGCTTGTTCTTGGTACGGACGATAACGGCTTTGGATACAGTGCCTTTTTTCACGCCTCCGCCCGGGATGGCAGCTTTTACGGTCACAACGATCTTATCTCCGATACCGGCATAGTCCTGTCCCGAATTGCCCAACACACGGATACAAAGCACTTCCTTGGCGCCACTGTTGTCGGCTACGCTGAGCCGGGATTCTTGTTGTATCATTTTTAAATAAGATTACTTTGCTTTTTCAATAATTTCGACAAGGCGCCAGCGTTTTGTCTTGCTCAGCGGGCGGGTTTCCATAATGCGTACCACATCACCAATGCCGGCGGCATTGCCTTCGTCGTGCGCATGGAATTTAGTCGTTTTCTTAACGAACTTACCATATATCGGATGCTTCACCTTACGCTCCACTGCCACAGTGATCGTCTTGGTCATCTTATCGCTGCTTACGACACCGATACGGGTTTTCCTTTGTTTTCTTTCTGTCGTTGTTGACATTTGTAATAAATTTAGAAACCTAATGCTCTTCTGCGCTGTTCTGTTTTCAATCGTGCAATCTGGCGACGCAGCGTACGGATAGACAGCGGATTTTCAATAGGGTTAACGGCATGGCTGAAGTGTAATTTCTTCAGTTGCATTTCCTGATCGGCAATACGATCGGTCAGTACCTGTTCGTCGAGCGAACGGTAGTCTTCCGTTTTTGCCTTGTTTGCTTTTGCCATTTTGTTATAAGTATTTAGTCGTTAGTAGCAGGCAGCAGATATGCACTGCTGCTTCCTTCTTATGTTATTCGCCTGCGTAATCCCGGCGTGTTACAAATTTGGTTTTGATCGGAAGTTTCTGTGCCGCCAACTCCAGGGCTTCCTGCGCCAGCTTTTGCGGAACGCCATCCAGCTCAAACATGATACGGCCAGGCTTTACTACGGCAGCCCAGAACTCCAGGTTACCTTTACCTTTACCCATACGTACTTCGAGCGGCTTACGGGTGATCGGCTTATCGGGGAAGATGCGGATCCAGACGTTACCTTCACGCTTCATATGACGGGTCATCGCCTGACGAGCAGCTTCGATCTGCCGGTTGGTGATCCACTTGGGTTCCAGCGCCTTCAGACCAAAAGAGCCGAAAGCAACTGTTGCACCACGCTGGGCATTCCCTTTGATCCGGCCTTTATGGGCTTTACGGTGTTTTGTTTTTTTAGGCTGTAACATGGTTACAAAATTTATTGAATTTTACATAACAGTGCCGGGATGCATCCTGATAAATGCCGGCATTCTTCTAATCTATCGACGACCTCCGCGGCCACCGTCTTTTCTGCCGCCGGCGCCTCCGCCACCCGGACGGTTACGACGTTCGCCTCCGCCACCACCCAATCCAGGAGCAGGACGATTATTACCACGGCTGTCGGAACCTGAAGAAAAGTTCGGGTTCAGATCACGCTTACCGAGCACTTCACCTTTACATATCCATACCTTGATGCCGATCTTTCCGTAAACGGTCATGGCATATACGTTGGCATAATCAATATCCATCCGGAAAGTATGCAGCGGCGTACGTCCCTGCTTAAATTCTTCGCTACGGGCAATTTCCGCACCTGCCAGACGGCCGCCAACCTTGATCTTGATGCCTTCCGCACCCATACGCATAGCCGTAGAGATAGCCATTTTAACGGCACGCTTATAGCTTACGCGGCTTTCGATCTGGCGGGCAATAGACTCACCTACGATCACAGCATCCATTTCGGGGCGGCGGATCTCCATAATGTTGATCTGCACGTCTTCCTTACCGGTCAGCTTCTTCAGCTCTTCCTTGATGCGATCTACTTCGGTGCCGCCTTTACCTATAATGATACCAGGCTTGGAAGTGTGGATCGTAACGATCAGCTTACCCAGAGTACGCTCAATAACGACACGTGAAATGCCGCCTTTGTTGATACGGGCATTCAGGTAAGTACGGATTTTATGATCTTCGACAAGCTTCTGACCATAATCCTTTTTCTCGCCAAACCACATCGAGTCCCATCCGCGGATGATCCCCAACCTGTTACCTATAGGATTTGCTTTCTGACCCATTCTTTAACTTTATTGAATGTTGTTTGTTTAATGATTTATCCGGCGATGACAACAGGCTCGCGGCTGTCAACGATAATAGTTACATGATTACTGCGTTTACGCACCCTGTAGGCTCTGCCCTGGGGAGCCGGCTGCATACGCTTCAGCATACGGCCTCCGTCTACATAAATGGTCTTTATATAGAGATTGGCGCCGGCAACATCCACACCTTCGTTTTTCACCTTCCAGTTGGCAACGGCGCTCAACAGCAGCTTTTCCAGCGGTACTGACGGGTGTTTGGTATTGAACTTGAGGGTGTTCAATGCTTTTTCTACATCCAGGCCCCGGATCAGATCTGCCAGCAGACGCATCTTGCGCGGCGATGTGGGGTTATTTCGTAAACGGGCTACAGCTTCCATTTTCTTGTTATTTTATTGTAACGGTAATTTACCTGTTACCTGATGCTTAATACTTGCTACTTAAAACTTAATACCAAACTACTTGCTACCGCTATGACTCTTAAAGTTCCGGGTGGGAGCAAACTCTCCGAGCTTATGGCCTACCATATATTCGGTAACATAAACCGGGATAAACTTATTGCCATTGTGCACGGCAAATGTCTGACCCACAAAATCCGGCGTAATGGTAGAGCGGCGGCTCCATGTTTTGATCACACCTTTCTTTGACTTGCCTTCTGTAACAGCCAGTACTTTACGTTCCAGCTTTGCATCTACATAAGGTCCTTTTTTAATTGAACGAGCCATGTTTCTTTTGTTATAATCATTGGCCACGGTACAACCAGTGGCCGGGTTACTGCATTAAAGTTTTTTACCGTTCCGGCGCTGAATGATCAACTTATCGGAAGACTTTTGTTTACGTGTTTTTTCGCCTTTGGCGTATTTGCCGGTACGGCTGCGCGGATGTCCGCCCGAAGCGCGTCCTTCACCACCACCCATCGGGTGATCTACCGGGTTCATCGCTACGCCGCGGGTGCGGGGGCGGATGCCCAGCCAGCGGTTACGGCCGGCTTTACCTTTACTTTCCAAAGCGTGGTCGCTGTTGGATACTGTACCCACGGTTGCCATACAGGTACTCAGTATCTTACGCATCTCGCCGGAAGGCATTTTCAGCACGCAATATTTTTCTTCTTTCGCATTCAGCTGTGCATAGGTACCGGCAGAACGTGCCATAGCGGCGCCACGGCCCGGCTGCAATTCGATATTATGTACAACGGTACCGAGCGGCATGTTTTTCAGCGGAAGTGCATTGCCCACTTCAGGAGCAACTTTATCACCACTGATCACTTTCGCGCCAACCTGCAGCCCCTGGGGAGCAATGATATAACGCTTTTCGCCATCGGCATAAGCCAGCAATGCGATAAAAGCAGTACGGTTGGGATCGTATTCGATCGTCTTTACCGTAGCCGGTATGTTGTGCTTATTGCGCTTGAAATCAATTACACGGTACTTGATCTTGTTACCACCGCCGATATAGCGCATGGAGCGGCGCCCCTGTGCGTTACGCCCACCCGTACCGGACAAAGGCTCCAACAGGCTTTTTTCAGGCTTGTTTGTGGTAATCTCCGTATATGCGTTACCGATCCTCCAGCGTGTACCGGCTGTTACCGGTTTATATTTACGTAGTGCCATTTTCCTTTTCTTTAATTCAGCTTACAGTGAAAATAAATCGATCGAATCTCCTTCCGCAAGCGTAACAATCGCTTTTTTGTAGGATGGTTTGCGCCCGGAGAGCAGGCCGGCCTTTGTAAAGCGCGACTTGGCTTTGGCTGGTACTACGGCAGTACGGACATCCGTTACCTTTACACCATAAAAATCCTCTACGGCTTTCTTGATCTCCAGCTTGTTAGCGGCTTTACCTACCACGAAAGTGTAACGTCCGGATTTTTCAATCTGATTGTTAACCTTTTCCGTGATCACCGGCCGTACCAGAACGTCAGCGAATTTCATTTTTATAATTTTATTTTAGTGGGCGGAGCGGCGCCGGAGCGATGCATCCTGTTTATTTAACTTCTTGTGTCAAGCGTACACAAATCCGGTTACGCTTCTGCTGTTTCATTTAATTCCTCTTCCGGCATTTCCGTAAATAAACGGGCGGCGGTTTCGGTAAGGATCAGCACATTGGCATCTACCAGGTCATAGGTATTGATGTCACTCAATATCACGGTTTTGGTTCCTGCCAGGTTACGTGTGCTCAGATATACGTTCGTATCGTATTCCGGGAGTACGATCAGCGATTTGCGATTCTCTCCTTTCAGACTATTGATGATCGTAACAAAATCCTTTGTCTTAGGTGTTTCGATCTTCAGATCTTCCACAACAACGATCTTGTTTTCGCGTGCCTTGTAAGAAAGAGCCGAAATTTTTGCCAGATCCTTGACCTTACGGTTCAGCTTGAAATCGTAACCGTGGGGCTTGGGCCCGTTTACGATACCACCACCTTTATAAAGCGGGTTGCGGATATTACCCTTACGGGAGCCGCCGGTACCTTTCTGACGGTGGAGCTTTTTGGAAGAACCTTTCACTTCCGCACGGGTCTTGGTGCTGTGCAAACCCAGGTGCTGCGCTGCTCTGTATTGCTTCACAGCAAGATAGATGCAGTGGTCATTGGGTTCGATGTTGAAAATATCGTCCGGCAGTTCCACTACGCGGCCGGTCTTCTCACCTTTGGTATTTAAAACGTCAACTTGCATGACTCAATTAATTCTGGATTAAAACAATAGAACCGTTATGACCCGGCACCGAGCCGCTGATCAGGATATAGTTCTTATCAGGGAATATTTTTACGATGCGGAGCGCCTTTACTTTTACACGGTCGCCACCCATACGTCCTGCCATGCGCATACCTTTAAATACGCGGCTGGGATAGGAGGAGCCACCCACAGAACCCGGGGCGCGCTGACGGTCGTGCTGACCGTGCGAAGCCTCACCCACACCGTGGAAGCCGTGGCGTTTTACAACACCCTGGAAGCCTTTACCTTTGGAAGTGCCGATTACAGCTACCTTCTCACCTTCGGTAAAGATCTCGCAAGTGATGTTTTCACCAACCTGCTTATCAACAGAACAATTACGGATTTCTTTTACGATGGATTTGGGCGAAGTGCTCGCCTTGGCGAAATGATGGATCTGAGCTTTGGGCGTATTTTTCTCTTTCGCCTCGCCAAAAGCGATCTGGAGGGCATTATAACCGTCGGTATCTACGGTTTTCTTTTGTGTCACAACACAAGGACCGGCTTCAATAATGGTGCAGGCGGTCTGTTTTCCGTTCGGCTCGAACACACTGGTCATGCCGATCTTTTTACCAATAATACCTTTCATTTTATTATAGTTTAGCTAAGCGCCCGGTTACCACAAAGGGCCGGGATTAACTGTTTTCAATTTGTTGTTTAAAGAACTGCCATGCTCACCTTTCGTCTGCACATCATGCGACTGCGAGGAAACTTTTACAGGTCAGGCCTTGATCTCAACTTCCACCCCACTCGGCAGATCGAGCTTGGAAAGCGCGTCTACGGTACGGGAAGAAGAAGTGTATATATCCAGCAGGCGCTTGTGGGTGCACAACTGGAACTGCTCACGTGATTTTTTGTTCACGTGGGGAGAACGCAACACTGTAAAGATCTTCTTCTCGGTAGGCAAAGGAATAGGGCCTGTAACCACTGCTCCTGTATTGCGCACCGTTTTCACGATTTTCTCTGCCGACTTATCCACCAGGTTATGGTCGTAAGATTTCAGTTTGATTCTGATACGCTGTGACATACTTATAAATATCTTCTAACCCGTAAATTTTGGGACTGCAAAGGTAGCGCGTACTTTTTTATTGACAAAATTTTTTAAAAGAAAGTTTTTGAATTTCTGCTTATTCGTACTTTCCGCCAAGGATTTCCAGCTCCTGCCCCTTTTGAGGCTGCCCGGCCAGGATGGGCATGGCTTTCCCGATCAGTTCCCGGACGCCAGGCAATTGCAGCGACTGGTCGTGATCTTCCTTGCTGTCCCAAATCTCTGTAACCCAGACAGTGTCCGGCTCGTCCGCCACACGGCTGACCACATAAGCCCGGCACCCTTTGGCCGTGGATACCAGCGCAGCGGCCTCGAGGAGTATCGCGGATAATTGCGTTCCTTTCCCTTCGGCAGCAGCCAGGCTGCCGTGTAACAGATATTTAGCCATTGCTTGTTTTTTCGGCGGAAAGATACAAGAAAAACAATTGCACCAGGGGAACAACAACCTCCATTACCATCTCATTTTATACATTTACAGTAATATGCAAACCATTTAAAAAATATGGCACACACCGAAGCAAGCATAACCTGGGACGATTTCTCAAAAGTGGAGATCCGGACAGGAACTATATTAAGCGCCGGGGTATTCAAAGAAGCCAGGAAGCCGGCTTATAAGCTCATAGTTGATTTTGGCGATTACGGGATCCGGAAATCATCAGCACAAATAACAAAGCTATATGCACCCGAAGAGCTTACGGGCAAACAGGTTATTGCAGTAATTAACTTTCCTCCCAAACAAATAGCAACCATACAAAGTGAATGCCTTGTACTCGGTGTAATGAATGGAGATGAAGTAACGCTATTAGTAACAGATAAGCCCGTACAGAACGGATTAAGAATAGGGTAAACGGAATATGCTACCGGAAAAAATCAACATCGCAGACAAGCTATCGCTGTTTCACGACCACTGGAATCCCAGGATCATCGGCGAACTGAACGGACAACAGGTAAAGCTCGTAAAATTCCAGGGCACATTTGTCTGGCACAAGCATGATAACGAAGACGAAATGTTTTATGTGCTGGAAGGGCAGTTCAATATGGAATTCCGGGACAAGACCATTACCCTGGAAGAGCATGAGTTTATAATCGTGCCCAAAGGCGTAGAGCACAGACCCGTGGCCGATCAGGAAGTGGCCGTTATGCTTTTTGAGCCCGCTTCCACCCTTAATACCGGCGATACGAGAAACGAACTTACCCGCGATCATCCTGAAAACATCTGAATTTTCTAAATGAACCAAGAACCTGTACACAACACCGCTTCCCTGGGATTAAAAAGATCTTTCGGCCTGAAGATGGCCGTCATCATCGTTATCAGCACCATCGTCGGGTCAGGCGTGTTCAAGAAAGTGGCCCCCATGGCGGATGTGCTGGGCGCGCCTTACCTGGTCATTATCGGATTTGCTTTGGCCGGATTGCTCACACTGTTCGGCATGTGGAGCATTGCCGAATTGGGGACATTATATCCTGATTCCGGCGGGCCATTCTCCTGGCTCGAAAAAATCTACGGCAAACCTGTTTCATTCCTTTACGGCTGGGCGTCATTTACCGTTATCCAGACCGCGGCTATTTCGTCGATCGCCTTCGTCTTTGCCGGCGCGCTCTCCACTTTCATTCCCCTGCCACAATTGTCCGGTGATATTAGCTCCGTCAGCTTTTTAGGCATCATCAAACCATTCGAAAACATAGGCGGCAAATTAGTCGCCTGCCTGCTCATTATCCTGCTCACCATTGTCAATATACGAGGGGCGAAGCGTGGCGGCAACCTGAGCATGGTCTTTACCGTGATCATCATACTATGTATACTGACTATTACCGGCGTAGCCTTCGGAAGTGCTACCGGTAGTGCCGGGACCTTCGCCACACCTGCCTTTCATATTGGAGAGCTTGGCTTTCTGGGTATGTGCGGGGCTATGGTCATTGCCATGCGTCATGCCTTCTGGGCGTACGAAGGCTGGCTGGCGCTGGGCTTTATAGGTGAAGAGCTCCATCAGCCGGAAAAGAATATCCCCAGGGCCATGACCATCGGCATGCTGATTATCATCACGCTTTACCTGCTGATCAATGCGGCGTATCTCTATGTACTGCCGGTACAGGAGATGCTGGCCGAGATCAGCCTTGACGAGAATAAAATAGCCGCTGTACTGGTAGTGGATAAAATGTTCGGGAACGGCGGCGCCTATGTAATCAGCGCCATGATCCTGGTTTCAACACTCGGTTGTACCAATGCCACGATCCTGGTTTCTTCACGGATATACTACGCCATGGCACAAAAAGGATTATTTTTCAAAAACATCGGGCGGACGCACAGCAAGCATAGCACTCCTGCCAATTCGTTGATATTGCAATGTATCTGGGGTTGTATCCTGGTCTTCTCCGGCTCTTTCGATCTGCTGACCGACCTGGTGATCATTGCGGCTTTTGTTTTTTACGGGCTGATCGTATTTGGTGTCATTATTCTGAGAAGAAGGAAAAAAGACCTGCACCGTCCCTACAAGACCTTAGGCTATCCTTTCGTTCCGGTCATTTTCACCCTGTTTTGCGTGCTGCTGCTCGGCGTCACATTTGTGGAATCACCGGAGAAATCGATCATCGGCCTGATACTCATTTTTTCGGGGCTGCCGTTTTATTATTATTGGAAGAGAAAGTACAGGGGAGTGTGACGGTATAGGAACCAGTTTTCTTACCCTATGGCTACCTTATATACATCCTATATACACCCTATATACATCCTATATACACCGTCCGTGATTGATCATTCGCCCAATCAAATAAAATCCCCCCAATTGAATAAACACCCCGGAACATTTGCTCATCGAATGGAATCAACATTGTGCCCTATCATATTGGCCTGAATGATCCGGGATGGTATAGGGCGATTTTTTTTTCACTACTGTCCGGGGAAGTTTTAAGAGAACGTCTGTAACGTACAACCGTAGATTGTTTCAGACATTTTTACAAACAGGGGGCCTGCTATTGTATACTCCAATGAGTTTCGCTCCGTAGGAGCGCCCCGTTTATAGAACGCAAGATATCCATAAAGACCACCCCGTAGGGGTGTCCCGTTTATGACCTACCGTATGAGGGTGATTATTAACTACATATAGCATATCCAGCCCGAACAGGGAGGCACCTACGGAGCCGACGTGTGTTGTATTTGTTTGCTATAAACCGGCCGCTCCTACGGAGCAGATGCATGCCTGATATTTTTCCCGGACAATAGTGATTTTTTTTCGCCCCTACGATATTTTACGGATCAATGATTTTATTATCAGGTTCATGGCCTTTCAGGAATCACTTTTTTGTAAATTTCCTGTTCTTTTTTGTGTCATAATAATTTGTTAATCAGTTTTTTGTACCTTTATCTCCAAACATGCACATAACACAAAAGCGGGAACAAGTGAAACGATAAAACTGCAGCGATATGAACAGCGAAATCCAGATATACCAAAATAAAGACGGCAACATAAAAATTGATGTCCGCCTGGAAGAAGAAACCGTTTGGCTGACACAGGCTCAGATTTGTGAACTTTTTCAGAAGTCAAAAGCCACAATCAGCGAGCATATTAAAAACGTGTTTCAGGAAGGCGAGTTGGAACCTTCGGCAACTGTTCGGAATTTCCGAACAGTTCAGCAAGAAGGGAACAGAACCGTAGAACGGGAAATTGACCATTACAATTTAGACGTAATCATTTCCGTAGGCTACCGCGTAAAATCACCGCAAGGCACACAGTTCCGGATCTGGGCGACCCAAAGACTGAAGGAATACATCATCAAAGGCTTTGTGCTGAATGACGACCGCTTCAAGTCGGGCAATTCCATGAATTATTTTGCGGAATTACAGGAACGTATCCGCGAAATACGGATTTCGGAGCGTCTTTTTTACCAGAAGATCAAAGATATATATACCACCAGCATAGACTACGACCCCAAAGACGAAAAAACCGTTGCGTTTTTTAAAGTGGTACAGAACAAGCTGCTGTGGGCAATCAGCCAGCATACGGCTGCCGAACTGGTCTACAGGCGGGTAGATGCCGGCCTGCCGTTGCTGGGCATGCAGTCCTATGACAAGAAAGGCGTTGCTATTAAAAAATCGGATGTAAGCATTGCCAAAAACTACCTGGACGAAGATGAAATGAAATTGCTTGGTTTATTGGCAGAACAATACCTTGCCTTTGCCGAAACCATGGCACAGCAACACCAGCCCATGTATATGAAAGACTGGATAGAACGCCTGGATGCCATATTGCAGCTCAACGGCAGGGAGTTACTTACCCACGCAGGGAAAATCAGTCATGAAGCGGCGTTGAAAAAATCGGAAGCCGAGTTTGAGAAATACCGCATTGCGCAAAAGGCTATTGAAAAAGAACAAAGCCTGCAAGAGATTGAAGAGGATATTAAAAGACTGACAAAGAATAACTGATCCCCACGCCCGACTATTAACACAAAGTATCTCTACAGAACAAAACACCACCTGTATGCCAACGCGCATAAAAATCGCATCTTTGCACGATGAACTGGCACGCATTATACAGCGCACGACGGACAGGCGACCCGGAACAAAAAAATAATAATCCCGACCAGGTACGCACTTCCTTCCTGCGGGATTATGACCGGATTATCTTCGCATCGGCCTTCCGCAGACTGCAAAACAAAACACAGGTCTTCCCCCTCCCCGGCGCCGTATTCGTACACAACCGACTGACACACAGCCTCGAAGTGGCTTCCGTAGGCCGTTCCCTTGGCAAGGCTGTGGGCGACGCCATCGCCGACAAATATGCCCATGAATCTGAGGGATTCCGGGAGTTCTATAAATACGAGCTGCCTTCTGTAATCGCCGCAGCCTGCCTGGCACACGATATCGGCAACCCGCCCTTCGGTCATTCCGGGGAATATGCCATACGCACGTTCTTTACCGAAGCGGACGAAAGCATCAGAAAAGCACTACACGACCACCTCACAGAAAGCCAGCGCAAGGATTTTGAGCTGTTTGAAGGAAATGCGAATGCACTACGCATCCTTACACACAGCTTCAACGAAAAAGAACCCGGCGGTTATAAGCTCACGTACGCTACACTGGCGGCCATCGTCAAATACCCCTGCAGTTCCGAAGAAGGATTCAACAAAGCCACCGGACTCATCGCCACTAAGAAGTCCGGCTTCTTCGACAGCGAAGCAAACACCTACAAAGAGATAGCCGACACCCTCGGCATCCCCAAGCGCGATGGCTTCCGGCAGGTTTATACCCGGCATCCCTTTGTCTATCTCACAGAAGCAGCAGACGATATCTGCTACCGCATCATCGACATGGAAGACGCCCACCGGCTGCATATTGTTTCCTACGAAAAATTATGCAATCTGTTCCTGCCATTTTTCGAACAGGAAACTGGATACAACGGCATTGACTATGTACACAAAAAGCTCGGCAATATTTCCGACGACAATCAGAAGGTACAGTTTATCCGTGCCAAATGGATCGGGCTGATGGTCGGTAAGCTGACACAGGCTTTCCTGGATCACGAAAGCGGGCTGCTGGCAGGAACACTGGAGAAAGATCTGCTGGCATGCCTGCCGCCGGATGCCTGTGCGTTGATCGACCAGATCAATAAATTCTCCGTAAAGCATATCTACAATCACCGGTCGGTTGTAGAAATTGAGATCGCCGGGTATAACGTCATCGGCGGTTTGCTCCGGGAATTTGTCCATGCAGCCCTGCACCCGCGCGAAACAAAATCGGCCAAGCTGCTGCAACTGCTGCCGGAGCAATTTCCCTTTACCGGAAAACCGGAAACACTATACCACGACATACAAAGTGTTGTAGACTATATTTCCGGCATGACCGATCTCTATGCCATAGATCTGTACCGGAAGATCACCGGCATTTCAGCTAATACGTTAACCCTGTAAACAGGCCCCATGCACCCACGGCATATCCGTATCGAAGACTACACCTACGAACTGCCCGATGAAAAAATTGCCCGGCACCCGGCAGAGATCCGCGACACTGCCCGGTTGCTGATTTATCAGAACGATGAAATATCGGAAGACATTTACCGGAATATCTCCAGCCATATTCCTGCAGGTTCACTAATGGTCTTCAACCGCACCCGCGTAGTACACGCACGCCTGCTGTTCCGTAAACCCACAGGCGGGCTAATAGAGATCTTCTGCCTGGAGCCGGATGAACGCTACCCGGATATCCAGGCAGCATTAGCCATGCACGGAGCTGTCACCTGGAATTGCCTGGTCGGCGGCGCTGCCAAATGGAAGAAGGATATTGTACTGACACTCCCCTGCCCGGAAATGGGCTTTACATTATCCGCACAATATCTCGAACATAAAGGCGATCATATCAGCATTGGACTGTCCTGGGATAACGAACAACTCAGTTTCTCCGAGATACTGGAACATTGCGGCAAGGTGCCGCTACCGCCCTATCTGGGCAGGGCATCCCAACCCGAAGACTCCGAAAGATACCAGACTGTCTTTGCCGCCGATGCCGGGAGCGTGGCCGCACCAACGGCCGGTCTGCACTTTACACCGGAAGTATTGCATAGCCTGGAGCAGCAACAAGTACAGACCGAATTTATTACACTCCACGTAGGCGCCGGCACCTTCCGTCCGGTGAAGTCGGAGCGTATGGAAGAACATACCATGCACGCCGAGTGGATTAAGATCACCGACCGGCAGATTACCACGGTCATCAATCATCTCGATAAAAATATTGTAGCCACCGGCACCACTACATTGCGTACGCTGGAAAGCCTCTACTGGATAGGAAACCGGCTGATGAACGGACAGGAACCGGATGTGCACGGCATTGCCGTTTCACAATGGGAGCCGTACGGGCAATCCGTGCAACACAGCACTGCAGCATCATTGCAATGCCTGCAGACATGGGTGCGGGAAAAGCACAACGGAAGATTGATGACCCGGACACAGCTACTGATCGCACCGGGGTACGCCTTCCGTGTCGTAACCGGGCTTGTCACCAATTTCCATCAGCCCCGCTCTACCCTGCTGCTGCTCGTGGCGGCATTTGCCGGGCCAGGTTGGCGAAAAATGTATGATTACGCCCTCACGCACCCATTCAGATTCCTGAGCTATGGCGATGGATGTCTGATATGGCGCAATCAATAACAGGTTATCTTTGCAACCATATTATTCCACAATATCATGATGACAACCCGGGAATTTATTGCAGCCGCACTGGAAGAGGATATGGGATCCGGTGATTATTCCACGCTGGCCAGCATAGCCCCTGATGCAAGAGGCAGCGCCGTACTCAAGGTAAAAGAAGAAGGCATCATTGCCGGCATCAGGCTGGCACAGGAAATATTCAGGTTCCTGGAAGCGTCTGCAGCAATAACACTGCACAAACAGGACGGCGACAAGGTTTCTCCCGGAGATACTGCTTTTGAAGTCAGCGCAGCCATTCACACCATTCTGAAAGCCGAAAGACTGGCGCTCAACTGCATGCAGCGTATGAGCGGCATCGCTACCCTCACCCGGCGCTATGTGGATGCGGTGAAAGATTATCCGGCAAAGATCCTTGACACCCGCAAAACAACACCATTATTCCGGCAATATGAGAAAGAAGCCGTACGGATCGGGGGCGGGTACAACCACAGGATGGGGCTGTATGATATGATCATGCTCAAGGACAACCATATCGACTATTGCGGCGGCATCGAAAAAGCCATCCTGAAAACCAATGAATACTTACAGACACACCATCTTGATCTTAAAATAGAAATAGAAACCCGCAGCATTGACGATGTGAAAAAAGTACTGGACGTTGGTGGCGTCCACCGTATCATGCTCGACAATTACGCACCCGGTCAGTTGCAGGAAGCAGTCGCACTGATCGGAGGCGCTTACGAAACCGAAGCTTCTGGCGGCATTACACTGGACAATGTCGTTGAATATGCCCACACGGGGGTCGATTATATTTCTACGGGGGCGATTATCCATCATGCTGTCAGTATGGATCTCAGTCTTAAAGCGCAATTGGCATGAACCGGAAGCATCTTGTATTCATCATCAATCCCTGCGCCGGTGTGCGGCGCAACAAGCTGATACAGGATGCGGTAGAAGCAGGTCTGGATCGCAACCAGTACTCGTATGATCTTCAATACACCCAATATGCCAAACATGGAATAGAACTGGCTGCCGCTGCAGCCAAAGAAGGCGCTTATGCCGTAGTAGCTGTTGGCGGCGATGGCTCTGTGAATGACATCGTCAACGGTTTGCAGGGAAGCAGCACCGCGCTGGCGATTATACCGGCAGGATCAGGTAACGGCATGGCCCGTACTTTAAAAATCCCCAAAAACATCCATCAGGCCATAGCCATCATCAACCGGAACAATACCGCCATGATGGACATAGCCTATGCGAATGACCGGCTGTTCGTGAGCAATGCCGGGGTAGGGTTCGAGGCATTGATTTCGGAAAAATTCACGCACAGCCGGAGACGCGGGCTGGCAGTCTACAGCTGGCTCGTAGTGAAACATCTGTGGCAATACCAACCCCTCGAATGGCAGATTGAGATTGACGGAAAGAAGATCACCGAATGCGCATTTATCGTTACCGTCGCCAACGGACAACAATTTGGCTACAACTTCCACATTGCACCGACAGCCGACTGGCAGGATGGACTGCTCGATCTCGTCATTGTAAAAAAATTCCCTTTGGCGCTTGGTGTGCCTATAGCCATACGATCCCTGAACGGCACCTTGCTGCAAAGCCCATATGTCCGCCATTTTCGCGGGAAGGAAATCACTATTTCACACCCAAAATTGAAACTGGTGCAAACAGACGGTGATGCGCATGAATGTACATCCTCCATTCATTTCAAAATAGTCCCTCATGCACAAAAAATATTCGTGTAACCCCTCTCTTATTCAACCCGGACATTAAAAACGTTTAGCGGAAAAGAATTTTGTCTATATTGTTTCCGTCAATTATGAGAAACGGCCTGTTATGTATCATAGGGTTGTTGCTGGTTCACCCGTGGGTGATTTCAGCTCAGCAGGGTTCTTTGTATTTTAAACATTTTTCTGTTGGAAAAGATTTACCCAGCAATGAAGTGTATGGATTGCATGAAGATCACAAAGGCTATTTATGGATCACATCAGATCGCGGCATTGTACGGTTCGACGGGTATATTTTTGAAGAGATGCCTGTAGAAGGGATGCCTGCGGTATATCCCTGGTTCGGCATCTATGAAGACAGCGGGAGTGATCGCTTGTACTTTACAGGGCTAAAGGCACAACTCGCAGTATACGAAAACGGACGGCTGAAAGCATATCCCCATAACGATAAGCTACAGGAGCTATACGGCTATTATAACATTAATTCCTTCCACTCACGGAATGATTCCGTCTGGCTTGGTTGCGATTTGTTAGGCATTGTGCTCATAACTCCTGATGGTAAAATTATCCGGGAGCCAAAATCCAAAGGAATTTATCTGGAAAAGCAGACGGGGATGCATAAAAGGTGGATAGGGAAAGCAACCAGTAAAATGCCCGGGGAGGCCATCCCATTACACATAGATTGGGGGAGATCCTGGTCTGTTGACACATTTTTTTTGACGGGGTTGACGGGATTGGAATGGCTCCAATTAGAGGGTCGTGATCTGTTTTTTCTTGGAAATAAGCTCCTGGTCTATCAGGATGGCAGGTTATTCAGTGAACACACCTTTCAACATCCGATTCTTTCCGCATGTCATATGGAGGGGCGGAAGGTGTTGATCGGGTTTAAGGATGGAGGTGCCATATTATACCAATTACAGGGCGAAGCCATGCAGCCCAGGAAAGTCCAGGTCTGGCTGGCAGATTTGGCCGTCATGGCTATTCAAAAGGACAAGCAAGGCGGGGTATGGCTGGCTACGAATGAAAACGGTCTGTATTACACCTATATTTCAAGAGCAAGGGTTTGGGGTGGGAATGGCAAGATCAGTGTATGGTTTAAGCTGAAGAATACTATATACGTCGGATACCAAAGTGGGGAAGTGCAATTGTTTAAGTCCGGAGAACTGGTAAAAACAGTACATACCAATGTGGGCCGGAAGCCGAGAGATGCCGGCAGGGCTACCCTGGCAGAGTCCATTGTCGGGGAAGTAACAGGGAATCAGAACAATCCGGCATTGCCCGGAAAATCGATTCCCGATATTTTTCACATTGACATTGATTTTATACCCCATTTGGCAAATGCCAACACACATTATAATATCCCCAACGATATCTGGAAAGAATTATCGGCACGTCGCATTACGAGTATCTTAAGCGACAGTTCGGGGCGGGTATGGATCGGAACGTATGATGGGTTATTTCTTTACGAAGAAGACTCGCTGTCGTTGTTTGGTCAGGAAGGGAATAAGAAAAGTTTATTTACAGACCGTATCGTGGAGATTCAGTCTCTTGCGGACGGCCGGATGGTGGTAGCCACTCTGGGGAATGGCCTGATCATCTTCAGAGGCAGGCAGGTGCAGCATGTCATCATAAAGAAGCGTAGTTTTCGCGCTACTATAATAAACAATATTGAAGTGGAGGGTGATACAATCTGGCTGGCTACTAATGACGGTATCAGCAAGGTGGAGCCAGTGGCAGACAGCTTCCATTTAATACATTATGGCGAACATTGGGGATTACCCACTCTGGCGATTAATGAATTGATCATCTCAGACGATTGGTTGTATTTCAGATGGATGGACCGGATGATCACTATCGAAAAAAAACTGCTTTCCAATCCGCTGACGCCATTCGGCAAGCCGGAAATTTCCCTTGTTTCAGTTGATGGCGTCGTCCAGAACCGGGCAGACCAAGGTACGTTTGAATATAATCAGAAGGAAATTAAAATTGCCTTCAATTGTGTGAATCTGGCAAACGGCCGGAATCAACTGTTTCGCTACAGACTGAAGGGGATAGACGAGAAATGGTATCACACGACTTCCCGTGAGGCAATATTCAAACACCTCGCTCCGGGTGACTATGTATTTGAGCTTCAGGCGGCCGATGCACATGGCGGGTTTCTTGCCCCTACAACTTATTATGCTTTCCAGATTGCACCGGCACTCTGGCAGCAATGGTGGTTTCTGGCCGCTTCGGGTATGTTACTTTTACTTTTGGCTTATCTGTATTTTCAAAATCGCCTTCGGACTGTTAAACGGAATAACCAGATACGGCTGGAGTTGGTAGAAAGCCAGCAAAGAGCACTAACCATGCTGATCAATCCGCATTTTATATTTAACATTCTGAATACCGCCCAGGCAGCTATCCTGAAAGAAGAAAAAATGGCGGCGGCCTCTATTATTTCACGCTTTGCCAAGCTGATGCGTTTATCACTTGAGCTGAGCCAGAACCAGTTCGTCCTGCTGTCGAAAGAGATAGAATTACTCGAAAAATATCTGGACATGGAAATGGTACGGACACCCGGTAAGTTTGTCTATCACGTTTCCGCAGACCCTGAATTGGATGTTTCAGCGATCCAGATACCTCCTATGCTTGTACAGCCGTTCGTCGAGAATGCCATCAAGCACGGCGTGATGCACCTGACAGACCGGACAGGCGAAATAGCCGTATCATTTTACATTGAAAAGGGAGTGCTGTATTGCCGTGTGTCTGACAATGGCGTCGGAAGGGTAGCATCGGGAAAAATCAATAAAGGGCGTTTACGGAATCACCGGTCTATGGCTATTGATATTACATGCCGGAGACTCAGCCTGATGCATGCACAGGCAGGTACCAGGTATTCTTTCAAACTGACGGATAAGTATGATGACAATCATTTACCTTTGGGTACAGTAGTGATTTTTTCAATTCCTGATTCAATCTAAGAGATTTATGTCTGCTATAAGAACAGTAATTGTAGACGATGAACCAGCTGCAGTCGAAGTTATCGAACTGCTCCTGAAGGAGTTTGGCGGGAATATAGTTATTGAAGGGATTGCCCGCAACGGTCTCGATGCGGTTAAAGTTATTTCTTCGGTAAAGCCTGATCTGGTATTCCTCGACGTAGATATGCCTGTGATGAACGGTCTTCAGGTGCTGGAAAAGCTCGGACCAATGAATTTTGAGGTGATCTTTACTACAGGCTCTTCGGAGTATGCACTGAAAGCGTTGAAACTAAAGGCGATTGATTATTTATTAAAACCTGTAGACCCGGCAGATTTTATCATGGCCGTAGAGAAAGCCCGTAACCAGATAAAACATGCCAAACAGAAATCAGCTTCCGGTACTGAAATGGTGCGTATTCAGCTGCCGGCCCAAAATGGCATCCTGTTTGTTGATGAGCAGGATATCATTCGCGTGGAAGGTATGGGGAGCTACTGTCATGTATTTAAAACCGATGGGGAGAAAATCCTGGTATCCAGGAATATCGGACAGATTGAAGAGAAACTAAAGTCCAATCTATTTTACCGCTGTCATAACTCTCATCTCGTCAACCTGAACTACGTTGCCAAATTTGTTACTAAAGACGGGTATGCTTTGGAATTGACCAATGGAGCTCAGGTCGAAGTATCCCGCAGAAGCAAAGCCGGTCTGCTTGAGCGCCTATCGATATCAGCCAACAACCTTTGAGCTCTTGTTAGATGTAGTGGCTCTGCATACTGACTGCAATATCTCCCCGGGCTGCATTTTTTTTCATTCCAGATAATCATAACTGCAAATTCAGCTAACACGGCGGGTTTCCCCAGCCGGATTTTCGCGTTTTGTTACCGGTATTCAAGCCAATCCTGCCACTTATCAAACGGTGGTAGTGCCGTGCATGTCTTCACAACTATCTTGCATACAGGGTTTTGCCCTGCAAAGACCATTGTTTAATATAAAAAAAATATCGATGAGAATTTCTCTATTCAAATTATCAAGCCTGCTCCTTTTGTTACACGCCGGAGATGTTATGGCGCAGATATCGGGGCCAACTGCTGCCGTAGCCGGAGCCGCGGTTACATTTACGGGCCCTGCGCACAAAGAGAGTTACACCTGGTCTTTAGAACCACAAAAATTAACCATGCCTGCCGCTAACTCTCTTGTCCGTACCAATATTAACAATACTGCATCAACAGGTCAGGTTGTGACGTTGAATGACAATGGTACTTGGTACACATTCACTATGACGGAGAATACCAAGCAGCTTTTAAGGATGAATATGGGGACAAATCCGACTGCTACGGGGATAACGGCTCAAGTAGCACTAAGCGGTTTCATGCCAAACAATAATCCACAGTTCGGATTTGACATCACCAAAGACAGTGTTTCCGGCGAGTGGTTTGGCTATTGTATTCAAAACGGCAGTACCAATGCCATTAGACTGGATTTCGGCACGTCATTGGGTAACGCGCCAACCGCCACTCCAATAGCTGTTGTCAATATGCCCGCCGGTGATTACGCAAATGTAAACATCGTTCGCGACGAAAATGAATACATGATGTTCATCGCCAATAGATCTACTGGAAAGCCGATTCGTGTTGACATAGGGCATAGTCTGAAATCTTCTCAACTGAATGCCGTGGAACTTCCTATCCAGGCTACTGGTGTTGTTTGGAATACAAGTATGTCGGTATATAAACATAAAGACAAATGGTATGGGTTTACTGTCCTCACTCAATATGGACGGCTTTACCGATACGATTTTGGAGCAACCTTAAAAAACAACAACCCAACAGCTGTTGAAGTCGGAAGTAACATCGTCGGACAAACAAATAACTGGAACCTTAGAATCCTGCCCTACGACTGTGGTGACGGACTGAGCATCTTTATGATGTCCAGCAATAACTTTCGTATTTTCGAGTTTCCGGGAGGCGATCCTACCGCAGTACCGACGACTAATGGAAATTTAATTACTCAGAATTTTACCTCCACCTTAAACTTTGGAATTTCTCCTTTTGTTTACGATAAAAAGATCTATGTAACATTAAGTTCGTTACAAGGAGGCGGCATTTATTATGTTAAAGTTGCAGACTTGCCGGCATCAACCGAATATCAATCTTACAACGAAAATACGCTGACTCACACTTTCTCCACGCCCGGCACCTATACAATTTCCTTATTGACCAATGTAGACGGAGGCTCGGGTGCCGAAAGTCATTGCCACACGATTACAATAACCGCTCCGTCATCCGGCTTGCCACAACCTGACCCATTCACTGCGGCGCCCGCTTCTGTATGCCGCCAACAGAATAACGTTACCTACACAATCCCAGCAGTGACCGGTGCTGCAACTTACGTCTGGCACTACACCGGCACGGGCGCTACTTATACGGCATCTACATCAGGACCAGGTAATACGCTTAGTTTCGACAACACCGCCACTTCCGGTACATTGAGCGTATGGGGTGTCAACAGTTCGGGCGACAGCAGCATCGCGTCGAGAGATGTGAATATCACTGTAAACGTGATCCCGTCAGTTACGATCAATCCGGCAACCGCCGCTGTCTGTGCTGGTGATGCGATCACTTTGACTGCGGGAGGCGCCACCACATACAGTTGGTCTAATGGTGGCGGAAGTAATGCAGCGGCTACTTTTTCACCGGTGGCTACTACTACTTATTCTGTTACCGGCACCACGCTTGGCTGTTCCGCAACCGTGTCCCGCCAGGTGACCGTTCACAATTTGCCCAATGTCAATATCAGCCCTGCATCAGCATCCGTATGTGCGGGTGAGTCGGTAACATTGACGGCAGGCGGAGCAACGAGTTACAGCTGGTCTCATAGCGGAGGAACAAATACATCGGCCACGTTCACACCCACAGCAACCACATCCTATATCGTTACCGGCACCGACGCCAATGATTGTAAGAAAGCAGATACTGCAGACGTGAGCTATCACCAGCTTCCGGTAGTTCAGGTTACCATCCCGGGGAGCATTACCGATGTGTGCGTGGGAGATTCTGTCACTCTGGTGGCTTCGGGAACCGGTTACAACTACACCTGGAAAGATGATGCGAGTCAGGCAGTTGGCCACAACCAGACGTACAAAGCCTATTCCACAGGTACCTATACAGTAGTAGCGAGCGATGCCGTAACCGGTTGCTCCGACAGCGCAACGAGCGCGGGAATCCGGGTTTTATCCCGTCCTTCCGTTGCACTGGATCAGGACGACACTTCCTTCTGCCTGGGTGGCGTCGTAAAACTCGAAGTAATGACGCCGGATACCGGACTTACTTATGCGTGGAAGAAGGACAATGTGGCGAATCCGTCTGCTACTGCATATTTCCTCGAAGTAAACGAAGAAGGTGCTTACAAAGTGATCGTAGGGCGCCAGGGCATTCAGTCTTGTGAAGACAGCACGAACGAAGTTTCTATCGTCGTACATCCGCTGCCGGTTGTTACTGCAACCTGGGATGGTGAACGGCTAACTGCTACGTCAGGATTTGCTTCGTACCAGTGGCATGTATCCGGACAGGCTGTTCCCGGAGCACAGGATTCTATATTTATCCCGACATCAGACGGAGGATATACAGTTGCCGTAGTTGATAACAATGGCTGTGAGCATACATCTGATGTGGTACAGGCAGATAAGGTCGGGATCAATTCATCAGACATTTCCCCGCTGCGTGTGTACCCCAACCCCACCACAGGAATCGTCCGCATAGAAGCTACAGGTATGGTTGACGTTCAGGTAGCTGGTATGGATGGCCGTTTGATCCGGGAGTACACTCAGGTACAAAGCATCGATATCAGCAATTATGCATCAGGCGTTTACCTGCTGCGCATTGCGGATAGAGAAGCCGGACGATTTGTCCATGTCAGACTTGTAAAAGAATAATCAGATTTTGAATCCGGTGGCTATACTTTTTGTATAGTCACCATTTCATCAGAAATCAATCCATATGAAAAACCCTATACAACTTCTTTCTTTTTCCATTGTTTTTTTGATTTGCCTGGCTTCTGCGCTTCAGATGCAAGCCCAGATGGACACCTTATTCTGGTTTGCGGCGCCACGGAATCCCAGCTTTGGCCAGCCGGTGCGGCTGGTGGTAAGTACCGGTGCGGCTGCGGCTAATGTATCTGTGACACAGCCGGCGGTAGGGGCTACGATGCCACCCATTAATTTTACCGTTGCACCCAATTCGGTGCACGGGCATGATCTTACGCCGCATCTGGCAATACTACAGGCCCACCCTGCCGCAACACCGTTGCCATATGGTCTTAAAGTTGTCTCTGATGTGCCGGTATTGGTTTATTACGAAGCACAAGGACTCAACGGTACTAATTGGGTGAATGCTGAGGTATATACATTGAAAGGCACGGGGGGAATGGGCACCTCATTTCTCATTCCTTCCCAGAATTTTGTAGGTAATTCACCGGCCTACGGAGGTAATTCCAGGAATTCGTTTAATATCGTAGCCACCGAAGACAATACGAGTATAACGATCACACCGACTGCTGTACTGGACGGTGGATATGCGGCAAATACGCCGTTCAGCATAACACTGAACAGAGGAGAGGTTTGGGCTGCAACTGCATTGAACCGCGGGGCTACCAGCCATTTGCCGGGATCTACTGTAGTAGCTGACAAGCCTGTTTCAGTAACCGTAAACGATGATGCGCTGGAAGGAACCCACACAGCAGGAGGATCGTATGGAATCTGTGTGGACCTGGTGGGTGATCAGATTGTTCCGGTATCAAGTTTAGGCACAGAGTATATCGCCATGAATGGACGGCTTACTGCTCCCGGTGATCAGTTGTTCATTACCGCACTACAGAACAATACGGAAATATACCGGGATGGTGGCGCCATACCTGTAGCAACCATCAATGCAGGGCAAACCCATCGTATGCCGGTAGTCGTTACGACAGGACAGACCTCAACCTACATCCGGACATCTGATCCCGTTGCTGTCTGGCAACTGACAGGTATGGGATGTGAAATGGGAGCGACACAATTGCCCCAGATTGAATGCAGCGGCAGCTCTTCTGTTATATACTCCCGTACGATGCCCTGGGATCTGTATGTCAATCTGATGGTGCAGACAGGTGGTCAGGGAAATTTTATACTGAATGGATCCCCACTTACCGGTGCTGCGTGGACAGCGGTCCCGGGAACAGCCAACCAATGGTTTGTCACTCAGTTGAACCTATCCTCAGTTGTAGCTCAGGGAGCGGTATTGACGATGGTCAATACCACTCATTTATTTCACATGAGTGTATTGGACGGCGCGAGTACCAACAGCACCAGCTATGGATATTTCAGCAATTACAGCAGGGTAGTGGCAGAAGCAACTGCCAGCTCCAACAAAGTGTGTACCGGTGATACGATCGAATTGTATGCGATGCACGTTGCCGGAGCCACATATCAATGGACCGGACCGGCAGGTTTTAGCTCCGTTCAGCAAAATCCGGTCGTCACTACCGTGGGCCAACAACAAACAGGTTGGTATCACCTGACGGTCAGTACCGGCACTACCGGCTGTGGAAGCGGCTACGACTCCATTTATATTTCCGTGCACGATATTCCGGTCACAGATCTGGGAACAGACATTGCTGTTTGCCGGGATAGTATGGTCATCCGGGGCAGCACCCCGTATAATCCCCTGCTAAACTACCAATGGAGCACAGGCAACAGTAGCGACAGTCTGATAGTTTACGCTTCCGATACTTACTGGCTGGAGATTTCTGACACGAACGGATGCGGCAGCAGGGACAGTATTGTTGTAGATCTGGGTTCCCTGATACAGATAGACCTGGGCCCGGATATGGGTCTCTGTGATAAAGACCTGCCGATAGTACTCAGCTCCACCCAGCCGGCAGGCACAAAGTATCTGTGGAGTAACGGTCTTTCTGATCCCACACTTGAGGTGATCCGGACAGGGCGCTATTGGCTGCAGGTAGAACGCGACGGATGCTATGGTTCCGATACCATTGATATCCTGGTCGTGGAGACGCCTTATATATTCATTGGCAAAGACAGTACCATTTGTGCACAGAAACCTTTACGCATCGGATACGAAGTAGCAGGTTCCAGCTATTTGTGGAACACAGGAGCAACCACTCCCTTTATTTCGGTGAATAGTACAGACGACTATATGCTTACTGTAAATCTGAATGGCTGCATCGTACACGATTCAATTCATATCGTGGCGATGGAAGATCCGCAGCCGGATCTCGGCCCTGATCAGGATATCTGCCTGGACCAAACTATTATCCTAAATGGCAGTTATGGTAATAATTCGGTTTACCGGTGGAACACCGGCGAAACAACTGCTTCAATTTCTGTTGAAGATCCGGGGACTTATTATGTAACTGTAACCGATGAATACACGTGTGTTGGTAGCGATACTATCCTGCTGCTTCACTATCCGGACCCGGTTGTGATGCTCGGACCCGATACGACGGTATGTGAGGAAACGCCTTTGCATTTGTCGGCATGGACACTGAATACTGATTCTGTCAGATGGTCGGATGGGTCGGTCGGCAAAAGCATTTTGATATATACCGGCGGAGATTATATCGCGACAGCAATTAACAAATGTAACGCCGTATCCGACACAATGACGGCCCGGCAGATATTCTGTGATATCTGGGTGCCCAATGCCTTTACTCCGAATGGGGACGGGATCAATGATATTTTCCGTGTCCTGGGTAATATCGGACGTATAGACGCCTTTACGTTAATGCTGTTCAACCGGTGGGGGGAACCCGTGTTTGTGACGAAAGATAAAATGGAGGGTTGGGATGGTTTGAAGAAGAGCGTCCCCGCACCATTGGGCACCTACGTGTACATGTTACAGTATTCGGTTGACAACCGATTTTATACACAGAGCGGGAATTTCCATCTCCTCCGCTAATGGAGAGGTTTTACTTGAGTATTTTATATATCATAATGAAGAAAATCAACTTTAGAACTGCCGCTTTCGCTGGCATGTTATGTGTTTCGTTTGGTGTGTCAGGTCAGGCGCCGGCACCGGGGTGGTTTGTGCCGTCAAATGAAGAAACAGGATTGGTTATTGACACAGGATTGCAGGTGTTGCCCTGTGCGGTTGATATCAACAACGATGATTATCCCGACATCGTGTCCATTTATTTCTCGCCCGGTGGCAATTATTTCTCAGAGCGCAAACCGATGATGATTCATCTGAACGTTCAGGATCCGGACAGTGATGATCCGAAAGCGAGAAAGTTTATTGATATTACGGCACAGTCGGGCATTCACGATATTCCGGGGGACACTGGCTATCACGCCAACTGTTATACCCTGGCAGATTTTAACAATGACGGGAATGTGGATATCGTAACCGGGAACTTCTACGGGAATGCCAGTACCTATAAATACCCGCAAGACAGATGCCAGATTTTCCTCGGAGACGGCAAGGGAAACTTTACATACAAACCCGACAATGGCCTTTCTGCAATCGGCTTACGGAATATAAGAATGCTGACTGCGTTGGATTATGACCGGGATGGGAATCTTGATTTGTTTATCGCGACATTCTATCAGAGTTCTCATACAGGAGTGCTTGATCACGGGTATTTACTGAGAGGTAACGGCGACGGAACATTTTCGGACATGACCGATGCCAGCGGGCTGGGGAGTTATTACGAGGCTATGTACGGCTCCTCTTCTACCGACTACAATGACGATTGCCTGCCGGATATTTTTACTGCGCCCTACTGCCGCAGTGGTGGAATGGTACTAAAAAATCAGGGAGACGGTACGTTTGTAGACATGGCTCCAAGCCTGGGGTACGACCTGGAGTTGCCAGGGGCAGGAGGACAACGTTCGTGTACTTTTTCGGTGATCCCCGAAGATGTGAACAACGACGGCCTTGTAGACCTGTTTTTTTCTGTTGTGCATGGAGGGAATGCGCCGGGTCAGTTCCGTTCCACAATAGGTTTCAATAAAGGGCCCGACCACAATTACGCTTTTACGATCAACGAAAACGTGCTTCCGGTAAGCCCGCCCGCATCCAGCCATCGAGGTGACTATGACGGGTCGTTTATTGATTTTGACAACGACGGACTGAAGGACCTGGTGATGGTTCAGGGTACTTATATGGCCGCCACAGACCGCACCTATTTCTGGCAGCAACAACCGGACAATACGTTCAAAGATGTTACCGCCGCGCTCGGTTTGCTGTTGCCCGAACTGAAAAGTACCGGCGCTGTGGATGTGTTTGACTATGATCTGGACGGAGACGATGATATACTTATCGGGGGGCAGGCCACCGGGGCATTGCAGCTTTGGAAAAACACAGTAGGACATACCAAGAATTATATTGCCGTACGTATTCTTCCTATGGCCAACCGGGGGATCAACCTCAGTGGAATAGGCACCCGTGTATATGTTTACTATGAAGGCAAAATGCAGATGCGCGAAGTGCTGGCAGGCCGGGGACAGCATACCGGACAGCAACCCTTTATCCTGAATTTCGGATTGGGCGATGCCCAAAAAGTAGATTCAGTTGTCATCCGCTGGCCGGATGCTCAATGCTCGCGTAAAACTGTCTACAATCCGCCGGTCAACAACCGGCTGGTGGTAAACAGTTTTCCTGTGGGAGTGGAAGAAGTGCCCGCACCGGTTGAAGTGAAGGTGTTCCCCAATCCAGCCTCCCGTTATGTAATCGTTCAGGAACCTAAGCTTAACAGTCGTTTACGTGAAGCACGGATGACCGATATCACAGGGAAGTCACTGCAGGTAAAGCAAAGCAAAAGCGACGGAGATAAGCTGATTTTTGACCTGGCGTCTCTGCCTGATGGCGTATACTTCATCCTGATGCATTACAATAACGGAAAACAGGAATCTCATAAGCTGACCCTGCAGAGGTAGTGCATGGTTTACGGAAACCTCACCCCGTCATACCTGTTCACATCTGCCGGAGAAACAGTCGAGCCGTAACGGGCATTGATCGTGCGGATGATTTCGTTAGCAACCAGGGCATAGCCTCTCGGTGTCAGGTGAATGCCATCCAGGGAAAATGCACCGCCGGTGACGAATGTAGCGGAAAAGGTAACGCCGTTATAAACAATCCCGGCTTGCAGTGTTTTCAGATATCCTCCGGCATCCATATAGGCCAATCCATGCTTCTGTGCGGCGTTATAGATCACCTGGTTAAACGCAGTAGTCGCCGCCTGGATATTATTCACCTCTTCCGCATCGAGTACATAACGGTCCGGAAGAGGTTTACGCGCGCCCCAGCCGGCACATTTCAACGAATCCTGCGGTACGGAAAGCAGGATCAGTTCGCCTTCTCTCACCGGGCGTACCCCACCCGGCGCCTGTGCATCTTCAATAATGAAATAGTTGGCGCCGGCAGTAAAGCTGATACCTGATGAAGCATGAAAAACAGACAGCACCTCTGCTTCCGTTTCATCGAGTATCAATCCCTTCGCGGGAATGGTTGTGAAGAACGGTATGGCCGTAATATCGGGCACACTCAGCAGAATGCCCTTGGCGCCCGTCGCTGTAAGCGTATCCACGATCATTTCGTAAATAGTGGAAAAACTGGATAAAGGAGAAATATCCGAAGGCAATACCCCACCGGAGCCATTCCCCTCTCCTCCCCCCAAAGCATAGCCCAGCACATCGTTGCCGCCCAGCCAGATACTGAAGAATGTCGGAGTGAGCTTCATGGCCACATCCAGCGGCGTTTCCGTCATCGGATGTTCATAAAACCGGTAAGCAAAACCTACCTGGGCAAATGCTTGTGCCACTACAGCATATCCCGGCATCAGGTAATCAATACACCGCATGCCCGGTACAGCTACGTTATTGAACGGTCCCTGTGCCGCGATATTCATCATGCTGCCCGCAGTATCCATCATCCCCTGATAAGCAACAGGTGTGAGCGAAACGGCGCCATCACATCCGCCAACCATAGCCAGCACCCGCTTCGCAGAAGGCCAGCCGGCATCGCCCGGCAAAAGCGGCTGCTTAAACTCACCTCCTCCCGCCAGCCTGAACTGACCGGCTAATATAGCGGGATACGAATTGACCTGTCCGCTGCGATAAAGTGTGCCGTCTGCATAGCCTGCCGTAAGTGAATTTCCCAACGCCACATAAGTAGTAAAATCCGCTTCTCCGCTTTGCGGCGTCTCCGGCTCAATACCAGGTTTACAGGCCGATAATCCGGCAGAAACAACCAGCGCTGCTATGTATAGCTGCTTCATCATTGTGTTTAAAATTAAAAATTGTACGACACCGCCAGTGCGGGTATCAGGCTTTTGATCTGGTAAGCACCGTGAAAATTCGCAGGCTCGTAAACAGCTTCTCTTTTTTTCGTAGTGGTATAGTTCAGGGCGGCGATCACCGTCAGCTGCTGTAAAGGGCGGTAGCTGACGCCGCAAGACAACGATACCCGGTCTGCATCCACTGCATCCGGCGAAAGCAGATGATCCCGGGCCGGGCTCGGATCATAAGCGCCACCTGCCATCACAGCAAATGCCGGAGCGATATGATAATGCCCTCCCAGGCGGAAAGCCACCGTATTTTTATAACTGCGCGGCTCGCTGTTTCCCTGTAAAGCAGCGGTCTTCTGTTCAAAATCGAACTTTAGCGAATCATAGGTCTTCCACCGTGCGAAAACCATATCGCCCTGCACGGTCAGTTTTTTCGTAACCTTATATCCCGCACCCACAGTCAGGATACCCGGCAACGGCAATTCAGTCGTAAAAGAAGTATTGGGAAAATTTGCAGCGAGCGAAGGCGCCACGGAAAAAGATACATCTCCCTTCTTCACCTTCATCCGCACTCCCGACCGGTACGACACACCGAATGCTAATTTTTCCGTAGCCTTCACCTGTACGCCGGCGTTAAACCCAACCCCCTGCGCTTTACCTTTCAATACTGCCTGCCCGTCATTCCCGGCTGCATCCTGCAATGGTATGCCCCGCTCTATCTCCACTGAACCGGTACCATATACAAAACCGGCGCCGGCAGATATCATGTCATTAATACGATAGCTCAACGTAGGTTGTACAAACACACTGGATAAAGCTATTGACTGTACAATATACCTTCCCCTCCAGTCGTCACCCCAATCCAGACTATTGCCGAACGGCGTATACACCCCCAATCCGAGGCTCAGCCGGCTCCCTTTCTTTACGGGGCCTCCGGCATACAAGGCAAACGGCACAGACATTGCCGGCCGTACATCAGCCTTATAATTACCCGACGGAGTTTCTATATAGCGCACCCTCGGAGAAACGGCAAACACATTGGCATATACCTGAGTCCCTTCCAGACGGGACAGCCCGCCGGGATTATAGAAAATAGCAGAAACATCCCAGGGCATGGCAACACCGCTGCCTCCCATAGCTACCTGGCGCATACCCTGCAGGTTCAGCTGGAATGCGCCTCCCCATGCCAGCGAAGACATAGCAGTGGCTGCCAATACCAGCCCGGTTATTCGTACTATCAATGCGATTTTCATTTTTTTGTACTGTGTCGTTGAAACGTTTATTCGTTGAGGTGTTTAATTGTTTAACCCTAATAACAGTATTTATTTTCTGCAATGAGCTTTTCTGCGATCACACGACGGGCGGCTGTGGTATCCAGCTCATCCGTTTTCGTAAACCGCTTCAGCCCCATCAGCATCATGCGTTTTTCATCTCCTGCGGCAAAGGCATTGATCGCATTTCGTCCGGCGCTGTGTATGCGTTCTGCAGCATCGTACAGGTAGACCTGTGCTATGGCTGCCTGTTCCTTTACAGCCTCTTCACCTTTCATCGATACCAGCTTTTCTACACGCAGCAATACAGATTCGCTTGCATACAGCTCGATCAGCATATCGGCCAGGTATATGAGCACCTCCTGCTCTTTGGCCAGTTGCTGCATCAGTTTTTGCACCGCACTGCCTGCCGTCATCAGGATGGCCTTTTTAAATCCGGCAATATATTTTTTCTCCCGTGCAAATAATCCGTCATCATCATCCGGTCCAAAGTCGGGGATGCTCATCAGCTCACCCGCAACCTGCTGTGCAGGCCCCATCAGGTCCAGCTCACCTTTCATAGCCCGCTTCAGCATCATATCCACCGCCAGCATCCGGTTGATCTCATTGGTACCTTCAAAAATACGGTTGATACGCGCATCACGGTACGCGCGGTCCATCGGCGCTTCTGCACTGTATCCCATACCGCCGTATATCTGCACACCTTCGTCCACTACATAATCCAGCGTTTCCGAAGCATGCACTTTAATGATCGCCGCTTCAATAGCAAACAGCTCTGTGCCCTTCAGCTTCGCCTGTGCTTCATCCATGCCGCCGGCTATATAAGCTTTAGTAGCATCGTCTATATTGCGGCTCGCCCGGTAAGTAGCCGATTCAGACACATAAGTACGGATCGCCTGTTCGGCCAGCTTATACTTTATCGCTCCGTATTTCGAGATCAGCCGGCCAAACTGCTCACGTTCATTGGCATAGTTTACAGATTTGCTGATCACCTCTTTGGCCGCACCAACTGCGGCGCCCCCCAGCTTGATCCTGCCCAGGTTCAGGATATTCACTGCGATCTTAAAGCCGTTGCCGCGCTCAGACAGGAGGTTCTCCACCGGCACCTTGCAGTCGTTGAAAAACACCTGGCGCGTAGAGCTGCCTTTGATACCCATTTTCCGTTCTTCCGCATTCAGCGAAATGCCCTCAAAATCTTTTTCAACAATAAAAGCGCTCAGATTTTTATCCTCATCGATCCGGGCAAAAACAATAAAAACATCTGCAAATCCGCCGTTGGTGATCCACATTTTCTGCCCGTTGATGATATAATGCTTCGCGTCGTCCGAAAGCACCGCTTTTGTCTTCCCCGAATTGGCATCAGAGCCTGCATCCGGCTCCGTCAGGCAATAGCAGCTTTTCCACTCACCCGTGGCCAGTTTCGGTATATATTTTTGCTTCTGCTCTTCCGTACCGTAATACAATACCGGCAACGTACCGATACCGGTATGGGCGGCAAGCGCGACAGCAAAAGAATGGCCGGCGCCAATGATCTCGGTGGTAAGCATGGAAGTCACGAAATCCTGGCCCATCCCATTATATTTTTCAGGAACAGAAATACCGAGCAATCCCAGTGCACCTGCTTTTTCAAGCAAAGAAGGCATCAGGCCTTCCTCCCCGGTGTCGATACGTTCCAGAATAGGAGAGACTTCCTGCTTCAGAAAATCACGACACATTTCCGCGATCATCAACTGCTCTTCATTCCATTCCTCAGGGATAAAAATATCCTGCGCATTGGTCTGGCGGATCAGGAATTCCCCTCCTTTAATTATTTGCTGCGGATCTGAAGTCTGAGGCATGATATTCGATTTATTGTTAACAACACTGGGGAGCAATGTTATTACAAGGTACAAATATCCCGGCATATGAAAACCGTACCGAAACAAAAACGGCTGCCCGTGTTTATCGGTACAGCCGTTTTGTTTTATAGCACGGGCGAATAATTATCGCCCCTACGGTGTTTTATTCCAGATGGAAGGAGATCCTGCCTGCAGGCCATAATCATCCAGCGGATCTGTTTCGGGCAGATCCATATCGCGTACATTATAGCGCAATACCAGCCTGCCATATGCACCATAATATTTATCCGCCTCAATAATACCAACGCCTTTTACCACCCAGCGATCATCCACAGTCTGTTCAGGAATGAAAATGGTGTCGGCCTTTATATAAGCTTCCACAGGATCAATAAATACATTCCTGAAATTCTTTATTCTCAGGTCTGTTATTTCTTCACCTTTTTCTACAGAAACGGCATACTGTGCTGTCTGTGAGCCGGTTCCTTTCTCAAGCACCTGATAAATACCTTCAAATTTTTCCCGCATTACCTTTTCACATTGCGGCCCTTCATAACCTGAAGGGCAGGTACATATACCATCGTTGCAGACACCATTATAAGCGCAGACGATGGTTTTACATTTATCATTATTACAGGATGTAATGCTGACGGCAGTAAAAACGGCTATCACGCTTAGTGCGGACAGCATCATTGTTTTAAAGCAGGTTTTCATTAATACAGATAATTTAAAAATAGACGCTAAAGGTAAAAGAAAGAATTTTAAAATGCAAGCACCCTTTAAAAATGGAAAGTTGAGAATTGAAATCAAAACAACACATTTATTAATTCTCAATTTTCAACTTTCAATTCTCAATTAATTCCGCTCCAATTCAGCCTTATAGGCACGGATACCCCTGAAGATCGCCATAGCAAGCTCCTGCTGCCCTTTCTCGGAATTCATGTAGATCTCCTCTTCAGGATTATTGATAAAGCCGCACTCTACCAGCACCCCGGGCATCGCGCTGCCGGCAAGCACTTCCAGCCCCATCTGCTTAACACCAAGGTTATTTCTGCCGATCCGTTCAAACTCCGTCTGTATCCGTGTGCCGAGGCTGACGCTCCTGCTGAGGAACGCCTGGTTGTACTGTGCAATAATAATGGCCGTCTGCGGATCGCTTTCATCGAGCAGACCCGGCTCCTCCACGATATTTTCTGCATGTTCGCCAATGGCGCCGGCTTTCTGACCTGTACGATGCAGCCCAAGCACATAGGTTTCCGTACCGCTGGCTGTCGTAGACGTATGGCGTACGGTGCGGTAAGTAGCTACCTTCACTTTTTTACTGCCTTTCTTTACATATTTATACCCTGTCCTTATCCGCTCCACACGCGGCGCAGTAGCATTTATGTGGATAGAAACAAAAAGATCCCCTTTGGCGCGGTTGGCTATTTCATGACGCTCCTTCAGTGTCGGGTACACATCGGAAGTGCGGGTATATATCGCCCGGCAGTCCTTCAGGCTATCGCTGATGAGTTTGCCCACCCGCAACGCAATCGCAAGTGTCAGATTTTTCTCCTGGCTGATCGTGCCCTTAGCCCCCGGATCGGTTCCTCCATGGCCCGCATCCAATACAATATTCGTGATTTTCTTTCCGTTAGGATATACCGTCGGTGGATATATAAATAATATGCCCAGAATAAAAACAAGCGCTTTAATATACATTACAAGTGTTTAATGTGTTAAGTCGGATCTTATAAATTACAAACGTAGCGTCAAATAGTTATTTTTGTGCCCGCTCATGAGCCCATGCGGTAAAATTATTCTAAAAAGTTTACGGATACACTGCTTTAGCCTTACTATCGCAGTGATTTTTATATTGGCTTTAACAAACAAGGCACAAGGCCAAGTGGCAAAGCCGGCCGATACGTTGCTATCCGAAGCCATCGTACCCCTGCCCGATTCCCTGTATACCGCAGACAGCACAACCAGCGAAGCGCTCCCCGACAGCATAGTGGCGGATAGTCTTTCCACTCCGGACAGCCTTGCCCCCCCCACGCTCGAAGATGCTCTGGGCATACGGATATCTAAAGATGCCCTGCCTTCGCCGGTATTCAGCGAAGCTACCGACTCCGCCGTAATGGACATGGAGCAGAACCTGTTCTATCTGTACAGGGATGCAAAAGTGAATTATGAAGACATGAAGGTAGATGCCGGGCTTATTATATACAACCAGCATACAAGCCGCGTAAGCGCATCTCCTCTACCATACCAGGACAGTATAATCGCCGATAAAGAAGATGATGAGAAAAAACGTGGAAAATTCGTACAGGCTTCCGAATCCTTTACATACGACTCCCTGCAGTATAACTTTAAAAGCAAACGTGCTATTGTCCGGAATGCACATTCTCAATACGGTGAGGGTTACGTGCACAGCGAGCAGGTAAAAAGAAACGAAGACCAGTCCATCTACGGCTGGAAGAATATCTATACCACCTGCGCGCTTGATACGCCGCATTTCGGGATCAGCGCCCGGAAGATCAAGATCATACCCAACCGGATGATCGCATCGGGGCCGGCCAATATCGTTGTTGAAATGGTGCCCACCCCTTTGTTCCTGCCGTTCGGCATATTCCCGATCTCACAGACCCAGCGCTCGGGCTTCCGGCTGCCCATGTATACCATAGAAGAGCAGCGCGGCGTCGGGCTGACCAACGGCGGCTATTATTTTTACCTGAACGATTATGTAGACCTGCTGATGCTGGCCAACGTCTATTCCAAAGGAAGCTGGAGCGGCAGCGCCATCACTACCTATGCCAACAGGTACCAGTATAACGGCGGCCTGTCGCTTAGCTATGCCTACAACAAAACCGGGGAAAGCTATGAGCCTAACTCTTCCGTCATCAAAGATTTTATGGTCAACTGGCGGCATACCACAGATCCCAAAGCGCGCCCCGGCGTCAGCTTCAATGCATCGGTAACGGCCGGCAGCTCTTCATTCTATGCCAACAACAGCTATAACCACAACCAGATATTACAGAACCAATACCAGTCGAATATCACATTCTCCAAAAGCTGGGCCAATAAGCCTTACAACCTGACTGTTGGCGCCCGGCACAACCAGAATACCCAGACAAAGCAGGTAAACGTGACGCTTCCCGAACTCAACTTTTACCTGGGCCAGTTCAACCCCTTCCAGAAGAAAAACAGCACGGGCACCAATTGGTATGACAAGATCACACTCGGCTATACATTAAATACCCAGAACCAGATATCCTTCTACGACAGCGCCTTCAGTATGAATGCACTCTCGTTCGATCAGTTCCGGAACGGCGTACGTCATTCTGTGCCATTGAGCGCCGCGTATACCATATTCCGCTTTGTCAATCTTTCTTTCGGCGCGAATTATAGCGAATACTGGCTTACGCAGCGGGAATACCGGTATTTTGACAATAGCCGGTTTGAGCTGGACACCAGTAATTACCGTGGTTTTTTTACAGCGCGGGATATAGATCTGAACATGCAGCTCAGCACGCGTATATACGGCATGAAAATGTTCCGGAAAGGAAAGCTGCAGGGTATCCGGCATGTACTGACGCCCAGCACGGGCTTCAATTACAAGCCCGATTACGCAGCGGACCCCTTCAATTATTATTACCGTACAAGGCTGAGCGCGGAAAGCCAGCCTGTATATCTTTCCCCTTATGACGGATCTGTGGTAGGAGTTCCGGGGCTGGGGCAATACGGGCAATTCAGCAGCAGCATTCTGTATGGGCTGAACAATAACCTGCAGATCAAAATGCGAAACAATAAAGATACCGCAACCGGCAGCCAGAACATCACCCTGATCGACGCCTTTTCCGTAAACGGCTCTTATAACGTCGCGGCGGATTCATTCAAATGGAGTCCGATCGCCGTTTCGTTCCGTACCAATGTGCTGAACAAATTAAATATCAGCGCCAATGCTTCTTTTGATCCTTATACCCTCGACTACGAAACAGGGCAGCGGATATCCACCAGCTCGTGGGACGCAGGCAGGGGCGTAGCCCGCTTTACCGGCGCCAGCGTGGCACTGAGCGCCGGGCTGCGCTCCAAACAAAAAACCGGCAATGACAATACAATCGAAAAGACCGACGAGTTCAGCCGGCTGATGCAGCAGGGCGGTTATAATGACTATGTAGATTTTAATATACCCTGGTCTGTCAACGTTGCTTATGCACTGACCATGAATAATAGCTATAACGCCGTAAGCAAAACAGATACGATCCGGTACAATCAGAATGTAATGCTAAGCGGTGATTTTAATATCAGCACCCACTGGAAGATCACCTATTCTACAGGGTATGATTTTACGATCAAACAACTAACCTTCACGTCCATTGATATTTACCGCGATCTCCACTGTTGGGAAATGCGCCTTGGCGCGATCCCCTTCGGCCCGCGCAAGAGCTTTAATTTTACATTGAACGTCAAAGCGTCCATCCTGCAGGATCTCCGCCTGGTCCGCCGCCGCGACTTCCGGGATGCTGTTTACTAATGCATGAGCCAAACAGGACAGATCACATTTTTATCAGGTGGTTCTTGATACGTATGCCTGCCGGGTATGCTTATTTTCCCCATAATCGTACTTTTGCCCCTCATTTGATTATTTTTGCAGCTTATCCGTAAAACATACAAATAACTAAATATGGCCATTGTTGATTTAGTGATGCCCAAAATGGGTGAAAGTATTATAGAAGCCACCGTCCTGAAATGGCATAAAAAACCCGGTGACAGTGTGCAAATGGATGAAACAGTGCTGGAGATCGCTACCGATAAAGTGGATAGCGAGGTGCCTTCCACAGCAGCGGGTACCATTACTGAAATATTGTATAATGAAAATGACGTAGTACCGGTAGGGTCTGTTATCGCCCGTATCGACACTGCCGCAGGCAGTGCAGCAGCATCGGCGCCGCAGGCAAAAGCACCGGCACAGGAAGCCCCGAAACCAGCAGCACCTCAACCGGCAGCAGCGCCGGCAGCCCCTGCATCGCCAATAGCAGCATCAACCGGGGCCAACCGCTTTTACTCTCCACTGGTATTGAATATCGCCGGCAAAGAAGGCATCAGCATGGCTGAGCTGGAACATATCCCTGGCACCGGCAATGAAGGAAGGGTTACCAAAAAAGACATACTCAGCTATATCGATAACCGTGGCAAAACGCCGGCCGCAGCGCCACAATCCGCAGCTCCGGCGCAACCTGCACCCGCTGCCGCACCGCAACCACAGCAGGCAGCGCCGGCCATCCATACCGGCAATGTCGAGATCATTGAAATGGACCGGATGCGTAAACTGATCGCCGACCATATGGTACGGAGCAAGGCCACTTCTCCCCATGTCACCAGCTTTACCGAAGCCGACGTTACCAATATCGTACGCTGGCGCGACGGAGCAAAAAAAGAATTTGAAAAGAAATACGGCGAAAAGATCACTTTCACACCGATCTTTATCGAAGCCATTGTGAACTGTATCAGGAAATTCCCGATGATCAACAGCAGCGTGGACGGCGACCGGATCATCGTGAAAAAAGATATCAATATCGGCATGGCAGCAGCTTTGCCCAGTGGCAATCTGATCGTACCGGTCATCAAAAACGCAGATACCAAAAACCTGCTCGGCCTCACCAAAGACGTAAACAGCCTGGCCGTAGCAGCCCGCACCAGCAAGCTCAAAGCAGACGACACGCAGGGTGGCACGTTCACCATGACGAACGTCGGCACATTCGGCAGCCTGATGGGCACGCCGATCATCAACCAGCCGCAAGTTGCCATTCTGGCCGTAGGCAGCATCAAGAAACGCCCCGTAGTGCTGGAAACACCCGATGGCGATGTGATTGCCGTACGCCATATGATGTACCTGTCACTCAGCTATGACCACCGCATTGTAGATGGGTCTTTAGGCGCCGGATTCTTAACAGCCGTTGCCAACGAACTGGAAGCGTTTGACGTGAACAGACCGGTCTAATTTGAGCATCTGAAAATTGGCTGATTTGAAAATGTGGGCGGGTGAAAACAATAACGGCTTCATGTTCCTGAAAAGCACAACAATTTGAACATGAGCCTGCTTTTTAAATACATTTCGATCACAATCCTGCTATGGGCTGCCCCTGTTTTCACCTACGCCCAGGTTGCTGTCGCTGACTTTCGTCTTTCAGACGGCGATCTGCTGTTCCAGGATCTGGATTGCGGGCCGATATGCGATGCCATCGAGAAAGTAACACAGGGCGTGAACGGTAAAGATTTCTCGCATGTCGGGATTGTATTCACCCGCAACGATTCACTGTTTGTCATTGAGGCAACAGGCAGCAAAGGTGTTTGCATAACACCTTTGCATGATTTTCTCAGCAGAAGCCGGGACAGTAACGGACAGCCAAAAGTGGTTGCCGGAAGAGTGAAGAAAAAATACAGAAAACTAATACCCGGAGCGCTCAGCTTCGCCAAAGCTCAGGAGGGACTGCCCTATGATGAGGCTTTTGTAGCAGACAACGGAAAATATTACTGCAGCGAACTCGTTTACGATGCTTTTAAACATCCCAATGATGGCAAACCTTTCTTTCAATTGCAACCCATGACCTTCAACGATCCTGCTACCGGCCGCATCTTCCCCGCCTGGCAGACATACTATGAAGCTCTGGGCATTCCGGTACCCGAAGGCGAACCGGGATGCAATCCGGGCGGGCTTTCACGCAGCAGGCACATCCGTATCGTCAGACGATTTTATTAAGCAAAAGAAAGCCTGCGGGGACATGCAAATTACAGTCCCCGCAGGCAATCATATTATGCTGGCGTTCCCGAAAGGTTGCACGTTTAGCTTAGGGCAGCGGCGCTCCCACGGCTACGGCACAATCATGACCAGGCTGGCCGTGCGGAGGATTCAGACGTGCTGTCGGGTTTCCTCCGGGCGAAGGCTGTTGCTGGGGCTGAATAGTAGTCGGCTGGGCATGATCCTGGATGAGCTGCTGCTGTACCAGATCATTACTGTTTACCGGATCGCTGTCCAACGGTGCGCCTACAGGTATTTCACAACGGTGCCCCGGTTCGCCATGCGGCGGATTTAATTTCGCTCCGTTTCCTCCTATCGCAACTCCAGCGGATGCCGGTGCGGCAGAAGGGTCTATCGTTTCACCGGATGTAGTGCTCAGGCTTATGCCCTGGGCAGACTGATCTTCCTGTACGGAAGCTTCTGTTGCCGGGTAATTATCCTGCGTATCGGTATCAGCCTCCCCATTGCAGGCTGCGAAAAAAGCAACCGAAACGAGAGCGATTGCTACAACTGTTTTTTTCATCGCATATAAGTATTTACAACATTCCGGAACAGACTCCTGAATGGCATCGCGAAATTAGGTAAATAACAACATAACGCCATGTTAACTTCCTCAAAAATTATACGCTGAAACGTTTTGCAACACCTCCCATTGAAAAGATTTATTTTTTCATAGGGAAAAGATTAGATGCCTTCTTTGCCGGAACAGGTTATATACCCGAACTTTGCAGCGCAAACAGAAAAAATTATAGACATGAGCAACAATTTTGTAACCATTGGCAGTAAATTCCCTGAATTCAAGAAGAAATCTGTCGTATCCTTAGAAAAAGGGAAAGAATTTGCAGACATCAGCAACGCAGACATCAGTGGAAAATGGGCCGTTATCTTCTGGTGGCCTAAAGACTTCACCTTTGTATGCCCTACCGAAATCGCTGAATTCAACAACAACTTCTCCAATTTCTCCGACCGGGATACCGTATTACTCGGCGCTTCTACAGACAGCGAATTTGTACACCTCGCATGGCGCAAAGACCATGACGATCTCCGTGGTCTCCGCTTTCCGATGATCGCCGATACCAGCAAAAGCCTCGCAGAAGCGCTCGGCATCCTTAGCGAAGATGAAAAGATCGCTTACCGCGCTACTTTTATCATTGATCCCGAAGGCATCGTCCGCTGGGTAAACATCAACGACCTGAACGTAGGCCGCAACGTAGCAGAAGTATTGCGTGTGCTCGATGCCCTGCAGACAGACGAACTATGCCCCTGCAACTGGACCAAAGGAGAAGAAACGCTGACCAAAAAACTGGAAGCTGAATTAGCATAAATCAAACCGGTGTAAAAACATCAGACATCGAAACAGAACCATAAAAAAGCATTTGTCCTGCTCCAACGGGGCAAATGCTTTTCTTCTTTAAAAAACATACCGCAATGGAAATCATACAAAACGAAACAATACAGAATCTATTTAGAGACCTTGGCATAGCTCCGGAACATACTACACCCAGCCTGCAGGCTTTGGCGGTTGCCGACAGCCGTTTTATCAAAGACCTCAGGCTGAATGTGTCTACCGTGCTGGGCAGCGCCAACCTCACCCGTAAAGAGGCATTATTGCTGGCGCTGGCTGTTGCGGTCAATGAACGGCAGGAAATACTCGTCCATGCATTCGGGCAACAGGCCGCCACCGAAGGCGCCAGCGAAGCAGAAATTGCCGAGATACATGCCTGTACGGCCCTGATGGTGACCAACAACGTATTTTACCGCTTCCGCCATTACATGGATGGATCCGATTATTACAATAACCAGCCGGCCGGCCTCCGCATGAGCATTATGATGAACCCGGTGTTGGGGAAAGAATTTTTCGAGCTGGCAAGCCTGGTGATCTCGGCTGTCAACGGCTGTCAGCGCTGCGTCACCTCACATGAACATTCCGTAAAACAGCACGGCGCAACCGAACCACGTATCTATGAAGCCGTTCGTCTGGGCGCGGTGATTAAAAGCCTGTGCACCGTAATCTACCATTGACGTATTTCATAAGTTGCTCGTTATCAAACACCCCTCTCTATCTCCCCTGAATGGGAGACGATCACATCGTTGCAATAGAAGTACTTCTGTCAGAGACATGATGTGATCGTCCCTCTTCGAGGAGGGAATGAGGGAGGTGTTCTTATAGCCACGGAAACTTAGCATACCCATCTCCGTCATTTTTATTATTGTTTGGGGCACCCAAATGAAAACTCGTAGAGACGCGATTCATCGCGTCTCCCTATATCCTATACCCCACACCAAACGCGTGCAAGCGCGACGCATCGCGTCTCTACAGCAGGGGCAACGATATAATAAACGTACTGCCCTTCCCCAACGTGCTTTCCACCCGGATCCGGCCGTTATGCGCTTCCACCATCGTCTTCACATAGGTCAGCCCCAGACCGAAACCTTTTACGTTGTGCAGATTACCGGTATGCGCACGGTAGAATTTTTCAAAAATGCGGATCTGGGTTTCCTTATTCATACCGATGCCATTATCCTCGACCCGGATGATAAGCATACTACCTGAAGTTTGTGTCTCCACTTGTATGCGCGGCTTTTCCCGGGCATATTTTATTGCATTATCAAGCAGGTTAAAAATGATATTGTTAAAATGCACTTCATCCGCATGGATCAGGAAGCGCTCCGCATGCAATTCCAGCAGCAGCTCACCGTTGCTTTCTTCTATCTGTAACGAAAAATTCTCCGCTACTTTACGGATGATCTCGTGCGCATCCAGTTCCTGGAGATGCAGCTTTACGTCCTGCCTTTCGATCCTGGCAGCCTGTAAGATCTTCTCTACCTGCTTGTTCATACGCTTGTTCTCATCCTTGATGATGCCGCTGTAATACCGGATCTTCTCTTCATTGCAGATCACCCGTTCATTATTGAGCGCATCTACCGCCAGCGAAATGGTTGCCAGCGGCGTCTTGAACTCGTGGGTCATGTTATTGATGAAATCGGATTTTACTTCCGACAGCTTTTTCTGCCGGAACATCGTGCGTATCGTAAGTGCGAACGCCGAGATGATAATACAGGTAAAAATAATGGAAGCTACTACCATCCAGCCCATCTGGCTAATGATGTAATTATTCGGTTCATGGATATAGATATGCAGCACCTCCGAGAGCAGGGACTCCGGAGGGGTAAGCCTGAAATTATGCGACTGGGGGAAATATTCGGACCGGAAACCCTGCGTAGACAAAACAGGATTACCCAGAAAATCCGTAACACAATATTCAAAAGGTTGCTTAATATTGTTCTGCTTCAGAGCCAGATCTACCATCTTCCGCATTTCTTCGCTGGAGAATATCTGGGAGGTAAACACCGTCTGGAGTGCAAAATCCTTAAGCCCCGACGGCGCCGATACCAGTTTCCGCCGGGCAAGGAATGCCTGGTAAGTCTGGTCGCGCACACTGATCAGCGAATTGTCCACATCCCGCACATATTGATCCTGTTTAAGAATAACCGCATTACGGATCCATTGCATCTGGATAAACATAATCCCCAGCACAGATAAGGTGATCAGCAGAATTATAACCGGAAAGACTTTTTTCATCGGAATACAAAATTACATGATGTAATGTGAAGAATGTGAGAAATGTAAAGAATGTGAGAAATGTGTTTAATGTGTCCAAACACATTTATCACATTTGTCACATTAAACACATTAACACCATACACAGGATAAATGTATTGTGATAAAAATGCGCTATTCAGAAGCAATAATGCCGCTCCCCTTTTATAAAAACAATTAATTGTTTAGCTTTAGGCCGCAGAATTGTCATTTCATGATAAAAAACACACATATAGCAGCACTGTTGCTGATCATGCTCACCATTGCAGGCGCCTGTACCAAAACGGCAGAAGAAGCAAAAACGATCCATGACACCCTCCGGAACGGCAAGTGGCGGCAAACTTCCGGAACAGTACGGTTCCAGGGTCAGAACGGTGTGGATACCACGGCCAATTATTTCGCCGATGGCGTGCCTGCCTGCGTTAAGGATGACTATATCGTTTTCAAAGAAAATTTCAGCGGAGTCGTGGAAGATGCGGATTCAACCTGCGGGATCGGAGATCCGCGGGAGCTGCCCTTCACCTGGGAAGTTATGAAAGCTGAATCGAAGCTCAACATCTTCAATGCACGCAGGAATTTTCATACGTCTTCCGTATATAGCGAGATCACCAGCATCTCGGAAGGGAATCTGTCTATCCGGTATGTGGTGTATGAACAATTTACCCCCGGAGATATTGACACATTGACCTACACCAATGAGTATACGAAATAACAGGTTTGTTACCTGCTGCGACATGCATCGTATGACGCAACAGGCATGTCCCCTGCAGCATGTTAATTGGCCAATCCCAAGATTGGGCCTAACTTTGCACCCCGTTCAATCAGAATATTTTTTATGATCCATATTACGTTACCGGATGGGGCCGTCCGGGATTACCAGCCGGGAGTAACTGCGCTGGATATAGCCCGCTCTATCAGCGAAGGACTGGCACGCAAAGTGCTGGCAGCCGAAGTTGACGGAGCAATATGGGACGCCACCCGCCCTATTACTGAAGATGCGCACCTCCGCCTGCTGACCTGGACCGACAAGGCCGGACAATCTACCTTCTGGCATTCTTCCGCCCACCTTCTGGCAGAAGCGCTGGCAGCATTATTCCCCGGCACCAAATTCGGTATCGGCCCATCTATTGAAAATGGCTTCTATTATGATATAGATCTCGGCGACCACACCATCAGCGATGAAGACCTCCGGCAGATCGAAAACAAAATGAAAGAGCTGGCCGGACAAAAGAGTGTGTATCAGCGCAAAGAAGTGGCTAAAGCCGATGCGATCCGTTATTTTGAAGAAAAAAACGATCCGTATAAGATCGAGCTGCTGCAGGAGCTCGAAGACGGCAGTATCACCTTTTACACACAAGGCAATTTCACGGATCTCTGCCGCGGCCCGCATATCCCCGATACCGGGTTTATCAAGGCCATCAAGCTGACCAACATCGCGGGCGCGTACTGGCGGGGCAATGAAAAAAACAAAATGCTCACCCGCATTTACGGAGTGACTTACCCTTCTCAAAAAGAACTGGATGCCTATCTCCATTTGCTCGAGGAAGCAAAAAAACGCGACCACCGCAAACTGGGACGTGAGCTGGAACTATTTACCTTCTCCGAAAAAGTAGGCAGCGGGCTGCCTTTATGGCTGCCCAAAGGCGCTATGCTCCGTGAGCAATTGCAAATGTTCCTGCAGAAAGCGCAGACCGAAAGCGGCTATCTGCCGGTGGTCACACCGCATATCGGCGGCAAACAACTGTACGTTACTTCCGGGCACTGGGAAAAATACGGGCAGGATTCTTTCCGTCCGATTACCACGCCGCAGGAAGGCGAGGAGTTTATGCTGAAACCCATGAACTGTCCACACCACTGCGAGATCTATAAATCCTCGCCACGCTCCTACAAAGACCTGCCGCTGCGCCTTGCAGAATTCGGTACGGTTTACCGCTATGAGCAAAGTGGTGAGCTGCACGGGCTTACCCGTGTCCGCGGGTTTACCCAGGATGACGCTCACCTTTTCTGCCGGCCCGACCAGGTGCAGGAAGAGTTCAAAAAAGTGATCGACCTGGTGATGTACGTGTTCAATGCGCTTGATTTCCGGGACTTTACGGCTCAGGTATCCCTGCGCAGCAAAGAAGACCGCAGCAAGTATATCGGCAGCGATGAAAACTGGGAGATCGCGGAACAGGCCATTATCAAAGCAGCTACCGACAAAGGGCTGAATACGGTTATCGAATACGGAGAAGCTGCTTTCTACGGACCTAAGCTCGACTTTATGGTCCGCGATGCGCTTGGCAGAAGCTGGCAATTGGGCACAATCCAGGTAGATTACACCCTGCCGGAGCGCTTCGAGCTGGAATATATCGACTCCGACAACCAGCGCAAGCGGCCGGTAATGATCCACAGGGCGCCTTTCGGGTCGCTGGAGCGCTTTATTGCCCTGCTGCTTGAGCATTGCGGCGGCAATCTGCCCTTATGGCTGGCTCCCGTACAGGTAAAGGTGTTGCCCATCAGTGATAAATTCGCAGATTATGCCGGAGCGGTCACCGGGAAGCTGAAAGCAGCCGGGATCCGTGCGGAGACAGACGAAAGAAATGAAAAGATCGGCAGGAAAATCCGGGATACCGAGCTGATGAAAGTCCCCTATATGCTGGTTATCGGCGAGCGGGAAATGAACGAAGCACAGGTGGCCGTCCGCAAGCACGGAGCCGGCGACCAGGGTACATTATCAACTGAAGATTTCATTAAAAACATACAGGAAACAATCGCCGGAGAAAAAGCCGGGGAAAAAATTTCAGCAGCATAATATGTTTTTGTATTTAAGACTGTACAATAAACATACAAAAGCACTATTTTTGCCATCATTTTAATAACCGTTAATGCAAAGAAGAAGTAAAGGAAGACCCCCGTTCAGGCCCAGACAAGTACAGAATGAGCATCGGCTCAATGAAGAGATCACAGCGCCGGAAGTACGGCTTGTAGCTGACGATGTCGAACCGGCGGTATATCCGCTGGCGCAGGCATTGCGTCTGGCGCGGGAACGGGAAGTGGATCTGGTGGAAATATCACCCAATGCAGTACCTCCGGTATGCCGGCTGATCGACTATAAAAAGTTCCTTTACGAAAAAAAGAAAAAGGATAAGGAGCAAAAAGCAAAATCCAAGCAATCGGAAGTTAAGGAAATACGCTTTACACCCAATACGGACGATCATGATTTTGACTTCAAGGCAAAACATGCGGAGAAATTCCTGCAGGATGGGGATAAGGTCAAGTGTTATGTGCAGTTTAAAGGTCGTTCGATCATGTTCCAGGAACGGGGCGAGCTGCTGCTGCTGAAATTTGCCGAGCGCCTGAATGAAGTAGGCTCACTGGAATCCATGCCCAAAATGGAAGGCCGGAGAATGATCGCCATCTTTACACCGAAGAAGAAAAAATAAATTCAATTAGCCAATCACTGTTGTCCGGTGAAGTTTTAAGAGCATGGCTGTAATGTACATCCGTAAACTGTTTCGGTCATTCTTATAAACAGGGGGCTTGCTATTGAGCAAAACGGTGTGTTCCGCTCCTGCGGAGCGTCCTGTTTATAGAACGCAGGATATCCATAAAGACCACCCCCGTAGGGGTGTCCTGTTTATGATACGCTGCAACAGGGTGATTATTAATGAGGTGTAACATAACCTGCCAAAACAGGAGGCTCCTACGGAGCCGGCGCGTGTTGTAATTGTTGGCTATAAACAGGGCGCTCCTACGGAGCGGAAGCATGCCGGATATTTTTCCCGGACAATAGTGATTAGCCAATCAGCTAATTGGCTAATTAACTCCGGAATGCTTAATTTTGAGCATGTCCACTATTCAATCTTCGTCCCGCACACAATCATTTATTGAACAGGAAGCCCGCTACGGCGCCCACAACTATCACCCTTTGCCGGTGGTATTGTCGCGCGGAGCAGGTGTGCATGTATGGGATGTTGAGGGCAAGCGCTATTATGATTTCCTTTCCGGGTACTCCGCCGTCAACCAGGGCCATTGCCATCCGCGCATCATTGCCGCGCTGACGGAGCAGGCACAGCAACTCACGCTTACTTCGCGGGCATTCCACAATGACCTGCTGGGTGAATATGCTGCCTATATCACGAAGTTGTTTGGCTATGACAAAGTGCTGCCAATGAACACGGGTGTCGAAGCCGTGGAGACAGCGCTGAAGCTGGCCCGCCGCTGGGGGTACGCCGTAAAAGGGATCCCCGGAAACCGGGCGAAGATCATCGTCTGTGCACAAAACTTTCACGGGCGCACCCTGAATGTCATCTCATTCAGCACCGACCCCACGGCCACCAACCATTTCGGGCCGTTCATGCCCGGCTATTCCGTTATCAGCTTCAACGATCTGCAGGCGCTCGAACAGGCGCTTACAGATCCGTATGTTGCCGGCTTCCTGGTAGAACCTATTCAGGGAGAAGCCGGTGTGGTTGTCCCCGATGAGGGCTATCTTTCCAAAGCTGCTGCGCTGTGCCGTGCGGCCAATGTGCTCTTCATCACCGATGAAATACAAACCGGTCTGGCACGCACCGGTAAAATGCTGGCCTGCGACCATGAATCGGTAAAGGCAGATATTCTGATACTCGGCAAAGCACTATCCGGCGGCACCATGCCCGTATCGGCCGTACTTGCCGATGATGAGATCATGCTTACGATCGGCCCGGGAGAGCACGGCTCCACCTATGGCGGCAACCCGCTGGCCTGCAAAGTGGCCATCGCTGCCTTACAAGTGCTGCTGGATGAGCGCATGGCGGAAAACGCAACCATACAGGGAGCTCATTTCCGTGAGCAGCTCGCAGCACTGAACCATCCGAATATAACCACGATACGCGGAAAAGGCCTGCTTAATGCCATCGTGATCCGGCACAAAGACCCCGAAGCCGCGCTGAAGCTTTGCCTGCTGCTGAAAGAAAATGGATTGCTCGCCAAACAGACACACGGAGATAAAATACGCTTCGCACCACCCCTGATCATCACCCGCGAGCAGGTAGATGAAAGTATTGCCATCATTCATAAAAGCCTGGAGCAGCTATCCGCATGATCCCCATGGAGCAGGAAAAACATCCGCCCACAGGCGACCGGATATCCGATATAATGATCGGACTCCCCGACGGACTTACCATTCCTTTTGTACTGGCTGCGGGAATGAGCGGGCTGAATGCAAATAGTATAACGATCGCTTCCGTTGGTCTGGCGGTTTCTTTAACAGGAGCCGTAGCAATGGGACTGGGCCGCTATTTTAGCGGTCGCCCGAACGATACGCCGCACCGCATTCAGGACCTGGGCCTGAGCCCGGAAACGGCAGATGCCATCACACAGGATCATTACAGGGAAAAAAGCAAATGGGATACATTCGTAGCACAATTTGAGCTGGACATCCGCAAGCCGGATCCGGCGCAGCTCCGTAAGAGTGTCTTTCGCACCAGCCTTGCCTATATGCTTGGCGGACTTGTGCCGATACTGCCTTTTTTCTTTACCGGCCAAAACATACAGGGTTTACAGTGGTCGGCTGCTCTTACCCTGCTCTGCCTTTTCATCTCCGGCTATTTCAAAGGATATGCTGCCGGACTGAAACCCTGGCAGGAAGCCTTCAGGATTACATTAACCGGCGCACTCGCCGCCACCGCCGCATTTTTTGCAGCAAAGCTGCTTTTTCAGGGATGAGGGGTGAGGGATGAGGATTGATTAACTTGTCATTCATCCCTCAATCCTCACCCCTCATCCCTGATTTAAGGTATTGCCAGATTCCTGCTGCCATCTTCCTGCACCCGGTAACGGAAAGTAATGTAGGGTGCGGGGCTACTGCTGACGGGATTTTCAGGACTACCTTTATAAAGCGAGATCATCTCCATTTTGGCATACTTGCCCTTCGCGGTACGAACGACGATCGTCCGTCCTTTTATCCCACGCATCACATGCGCATCCATATCATAGATGTACCAACCTATGTGGGAAGCCGGGAATCCATCCCAGGCAGCGTATGATTCGGACGCATCGAAGACTTCATCGGATGGCGCCTCCGTCACTTCGTCGAAGGGCTTCATTACTACCACGAGGGCGCCACGGCCCGTTCCTTCCGGGCCGGGAGGTGTTGTCTTGCCCGGATCATTCGCGGTAACAAATGAGTTATACATTTTATCGAAACATACATCCCATTCGTCCGTCAGCTTCTTGCTGCTATCCACAGTACCGTGGGTAACAAAGCTAAAAAACACAGGCGTCCCGCCCGCCGAGGTCGCATTGCCGGGCAGATCCGTAACGTAGTATATCCCGTTTGTGTCCTTCTTTACATATTCGGAAAGCGTGGTCCAACCCGAACCGTTGTTATTATTATTGCCGCCGGGTGCGCCGGGCTGCGGTGGGTCATCGTCTTTGCTACACCCTGCCGCCAAAACGGCTATGCCCAAAAAAATCCCGAATGCCCAAAAAAATCTTTTCATAGTATTGACTTCTTTTTATTTTACTTGTTTGTCACGCCCTGCGTGCCAGTTCCAGCGAAGACCCGCAAATGCCTGCCGACCCGGCTGTCCGGGCACCAGTGCGTGGGTATAACCCGCCAGGTTTTCACCGCTGACCTGCACAGCAAAGCGATCGTTACGGAATGATTTTTCTACTGCGCCTGAAAAGATAAAATATGCAGGCGTAAAAATATCATAGCGATTGGTGAAGCCGGAACCGTTTCCGCTCACGGCTGCAAACGGGCTCCTGTCGAGGAAATTGGCCCGCAGGCTAACCGTAAGCCCCCAGGGCGTATGACAGTACAGCAGTTTGAGATTTGCCTGGTTCCTGGCACGCATCGTGAGGCCGTAATAGTCGGAAGGCCGGGCTGACTGCGACTCCCCGGTGGCCGGATTACGAAGCTGATAAGCTCCTGACCTGATCGAATCGAGCACATCCCTGTCTTTGGCATACAACAACTGATACCCGGCCTGCAGACGCAGCTTGGGTGTGAGCAGCCAGTACGCGTCCACTTCCAGACCGGTAGTATAGGCCCGTGATACATTCACATAAGAGAACACCTGCTGCGCATTCACCTTTTCCGCTACAGGTACTGAAAGAATAAGATTGGAAAGGTTGTTGTAAAATGCATTTACATTCAAACGCAGGGCTGAATTGGGCTTTAAGGTGAAGCCACCGTTGTATGACCAGGAGCTTTCTGCCTTCAGCGCCCTTCCAGACCTTGCTGCTACCGGAAATGTGTGTACCAGCGAACCGTCCGCTTCCATTTTTGCCAGCTCACGGCCGATCTCTTCCGTCCCGATCACCGTATAGCCAACGAGCGGATTGGTAAACGAAAGATATAACTGGCGGAAATCGGGCGCTTTAAAGCCCCTGCCCACGGAAGCCCTTAACTGCAAATACTCGTTCCAGTCATACTGCCATGCGAGCTTCGGATTCAACTGACCGCCGTAGATCCAGTTCCAATCGCCCCGTACACCTGCGATCACGTTCCATTTCGGGGTTACAAAAAACTGCTGCTGCCCGTATATAAACACGCTGTTCATGTGCCGCTCTCCCGGATAACGGGTAGCATTTACCGACTCTATATTCCCACCCGCGCCGCCGGTAAACAGCATCCGGCTGCTGAATGCATAGTTGTGCTGCCACTCAAGCCGCTGCATCCGCTGGCGGAAGAAAGCGCTGTCTGTCTGCACACCTGTTTCTGTAAGCGTAACGGTCTCGTCCGTATTATACCGGTTCAGATAGTAAGTCAAACTGCTTTTCCATTTCTCCGAGAACAAATGATTCCACGTTCCGGTGATGTTGGCATCACGCTCTGCAAGGCGGTCTTCCTGCGGTTTGTTGCCGGTAAAATCATAATTGTTTTCCTGGATACGGACGCCATAGCGGGCAGAAAATAATAACGAGGATTCGCCGGTAAACTGATACCGTGCTTTCCCGTGAATGGTGTAGCTGTGATAAGGAGGCAGATTTTTGAACCCCGATTCGTCCGGCGCTACCGCAAATCCGTCTGTTTTATAGTAATCACCGGCGAGCTGCACCGTGGCTTTTTCTTTCAGAAAAGAATAATTACCCACCCCTGAAACATCCGCCACGCCATAACCACCATATTTGGCTGCCAGCGAAACCGAGGTATCTGCTGTGGCGCTCCGCGTAATGATATTGATCACCCCGCCCATAGCTTCGCTGCCGTAGAGGGATGAAGAAGCGCCTTTAATGATCTCGATTTGCTCGATGTTGGCGACGGTAATGCGGTTCAGATCAAATTTGCCGGTAAGCCGGCCCACCATAGGCTGGCCGTCAATCATGATCATGGTATAATCCGGCGCCATACCTTGGAGCTGGACACCGGTACCATGCTCGTCTGTAATAAAGTTGAACCCCGTCTGCTCACGCAATACCTCCAGCAACCGCCGGGAGCCCATGGCGCGTATCTCTCTCTTTCCGATAACCGTAACGGGGACAGGAATGCTGTCTTGCTTCATTGGGGTACGGGAAGCGGATACGACTACGGCATCCAGGTAATTATCGTCCCCGTTCTCTGCGGTCTGGGCAGACACAGAAAACCCTTCCGACAGCAACCACAATATTGCCAGCGGAAAGAATAAATGCCTGATTGTAAGTCTGTTCATTCCCATGCGGGGTACGTCACCCTCTGTTCCGTATAATTTTAGCCGCAATAATGGATTTATTGCGGTGCAAAGGAACTGAATATCCCCCGAAAATGGTTTCAAAATCGGGAAAACGTACATTGGAATTTACATAGATATGACAATCGGGATTGGACAACCATGGATTCCCAACCTTATCAGTCTCGTGTTTTGTATGCAGATATCATTTAGCGAAGCAGTGTCAGGTCTCCTTTCAGTACTACAATACTGTTATCCGGCGACCGGAACGTCAATCTGTAGAAATACACACCCACCGGCGCTGACGATCCACCCACAGTTCCGTCCCAACCCTGTAATGCAGCACTTCCTGAACCCTGCCATATCGTTTTACCCCAACGGTCATATATTCGGAATTCACGGATTTCAAGGATATCCCCCCAATTGCGCAGACGGAAATAATCATTCCGTCCATCACCGTCCGGAGTGAATGCCGAAGGCAGGAATGGGATCGGATTGACCGTGATCCATACTTCCGCCGTATCCAGGCATCCATAGGCAGACTTTCCGATGACCGCATAGCGATGCGTTGTATCGGCAGCAAACCGCTGACTCATTGCTGACTGATCCGCGAATAACCCTTCCGGTTGCCAGGCCAGAACAGAATACGGTTCGCCTGCTGACGTTTCCAGGAGCACAGATGCATGACGATCCACTACAGATTCCCCGGAAGAAAGTATGATATCGAATTCCTTTACCCGGAGGATCTTTCGCACGGTATCCTTACAATGTTCCATATTTTCCACGATGAGCGTCACCATAAAATCCCCTGCTGCCCGGTATACATGTATGGGATCGGTGGTCTCACCGGTACCGGATCCGTCTCCGAAATCCCACAGGGATACCGGCGCGCCGGACTGGTTCTCAAACCGGACCGGAACGTCCCTGCACACTACGCTGTCTGCGGAAAAAGCTGCAGCCGGCACAGGTACCGGTTCTATATATACTTCCAGCATCGTATCACAGCCGCCAGAGGTGGTGATCCTTACGGTATAATGTCCGGGGAGCAGGCCCGTCAGCGTATCGGCACGGTTGCTTTGATATTGCTTCAATATATTTCCGGAACTGTCCGTCCACACACAAGACAACAGCGTCGTATCACCGGATGCAGGTATCAGCCAGGCTTTCCCTTGTCGCTGTCCGGCACAGCTATACAGGCTGGCGCCGGCTACGGGAGGCTCCTGCGGGCGGACATGAATCGTATCGACATGCCAGGTACACTGATCCTGGTAACTGACAATATAAGTACCCGCCTGGGAAATCATCCGTGTACGGCCCTGTACTCCATCGGCCCATATGTAATTCTGTCCCGGAGCATCCACCACCACCCTGATACTATCCCGGGCACACAGAGACACATCCCGGACGCCACTCACCGTATCTTTGTACATCAGCGCCGTTACAATCTCAGCACTCAGTCCCAGCATCATATGGCTTCCGTATACCAGCTGAACGCCCCAGTTGACAGGAGTACATCCAAGGCCAGGCACATTGGGGTGCTCAATCACATGCAGGTAAAGGTTCTGATTGGCGATATATATTTTACCGTCCGGCCCCAGTTGCATGGACGCTTTGATTGCGAACAGGGAAGATCCGACCTCTATGGCGGAAGCGCTGATAGCGGCAACAGTACCCAGGCTGACATTAAACTGGTATAAAGAGAACGTGGGAAGGCCCGATATGTACAGCAGGGAGTCGTTTGGTGAAAAACAGGCGCCCCGGCAACTGCTGCTGTAAGAAAGTACCCGTTCATTGGACAATATGCCGGTGCTCTTGTCAAAATCATATAATTCAATCCCACCCTGGCTGTTGGATAACCAACCATGGGGCCAGTTGGCCGCAACCAGCATCCTGCCGCTGTGGGCAGCTACCAGCGGACCGGAAGTATATGATTCCGGGGTCAATTGCCCAACCACAGAAACTACCGGAATAGTATCGATTCCGGCACTGGAAATATTATAAGCATAATACACTCCGTGGTATATCGGCTTTGCCAGCACCCAGACATTACAATCAACACCCTGCACAACAGTTAGCTTTTCAGACATACCGGTATCAAGCAGGATCATTTTCTTGCCCGGAACGACATCTCCTAAACCGTTATTCAGTCTCATGTCCACAAGGGAATAATACAGACACGGAGTCCTTATTTTTCCTTCATAATTATCCAGCGCCTCCAGGGAGAACACATAATACAAGCTGTTGTTGCCCGGTACAGGAACGATAGTCGTCGCCTGAGAGGTGCTTTGTGTGGGATAACCATAAAGATAGAATGAGGAATTGGGAGCGATCAGCTGCCCGTTCAGCATCAGATCATGGTTCCGGTTCCATATACGGCTGCCGTCGGTATAGAACAACAAACGTCCATCAGCGTCACAGACAGAAGCAGATCCTTCCATCTGGTCTATGGCGGTTATAAATGGAACGGCGCTGCCACTGTTGAAGTCAATACCCGCCCGTACACCGAACGCCCATATATTGTTCTCTTTCTGACCGGAGACACTTCCCTGGAACAGGAAATAAAATACCGGTAAGAGAAAACACCATTGTATCTGTATTGCACGCTTCATGATCAGTTGCCCTGCTTGATAATTTTTCCGGTTTGCAAAATATGCCCTTCCCCGTCGGTCAGCCGGATGAAATACACACCATCCGGCAGGTCGCCGATATACATCCGGACAGCCTGGCGCTGTTCCAGCAGCTTCCGCCCATCCGAACTGTAGACGGAAGCATTTACCGGTAACGGTGCATTCAAATATATCTCTGTTTTTGCAGGATTCGGGAAAATATCAACTTTCATATGCGCTCCCCGGATCGTACTGATGAAGACCGGTGCATAAGGCTGGGATACGATGGTACAGCCGTTTGTATCTGTTACGGCAACTGTGTAGGGACCGTCCTGCACATAGGTGTAAGTTGAATCAATGGCGCCGGTTATACGCTGTCCGTCGCGATACCATTGATAAGTGTTATAATGTCCCGTCACATACAACACTTTCCCCTGCTGCCGGACCTCAGGCATTGCAGGAAGAGGATGAACGGTCACCGTAACCGGCGTGGCGGTATCGCTGCAGTTGCTGCTGTTGGTAACTGTTACGGTATAGTCTCCTGTTTCCCGTACCGCATGTGTGGCGCTGCCCGCTCCGATAACAGAAGTGTCATTGCGGTACCATTGATAAACAAGCCCGCCAGAACCACCCGCATCCAGCACGATACTGTCGCCGGCGCACAGGCTGACGACGCCGGCGGGTGTGATCACCGCATCCGGAGCAGACGCTGTGGTCACCGGTACCGTTTGGGAAGTGTCTGTGCAATGGCCATCCGACACAACAACCAGGTAATTGCCTGCATTACCTGCCTTGTAGGAAGAGGTGGTATCGTTCTGTAACACGTTGTTGCCCTCCAGCCAGAGATATGTATAACCGGCGCCGGCATTAGCCTGCAGACCGATGCTGTCGCCGGGACAAAGAATGGTATTGCCTGATGTCGTTATCTGTGCTCCGGGGCCGGGATATGCCGTCACGGTCATAGCGGCCGAAGTTCCCGTACAGCCGTTGGTATCCACGACCCTGATGGCGTAATCGCCGCTGGTATGCGTTATATGGAAAAACGAGGTAGCGCCGCCGACCGGCGAGCCGTTACGCAACCATTGATAATTTGCTGCGCCGGGACCGGAACCAGTATGCCCGATCATCAGGAGACTGTCGCCCGGACAGAATTCCAGGTCCGGAGCACCGGGCACAGCAATAGCTACAGTAATGGGATATACCGTTACCTGCACTGCAGATGCCGTTGCCGTACAGGCATACGTATTGGTGACCACAACCGTATAATCCCCGCTTGTGGCAGCCGTATGGGCAGCGTTGGTAGCAGCCGGAATATCACCGCTATTAACTTTCCACTGATAGCTCAGTCCCGCACCGGTATTGGCCTGCAGCGTGACGCTGCCCCCCGGACAGAATTTCATCGGGCCGCCGGCCGTAATCGCCGCCGCAGGTACGGGGTTCACCGTAATGGTAACCGGACCGGAGGTTCCGGAGCAGTCGGGACCTGATACCACTACCACATGGTCACCCGCGGTCGTCACAGTATAGCTGGCGTTGGTAGCGCCGTTTATGTCCCCCCCATCCCTCTTCCACTGATACGTATTGCCGGATACCGAGCTTGTGCTGAGCACTACGCTGTCACCCTGACAGATCACCGTCGACCCCGACGGGGTAATTACCGGTGTGGCGCTGACAGAGACCGCCAGCGTTTGCGGCGCGCTGCTACCACAGGGAAAGTTGGCCGTTACACTAATGGTACCGCCTGCACTGCCTACCGTTGCACTGATCGTATTTGTGGTGCTGGTACCGGTCCAACCGGAAGGCAGCGTCCAGGTGTAGGATGTTACACCGCTCAGGATAGGGACAGAATAACTCACAATAGTACCGATGTGTGTAGCGCAGAAAGCATTAGTCCCCGTAATCACCGGAGGCTGCGTGACCACACAACCGATCTTTACCAGAAAGGCGTCTTCTTCACCCGCAAAAACGGGCTGCTTACTTCCGGCAGTAGCAATGCCGGAAACACTCTTTGTACCGCCGGCCAGCCACGCATTCCCGGCACCATCACAGGCTACACCGTAACTGACATCATCACCCGTCCCGCCATAATAAGTACCCCATAACCGCTGACCGGAGCCATCTATCTTTACCAGAAAAGCATCAACACCGCCTCCGAAAGCCGGCTGGTGACTGTTGGTTCCGCTGGAACCCGCAAAAGCAATCCCCGAAGTGCTGGCAGTAGACCCGGACAGGTAAACATTACCGGCAGCATCACAGGCTAATCCCAGCCCCTGCTCCGCATCGGTACCACCATAATAGGTACCCCACTGACGCTGTCCTGAAATATTGAATTTTACAAGGAACGCATCATTCGAAGTACCGGAACGGTTTGCCTGATGAGCTCCACTGGTAGCAATACCCGTATCACTATTGGTCGTCCCGGCAAGATATACATTCCCAGATGCGTCACAGGCGATCCTCCGGCCTTCATCGGCGGTTCCTGCCCCTCCATAATAAGTACCCCAGTCACGCTGACCGGAGCTTTGGTGAAACCGTGCCAGATAAGCATCCGCAGATAATACATTTCCTATGTGTTCTGTCATGTGCGCACCGGGAGAAGCTATGCCGGCAGCGCTTGCCGTACGACCTGTAATATACACGCCACCGAAGGCATCACAGGCGATGCCATAGCAAAAATCAAAAGCCGTAGGTCCGCCATAATAAGTTCCCCACTGCCGCTGACCTGAGGTGTTAAATTTGACCAGGAACGCATCATTTCCACCAGGCAGCGTGCTTTGGTAAATGTCTGCTCCGAAAGCGATATCATCACTACTCTGTGTTTGCCCGGTGAGATACACATTACCGTCAGCATCACAGGCAACTCCAAAACCATAATCTATAAGCGAGCCGCCATAATAAGACGACCATAGCAATTGCCCGTCGCCGTCAAATTTTACCAGGAACGCATCTGAGGGACCACCACCAAAACTGACCTGGTGCCCACCGTTTATAGACATATTGCCCCTTGTTTGTCCGGCTATATACACATTACCATCCGGGTCGCAGGCTACCGAATGAGCGATATCATCATTCGACCCACCGAAGTAAGTAGCCCACAAGAGCTGCCCTGTTGTATTGTATTTTGCCAGGAAAGCATCCTTCAACCCTCCATTCAGAATCTGGTATCCCGTTGCAGATGTCGCAATATCCGCCGTACTATTCGTCTCACCCACGATATAAACATTTCCTGCTGCATCACAGGCTACACCGTTCACCTTTTCCGTCTTGGCGCCCCCAAAATAAGTAGCCCATGCTACTGTGGGGTCTATTACCAACGTACCTTCATAAGGATCGGTAACAAAACGCACCCTATTATCTTCCAGCAAAAAACGGGATGCCACTACGCGCCGGTCTGAGGCCTGAAAACTATAAGGTGCGTGTTCGGTAATACTCCCTTCAGGAGTAATGACCATCAGGCTGCCGTTGTCGCTTTTTTCCAAACGTGTAGCACCATCATATTGTATGAGAATATCAGCCACATTACCCCCCGGCCGGATCACGAAATCGTATTCAAGCATTTCTTCCCCATCACGGGAACTGATATACAGCACCCAGTCTATCCCGGGGTAAACATCGTGACAAGTGATTTTCCGGTAAGCAGCTGCAAGAGTTCCGGAAAGGTTCTCACCGAATATGCGATGCTCCCGGTACGTCACTCTTTCCGTCGCTGTCCATCGGGCATGAGGATTGGCTCCCATCAGTGTTACGTCCATACCATACGCATACACTGCGCCGGTTCCATCCTGTCGGTTCCATTGATAATGCAAACGATTATTCCCGACGAAAATATGCAATGGTTCCGACGAAAGCCGGAAATCAATATCCTTCCGGACGCTGCGATCCGGACCTGTAATCTGCCCCTTATTCTCAATAAAGAATAACCCGGCCTTGCGGCCTGTCAGGCTTTGCATCCTTTCCGTGTCAGAGAACAATAACGACTCAGCCGTGCCCCTCCCCCACCCGGGCAGACATGATAACAAAACCGAAAAAAACAATAAGGCTTTCAGGATAAAAAAGTTGGTAATTTTTGTCATGTACGTTATTTTTATACGTTATTTTTAGAACACTACTTATAACCACAGGTCGTTTGCAAACAATGGCGACGGACCATGTTTCAAAAGTATCTTTAACCCGCAGGATAAAGACATAGGCTTTACTACATATTAATATTTACAATTCGTCACAGCAGCCATAACAGAAAAGCAAGATCATTATTTTGAAACGTTTATCCGCCAGCAGCAGAAACAGTTTAAGGGCTATAATACTGGTCTGTATTATCCAACTCTCCGGCACTTCGCATGTTGCCCCCCAGGCACTCGTATTTCCGGAGCAGGACAGTGTGTATATAGCGGAGTGGCAGGAGGACACCATTTCGATATTACGGCGGATTGAATACGCAAAAAAGCTGAGCAATCATAAATCAGACAGCGCTATCATCCTGTTACGCGAAACATTTACAACCAGTAACCGGATCAACTTCCGTCTCGGCATGACCTCTTCGCTGTATTATCTGGCACGGTCTTACCAGAAAAAAAACATGTACCGGGAATCACTCCTGGTCTATCAGCAGGTCATGCGTTATATTACAGAAGATGAGCTCCCTAAAGTATATGCCTACATCGCTAACACCTATACACAACAGGGTAAATTCCAGCAGGCGGCATTTTATTTATATCAGGCAGGACTGCTGGTAGATAAACATCCATCTTTAGAAAAAAAGGCCCTGTACCATATTTCCAGCTATGGACTGTTGTCTGCCCTCCCCGAACCTTACCAGTCGACGTTCCGGAAGATGGCGTTGTATCACATCAATCAGGCCGAAAAATGGATACGCCTGTATCCCCGTCCCAATATCGGCCATCTATCTGTCATATTAAATAATAAGGGAGACCTTTACGGACAAGAAAAAAACTGGGACAGCAGCTTACATTATGCACATGCGTCGCTGGATCTGGCTGACAAATCCGATGATCCGGACCTCATCTATCTGCCGCTGATCACCCTCGGGGAAGCTTACCTGGGGAAGCATGATGCCCGGGCTGCATTGCGGTATCTCACACGTGCCCGAAAGGGGGAAGCTCATTTACCGCCACATATGAAGATCGGCGTATACATTAACATCGGGAAAGCCTTTTTGCGACTGAAGCGGTATCCGCAGGCAGAAGCCGCATGGATACAGGCAAAAAAAGATGCCGAGGCGTTCAATGATCGGCAATTGGTTTCGATCTATGGAAAATTGGCAGATCTCTATCATACTACAGGAAATTACAGACGCGCGGCTGATCATTATAAAACGTACCAGCATTTAAAAGACCATACCGCCCGACCCGAAGACATCAACTATATCAGTCAGCTTGAAGTAAAGTACCGGACCGTCCAGAAGGATCAGGTGATCATGCAGAATAACCTTCTCATCCTGCAGCAGCAGCACCGGCTGGAACGGCAAAGACGGTGGATATTCATTGCGACCGGAGGAGGGCTGTTCCTGTTCACACTGTTGGCAGCGCTCTATCGCAGCCACAGGCAACGACAAAGGCTTCAGCAGGAGAAAATACAGAACCTGCAACGTGAAAAAGAACTGGATCAGCTCAAGGCTGTAATGAAAGGAGAAGAAAAAGAACGCGCCCGCATCGCAAGAGAACTGCACGACGGGATCGGCGGTATGCTGGCATCCATCAAGCTGAACCTCGGGTCAGTACGGGAAGAGCATGCAGCGCTGGCACAGATCGGACGACTCGATGATATCCTGTGTATGCTGCAGGATACGACTTCCGAAGTACGAAAAACAGCACACAATCTCATGCCCGACGTGCTGAACCGCAATAGCCTCGCAGAGGCACTGGTGCTGTATTGCGATGGCATCAACACAGGCAATAACCTGGAAATTGATCTGCAGCTGCACGGCGATCTCGGAGGCCTGGATAAAGCTGTGGAGCTGGTATTATACCGTATCACACAGGAACTGATACAAAACATCATCAAACATGCCCACGCCACCTATGCTGTAATCCAGATCCGGGAACACGAAGAAAAGCTGAGCATCATGGCTGAAGACAATGGCACGGGATTCGATACTGAAGGGCAAAGTGGCGGCTTTGGCCTGCAAAACCTCCGTTACCGTGTCCAGGCGCTCCAGGGAAATATCTCCATTATGTCTGCAAAAGGAAGAAGTACTACTATTTATATCGAATTTGAACTGGAAAAACTTAAATTAGCCGGAGGATAAAATTGCAGATGAGCTTAATAACATGAAGGAATTGGAAAGCATAAAAATTGCCATAGCAGACGATCATCCAATGATGATCCAGGGGCTGCAACATGTATTGTTACGGTATCCGCATATTACACTTACGGGTACATATCCGAACGGCAATGAATTGCTGACAGCCCTTGAAGGAATATTACCGGATGTATTGCTGCTTGATATCCAGATGCCCGGCAAAACCGGAGATGAACTGGCTCCCATGATCCTCAAAAAATACCCGGATCTGAAAATTCTGATCCTCACTAATTTTGACAGCACGCTCTATGTCAATAACATGATGAAACACGGGGTGCACGGCTACCTCCTGAAAACATCAGAAGAAAAAGTACTGGTAAAAGCGATAGAAGCGGTTTTTCAGGGAGACATATTCATTGAAGAGTCCATGAAAGAAAAAATGGAACAGATCGCGCACAAAATAAAAAAAGCCGTTTCCTCAAAATCCTCCCTCACACCCAGGGAGAAAGAAATACTACAGTTGCTGGTGAACGGGCTGACCTGCCCCGAAATAGCCGAGCAATTATTTCTCAGCACCGGCACCGTAGAAAATTACCGTGTAAGCATATTACTCAAACTGGATGCAAAAAACACAGCGGCAATGGTCAGTAAAGCATTGAAACTGGGGTTGGCCATATAAATAAAGAACAAAGAGCATTTGACGAGCGCAGCCGTGCCGGCCCACTTATGCGAAATTATTACCAAAATCCTCAGGCCGCACTAAATCGGACAAGTCGGGAAACTGTAACGCAGTTTTTGCTCTCGCTCCATGCTCTTCGCTCTTCCCCTCGGGGCTATATTATATACTTCTTCCCCGTTCCCTGAAACGGCGGCGTGGTTTGGCGGCATTGCGCATGGCGCCGGCCGGCATTACCACATCTTTGTTTTTAGGGGGTGTAAACCGGACTATCCCGGAGTTTTCAGCGGGGAAAGGGTGCTCCGTTACTACCGGTATTTCCCTGCCGAGGAGTTTGTGTATCTGCTTCAGTTCGTCTTTTTCTTCGGCATCGCAAAACGAGATGGCTTTGCCACTGGCTCCGGCGCGTCCGGTACGTCCGATCCGGTGCACATAGGTTTCTGCCACATCCGGCAATTCGTAATTGATCACGTGCGATAATGCTTCCACGTCGATCCCGCGTGCAGCGATATCCGTAGCGATCAGCACCCGAAGCTCACCTGACTTGAATCTCTTCAGCGCCAGTTGCCGGGCATTTTGCGATTTATTACCGTGAATTGCGGCAGACGGTATCCCTACCCTGTCCAGTTCTTTTACAACTTTATCCGCCCCATGTTTGGTACGGGTAAACACGAGCGTGCTATCAAGTGCCGTATGCTTCAGCAGATGCGCCAGCAATTTTCTCTTGTCATTTCTATCAACAAAATACATGGACTGCGCTACGGTTTCTGCAGTAGACGACACCGGCGTCACAGCTACCTGAACCGGTTTGGTGAGTATCGCGTCCGACAGCTTCTGAATTTCCGGCGGCATGGTAGCGGAGAAGAACAGCGTTTGCCGCTTTGCAGGCAGCAGCTTGATCACTTTCCGAACATCGTGGATGAAGCCCATATCGAGCATCCGGTCTGCTTCGTCGAGCACAAATATCTCCACACGATCGAGCCGGATGATCTGCTGACCGATCAGGTCGAGCAGGCGACCCGGAGTAGCTACCAGTATGTCGGTACCGGCCCGGAGCGCACGCACTTGTGCCCCCTGCGGCACACCGCCGAAGATGACGAGGTGCTTCAGCGGCAGATGACGACCATATACAGCAATGCTCTCGCCTATTTGTATTGCAAGCTCCCGGGTAGGAGTAAGTATGAGCCCTTTAATGGGCCGGGAACCGGATGCGTTGCCTGACCGCCCGTGCAGCAATTGCAGCATCGGGATCGAAAAGGCGGCCGTCTTACCGGTACCGGTCTGGGCGCAGCCGAGCAGGTCTTTTCCCTGCAGGGCGTGCGGTATGGATTGGGCCTGTATAGGTGTAGGCCGTTGATAGCCTTCCGCAGCCAAAGCCTTACGGATAGGTTCTATCAGGTTTAATTCCTGAAAATGCATGAAATGTAAAATGTGCCGGGCTGGTACAATAAATTAATAAGGTAGGAACACAGCATGTGAAAAACGGGAGCAAAGATACGTATTTTATCATTATTATCCGGAGAATTGTCAATACCTGTGCCAATGGCAGATTTCGGGCACTACACAGGTTTTTCAATCCGGTGTCACGCATTTCGTCAGGGTCGGATCCGATGCGTCCTCCCGTTTTATAAAATTAATCTTGTAGTTTACATATTGACAGCATACCACCCCGGAACGATTTTGTAAATAACAAAAATGACATGGCGATCCTTTGGAAATATCTGAAACCACACCGTACCCTTATTTTTCTCTCACTCTTATTAGCAGCTGCAGCGCAGCTATTGAACCTGCTTGACCCTGTAATTTTCGGAATGATCATCGACAGATATGCGACCAACAGGTATAACTTAAATGAACAGGAGTTGATAGCCGGTGTCTTCTCCTGGCTGCTGCTGGCCTTAGGGATTGCGTTGCTGGCAAAACTACTCAAAGCAGTGCAGGAATATACAACCCGTAAGGCGGTAGCACGGTTCGGAATGAATATATTCAATGACGGACTAAAGCAAACACTTCGCCTGTCATTCCAGGAATTTGAAGAAAGCCGGAGCGGAACAACACTTGCAATGCTGCAAAAAGTAAAAACGGATGCCGAAAGGTTTATCAATTCTTTTATTAACGTGCTTTTTTCATCCCTGGTAGGTGTTGGCTTCCTGATCTGGTACAGCATCAGCAAAAACTGGCTGCTGATACCTGTTTTTTTTATTGGTATTGTCTTGCTCGGCTCGCTTACAGGCCTTATATCCAAAAGAATAAAGGGGATACAGCGCTCCATCAACCGGCAGACAGATAAACAGGCGGGTGTGATCACCGAAAGTCTGCGCAATATTGAGCTTGTTAAAAGTCTTGGCCTTACATTTCCGGAGATCAGAAGGCTAAATGAACAGACATTGAAAATATTCAAGCTGGAAATGCAGAAAGCCGGAAAAGTGAGCTCGCTTTCATTTCTTCAGGGCAGCATACTTAATTTGTTGAAACAATCTATTTTGTTCATTCTTTTATGGTTGATCTTCCGTAAAGTCCTCAGTACAGGGGAGCTGATAGCGATGCAGTTTATTTCAACAGCAATATTCACTCCTTTGCAGGATCTGGGTAACCTGATCATTCTCTATCGCGAGGCAGACGCGTCTTTGAAGAATTTTGACAAACTCATGTGCAAACCCATCGAACAGAGGCCCGAGCATTCGGTAACACTTGGCAAACTGGAACATTTGCAGTTTGATCAGGTGGTATTCAGGCACAGGACAGCAGGCTATAACGCTATCGACGGGATATCTTTTAACATCAAGCTGGGCGAGACCATTGCCTTTGTCGGTCCATCCGGCTCGGGCAAATCTACATTGGTGAAGCTGCTGGTGGGTTTATATGTTCCTGCACAAGGAGCTATATACTTTAATGACGTTAGTGCAGCGGACATCCGGTACAATCCGCTCAGGCGGCAAATAGGATTTGTAACGCAGGACACACAACTGTATGCCGGCTCCATAAAGGATAACCTGCTGTTTGTGAATCCCACCGCCACTGAATCTGATATCCATGAAGCGTTGCGCAAAGCATCCGCTACGGGGCTCGTTGCCAAAGCTTCTCATGGACTGAATACCATGCTTGGAGAAAACGGCATGAAATTATCCGGCGGGGAAAAGCAACGGCTGTCGATCGCAAGGGCTTTGCTTCGAAAACCTCAGCTACTGATATTTGATGAAGCAACATCGGCTCTGGATTCTTTAACCGAAGATGAGATCACAAAAACCGTCCGGGAAATATCTGCCGACAGGCAACAGATGACCATTTTAATTGCGCATCGCCTGTCCACCATTATGCATGCCGACGTGATCTATGTACTTGAGAAGGGAAAGATTTCGGAAATGGGGACGCATACGGAACTACTCGAACAAAAAGGACTTTATTATTCAATGTGGCGTCAGCAGGTGGGGGAAAGAAGGTGAAATGGGGTATTGCCAGGCACGTGACTCGGGGTACTCATTTCGTGGGATCCTTCGCTCCATCGCATTGCGCTCTGGATATGACAGCCGCAAAGTCTATACTACCCCGCCCGTGCTATTTACGCATCACCCCTTTCCCATCTGATTCCCTTCGGCCGGAACATATATCGCCAGCAAGGTGCCTTTGCCCGGCGTCGCATCCACATCCAGCGTGCCATTGAGCAATGCGATGCGTGAGCGGATGTTCTTCAATCCTATACCTTCGGTCTCCGGCAGCCGGGATACGTCAAACCCTTTCCCGTTATCTTCGATGGCAACGGCGATCCCCTGTTCGTCTTTTGCGATCTGGATGCTCAGCTCCGAAGCCGCCGCATGTTTGATCACATTGTTCACCGCTTCCTGTATCACGCGATAGAGGATGGTTTCGGTCTGCTCGTCAAGCCGGCCATCAAGCCCGGCCACATCGAGATATACTTTGATCTTATCGCCGTCTATCTTTTCCAGAAATTCCTTGACAGACATCGCAAGCCCGGCTTTCAGCAAGGCGCTGGGCATCATCTTATGAGAGATACTGCGCATCTCGTCGCAGCCCTGGCTTAATAAAGCAGCAGCTCTTTCGGCCATCTGTCTTGCCGTTGAGTTTTCCTCCGTATGCTCGCCCGCCTGGTGCAGATTAAGCAATGCGGCAGAAAGCAACTGCCCTACTCCGTCGTGCAGGTCGGTGGCAATACGCCTGCGTTCCCGTTCTTCGGCGTGCAGCACTTCGCGTGCGGCCTGCTGCTGCTGACGGAATAACTCGCCCTGCAAACGCGCCTCTGCCTTGAGCTTACGACGGTTCTGCGTGAAATAAATCATTAACGCTGCAGACGAAAGCAGGATCACCGAACCAGCCAGCAGGAGATTCCGCTGCTTTAATCGTAATTGCTGAATCGCGGACTCCTGGTTGAGGATATTGATCTGCTGTTCTTTTTGTGCTGTCTGGTATTTGCGCTCGAGATCGCCATACATCCGGGTCTTTTCGATATTAAAAAGCGTATCATTCCAGGCTTTGAATGTTTTATAACGCGACAATGCCTCCTTATAATTCCCCCTGTTTTCGTTTATCACCGCCAGCTCATAACTGGAATTGCGCAGGATCGCTTTCTCTATGATCTCCTGCGCAAGGAGCAAAGCTTTATTAAAATAGACTACTGCCTGCTGGGTGTCTTTCATCTTCAGCAAAACGGAAGCAATATCGTGATAGCTATGGCTTTTCGCCCTTTTCTCACCGCTTTGCAGATTGATGGCCAACCCCTTCTGTGCATAATAAAGGGCCGTATCATAATTTTCCCTGTCGTATGCAATACCTCCGATATTCCGGAAAGCCAGCGCCATGCCGCTCAGGTAATTTTTCCGGCTAAAATATTCACTGCCCAGACGAAAAAAATAAAGGGCTGAATCCGGATTTTTCAGATCGCGGTAAATGCCGCCGAGGTTATTGAAGCTATAACCGATATCTACCGTATCGGTTCCTTTCGCGGCTAAGCTGTTGTACTGTAAAAAATATTTTTTTGCTTGCCCATATTCCCCCTGTGTGGCCCAACTGATGCCCAGCATATTCAGCACTTTTCCGATACCCTTACTGTCTTCCAGTTGCTCAAAAAGCGGCAGGGCGTTCATGCCGTATTCAATGCTTTTTACATGATCGTTGGTGTTGTTGTACACCATAGCTATACTGAGCAGCGTACTGGCAGTTTCAAATGTGTCATTAAGTGTTCTGAAAATATCAAGTGACTCCCGATACAGGACCAATGCGCTGTCGAAGTCGCTTTTGGCATGGTGATAATTACCACAGAACCGAAGCGCAAGCGCCTCCCCGCGTTCATAACCGGCTTTCTTAGCCAAAGCATATGCCGGCCGGGCATACAGGATCATGGAATCGGACTGGTAATAGTAACGCGCCGCCTGGCGGTTGAGACTGTCAACGGTTGAAATGAGATTTTGCTTTCCCGTCTGCCCGTAGACATAGCAAACGTTCGCAGCACATAATAATGCAACTTGAAATACAAAAAGTGACATCTTGTTGTGACGAAGCATCCGGAACGATTATTAGAGTATTTACCGGGCTAAGATAGCAAAGATGAGTATTTCCGGTATGAAAAGACGTACTCCTGTCCGGTATACTTTGAAACCGAAGCTTTATTGCTATCCCGATGTCATCCCGATCCCTGATACGCCGGAGTCGCAATCATCCTCCGGTGGCACATCCCTCTCTCCCCCTTCAAAGGAGACGATTGTGCCGTTGTGTCTATCATGCCTGCATCGGGCAACTACGTGGTCGTCCCCCGTTGAAGGGGGAGTGAGGGGGATGTTGCGTAAAACACCCCTCACGTTCTCCCCTCAATGGGGAGACGATCACACCATTCCCTCACAATACTTCGTTTCTGTTGCAACTATAAGGCAAATGATGAATAACGGCAAATTGAATGGCCAACCGGGGGACATTTTAGAATATGTAAGCGACAAAATGCCGATTATTGATCGTTAGAAATATATTCATTGAGTCGGGCAAGTAACTTTTTTAGTTGTATAAAATTTTCTGTTCCTATCACCTCTGCCCACCCTGCTGTGCGGGATGTTCCTGAAGGGGCATCCCGTACGGCAGATAAAGCGGGTTCTGTGAACCCGCACAGAGCATTGTCCGTTTTACCGGGGTCGGAGACCCCGTGTATCAGTCGTCACGGATGCCCTCCGGAACATCCGCGACAGCACACAACACAGGTGCCAGGGATTTAGCAACAAAATGCCGATTATTGACCATTAGAAATATATTCATTGAGTCGGGCAAGTAACTTTTTTAGTTGTATAAAATCTTCTGTTCCCATAACCTCTGCCCATTCAAGTTCTAATTCGGCTACGAATTTATATGCCGCATTTTTAAAAGACCATCCTTTTGCAGTCAGCTTAAACAACACTGCCCTACGGTCAGTTTCATCCGGAAAGCGTTCAACATATCCCGCACCTTCCAAGTGCTCCAGCAGGTGCTTCATATTCTGCTTGGTCATATTGGCTTTCATAGCCATATCCGTCATCCGTGCCCCTTCGCCAATAGATTGAAAGACCGCGCTATGATAGGGTTTGATATCTTTAAACCCCAGATCATTAAGGTGTTCATAACTTAACTTAGTTATTTCCAGATACGGTAAACGGGCAAGCAACCCAATATGTGGCAAATTTCCCAAATAATTCATGAGACAAAAATAGTAAAGCAATTTTACTTGTTAGTAAAATTGCTTTACCTTTACTGAAAATTAAAAAAATGAAAAACGAATTCATACCCAATGTTGACCTGATGAAGGTCTTCAACTCTCAAGCGATGCTGATCAATGATGCTGAGCATTCGGAAAATGGCATAATATTAATCAAAGCAGGTGCAGATGGTCCTCCTTTACATACCCATCCTGAGCAAGAAGAGTATTTTGTAATCCTTAGGGGACAACTTGAGGTTTACCATAAAAAAAAATGGGTAGTGGTAAAAGAAGGAGAAAAAATTTTCACCCCTAAAAACATGATTCATAGCTTCCGCTCAAGACATCATGAGGATTGTCTTTTTGAATATTATCTTACCCCTAAGCGGAGCTTTTCCGAAATGCTACTAACATTTGAAAAATTAACGAATGAGCAGAAACTAAAAAGTACGTCTGATCTTAAGTCAATTATTTATCTCGCACTAACTTTCAAAAAATTCAGTAGAGAATACGTATCTGCAGAACCGCCACAGTTTGTAATTAATATTATGGCAGGGGTAGGCAAATTATTGGGTTACAAAATCTGACCGTGACCAACAGCGGGTATTTACCGAAAAAAAATGCGGAGCATACCTTGTTTATGCTCCGCATTTTTTGCGCTTTTGCGTTCCGGATTAACTCTCTTCTCCCCGTATCCTGAAAACAGCGCCTTCCAGCGATCCATTGATCCGGATCTGGCAGGCCAGCCGGCTTTCATGAGTGGCATCCGGCAAGGTATCGAGCATATCCAGCTCGGCATCGGTCATGGGCGGGAGCGCGTCGAGGCCATTCACTACTTCTACATGGCAGGTGGCGCACAAAGCCATACCGCCGCAGGTGGCCAGGATGTGATATTCATTCGCCTTGAGTATCTCCATCAGGCTGAAGTTGATGTCGCCGGGGACTTCGATCTCCCGGCGGGCGCCATCACGGTCTTCTATCGTAAAGCGAACTATTTCTTCCATATAATTCAAGAGTTGAGAACGGAACGAACATTAATTTTCCATTTTCAATACTCCATTTTCAATTCATTAAAACTCCTGTATCCCGTTCACCGTCGTATATTTAAAACTCAGCCGCTGGTTGGGATACACATGCTTGAACGCGCTTTGCGCCATCAGTGCAGCTTCGTGGAATCCGCACAGGATGAGCTTCAGCTTGCCGGGATACGTATTGATATCACCAATGGCATAAATGCCTTCGACATTGGTAGCATAGTCAAATGTATTGACGCTGATCGCCGATTTATCTATCTGCAGCCCCCAGTCGGCTATCGGCCCCAGCTTGGGGCTCAGGCCAAACAGCGGGATCAGGTAGTCTGCCCGGAGCGCCATTGTTGCATTATCGCTGTCCGCTACAAATACCTGCTGCAGGTGGCCGTTACCGTCAATCTTAATAACATTGGATTTCAGGATCAGGTTGATCTTGCCCTGCTCTGCCAGTTGGAATACCTTCTCCGCAGAGTCCGGCGCGCCCCGGAATGTTTCACCGCGATGCACCAGCGTAACCCGCGAAGCAACATCGGAAAGGAAGATCGTCCAGTCGAGCGCGGAGTCGCCGCCGCCCGCGAGCACAATTTCCTTATCGCGGAAAAGTTCGGGGTCTTTCACCATGTAGTGCACCCCTTTCCCTTCAAAACGCTCCAGCTGATCCACAGCAGGCTTACGCGGCTCGAAGCAGCCCAGGCCGCCTGCGATTACTACTACCTTGCAATGTATCTTTGTCTGCTCGCTTGTGGTGAGTATAAAAGACTGATCTTCCTGCCGCTCAATACCCTCCATCCGCTCACCGAGCGTAAACGTAGGGTGAAACGGAGCGATCTGCTGCATAAGATTATCAACCAGTTCCTGGGCTTGAATTTCAGGGAAACCGGGAATGTCGTAGATCGGCTTACGCGGGTATATCTCGGACAATTGCCCGCCTACCTGCGGCAATGCATCCACGAGATGGCAACGCATCTTCAATAATCCGGCTTCAAAAACGGAAAATAAACCTACGGGCCCCGCCCCGATAACACAAATATCTGTTACTATCATTATATATTATTACCTCCTGCCTGTATCCAGGCCGGTAAATCCGGCGCAAAAATACGCACAAACAGACAAAATAATGGATCATTTCATTACATAATCGGGAAAAAGAGGATTATACGCTATTGATAAAATCTATAGCCGTCAATTGAACTAATAACCATATCTATACCTTATTGACTTCTTGTGTCCATGATATCCCGGAGGGCATTTCCTAAAATGTTAAATGCAAATACAAGCATCATAATAGCCATCCCCGGTACGAGGGCAGGCACCGGCTGGTTGGTGAGCAGGAAGTTATAATGCTCCTTGATCATCAATCCCCAGGACGGCTGCGGCGGCTGCACGCCGATACCCAGGAAGCTGAGCCCCGCCTCGATCAGGATGGCAGCGGCAAAATTGGCGGCGGCCATTACCATCAGGGGGCCGGATATATTGGGCAGGATGTGGCGGAATATGATACGCATATCGCTTAGTCCTAACGCTTTTGCTGCCGATATATATTCCATTTCCTTCAGCGCCATCACCTGTCCCCTCACCAGGCGCGCCGTACCTACCCACATCGTAAGGCCGATCGCGATGAATATCTCCCAGAAGCCCTTACCCAGTGTAAGTGTGATCGCGAATACCAGCAGCAATGTCGGGATCGCCCAGAGTATATTGATCAGCCACATCACTACATTATCCGTTATCCCCCGGAAATAGCCTGCAATCGAGCCAAGCGCAATACCAATGGAAAGCGAAAGCAACACGGCCACCAGCCCTACTGCAATACTCACCCGCGACCCGACCAGCAGCCGCGACAAGATATCCCGGCCATACCGGTCTGTACCGAGGTAAAAAGTACGGGTAATGATCTGTTGCGCCACAATTGCATCGCGCCGTTGTGATTCCGGCAATTGCAGGATAGCGGGCGATACCAGCAACGCTACGTCATATGCCAGTGTATCCTCCATCTGTTCGTCGATATAATGGGCAATAAAAAGACGGTCTCCGGCAAACCAGTAACGGTTCACCGGTACGGGCTGAAATGCGGAAGGAGCACCTGCAAACCAGGATGTGATCTTTGACTGCCGTTGCGGCGCGATCGCTTTAGGCACCAGCAGCAATTGCTTTTTGAATCCCGGCGGGCGGGCGCTCAGTTCCAGTATCATCTGGTTGGCGTAAGGCGTGTTGTCGGGAGCCAGCACATAAGCAAAAACGGCAACCAGGCAGGTAATGCCGATAACACACATAGAGATCGCTGTTGCCGGGCGGCGCAGCAGCCGGCGAAAAATCGAACGTGGTGTCTCAGCAATATCCGGCATGTCAGGGGTGAGGGATGATTTACAACTGTAGGGGCGAATTGCATTCGCCCTATGGTGTGTCATTGAAATGTGAACTATTATGGTGGGGCAAATGTCTATAAAAAATGGGTATTATATGTCATTCGCCCTTACATATATCCCTATTGGGCGAATGCAATTCGCCCCTACATGCATCCCTGATCAAAGTCCGTATTCGCTGACCAGATACACCAGTCCTGTAATGGCAACGGCGCCCAGCTTCAGTTCCCGGTGGTTTACCGCTTCGAATGTATCACTTGCTGCATGGTGCAGGTCGAAATAACGTTGTGAATCGGGGATCAGGCCGGCAACGGGAACGCCCTGCTGCTGCAATGGCCTTATATCCACGCCTCCTCCTTCCTGGCTAAAATCATAGATACCATAGTACAAAAACAGTGGCGCATAATCCCTGATCTTTTGTTTTTTCTCTTCCGGCATATGCATGCCGATGCCCCGCGGGGTAAATCCCCCGGCATCGCTTTCGATCGCGAATATATGCCGCTCACCACGGGCTTTGGCCGAATCCGCATACGCATGGCCGCCTTTTACACCGTTTTCTTCATTCATAAAAAGTACGGCCCGGACGGTGCGTTTCGGGCGCAGGTTCAAAGCCTTGAACGTACGGATCACTTCAATGGATTGCACACAACCTGCGCCGTCGTCATGGGCGCCTTCTCCTACATCCCAGGAATCCAGGTGCCCCCCGGCAACAATGATCTCATCCGGATAAGTGCTGCCACGGATCTCGCCGATCACATTCCACGACAGTACCGGCTCCTTCATCCGGCATTCAGATCGCAAACGGATAAAAGCATCGCCGTTTTTACATGCAGCTTCCAGATCGTCGGCAGTCGTGTTGCCGATAGCAACCGCCGGTATCGGGCGAACAGAGTCAGCATATACCGTCATACCGGTATGCGGTATATCATCCTGCGCAGTAGATACAGAGCGTATGATAATAGCGGCAGCACCTTTGACGGCGGCACGGTTCGGGCCTTGTGAACGATACTTTACCGCATCGCCGTAACCGTGAAAGGTCGTTATAAAATCCTGCCGGAACCGGTAATTATAAAAAACAACTTTCCCTTTTACTGCGGCATCGGGCAACTGCTCCAGCTCTTCGAAGCTGTGCACCATCACCACCTGCGCTTCCAGCGCCTTGCCATCCGTGCCTTCGCTGTTGCCCAGTGATGATACCGGCATCTCCCGGTACGCACCCGACCGACCCATGCGGAACTGCAGCGACTCTTTGCCCCGTACCCACTGCGGCACATATACCGGCTGCAGCCATACCGTATCGGCGCCCGCATCCCTGAGCGCCTGAGCGCCCCAGGCCACTGCAGCTTCCGCCTGCGGGGAGCCGCTCAAACGATGACCGATGTCTTTACACAGCGTCCGCAAATTATCATAGCACGTCCCGTGCAGCAGGATATTATCGGATATCCGCCGCAATGCAACCGAATCATTCGCATACAACATACTGCCCGGACACAACAGCAGAAAAATTGAATAAAATATTTTCATCCCTTAAAAGTAATATGTCCGCGTAAATTTTTACCAATATTTTCCCCGTAATTTTGAGTCTGACCGTCAAAGTATATCCGCCATGCCATTATCCATCACCATCATCAACGGCCCCAACCTGAACCTGCTCGGAGCACGCGAGCCGGAACTGTACGGCAATGTACCTTTCGACGATTATCTCCATACGCTCAAACAGGCTTTCCCCGATGCTACGCTACAATATTTTCAGAGCAATGTGGAAGGAGAGCTGATCAATTACCTGCATGAATGCCGGAATACGGCGCAGGGCATTGTACTGAATGCCGGCGCCTACACACATACCAGCGTGGCATTGGCAGACGCAGTGGCAGCCATCCGGACGCCGGTAATAGAAGTGCATATATCCAATGTGCTGGCGCGTGAGGATTACCGGAAAACTTCTTTTATCGCATCAAAATGTGTGGGCAGCATCAGCGGGCTGGGGCTGGATGGCTACCGGCTGGCAATAGACTGGCTGATCCGGCAATCAGGCCCGGAAGCCCTTTAAAAACTCCGATACCTGCATCCGTTTTTTACCTTCCAGTTGTAGTTCATCCACATAGATCCATCCGTCGGGCGCCGCAAAACGCAACCAGGAAAGCTGACCTGATTCGTGATTGCCGGGCGTGATATGATGTGCTTCAGGTACAAAACGAGCGGTGTATATCTTCAGTAATTTACCGTTCAACAGTGTCCAGGCGGCAGGATATGGAGACAATCCGCGTATATGATTATGTACCTGCATTCCGGACAATGCCCAGTTGATCTGCATATCTTCCTTAAACAGCTTGGGCGCATGTTTTATTTCAGTCTCCGGAAGCTGCGGTATTTCTCTTATCGTACCGGCAGCAAGCCCCTCCACTGTTTTCACCAGCAGTGCCGCACCGGCATGCATCAGCTTGTCGTGCAGCATACCGGCGTTGTCATCCGGCAGAATGGAGACCTTTTCCTGCAATAAAATATTGCCTGTATCAATAGCGTGCTGCAGTTTGAATGTAGTGACACCGGTCTCCGTTTCGCCATTCATGATCGCACGGTTGATGGGCGCGGCGCCCCGGTATTGCGGCAGCAGCGAAGCGTGCACATTGATCGTACCCATCGGAGGCATGTTCCAGACAACTTCGGGCAGCATACGGAAGGCGACAACCACTTGCAGATGCGCCTGCAATGCCCGAAGCTGTGCTATAAACTCCGGCGCCTTCAGCCGCTCCGGCTGCAATACAGGGATACGCTGCTCTTCCGCATAGGTCTTTACCGCCGGTGACTGCACCTGCCTTCCCCTGCCCGCCGGCTTATCCGGCGCCGTTACCACGGCCACCACGTTCATGCCATGGTCTACCAATGCTTTGAGGGATGCTACGGCAAAATCGGGCGTGCCAAAGAATATAATACGGGGATTCATATCAGGATCATTTTTAACCGGACTGCAACAATACGACAATATCAGTATTCCGGAAACGTCTCAGTAGCTTTCGTGCGTTTATCTGAACGATGATCCATCCCATAGCATATTTTTCCAAAACATATTTATTATCTTTGAAAATGTATCCCGGCCTCTTACCCGGTCATTTTCCGTGACGCCGCATAGAACGAGGGAAGCGGCGGCTTATCTCCTTTTAATCTCAGTATCCGGGTAATATGCTGCCTGTGTTGGTGCAGCAAGGCCGTTTGTATTGGTTCATCCTCAAAACAGTACAACGATGGAACTACAGTTTACTCCGGGAATCCAGGCCCGTGCCCACACGAGAATGACTGATGCCCCGCCGTCAGACAGGCTTTGCTGGCCCGGTATATCCTGCCGGCACAGCAGTCATGGCAACAACCATATATGCTCCCAACGGCTCACCGGTGATTTCTTCCGCGCGATGCGCATCCACGTCACGCTCACCACAGCAACACAACTTGTGCCTGTAGTACAACAGCCTACAGTGGCCATCGCCTTCCTGCACCAGGGGTTTGCCGCCGGTACGCTTTCAGGAGTGGAAGGAGTACTTCATTTTCGTGAAGGGCATTACTATATTCCGCTGCTGCTTCCCGGCGATAATCAAGAGTCGTTGCTGGATCTAAACGCAGGCATCTACGATGCTACAGTAATCCTGATCGAGAAAAAGCGGGAAGCCGTCTTCCTGAAGTTGTTTCCCAAGCTTGCTTCCGCACTTGAAAAGATACGCATCCACAACAGCAAAGGACTTCCCTACCCACCTTCACCCATCACTCCTGCCATCAATGACCATCTCCTCAGACTCACGAGATACGACAAAGGTCCGGATCTGCTTGAGGTTACCGTCAGCTATGCGGTGTACGGCCTGATCCTGGCCCTGAATAAGGCGCGGGAAATGCGGGAAGCATTAAATCAGGAAGCGTATGCCATATACAGCTACCTGAGCAGCCGGCTCGGCGAGGCGCACACTGTAGCCGCAACAGCCCGTGTCCTGTGCATGAGCGAACAACGTTTGCTGGATACGATAAAACAATGTTTCGGCATCACCTTCAAACAGTACCTGATCCGTATGCGCATGGAACGCGCGCAGCAACTGCTATGCAACAGCAGGATGCAGATCCAGGAGATTGCGCTGGAACTGGGTTATGCCGGCAAGGCGGTATTCAGTGCTGCTTTCAGGCTGTACACAAACTCCACACCCACCGCTTACCGGGCAGCGATTCATAATATTCCTGTACAGAAAAAGTGATCTTGTTTTTATCCGGAAGCTGGCGCTGCTGAAAAAAATATCAGGATTTCGATACTGTGCAGCAGGATTTCGATACCAGCGTAAAGGCTTTGGGCCGGAAATTTGCATCAATGACCCAACCTTCCTGATGCAAACACAACGCCATGAACCGAACAGATACACGACCCCGATCCCTTGCCGGTATTCCTGCCGGCGCCGGGGCGTGTATCCACTTTGTGCGGGTTACGCCGTATCGATCGCAGCACCCGCCGGCACGAAAGGGGCTGTGCGCCGTACGAAGGCCGGCCATGCCCCCAGCTTCTAAAACGCAGACAGAATTTAGTCTGAAGCACTGCCTTCTGTATCTCATTTTTTTAATCTTATAATTTCAAACAAGATGAAACAGCTTATACTGGCAGCCTGCGTGGCTGCTTTTGGCGCCACAGGCGGCGCACAGGCGCAAACAGCGCCCTGTGACGAATGCCATGACTACGTGACACTAACCGGCGAGTTGGAAGACAACCGGATATTACATGCGGACACGAACTACCTACTGGTAAATTGCTATGTGGTTAAAAACGGGGCAACACTCACCATCCAACCCGGTACCCGCATCTTCGGCGATGCCGTCAGCAAGGGCATGCTGATTGTGGATACGGGTGGTGTGCTCATCGCCGATGGTCAGCCCAATCCTCTGGTGGCTCCTGACCCGATCATCTTCACCTCCTGCCGGGAGAAAGAAGACCGTGATCCGGGCGACTGGGGTGGTATTACGATCCTGGGGCGGGCTGAGAATAACAGCCCGACAGGGTTGATCCAGATAGAACGCTGCAACACCCAATACTACGCGGGAAGGGTGAGCAATCCGCTTAATAATGAAAACTCGGGCATTCTCCGGTATGTACAGATACATTATGCAGGGTTCGACCTCCCCGGTAATGATGATGTAAATGGATTAACGCTTATTTCCGTAGGAAGCGGCACGATTACAGATCATGTGCAGGTGACCAGATCGGCGACCAATGGGATTGTTTTCAGAGGTGGTACGGTAGATGCAAAGTATACCATAACCTATGACATCATCCGGAATGACATTGTGGCAAGAGACGGATATACCGGTAAAAACCAATTCGGGTTATCGCTAAGGCTTGATCCTGCGTCTTATGATAATGTCAACGCCTCACAGGGGCTTTTGGTGTTTAATGATGAAACCAGCTCCGGTAACACACCCATTACCCGGCCGGTGTTCAGCAATATGACCTTTGTCGGGCCGGGCTATTGCGGTGAAACCCCGGATGCTGCTTTTGAAAATGCCGTTCTCTTTAGCGGGAATACAGAGGCACGTATATACAACAGTGTGCTCGCAGGGTGGAATATCGGATTTATGATCCGTGATCCGGGGACCATAGAAAACGCTAACGACGATGGCACGCTGCTTTTTTCCCACAATAGTTTCTACAACAATATTGGTGAGTTTAGTCATGACGGAAGCTGGACATCCGCACCTCCGGGTTGTGTAAACAGCATGTCTTTATGGATCAACCTTGCAGGCACGGGCATACCATGTAGAATGCAGGGTAATGAAAGCTTTTCTTCCGGGATCGGGTACAGCGAAACCATCTGTGACGACTTTTGTGAAGACCCAATCGAATTTACCATCAGCAGTTCGGATATGCTGGAGCCCAGTTATGATCCGGACGACCTGCAGGATGGTTTTTTTACCCAGGCAGATTTTCGTGGGGGTATCCAGGAGGATGACTGGACTGCCGGCTGGACGGAATGGTGCCCGTTTGAGGCCGATTACTGTCCCGAGCTATTGCAACGCAGTCAGAAGCAAAACGGATCAGGCAAACTGAATATAGCACCGAACCCCGCAAATGGCTCGACGTATGCATTGTTTGAGACTTTGCAAACCGGGAAAGTGCAGATCAGTATACTGGACAATGTGAGCGGACAAGTATTGCGTACTGTAAACAATAACGTAAGTAATACGGGCGCACAACGGGTTGAAGTACCGGTAAGCGGTTTGCAGCCGGGTGCGTATGTGCTGAAAATAACATTAGCGGACGGCAATGTATTAACAGGGCAGTTGTTCATCTTGTAGGAGTGTTTCATTTTTTCAGGATTTAAATGGGAAAGCGCCTTCGACAAGGCGCTTTCCTGCTGTATCATTGTGTCTGTTTTTGAAGGAGTAAAAACCGGAGCTGCTTTATCTTATGAGCGTCACATCTCCTTTCTCTATCATCGCTTTTCCTGTTCCCGTTTCCATTTCTATCCGGTAGAAATAGGTGCCAATTGCTGCTGGTATGCCATTGTATGTGCCGTCCCAACCGGCGATGGCGCTATCCCCTTGTCCATTCCATACCTCCCGGCCCCAGCGGTCGAAAATCCGGAAATTGCGCACAACAACCGGGCTTCCGTTTACTACCGGACGGAAAAAATCATTGCGGCCATCGCCATTAGGACTAAATGCAGTGGGCAGATAAAGGATCGGGTGGACAGTAATCATTACCATAGCTGTATCTGTGCATCCGTATTCAGACGTACCGGTTACTGTAAACATGCACGTAGTGTCTGCGGTGAACTGCTGCCTGTATGCCTGCTGATCCGTAAACAGATATTCTGGTTGCCAGGTAATGATGTGATAGGGTACAGGGGCGCTCGTCTGCAACATAACCTGTTCATTCCAGGTTACGGTGTGCCTGTCGGATGTAAGCTGCAGTTCCAGCTCTTTTACCTGTATGGTTTTATAGGCTGTGTCTGTACACCGTTCCAGGTTTTCAACGATTAATGCCACTGCGTAATTACCCGTTCCGGCATACCTGTGTTCCGGGTCGTGTGCCTCCGTTTTCGTGCCATCCCCGAAATGCCATTGCCATAACAGCGCTTCGGAGGTGTTTTTGAAATGAACCGGATCATTTTTACAGACAACAGTATCCGTTTCAAAAGATGCCAACGGTGCAGGTAGTGGCCATACTTCCGTATTCAAGGTAGTATCACAGCCTGCGGAGGTTGTTAGCTGCACCGGATACCTGCCGGGATTTAATCCGGCAACCGTGTCTCCCACGCTGCTTTGCCGGGCATGTATTAGAGCACCAGATGTATCATACCAGCGGTAGGTGAAAGAAGACGTGTCTCCTCTATATGGCAAGATAATAAGCTGTCCTTGTTTCGCATCGGGGCAACTATAACCCTGCGCTATGCATGCAGGTAAATGATGGTTGAATATCACTGAAAAAGTGTCTATACGGTAGTGGCAGTCTGTATCTGTAAAGTGTACAATATACTCCCCCTTCTTTCGTACCATGAGCGACCGGGTATCTGTTCCGTCATCCCATCTGTGCTCTTTGCCTGTGTCTGCCATCAATTTTATACTGTCCCGGAAACAGGCAGCTATTATATGCCTTTTGCCGACTGTATCCTGTACAGGATGAAAAACTATATCATTTGGCAATCCCATTTCCGTCTGTTGCCCCGCAGCAACTGCATCTGTCTGGGGTTGACAGGCAAGTCCCGGAAGGTTGGGCGTATGAATTACATGCAGATGCCAGGCGGGCTGGATATACATACCGTTAGACAGTCTTCGCTGGTAAGAAACATTGTTCCCAATGTAAATCCTGCCATCCGGTCCTCTTTGCAATTCCCCAAACCACAGATAAATGGGTATGAAACACTGACAATAGAAATTCCATACCCAATATGTCGGATTGGTCAGTACCAGCGTCCGGGAAGCAATCATACCGGCTGATGCAGACTGAGACAGGTCATACTGATGTACCTCGCCCGGTCTTTTCAGGACGCTGGCATACAGCTTCGTGTTATCCGATGAGAAGCAGGCGCCGTATGTGGCCAATGTGTCCAGTACAACAGGGTTGGAAAATTTGCCGCTGAACGGATCAAAGTCGTATATTTCCAACCCTCCTTCGCCTGGCTCTATAGCCGTAGCGCTGGCAGCCGCCATCTTCCGCCCGTCGGGAGAAAATTTGATGACGCCCGTCCGGTATGCGGCCAGGGTAAGCAACCCGCATTCCGATTTTACCGGAGTCGTGTTGATGCCTGCCGCCGTTATGGAAAAGGAAAGCCACTCGTTTGTGTTCCTGCTGCGTACTACCAGCCAGCGATTGTTGCATCCCCTGACAATATTCATTTTATCACACACATTCCCGGTTATGAAAATGCCCTTCTGACCGGGCACCACATCACCCAACCCGTTATTCAACCGCATATCCACAACGCTGTAGTAAAGCTGACCTACGGGGGTGAGGGTGAATACATAATACCGGAAGGTATCGCCCGGGAACGGAGCGATCAGCGCTCCCTGGGTAGCATAGCCGCCGGAGAAATTTACAAGCGACGAATACTGACTGATGGAAGAACCGGAAAACGTGGGCATAAGCTGTCCGTTCCGGTCAATGATCCAATAACCGTTGGTATAAAAAAGCAGTTGTCCTGCATTGTCGCATACGGATGCACACCCATGGTAGGAAACACCGAGCTGATTCGCAGAAGGAAAAGCAGACGGGATAGTATTGTTGAATATAATACCTGCATTACTACCAAAACGCCAGGTATTCATCGGCCCCTGTGCTTTTACAGGAAAGAAGCCGGCGCACATGCATAGCAGGGATATGATCCGTATCATAATCTATGGTGGTTTTAAAATGAAACATTACTGCCGTACCAGCTTCTCCGTTTTCAGGATCATGCCCTGCCGGTCGCGAACAGATACGATGTATATGCCGGGAGCAAGGGTTGTAAGGTCTGCTTGTCCTATACCTGGCAGACGGATCATTGCCTTCCCGTCCATACTGCTGATCGTTATGGTGACCGGTACAGGGGCTGTGACGATCAGATGATCGGTGGCGGGATTGGGATAGATGCTGATTCCATCTGTCTCTGCATCGCGAATGCCCACTGAAGGGTCGTATCCGGCCGAAGTGTTGGCGCAGCCGTTCGTGTCTGTAACGGTTACGGCATACCGGCCGTTTAATACCGGCATGATATAGGTGGGGGCTATTGCCCCGGCAATGTCCCGGCCGTCCCGGCTCCATTGGTAGGATACATATATCCCGGTGCTCAGCTCATTGCCCTTTGCGGAGATTACAGGCTGGGGCAGCGGGTGCACGGTCAGGATGACGGGGCCGGCGGTATCGGTACATTGTCCGTTGATTTGTGTCACTACTCTGTATGCCCCGCTTTTATAGGCCCCATGTATGGAGTCTGTAACCCCGGGAATATCCGCACCATCCGCCAGCCATTGCCATGTGGCGCCCGGTTGTGTGCCGGCATGCAGGAAGAGCGTATCTCCTGTACAGCGGTCGTGGCTACCCGGAGGTGTGATCGACGCGGGATGGGCTACCGTGACGGCCAGCTTCTTTTCGTCGCTGCTGCCGCACAGGTAATTGGCGGCTACACGGATGGTATCGGGGCCACCGGTGAGACCTGTGCGGATGTTTATTGTGTCGCTGCTGCCGGCGCCGCTCCACCCCTGCGGTAACGTCCAGGTGTAGGAGATAACGCCGGACTGTGATGGTACGGAATACGTATAGCCGGCATCCCGGCAGACTAACAGGTTCCCGGTAATTGTACCGGGCGGCAGCAGCGCCGGGCAGTCGCTGATCCGTACCAGCCAGGCATCGCCGCTGCCGCCGCCGTTATATAACGGCTGGTGACTGCCCGGTGTGGCGAGACCGGTTGTACTGTAGGTCTGGCCGGCGAGGTATATGTTGCCGGCATTATCGCCGCTCATGGCATAGCAAAAGTCTATATCGTCTCCGCCGATATAAGTACCCCACAGTCTTTGCCCTGTGCTGTCCATCTTGATCAGCATGGCGGCGTACATGTACAGGGTGTCCATAATGACACCAGGAGTGGCGATCTGCTGCAGGCTGGCGGTGGAGCCGGATACATACAGGTGTCCCTGCCTGTCCGGATGTATCCCGTAGCAGCCGTCCGAATATTCCCCGCCGTAGTAAGTACCCCACTGCCGTACTCCTGCCGTGTCGAACCGTGCTACGAATCCGTCGTCCTGCCCTCCTGCAAATGCCGGCTGGTGGCTACCGGGCGTTGCTATACTGTCTGTGCTCTTTGTAGTCCCGGCGAGATACAGGTATCCCGCTCCATCCAATGCCAGGGCATTAGCCTGGTCGAGCTGGCCGCCACCGTAGTAGGTGCCCCAGGCACGATGGCCTGAAGCATCGAGCCTGGCCAGGAATGCATCGTCATTGGCTCTCCATGCGGCCTGGTGGCTGCCTGGTGAAGCGATATTAGCGGTACTGCGGGTATAACCGGCCAGGTAGAGATTGCTGTCTGCATCCGCTGCGACAGCAAGTACACGATCTATTGCTGAGCCGCCATAGTAGGTGCCCCAAAGCAATATGCCCGTGTTGCTGAACCGGGCTACAAAACCTTCGTCGGAGCTGGTGCTGCTGATAGCGGACTGATGCGTGCCTGCTGTGGCGATGGCACTGTTGCTGCGGGTATATCCGCCGATATATACATCTCCATACAGACCGGCACATACCGCCTGTATCCTGTCTATACCCGTGCCGCCGTAATAAGTGGCCCACCGTCGCTGACCGTTGCCGTCGAAGCTGGCCAGGAACCCGTCGCCCGTGCCGCCGCCGTAGCTGTCCTGGTGGCTTCCGACTGTTGCTATTGCGGTCGTACTCCTGGTCCAGCCGGCGAGGTAAACATTGCCGGCGGTATCTGTAGTTACAGCCGTACCCTGATCTGCTTCGGTACCACCATAGTAAGTAGCCCACAGGCACTGACCGGCGGCATTGAATTTGGCCAGGAAGGCATCTCCGCCCGGTAACTGAGCACTGCCGCCATAAACGGATTGGTAAGCGCCGGTAGTGACCATATTGGCAGTGCTCAGCGACCAGCCGGCAAGGTATGTATTACCGTCCTTGCCGGTAGCTAGCGCTTTGCCTTCTTCGTCTTCGGCGCCGCCGAAGTAGGTGCCCCATTCCAGCACGGGGTCTATGGTCAGTGTGCCCTGGTATGCGGCGGTGGCGAAGCTGAGTGTGTTGTTGTTCAGGAGAAACCTTCCGGCTACCTGCTGCCCGTCCTGCTGGTAGCAATACGGTGTATTTTCTGTCACAGACCCAAAGGGAGTAGTGGCAGTCACACTGCCGTCGTGGTTGAGCCGCATTTCTGTAGCGCCTGCATACTGCAGCCGGATGTCGGAGACTTTACCGCCGGGGCGGATGACGAAGTCGTGCTCTACCTTGCCCTGCGGGTTGATATAAAACACCCAGTCTATATTGGGGTAGACTTCACGGTATGTGATCTTTTTGTAGCGGTGTGCCCTGATGCCGTTTTCTCCGGTGAGATGAGTGTAATACTGTTCATAGAATGGCTGCTTGTCCTCCAGGATGATTTCCGCGGCTTGGTTGCCATTTACCAGTGAAACATCCATACGGTACATGATCAGGGATGAGGAGTGAGGAGTGAGGAATGAAGGATCATCGTCCATTTTCAATTTTCCACTATCAACTGTTTTAGCCCACTGGTAATGGATCTTGCCTGCACCAATGAAGATATTAAGGCCGTTGACGGCGACTATCTTGAAGTGTATGTCCGGGCGTGGGTTGTGGTGCTGGTCGGTGACCTGGCCTTTATTTTCGATGAGACACAGGTTGCCTGAAGATTGGGTATGCATGCTGGGTACGGCAATGCCCCTGGTGTGTATGGCTGCTAAAAACAGCGAACAGATACAGTATAATAAGTAGCGTTTCATTTCCAATAAATTTTACTTTGAGATTAGAGAATTGAGCGCATAGCTCCGCCAAAGCCGCAAATGCAGCGGGTTTATGGCTTGTGCCATACTAAGCAGTATATGTTTTCAGGAAGTGAATCTTTGTAGCCCGTAGCAAAGACAAGGCTCAAATAAAGGAGTGCCGCCTGGTTTATAAATATAAATAGGCGTGGGACTCACTTATCGCCTTGAAGGGTTGACACGCCCTGCGCACGAGTAAGCAAGCCCACGCCCGGGTCGTGAGCTATCCAGCTTATCGTCTCATACGCAATCAAAATGTGTCAAATTTCAAGGCGAGACTCAAAGCGAATGCTTCAATATCTTATGAAGTATCGCAAAACTATATAATCTCCTGCTTTTTCATGAAAAGAAAAATACCGGATTAACGCAAATATACGAATGCTTAGTTAAACTAAGCAAGTTTTTTTAAAGATTTTTCAACTTGCCGTATATGGCCAAGGTCCGGAAAACAAAAATCGAACTTGCAGTGATGGAAAAGGTGACCAGAATGCGGCTTGCCAAAGGCTTTTCGCAGGATGATCTCGCGGCCATTCTGGAGTGCTCCCGCGGCTATATCGGGCAGATCGAAAGCCCCAAAAGCCCCAGCACATACAATCTTACTCATCTGAACCGGCTGGCGTATGAATTTGAATGCAGCTTGCATGATCTGATCCCCAAACAACCGGTCACTGACCCCGATTGGGAATAAATACCATCAGCGCCATTACAGCCGGGCGGCGGTGGCCATTAATCCTGAAGATGCTTAAATTTACATCAGAAGACGGCTTGAAATCAACATTGATTTTAACGAAACGGAATTAACTTTTCCGTATGGACATGCTATTTCTACAGGAGCATTATTAATTTCAGATGAAATAATTGCAACCCTGAACAAATCGGGATTTAACTACCAAATTCCGGAAGAAAAAGTTTACGTATAATGACAAAGCAAGTGACGGAATTTTGGGAAGAAGCATTTAAAGACAAGCAGGAAATGTGGGGGTTTGAACCTGCAAAATCTGCAGTATTGACTCATGATTTTTTTATTGCCAATAGTGTAAAAACCGTTCTGATCCCCGGAATTGGCTATGGACGGAATGCTCAAATTTTCAGAGAGAGCGAAATTGAAGTTACAGGAATTGAAATTTCCCAAACTGCAATTGATATAGCACAAAAACATTCCGGTAACGACCTGACCATACATCACGGTTCTGTAACTGAAATGCCTTTTGATAACAAACTGTATGACGGAATATTCTGCCATGCATTAATTCATCTGTTGAGCAAAGACGAACGGGAAAAATTAATAACTGCCTGCTATAACCACCTGACAGAAAACGGGTATATGTTTTTTACAACCATCACAAAAGAGGCCCAAACATACGGACAAGGAACTTGCATTAGTAAGGACAGATTTGAAATGTTTGGTGGTGTAAAAATGTTCTTTTATGACAGAGCAACTATACAAAAAGAATTTGGTAAAGCAGGACTTTTTGACATTACAGAAGTAACAGAAAATTATCCCTTTTACTTAATAAAATGCAGTAAGGGCAAGATATAGAGCGACAAGCAAAAACTGCCCGGCAAAAACAAAACAATCCACAACCGGCGCCACGCCTTACACGCTTTTTTTGAACGACTCCGCGCTCCAACATGACAAGGGCATAGAAATTGTATCTGAATTAATCCGGAAGCATTTGACCTGAAAAAAAGAAGAACACTAAGCGTCTGAGCTTACGGTACCATCATCTGTATATGTAAACCCATTAACACTGAACCTTGAAGATGCTCAGATTCACATCAGAAGGTATCTACTGCGTTCCCGGCAAATTCTATATTGACCCGTGGCGGCCGGTGGATCTGGCGGTGATCACCCACGGGCATGGAGATCATACGCGGCGGGGTATGAAAAAATACCTCTGTCAGCGTTATACCGTACCCATTCTGCAAAGCCGTATCGGGCCGGAGATCACGGTGCAGGGGATTGATTACGGAGCTCCGGTTACGATCAATGGCGTGAAAGTATCGCTCCATCCCGCCGGTCATATCATTGGCTCCGCACAGGTAAGGATGGAATACAAGGGTAGAATAACCGTAGTATCCGGTGATTACAAAACGCAGGACGATGGACTGTCTACTCCCTTTGAACTGGTAAAATGCCATGAATTTGTTACGGAGAGCACCTTTGGCCTCCCTATCTACAACTGGCTCTCCGTGGCAGAGCAAAACCGGCAGCTGCAGCAATGGATACTCCATAATCAGGCAAACAACAAGACTTCTGTATTAATCGGGTATTCCCTGGGGAAGGCGCAGCGGATCATGAAAGCGCTGGAAGGCATTGCACCATTACACGTCCATTATTCCATTGGCCGACTTAACCAGGCCTATGAAAGTGCGGGTATTCATTTGCCGGAATATCAGGTCGTTGATCTGAGAGAAGATGTAAGGCATCTGGATAAAGGGATAGTCATACTCCCGCCTTCCCTGCTCGATTCTAAAATAATCCGTAAAATCCCGGATATGGCCCATGCTATTTGCTCGGGATGGATGCAGGTACGGGGCGCCAGGAGATGGCGCAGCGCCGATGCCGGCTTTGCGGTGAGCGACCACGCCGACTGGAGTGGCCTGCTGGATGTGATAAGATCCACAGGCGCGGAACAGGTGTATGTAACCCACGGACAAACAGCCGTATTCACACGGTACCTGAATGAGACCGGCATCAACGCCGCAGAAGTGAAAACCGAATTCGGTGACGAGGAAGAAACAAGCGACCCGGACACAACAGAAAGCACATGAAAGCATTTGCCACTCTCATCAATGCGTTGGACAGCACTAATAAAACCAACCTCAAACTGGAGGCTCTGGATCGTTTCTTTATTGAAGCAGATGAAAACGACAAGCTGTGGTTTCTGGCGCTGTTTACCGGCAAACGTCCGAGACGCAGTGTCAATACGGCACTAATGAGGCAATGGGCAATAGAAGTGGCACAAATCCCGGAATGGCTGTTTTCAGAATCTTACGCTTCTGTCGGGGACCTGAGTGAAACAATCTCCCTGATACTGCCGCAGCCGGAGCATTATACAGAACGCAGCTTATCTGAATGGATGGAGTTGGTCGTACAATTAAAAGATGCTACAGACGAAGTGAAAAAACAGTTTGTATCCGAAGCATGGGCCAGCCTGCCGCATACGGAGCGTTTCATTTTCAACAAATTGCTCGGAGGCAGCTTCCGGGCCGGGATATCTTCCCAGTCACTGATCAATGCTTTGGCCAGGCATTACCAAATTAATGCCAGCTCCGTTGCCCACAGCATCATGGGCGACTGGAAAATGGGCGAGGTGACGTTCGACAAACTGATCCGCGGAGCATATACCGACACACAACTATCCAAGCCTTACCCTTTCTGCCTGGCGTATGCGCTCGAGAAAGAACCTGAAGAACTGGGAGATACTGCCGACTGGCAGGCAGAATACAAATGGGATGGCATTCGCGGGCAATTCATAAAGCGGAACGGCGAGGTTTTTATCTGGTCGAGAGGAGAAGAATTGGTTACCGGGCAATTCCCGGAGATCACAGAAGTACTGCTGCAATGGCCGGGAAATTTTGTCATGGACGGTGAATTGCTCGCATACAAAGATGGCCGGGTATTAAATTTCAGCGAACTGCAGAAACGGATTAACCGGAAAACGCTGTCGGCAAAGATGCTGGCAGAAGTGCCGGTCGTGGTATTTGCTTACGACTTACTGGAATGGGAAAATGAAGACCGGCGGGCACAAAGCCTCCGGGAAAGAAGATCTTTACTGGAAAAATTGCTGACGGATAACCCCGGCCCGTACATACAGTTGTCCCCCATCATTTCATATGAAAGCTGGGACGCACTGAAAGAACTACGCAGCGGATCCCGCAGCATCAACAGCGAGGGCCTGATGCTGAAGCATAAAAACGCGCCATACCATACCGGCAGAAAAAAAGGAGACTGGTGGAAATGGAAAATCGATCCGTTGACGATAGATGCCGTGCTTGTCTATGCCCGGAAAGGAAGCGGACGACGGAGCGCTTATTATACCGACTACACCTTCGCCGTAAAGCAGGGCGACCAGCTTGTCACCATCGCCAAAGCTTACTCCGGACTTACCGACAAGGAAATACAGGAAGTAAGCCGGTTTGTAAACCAGCATGCCCTGGAGCAATTCGGACCGGTACGGACCGTAAAGCCCGAACTGGTCTTCGAGATCGCATTTGAAGGAATTGCGTTCAGCAACCGGCACAAATCGGGCGTAGCACTGCGCTTCCCGCGTATCGTACGCTGGCGCAAAGACAAGACCGTGGCAGAAATAGATGAGATTGAAGAGATCAAAAAACTGATTCGCTGACTTGAAACAAAAGTTCGAAGAGACACCAGGTTACCAGATCATTGCCGGATGGATGCATTCACGGGGCAATACGGCTTTTAGCTTTCAGCAAAAAGCGTGGCGGTATTATGCCCGGGGATATAGCGGTATGATCGTGGCGCCGACGGGATTCGGGAAAACCTTCTCCGTATTCCTGGGGGTACTGACGGACTTTATGAATCGCCCCGAAGCGTACAAAAACGGCCTGAAGCTGTTATGGATCACGCCGCTCCGGTCGCTGGCAAAGGACCTGGCCAAAGCCATGCAGCAGGCCATTGACGGGATCGGCCTCGACTGGACAGTGGAAGTACGCAACGGGGATACCGCTGTAAAAATAAAACAACGGCAAACCCGGCAGATGCCCGACGTGCTGCTGGTGACGCCGGAAACCCTGCACCTGCTCATCGCTCAGAAAGGACGAGACCGCTTCTTCAAAAACCTGCACTGTGTAGCGGTAGATGAATGGCATGAGCTGCTGGGGACGAAGCGGGGTGTGATGGTGGAGCTCGCACTGGCTTTCTTAAAAAATCAGGACCCTGAGCTACGCATCTGGGGCATTACCGCTACAATCGGCAACCTGGACGAAGCGATGAACGTGCTGATACGTACAGCAAAAAAGAAGATCAGCATTGTAGCCAGGGAGAAAAAGAAGATTGACATTATTCCTGTATTCCCGGATGAGGTGGAAGTATTACCCTGGGCCGGCCATCTGGGCAGCAGGCTGGCGGAGCAGGTAGTTTCGATCATACGCAACAGCAGGTCCACGATCGTCTTTACCAATACCCGGAATCAAAGCGAAACCTGGTATCAATTGCTGCTGGCAGCTTATCCCGATTTCGCCGGACAAATCGCGCTGCACCACAGCTCTATTGACGCCCCCATCCGGCAATGGATAGAGGAAGCTCTGAGCGATGGCAGACTGAAAGCCGTTGTATCCACATCCTCGCTCGACCTGGGTGTGGATTTTAAGCCCGTGGATACCGTGATCCAGATCGGCTCAAGCAAAGGCGTAGCCCGTTTTATGCAAAGAGCCGGTCGCAGCGGACATTCGCCTTTTGAAGTATCGAAAATCTATTTTGTACCCACCCATTCGCTGGAGCTGATTGAAGTGGCTGCCTTAAAAGAAGCCGTCAGGACGCAGACTATCGAAAACCGCGACCCCATGGTATTGGCCTTTGATGTACTGGTGCAGTTCCTTGTTACGCTGGCGCTGGGCGGTGGCTTCCGCGCAGAAGAAATGCGGGATGTGATCAGAAACACCCATGCTTTCAGCTTTATGACTGATGAAGAATGGCAATGGTGTATCCTGTTCATAACAACCGGGGGCAGCATCGGTGAGCATTACGAAGAGTTCCACAAAGTCGTTCAACGGGCAGACGGGTTTTTCGTGGTGGAAAAAAGGAGGATCGCCATGCTGCACCGGATGAATATCGGCGTGATCGTAAGCGATGCGATGATACGGGTAAAGTTCGTATCAGGCGGATATATCGGGATGATCGAGGAATATTTCATTTCCCGGTTAAAACCCGGCGACAGATTCATCCTCGCGGGGCGGGTGCTGGAATTATTCCGGATCAGGGAAATGACGGCGCTCGTCCGGTCCGCTTCAGGGAAAGCTTTTATCCCAAGCTGGCAGGGCGGACGGCTGCCATTGAGCGCCAACCTGAGTCATTTCCTGCGGCAGAAATTAGCCTTATCCCGTAATGCTGATTCCCCGGAACCGGAACTGCTTTTCCTGCATCCGTTATTTGCCCGTCAAAAGGAGCATTCTCATATACCTGCAGAAGACGAATTCCTGACAGAGCTGATCAAGACCCGCGAAGGATATCATCTGTTCATGTATCCTTTTGAAGGGCGGCAGGTACACGAAGTGATGGCGGCATTAATCGCCTATCGCATCAGCCGGCGCTACCCAATCAGCTTCTCTATGGCGATGAATGACTATGGCTTCGAACTTTTTTCGGATACGGAAATAAAACTGGACGAGACACAACTCCATCAAATATTAAGCCCTGACAACCTGATGCAGGATGTGCTGGTGAGCGTCAATGCCACTGAAATGGCTAAACGGAAATTCAGGGATATAGCGGTGATATCGGGAATGGTCATACAGAGCTTTCCCGGAGCACAGAAAAATAATAAATCACTGCAATCTTCTTCAGGTATCATATTCAAAGTCCTGGAAGAGCACGAGCCGCACAACCTGCTTTTACGTCAGGCATATATGGAAGTATTCAATCAGCAGTTGGAAGAGCCCCGTCTGGTAGCGGCGTTTCAAAGGATCAACAGCAGCAAAATCATGCTTAGATTTGCTACCGGTTTCACGCCGCTCAGTTTCCCGATCAAGGTCGATAGCCTCCGGCAATCGCTATCCAGCGAAGACCTGGCAAGCCGCATCCGGAAACTGCAAAACAACAGCCTGAAAACTGTAAGGAGCAAACGATGAACATAGCAGAACAAGCCATTGATTTTGCCGGTGAGCGTTTATTGCTCACCAATCAAAGAGCTGTTTACTGGCCGGAGAAGATGGCGTTGATCCTTTCCGATCTGCATCTGGGCAAAGCAGCCCACTTCCGGAAAAACGGCATTGCATTACCCCTGGCGGCAGGCATGCAGGATCTAAGCAGGCTGGAATTTTTAATAAAGCATTACCAGGCCGGGCAAGTAATTATTGCAGGCGATCTGGTACACGCGGGCGTTAACAACGAAGTGACATCATTTGCCCTTTTCACACAAAAGTTTCCGCAGACCAGCTTCATCCTCATTAAAGGCAACCATGACCGGCTTGCAGCATCTGTATGGAAAGACATCGGAATCGGCTCCATTCATCAGGAGCTGTTTATAGACCCCATCCTTTTTTCCCATCATCAAAACGCCGGCGCTGCCGGATTTACCATCAGCGGACATATGCATCCCGGGGTAAGCATACAATTTCCTGCCAAACAGCAGATGAGATTCCCGTGCTATGCAGTAACCGAACGCCAGATCATTCTTCCGGCATTTAGCCGGCTTACAGGACTGGATACGGCTTCTGTGCCCAAAGGCGCCATATGCTACGCGCTTTATGAAGACGGTATATTTAAAGTGAAAAGCTAATAAATGTGATACGACCAAACGGCATTATCCATTAAACCTTGTTACTTTTACAGCGTCCAACAGACGAACCATATGCCACTACGGACGATCACAGACGAACAGATACTATTGGCGGCATTCCGGGAAGAAGTCACCCGCGAAGCCGCATTCACACGGCTGGTCGAGATCTACCAGGAGCGGTTATACTGGCATATCCGGCGGATGGTGGTAGACCACGAGGACACCAACGATGTGCTCCAGCATGTGTTTATCAAAGTCTGGAAATACCTGGACAATTTCCGTGCAGAGTCTAATCTCTACACCTGGATGTACCGCATCGCTACCAATGAAACCATGACCTGGCTGGAGCAGCGCAAACGACGGGCATCCTTGTCACTGGATGACGATGGCAACAGCGAGCTCTCCGGTCGCCTGGAAGCACAGCAGGGGTTCGACGCCAACAAGCTGGAATGGAAGCTGCAACAAGCTATTCAGTCACTACCGGAAAAGCAACGGATCGTATTCAGCCTGAGGTACTATGACGAAATGCCTTACGAGAAGATGTCAGAGGTACTGGATACCTCCACCGGCGCCCTGAAAGCATCTTACCACCACGCTGTCAAAAAGATAGAAAATTTTATTAAAAGCAATTAAACTTCCGCTCGCTTGAGCAGTCATATTTAATGACATGAAGCAGGAAAACGAAATAACAAGGGAACTGGATGAAATAGGCAGCATACTCGCAACAATGCCGCGGGTAATGCCTTATGCAGTTCCCGAAGATTATTTCACCGGTCTGAGCGCGGCTGCCCGCGAACAGATAACCTACGAAACCGACCCGGTCATTCACCTTCCCAAACAAACTCCTTTTACAGCGCCGGAGGATTATTTTGCTTCATTCCCGGGTGAAATGCTGCGTACGGTTCAGGCTGAATACAACAGTATGCTCCCGCAGGCCGGGATGCCGCTTGAAGCGCCGGAAGGCTATTTTGAACAGCTACCCGGCCGGATACTGGCTGCAGTGAAGCAGGAAACAGAAGACACACCGGCTCCTGCAAAGGTCATACCACTGAAAAAAATATTGTCCTGGAAGCCTTTACGCTATGCCGTCGCCGCGATGCTGATAACAGGAGCGGGGCTGGGTTTGTACCAGCTTACCATGACCGATACAGAGCCGGTCATGAAGCAGCTTTCAAAAATACCGAAGGAAGATGTACGGAGCTATGTCTTATACCATATCGATGAATTTGAGACAGAAGACCTGCTCCCTGCAGTCCGGCTGGCATCCATTGATAAAAAATCATTTACTACCACACCGGGCCTCTCTGATGAAAACATCATCCAATACCTGGACGAGACCGGATGGGATACGGAATTGTATTAATCAAAGAAGATTTTTATATCATGAAAAAGCTATTGTCAATAATCATGCTCCTGCTGATGCACAATGCTATATGGGCACAACAGGAACGCTTTGAAGAGATACGGGCGCTCAAAGTCAGCTTCATTACCGAGCGGCTTAAGCTGACACCTGCACAGGCGGCGCTTTTCTGGCCGGAGTATAATAAGTACCAGACAGAGCTCCGGGAGATCCGGAAGGACTTCCGCACCAAATACCGGGAACAGAACACCCAGGCTACCCGCGAGCAGGCCAGGGAATTTATAGAAGCTAATCTTGAGTATCAGGAGCAGACCCTGGAGCTGAAGAAAAAATACAAGGATGTGCTGCTGAAAACAATCAGTCCGCAGCAGCTGGCACAGCTATACGATGCAGAAAGGGATTTCAGGAAAATGCTGGTAGAGCAACTGGGGCCCTTCAACAGAAAAAAATAGCCGTAGTAGCTGCAGGCGATGGCGGTTCAGGCCCGCCATGAACATGCACTATACGCTACCGGTTGCAATCGCTGCAGATACCTTCAATATTGAGATTATATTTTACAGCCTGATAGTTTCGCGGCAGCTTCACAGCCGGGATATGCGTATCATCGAGGCATACTACCTTATTACACTGCGTACAGTTGAAATGGATATGTTCATCGTGATGATGGCCTGCGTCACAGCTGTTTTCGTTGCATAACGCATAACGGGCAGTACCATGCGCATCTATGATCTTGTGGATCAGGCCTTTCTCTTCAAAGGCATTGAGCACACGGTACAGCGTAACGCGGTCGGCATATTTGCTGTATTCTTTTTCCAGCTCCGGCTGGGATACGGCAGGCTTGTGATTTAGAAAATGTTCAAACAGCCGCAGGCGGATATCCGTCTTCTTCAATCCCACGGCATTGAGCTTTTGTGCTACGCTTTCCATTGATACAAAGATACGAAAAACAGGCGGTTGGCTGCTTTTCAGGCTCAACCGCGCTTTTTCCGCGGCTTACGGCTATCCTGCGTTGCCGCGCGGCGAACGGGAGCCTCTTTCTTCCGCCCTTTTCCGGAGCCGTTACGGACAAGTTTTTTCTCCTGACCGGGCAGCTCAAGGATTGAGAAATCGATCTGCCGTTTGTTGAGGTTGGCGCTCACCACCCTCACCTTCACGGTATCGCCCATCCGGAAGCGGATACCCGTGTGGCGACCGGCAAGCGTATATTCCTCTTCCAGCAAACGGAACTCATCGATATCCGACAGATCGGCAATGGATACCATGCCTTCACACTTATGCGAAACGGTCTCCGCCCAGAAGCCAAAACTGGCTACACCGCTGATCACCGCATCAAAATCCTCACCCACATACTGCTGCATAAATTCCACCTGCTTGTATTTGTTGGCGGCACGTTCTGCCTCCATCGCACGGCGTTCCCGGTCGCTGCAATGACGGCATTGCTGCTCCATCTGCTTCACCGGCCGTATTTTGTCATTTAAGGATTGCTCCAGCACACGGTGCACCATAACATCGGGATAACGGCGTATCGGCGATGTGAAATGACAATAATTTTCAAAACCCAGACCATAGTGGCCAATATTCTCGCTTGTATAAACGGCTTTGGCCATCGTGCGGATGCCCAGACTCTCGAGTATCTGCAATTCGGGCTTCCCCGCTGCCAGGCGGAGCATATCATTAAACGACCGGGCAATGCCTTCCGGGGTGTTCAGATCAAACTTATACCCGAAACGGGCGGCAAAGGTGGTAAACAGCTTCAGCTTTTCTTCATCGGGCACATCATGCACCCGGTAAGGAAACGGTACCGGCTTGTCCTTGATGCGGATAGCAGAAACATGCTCCGCCACCGTACGGTTGGCCAGCAGCATAAATTCTTCAACAAGCTGATGCGCCTCTTTACTTTCCTTCACGATAATACCGATCGGAATGGCCTGTTCGTCTAACTGGAAACGAACTTCTTTGGATGAAAAATTGATGGCTCCCTTACGGAATCGCTCCTTCCGGAAACCCTGCGCCAGCTCATTGAGCAAGCGCAATACATCCGCCTGATCTCCGTCAGCGCCTTCAATGATCTCCTGCACTTCTTCGTAAGAAAACCGGCGCTGCGAACGTATCACCGTTTTACCCAGCCAGGATTCCTTTATCCGCCCCTGCTTTGTGATCTGGAAGATCGCCGAAAACGCATATTTGTCTTCGTCCGGCCTCAGGGAGCACAATTCATTCGACAGACGCTCGGGCAGCATGGGCAGCACGCGGTCGGGCAGATAAACGCTGGTAGCGCGGCGGTATGCCTCTTTATCCAGCTCCGACCCTTCCCTCACATAGTGACTCACATCGGCGATATGCACACCAATCTCATAGACCCCGCCCCGCATTTTCTTAAACGATATGGCATCATCAAAATCTTTGGCATCCTGCGGATCGATAGTGAGCGTCAGCGTTTTGCGCATATCGCGGCGCTGCTTTGCTTCCTTGTTGTCCACGCCTTCAGGAAAACGGGCGGCTTCTTCCAGCACATCATCCGGGAATGTGAGCGGAAAGCCATTCTCAACCAGTATCCCCTGCATCGCCACTTCATTGGAAGACTCGTGCGTAAGAATGCTCATCACTTCACCGACCGGATTCTTAGCCTTCTCATTCCACTCCACGATACGGACTACAGCATGATCGCCGTCCTTCGCATTATGGAGGAGATGCAGCGGAATGAAAATATCCACCGGCATCTGTTTGTCCGCTACCAGGAATGCAAAATGCGGATGTACATCCAGGCGGCCCGTAAATTCCGTTTGCCGGCGTGTGATCACTTCCGTAATGCGCCCCTCCGTATGACCGGCCTTGCGTGGGTGCTCCGACACCGCAACGCGTACCACATCGCCATCCAGCGCTGTGCCCAAATGCTCCGGCTGTACCGGTATATCCCGCTCCAACCCTTCGACAATTACAAATCCCATACCACTCCTCACGACCTGCAGCCTGCCCGTATAACCCGATGATTCACTATTATTATCTTGTTTCTTCTTCTTCGCCTTCTTCCCAGCCATAATCTTATTTGAATGTTTTATGTATACAAAGATAGGTGTTGTCGACGGTGCATAGACAGCAGCTATTAAAAATTGACAATTTGTTTATTGTCAGTCCCCGCTATCCGCTTTTCAACCATTTCGCCCTATTTTTGCCGGAATCATTTTCTCAAATTTTCAAATTAAACTGAAATTACACCTATGTCCATTCCCGGCTATTTACATACCGCTGCAGAGCGCTTTATGCGTTATGTGCAGATCGATACGCAAAGCGACCCCAATTCCCCCACTCAGCCTTCTACTGAAAAGCAGAAGGACCTGAGTCGCATCCTGGTACAGGAGTTGAAGCAAATGGGTATCGAGGATGCTGAGCTGGACGAATACGGATATGTATATGCTACCATCCCGGCTACAACAGACAAACAAGTACCGGTGCTGTGTTTCTGTGCGCATGTAGATACCGCGCCCGACTGCAGCGGCAAGGATGTGAAACCCATCCTGCATCAAAAATATGACGGCTCCGATATCGTACTGCCGGATGATCCTTCTGTAGTGATCAGCACGAAAGAGCACCCTTATCTGCTCGAGCGCATCGGCGACGACATTATCACGGCATCGGGCGCCACCCTGCTCGGCGCCGACGACAAAGCCGGCGTGGCTATTATCATGGATCTGGCGCACTATCTGATCCAACATCCCGGGATACCACATGGCAGGATCCGCCTGTTGTTTACACCCGACGAAGAGATTGGCCGTGGTGTAGCCAAAGTAGATATGCAGCGCCTGGCAGCGGATTACGGTTACACCCTGGATGGCGGCCAACGAGGCCACCTCGAAGGAGAAACGTTTTCCGCAGATGCGGTAACTGTGACATTTCACGGCATCAGCGCCCATCCCGGCTATGCCAAAGGCAAAATGGTACATGCTGTAAAAGCCGCTGCCGATTTCATTAGCCGGCTCCCCTCAGACGGCTGGAACCCCGAAACCACTGAAGGCAAGCAAGGATTTGTACACCCGGTACATATGGAAGGCGTACTGGAAAAAGCCACGGTTCAGTTTATTGTACGCGACTTCGACACCGCCATGCTGGCCGTACACGAAACGCGTTTGAAGCAACTGGCCGAAGAAACCGTTGCGGCTTTCCCCGGCGTACAGATCGATTTCACCGTTACGGAGCAATACCGGAATATGAAGGAAATACTCGATCAGCACCCGCAGGTAATGGCCCATGCTACCGAAGCGTACCGGCGTGCCGGCCTTGAACCGGAAAGCATGAGTGTTCGCGGCGGCACAGACGGCTCCCGGCTTTCCTTTATCAGCCTGCCCTGCCCCAACCTCTTCACCGGAGAAATGGGCATACACAGCAAACAGGAGTATGTAAGCGTTCAGGATATGGAGAAGTCGGTGGAGATGCTCTTACATTTAGCACAGGTGTGGGCGGAAAGGTAATTTTCAAATTAAACTAAATAACTTTGCTTAAAACACAACCAATACAATGAATCAGCAGCTAAAAACCGTGTTATTGACCGTACTGACAATTTCAGTTTTTGTGATCGCGCTGGTGGAGCTGAGTGGTGTAAGTAAAACCGCACTGTTCAACAAATACAATATCGGTGACGGCGGCCACAATCACACACATGCACACTCCAAAGAAGCCGATGCCCGTACTGAACAGGCTGCCGCTATGCCTAAAACAACCATTTCGTTTACCGATACCAAACATGACTTCGGCACTATCACTGAAGGCGATGTGGTAAGACATGCATTTCATTTCAGGAATACCGGCGATCATCCGCTGCTGATCTCAAGAGCAGAAGCTTCCTGCGGCTGCACCGTACCGGAGTGGCCCAAAGAGCCTGTCCCTCCGGGTGGCGAAGGCGACATCATTATTGAATTTAACAGCAAGAACCGCCCCGGCCATCAGCAAAAAAATGTATTGATACATTCCAATGCCCAGCTGGCTGCCATGTCTATCGGATTCACAGCAGAAGTAAAAGAAAAATAAGCAATGCCTGCATCCCTGGTCTCCAAAGCCGGACGGTATCTTTCGCTGGTCAAATTCAGCCATACTGTATTTGCATTACCGTTTGCAATGATCGGCTTTACCCTGGCCGTAGTCTATGAGCAGCAAACATTCCGTTGGGAATTGCTGGTGAAGGTATTACTGTGCATGGTATTTGCCCGGAATGCCGCTATGGCTTTCAACCGCTGGCTCGACCGCCGGTTTGATGCACTCAACCCGCGTACAGCGGGACGGGAGATACCTGCAGGCATTATTCCACCCCAACATGCGCTTCTGTTTACGATCATCAACTGCGGGCTGTTTGTGCTCACCACCTGGTTTATCAACAAACCCTGCTTTTATCTTTCTTTCATCGCCTTGTTCGTCATTTTGTTTTACAGCTATACCAAGCGCTTCACTGCACTCTGTCACCTGGTATTGGGGATGGGGCTGGCGTTGGCGCCACTGGGCGCTTACTTGGCAGTAACAGGCTATTTCAGTATCCTGCCGGTGTTGTTTTCTGCAGCGGTATTTACCTGGGTAGCCGGCTTTGATATAATATACGCTTTGCAGGATGAGGAGTTCGACAAAAACCTGCAGCTTCATTCCATACCGGCCGCACTGGGTGTGCCTAATGCTCTGCTCGTATCTGCTGCCTTACATGTTGGTACTGTCTTCTTTATAATTGCTGCGGGCATACTTGGACAGTTCGCATGGCTCTATTGGGCGGGCGGTTCCATATTCACGGCACTGCTGGTATACCAGCATATGATCGTAAAGCCGGACGACCTGAGCCGGGTGAACATGGCATTTGCCAATACGAATGGCATCGCAAGCATCACGTTTGCCATACTGACCATCACATCGTTGGTGTTGCAGTGAGCCGTATCTACACACTTTCCGAAAAAGCGCTTTTACCCCGAGCCTTTATTTTTCCGTATTTTTGAAAAACACCGGAGCTGGATTTGCATGATTTCTATGACCAGAACAAGCTGCCTGTTTTTCCTAATCTGTCTGGTACAGGACGTTGCAGCACAGTTGACACACGATTTCCCCGAACTACTCACCCTGCAATCCTTCGGCTTCAGGGGGGATGTCGCCCGGGCAGAGGAAGTCACGTCATTATACAGAACAGGCGGACAAAAAACAGCCGTCAGAAACATGGTCTTTGACGAGAAAGGAAGAATAGATACACTCAGCCTCACCGATACCAACAAAATCCATACACTGAAAGTGTTCCGTTACAAAGATGACTCGCTGATCAGAAGCCAAGTCATATACACAGGAAAAAAAGCAGGCGATTCTTCTGCTTTCGTCTATAGCAAATCAGATCGCCTGCAGGAAATACAAAGCTTTTCCCTGACCGGCAACAGAACCGGCAGAATGCGCTACCGCTATGACGGCGAAGGACGGCTGAGCTATATCATGAAAAACGACGGAGATAACAAGCTGCTGGAGATGATCCGGTTCAAATATCCCACCCACGATGAATATACCAGAATAGTGTTCAACGAAAACCAGCAGTACGTATCCGGCATACACTTCATGCACACGAAGGATACTGCGAAAAGTCAGTGGACCCGATATTATTATGGCGCTCCGGACAGTTGTACGGGGGTAGAAAGCATCACTTTCAATAATTCCGGCCTCGAAACCAGCCGCATAGCCATGACTGCGAAAAGAAAAATGACAGCATACAGCACCTGCACCTTTAATGCCGCAGGAGACCCGGAAGAAAAAACAGATTTTTCGGAAGCGACGGAAGAGGATGTACGCACACGGCATGAGTACCTGTACGACCCGTCCGGCAACTGGATCAAGCGGACCACTTACAGGAGCGACACGTTACAAACAGTTACAGCCCGGGAAATAACCTACAGTAGTAACGGAGCCGGTACCGAATAATCCGCGACCACCTAACGAAGCAGGTCAAAACATGAGCCGGAAATAAATCACCTGTTTTTCACCAACCACTTTCGCAGCAAAAGCCGTACTCCGGCATAACCAACCGCATAGACACTACGCAGCGAGAAAGGATAAAAACGGGACAACACCCTGTACGCGATCACAATGGCAATCACGGTTGGCGCCAGATTCCCCAGAGCCACACCATAGACATTTCCAAATAACATGATCCCCGTGAATCCGGCCACCACATTGACTACAAGCATGATCACTACCTTAATAAAATTAACTTTGGGCTTGTGGATCACATCCAGAGTCAGGGCCATAAAGCGATCGAGCGGATACAGCAATGCAAAAACCATAAATATCCGTAACACATTTGCTGCCGCACTACCGGCATAATCACTCCCGCCAATAATACCAATAGCCAGATCTGCGCCCAGTACCGCAATAATCACCGCGGGCACGAGGGCAATGGTAAGCATGCCGGCATATTTTTTCATGACGTAAATTACCTGCTGCCGGTTCCCCTGGTTATATGCGGCAGAAAGCTCCGGCATAGCCGTAGCGGCAAAGCTCCGCAAGGGTATTTCGACAATTTCCATCAGCCGCTGGCCGAGGTTGTAAACCGCCAGTGCAGCCGGGCCGAGCATGAAAGTGATCAGAAACGTATCAGAGGTGCGAAACAAGTTGGCGCTGAGCGTGGTGCCTACACTATATTTTCCGAAATGAAACATATCGCGGATGGCCGATGCGGTCCGCGAGCGGAAAGAACGAATACGCGACCATCCCGTGAGTATCGTAAACAAGCTCGTCACCGCGCCGGCCGCCAGGTATGCATATACAATATGCGATAAGGTGGTGCTACCCGTTGCAATCAGCAGGATCACAAGCAGGATAAATACCCCCTGATTGATCAGGCGGATATACAGCAGCCGGTCGAAACGCTGCTCTGCCTGTACAACGCACGAGGCAATATAAAACGGAAGTGTAGCGGTATAGGTAATACCAAACCACTTCAGGAACAGCATAATGCTTTCGTTGATGATAAGACCGGCAAATAACAGCGCTATAAGATTGAGCAGCAACATGATAGCCGTAATGCTGCCCGCCACATACCAGGTGGCGCCGGCTATCTCGGCAGCCCTTTTGGCACCAGCACCGGCAGAAAACTTGATAAATGCCGTTGTGATAAATCCGGAACGGAATGTATCGACCAGCAACAGCATGGACAAGAAGAATACCCACTTACCCGTATCCTCAGCAGGCAGAGCACGATACAACAATGCGATCGTCACCATACCCAGCACTGACATCACCCCATTACCCGCCAGCGACAGGAAATGTTTGTTCTTCAGACCAGCCAGGAGTTTCTTCATATAAAAGGCGCACAATAATACACAAAAGCTTATTTAATAAATAATAAAGCAAATTGAAAAATCAGGAATTTGAAAATGTATGTATTATCGTAAACACTACCTCACTGACTCATTTTCAAATTTTCAAATTCTCAAATTCCCGCTTATCTTTGCCTGAAATCTGATTCCCATGTCACAAAAGATATTGCCTACCAGCGGACAAAAAAAGATATTCGTTTTACACGTGCTGGTATTTGCTATTATCAATGCGCTCATGTGGTTTACCTACGATCTTGGCGCCGATAGCTGGGTTTATCCCTGGCCGGCATGGATCACCGCCGCGTGGGGCTTATCCCTTGTAGGGCATTGGTGTACACTCTACACCACCTACAAAGATAAAGGCATGGATGAATACATCCGGCAGTCCAAAAACTGATTACCGAAACATCATCTGAGGATAGATGCACAGATATCCGACTGTGCCGGAGTGGTTTGTTTGTGCATAACAGCCAATCTCCCATCCTGATGTTCAGTTCATTTAATTATATTTTTATTAACGACCTGCTGCGTACGGTTTCGTACCTTTGATGCGTTATGGTAAAATTCATCCTTTACTTTTTACTGTTTTTCTTCCTGTTCCGGTTTATTGTACGGTTTCTGTTTCCACTGTTCCAGATCACACGTTTAACCAACCAGAAGATGCGCCATATGCAACGGGAAATGGATGAAATGCAACGGGGAAAGAACAATCCCCCACCCCAACAGACACAACAAGGCAAAAAACAGGGTGAATATATCGACTACGAAGAAGTGAAATGATTAGTTTAATGAGCTGATTTCTTTTTACACAGCGCCAGTTTTTTCTGTATCGCATCCCGCTCATCTATTGTAGCGATCTCACGCTCCAACGCCGTTTCATAATAATATATCGCGGCTTCATACCATTGATGCTGCAGACAGTAATCCCCGGCTATGCGCCAGGCATCATAATAATGCGGATTGGCCTGCACAATTTGCGCAGTATCTACGGGCTGTTTTTGCAGGAAAGCCATTTTATTTTCACGGAATAAAAGGAAATCACGGTAGCCTGCGGTAGCCAGGAAACTGTCGGGAGAAATATTCCGGATTGTATCTGCTATCTCGATATCTGCATCTAACCCATTTAATGCAAAAACCTTGCGCAGATCATAGCAGACATAAGTGCCCAGCTGCCAGGGTGAGGTGCTGACCCACATCCGCAGACTGTCTGGCTGAAACACAACAGAGTGGTGCGCGATAAGCTGATTGATCGCCTTCTCGTTACCTGCTCCGATATGGGCATTACCCAGGCCTTTCCGGTCGCGTAGTATATCTGCCACACTACCCGGTGTTAACGGGCGTTGCTGTTGCAACAACTCCTGCAGGCGCTGGTAGCGGTACACAGAAGCGCTTTTTTCTTTCTGCTCCCGGTTAAGCTCCTGATGCTGAAAATGCGCGCTCTGATAATGATTGGTGCATTGGATCACATCCTGCTGCGGATCATAAACAGCGAGCGTATCCGGTGTTTTTTCAATGATCACTGCTTTATGGTCTGCCGCGCTGGCCACCAGAAAGCTTTCTGAAACAAACATTTTACGGCTCCCGGCAATGCGAACTGCTTCCTCAATATTCCCTGCATACTGCAATATCTCACGGGCCACCAGCGATACCGGTGTAGCCGCACTAAACGGGATATCAGACCGGGCGGCATTGATCGTTACCGTCAATCCGCGCTCATTCATCCCCGACACAACACCGGTAAATCCACCCCAGGTAACAAATGCAAAACGATACCCCTGCTCCGGGCTGTAAAATGCCACAATTTTTTCTTCCGAAAACCGGTCGCCCACCCAGAAATCGAAATTCCGGCCGACAAGCATGGCGCCGCTTTCTGTCTGCTCATCCCAGGCAGCAAATGACGTGCAGCCTACGAGCATCATATTCTGCAGGGCATGGCCTATATCGTGCGCGGCATGGTAGTTCAGCAGCCGTGCATAGTTACTGCCGATCCACCCGAATGAATCAGCCGCCGAAAACGACTCTCCATAGATCTCCTGCTGATACTCCTGCCGGATATGATCCGACAGATCCCGGTTCATAAAACGGACGATGTACTTAAGAAACCTGAGATAAGCATCGGAAGGGATCATCTGCCTTATCTGATGCGTAAAGGCCTCTTCCTGCCGGATGATCAGCTCACGGGATAATTTTCCATTTTTCACCCCCAGCTCAAAAGGCGCACCGGATACAAACATTTCATACAATCCGTGTTGATTTTTCCGTATCCAGTTGTCCCCGATAGTATATAAGCTGCCCGATACGTGCTCACGCTGATACCGCGACAATGCGGACGTATCGGCCACCTGTGGCGGCTTTACATCAGGTGTTGCAATGAAAACAACACCCAGGATCACAACCACCAATACGATACCGGCAATCAGCCAGAGTAATATTTTAAGTGTTTTTTTCAGCATTTCACAGTGCCTGTAAACGGGCGGCAGGTGTTTTCACATCATGATAAAATAAAAATTCCCAGCCTTCTTCTCTCCCCCGTTCTGCATATTGCTCCCGGAGCTCGCTGGCTTTCTTGCCATCATAGTCATATTTGGCTACGTAGCGAATCTTCATCTGTTTCAATTGCGGCGCCTCATCGCCACCGAAGAATATACGCTGTGCGCCATCTTCTATCAGGTAAACAATATGATGCGGACAATGAGCGCCGGAATGCTGAAACCTGATATAACCATCGATCAATCCCTCCTTTCCTTCCAGCCATTTTACCTGTCCGGATGATAACAGCGGCTCCAGCTCGGACGGGTGATAGGACGGCAGGCCGGTCTTTAATGCAAAAGCGGCTTCATCCCTGTACACATAATAATCAGCCTCAGGGAACATCGTGTGCGTGCCGGTATGATCTGTGCGGGTAACGCCGCCTGCATGGTCTTTGTGCAGATGCGACAGCAGTACCTTTGTTACCTGTTGCGGCTCATAGCCATGCTGCCGCAGCAACTGGTGAATCTGGGGCTTACCGGTAGCTTTATCTGTAAACCCAAGCCCTGTATCGAGGATGAGCACATCCCGCTCCGTTACAACCAGGAAAGGCTGCACTTCTACCAGCAAGGACCCGGTAGGTCTTTGTGTCAGCTCGTCCTGACCGGGATCGAAAGGAACAAACAGCTTATCATGACCAATAGTAAAAACACCTTCCGACAACGGGATAATCTGCGCCATAGCCTGCAAAGTTAACGTATCATGACTTGCCGGTCTACATCCAGCCGGATGAGGATGAAAATCAATATGCTGAACGACAACAAAGACGAACCACCGTAGCTCAGCAGCGGCAATGTGATCCCGATAACGGGCGCGAGACCTATGGTCATCCCCAGGTTGATCGCGAAATGAAAAAACAATATCGAAGCGACACAATAGCCATATATCCGGCTGAATGCCGACCGCTGGCGCTCCGCGACATACACGATCCGCAGCATGAGTGTCAGGTAAATGAGGATCAGCACGGCGCTGCCGATAAAACCAAACTGTTCGCCGATCGAGCAGAATATGAAATCCGTATTCTGTTCAGGTACAAAATCATTCTTGGTAGACGTTCCGTTCAGAAAACCCTTCCCCATCAATCCGCCGGAGCCGATCGCGATCTTCGACTGCCGTACATTATAATCGGAATCCCGGTTCTTTATTTTTTCATAGTCCACAAAATCACCGATATACTCTTCCGGCACTTCCTGCCCCAGCATGGAGTAGATCCGCTCAATCTGGTAGCCTTTGAGCATATGCGTAAACACAAACGGCACCGCAATGTGTGAAAACAGAATGCTGATCCCCCATGCCCCCAGGAGCAGGATGCGCGCGGTGTTGTTCCTGCGTAAGGCCCTGCGCATGACGACGCCCGTAAAAACAGCGATTGCCGTAACGATGATGAACAACAGCGTCCGGTCGATCAGCAGGGCACCTAAGGTGAGCGCTACCAGTGAAAAGCCTGAAATGAGTATAGAATTAGGCAAACCTTCCCGGTACATGACCAGAAAAAACGCAAAATATACCAACGCCAGTCCTGTCTCATTCTGGAGGATGATAATCAGGCAGGGAGCCAGCGCAATCCCGGCGCCGATCAGCCGGTCGCGCAGGGTTTTAAAATTGGTTTCGGGCAGCGACAAAAACTTTGCAAGTGCCAGGGAAGTAAATATTTTGCAGACCTCACCCGGCTGAAAGGTAAATCCGCCCACACCCAGCCAGGAATTAGAGCCTTTCACCGGTGTGCCCGCAAATATGGTGATCATCAGCAGGAATATTCCGATTGTGTATGACAGAAAGGCCATTGAGGAAAAGAACTTACTGTCGGTAAACATAATGATGATGCCTACAAACAGGGAAACCCCCAACCACATAGTCTGTTTCATGTGGCTTTTGCTCATAATGAATATGCTGGAATCGGTGCTCCGGTATTCAACGGAAAATACAGCGACCAGGCCGATCATCACCAACAGGAGGTAAAGGAGTACCGTCATCCAGTCCATTCTGGATATAAAGGACTTTCTTGTTACATTCATGATGCGTTGAAAATTGAAAGTGGGTTAGCTGTCAATTCTGTTTTTCAATGTTCTTTGATCCTTAAAAAATATTTTTCTATCAACTGACGAACGGCAACAGAATCCAATGCCCGGTCAAGGCTGTCCTGAGCCTGCTGGTGGGCGAGTTTCCGCAAATAGCGCTGCTGGTCCCTGGCCCTTTGCATCGAATCCAGCACACCAAGGTATGGATTTATCACCCGTCCTTTCATCATTCTTTCTTCAAGCGGCTTACGGGATGCAGTAATAGTATCATTAAGATGCTTTTCAATCATCAGGCTGGCGATAGGGCCTGCCCATGTTGAGCCAAAGCCTGCATTCTCCACCACCACCGCAATAGCAATTTTGGGATTTTCGCGCGGTGCAAACGCAACAAACACAGAATGGTCTTTCATTTTCACCGCCTGTCCGCGGATATTCGCCTTATTTTCCACCGTTCCGGTTTTGGCGCAGACGGATATCCCTTCCAGCCTGGCTACCCTGCCGGTGCCCCGTTCCACCACGTCCTGCATCCCTAACGCCACCACGGCAAAAGCCGTATCCGAAACACGCGACACCACGTGCTTTTCCCGGTATGGCGCCAACAGCGGATCGTTGGGATTATCGCCGATGGCACGAACAAAATGGGGCGTATAGTAATATCCCCGGTTGGCGATGATACACATGGCATTGGCCATCTGCAGGGGCGTCTGTGCTATTTCACCCTGCCCCATCCCGAGAAAGACATTCGTGCACGAGTTCCAAACACCGTTATACATCCGGTTGTAGTCGGATGAATCGTACAAAGTACCGCCGATTTCATACGGGAGGTCTACACCGGTAGGATGACCGAACCCGAACGAATACATGTACTGATACCACTGATGCAAACCGTTTTTGACGTTCCCGAATTTCCGGGCGTCTATCGACAACCGGTAGATATGGCTGAAATAGGAATTACAGGAGTTGGCGAGCGCCACCCGCAGGTTAGCCGAATGCCCGGGATTGGAATGGCTGCATCCGATCCGCCGGTTGCACGCATAATAACCACCGCTGCAAGGATAACCGAAGGAAGGTGTGATTACCCCCACATCCAGTGCAATCAGCGCCGTCAGTGGCTTTTGAACAGAGCCGGGATTATAAAAAGCTTTCATGGCCCGGTTGAACAACGGCTTGGCAGGATCGAGATACATCCGGGAAAAATTCCGGGAGCGCTCGCTTCCTCTCAATAAATTAGGATCATACCCCGGACTGCTCACCATCGCGAGAATCCCCCCCGTAGCGGGATCGATCGCCACGATGCTTCCCAACTTATTTGCCATCAACTGCTCGCCATATTCCTGCAGCACGGCATCGAGATGCAGCGTCAGGCTCCGTCCTGAAATGGCCGGCGTATCGAGCCGCCCCTGCATATATGGATCGCGCGGGCGGTTAAAGTTATCACGCTCAAAAAAATGCACCCCGCGCTGACCGCGCAGTACTTCCTCATACGTCAGTTCCAGACCGTCAATGCCCACATAATCGCCCTGGCGGTATGAAGCAAAGCGATCCTTCTTCAGCATATTGGGGGATACTTCACCGATATATCCCAGAACCACACCAGCGCTGGGTCGCGGGTAGCTTCGGATAGACCGTTCTACCAACTGGAAACCGGGGAAGGCATATTGATTCTCCAGGAACCGGGCTGTCTGCCCCGGATTGAGTTGAGAAATAAACACACTCTGACGACGGGGGCCGTTCTGAAACTTGACGGCCTTCTCGATCATTTTGCCGTATGCAGACGTATCTATGCCCAGCATCCGGCAGAATGTCACGGTATCGACGTGCCGGTCTACTTCGTTTGGCGTAACCATCAGGTCATAAATCCCCTGATTGAAGCAGAGCACACTATCATTCCGGTCATAAACAATCCCACGGGGAGGATATACAACCTTGCGATAAATAGCAATGTCATTGGCCATGATCTTATACTTTTCTTCAAAAAGCTGAAGAAACAGTAATCGTATCAGGATCACCAGCGCAACACCGATAAATATCCCGGCAACAACCAACCGGCGTGGATTTGCCGCAACTGACATGGGCGAAACAGGTTATGATAATGGAAATTGGTACAAACCTATATCAAAAAAAGGATTTTACCCGTAGAGACGATGCATGCATCGTCTATGCACGTGGAAACGATGCATGCATCGTCTCTACGGATAATTTTTTAACAGTTTACGAATGAAACCACAATGCTTTTAACAATTCCATATAGAATATCGGCAATAAATTTGTTCTATAATGATAAAAACCAAACAGCTATGAGATTCAGGATAATTCCGGTTATTTTGACGGCTGCCGTCACTTCATTACTCACGCTATACATTACAGAGCATATAAAACCCGGGCACGGGCTGCAAGTGACCACTACTGCGCAGCAGCAAATGCCGGTCAGCTTTGCAAGCTACGAAAGCGGAAGGGTTGCAAGTGCTCCTCCGATAGACTTCCAGCCCGCCGCCGAAGCGTCGGTACAAGCTGTAGTGCATGTAAAAACGACAAAGAAGGCCCGCACCGTAGTGGCCAAAGATCCGCGCGCCCAGTTCTTTGGCGATGATTTCGGAGACTTCTTTGGCCAGCGGCAATATTATATCCCTCCGCAGATGGGCGCCGGCTCCGGTGTTGTCATATCTCCAGACGGGTATATCGTAACGAACAACCACGTTGTCGCAGGCGCTGACGAACTGACAGTCACGTTCAACAACCGCTATACCACAAAAGCCAAAGTTATCGGCAGCGATCCGTCTACCGATATTGCCCTGCTGAAGATACAAGAGAAAGACCTTCCCTACATGGAATTTGGCAACAGTGACGATGTGCGGCTTGGGCAATGGGTACTTGCTGTTGGCTATCCACTGACACTGGATGCCACTGTAACCGCCGGTATTGTGAGTGCCAAAAGCCGTTCCCTCGGCATCAACCGCACGCAATCTGCACATGCCATCGAGTCGTTCATTCAGACAGATGCTGCCGTTAACCCTGGCAATAGCGGGGGCGCATTGGTCAATACGAAGGGGCAGCTTATCGGCATCAACTCGGCTATTGCCTCACCTACCGGCTCATACGCCGGCTATTCATACGCCATCCCGGCGAATATGGTGCGAAAGGTAACCAATGATCTGATCCAATACGGCTCCGTGCAGCGTGCTTATCTCGGTATCGAATATCGTGAAAGGAAAACACTCAACCGGGAAGAGTTGGATGCTATAGGCGGTGATCATCTCGACGGTGTATTTGTAGAAAATGTGAGGGCCGGCGGCGGCGCTGAAAAAGCCGGTCTGAAAACCGGTGATTTCATCACAAAAATAAATGGCACGGATATCCGCACCGAACCGGAATTGCTGGAACAGATCGCCCGGTACAAACCCGGCGACCATATCACCCTGACATACGTGCGGAACGGAAAAGTAAACGTGGCAACGGTAGAATTAAAGAACCTGGAGGGGACTACCGCTATCATTAAAAAGGATGCTCCGGCCAGAATGCTGGGCGCCGGCTTCCGCCCGTTGACACAGCAGGAGAAAAACAAGCTGGGCATTAAAGAAGGGGTGGTCGTTACAGACCCCGGAGACGGTGCATTGGCCAGCCAGACCCAGATCCGGAAAGGGTTTGTCATTACTCATGTCAATGACAGAGTAATACGCACAATCACCGACTTGCAGCAAGCGCTGGCAGGATACGGAAATCTGCAGATCGCAGGTTTCTATCCCGGTCAGAAAGGGAAATACCACTATGGGCTGAGCATGACGCCGGAAAGGAATTAAAACAGTAAATCGAAAATTACTATATTAAGTAGTAAGTATATCATAGCCGCTTACTATCTTTTTACCAACAACTTGACATTAAGTAAAGAGTGCCCCGACGTCGGGGCACTCTTCTTATGAATATATAAAACAGCTCATAGTCAAAATATAATATCAATTTATCTTTATTTTACTATACCGGGAAATACGTATTTTGGCGATCACGCACTATCGTGAATCATGAATTTACTATTAAAGCTGCCTATTTAGATTAATTTTGTCCTTTAAAACAGAAAACCAGACAGTGAGGCCCGTTTATATTACACGTCTATCCAGATTTTTACCTAACGACCCGGTCCCCAATGATGAAATGGAGCAGATTTTAGGCATAGTCGGGGATAAACCTTCCAAAGCCCGTGCTATTGTACTGCGGAACAATGGCATCAAATCGAGATACTATGCCTTCCGTGACGGCAAAAGCACACATACCAATACCGAACTCGCAGCTAACGCTATAAAAAATCTTTTTGACGAGTCATTTCCTTTGAACCGGGTAGAGTTGATTGCTACCGGAACAACTTCGCCGGAGCAGTTATTGCCTTCGCACGCTGCCATGGTACATGGTCTGCTGGGAATGGATAAACCCGTAGAGCTTATCTCCGCATCCGGCGCCTGTTGCAGCAGCATACAGGCTATGAAGTATGCTTATATGTCGGTGGGAGCGGGCCTTACCAATGTAGCCGTAAGTTGTGGTTCTGAAAAAATGAGCTCCTGGATGCATGCTTCCCGGTTTACCCCGGAAATAGAGAACCTGAAAAAACTGGAAGAAAACCCGTACATCGCTTTCGAAAAAGATTTTCTTCGCTGGATGCTGAGTGACGGAGCAGGCGCGGCTCTGCTTCAGGATGAACCTAATGAAAACAACCTTTCCCTGAAGATCGAATGGCTTGAAACCACTTCGTTTGCACATGAACTGGAAGCATGTATGTATGCCGGCTCCGTAAAAAATGAAGATCATTCCCTTACCGGCTGGAACGACCTTGATACGGACACGTGGAACGAACAGAGCGTCTTCTCCCTGAAACAGGATACCAAGCTGCTGTCCCGTCATATCGTGATGTTGGGCGGCCGTTATCTGGCGGGGCTAATGCAGAAGCATAACCTGGCAAGCGAAGAAGTGGACTATTTCCTCCCGCATATGTCGAGCGAATTTTTCAAAGAACAGATAAAAGAACATCTCGGTAACGCAGGTATGAAGCTGCCGCCCGAAAAATGGTTTTACAACCTGCCCGAAGTCGGTAATGTCGGCAGCGCCTCACCCTACCTCATGCTGGAAGAGTTGTTCCATAGCGGACGGCTGAAAAAAGGCGACCGTATCCTCGTCATGATACCGGAGAGCGCCCGTTTTTCGTACGCTTATCTGTACCTTACGGCCGTATAATAAAGACCTGAATCGCGCTTATGAAGCCACGCATACTCGTTTTGTATTACTCCCAATCCGGCCAGCTGAAAGACATTCTTGATCACCTGACTGCACCCATACAAGCAGATGCGATCATAGATTTTGTACAAATCGAACCTGAAATACCTTTCCCTTTTCCCTGGAAAGCCTATCATTTTTTCGATACGATGCCGGAAACGGTGAAGCGGATACCCATCCCGATGAAGCGTTTACCGGAAACGTTGTATGACTGCCATTACGACCTGGTCATACTGGGCTATCAGCCGTGGTTCCTGAATCCGTCGCTGCCCGTTACCTCATTCATGAAAAGCGATGAGGCGAAACGACTATTACAAGGTAAACCCGTACTGACCGTTATCGGCAGCCGCAATATGTGGCTCCACGCACAGGAAAAAATAAAAGAGGACCTTGTGGCAATCAACGCCACACTTGTAGGAAATATCGCCCTGACCGATTCCAACCCGAACATTATCTCCACGCTTACCGTTATCCGCTGGGCGTTCAAAGGGCAGAAAGAGCCTTCACGGTTTTTACCGGCAGCTGGTGTGCAAGACGAAGATATCCGGGAAACATCACGCTTCGGGAAGCCGGTACTCACACATCTTACATCCGGCACATTAGGGCAATTACAGGAAACATTGCTTCGTATGGGGGCCGTACAGCTCAAACCGGGCCTGGTACTGCTCGAACGCCGGGGCATCGGCAACTTTCGCAAGTGGGCCGGTTACATCCGCGCCAAAGGCGGTCCGGGCGACCTGAACCGTGCCGGCAGGGTCAACCTGTTCAAACGGCTGCTGATCGTGGCTATTTTCATTTTATCTCCCATCACATCGCTGGCGGCATTCATACAGATACAACTGAGTAAAAAACGGCTGCTGGAGGATGTGCAATATTTCAGGCAGGTGGGTTATGAGGCGGATCGGATATAATTCCCAAAATGATTAATAGCGTGTAGGCGATTGTTAGCAATGCAAGTTCTATTTCAATCATCTGCATCTTACTGACATCGTTAGGACAATTTTTTTCAAATCCAAAATTACCTGATTAGTTTTGTATACATATGGTTTAGTTCTATTGTTCGCTCTATATTGATTTGGTTCAAAAATGTTTCATCGTGGGAAATCACAAGCAGTGTTCCCTGATAATCATTGATTGCATTGGTTAAAATTTCTATATTTTGAATGTCAAGATTATTAGTCGGCTCGTCCAAAATAATGATGTCAGGCGATTGATTACCGATGCTTAAACAACACAACATTAAACGCATTCTTTCTCCTCCACTCAAAGTATTACAAGGCCTGTCCCAATCGTCTTTGGTAAATAAAAAGCGGTTTAGCCTGATTTTTATTTCGTGTTCTTGCAAAGCAGATGTATTAAAGTGTTGTGCCTGTTCGTAAATCTTTAGATGGTTATCTATCAAAGAATAATCCTGGTCAATGTAGACCGATTTGTTTTCTGCAATAAAAACCGTTCCGATTTGTGGTTCGAGACTTCCCAAAATCACTTTTATCAACGTCGTTTTTCCCGAACCGTTTGCACCTTTTATTGCTATTCGTTCTCCGCTAACGATTTGGAAATTTAAGTTTTCGTTCCACAAGTATTTTTCATTTTCGTAGCCAAAATTGATGTCGTTGGCAATGAAAAGTTTTTTTCCTTGGTGCAGTTTTGAGCTGTCAAATCCAAACTTCATTTGGTCGGCTTCTGAAAGAGAGGAACGCAAGTCCTGAAGCTCCTGTTTGATGTTTCCGATTTTTTCGGTGTGAACACTTTTCAATTTGGCAGAGCTGTTTTCTGCATTGTTTCGTAAAGTGTTCATCATTATTCGGGCAACACCCGACTTTTCTTGTTTTCCTTTCCCGCGACTGTCCAATTTTTGTTGTCGTTCTATTGTTTCCCGTTCTTTTTCTTTCGCTTTTTTCAACGCTTTTTCTTTGCTGTGAATGTCTTGGCTTAAAGCATTGGTTTCAATTTGTTTTTGTTCTTTGTAAAAAGCATAATTACCACCATAAACTTTAATTCCGTTTTTGTTCAACTCGCAGACAGTACTTAAAAGGTTTAGTAATTTTCTGTCGTGGCTTACGATAATAAGCGTCTGTGCGGTGCGCTGAATGAAGTCATACAAAAGCTGCCTGCCTGAAACATCTAAATGATTACTCGGCTCGTCTAACAATACCAATCCGGGATGATGAATAGAGATACCTGCCAAAAACACCTTTGTTTTCTGCCCTCCGCTCAATTCTTCCATTTTTTGCGATAAATCCATATCGCTTAGTTGCCAATAATTGAGCGTTTCCAGGCAACGTTCTTCGATTGTCCAATCATCATTGAGTATATCGTAATTTTCTTCCGAAACGTTTCCGTCTAATATTTCGTGAAGTGCTTTCAGCTTTTTGTCAATTACCAAAGCCTCTGCAATTGTCAGGTGGTTATATTGCCCGAATATTTGGGGAATATAATACGGTTTAGTTTCCACTTTCAATGTTCCGTCTGAAAATGGTAAAGTGCCTGCAATAATTTTCAACAAAGTGGATTTTCCCGCTCCGTTGTTTCCAATAAGGGCAATTTTCTCACTTGGATTTATATTCAGGTTGATATTGCTGAACAGCAATTCTCTATCTGGATGTGTATATGATAGATTTTGGATAGTAAGCATAATTTCTTCCTTGTTAAAGATTAAACTAATCAACGAAACCGCTTGGGGGTTTGTTGTTTTTAGATAGCTTGAAAGAAATTGTTTTTACATTTTTGGCTTACTTATTACTCTAGTTTTGCAAATGGGCCTGATAATAAAATTAAACACTACTAAACAAAAGTAGCAAACTGTTACAACAACTAAGTCATACCAGCTTGCTACTTACAACTAAATAACTGCTACTTCAAACTACCGGATGCCGTGCATCATCTTCAGCAGCCATTTGTGGATGGCAAACAACAAGACTGCGGCAGCACCGGCCATATACACGAAGATCATAAAGAAGTCAAACAGGTTGTTGATCTGCATACCGAGGAATGTAGGCTTTTCAGGATTAAGATTCCACACCTCAATCCTTTCATGATCAACGACCTCCCCTCCTCTCTTCACTTTATCAAAACGAGACGTGATCAGATACTGACCATCACTGCTCACTACCCCTTTACTTATCTTCGCATTGATCGCCTGCATCAGCTTCAGATGGTAATTCGATACTTCGTGCGAACCGCCGTTTACAGTAAGGGAAGATATCGCCTTATCATCCATCCGCACATCTGCTACCGGAAAGACAGTGCTGTTTTGCAGCGGTGCGCTCCATACGGCCGTATCAATAGGATATGCATTGATCTGCGCCAGAAGCGCAGGATCAGCTTCCACAATACGGTCTATTTTCACTTCTTCCGGATAGAGGGCACTCAGCTCACCGGCAAATTTATTGGCCGTGGCAGTAGAAAGAAACCACACGCCCATCAGCAGGGAAACAAAACGTACCGGCGCCAGCTTCACGACCATCGACAAACCGATAGGCGAAAGACAAAGCTCACCGATCGTATGGATCAGGTAAAGCCCTACCAGCCATACCATGCTCACCTTTGTCCAGGGTTCAATATCATTTACTCCCCAGGCGATAAACAAGTAACCCAACGCGAGGAAAGCAAGCCCCATAGACTGTTTTACAGGCGAAGAAGGCTCTTTTCCCTTTTTGCCCAGTGCAGTCCATATGGTAACGGCTACCGGAGCCAGCAATACAATGAACATCGCATTGAATATCTGGAACAGACTCGCCGGCATATTCCAGCCGAGAATGTTCCGGTCGGTCTGCTCCTGTGCAAAGAAGGTAAGCGATGCGCCTGCCTGCTCGAAGGCAGACCAGAAGAAGATTACAAAGAATGCAATGATGAATATCACCCAGATACGATCTTTTTCAACACGGGTGAGCGAAGATTCCGTAACGATCATACCAGGCAGCACAATGCAGCTCGCAAAGATGATCGCTCCGATCACATCAAATTCGAGTATCTGCTGGAACAGGAAATAAAGCGCTCCAAGGCTGAGTATGCCGATGGTCACTTTCTTGAAGCTGACCTTAGCTGCGGGCTTCTGGTCCATTGCCTCGCCCGTTGCAGATATACCTGCCTCCTGCACCTTTGCCGGCGGCATACCGACGGGCAGCCCGTCGGGGGTGACAAGAAGTTTGTTTTTCTTCAGAATAAACGCGATCAGGCTGATGATCATACCAACGCAGGCAGCCAGGAAGCCCCATTTGAACGCTTCAGGAATTACCGTTCCGGCATCTGTATAACGCTCGCCCAGGCTACCGCATACCACCGGCGCCAGAAGCGCCCCCATATTGATCCCCTGATAGAAAATGGTAAAAGCAGAATCCACCCGCCGGTCGTTAGGCGGATAAAGCTGACCCACCATCGTGGAGATATTGGGCTTGAAGAAACCATTACCAAAGATCAGGAAACCAAGACCGGTATACATAAACATGGATGCCGAATCTACATTGCTGTACACATTTCCACTCAGGAACATGAAAAACTGTCCGGCTGCCATCAGCAATCCGCCAAAGATGATCGAACGCCGGTTGCCCCAGTATTTATCGGCAATGTAGCCACCCAGCAAGGGAGTGAGATAAACAAGACCTGTATAACTACCGTAGATCTGTGAAGCAAATGCCTTATCGAAAAGTAACGCATTCAGCATATACAGGGTAAAAATGGCACGCATGCCATAATAGCTGAAACGTTCCCACATTTCAGTGAAATACAACAGGTATAATCCCTTCGGGTGTCCCTGTTTTACTGCCGGGTTTTGTGACATGAAATACGTTTTATTTTATAACAAGGGCGTAAGTTAATAAAAAATTAAAGCGGCATATACCTGTGGTAATAAAATACCGCGTATGAGGGTATTTTATTAATGTGACAAATGTGTTGAATGTGACGAATGTGTTTATCACATTTCCCACATTCAACACATTTGTCACATTATTTTGATCCTTTTTTCCATGAACCAGCATAATCAACCACCAAATGAGACAATGCCCGGACGCCTAATATAAACCCTGTTTCGTCGAGGAAAAACTCAGGTGTATGGTGCGGGGCGGCTTTTTGAGAGTCTTGGCCTTTAGGCATACCTCCCAGGAAAAAATACAAGCCGGGCGCCTTTTCAGCATAAAAGGAAAAATCCTCCGCGCTCGTATGCTGCGGTACGAGCAACACATTATCATCGCCGGCTGCTTTTTGCAGGGTCGGCAGCATTTTTTGTGTCAACGCAATATCGTTAAATGTAACCGGGTAATGCACCGAATAAGGTATCTCCACCGTAGCCGTAGCACCGCCCGCTTCCGCCGTTCGCATGGCAATCTGACGGATGCGTTCATACATCATCACTTCATCAGCAGTGCTCAGCGCCCGCACCGTACCGGTAAGTTCCACGCTTTCCGGTATAATATTGAATCGGTTACCGCCATGTATCGTTCCGATTGTTACAACCCCGGCATTTTCCGTCACGTTGAGGTTACGGCTGACTACGGTTTGCAGGCCGGTTACAATCTGTGCGGCGATCACCACCGGATCCACAGACGACCAGGGCATCGCGCCATGTGCCGGTTTGCCGTGTACGGTTATCTTCATATCACAAGCGCCGGCCATCGTCCCACCGGGGCGATAGGTGATCTTACCCGCCTCGGTTTGTGCATCCATATGCAGTCCGAAGATTACGTCTACCTTCGGGTTGTCCATTACACCTTCTTTCACCATCAAAGCCGCTCCGCCTTCTTCTCCTTTGGGCGGGCCTTCTTCTGCCGGCTGGAAAATAAACTTCACAGTACCTGCCAGGTCTTCCTTTACCCCGGCCAATACCGTAGCAACACCCATCAGGATCGCTACATGCGCGTCGTGCCCGCAGGCGTGCATGACGCCTGTCTTTTCCCCATTATAATCTGCAAGTACTTTGGAGGCAAAAGGCAGGTCAGCCTTTTCCGTTACCGGGAGAGCATCCATATCTGCCCTCAGGGCTATGACCGGACCGGGACGGGCTCCTTTCAGCAATGCCACCACACCGGTATGGGCAACGTCTGTCCGTACTTCCATACCGAGCGACCGGAGATGCCGTGCAATCAGGTCTGCCGTACGGAATTCACGGTTACCCAGCTCCGGATGCTGATGTATATCACGCCGCCATTCAATTACTTGTTTTTCCTGCTCACCTGCAAGCCGGTTAATACGGTCTGTCAACTTACCGGACTGGCCGGAGGCATAAAAGGATATTCCGGAAAGGATAAAGAATAGAAAAAAATTACGCTGCATGGAGGAGGAGGTTTTGCCCTACAAAATACAAAACAACCCTTAATACACCTGCTTTTATATCACCGGACTGATCTCCGGATGAAGTATTAAACAGGCATCATTCTTTTATAAACCGGCAAGCACCACCTGCAATTCATCTTCAGTCATTCCCAGTTTCTCACGAAGCCGTACCATCATTGCTTCCTGCTCACCGTGTTTGAAATACAGATCATTGGCAGTCAGTTTGGGATATTTAAGTTTCAGTTTGGCTCTCTGGAGATTCCAGGGCTTTTCACCCGGAGTATTATTACCGTTGTTTTCAGTCTGAGTTCCGTTTGACATTTTATGCTTGTTTAATTGTTTAAAATTGCCGTGTAAGCCGCCGCGTATATATCTCAAGCTGGCAGCAATGAGATGGACGTTAGTAAATCCAATTGTATTAACAGTATGGCAATAAAAACAAAACCTGAAGAGGAAAGTAAAAAACTAAATACAGATCAGAAGAAGGTGAATGGCCATTAATGGTAAAGATATGCAAAAAACAGGAAGGAAGAACAAAACACTGCAAGACTGCTATATCCGGCAGTGTTTCTATAATCGGAAACAATACTTTTCCACCTGAATCTGGTATATACCTTAGTCTGCTTTGTACACTTTTCCCGGCAATAATGATCCCTGCTATTTTATTATCAAATCAACAACAACGCCACTCCCATACGGGTTTAAAGAAAAAAACGTACCTTTGCCTACCGTCCATCGGAATTATTGTTATTTAAATTATGTCTGCTCCGCATCTATTCGCGGCAGATTTCTAAGCGACTATCGCACTATTTTATTTTTTCACGTTTACCCGGGGCGGGGGTAAGTTAACCATCTGTATATCACCCTGTTCAGGGGCTTGGTGTGCAAATTAAAACAGGATGCCTATGTTTGATCAAAAACCTTACAAAGCGTACAGCAATCACAACTTCCGTACCATCCCGCAAGTGCAGCAGTATTTGTCTGAAGATGAGAAAAATGCCATTGATGTGGTTGGCGCGGTGCTTCCTTTTAAAGTGAATACCTACGTGGTAGACGAACTGATCCAATGGGAAAATGTGCCGAACGATCCGATCTTCACACTCACCTTTCCACAAAAAGACATGTTGCATCCCCGTCATTTTGCTATAGTTGACAAAGCATTGAAATCGGGTATGCCCAAAAACGAATTAAAGCTGCTTGTTAATAAAATACGCCTGAAATTAAATCCGCATCCTGCGGGCCAGATGGAGCATAACGTACCGGAATTAAACGGCACGAAACTCACCGGCATACAGCACAAATATGATCAGACTGTTTTATTCTTCCCCAATCACGGGCAAACCTGCCATGCTTATTGCACCTTCTGCTTTCGCTGGCCGCAGTTTGTGGGGATGGATGAACTGAAGTTTGCCATGCGCGAAACGGATCTGCTCATTGAATACCTCCGCGAGCACCCGGAAGTTACGGATGTCCTGTTTACGGGAGGTGATCCGATGATCATGAACGCCGACAGGCTGCGGATGTATATAGAACCGTTGCTGGAAGCAGATCTGCCCAACCTGCGCACGATACGTATCGGCACCAAATCACTTAGCTTCTGGCCTTATCGCTTTATTAATGATAAAGATTCAGAAGCGGTATTACAGCTTTTTGAAACAGTTATAAAAAGCGGTAAACACCTCGCCCTGATGGGACACTTCAGCCATCCGCAGGAATTGCGGACACCTGCCGTTCAGGAAGCGATCCGCAGAATACGCAATACAGGCGCACAGATACGGACACAGTCACCCATAATGCGCAATATCAATGACGATCCGGCCATTTGGGCAGAGATGTGGAAAGAGCAGGTTAACCAGGGGTGCATCCCTTACTACATGTTCATTGCCAGGGATACGGGAGCACAGGATTATTTTTCGGTACCCCTGGAACAATGCTGGCAGATATTCCAGCAGGCTTATCAGCAGGTAAGCGGCATATGCCGTACGGTACGCGGGCCAAGTATGTCTGCCGGGCCGGGCAAGGTACAGATACTGGGCATCACCGAGGTAAAAGGTGAAAAGGTTTTTGCCCTTCAGTTTATCCAGGGACGCAATGCAGACTGGACACATCGCCCGTTCTTCGCTGCTTACGATGAGAACGCTGTCTGGCTCGATGAACTGAAACCGGCCTTTGAAGAAGATCAGTTTTTCTTTGAGGAAGAGGTGCTTGCGTAGATCAGATTAATGATCAATGGTTAATGATTAATGGGGAATAATGATTAATAATTAATAATTAACCATTAACAATTAATCATTATTAAAAGTCAAACGAGCCGCTGATACGCACGCCCAGTTGGGAGACATCCGGATGATGCAGGTAAGTAAACCGCTTCACCAGGTCTACCCGGATAAAATTGAGAATATTACTGACGCCTACACTCCCCTCTACATAAGGAAGCCGGGAGAACGTATAGGTGACCGGTATGCCCGCATCATTTACCGGAAAATCAAACAGGCCGCTCCCGCCAACCGGATCATTCTCAGAACGCAAACCTCCATATAACACTTTCGCAGTCACAAACTCACGCCAGCGAAGCTTTTTCATTAACGGCACCTTGTTGAAGAAAAAGCCGTTAAAGCAATGATCTACGTTTATGCCTGCATGATGATCACTCACAAATTCCAGGAAGTTCATCAGGTTATATGCCCGCTGCATCATGGCATAGGTCTGATTGGCGCGGTGTATGGTCAGCAGCGGGTAAGGTATGCGCCCGAAGTAATATCCCCCGTCGAGGAGCACATCGGTGTATCCCAGTTGCGAGAGGAATGTACGCTTAAAAACATTCACCGAGAATTGCTGATACTCATACTGGCTGTTGAATACTCCCTTAATACCTGCCACACCACGAACAGTAAACACCGGGTATTTGTTGCGTATAGCGGTGCGGTAGACCCGCCCCTGGTAAAACTCTTCACGCGGCGCCCAACGCAGCTCCAGTGATGCTTCTGATGTCGTCAGGCTATGAATGCTGCCACCTCCGGCTTCATCCGGCAGATTGTAGCTAAGGCTGCCCGCCGGGGTTTGCTTCCAGTTGACCATACGCACCCGGTAGGTAAAATTATTCCGGAACTCATGCATGAACTCTACATTCCACACATCATTATACAACCAACGGGTATTTACTCCTCGTTTAAACGATGCAAAAAAGCCATCCGAAGCAACACTATGCAGATTTTGCCCCGGGATCTTTGTATCCTTTTGAAAATTCACCCGCAATGTGCATAGCGGGAACTGAAAAATATCTGTTTTGCGAAATGAAAATACAAGGCCTGCAAAATACTTCCACTGCTCGTCTTTCAATCCATAAGCCACATAACCTTCTCCATAAATATTCTTATGCAGGTTGGGTGTAGTTCTTCCTCCTACCCGAAGCCGCCTGCCTTCTATCGGATTAAAACTATAGAATGTCGTTACAGGCCCCAGCTCTATGCCCGGAGTAATTCGTTTGTATCCCGATGCCGCCATATTTACCAGATCGGAGATAAAACGAAAAGACCTGGTGCGCTGTAAACTGTCCACACTGGTATAGGTATATGCTTCGGATACGCTTAACGCCTCCACCCGGACTTCATTCCAATACTTTTCGTCCTGCACGGATTGTGATGGCTCTATCGCTTCCACGGCGAGCCCTTCATATACGCTGTCAGGTAAAGCCACACCGATCTGGTAATTGCTCAACCACAACGTACGGTCCCCCACCATGCCCGTAGTTCCCCGGCTAATACCAAAATCGATCAATGTGTTTACCTTGGTTTTGTAGTAACGTCCGTTTGCCTGTTTTTCAAAATCCTGGGTCACTTTCAGACGGCGTACCCAATTCAGATTTACCTTGTCATGCGGAGACAGCTCCACTTTCGTAATGGCGAAACTACCGTCGAGGGCGACAAGCATCTTACCCTGAAATAGAAAATCCTGCTTATTACGCGGTGTAAAGGACAGCTCCACATATGCAGCAGTATCTCCCACCCGCACAGTATCCGTGATATAATACTTGTAAAATGCCGGGGCGGTGTACGCTACGGGGCTCAGGAACTGATTGGTAACCACCTGCAGGTTTTCGTTGTAAATATCCAGTTCACGATACATGTGCAACATGTATTTGTTCATCCCTTTGGGATCGGCAAATTCGCCATGATTGATCGTCTTCTCGGCAACTATTTTTTTCTTCTCCTTTTCCGGTGATTTGCGATAATATACATTCGTTGACCGCTCATGCATATACCAGCTAAACAGGGCCATTCCATTCTGTCCGGCGGTATCCAGATGCCCGGCCATGAATGCATATTTCTTCAGCAGGGGATTCTTTCTAAGCTGCTCCGGAGTGTTGATCAATGAGAATTTCAATTTCTCATATTCCTGCCAGCTCACATAATCCAGATCTTCGGGGCGATTCTGTTTTTTATGTTCAATCACCTGCCGCACCAGCTCTACCGCCGGGTTATCCCGGTTGCGGTATTTCCGCTTCCCCGACAATATTACTACTTCCTGCAGTGATTCTTCTTTTGAAGAAAGACGTACATGCATTACTTGCATAACGCCGGGTTTTATCGTGATGATCTCATCTTCATAACCAACATAAGAGAACCGGATACGGGAATAGGGTTTATCTGCCTTCAGCTCATAGTGCCCTCCTTCGTCTGTATACGTACCGGTATTCCCCGAAACGAAAGACACGCTTACGAAAGGCAACGGATCGCTGTTTTCCGCAGAGGTAACCGTCCCCCGTACCACTGTTATCTGGGCGGCAACAGTGGTTGCCAGCAAGAGGCACAAGCCCGAAAGCAGCACGCCCGGCGCCTGATGCACCCTCCGTAAAACATTGAGAAAAAAAAGCAAACGGATCACTCCATATCCCGTTTTCCACTTAAGAGATAGATCACTGCCATCCGGATCGCCACGCCGTTCTCTACCTGATCCAGTATGATAGATTGTTTGCTGTCGGCTGCGTCCGAACTAAGTTCTACCCCGCGGTTGATGGGGCCCGGGTGCATGATCACTATCTCCCGCTCCAGGCTGTCCAGCATACTTTTATTAATGCCGTAGTAGATCCCGTATTCCCGGAGGGAGGAAAACAAAGGCTTATGCTGCCGCTCAAGCTGGATGCGCAGCACATTGGCTACATCGCACCACTCGAGCGCTTTCTTCAGGTTATACTCCACACGTACACCAAGTGATTCCACATGCCGGGGCATCAGTGTGGGCGGACCGGAAAGCGTTACTTCCGCTCCCAGCTTCTGCAGGCAGAAAATATTGCTCAAAGCCACACGCGAATGCATTACATCACCAATGATCGTAACGCGCTTACCCCGGACGTCTCCAAGCCGCTCCCGAATAGAATAGGCATCCAGCAATGCCTGCGTGGGATGCTCATTTGTACCGTCGCCGGCGTTAATGATCGCAGCGTCGGTATGCTGTGCGAGGAACCAGGGCGCACCGCTGGCAGCGTGTCGCATTACGATCATATCCACCTTCATGGCCAGGATATTGTGCACCGTATCTATCAGCGTTTCACCTTTGGAAACAGACGACCCGGAAGCCGAAAAATTTACCGTATCGGCGCTAAGGCGCTTTTCCGCCAGCTCGAAGGAGATGCGGGTACGGGTGGAATTTTCAAAAAAAAGGTTAACAACCGTGGTGTCACGCAGGGCCGGTACTTTCTTGATCGGCCGCTGGAGCACCTCCTTGAAGTTGTCCGCAGTCTTAAAAATGCTGTGAATATCTTCCGGCGCCAGTTCTTTGATCCCCAGCAGATGTTTTACAGATAGCGACATATCAGACCGCAGTTTGTTTATTTCGTTTTATATGAATTCAATCGAGCAGCACTACTCCGTCTTCACCATCTTTTTCTTTCCAGAGCACCCGGACATTCTGGGTAATGATCGTATCCACCGTTTGCCCGGTATAATCCGGCTGTATCGGGAGCTCCCGGCTGTAATGCCGGTCTATCAGCACCAATAATTGCACATGCTGCGGCCGTCCATAAGCCATCAGAGCATCCATGGCAGCACGTATCGTACGTCCGGTGTGGAGCACATCATCTACCAGCACTACCGGCCTGTTTTCTATACTGAAGCTGATATCCGTCTGTGCAGCTTCCTGAAGAGCGCCGGCCTGCCGTACGTCGTCGCGGTAGAATGTAGTATCGAGCCGGCCATAATCCAGCCGCGGATTACCGGTGATCTGCTGCAACAAAGAAACGATACGATCAGACAACCAGATACCTCTCGGCTGAAGGCCTATAATCGCCGTATTGGAAAAGTCGAGATGATTTTCAACCAGTTGATGCGCCAGCCGCTGCAGCGTAATATCAAGTTGGTTCTGGTCGAGCAGGGTCTTCAAGCGTGCATGATTTAGGGTCAAAAGTAAACAAACCGCGGGTTATTTTCAATGTTCCGGTGGCCCTTCACCATATATACCACGTATCTGCTGTGCATATCGATCTTCGATCACTTTGCGCCGCACTTTGAGGGAAGGCGTAAGTTCCCCGCTGTCAATGGTCCATTCCGCAGGCAGCAATGCAAACTTCTTTACCTGTTCGGGGTGGCTGAACTGAGCATTATACTTGTCCATCTGCTTCCGGATAAGCGCTGTCACCTCCGGCATGGCAACCAGGGCCCGGTTATCTGCAGGAAGCGTTTCACCCTCCTCCTGCAGCGCATTCCGCACATGCTCAAATGCAGGAACGATCAGAGCACTCACAAATTTTCGTCCGGCGCCTATCACCATCATTTGCTCAATGTACCTGCTTTCCTTCATTTTATTTTCTATGACCTGCGGCGCCACATATTTACCGCCGGAGGTTTTGAACATTTCCTTTTTGCGGTCTGTAATCTTGAGAAAACGCTCTTCTACCCATTGACCGATATCACCGGTATGAAACCAGCCATCCTGCATCGCTTCAGCAGTCAGCTCCGGATTTTTGTAGTAGCCAATCATAACATTATTGCCCCGAACGAGTATTTCGCCGTCATCCGCAATCTTTACTGCTACATTATTCACCAGCGGACCTATGGTTCCGATACGCCGGTCATTGCTCTCGTAACGGTTTACGGATACAACAGGGGATGTTTCGGTCAGCCCGTAGCCTTCCATGATCGTGATGCCTGCTGCAGAAAAGACACGCAGCAGCCGCTCCTGGCAGGCGGCAGATCCGGTTATAATTGCTTTCACTTGCCCGCCCAGCGCTTCCCGCCATTTGGAGAATATCAGCTTATCGGCAACCGTCAATTGAAGGCGATACCACCATGATCCGCGGTTTACATTATCATAACGTATGCCCAGGCGAAGCGCCCAGAAGAAAAGTGCTTTTTTGATGCCCCGCAACTCCAGTCCTTTGGCTACAATTTTTTCATAGACTTTTTCGAGCAGGCGGGGTACGGTAATAAAGGCGACAGGCTGGACCTCTTTAATATTTTCACCGATAGTCTCCATGCTTTCGGCGTAATATATGGCCAGGCCCGTGTGCATGCTTACATAGGTAACCATCCTTTCGAAGATGTGATTCAACGGCAAAAAACTGATCGTTCTTTCCCCGCTCTTTACAAAGCTGAAGATAGGCATGCAATCAATTACATTGCTGACGATATTCTTATGGCTCAGCATTACCCCTTTGGGATTGCCCGTGGTGCCCGACGTATAAATGATCGTGGCCAGGGTATGCTCTGTGATCCGGCTCGTCACCAGTGGATCCGGCATCAGTTGTTGCCGGGTAAGCTCCACCCAGGAGGCAACACCCGGTATAACATCGAATGAATAGATATGCATTAACGAAGGCACCTGGCTAAACGTGTCTTTAAAACGTTCGTATAGTTCCTGATTGGCTACAAAAATAACACGTACCCCTGCTTCATTCAGGATATAAGCCAGATCCTGCGGGCTTACCGTAGGATATACCGGTGTCAATATAGCTCCGGCCAGCTGAACCCCCAGGTCTGTGATCATCCATTCCGGCCGGTTGGGCGCAATGATCGCTATCTTTTCCTGCTGCTCAGGCTCAAGGATCTGCTGCTGCAGGCCAAGCGTCTGTAATCCACCGGCCAGGTGCTGCGCGGTATGCCAGATCTCTTTAGAAGTGTACGTCCGCCAGCTTCCCCCTTCCTTCGCGGCCAGCATAATATCTTCGGGCGCTTCTTCCGCCCGGCGTTCGACGATATCAAAAAGACGCTTAACCATTGAATAAATATACATCATTTTTACTGATCCGGGAAATACCAAAAAAGGGCAGCCTGAAAAACAGGCGCCCTCTCTATTCTTTTAATTGTGTGATTATCAGACCACTGTTGTCCGGGAAAAATATTGAGGAACGATCTGTCTACCCCACTCAGTACAAGGTATGGGGAGTTTATGTAAACAGGGGGGGGCTTGCTTTTGAGCAGCACCGTGAGTTCCGCTCCGTAGGAGCGCTCTGTTTATAGAACACGGCACATCATATAGATCCACCCCGGAGGGGTGTCCTGTTTATAACCTGCCGGAACAGGAGGCTCCTACGGAGCCGGCGTGTGTTGTAATTGTTAGCTATAAACCGGTCGCTCCTACGGAGCGGGATGGCACCTGATATCTTCCCCGGACAACAATGATTATCAGAGTACTCCCTGACCATTCTGATCTTCTTTAGCGGATAACTGTGATGATGATTCCATATTTTCAAAATATGGCGCAATATGAAGATTAATATGCTTCTTATCTTACCAGTGATATATCCCCCTTACGGATAAATTCCACACCTCCCAGACATTCAGCCGACAGATGATAAAAATAGCTTCCTATCTCGGCCGGGGCTCCTTTGTAGGTTCCGTCCCATTTTGTATTGATATCAACAGTGGAATAAACAAGCTGCCCGAAACGGTTGAATATCTGCATCTTGTAGCTGCGTACGGGATTGCTGATGGGGTTTCGGATGGTTGGCGCAAATCGGTCGTTGACCCCGTCTCCATTCGGGCTGAAGGCGTTCGGCACAAACCACTCACAGCAGGGCTGAGCCTGGATAACAACTTCTGATGTAGCATGACAGCTATTTTCGGCAGTGCCGGTCACAGACACCTTATTGGACAGGTCTGACAAATAGATATACGCACGATTATTATTGCCTATCAATATATTTTCCCGGTACCATTCATAGCTTTCTGCGCCCCGGGCTTCGCATACAACCGTGTCCTGAAGGCATAAAGACGCCGCAGACGATTCGACCAATATACTTATCTCCGGCGCAGGCAGCACGATGAGAGTCAGGGATATGACAGAGTCGCATCCGTTAAAAGCCACCAGCATATCATGATACGTGCCTGGGAGATTAATCCATCTGCCATTAAAATTAAATTCCTCATACGGACATATTACCCCGGTAAGACTACGGTAAGATGGCTGAAGCACTTCAATTGTAGCCTCGGCAGTATCAGAACACATACCCAGGGTGGTGATTAATTCATAAGTGCCGGCGTGCATTGGCTGAACACCTCTGATGACCGGATCGGGTACCGTAGCGGTAAAATTACCAGGGCCCCGCCACTGATAGCTGACGCCGGGCAGTGTGGTGGTATCTGAAAGCTGAAGATCTTTTTCTGCACAAACAGGCTTGTTGTACACAATTGCTGTCTTCGGCCTGGGGGCAATGGCAACGTATGTTGAATCGGTAAACGAACTGTTGGCTGTCGTGATGGTTACCATGTACATACCTTCATGCTCCATGGATGTAACGGGTATAACCGGATTTATATCATTGGAAGTGAACCCGGCCGGTCCGGTCCAGGAATAGGATGCATTAGGATCATCCGGCAGAACAAAGAGCTTCAGGGTGTCTTCCTGGCAAACAGGTGAGTTACTGCCGGGATGAATACCTCCGAAACTTATGCTGAATACACTGCCGTTCTCTTCACCATTGGCGCGTACCGCAACCGAGCTGACAGCTCCGGGTATTTTAATGATAGCGCCTGCTCCGCTGTTGCTAAGTGTACCCGGAGGAGCCGTAATATTCCCACCGACAACTATAGCCCGTGTTTGCCCGCACGAGTCCCGGTAACCAAAAAGATTGGCCGCTGTGAGTGTGTAAGGAGCTCCATTGACCATAAATGAAATGATCTCGTCAAGATTCACTGCGGTTAATCGTACAAACACGTCATTTACCGGGGCAGAAAACGTAAAAGTGTAATTACCGGGATTGGCAGGGCCATCCGACCCGATCCAATAAGGCCCTTCGCCGCACCAGAAAGTACTTGTGGTGCCGAGAGGAGAGTTTGTGACAGTTACCGAATACCCGGCAATGTTTTGACTCCCCAGCAGATGGGTTATGGAATAATATCCCTGTGCATTACCCTGCCGGCAAAGGCACAAGAGCATGGAAAGTAAAATAAATACAGGTCTTTTCATAAGCTCCCCGAATACAGAGCGTTTGTTGCTAAACAATAAAAATGATTTGCTGCGGAAGCCGGATAGTTGGCAACTATTCCTTAACCAGCTTGATCTTCTTTAAGGGATAACGGTTATCCTGATCCCATATTTCCAGCATATATAACCCTTGTGGCAGCTCCTTCATGGATATCGATGTTGTTGCAGCGCTTCCCATAACCAGCCTGCCGTCGATCGTGCGGAGCGTCCATTTTATCTTTACCGGCGACTGAATGTAAACAACATCCTTTACCGGGTTGGGATAGACATTTATTACCGCTCCATATACATCGGCAACAGAAAGGTTATTAACGGTGTAGGGCGCGGAGCTTTCCGTACAGCCGTCCTTATGTCGCACTACCACACGATAATCGGCATTATGCTCGGCTATAAATTCAAAGCCGTTGGCATTCCCGATCAGGGTATCATTTCGGAACCACTGATACAGATCATAATCATCACCGGTATAGATCCTGTTGCCATCCACCATAACTACCGGCGGCGGATAAGCAGATTCCCTTATTCTGAACGTATCAATATACGTGTTACAGCCTTTGCCGTAACGCACCCAATAAGTTCCGCCAACGGTAACATTACGCGTTGTTCCTGCCTGGCCGTTATTCCATTCATAATCTACTCCTCCTGCTGCTGCATGCAACGAAAGCCCTGTGTTCTTATCTACCCTGCAGATAAAAGTATCCAGAACATTCGCTTCAAAGGTCTGGGGAGGAAGTGGAAAAATCACATCATTTCCCAGGCTCATTGTCTCAATAAACGTATCGTTTGTCACAATACCCGCAATTGAAAAATAGTTGTCTCTGAAATCACAGGCAGCGCCTTTGAGATCGGGCTGCATGATCACCCCGACCCTGTCTCCGATACCGGCAACAATCAGCTTGTCGTCCCGCCTTCTTATATCATCATAGATGCCCATCACCGTATCTACGGGATACTTCGACTGGCGGATAGAGAACACATTGTAATCCGACAAGTCGAACTGCCACAACCTGAGCCGTCCGTTAGGTGTACGGCTTGAGAGATACAGCTTTGAGTTATCCGGAGAGAATGCAACAGCGGACCCGCCTTCGTATGTTTCCACAAGGATTTCATCGGAGACGATCCCGGTAGCCGGGTCAAACCTGGCAACCAGCCCTCCCCTGATGGGATAGCCAATGATTGCTCCGTTATAATTATATCCCATAGCGATCATCTTCCGGTCGGGAGAAAAAACAAGACGCCCCTGCATCATATCATTAATGCTCAGTCCTGTGATACTTGGAGAAATCACCGGTGCAGGATGGATCCCCTGGTCTGTAATGTGAAAAGCCTTGTACGCAAGGATCCCCCGGTCATAAAGGAGCACCCAGACATCACAGTTATCTCCCGGGATCGCCGTAATAGCTTCCCCAAACATGGTCTGCTGAAAAGTATCCAGTGGTATATTCTTGTACACATCACCATACCCTCCGTCCAGGCTCATGTCTACAATATTGTAGTACAGCTTGGACCGGGCCGGAATCGTATTGGTGCCGGCATGAGTCAGGTTAAAAAGATAATAGCGGTCGCGGTTCACAAAATCGGGCACGGCACAGAATCCCTGGTGCATACCAAGCCGGTAGTAAGGCCCATCGATACGATAATCATCCCCCAACAGACCCGAACCATTGGGCATGATCTCCTGCTTACGGTTGTACACGTGTATGCCTTCGGTATAAAACAAAAGATGGCCGTCCTCCCGGTCCGATACAGTTACCGTTGCCTGCCTTGTGCCAGGCCGGGCCAATGGTACCCAGAAGAGTTTTCTGGATACAGTTGGCGGCGTGGTGTTGAAATTAATGTGCTGCGCGGAGTCTCTTACCGGGGATGCCGGCGAGCCAGGCGGCGGCATACTCCGGCCAAAGATCCAGTTACTGTTTGCGTTACGAAAGTCGGATCGCATATAGTAGGGCATTTGAGCTTCGGCCCTGCCCACACTGCACATGATGAAGACAACCAGAAAACTGATATATTTCATACCCGGTATTTTATAAGCCGAAGTCCGGCTGTTGCTTTCTCTCATCACAAAATTATTATTTTATTCTGTCAACGGCTTACTATTAAAAAGTGCTCGAATTGCTTTATAACAGTGGTTTCGACAGGCTTCACCCCGACAGGCCCGGTGACCGGCATTGAAGAACGGTGGCTGAGCCTGTCGAAGCCATTGGCACTAAGCCATTCCCAAGCTCAAAAAACACGTCATTGACAGACAGAGACGAAGCAATCTCACTAAACCTGAGATTGCTTCGTCTTGGTCATTTTTAGAATATTACTCCTTTAGCAAGGTGTTCCTGTACACCTTTTCACCGGCTGTGACCTCCACAATATAAACCCCCGCAGCAACACCGGCCAGGTTTAACGTAATCTTGTCGCCGCTCTGATTTTTCTTTTGGATGATACGCTGTCCGTTCACATTGATCAGTGTAACAGATGCATCAGTAAGCATTGTCGTTGAAGCGATAACTACCTGGTCGCGGGCCGGGTTCGGATAGATAGTAAGCTTATCTCCCTCAAGCTGGCCTATACCTGCCGGGAAGGACTCCATGCAATCCGAAGTATCCTTACATCCCCTGAAGGTCACCTCCACAGCGTATCTGCCTGCGCCATCGGTAACAAGCGTCTGGGATGTTGCCGAAGGAATAGGCGCATAATCATTATTGCAATCCAGCCATTGATAGCTGCTGCCGCCGCCGCCTACAAACAGATCGTCAACTGCAGTAATCGTGGCTTCCGGTGTCTGGTTGATGGTGAGGTTGAGTGTAATAACGCTGTCGCAACCGTTGGCGGCCGTCATCGTCTGCGTGTAAATGCCGGTAGCAGTATAGGTTTCTCCGTTCAGGGTATATTCATTACAGGCGGTTGCTGAAAGCTGCGAGGTAACGCCGCTCGTCAGTGTCAGGAACAATACCACAACGCTGTCACAGTTCACGGAGTTGGTGAAATAGTGCGTATATGCTCCGTTCGCCGTGTAAGTGTTGCCATCATAAGTATAGCTGTTGCAGGCCGTCACATTGATCTGGTTTGACGTAGCCTGATTGATGGTCAGATTAATGGTAGCTACGCTGTCGCAGCCACGTGCATTCTGAAAAGTATGCGTGTACGTGCCGTCTGTAGTGTACGTAGTTCCTCCAAAAATATAACTGCCGCAGGCTGTCACCGGAGTTGTGGTGGGCGTGCTGGTGTTATTGATCGTCAGGTTCAGCATCACCGTGCTGTCACAGTTGTGAGCTGTCTGAAAATAGTGAGGATAAGTACCGCTGTTCGTGTAAGTAACGCCATTGAATGTATAAGTATTACAAGCGGTTTGTGAAATCAGCGTAGTAGCGCTCCTGTTGATGGTGAGGTTGTGCACAACCACACTGTCACAATTGTTAGCATTCTGGAAGGTATCCCTGAAAGTGGTGCTGCTTGTGTACGTTTTATTATTGAATGTAAAGCTGTTGCAGGCTGTCTGGTTGATGGTAGTAGGCACAATGTTGTTCAGCGCAACGATCAGCGTAAGCACACTGTCGCAGCCGGCAGTGTTCGCATTTCTCAGTATCTGCTCATAGGTACCGTTGGCATTGTACGTCACGCCATTCACCGTGAGCGTGGGGCAGCCGGTGGAGAGATTCTGTGTTGAGTAGGTCTTACAGCTCGGCTGGGCATATTTCGCTATAAATATATCATCGGCGGTGCCATTGGGGGCAAGTATTTCCATACCCGGCGCCGGCGCAAAATTGGTCTCATCACCGAAGCTGCCTGTTACATACAGGTTATTATCAGGATCCATATTAATTGAATGCAACTGCTCACTGCCTTCCTCCGATTGGATAGCAAAGTGCCATTCATAATCACCGTTTACGTCCAGCTTCAGCACAAAAACATCACGGGAGGGGTAGAACGCCCCGTTACAACAGCTATAACCCCAAGGTGCCACCTTTTTCACCGCTAACCCCGGATCCATATCTATGGTATCATTAAACCAACCTCCGACATATACCTTATCATCTCCATCAACAGTCAGGCTATAACCGGCATCAACTCCTTTTCCCCCGATACTCTTCGCCCAGATAAAGCCACCGGATGCATCCAGCTTGGAAACAAAAGCATCAGTGCTGCCCAGAGATACAATATTGTACGAAAAGCCGGGTGTGGGGTGGAAGTTGGCTGTAACGCTAAAGCTACCTGTGGTGTACACATTATTGCTTCTGTCTACTGCTATGGCATTGCCGGCCTCAGCGCCGGTACCGCCCATCTTCACGGCCCAGACATAACCGCCCGCGTTAGTCAGCTTTAGCACAAACACATCGTTACTACCACTTGAAATAAGCGAACCGCCGGTGCCACCCGGGTTAAAATTAACCGTTCCGGCAAAAGTTCCCGTCACCAGGACATTCCCTGCAAAATCCAGCTTAATATCTGTACCACTGGCGCCAATATTGGCAGCCCACTGGTATACTCCTGCCGAATTGAGCTTCAGCACAAAGCCGGAAGCGACACCTGCCGTACCCAGATTATTAGTGCCTGCCCCAGGGTTAAAATCAACCTCGCCGTTAAAAGAGCCTGTGACGTACACATTCTCCTGGTCATCCAGCACAATACGACTCCCGGCATCGCCTGCTGCGCCACCAATATTCACTGCCCATGCAAAAGTGCCGTTTGCCAGGAATTTACATACGAATATATCGGCTGATGCCCCATTGGAAGTGAGTGGAGCAGCGGGTGTTCCTCCCCTGTTAAAATCAACTGCGGAACCCCGAAAAGAACCTGTCATATAGACATCTCCGTTTGGCGCGGCCGCAACACCGTATGCCCCATCCGGGTCTGCCCCCCCCCATTGCTTTTGCCCATACATAATTCCCGTTTGCATCCAGCTTACTGATAAAGGCATCTGTATTAGTATTACCAACACTACCATTTGCCGTTAGTGACTGGTCAACAGGTCCGGGATCAAAGTCTGCTGTTCCCCTGAATTCCCCGACCGTGTAAACATTCCCCGATCCGTCAAAAGTGGTAGCCCGGCCAAAATCGCCCATAGTGCCTCCCATTTTTTTTGCCCACATCAACGTCTGGGCAACCGCTGCTCCGCCCCAGCAAGACAGGAACAATACAATAATCAGTGCTTTTTGTCGAATTAAACTGTTCATATGCAAGTTTTTTTGAGAATAATTATTTGTTATATTAAGAATATATCTTCCTGTTTTCCGGAAAATGTATCCTGATTTATAACCACATTACAAACTTATACCACCCTCCCGGATTAATCTTTTCGGTGTTCACTGTTTCTAACGGAAGAGATCATGTCATCAATCAATGCGCAACACAACACCCTAAAATATATATGCTTCCATATACGCCAAAAGTTATCTTTGTGATAATAGCTCTGATGAAGCAGGTATTAGTCTACTTGATGCCCCTATGGCTGTTGTGCACCTTCACAGCCCCGCCCTGTACTGCCCAGGAGATGAAAAAGATTACTCATCCTTCCTGGAAAACAGCAGATACATCCCGCATCATACATCTGATACAAAACGGATCAGCCATGCTGTATCGCGACCTCGACAGCGCCCTGCAGCTGCTGGAAGAAGCGGAAACACTGAGCCGCCGTACCGGGTTTGAAGACGGGATCGGGTATGCGCTGACATTCACAGGGATTGTCTATAATTATAAAGGGGATTATGAAAAGAGTTTTAACGCATACAGGGAAGCGCTTCCTTATTGCCTGAACGCACAATATATCAAGACCGCCCTTCCCAGCCTGTACATCAACATCGGGGTCAGCTACCGGGGAAACGGCCAGTATGAGCTGGCGAATTATTATTACTTCAAAGCATTGCAATACCTGCAGCAATGCTGCCCGGGACACAGGGATATCATCACTATCTACAACAACCTTGCGGTTGTACAGACCAGCCTGAAGAACCATCATCGGGCACTGGAATATGCGCTGCACGCAATAGATTTGTCCAGGGCAGCCAGTAATAGTGGGCTGTTAGCATCTTCAGCATTAAATGCCGGAGCTATTTATGCCCTGATAAGCGAATACGACAGCGCCCGGGTATATTATGAATCAGCTCTGCAGATTGCAACAAGGATCGGGCATACAGACAAACAGCAATCCATCCTCACCAATATCGGCAACCTGTATTTTGAGACCGGTAAAATTGAAGAAGCCATTTCCTGTTACCGTGAAGCCATACATCTCGGTAATAATACACACCTCCTTCATAGCACCATCATGCCTGCCTATGAGCTGGGGAAAGCGTTGACGCAGCTAAAGCAATACGAAGAAGCAGAACAGATCCTGGTAAAAGCTATTAAACAGGCGAAACGGGCCGGCATGACCACCAATCTGGAAGAAGCGCACAGAACCCTTTCCAGAATATACGAAGCTACCGGCAGACACCGGGAAGCGCTGCAGCAATTCCAGGCATATAAAGCTATCAACGACAGTCTTACCGATGTAGACAGGATACGCACCATAAGCGAAGTGGAGACCAAATACCTGGTGGAACAAAAAGACAAACAGATCGCCGAAAGCAAGCTGGAGCTCAGCGAACAAAAAAGAAAGCTGGAACGAAACAGAATGCTGACTACAGTGATCATTGCATTTGGCATTCTGTGCGCAGGAGGCGGGGTCCTCCTGTACCGCTACCGGCAAAAGATCGAAAAAAGGACCCGCGACATGTCGAACCTCAAAGCGCTCATTGCCGGGGAAGAAAAAGAGCGCGACCGGATTGCCCGGGAACTGCATGATGGCATCGGCGGTATGCTCACCGGTATGCAGCTCCGGATCGGCGCACTGGTTGAAAAACAGCAGGCAACACCGCAGGAACTGATCCGGCTCTCAGAAACAGCCTCCGATGTAGGAAAAGAGATCCACAAGACGGCCAGAAACCTCACCCCGCAGATCCTCCAGCACTACAATCTGTACCAGGCGCTCATCCACTATTGCGAACAGTTTGAGGCCAACGGATCATTGCATATAGACCTCCAGTTTATGGGCGATACCGACAGCCTTGATAAATCGCTGGAGCTATCCCTGTATCGCGTCATCCAGGAACTGATACAGAACATTGCCAAACATGCCCGCGCCCGCCACGCAGCAATCCAGATACGTTCCGAAGGTTCTATGCTGTACATTTCTGTCGAAGACGACGGGGCAGGATTCTCCCCGGTCTCGGCAGGCAAAGGGCTTGGGCTCCAGCATGTGCACAACCGCATACAAACGATGAATGGATATTGTACCATCGAATCCACCCCGGGACGAGGTACAGCGGTATACATAGAAATCAACCGCGATAAAATACCGGGATAAAAACCAATGCCATGCAACAGATACATATAGCCATAGCAGATGATCACCCCATGATCACCGACGGATTGCAGCATATGCTCGCCGCCCATCCGCATATTGTGCTCGGCAATATCTATAACTCAGGCGCAACCCTCATGCAAGGGCTTGCGGAGCAACAGCCGGATGTACTACTGCTCGACATCCAGCTTACAGATATTACCAGCGACAAGCTGGCGCCGGAAATATTAAAACTGTACCCTCATATCCGCATACTCGTGCTGACCGGCATCGACAGCGCCCTGTATATCTATAACATGCTGAAGGAAGGCGTATCCGGCTATGTGCTGAAGAACTCCGCCTCTTCCGTCATCGTGCACGCAATTGAAACAGTCCATGCCGGCGGCATTTTCCTGGAGCAGGCCTTACAGGAAAAGCTGGACAGGTTCAGAGACAAGCTGAAGAGCAAGGAAATGCTGAAACCTTCCCTGACCGTCAAAGAAAGGGAAGTGCTCGAATTGACGGTGAAAGGGTACTCTATACCGGAAATATCAGAAAAGATCTTTCTGGGGCGCCGTACAGTAGAATATTACCGCTCCAATCTGCTTCTCAAATTCGATGTAAGAAATATGGCAGAGCTGATACGCAAAACTATCGAAACGGGCATACTTGATTAATTGTTAATGATCAATGATTAATTATTAATGGTTAATTTTGTAAATAGCAAATTGTTGGCGTAGTGATGAAAGAGAATATTATTAAGAAGAAGAGTCTTGCTTTTGCAGTACGAATTGTAAAGCTGTATCAGTACTTATGTGAACAGAAAAGGAGTTTGTATTATCAAAGCAGCTATTAAGAAGCGGGACGAGTGTTGGAGCAATGGTACGCGAGGCAGAACATGCAGAAACCAAAAATGATTTTAAGCATAAAATGGCTATGGCTCAAAAAGAAATCAATGAGACCTTATATTGGCTTGAGCTACTGAAAGAAACCGGCTATTTAGATAGAGAACAATTTGAGTATATACATCAGGACGCTACTGAACTCATTAAATTACTAACAGCCATTATCAAAACTACAAAATCCAATCTTAATTGTTAATGATTAATGACCGCATTAACCATTAACAATTAATCATTAACAACTAACCATTAAGATTCTGCCGAAAATATTCCAGCGTGCGCTTCAAGCCTTCGTTGCGCTCTACTTTCGGCTCCCAGCCCAGCAGTTCTTTTGCTTTGGTAATATCCGGCCGGCGCTGTTTGGGATCATCCTGCGGCAAGGGCCTGTATACGATCGGGGCACTGGTGCCGGTCAATGCCTGCACCTCTTCCGCAAACTGCTGTAGCGTGATCTCCGACGGATTGCCTATGTTCACAGGCAAATGATAATCAGAAAGCAGCAACCGGTAGATGCCCTCCACCAGGTCGTCTACATAGCAGAATGAACGGGTCTGCGAGCCGTCGCCAAAAACAGTGATGTCTTCATTATTGAGCGCCTGGCTCATAAAAGTTGGCAGTGCACGGCCGTCATCAAGGCGCATGCGCGGACCATACGTGTTGAAGATCCGCACGATACGGGTCTCTACGTTGTGGAAATTATGGTATGCCATTGTAATCGACTCCATGAAACGCTTGGCTTCATCATATACGCCGCGTGGTCCGATGGGATTTACATTACCCCAATACGCTTCCGTCTGCGGATGTACCAGCGGATCTCCGTACACTTCAGACGTGGATGCTACCAGTATCCGGGCATTCTTGGCTTTAGCCAGGCCCAGCAGGTTATGCGTTCCCAGAGCGCCTACCTTGAGCGTTTGGATCGGCATCTTCAGATAATCTATCGGGCTTGCCGGGGATGCAAAATGCATGATATAGTCGAGTTTGCCGGGGATGTGCACAAACTTTGTTACATCATGATGGCAAAAAGAAAATTCTTTCAGGGGAAACAAGTGCTCGATATTCCGGATATTCCCTGTCAGGAGGTTATCCATCCCGATCACTTCATAACCTTCTTTCAGAAAACGGTCGCAAAGATGAGATCCGAGAAAACCGGCGGCGCCGGTAACTAATACGCGTTTTTGCACTGTGGGCATGTTTGTTGATTAATATATTGGTTCGAAGACTTATCTCGGCTGCAGCTTACGCACCTGTTCGTTCACTACCTTACGGCCGATACTTTCGTAGTAAAAGCCCAGTTCTTCCATTTTCTCGAGACTATATACATTACGTCCGTCAAAGATAGTGGGATGTCCCATCCGTTGTTCTATCTGCTCAAAATCAGGATTGCGGAATGCGCTCCATTCGGTAACGATCGCCAGGGCATGTACGCCTTCAAGCGCATCATACTGATCGGTGGCGAAATAAATTTTGTCGCCGAATACCTGCTTCACATTATCCATTGCTTCGGGATCAAAAGCCCGTATCGTGGCGCCGGCATCCAGTAGCTCCCGGATCAGCTCAAGTGCCGGCGCTTCCCTGATATCATCAGTTTCGGGCTTGAATGCCAGCCCCCAGACGGCAAATATTTTACCACTCAGATCATTCCCGAAATACGCTTTTATCTTCTTGCCGAGCACCGTCTTCTGGCGTTCGTTAACCTGTATCACCGTCTCGATAATGCTGAAGTCGTAATCATGCTCCCTTGCGGTACGCGCAAGCGCTTTCACATCTTTCGGGAAGCAGCTGCCGCCATATCCCACACCGGGGAAGAGGAAACGTTTACCGATACGGCTGTCGCTACCCATCCCGATCCGTACAGAATCCACATTGGCGCCTGCTCTTTCACAGAGGTTGGCCATTTCGTTCATAAACGATATACGCAAAGCCAGGTAGGAATTGGCTGCATACTTGGTCATTTCGGCAGAGCGTTCGTCCATAAAGTAGATCGGATTTCCCTGGCGAACAAAAGGCTGATACAGCTCGTCCATCAGCTTGCGTGCACGATCAGAGCTTGTGCCCACCACCACACGATCAGGCTTCAGGAAATCTTCCACCGCAACGCCTTCTCTCAGGAATTCAGGATTGGACACAACATCAAACAGCGAACGGTCAAGATTAAGCGCAAGCACCCTGGTTACTTTTTCGGCTGTACCCACCGGCACCGTACTCTTGTTTACAATTACCGTATAACGTGATATTTTGTTGCTAAGCTGGGCAGCCACATCCAGCACAAACTGGAGATCAGCGGCGCCGTCCTTACCCGGCGGTGTAGGGAGCGCCAGAAAAATGATCTGTGCATCCCGGAGGCCTTCGTCCAGGGAGGTTGTAAACTCAATCCGTTTTTCTTTGATATTACGTTCCAGCAAAACATCCAGCCCCGGTTCGTATATCGGTGTTTCTCCGGTGCGGAGCCGGTTCACCTTTTTCTCGTCAATGTCTACACACACCACATGATTTCCGGTTTCCGCAAAACAAGTGCCTGTCACCAACCCAACATATCCTGTTCCTATAATTGTTATATGCATCTTATCTCATTAAAAAGCGGAGCAAAAGTAGGTATAATTTTAATATCCTTCGACATATAAGGTGCGGTATCTAAAGGCAATCAAGCAGTACGGCACATCCCTTCTCTATCTCCGCTTCACTGATGGTAAGCGGCGGCGCTATACGGATACAGCCGGGAGCAAACAGGAACCAGTCGGAGAAAACCCCCTGCTGCAGGCAACGCTGCAATGCTATCGCTACCTGCGATTCATCGTGCAGCTCCACCGCGATTAATAACCCCTTACTCCTGACTTCCCTGATATGCGGATGCTGTAACAGTTGCAGGAATAGCTGCTCTTTTGCTGCAACGGCAGGTATCAACGCTTCATCTGCAAGCACCTGCAATGCAGCCAGTCCGGCAGCACAGGACACCGGATGTCCGCCGAATGTTGTAAGGTGCCCCAATACCGGATTAGCGGTCAGTACCTGCATATGCTCCCGTGCCGACACAAAAGCGCCCAACGGCATACCGCCTCCCAGCGCTTTGCCCAGCAACACAATATCCGGGACAACGCCATAATGTTCGAACCCCCAGGTGGCGCCGGTACGCCCGAAGCCGCATTGTATCTCGTCCATGATCAATAAAACCCCGGTTTCGCTGCATTTTTTCCGTAATGCCCGGAGCCAGGCTTCGTCCGGGCAGATTACCCCGGCCTCTGCCTGTATGGTTTCAATGATCACGCAGGCGGTCTGGTCATTGATCGCGTCTATTAGCTGCTGCCCGTTATAATCATACCGCCGGACGCCGGGCATTAACGGCCTGAAGGCATTTCTCCAGTATTCATCACCCATTACGCTCAATGCCCCCAATGTGTTGCCATGATAACTCCTGTTGCAGCTAATGATATCTGTCCGGCCGGTAGCCCGCCGCGCCAGTTTCAGTGCGCCTTCCGTGGCCTCGGCGCCGGAGTTGGTAAAATAGATGCAATCGAGCGGCGCCGGTAATATTTCCGTCAGCGCACGTGCATACTGCACCTGCGGACTTTGTATCGTTTCACCATACACCATGACGTGCAGGTACTGTTCCGCCTGATGCTTTATCGCCGTTACCACAGCCGGATGACAATGACCAACATTACATACGCTGATGCCGCCGATCAGGTCAAGATATGATTTTCCGCCTGCGTCATAAAGGTAGCTTCCCCGGGCTGCCGTAATCTCAAGACCTGCCGGAGCAGGTGAAGTTTGCGCCACGTGGCGGAGAAAAAGTTGTCGGAGATCCATATTGCAAAAGTAGTGTTCTTCATCTTGTTTGAAAATGTGGGAAATGTGATAAACACATTCATCACATTTCCCACATTCACCACATTAAATTGATCATAAACCTGAATTTTATCCACGCGCCGGTGTTTGTTGGGATATATATAACATATCGGCCCGGGAAAAGTCACAGTATTGTTAATTTATTATTAAGTAGTTTGAAATAATTTTCGCAACTTTGCAACTGAAAATATAACCCCCCACCTGTCTGCGAACAGCAACAGGAATATTTTTCACCCTATTTGAATCATGCAACAATCGTTTCCTATATCAATACCTATAGAACGGTCTCAGCGCCCACCTCAGCAGCAATCAGACATTGCGGAAATCCGCGAGATGTTCCGGGAAATCAACCAGCGGTATATGGTATACCAGCCACCGGCTTATTACCATACCACGAAACGGATCATGGACATAGCTATCTCCATGTTTTTCATTATATTGATCATGTCCTGGCTGTTCCCGATCGTTGCCGTATTAATAAAAATAACATCCAAAGGGCCTGTATTTTTCATCCAGAAACGCACCGGACATATGGGTGTGGTATTCGACTGTTTTAAGTTCCGTACGATGCACATCAACGCGGAAGCTGACACCAGGCAGGCTTCAGCCAATGATAAGCGCATCACGATGATCGGGAAGCTGCTTCGCCTGACGCATCTGGACGAAACCCCGCAGCTATTCAATGTATTGCTCGGCGACATGAGCGTTGTGGGTCCGCGGCCGCACATGCTGTACCACACACGGCACTACGGACAGATGATCCCTTATTACAACCTGCGGCATGAAGCTATGCCCGGAATGACCGGGATGGCACAGATCAAAGGCTATATGGGTGAGATCAATATGGAACGGGATCTGCGCAAACGGATCCAATGGGACGTTTATTACCTGAAAAACCGCAGTATCTGGCTGGATCTTAAGATCCTCTTAACCACCGCCGGCCAGGTGGTCAAAAAGACATTCCAGGGCAAGAAAAAAACCGAGGAATAAACCGGCACACTGTTACCATGGATGCATTTCAAATCTTGGCTATCCAAAACTGAATTTTGCTTCGACAGGCTCAGCAACCAACATTAAAAGACGGTCATTGAGCCTGTCGAAATGAAAGCGAGTAAAGATTTGAAATGCCCCCCTGCTACCATTCAATGGTACCTTCAAAAACAAGCACCGCCGGGCCGGTCAGCAATACTTCTTTAGCTGTCTGTGGCGTGTCTTTCAAAAATGTCACTTCAAGGTTACCGCCCAGTGTCCGGATATGTGTATGAAATGTACCTGTTCCCTGTTCACTGGCTGCGATGGCAGCTGCAGTCACTCCGGTGCCGCAACTGAATGTTTCATCCTCTACTCCACGCTCGTAGGTGCGTACCCATAGAGCATCATCCAGGCGTTGTACAAAATTCACATTGATCCCTTCGGGTTGAAAGGCAGGGAGATTCCGTATGGCCCGGCCTTCGGCAAAAACATTTACCAGGCGCACATCCTCATCTACCCAGCGTATATAATGCGGAGAACCGGTATTAAGCACCGTCCCCCCTTCCTGCTCTCCGATGCCGGATACATCCTGCATATGGAGGCTCACAATATTCCCCGCAGTATGAACAGCCCGGTGCAGACCGTCTATCGCAGAAAACACCGTTTCGTCGCCTGTAATGCCAAGCTGCCGGGCAAATGCGGCGATACAACGCCCCCCGTTTCCGCACATGGAGCTCTGGTTACCATCAGCATTATAGTAAACCATGTGAAAATCAGCATTTTCCGCCTGTTCGAGCAGCATCAGTCCGTCTGCGCCGATCCCGAAACGGCGGTGGCACAAACGCGCCACATCATCATGAGTAAGCCGGATCACACCGTCCCTGTTATCGAGCAGTATGAAATCATTTCCCGTTCCCTGATATTTATAAAAAGCAAGCTTCACGCAAGAATTATTTAAAACACAACCGGCAAGTTATAGAAGAATACTGTAAGCCCCGGTAAATATTTTCCGGACTACAGGAACGCTATTGCCAAGGGGGTGCATTTCAAATCTTCGCATCGTGAAAGGCATTATAACAATAAGAACACCTCCCTCACTCCCTCCTCGAAGAGGGACGATCACATCCTGTCCCTGACAGAGGCGCCTGTATTACAACGATGTAATCGTCTCCCCTTGAGGGGAGAACGTGAGGGGTGTTTCTGTGGATAGCAAAGGAACGAGGATATTATACCACTAAAAAAATGCGAAGATCTGAAATACACCCTGCCAAGGGGTAGCCCATCGAATATGGTAAAGAATGCGTAATTTAGCTTCGTACATTATTCATTTATAAACGCTCGCTATGTCACTGCTATCCAATAATAAAAAAAACGCCGGCAAAAACAATAAAAATGCAAAGAAGAACATACCCGGCCTTAATAAAACCACGGCGGTAAATAAAAAACCGGTACATGCCCCGAAGACAGTTAAAACAGGCGGTACGAGGGGTAGTTAATCAAAATACGTAGAGACGCGATACATCGCGTCTCTACGTACGTATATATTTCCCGGCAGTCCTGAGAAAGCGCCCGGTAAGAAGAACGGCCGAGATCGTGAGCCCGATGATAAAACCCAGCCACATACCCTGTGCCCCGAGATCGAAAACGAACGCCAGGACGCAACCCGCTGGCAGGCCAATCAGCCAGTAAGCAATACCTACAAATACCGTAGGCACTTTCACGTCTTTGATCCCCCGCAGCAAACCTGCTCCGATCGCCTGCGTACTGTCGGATATCTGAAACACCGCTGCAAATAACAGCAGCATAGCAGCCAGTTGCAGTACCGCTTCATTATCATTAAACAATCCCGGCAGCATATTCCGGAACAATGTAAAGCCCAATGCGCAGAACATACCGTAGCCAAGCGCTGTGATCAGCGTGCTTTTCCCAATCCGGGATATCTTGAACCAATCCCCCCGCCCATACGCATTGCTAACGCGGATAGATGCCGCTTGCGACAACCCCATTGACACCATAAAGGTAAAAGCAGCACAACTCAGGGCTATCTGATGCGCCGCCTGTGCTACTGCACTGATAGTGCCGATAATGATACCCGATACGGCAAAAGCCCCTGCCTCCATACCAATCTGCATACTGCTTGGCACACCGATATGCAGCAGTTCACCGATTGTCCGGCGGCGCAGCTTCCACTGCCGGGTGTACACCGCGATATAGCGGCCGAATATTTTGTGTCGCAGCACCACAATACCTAACGCAAAAAACAAGAGTGTACGTGTAATCAGCGTCCCCCAGCCGGCGCCGGTAAGCTCCAGGCGGGGAAAGCCCCAGTTACCATAGATCAGCAGCCAGTTGAGCAGGATGTTCACCGGCATACCCGCCAGGGAAAGTATCATCGCCGTACGGGTATATTCCAGCCCGTCGGTAAACTGCTTGAGGGTCATGAACAATAACATGGGGATGATGGAATAGCCCATAAGCTCCATGAAAGGCAAAGCAAGCTCCACCACTTCGGGGTCCTGGCCCAAATGATACAATAACGGCCGCCCCAGCACCATCGATAAAGAAATGATCACCGCCGTAATGGCACAGAGACAAAATCCGTTGAACAGGTAATGCGACACGAGCTGCCCGTCCCGCCGGCCATGTGCCATAGACACCATCTGGGATACCGATATGGTCATGCCGATACCGACCACAAAAGGGATGTTCATCACATTGATCACCAGTGCAGCAGCAGCCAGTTGCTTATAGCTGACTGCGCCCACCATTGCCGTATCAATGATATGCAACGCCATCTGTGCCAACTCGCCGATAATGATCGGGAAAGCCAGCCGTATCGTTTTTACCGCTTCCGTTTGCATCCCGCTTTCTGTATAAGGAAGCGCGAAGTTAGGATAAAGGAAATTATATGTCTGCCATAAATCACAAGCAGCGCGCCACCATCAAAAGTTATATTTTTGTTCCCTTTAAAACAGGCAAATGAATACCGATCTATCTTCGTTCGACCCCAACTCTGTAGGACTGGCTTCCAACAACATATTCGGGTTGCCCTTCTCACAGGAAAACGCAGCGCTGGTGCTGTTGCCCGTACCCTGGGAAGTAACCGTCTCTTACAGGAACGGTACGGCACGCGCACCGGAACATATCTTCGAAGCATCTATGCAGATCGACCTCTATGACCCGGACGTTACAGGTGGCTGGAAAAAAGGTTTTTTTATGCTTCCTTCCGACAAAAACCTCCGCCGGAAAAGCGACTATCTCCGTTCCTGTGCCGAGCTCATCATCTCCCACCTTGTGGAAGGAGGAAATGTATCCGACAATGAGCAGTTGCAGCACAAGCTGGATGAGGTGAACGAAGGAGGCGCCATGCTGCTGGACTGGGTATGCGAGGCTACCCGCGACCTGTTGAAGCAGGGAAAAAAAGTCGGGCTGGTCGGAGGTGACCACAGCACGCCACTCGGTTTTATCAAGGCGCTCTCGGAAGTCCATGAATCTTTCGGCGTGCTCCAGATCGATGCCCACGCCGATCTGCGTAAAGCATATGAAGGATTCACCTATTCTCACGCCTCTATCATGTATAACGTACTGGATATGATCCCGCAAGTTTCGCACCTGGTACAGGTAGGCATAAGGGATTATTGCGATGAGGAAGTAAATCTCATCCGGACCAACCCGGAACGGGTCAAAACCTGGTTTGACCAGGACATCAAAGAAAAGCAGTTCGAAGGCATTACCTGGAAGCAGATATGCCTGGATATTATTAATGACCTGCCGCAGAAAGTATATATCAGCTTCGACATAGACGGGCTTGACCCGAAGCTCTGCCCCAATACCGGCACGCCGGTACCGGGCGGGTTCGAGACCGCACAGATATCCTATCTGCTAAAACTGCTGCACGAAAGCGGCCGGGAGATCATCGGTTTCGACCTGAACGAAGTTTCGCCCGGCGCCGGCGAGCAGGAAACGGTAGATAGCATTGTGGGCGCCCGGATGCTGTATAAGCTGTGTAATTATATGGTTGCCTGATTTGAAAATGCACCTTAAATACAATCGCCCGTTCGTAGAGACGCGATTTATCGCGTCTCCGGTATCGCGGAGGGAGACGCGATAAATCGCGTCTCTACGATAAATCCCCATATCATGCACACAACAACTACCCCCGCAAGCATAAAAGAAAAAAAGAAAGTGCATCGTGCCTGGGCGATGTACGATTGGGCCAACAGCGCATACAACCTGGTGATCACGTCCACTATCTTCCCGGCCTATTATACCGCTATCACCACGATAAGGGAAAACGGACAGATCATCAATGACCAGGTTTCGTTCTTCGGGTTTACGGTCAAGAACAGCGCCTTGTTCGATTACGCGCTGGCAGCAGCCTACCTCATCATTGCGCTCATCTCCCCCATCCTTTCTTCGATAGCAGACTATACGGGCAACAAGAAGCTTTTCATGAAATTCTTTTGTTACCTCGGCGCTCTTTCCTGCTGCGGTCTGTATTTTTTTACCAGCGACACGCTGGAAATGAGCATGATACTGTTCGTGCTGGCAGCGATTGGCTTCTGCGGCAGCTTTGTATTCTATAATGCCTATCTGCCGGAGATCGCTTCGCCGGAAGAGCACGACCGGCTGAGTGCGCGGGGATTTGCCTATGGCTATATCGGCAGCGTATTGTTACAGATCGTTTGCTTCGTTTTTGTGCTGATGCCCGACGCGTTTGGCATCACCGACAGCACCTTTCCGCCCCGTCTTTCCTTCCTGCTGGTAGGCCTGTGGTGGATAGGATGGGCACAGATACCATTTGCACGGCTACCTAAAGGACAACCATTATATACGAAGTCACCAGGAAACCTGCTGACCAATGGATTCCGCGAGCTGAAAAAAGTATGGCTGCAGGTAAAGCATATGCCCACGCTGAAAACCTACCTGGCCGCATTCCTGTTTTACAGCATGGGCGTGCAGACTGTGATGCTGGCAGCGACCATTTTCGGCAGCAAAGAGCTGGCGCTGCCTACGGAAGCGCTGATCGGTACGATCCTGATCATACAGCTCGTAGCCATTGCCGGGGCGTTTTTCATGGCGCGGTTATCCGAAAAGCTGGGTAATCTGAGGGTATTGTTAGGAGTCGTGCTGATATGGATCGGGGTATGTATCGCAGCTTATTATACCACCACCGCCAGCCAGTTTTACATCCTTGCCGCAGTAGTAGGGCTGGTGATGGGCGGCATCCAATCGCTGAGCCGCTCCACTTACGCCAAGATGATCCCGCCGACAAAAGATACGACATCCTTTTTCAGTTTTTATGATGTCACGGAGAAAATCGCTATTGTGATCGGCATGTTTTGCTTCGGGTATATTGACCACATCCTGAGCATGCGTCATTCCATCATCGCCCTGATCGTATTTTTTGCTACAGGAGCCGTGATTTTGTATCTTGCCATACGGAGATCAAAAAATGACCCTACGGCTCATTCAATTTAATAAACGGACACCATGAAACTATATACAATTAACAGCGGGTACTTCAAACTGGATGGCGGCGCCATGTATGGCGTAGTGCCCAAAAGCCTGTGGCAGAAAGTGAACCCGGCCGATGATAATAACATGTGCACCTGGGCTATGCGTTGCCTGCTGGTGGAGCATGGCAATCATCTTATCCTGATAGACAGCGGCATGGGCAACAAGCAGGATGAGAAATTCTTCAGCCATTACCACCCGCATGGCGAAGATTCTATCGAAAGCTCACTGGGCAAACATGGATTTACGACAGACGATATCACTGACGTATTTCATACGCATCTGCATTTCGATCATTGCGGCGGCTCTGTTAAGATTGAAAATGGCGTGCCGGTTCCCGCGTTCTCCAAAGCTTTATTCTGGAGCAATCACAAACACTGGTCGTCAGCTACCAATCCGAATGCACGGGAGAAAGCATCTTTTCTGAAAGAAAATATATTACCGCTGGAAACGGGCGGACAGCTCCGGTTTGTGGAAAGCGCCGACGGTGAAGAGTGGATAGAAGATTTCCGGGTACGTTATATAAATGGCCATACAGATGCCATGATGCTGCCCCAGATAAAATACAAGAACACAACGATCCTCTATTGTGCCGACCTGCTGCCCAGCGCTTCCCATATCTCCATTCCCTGGGTAATGGCGTATGATATGCGCCCGCTGGATACGTTACGTGAAAAGCAGCAAATACTTAATGAAGCTGCAGCCAACGACTGGATCCTGTTCTTTGAGCACGACCCGAAGATCGAATGCGCCAGCATCCAACAGACGGAAAAAGGTGTACGTATCAGGGATACATTTGCACTGAGCGAGCTGGATGATTACCTGGAGAAACGGGAGTCGGGAGGTATATAAAATAAGACCGGGAGGATGGCGCGAAAACTGCCATCCTCCCGGTCTTATTTTGAGCGGAAGACGGGACTCGAACCCGCTACCTACAGCTTGGGAAGCTGTCGCTCTACCAGGTGAGCTACTTCCGCAGAAAGGGCTCCAAAGGTAAAATAGTTTCAGATAAAAAAACAATACAGGATCAAACGGGGTGTCATTCAACGGTGTCATCCTGAGGGTTCATTTTGGAAATAAAAATGACGGAGATGGTCTGCTACGGTAAGAACACCCTCCCTCACTCCCTCCTCAAGGAGGGACGCCTGCTCCGTACCATAGACGAGCGCTTATCTGCTATATGAAGCAATCGTCTCCCCTTCAGGGGAGATAGAGAGGGGTGTTGATTACAAAAAACTTATAAAATACGTCAATGGTAGTGTAAAGCGAAGGATCCCACGAAACATGGATACACATTACGTGGGATCCCGTCAGGATGACGGAGTGGAAAATTGCACCCGGGCAATAAGCGCAGACACAGCACAGCCATTAATAAATATTCTTCTCCTGCATCACCCTTCTCAGCCAGCGCAGCAGCAGTAACAGCATAAACGTTGCTACCAGGCAGAGCCCAAAGTTCATCAGGAAGAAATTGGCTTTATTATCAAACCCTTCCCATAAACCCGACAATACCCCGGAGAGCTTATTCCCGACAGATGTAGAGAGGAACCAGCCGCCCATCATCAACGCGGTAAGCCGGGGCGGGCTTAGCTTGGATACCAGCGAAAGTCCCATGGGCGACAGGCACAGCTCACCCACCGTAATAACCCCGTACGACATGATCAGCCACCAGCTCGAAGCCTTCACATCTCCACCTTGCGCAGCCGACACGGCGCCTACCATCACCAGGGTCGAGAGACCGGTAATAAACAAGCCCAGCGCGATCTTGGCCGGTGTGGACGGTTCTTTCTTCTTCGTACGCAGCCAGCCGAATACACCCACGATGATCGGCGTCAGCAGTACCACCCAAAACGGATTTACAGACTGGTATAATTCAGTAGAGAACAGCAGCAGTGAACTACCTTCAGCCGGGCGTTTTTCCTCCGGCAGGTTCTCGAAATAAGTGCCTTCCGTTGCAGCGGGGTCATATGTCACCTTTTCCGCCATGTTCATTTTTTCCGCAACAGTAGCCACTGTCGCAGGCATTTCACGATCGGTAAAATCTTTGGCCCATACCGTGAGCGCATCCCCGTTCTGGTGAAATACCGCCCAGAATACGATCACACAGAAAAACACCGACAACAGGGCGCCGATCGCATTCTTATCTTCTTTGGCGCTCCTTACCCAAAGGGAAATATAAAAAACAATGACCGGGATGCAACCAAACAGGAAAGCATCATTGGAATCCGTACCAAAGATGTTGCCATGCGGATTATCCGCGCCTGTAACGCCATTGATGAAATAACCTATAGTGCCGAATACAAAAACCGGCAGCAGTACGAATGCAAAGATCTTAGCCAGGGAAAGGTCTTCCTTTTGTGCCGGCTTCAGCACGTCTGCCGATTTAATATGCTTCGTACCGGCCAGGAAGATGATAACCCCTACAAGCATACCCACGCCGGCCGCTGCAAATGCCCATCCCCAGCCAAAGTTGATCCGCATATAAGCGGCTACGAAGTTGCAGACAAAAGCCCCGATGTTGATGCCCATGTAAAAAATATTGTAACCGGCATCTTTATTGGCCTTATAACGGTCATCGTTGTACAGATTACCGACAAGGGTGGAGATGTTGGGCTTAAAAAACCCGTTACCCAATATGATCAGTAGCAGGGAAATATAAAACATGCCTTCCCCGGGCATGGCGAGACCAATATACCCCGCAGCCATCAGCAGACCACCGACCAGGATGGCCATCCGGTACCCGAGTATCCGGTCGGCCAGCAGACCACCGATAAACGGAGTGAGGTAAACCAGGCCGATGTAGGTGCCGTAGATATCAGATTTTTTCTGAGCCGGGAAACCCATTCCCCCGTTATCAACCGCATCCAGCATATACAGGGAAAATATCCCCAGCATCAGGTAATACCCGAAGCGTTCCCACATTTCTGTGAAGAACAAAACATACAAACCTTTAGGGTGTTTTGCTGCAGCAGCTGCATTTGTCTGATTCATAAGCAGATTTTTTCTGAAAGTATGGCTTTGTTGGATATTTTTGCGGGTTGAATATAGATAAATTCTACGTACGCAGTTAGCTCCGGCTACAATTTAATTTCACGATCATGTCTTACAATATACTCATCCTCGGCGGCGGTGGCCGCGAATCCGCCTTCGCCTGGAAAATCAGCCAAAGCCCGCTGTGCAGCAAATTGTTTATTGCCCCGGGGAACGGAGGTACAGAAGCTTACGGCGTTAATCTCTCCCTGAATGTCACCGATTTTGAAGCGGTTAAGGAAATATGTCTCAGCCAAAACATAGACATACTGATCCCCGGTCCGGAAGATCCGCTGGTAGCCGGCATCTATGATTTCGTGAAACAAGATGAAGCCCTGAAGCACATCATCGTGGCAGGGCCATCAAAAGACGGCGCACAGCTCGAAGGCAGCAAGGCGTTCTCCAAGAAGTTCATGCAGCGGCACAATATACCTACCGCGGCCTACCGGGAGTTCACCAGTGATAGCTTCGACGAAGGGCTTAACTACCTGAAAAGCCTTCCGCTGCCCATCGTACTGAAGGCAGACGGGCTTGCCGCCGGCAAAGGTGTGGTTATCGCCCAAAGCCTGGATGAAGCCATACAATCATTCACGGCCATGATCCGGGAGTCGATATTTGGTGAGGCCGGTAAAAAAGTGGTTGTAGAACAATTTCTCGACGGTATCGAATTATCTGTTTTTGTGCTGACCGACGGTACACATTACGTGCGTCTGCCGGAAGCCAAAGATTATAAACGCATCGGCGAAGGTGATACCGGGCCGAACACCGGCGGCATGGGCGCCATTTCTCCCGTTCCGTTCGCGGATGAAACATTCATGCAGAAAATAACAGAACGGATCATCGACCCGACGGTTGCAGGATTAAAACAGGAAAATATCATTTACCATGGCTTCATTTTCTTCGGGCTGATCAAAGTAGGCGAGGATCCTTATGTGATCGAATATAACTGCCGCATGGGCGACCCGGAAACAGAAGTAGTGATGCCACGGCTGGAGAACGACCTCGTTGAGCTAGTCGTGATGATGCACGAAGGCAAGCTGGATGCAGCGACCGTAAAACACAGCCCACACGCAGCCTGTACAGTCATGCTGGTGTCGGAAGGATACCCCGGCACTTATACCAGGGGGAAGATCATTACCGGCCCGGACAAAGTGAAAGATAGCCTGGTATTCCATGCCGGCACAGCAAAAAGAGATAACAATGTTGTAACCACCGGTGGCCGTGTGCTTGCCGTCACATCGCTGGGTGGAACGCTGGGTGCGGCATTAGCGCAAAGCTATGAGCAGGCAGCGCAAATAACATATGACGGACAGTACTACCGGAGGGATATCGGGTATGAATTCCTACCGGAGGGGAAATGATTTACAGCGCTGTCGCGGATATCCTGCACGATACTTTATTATCAGCGTCACGGATTTATCGGGATTACACGGATAGCACGGATTTTTGTCTATGCTATCTGTCAATCCGTGTAATCCGTGATCCAGATACGTGGGGATTACACCGATAGCACGGATTTTGTCCGTGGAATCTGTCAATCCGGATAATCCGTGATTCAGACTAAGGAAGATGCCGCAAAAGCATCCGGGGGCAACTTTTTTCATGGCACGAACTTCTTGTCATAGATCAATGGCGCATAATGATAATCAAAGGAACTTTGCATTATAAAACAAACAGCCATGAACCAGATAACAGGCTTTCACCATATCACGGCCATTGCAGGCGACGCCCGGCGGAATCACGATTTCTATACCCGCATCCTGGGTCTCAGGCTGGTGAAAAAAACCGTCAATTTCGATGATCCCGAAACATACCATTTTTATTTTGGCAACGAAACGGGCGACCCCGGCACTATCCTTACCTTTTTCCCCTGGGGCGATAAAGTGCGTACCGGAAAACGCGGCGCCAGACAAGTGACCGAGATCGGCTACGCCGTGCCCGAAGGCAGCCTTGATTTCTGGAAGAAACGGCTGGACGAAAATAACGTCATATATAACAACGTAGCCGAGAAGTTCGGCGAGCAATACCTGACCTTCCTCGATCCCGACGGACTTAAATTTGAACTTACGGTACCCGCGAAACCAGACACACGGAAACCCTGGGAAACAGAGGAAGTAAGGGCCGGACATGCCACCAGAGGCTTTCATCATATCACCATCACTACCCATAAAATGGATGCTACGGCCCGCATACTGACCGATGTATTCGGCTACCGGCTGTTGCAGCAAGAGGTAAATCGTTACCGGTTTATCACCGATGCGGTATCCGAAGCCGCTATCGTGGACATCGTGGAAGCGCCCGGAGAACCGGAAGGTCTTGTCGCCGGAGGATCTGTCCATCATGTGGCATTCCGGGTGCCCAACGAAGAGACGCTGATGCACTTCAGGGAAAAAGTACGGCAGCAGGGGCTGCATATCACCGAAAAAATCGATCGCAACTATTTCTACTCGCTGTATTTCAGGGAACCCGGTGGCGTATTGTTCGAAATAGCTACGGATAATCCGGGCTTTACCACCGATGAAACAGTAGGAGCGTTAGGCAGCGGCTTGATGCTGCCCCCACAATACGAAGGCTTCCGCGAACGGCTGGAAACAATTCTGCCTAAACTGGACTAAATAAAAACATTACGATGCATACAAACCCATTGGTACAAGCAGGCACTCCGCCGGAGCAGGCAAATAAAGTATTGGTACTGATTCACGGTCGGGGAGGCTCACCGGAAGACATGCTTCCGCTGGCGCCTCATCTGAAAGCAGATGAGGTATGGGCGCTGGCGCCCCGCGCCACCAGCAACACCTGGTATCCTTACAGCTTTATGGCCCCGGAAAATCAGAACCAGCCATGGCTTGATGCGGCCTTGTCTTCAGTAGACCAGGCGGTATCCGCCGCGCTGCAGGCAGGCTTTACTTATGAGCATATTTACTTCGTTGGCTTTTCGCAAGGCGCCTGCCTTATGCTGGAGTATACGACAAGAAATGCCCGGCGTTACGGAGGGATTATTGCCTTCACCGGCGGGCTCATCGGAGCAACGCTTAATAAAGATCATTATCAGGGAGATTTTGCCGGTACGCCGATACACATCAGTGCGGGAGATAATGACCCCCATGTACCATTATCGCGGATAGAAGAAACCGCTGAAACCATACGGGCATTGCACGGAGATGTACTTACGACAATCTACCCGGACAAGCCGCACAGCATCAGCGGTGAAGAAATAGAGACTGCCAACCGGCATGTATTGGGTTAATGCCTCAGAACATCACCATTTAATCTACCCAGTCGCAGATAAATACGTTCGTGTCGCGGGTGCCGCCATTATTACGGTTGGAGCTGAAGATCAGCTTTTTCCCATCCGGCGAAAACATCGGGAATGCGTCAAATCCACCGTCGTGGGATATTTTCCGGAGCCCGGTACCATCGATATTGATGATGTACATATTGAACGGGAAACCGCGCTCATATTCATGGTTGGATGCAAAAATGATACGCTTGCCATCAGGCATAAAATTGGGCGCCCAGTTGGCCTGACCTATCTTTGTCACCTGCCGTGCATTACTACCGTCCGCATCGGCAACAAACAGTTCCATCTCCGTAGGCATCACCAGCCCTTCACCAAGCAGACGCTTGTATTCATTAGCCTCTTCTTCGGTCTTGAAGCGGGATGCACGCCAGAGTATCCTGGTGCCGTCCGGCGAGAACCAGGCGCCGCCGTCATAACCCAGCTCATGCGTTATCTGCTTTACATTGCTGCCGTCAATATCCATTGTATAAAGGTCGAGATCACCATTGCGGATAGACGTAAATACGATCTTGTCTCCTTTGGGTGAGATGGTCGCTTCTCCGTCATAACCCGGCTCATTGGTCAGTTGCTTTACGATATTCCCTTCCAGGTCGGCCACAAAAATATCGTAGCTGTCGTAGATTGGCCATACATATTTTTTAAGCACGTTACGGTCCGGTACGGGCGGGCACTCATCGCCACCCAGATGCGTAGACGCATACAGCACATGTTTTTTATCCGGCATGATATAAGCACAGGTAGTGCGTCCTTTGCCCGTACTTACCAAATGATACTGAAAGCTGTCTTTGGCAGCCGAAGGAATTTTCCCGTAAAAAATCTGATCGCACATAATCCCGTCTTTCGGATCGGTGCGCTGAAATATGATATGCTCGTTATCGAACCCGAAATAAGCTTCAGCGTTATCGCCGCCGAAGGTAAGCTGGCGGATATTTTTGAAATGTTTCTCATCATCATGGCGCAGCGGATCATTGGGGTCTGACTGTGCATGCAGTGATAAAGAGATGAGACAAAGTCCTAAAACGGGGAGGCTTAAAAAAGCGGTGTATTTCATAATTATTCCTTTATGGCGGCAAAGCTACGCCCTAAAGCTTTAGGAAACCGGCAGGTTTTGTCATGGAAATGTTGAAATACTCACAGGGAATTTGAAAATTCAGGAATGTGACAAATGTGTTGAATGTGGGAAATGTGTTGAATGTGATAGACACATTCGTCACATTCAACACATTTCCCACATTAAAACGCCCCCAAAGTAAACAGCCTGTCCTTTTCAGAACAGGCTACAAAAAATGATTTACACACTCACTTACCTCGATCCCCATTTAAACTTTCTGCTGCCGGGGCATTTGGTCTGCCAGTATTCTGCAACGTTTCCGAACGCTTCAAAATAAATGGCCGCAGTAATACCTCCGAACCAATACCAGTCATTTGCCTTGCTGTCGCCGCGCTGGTATTTATAATCGGGATAGTAGCTTCCGTCCCAGTAAGGGCTTTCGTTGCCGCGGTAAGCGAGGTCTACAGCCAGCTTGCCTTTGTGCTGTTCCAGAACATCCATATTTACATACGACTTGCTCACATCATCAAGATAATCGGTAGCCGTGTAACGGAAGCCCAGCTCAGTGGTGATCATCAGCGTTTTGCCGACAAAGAATTTAAGCCCGCCGCCAATGGGGAATGCTACATTCACAAGATTATATTCTTTCCTGTCCGGATATTCGGGCAATCCCTGCCCTTCCGTGCCCAGAGGACGGAGGTATACTTTTTCGTTGTTGGGGCCATCCGTAAAAGGATTACTGTAATACACCGCGAGACCGGCAAAGACGTAAGGAGTAAATTTGAATTTATGCACTTCTACCGGCAGCATGTTTACTTCAAGCGCGCCATGCACTTCCGTAACGTTGCTGGCAAAGCGGAGATTCCGCTCACGCTTCAGCTGCACTTCCGATAAACTGTCAGCCCCTGCGATCTGTGTGCGGGATATCCCAAAACGCAAACCCATGTGTGGGTTCATATAATATTTGTAAAACAGGCCGCCCACCGGTTTATAATTATATGCCGGAAATACCTTCTCCTGAAGATCCCCGATATAATTGGATACACCGGCCATCATCCCGAATTCATGATGAGGTTGTGCATATGCTCCTGTAGTAAGCAGCGTAGCGATCGCAAAAGTGCAAAAAAATTGTTTCATCTTTCTTGTATAGATATGTTCAGAGGCAAACAGTACCAGGCGCAGCCATTCTTTGCTTTTCCGCTAACTACCGGAAGATCAAAGCGAAACACTCTTTAACTGCTCTGCTTTACTATTTGAAGATCGAAAGATAAAAACAATTTTTCAAAAACAAAATTGTATGGGGATATTTTGTGCTGAGAGGGGCTACCGTCTCAGGATAATGCGGAACGTAGTACCCTTCCCTATTTCAGAATGACGGACATACAGGGAGCCATGATGATATTTCTCAATAATACGCCTCGACAGTGACAGACCCAGCCCCCAGCCCCGTTTTTTTGTGGTAAACCCGGGGCGGAATACTTTTTTAACCTGGTGCCTGGGCATTCCTTTACCCGAATCCGTAACGTCAATAATAATCTGGCGCTGATGGTCACTTACCCGCATCATTACTTTCCCCTCACCGTCCATGGCATCCAGTGCATTGCGGATCAGGTTTTCGATTACCCAGTCGAACAACGGACCGCTCAGCAACACGGGGATCTCAGTGTCGTCTGTTTCGAGACTGATCTTCACCTTGCTGGGCGCACGCCGCTGCATATACCGTACCATCTCCCGCAACCGCACCAGCAGATCTTCTTCTTCCAGTTGCGGTATACTGCCCACCTTGCCGAAGCGGTCTGCCACCAGATTCAGCCGATCCAGGTCTTTCTGTATTTCTGTAATAGCCTCCTGGTCGCCATACTGCTCTTTCAACAATTCCAGCCATCCTTCAATAGAGCTCAGCGGCGTACCGATCTGGTGCGCAGTCTCTTTGGACAGACCTACCCAGACCTGGTTCTGAATAGATCGGTGCGCCGTACTCAATGCGATCAGCACTACACCCAGGAACACAAAAATGATGGCCAACTGCACATAGGGGAAATAACGCAATTGAGTGAGCAGATGCGACTGACCGTAGTATATGTAATTGATACCCTCGCCATAATCGGAAATGATGGGAGGTTGCAGCAGCTTGAATTCTTCGAGCTTCCGTAAAGCGAACAAAGGATCCTTTGCGATTCTGGCAGTATCCAGATTCTTGTAATCGATGATCCGGCCTTCTTCATCGGTAATGATCAGCGGGATCGTGCGGTTCTGACTGATCACATTACTGGCCAGGTCCACTTCCTGATCGTTGGCGGAGGTAATAATAGTCCGGATGCCCAGCGCGAGCTGCTCCACATTTTTTGTTTCTTCCTGTGCCAGACGGCGCGCAAGCTGATTGGTATAAATCAGCGATGCGGCAACAATCACAAGCGCCACAAGGATCAGATAAGTCTTCCAGTTCAGATATTGTCGCATAGTCGATATTGTGTCCACACATCCCTCTCTATCTCCCTTCAAAGGGAGACGATTTACTCAGTTGCGCTTATCATGCTTCCATCCTGAAGCGATGTGATCGTCCCCCGTTGAAGGGGGAATGAGGGGGATGTTGCATTTCCGGTATTTATAATTTTTCAAAACAGGTTCTAAACGAATATCCGGTAAAAATATTGTGATTTTAAAGGAATTGGCATATTTTTGTGGGGCAAATTTCGCATGCAATGAATACAGAACAACATACGGAAGAAATAAACGATGAGCTTACCACGGAAAATCCGGTAGACATTGAATACGACAAACCCTCAAAATCCCGGTTTCTTTTTCTGTTGTCCTTTTTCGGATTTTTCATTTTCACATGGGCCGGCTGCTATAAGCTTTATGAGCACAAGTACGATTCTAACGCAGACGTAAAGGTACCGGAAAACACATTATACCAACCCAAGTATAAATAACCATTCATAAACAGCGCAATGATTGTGTCTACACAAGATACCGCTGTTGTGATTCTCAGCTATAATGGCAGGAAATGGCACGAGCAATTCCTGCCATTAATTATTTCTGAAGCCGGCCAGGACTACGAGGTAGTTATTATAGACAACGCATCTACGGATGATACGCTCTCGTATATCCATACGCATTTCCCCACCGTGAAAACATTACATCTACCGGTAAACAAGGGGTTCGCTTATGGGTATGCAGAAGGCTTAAAGCAGATACAGGCCAAATATTATGTACTGCTGAGCGCCGATTTTGAAGTCACGCACGGTTGGTTCCCGCCATTGCTTCATGCCATGCAACGCTATCCCGGGCTGGCGGCATGTCAGCCGAAAATACGCTACTGGCGCGACCGTGACTATTTTGAGTATGCCGGCGCCGGGGGCGGATTCATGGATAAATGGGGATACCTTTTTTGCCGGGGGCGGATATTCAACGACCTGGAAAAAGATCACGGACAATACGACGATGATATTGAAGTTTTCTGGGCATCCGGCGGCTGCTTTATGGTGCGCGCTGATCTGTATCACAAGCTCGGCGGGCTGGAAGCCGATCTTTACGCACATATGGAAGAAGTAGACCTGTGCTGGCGCCTCAAAAATGCCGGCTACCGGATCGGATATATCGGTCAGTCCACTGTTTATCATGTCGGCGGAAGCGTGATCAGCTACGGCAGCCCGCAAAAGCTGTATTATAATTTCCGGAACAGCCTGATCCTTTTGTTTAAAAATGAAAAAGCTTCGCGCTTATGCTGGCTGTTCCCTTTACGGCTGGTGCTGGATGGTGTAGCAGGCGCACAAATGTTGTTTTCGGGGAATTTCCGGGGAATGTTCACGATCGTAAAAGCTCATTTCCATTTTTACGGCAGCATCCGGAAGTGGATACACCGGCGCAGGCAGGCGCAAAAGCATATAACACACCGCAACGAAAAGGGCATCTATCCCGGTAGTATTATCTGGCAATATTTTGCCCTGCGGAAAAAAACCTTTCCCAAGCTGAAATGGGAGCCGGAGCGGCTCTGATGCGGGAAATGTGACGAATGTAAAAAATGTGATGACTGTGATCACATTCCTTTATCCTACATGCTACCCACTTAATTTTTAACAGCTATCTTTGCCCGCAAATTTATCTTTCTATGCAGCAATCCGTTTTTGATCAGATGCAGCAAATGGGACATGAACAGGTGGTTTTCTGCCACGATCCCCATTCCGGTCTGAATGCTATTATTGCAATACACGATACTACGCTCGGCCCCGCACTTGGCGGTACCCGGCTATGGAAATATAACAATCATGAGGAAGCTATTGTCGATGCGCTTCGCCTCAGCCGCGGCATGACTTATAAAGCAGCAGTTACCGGGCTGAATCTGGGCGGGGGCAAGGCAGTGATCATCGGTGATGCCGCTACCATAAAATCTGAAGCCCTCTGGCGCCGTTATGGAAAATTCGTCGACAGCCTGAACGGGAAGTATATTACCGCCGAAGACGTCAATACTGCCGCACGTGATATGGAGTATATCTCCCTCGAAACAAAGCATGTAACCGGTGTACCCGAGTATATGGGAGGCAGCGGAGATCCTTCTCCTTTCACCGCTTACGGCGTATTTACCGGCATGAGAGCCGCCGTCAAAAAGACCTGGGGGAATGACAGCCTGAGCGGAAAAAAAGTATTGGTACAGGGCGTGGGCCATGTGGGTCAGTATCTCGTAGAACACCTGGTAAAAGCAGGCGCACACGTAGCTGTATCAGATATTAATGAAACAAAGATCCGGCAGGTAACTGCCAAATTCCCTTCCGTAACCGTGCTCAACAACGGCGATATCTGGAACTATGACATGGACATCTATGCACCTTGTGCACTTGGAGCTGTCATAAATACAGAAACCATCGGCAAATTGAAATGCGCGGTTATAGCAGGTGCCGCCAACAACCAACTGGAAGACGAAGAAGTACACGGCCCGATGCTGGTCGAAAAAGGCATTCTGTATGCACCGGACTTCCTGATCAACGCCGGCGGCCTGATCAATGTAAGTGCAGAACTGGACGGGTATAATAAAGAAAGAGTCATGGGCAAGGTGGAAAAGATCTATGACCGGACCCTGGAAATATTTGCCAAAAGTGAAGCGGAAAAAATCCACACCCAGCGGGCAGCCATCCAGATCGCAGAGAAACGTCTGCATGATATAGCCAAGGTGAAGGCGAAGCTTTAATTTTAATTAGCTAATATGCCAATTAGCAAATGTGCTAATGATCCCTCAATACAGACATTAGCCAATCTGCTAATTGGCATATTAGCTAATCAAAAAAACGTATCCCCTGCGCCAATGGCAACTGATCGCTCCAGTTGATGGTATTAGTCTGCCGGCGCATATACGCCTTCCAGCTATCGGAGCCACTTTCGCGCCCACCGCCGGTTTCTTTCTCTCCGCCGAAGGCCCCGCCAATCTCCGCACCGCTGGTCCCGATATTAACATTGGCGATGCCACAATCGCTGCCCTGGTGGGAAAGGAACTGCTCTGCCTCACGCATATGCAACGTCATGACCGACGATGACAGGCCTTGTGGAACGCTATTCTGGATTGCAATAGCTTCGTCAAGGGTCTTATACTTCATAAGATACAGAATGGGAGCAAACGTTTCCTGCTGCACAATGGGCATATCCGGAGACACCTCATAAATGCAGGGCTTCACGTAACAGCCGCTTTCATACCCCTCTCCCGCCAGTACGCCACCGGCAACTACAGCCTTTGCCCCTTCTTTCTTCAAGACCGACAGAGCTTCCTGATAAGCAGCTACGGCGTCTTTATCAATCAACGGGCCGACATGCATATTTTCATCCAACGGGTTACCGATCCGCAATTGTTTATAAGCAGATACGAGCTTTTTACAGAATACTTCATACACTTTTTCATGAATGATCACACGGCGTGTCGTAGTGCACCGCTGGCCGGCCGTACCAACAGCACCAAACACGACGGCACGTAAAGCAATATCCAGATCGGCATGCTCAGAAACAATGATCGCATTATTGCCTCCAAGCTCAAGCAGGGAGCGCCCCAATCTTGCAGCTACAGCAGTGGCAACAGCCTTGCCCATTCGTGTAGAACCGGTTGCAGATACCAGCGGGATGCGCTCATCATTGCTCATCCACTCACCCGTATCCCTTCCTCCAATCACCAGGCCACCCACTCCTTCCGGCACCCCGTTGGCTTTGAAAACCGCTGCAACAATACGCTGGCAGGCCATAGCCGTCAGCGGTGTCTTTTCGGAGGGCTTCCAGACACAGGTATTACCGCAAACCCAGGCGATAAAGCTGTTCCAGCTCCACACAGCAACGGGAAAGTTAAATGCGCTGATGATCCCCACTACACCCAGCGGATGCCATTGCTCATACATACGGTGCATTGATCGTTCGCTGTGCATCGTAAGCCCGTACAACTGGCGGGAAAGCCCTGTTGCGAAGTCGGCAATATCAATCATCTCCTGCACTTCGCCCCATCCTTCCTGCAGGCTTTTACCCATCTCGTATGATACCAGCCTGCCCAGTGGATCTTTATACTTCCTGAGTGCATCACCGATCTGGCGCACTACATCACCACGGCGGGGCGCCGGCCACATCCGCCATTCCGGGAATGCAGCGGCTGCCTGTGCTGCTACGGTATCATACGATTTCCGGGTAACACTTGTTACGGAAGCAATACGTTTACCATCCACAGGGGAAAAAGACTCGATTATATCTCCACCGGCTTTCAGCCGTTTTGTGCCGGTTGCGGCGCCTTCGTTGTGTTTGTCAATGCCGAGTACAGCAAGAATTTTCCCGATTTTCATAAGATAACAGCTATAAACTTGCTGCAAACATACATATTCCTCACCGCTCCTTTCACATATCAGGGTACAGGACAGATATAAAAAACGGCACATAGTACTGATGTACGATGTGCCGCCGACCCGATCCGACCACTCAGAATGAAGCTATCAATCGAGTTTCATGAGTTTCTCCCGCAATAAAACAGCTCCTTCATCTCCATAGACCGAAATAATATAAATACCTCCGGGCAGGTCTCCGATATAGAGTTCCGCATTATCTGTGCTGGCAATCACCTGGCGTCCGTCGAGTGTTGCCACCACTACCTGCCGGGGATGTACACCTGTAATATACACCCTGGTGCGTGCCGGGTTTGGTATCACTTTGGCTGTGCCATATACCTGCACTCCGGCTACCGACACGTTATTTACCATGTAAACAGCAGAAGTATCTGTGCAATTATAGGAATTTGAGACCACCACTGCATAGTTCCCGTTTTTATTTACCGTCAGGATGCTATCTGTTGCCCCGTTAATGACCGTATCATTAAACAACCATTGGTAGCTTGCATATCCGGAACGTACACTCAATGTATATTCATCCACACCAATCATCGGTCGCTCAATGGCCTCACCGAGCGTCAAGTCCAATGTAGCGACGCTATCACAGCCTTCACCCAGATAAAAATCATGAGTGTAAGTACCGCTCTCTGTATATTCCACGCCATTCCATTCATAGGAACTGCTGCAAAGCTCGGAGATTACCGTTGCAGATTCCGTCATCGGGCAACGCAGCTTCCAGATAAAAACATCGGTGCGGCCGGCCGTAGTGAAATCCGCGGTATCCGGCCCGGGATCAAAGTCCACTGTACCCTGATAAAATCCGGTAACATAGACATTATATCCCGTATCAACCGCAACAGACTGGCCAACATCAGACGCAGAAGGCGCTCCGGGGTCGCCCTCACCGCCCGCAGTTTTCACCCATACAAAATCACCGGCAGGCGAATACCGCGCCACGAAGATATCCCACGATTTGACTGAAACCTGAAAAGCCGTATTTACAGGATCAGGATTAAAGTCTACAGTACCATCGTAATAGCCCGTAACATACACATTGCCCGACTGGTCGGTAGCAACGCCTAATGCCTGAGTCGACTGCGTACCACCAATGGGAAATCCCCATGAGTAAATCCCGTTCACATCGTACTTGGCCAGAAAGCCATTCCACCCCGCACCCAATGCATTGGTACGCAGCATGGTTCTGGTTCCGGACGGATTTACGTTCATCGAATCAGTAAACCATCCCACGGCGTACAGATTACCCAATCCATCGGCACGAATGTCCAAACCCGTTCCGCTTGTCGGTCCTTCCATAGATCTTGCCCAGACATAATCTCCGTTTTTAGTCAATTTTAGAATAAATACGTCAGTTCCTCCTGCGGAAGTCAGATTATCCGTTACGGTTGGAGCAGGATTAAAGTCCACGGTTTCCGTAAAATCTCCGATCACATACACATTTTCCTGCTCGTCAAGAGTGATCGCATTTCCCGAATGTTGTGTACCTCTCGGGCCTCCAACACCGAATCCGTGCGCCCAGATTACATCGCCATGGGTGTCCAGTTTTGCAACCAGGGCATACAGAACGCCGGGGGTATTGAGTGTTATATTACCGAAGCTCACCTCATTGGCAAAATACCCCGTTATATAAACATTCCCGGCGCTGTCGGTAATTATATCGGAACCCTCATCTTCACCATCGTTACCAAATACCTTAACCCACTGAAAAACACCATTACTATTGTATTTAGTTACAAACATATCTGACCCGCCAACTGCAGTAAACGACACTGCAGGTATTCCACCAGGATTAAAGTTTGTCGTTCCTCTGAAACTGCCTGTAACGTAAACATTACCGTCTCTGTCAGTAGTAACGTCATTACCCTTTTCACTACTGGCGCCCACCATATTACGCACCCACACCAAATCGCCATCAGGACGATGCTTGGTAATGAATGCATCGCCGGAATTGCTCGGATATCCACTCACTACCGGAGTCGTCCCTTGACGGTTAAAATCCACCATATCGCCTACGTAGCCCGTTGTATATACAAATCCGGCCTCGTCGGTGTGGATGCCGAGTCCATATTCAGAATCCCTGGCAGAGCCAAAATCGCGGAACCACTTCAGACCCACATCCTGTGCTGTCACACCCTCCGGAACAACAAGCCCGAGTAACCCCATCATAAACAGAATAGTTGCTTTTCTCATAATCCAATACGTTTTATACAAATTTACCCAACAAGATTACCGGACGTTAGCGCGATGCTACCCAATTTTCAAAATTGCGTAGCAATACGCAATTTCCCGGGTTATACAGGCAGATGACAACTACGTAAGCAGTTTCGTTATAACTTAGATACATGCTTTTTCGATGTTGTTTGTTATGGATGGGCTTATGTCTGGTAATCACACAGCGGGTGGGTGCACAATATGAAGATTACCGGCCCGGCAATGATACCGCGGACATCAACCGTATGATAGACACCGCCAAAGCATATGTATATGTACGAAAGCTGGACAGCGCCCATACGCTCTTCCGTACAATATTCCAGATAAGCCGCCAGATCCGTTACCATACAGGCATCACACGCAGCCTGAACGGGCTGGGAAATGTGGAAGCCGAGCTGGGCAACTTCCACAAGTCGGTTCATTACCTGAAACAGGCCATACAGTTTGCCCGGCAGTTGCCCGACAGCGGGCAATCACTACCCTTCCTGTATAACAACCTTGCCTCCACTTATGCTAACTGGGGGAATCAGGATGAGGCTCTTAAACATTACGGGATGACGATTGCAGCAAGCGAGCAACATCCCGAAGCAGCATTCCCGGCTGAGGCGATCTATACAAATGTCGGCTACCTGTTAAACCACGCAGGCCGATACGATGAAGCATTATTTTATTTGCAGAAAGGCATTACCCGGGCCTGGCATAGCGGCAACTTTGCCGTACAGGCTTTGCTCTATACACACATCGGCGACGCCTACCAGGGTAAACAGATATGGGACAGCGCCGCCACTTATTATAAGCTGGCACTAGCTGAAGCCAGGATCATTAAAGCAAAATACACCAGACACCTTGCATATAAGGGATTAGCGGATCTGGCGCTGCATCGTAACCAGCCAGAGCTGGCCATTTACTATCTGAAGCAGGCTGCTACATCCGGACTTCCACTCCATCCTGATCATGCCAGTGAGGCTGCTGTTACCCTCGGAATCGCCTATTCAAAAACAGGCAATCCGGAGCTCGCACACTACTATCTGCAGCATGCCCTGGAGGTATCGCGCAGCACCGGCCTGCTACAAAATATGATGGAGGCCCATATGCGCCTTGCGGGGCTTTATGCGGCCAGGTCAGATTACGACAGCGCCTATTACCATCAACAGCAGGTATCGATAATCTCCGACAGTATTCACAACTACAATCAGACCAGAAATGCCCAGCACCTGGAAGCCCGGTTCCGGTCTGCTATTAAAGACAAAGAGATTAAGGAAAAACAGCTGATCATTGAGCTGAAGGAACAGGAATTAAACACCCGTAACATATGGATGGGCATCATTATTTCCGGGCTGCTTACCGCCTGTGCCATTATTTTCCTGCTTAGGAAATACTACCGTAATAAACAGGCCTTAAAAGATGCAAACATGCGCCAAATGCTTCGCCAGCAGCAATTGAACGAGTTCCGGGCTATTCTGCAAACTGAAGAAAAAGAACGAAACCGTATAGCCCGCGATCTCCATGATGGTGTAATGATACAGTTCTCTGTCGTAAAAATGAACCTGTCGGCACTCGCCGGCAAACCTGACCGGTACATCGAAAAGGAACAGTTACTCCCGCATATCGAACAATTAAATACGGCTACGCAAACGTTGAGAAATGTGGCGCATCACCTGATGCCCGACATGTTGCTGGAAGGCGGATTGGCAGAAGCTTTATATTATTTCTGCAAAAGCCTGCAAGCGGAGCTCCCCTTTCATCTGAAATATGAACAAATGGATGAAATCCCCCGTTTTGACATACAGATTGAAATTGCCATTTACCGTATCGTACAGGAGCTGGTGCAAAATATCATCAAACATGCCGAAGCTACACACGCGCTGGTACAAATCAGCTACAACGACGATCACCTGGGCATCGAAGTGGAAGACAACGGAAAAGGGATGGACACAAACACGTCGCATAAGGGCATGGGACTGAAAAACATTGCCACAAGGGTCAAACATCTGAACGGGCAAATGCACATCAGCAGCGGAGATAGCGGTACGAGCATCAGCCTGGAATTCAATCTGAAACAACTGGATCAAACAGTCCCTGAAAAACTCAGCCAAATCACCTAATTTAGTACGTTATGCAGGAACACAGGAAAACAATACACATTTTCATTACCGACGACCACCCGCTTGCAGTAGCAGGGGTGATGAATCTGCTGCAACCATATCCTGATGTGCAGATAACAGGCACTTTCAACACAGGCGCTGCATTACTCGAACAGTTAAAAATCAGCCGGCCGGACATTCTTCTGCTGGACATCCTGCTTCCTGACATCAACGGAAAAGACATAGCCGCAACCGTAAATCAGGATTACCCTGAAGTAAACATCATTGCGCTTACCAGCCTCGATACACCGGCATCTGTAAAAGCCATGCTGAGAAACGGATGTAAAGGTTACCTGCTCAAAAATACAGATCAGGAGACCATGATTACAGCCATCCGGAATGTATCCCGGGGACAGGAATTTATTGAACCTCAGTTAAAAGAAAAGGTTTTTGATGAGGCTGTTTTTTATAAAAAACAACTCGCAGACCAGACCCCGGACCGGAACAATATCCAATTGACAAAACGGGAAAAGGACGTTTTAAATCTGGTACTACAGGACAATAGTAATCAGGAAATTGCCGAAAAACTGTTTCTCAGCGTACGGACTGTTGAGCGTCACCGTTTCAATCTGATGCGAAAAGTCGGAGCCAAAAGCCCGTTGGGATTGTTGAAAGCGGCTGTGGAATTCGGGCTGGTATAAAATGCAGGCGGGATCGTTATACAAACGGGCTCTCAAAATCCTCCAGCGCAATAAATGAGCGGTCGCGGGGAGACATGACCGGCGATGGCACCTCCCAATCAAGACCGAAGCTGTCATAGCGGATGCCGGTATCGTGCTCCCGATTATATTCAGATGATACAAGATAATAAGTGATCGCATCATCCGTCAGCGATTTGAAACCATGCGCAAAACCCTCAGGCATGTAAAAAGCCTTATGATTTGCAGAAGATAATTCCCGCGCATCGTATTGCCCATAAGTCGGCGATTCCTTCCGGAGATCAACGATCACATCCAGGATCGCGCCCTGCGGGCAAAAGACGATCTTGCTATGCTGATACGGCGGCAACTGAAAATGCATACCACGGATCACGTCCTTTACGGAATGAGAAAAATAACTCTCACGTAGTGTAAATCCGATCCCCGCCTCACGAAACATGGTTTCATGAAATGTTTTCACAAATAACCCACGCTCATCCGTAAAGGCCGGCAAATCCAGCACCAGTGCGCCTTCTAATAAAGATGGTTTAAAAATCATAATTCCAGGTTATGTATTAACAATTAGCTAATCAGCTGATGTGCTGATTAACTAATGATTTATCGCGAATAATAATTTACTAACCGGCTAATTATCTCATTAGCTAATTAATAAAATATGCCTCTATCTGCCGCATACATTTATCCGCCGCAGTCCTCGTTTTATCTGCATACCATTCGGCAGTCCAGCGGATGGCTGCAGCAGCATCAAGTGAAGGATGCCATCCAAGTGTGCTCTTTGCCTTATCGCTGTCGAGCAGCAGCAGCCTGGCCTCATGGGGCGCATTGGTGTCCGGCGCGGTTTCGTAAGTGCCGTTATTGCCATAGGCTTCGAGGAATATCTGTGTCAGTTCCTCAACGGTCTTTTCGTCATGCTGCTCCGGCCCGAAATTATAGGCCCCGGTATACCTTGCCGGATCTTCATTCATTTTGGCGGCCAGCAACAAATATCCGCCGAGCGGCTCCAGCACATGCTGCCAGGGGCGCACCGACTGAGGATTACGCAACTTTACCGTTTCCCCGCAATCCAATGCACGAACAATATCAGGAATGATCCGGTCTTCTGCATAATCCCCGCCGCCAATCACATTACCCGCACGTACCGATGCAATCGTCTTATGATGCTTATCATACTGATCCGGACTAAAGAAGGAACGGGTATAGGAAGAAACCACAATTTCCGCAGCCGCCTTACTGGCCGAATAAGGATCGTATCCCCCCAGCTTGTCGTCTTCTGTAAACGGCGTGCCTCTTTCGGGGTTTTCATACACCTTGTCGGTCGTGATCATCAACCCCACTGCCGGCTGTGTCAATGCACGCATGGCCTCCAGCACATGTACGGTACCGATCGTATTTACGGCAAACGTCTCTACAGGATATTCATAGCTGCGCCGTACCAGCGACTGCGCTGCCAGGTGAAAGACAAAGTGCGGCTCAAAGCGCACCATCTCCCCCTTCAACTGGTGCAGATCCCGCAGATCGGCCAGCACCGAAGCATAGCATAAGCCATCACCATTAATTTTGTAATAGAGGTCATGATCATTTTCAGGCGCCAGCGAATAGCCCTTCACATCAGCGCCCAGCCAATTTAATATCTGCAGTAACCACGCACCTTTGAAACCCGTGTGCCCGGTGAGGAATACGCGCTTTCCTTTGAATGTTTGTTTTAAATATGAGGCTGTCATTATTTCAATTTGAAAATTTGAAAATTCGGGAATTTGAGCATGAATGATTGCGATAACGTGGGCATTTTCAAATTTTCAAATTACATGTTTACCATTTCTTCCACAACGGCTTATGTAACCACAAATGCTCCAGTTCTTCCTTATCACGCAGCGTATCCATGCACTTCCAGAAACCATGATGGCGATATGCCGCTATCTGGCTGTCTTGCGCCAGATCATTTAATGGCTGTTGCTCCCACATCACCAGATCGGCATCATTATGCAAATAATCTGCTATCTCCGGCCCGACCACAAAAAAGCCACCGTTGATCCAGGTACCGCTGTCGGCGGGCTTTTCTTCGAAGCTGTTGATTGTGCCGTTTTCCTGCATACTGATGACACCGAAACGGCTGGTGGCCTGTATCGCGGTCATCGTGCATATCTTGCCCGATTCTTTATGAAAACGGAGCAATTCGTTCATATCTATATCCGCGACACCATCTCCATAAGTGAGCATAAACGTTTCATTATTCACATAAGGCAATACCCGCTTCAGCCGGCCGGCCGTCATCGTATCCAGCCCGGTTTCGATCAGGGATATTTTAAACGGCTCGGCAAAATTATTATGTACTTCTAATGAATTATCAGACAGATCAACGGTTACATCTGCATTATGCATGAAGTAGTTTACAAAATACTCCTTGATCATCCAGCCGCGATAGCCAAGACACACAATAAACTCTGTATGGCCGTAAGCCGCATAGATCTTCATGATATGCCACAGGATCGGTTTTCCGCCAATCTCAATCATAGGCTTGGGGCGTAATGAGGACTCTTCGGAGATGCGCGTGCCTCGCCCGCCGGCAAATAAAACTACTTTCATCAGGATACGATATTGTTATAAGCAACGGACAAAAATAATCATTTAGATGGTAGGGGCGAATAATGATTCACCCCTATCTTGCAGCATGTTTGTAAAAAAGACGATGGAGGAGCTTGGCCGCAAGACCCCTTCGGAAACAAAACAAGACACACGACGTCCGCTCATCATCATCCTCGACGATGTACGCAGCATGCACAATGTAGGATCCGCATTCCGCACCTGCGATGCATTCCTGGCACAGGCCCTGTGGCTCTGCGGCTATACCCCTGTCCCTCCGCACCGCGACATCCACAAAACGGCGCTGGGGGCCACCGAAACCGTGCCCTGGCAACATTTCCCGGATACTGTAACGGCAGTAAATACGGCAAAGGCAAATGGCTTCCGTATCATCGGCGTAGAACAGGCGCACAACAGCACTCCTTTACATACCTTTCAATGGAACGGCGCTGACCCTCTGGCGATCGTTTTTGGCAATGAGGTGAATGGTGTGCACAATGATGTATTAGCACAGGCAGATGCCTGTATCGAAATCCCTCAATGGGGCAGCAAACATTCGTTGAATATATCTGTGAGTCTGGGGGTAGTGCTTTGGGAATTAGTGCGCGGCTTTTAAGAAATCGGTTACCAGGTAGGCGATCAGCTTGGCGGTAGATGCATCCGTACGGCCGTCTTGCAGGCGGACGGCCCCTTCTGTGATATGCAGATAAGCCGCCTCTGTTTCAGCAGCGCACCAACTCACATACTGCCGCGCCTGCAGCGTATTGATACCGCATGGCGTTGCCGCGCTCGATAATACTCCGGCAATACAATCGAGATCCAGCTCTATGCCGCAGGGTGCACCTTCCGTATGCCGGATAGCTGCTGTAACAGCCTGTCGGAATGTCTGCTGCTCTCTGATAAAGATATCTTCGTAAAATGAATGATGTATGGCAGGATCCTGGCTTATTTCCGCAACAATCTCCCGGCTGTTATAATTTTCATGCAGCCCTACCACCGCATACCGGTCAAGAAAACCCTCCCGACGGGCATAACGGAAGCCGTTACCGCTGTGTCGGCCTTCTGCTGCCCGGTAATCACTGTGCGCATCCAGGTTAATGCAATGAATCATTTTTCCCGTGGCCCGGACAGCTCCTTTGATGAGGGGGTACGCATTATTATGTCCGCCGCCGATCACTACCGGCACCTTGCCGGCCTGTACTATTTTTTCGATAACCGGCGCCACCGCATCATCGATTATTGCCGTCCGTGCACGTAAATCTTCCACATCTCCGGCTTTTGCAGTGAGGCTGCTGAAGTCAAACGCGCCCAGTACAAGCAATTCCCGGCCGGTCAACCGGTCTGTCGCCTGCACGTTCAGTAATGCCTTAAACGACGGCTCCCAGGCAGAGGCTGCGCCGCCCACACCGAGGTTGGCGCGGACACCGATATCTTCAGGGATTCCCAGCAGCACAAACCGGGCACTACACCCGGAGATCTCGTCCGGATGTGCTACTGTGCGCACCTGCTCACCGAGCTTTGTTTCGCCGGGGCGGGTTGTAATCAGGGCTGCCAGATCCGCAGCAGACAACAACTTGAGGGGTTCCATCTCCGGTGGATTATTTTTCGTTATACGGTTATATACACATCACCGCCGGTAATGTCGTATTTTTGCAGGTAAAACTAACATAATTAACAATGTATCCTACAGAAATAGTTGCCCCGATGAAGGCCGAACTGACCGGCGAAGGTTTTAAAGAATTGCTGACCCCTGAAGAAGTGGACCAGGCGCTTAAGCAACCCGGCACCACACTTTTAATGATCAATTCTGTATGCGGCTGCTCCGCAGGCACGGCACGTCCCGGCGTTGTAATGGCCGTACAGAATGCATCCAAAAAGCCGGATCACCTCACGACCAGCTTTGCCGGATATGATACCGACGCAGTAAAGCAGGCACGGACTTATTTGCTGCCCTACCCGCCATCCTCCCCAGCCATTGCACTGCTCAAGGATGGCCAACTGGTACATATGATTGAGCGCCACATGATAGAAGGACGTACGGCACAGGCTATTGCCGCCAATCTGATACAGGCGTTTGACCAATACTGCTAAAGCAGGGGTGAGGATTGAGGGGTGAAGAACACATTCATCCCTCGCCCCTTATCCCTCGTTCCTGAAATTTTGCAGAACTATAACCATTTTTTCTTTTAAATGCCCGTCATTACTGCTAAATTGCGGCTCATAAAAAACACATGCAATTATGAGAAAGCAATTATCCACCCTGCTGCTGACGACAGCAGTAATATCCCACTCCTTTGCTCAGGACATGAAGCTCCCGGCATTAAGCCCCAAATCCATCATACATCAGGAATTTTCCACTTCTTTTATTGAGATCAACTACAGCCGCCCTTCCGCAAGGGGGAGAAACGTTTTTGGAGATATCATAAACTATGGCCAGGTATGGCGTACCGGCGCCAATGCAGCTACCACAATAACTTTCGGTGAGGATGTAATCATTGCAGACAAAACGGTAAAAGCAGGCAAATACTCCCTGTACACGATTCCCGGCAAAGATCAGTGGGAAGTGATCATCAATGAAAACACAGGCAACTGGGGCGCTGCAGGCTACGACACAGAAGATGATGTAGTACGCCTGATCGTAAAAACGCGTTCCTTGAAAGACGCCGTCCAGACTTTTACCATCAATATCGAAAATATCACGTTTAACTCCTGCGCCATCGAGCTGAGCTGGGATAAAACAAAAGTTGCCATCCCGGTAAAAGTGAACAATGAAGAACGCATAGCAGCTTTCATCGAGAAAGGAGTGAACCAGCCGGCCGTTCCATACAATCACGCCGCTGGTTATTATTTTGAAACCGGCAAAAATCTGGACAAAGCGCTCGAATACGTAAATAAGTCCATTGAGCAGAATCCCAAAGCATTCTATCTGTACCACCAGAAAGCACTTATTGCCCAGAAAATGGGGAATAAAGAGGTAGCACTCCAGGCCGCGCTGAAGTCTATAGAATTATCGAAAGGCACTCCATACGAGCAGGAATATACCCGTAATAATGACCGACTGATCAAAGCGATCAGGAAGTAATAATCAGCAATAAATCAATGGTTATGGGTTATGGGCAGCGTCTCATAACCCATAACCATTCATAGCCCAAACACTATTATGATCCGTAGCATAATATGTACCGCGTTGTTTGCCGCATTAACCCTCACCGGGAACGCCCAGCAGGTGCGGCCGGCAGATGCAACCCATATATACCATGAAATTGCGGGATTGAAAAATCTCACCCGTGTGTTGTATATAGCCGCGCACCCGGACGATGAAAATACCCGCCTGCTTTCCTGGCTGGTGAATGAACGGCATATTGAAACGGCATACCTGTCGCTGACCCGTGGCGACGGCGGTCAAAACATACTGGGTACGGAACAGGGCGCTGCACTCGGACTGATCCGCACACATGAACTGCTGGAAGCCCGCAAGCTTGATGGCGCCGGCCAGTTTTTCACCCGCGCGATCGATTTTGGATTCTCCAAAACGCCGGATGAAACACTTAAACACTGGAATGAAGACATCGTGGTACACGACATCGTATGGGTCATACGCAAGTTCAGACCGGATGTGATCATCTGCCGTTTCCCGCCGACCGCGGCGGCCGGGCATGGACACCATACAGCTTCGGCCATACTGGCGGAGAAAGCCTTTGAAGCATCAGGCAACCGGCTGCGATACACCGGACAGCTTCACCACGTCGCGCCCTGGCAACCACGCAGGATTATCTTTAACGCATACCGGTTCAGCAACAGAAATACCATCACCGGCGATATGATGCAGCTCCAGGTGGGACAATATAACGCCCTGCTGGGTATGGGATACGGCGAACTGGCCGGTAAAAGCAGAAGCATTCATAAAAGCCAGGGAGCAGGTACGCCGAGTGTGGCAGGTGTGCAAGCAGAACATTTCCGCCTGGTGTCTGGCGATCTGATGCTGTCTTCGCTGTTTGATGGTATCGACACCACCTGGAACCGGGTAGAAAAACCCGGCATTGCCCAACTCATTGATACGATATTACAACGCTTCAGCTTCCACCATCCGGAACACAGTCTCCCACAGCTATTACAGCTCCGCCGGGAAATAAATACGGTGCAGGACACATTCTGGAAGAAAGAAAAAATGGCCGCCATCGACCGGGTACTGCTTTATGCAAGCGGCTTTATGGCAGAATGCGTTACCGGGCAGGAGCAGGCAGCCCCCGGCGCCCAACTGCCGTTTACACTCCAACTCATCGCCCGTACCGGGAACATACCAGTCCGGGCTGTTTCTGTAAAATGGCCCGACAGCGATACTACCTGCCGTCTCACACTGCTCCACGACAGCCTTTATGCGCTTACGAAAAACATTACCATACCAGCCTCAACGCCCGTTACCGAACCTTACTGGATGTCAGTGCCGCCCAAAGACGATGCACATTTCCCGTTACCGGCAGATACGCTGCTGGGATTGCCGGTAACACCCAATCACCTGAATGCAATCGTCACGCTCGACATCGGAGGAGAAATCCTGAGGGTGCCGGTACCGCTTTCTTCCAAAAAGCTCGACCCGCTGAGAGGCGACGTGGTGTCGCAACTACGGATCGTATCTCCTGTGTCCATATCCCTGCCCGGCAACCTGATCATCACCAATCCCGATGGCTCGCTTGAAACCAACGTACGGATACACAGCTTCGCCGCCGTCAACGGAGGCACACTCACCCTGTCGGGGAATAACCAGGTGATAGCCACATTCAAAAACATACGGATGCCGGCCAATACCGATACGCTCATCACACTCACCATGTCGTCGCGGCAATCGGCCACCATCAACAGCGATGAAGACCATTATTACCTGAGCGCTGCGCTTACCATCAATAAGAAAAACTACAACCGTACGCAGCGCCTGATACAATACGACCACCTGCCGACACTCCAGTATTTTACGCCGACATCAGCAAAAGTGCTGCGGCCCAACTGGAAATACACTGCTAAACGCATTGGCTATATTGAAGGTGCAGGCGACCTGATACCCGATCTGCTGCGACAAGCAGGGCTGAAGGTTGATCTGCTGGATGAGAAAGACTTCGCGGAACCGGCACGACTGAAACAATACGACGCGATTGTGACCGGGGTACGGGCATTCAATACAGAAAAGCGAATGGCCTGGTGGATGCCTGCATTGTTGCGCTATGCCGAGCAGGGCGGCACACTGATCGTTCAATACAATACACCACGCACTCTTGTCACGGACCAGCTCGGACCTTATCCTTTTGAAATTGCCAACCTGCGTACCACCGAAGAAAACGCACCGGTCACCTTTATCGACCCGCAGCACAAACTGCTGCAAACGCCCAATAAAATTACCGAGAAAGACTTCGGTGGCTGGGTGCAGGAGCGGGGACTGTATTTTGCCTCGGAATGGGATAAACGCTATCAGCCGCTCTTCAGGATGAATGATACAGACGAAGCGCCACAGGACGGCACCACGCTGTACACAACTTACGGCAAGGGTCATTATATCTATACCCCGCTGTCTTTCTTCCGGCAGTTGCCGGCAGGCAATGCCGGAGCTTTCAGGCTGTTCATGAACATGCTTTCGGTAAAAGATCAGTCATTCTACAATAAGCTTATCAAATGACGAACCGGCAGGGCACAGATACTAACTGGAACCGTTGGTATGCGGTAGTGGTGGGAGCGCTCGCTGTCCAGATCATATTGTATTACCTGTTTACAATATACTGGTCATGACTACTGCCGACTGGATTGTATTACTGGCGACCCTGGGAGGGATTATCACCTATGGCGTATATAAAGGCCGGGGACAGCATGGTTCGGATACATATCTACGCGCCGGGCGGAAGATGTCGTGGCCGGTGGTCTTGCTCGGCATCATGGCTACACAAGCCAGTGCTATCACCTTTCTCTCCGCACCGGGACAGGCATATACCGATGGTATGCGTTTCGTTCAGTACTACTTCGGTCTGCCGATTGCGATGATCGTCATCTGCGTGACCTTCATCCCGATCTTTCAAAAGCTGAACGTCTACACAGCCTATGAATTTCTGGAACAAAGATTCGACCGCAGGACGCGCGTGCTGACTTCCATACTCTTTCTGCTATCGCGGGGATTGTCAACCGGTATCAGCATTTATGCGCCGTCCATCATTCTTTCTTCCATCATGGGATGGAACATCTACATTACCAATATCATTACCGGCGGTCTGCTGATTATCTATACCTACACCGGCGGCGCCAAAGCCATCGCCCATACGCAGAAGCTGCAATTCCTGATCATTCTCGGCTCTATGGCCATCGCCGGGTTCCTGGTGGTATATAACCTTCCGGAGGGTGTTTCCATGAGCGATGCGTTGTATGTGGCCGGCAAGTCGGGTAAGCTGAATGTGATCACAACAGACTTCAACTGGAATGACCGGTATAATATCTGGAGCGGGATCATCGGGGGCTTCTTCCTGGCGCTCTCCTACTTCGGTACCGACCAGAGCCAGGTAGGACGTTATCTTACCGCAAAAGACACGCGTGAAAGCCGGCTTGGGCTATTGCTCAATGGTCTCGTGAAGATCCCCATGCAGTTTGCCATCCTGCTGATCGGGGCATTACTATTTGCCTTTTACAGCTTCCGCCCTGCGCCGGTGCACTTCAATGAAAGCGCACTGGCAGCCGTGGAGCGCCAGCAACCGGAGGTCATGGGCCCATTGCAGGAGTATTACTCCGGATTACAGGAAAATTACCGGCATGCCAGCCTCAGCCTGGTACAGGCACAAACCGATAAAGACCGGGAAGCAATGGCAGTGGCTGCTTTCGGTACTGCCAAACAGCAAATGGAACAGATGCGCGATAGTGTACGGCATATCATGGCCGCATCGCATGTTGTGAAGGATAGCAATGATACTAATTATATCTTCCTCTACTTCGTGAAAAACACCCTGCCTGCCGGACTGGTAGGATTGTTATTTGCCGTGATCTTCCTGGCTTCGTGGGGGTCAATATCGGCCGCGCTCAACTCGCTGGCTTCATCGTCACTGATGGACATCCAGCTCCTCAGCCGGAAAAACGAAACAAGCCAGGCCCAGCAGCTATGGCTGGGGCGGCTGCATACATTGATCTGGGGCATCTTTTGTATTGCCGTGGCCATGTTTGCCACCCGGATGGGATCGCTCATTGAGGCCGTGAACATACTCGGCTCCCTTTTTTACGGCACCATACTCGGTATCTTTCTCGTGGCCTTTTATATGAAACGCGCAGGAGGCCGCCTGGTCTTCCTGGCAGCGATCATTGCAGAAGCTGTTGTAGTGGGCATGTACATTGCAGATGTTGTCTCGTTCCTCTGGCTGAATGTGGTGGGTGCAGCAGTGGTTGTGCTTGTGTGCTTGGCAGCGTATCTGAAGCCAGTGGTGAGGGATGAATAATCCCTCGCGTGTCTTACAAAAGAAGATACCCTCATCACCGCAACCTTTGCTGTATTTCCGGAGCTATGGCAATCCCCCGCTCCTGCATCTTCCGGGCCTGCCCGATCGCATCCTCCTTGCGCCCCATATCCAGGTACAACAGCAGCAGGTTCGAATTGGCAGGAGCATTCATCGGATCGCGGGTGAGGTAGCGCTCCATCCGCTCCGCCGCCAGCGGGAAATGCTGCTTCTGAAAGGCAATCCGGGCCAGATGGAAATCGCACTCGTAATAGTCCGACCGCTGTTGCTCTTTCAGGAAGTGCTGCTCTGCCAGATCTACGGAATCCTGCTCCATCAGCATAAGGCCATAATAGTAGTTGAGGTATTTCTCGTCGGGATTTAAAGCATACGCCTGGCGGATATAACTGTACTTCTGTGCCCGTCCGTCCACCCGTGCTCCGTACATCATCAGTGCATAGGCCGAATGCGGCGAAGTTTCAGCAGCCTGCTTCCAGAAAGTCACCGGATCGGTAAAGTGCTGCTGATGACGGTAATTCAATGCCGCCAGCCCTACCGCCACAGCCACAACAACCATCGTAAGCGTACGGTCTGTCCGCCGGTTACGGAATAACACGGTTTGAGAAAGCAGCAGCAGCATCCCGGCCATTGGCAAATACAGCCGGTGCTCAAATGCCTGTTCGTTAAGACTGTACGGCACCAGCAGCGCAGGCGCCAGAAATACCAGAAAGAGCAATGCACCGGTGATCATGATGCGTACATCATGTTTCCGGGAAAGCGCTACAAGCAGCGCCAGGACAATGAGCGCTATGATACCATAATAGTAAACCGTATCCTGTTGTATCGGGAATACGCTCAGGTTAAACGGCAGGAAGATCTTGCCCGTGTACTGCACGATCAGCGGCAGCCGCGACACAAAATCACCGAGTGTGCCGGTAATATCCATCGCTACGGGCTTTACGGCAGCAGCCGATTTCACTGCATAGTATAGTACAAAAACTCCTACCCATGCCGCATACTGCACTGCCACACGCCTGTCTTTCCAGTGATATTTTCCCGGCGCCACTAATAATACAAATCCGGCTACGGGCGCCAGCAGAGCCGTTTCCTTGGTAAACAGGGCACACAGCAAAAAGAATGCAGACAACAGTAGCGAATAGTTCTTACCTCCCTGTACGTAGCGTAGCGACCCGATCAGGAAGAGAAATATAAATACGGCCAGCAGGGTATCATTCCGACCGGGTATCCAGGTTACCGCCTGCGTGAGCACCGGGTGTACGGCAAACACCAGGCACAACAAGAAGGCATGCAACTGCCGCACGCCCAGCAGCAAAAACAACCGGAACAACAAAAACGTACTCAGCAGGTGCAGCAGAATATTCACAGCATGATACCCCGCAATATCCTGGCCGCTGACCTGGTAGTTCAGCAGCATGATATTCATCAGAAAGGGGCGGTAATAGGTATCATCTGTTTCGTGAAATACCCCGCGGGTAAAGGAAGTGATCAGGTTCGAAATATCTTCATTATAAGCGCGGAATTCCTGTATAAAAATGGAATCATCCAGTTGTGTGAATCCAAACTCCAGTGTAGGAAGGTACACTGCCAGCACCGCTGCTGCCAGCCATAAGAGGGGATATTTAATACGGATATTTTCAGCCGGCGCCATAGCGCTTGTTTTACCTTGTTGCTTCATTACATTCCATTCGTACCGGTTCCCGCGTAGAGACGCGATTGATCGCGTCTCCACATAACATACACACGTGGGAGACGCGATCAATCGCGTCTCTACCCCGTCTCGATATACCGCACCAGCAACCTGCGTGTCACCGGCAGCAGTGTCTCGTTCACCGGAAACTGCATCCCCGACTCCACCGCATACACCGCAGGGTTGGGCAGCTCGGGCTGACGACGTATTATCTCCCGCTTGATCATCTCATAAGTATGTACAATGCTGTTGTGCCAGCTATCCACATAGCCCATCCTCAGCCCTTTGTAACGGGCAAAACTATGTTCAAACAAAGTAACCGTGTACCGGTAAGCACGCACCTCACTATGCCCGCCATAACGCAGCAGCACATACCCTTCCCGGCGGTACAGCGGCAGGATACCTACCGGATTGATATGCAGGTGCTGCTCCACAGTTTCGTAGATCTCCGTACCACTGTCGATTGTTTCCTTCATCTGATCGATCGCATAGCGGACGATATCCTCCATTTCCTGCATAATAGCGCTATCCTGGAGCATCTGCCGGTACACCAGCTCCAGCTGCTCAAGATTCACCTGGTCGAGCTGGCGGGGGAACTGCTCCTGCATCAGCTTTTTATGCTCCCTGAAAGACACCAGGTTATTGTAATGAAAGATCACATCTGACAATTGGGGATAGAGCTTCGTCTCGTTAAAGCACCGGTCCACTTCCTTCAGATAAGCCAAAAGCCGGTACTTCTGCAGCTCAAAGTCGATATATCCTTCCACAAACCATGTTTCGCTCAACTTCATATTCCCAATGCTTTATTCATCTAAAATAATAAAAATCCAGAGTGTTACCAAGCAAAAAACCAGTAAAAGAATGATAAGATTTCTATTTTAGAGGTGCGATAAATAACCTGCATGCCTCATTTTTACCAATTTATCCGGCTCCTCACGCTGGCAATGACATTCTTGTACCTGCCCTGCACGGCACAACACCACCAGCGGATCACCGGAACCATAACGGATCGCGACACCTACGCTCCCCTCGAAGGCGTTACCGTCACCAACCCGGACGGGGCCATACAGGCAACCACCAATGCCACCGGACATTTCGAGATCAGGGATGTACCCGTGGGCAAATACACCTTATATATATCCCGCACCGGCTACCAGCGGCAGTCGCTTCCGGAGGTGTTGGTGACTTCCGGCAAAGAAGTAATCCTGAATATACAGATGGAAGAAAACGGCGCAATGCAGGAAGTTGTGGTCATTGCCCGGAAGCAGGAAGCGCATGAGATGGCTGTCGTCAGCGCCAGAACGTTCGATATACAGGAAACCGAACGGTATGCGGGCAGCCGTGCCGACCCTGCCCGCATGGCCTCCAACTTTGCAGGCGTACAGGGCGCCGACGATTCGAGAAATGATATTATTGTCCGGGGCAACTCCCCCCAGGGCCTGCTGTGGCGGCTCGAAGATCTCAACATTCCCAACCCGAACCACTTCGCTGTTGCAGGTACCACCGGCGGGCCGGTAAGTATGCTCAACAACAAAACCCTCGGCAGCAGTATCTTCCTCACCGGCGCTTTTCCGGCAGAATACGGCAATGCCGTGGCCGGCGCCTTCGACCTGAAGATGCGCAACGGCAATACCGACAAATATGAGTTTACCGCGCAACTGGGACTGTTGGGCACAGAGCTTGCAGCAGAAGGCCCCATCTCCCGCAAAAACAAATCTTCGTTTCTGGTCACCTACCGGTATTCTACCCTCCGGCTGTTTCAGGGATTAAACATCAAACTGGGCACAGCTTCGGTACCCAACTACCAGGATGCCGCGTTCAAGCTTCATTTCCCGATCGGTGAAAAAGGCAGCTTCGACGTGTTCGGCATCGGCGGGCTGAGCAATATCGACCTGATCGTGAGCAACCTCGACGACGCCTCGGGAGAGATCTACGGAGAGTCCGACCGGGATCAGTATTTCCGCTCCAATGCAGGCGTTGCCGGGGCGTCGTACAGTCACCGGTTCAACAGCAAAACCTACTCCCGGCTCACCGTGGGCCTTTCCGGCCACCATACCGGCGCCGACCATGAAAAAGTATTCCGGAATGCCGACTGGCAGGTAGATTCTCTGAAGCCTATTCTCGGCTATGCCTTCGCTACCACTACCACTTCTGCCCATTGGTATCTCAATCGCCGGATTGCCCCCGGGCATGTCATACGCATCGGGCTGATCAATGACCTGTACCATTTAGACTTTTCTGACAGCAGCCGGCAATACCCGCCCACCCAGCAGGCCTGGCAGCACCGCATTGACTACAAAGGAAACACCAACCTGGCACAGGCGTATGTCCAATACAAATTCATCCCGGTCCGTTACCTTACCGTTACCGCCGGGCTGCACGGGCAGCACCTCAGCCACAACAACACATATGCCCTCGAGCCACGCGCAGGGATGCAATGGCAACCCGGCACAGCAGGTACATTTTCGCTGGGCTACGGACTGCACAGCCAGGCACAGCCCTTGTACCAGTATTTTAACCAGATACCGCAAAATGCGCCCGGCCAGATGCACAATTACAATCTCGGCTTCACCAAAAGTCATCATTTCATTGCCGGTTACGGACGTTCGCTGGGCAGGAGCTTCAGTATACGCACAGAAGCCTATTATCAATACCTCTTTAACGTGCCGATCGAGCACCGCCCCGGCTCCTCCTACTCATCCATCAACCAGGGAAACAGCTTTGATCGCCTCTTTCCCGATACACTCCACAACCGGGGAACCGGCTATAACTACGGTCTGGAGCTGTCCCTCTCCCGCTCCTTCAGGCAGGGCTATTACCTATTGTTTACCGGCGCCCTGTATGAAAGCAAGGCACAGGGCAATGACGGCGTTTACCGGAATACCGACTACAACGGGCGTTTTACCATGAACCTGCTCGGCGGCTATGAGAAAAAGCTGGGAAAGAATAGTACCCTCATTACCGGCGGAAAGATCACCCGGGCCGGCGGACGGCGCTACTCCCCGCCGGATGTAGCAGCATCATATGCCTATGGCGATTACGTACCCCTCGACAGCCAGCGGAATATTCACCAGTTCCCCCACTACTTCCGTGCCGATCTCAAGCTCGGCGTACGGATCAATAGCCGGCGGCTCACGCATGAAATCGCCGTAGATCTGGTGAACATTCTGGGTACAAAAAATATCCTGTCATTTACCTACAGCCCTGATCTTGCCGACCAGGGGAAAGATCCTTTTTACCGTACCTACCAACTGGGCTTTCTACCGCTGTTTTATTACCGGATAGATTTTGCCCCCGGCAGATAAAATCAAGTTCAAAAAAGGATACATGAAACTACGATCAAATGAGCCATTCTGGCTGGTAAAAAACGGGATCATTCACTCCTACCCTTCTCTGAAGAAGGATATCACTACCGATATTCTGGTGGTAGGGAGCGGCATCACCGGCAGCCTCATTGCGCACAGGTGTATGGAAGAAGGATACGAAACCGTGGTCATCGATCGCAGGGAAATTGCCCATGGCAGCACCTCGGCCACCACCTCTATGCTGCAATACGAAATTGATGTGCCGCTGTACAGACTAATTGAAAAGATCGGCGAGGACGGCGCTGTCGGAAGCTATCAGGCCTGCTTTCGTTCGATAGACGATCTAGGAAAAATAACGCGTCAGGTAAAGTCCAAATGCGGATTCAGAAAGAAAGACTCCTTATATTTCGCGGCATACAAAAAAGACGTGGCCTGGCTGATGCAGGAATTTGAAACACGAAAGAAACATGGGTTTCCCGTAAGCTGGCTGGATGCAGCAGAAATAGAAAAAAGATACCAGCTTAAAAACACCTGGGGCGGCATTCTCTCGCGACAGGGAGCAAGCGTAGATGCATTCCGGTTAGCGCACGACATCCTGGCTTTTAATCAAAAAAAGGGGTTGGCGGTTTATGATAAAACAAACCTCCGGAAGGTGCAATATAAACGTACCGGAGTAACGGCACTGACAGACAACGGCCATACTATTGCGGCAAAAAAAATCATCTACTGCAACGGGTTTGAAAGCACAGAAATCATCAGGGACAAATTCGTCAAATTAGTGTCCACGTTTGCGGTGGTGGGCGAACGATACCAGGACGATCTGTCTTATCTGCAGGACACTCTTTTCTGGAGCACGGCAACTCCTTATATATACATGCGCACCACTGATGACAACCGGTTGCTGATCGGAGGTGAAGATGAAGATTTCAAAGACACCGGCAAACGGGATCTGCTCCTCAGCCCGAAAAGCATAAAACTGGAGAAACAAATAAAGAAAATACTCCCCGACCATGAGTTTATTACAGATTTCGGGTGGGCGGGCACTTTCGGAGAAACGGATGACGGACTACCCTATATCGGAGGCCATCCCGATTTTCCGAACAGCTATTTTGTACTCGGATTTGGCGGGAATGGCATCACATTTTCAGTTATTGCCATGGATATGATTGCTGATATGCTCAAGCGGAAGAAACACCCGCTCACTCCGTACTTCCGGTTCCGGCGATAGCATTTCATGAGAAATATTCCGGGATCCGGCGCGGCCGGCTGGCCTTATAATCCATGTTTTAAACGTATTTTTGCATCTATAACCATAGTGCATGAGCATAAAACAGGTAGCTGTTGGCAATATCCGGTGCGGAGCAGATGAATTATTTCTCATTTCCGGCCCCTGCGTCATTGAAGATGAATCGGTTATGATGAAGACCGCCGAAACGCTGAAAGAAGTAAGCGCCCGGCTCAATATTCCGGTCATTTATAAATCTTCATTCCAGAAGGACAACCGGAGCAGCCTCAAATATTATGATGGTCCCGGCCTTGATAAAGGGATTAAAATACTGGCCAAAATAAAAGAACAGTTCGGATTCCCGGTATTAACAGACATCCATTACCCTGATCAGGCAGCGCCTGCCGCCGAAGTCTGTGATGTGCTGCAGATACCGGCCTATCTATGTATGCAATCCGGCCTGCTGACCGCAGCCGCAAAAACAGAACGGGTCATCAATATCAAGCACGGTCAGTTCCTGGCTCCTGAAAACATGAAACATCCCGTAGGCAAGGTCGTGGACTCCGGTAATGACCAGATCATCCTCACCGAACGCGGTTATACCATGGGATACAATGACCTGGTGGTAGACCCCCGCAGCTTCTACCATATGGCTCAGTTGGGCTACCCGGTGGTATTCGACATCACACACTCCATCCGTAAATACGGCATTCCCAGCGCAGACGCTAAAGGCGGCGCACGTGAATTTTTACCCGTGCTCAGCCGTGCCGGTGTTGCAGCGGGTGTAGATGGCGTATTCATCGAAACCCATCCCGAGCCGGAAAAAGCGCTCTGCGACGCTGCCAGCCAGCTCTGCGTTTATGACCTGGAAGAATTTCTGAAACCCCTGATCGAAATACATAACCTCGAAGTACGCTACCGGCAGCAAACCGTGGTGGCATAAAGTTTATCATTTTTACAGGATGCCACCGCGCATCTGCTCAACCAAAACCAACAAAAAAACATGGAATTATACCTGGATTCCGCCAACCTGAAAGAGATCGAAGAAGGCGTAAAACTCGGATTTCTGAATGGACTTACCACTACGCCGACCTTTATGCAGCGCGAAGGGATCACCGATATTGACGGGATGATCCTGAAACTCGCCGATATGGTACCCGTGCTTCAGATCGAAGCATTGGGGCAAACCGCCGAAGAAATCGTGAAGGAAGCACGGAGGCAGCTGCATCTGGGGCTTGACCCCAAACGTACCGTATTCAAAATACCCGTATCGCTCGAAGGTGTACGGGCATGCCACATGCTGCGCAAAGAAGGCCTGCTCGTGAATGTGCACCTGGTATATACCCTCCAGCAGGCTTATATGGCCATGCACGCCGGCGCTACCTATGTATGCCCGCTGGTAGGCCGCCTGCAGGATCAGGGACATGATGCCCTGGCGCTGGTAGAGCAATGTGTAGATGCTGTGGAACGCTATGGATATGATACCAAGATCATGTTCAGCTCGGTGCGCCACGCAGAGCATGTACGGAATGCTATCAATATCGGCGTACACACCATCACCGTGCCGCTGAAAGTGCTGAAAGCGCTCACCGATAACAACTTCACATCCGTAGGCACGGAACAGTTCTTCCGCGATACCCGGTTGATGACCGTACGCGTACGGGAAGCGTGGAATGGCATCAATCCATTGGTAAACGCCGATACCGCATTGAGAAATGCTATCGTAAAAATGACCGAGTATGGATTCGGAGCTGTAACCGTAGTCAACGCCGACGGATCTATAAAAGGCGTGTTTACCGATGGCGACATCCGCAGGCTGCTCCTGAATGACGGAGAACAGATACTGGATAAAAAACTGGACGAACTGAATTATAAAGCGCCCATCAGCATTGACGCTGATGCCCTGCTGAATGATGCAGCCGTCCTGTTTAAACAAACAAACGTAGATACCCTGCTGATCACTGAAGATGGCAAACCCACGGGAATGCTTGACATCCAGGATCTGAAAGACATGTAATTATTGAAAGATGCCCGGATCATTGCTCCATATCACTGAACATTTCAAGGGACAGTTTCTCGTCGCTCCCGAACTGATGCGCGAAAAACTGAACCAGGTCAAAGCTTTTGTATTTGACTGGGATGGCGTATTCAACAACGGCATGAAAGATGAAAACGGATCCAGCCCATTCAGCGAAGTTGACTCAATGGGCACCAACCTGCTTCGCCTGAATCATTTCCTGCGTACCGGAAAAACGCCGGTGACCGCTATTATCACCGGTGAAAAAAACAAAGCCGCTTTTTCGCTGGCGCAGCGCGAGCATTTTGACGCGGTGTATTACGGCATCCGTCACAAAGCTACTGCCCTGGCACATCTCTGCCTCACCCATCATATCGCGCCCGACGAAGTGGCCTATGTTTTTGACGATGTGCTGGATTTTTCCGTGGCGGCGGCCTGTGGCCTGCGCATTATGGTGCAGCGAACCTGCACCCCGCTGCTGTCGGGATTTGCCGTTGAGCACGAACTGGCCGATTATCTCACTGCATCAGACGGTGGCCAAAATGCCGTACGCGAATTTTCGGAACTGATGCTGGGTATCAGCGGGCAATACAACGAAACGATCAAACACCGGATGCACTATACGGAAACCTATCAGCAATATCTTCAAAAGCGAAACGAGGTGCAGGTCTCCTTTTATTCGAGAACAGAAACAGACACCATTACCCCCAACGCGCCATTATGATCCTTGGCATTATCCCTGCCCGCTACGCCTCCACCCGGTTTCCCGGCAAGCCCCTGATCGACCTGGCCGGCAAAACAATGATCCGGCGGGTGTACGAGCAGGCCATACAAAGCAAACAGCTCCAAAAAGTAGTAGTAGCAACAGACGACACGAGGATACAGGAAGAAGTGCTTTCGTTCGGCGGGAATGTAGTCATGACCGGCAACCATCACCCCAGTGGCACCGACCGTTGCCTTGATGCCCTGCAGCAACAGGAAGAGACCTACCAATATGTGATCAACATCCAGGGCGATGAACCTTTTATTGCACCGGAGCAGATAGACCTGCTGGCCTCTGTCCTGGCCGATGGATCAACCGAGCTTGCCACCCTCGTGATGCAGGTGAAAAATCCGGAGATACTGAAGGATCCCAATAAAGTGAAGGTGGTGCTGGATCATAAACATCAGGCGCTCTACTTCAGTCGGGCAACTATTCCCTATCAGAAAAATACCGCACCGGATACCTGGCATACTGCGCATATCTATTACCAGCACATCGGCATCTACGCATACCGTACCGATATTCTCAGGGAGATCACACGATTACCGGTTTCTTCGCTGGAACAGGCCGAATCACTGGAGCAGCTCCGCTGGCTCGAGAACGGTTATACCATTCAATGCGCTGTTACAGAGCACGACAGTTATTGCATTGATACCCCCGAAGATGCAGCAGCCCTGCTGAAAAAATTATAACCGGGAAGCATCGACGCGGGCGTCATTGTTCCCGGCCGGTAATATATCCCAGCCCACACCTCTGTATTCTGTTGGCGCATACAACGCGGTGTTGTCCAGCAATACAGTGTCACCATGCAATACTACCCGGTAGTGAGCCCGGGCTTCTTCTTCAACAAGATTATAGCCTTTAAACTCCAGGAAATTGCTATGTCCGCGGCCACACAGGCGATTGAAGTTGACATACGCTACACGCGGGCTCAACGGCTTCTTTGCATGTTCTCCGAGTATCTGCCGGAAGCCGGCCAGCCGCGCCCATTTCAACGCACCGTCGGCCGGGTTATAATGCACATAGATCTTCCGGGCGAAGCGGATGCTGTCCATCCATTGCGTGTGTTTGCGACGCGGCACACATGGCGCATTCAATATCAGGTTGTCTACCCATACACGATCATTATGCGGAGCCAGTTCGCCTCGCAATGCCAGTTCCCGCAGCACATTATTACCCATACTGTGAAAAAACAAAGAGAGCTTTCCGGAACCCATTTTCCCCGCTGTCCGTAGTGTGCGGATGCTGTCGAGCAAGGGGATATAACCTTCATGGGCATCCCTGGAACTGTGAAAGGCAAACCGGTAATTTTTATACGGCTTGTAATTCGACCGGATACTGGGATAATCATAAAACAATACATTAACATCGTACTGCGCAGCGAGTTGCATACCACGATCCACATTTGCGGGAAACACCTTCCCCATTCCCTCAGTGTACACGACCCAATCGTTATCCCGGCGGGGCATAAAGCTGATGGCTTCCGAAAGCCCCCGCGTTTCGCGCAGCCGCCACTTGCCATCGTTGCTGTACACAAAAAAATACCGGATACTGTCCGGATTTCCTGTCTCTGCCATATACCGGTAGTCTTCCGAAAGGCGTTCGCGGATGCTCACGAGCACAATCGCCGTGTCAGTGCGTGCAAGCCGTGGCATTGGCGCACCGTGCTCGTCCGCAACAATACGTTCCCAGAAATATTTACTGTTGAAAAATTCATACGGATACTGTCCCGCTGCCGCGGTGCTGAAGCATATCAGAATAAGACGTAAAAACCAGGACATGTAATTTTTCATTTTGACAGTCTTACTTAAATGATACAGGCAAATGCAATTCACCCCTATATTCATCATTCATCGGGCGAATGCAATTCGGCCCCTACCGATTCCCAACCGATCATCGCCGTCTTGCGGGTATTGCCCCACATATAGCCGCCTATGATGCCGGAAGATTGTATGATGCGATGGCAGGGGATCAGGAAAGCAACCGGATTGCTGCCGACCGCAGCGCCTACAGCGCGCGAAGCACGTGGACTGTCTATACGCCGGGCAATAGCTCCATAGGTCGAAAGCCGGCCGGCCGGAATCCTTAACAACGTTTCCCAGACTTTAATCTGAAAATCCGTGCCATAAAGATGCAGCTTTATCTCGCTGATCTTATCCCAGCTTCCGGAAAAAACAGACAGTGCGTTTTGCTGCACCGGGTCGCTTTTGCAATGGAATGACGCCCGGGGATACCGGCGCTGCAAGGCTTCAACGGCCTGAGCTTCATCATCCGAAAATGCCATATAGCAGATACCTTTGGTCGTAGACGCAATGATTACATCTCCAAACAGTGTTGGGGCGAAACTGTAATTAATGGCGAGATCCCTGCCACCATGTTTATACGCTGCCGGCGTCATGCTCTCGATGCGCACAAACAGATCGTGCAGCCTTCCTGTACCTGAAAGTCCGGTTTCGTAAGCAGTATCAAAGAGCGTGGCCTGCCGTTCTTTCAGCATTCTTTTGGCATGTTCAATACTGATATATTGCAGGAACTTCTTCGGGCTTGTCCCTGCCCATTCTGTAAAGAGCTTTTGGAAATGAAAAGGACTGAGGTGCACGTGTTCAGCGATCTTGTCCAACGAAGGCTGCTCCCGGAAGTGTTCCTTGATGTAATTGATCGCTGCCGCTACCCGGTTGTAGTTGATCGTATCCTGTGCATTCATGCTGAATCCTTTTGTGTTGACTATACAAAAATAGGATTCCTTACCACGGCAAAAAACCCGAAAATTGCGGATGTTGCATGTAGAGACGTTGCATGCAACGTCTCTACGGCAACGTCTCTACAAAAAACACCCGTTTGTAGTAAGTTTGTGCCATTGATCCTGAATATATGACACATTACAAATCAATACTGGTCTGGGCATGCGCCTGCTTATGCATACTGCCCGCCGCCGCACAGAAGAAAAACTTCACCATCACAGAAGCCACCAACGGCATCCACACGACCCTTGCCCCGCAAAGCATCCGGCAGGCCTCGTGGCAACCAGACGCCCACGCGCTCTTCTTCACTGCCAATGAGCAATGGGTGCGGCTGAATGCCGCTTCCGGGCAAGCAGACACCATCATCAGCCTGGCGCAGCTCAATAGCGGGCTCACAACCGGCGACTCGCTGAAACGCTTCCCCGGCATCACCTGGCTTAACACATCAGAAGCCTATTTTCTGTCCGGCAACCGGGTCAGCTTCCTAAATGTTACCGGCAACAGCATACAGCCCGGCAAACACATGCTCCTGCCCGAACGCGCAGAAAACATTACCCTGAATAAAAAAGGGGACCTCATTGCCTATATAGTCGACAACAACCTGCTCACGACAGATGCTTCCGGCAACCACCATGCCGTAACACAGGATACCAGCCGCAACATCATCAATGGCCAGTCGGTACACCGGGATGAATTTGGTATATACAAAGGGATCTTCTTTTCGCCCGAAGGCAACCTGCTCGCGTATTACCGGATGGACCAGACCATGGTGCGCGACTACCCCGTCATTAACTGGGGACAGACTCCGGCACAAACCAACATGATCAAATATCCCATGGCCGGAGACACATCACACCAGGTAACGGTACAGGTTTATAATCCCGCCACACAGCAAACCATTACACTAAATACCGGCGAACCGGCAGATCAATTCCTCACCTGTGTAAGCTGGAGCCCCGATGAAAAATATATTTTCATTGCCGTGCTCAACCGTGGCCAGAACCACCTCCGGCTCAACCAGTACGATGTACAGACCGGAGAGAAAATACGTACCTTATTTGAAGAAAAGGATGATAAATACGTAGAGCCGCAACATGAGCTCACCTTTCTGCCCGGCAGCAACGACCGCTTTATCTGGTGGAGCCAGCGCGACGGCTATATGCACCTCTATCTCTATCAGACCGACGGACGGCTGATACGGCAGCTCACCAAAGGGAATTGGATCGTCAATGAATTGATTGGTTTTAATCCTAAATCCAAAGAAGTCATTTATACATCCACACAAGCGTCGCCGCTCGAAAAGCACAGCTATGCCGTAAACTGGACCAACGGGAAAACCAGACGGCTCGATACCGAACCGGGGGTGCATCATGTACAGGCATCCGGCGATGGCCGGTATTTATTTGATGTGTATAGTAATGCCAACGTGCCGCGCACCAGCCTGGTACGGAGTACGGATGGTCGCTCCCGTCGTGTATTGCTCGAAGCACCCAACACCCTTGCGGATTACGACCGCCCGGAAGTGAGGAACGTGACGCTGTACGCCAACGATAGCACATTGCTTTACGGACGGCTGGTACGGCCCACCAACTTCGACAGCACGAAGAAATACCCGGTAATCGTGTATCTCTACAACGGGCCTCATTTACAACTGATCAAAAATCAGTTTCCTGCGAGTGGTAACCTCTGGTATGAATACATGGCACAGAAAGGGTATCTCGTGTTCTCAATGGACGGCCGTGGCAGCGCCAACAGGGGGTTAGCTTTCGAACAAGCTATCCACCGGCACCTGGGCGATGTAGAGCTTGCCGATCAGTTGCAGGGCGTAGCATACCTGGCATCACTCGGCTATGCAGATACCAGCCGGATGGGCATCCACGGATGGAGCTATGGCGGGTTCATGACCACAAGTATGATGCTGCGGCATCCCGGTGTATTTAAAGCGGGTGTAGCCGGCGGACCGGTTACAGACTGGCGCATGTACGAGGTGATGTACACCGAGCGATATATGGGCACGCCTCAGAATAATCCTGAGGGCTACACCCGGTCGGCGCTGGGCGATAAAGTGAAAAATCTGCAGGGCAACCTGTTGCTGATCCACGGTACGGATGATGATGTGGTCGTCTGGCAGCATTCCATATCGTTGCTGAAACGGTTTATTGATGAAGGCGTGCAGGTAGATTACTTTGTGTATCCCGGCCATCAGCACAATGTACGGGGCAAAGACCGGGTACACCTGATGCAAAAGGTCTCCGATTATTTTGACCAGCATTTGAAATAATAGTCTGGATCACGGATTAGGCCGGATTAAGGGATTCCACGGGTTAAAATCTGTGCCATCCATGTAATCCGGCCTAATCCGTGATCCAGACGTCCTCATTCTTTCTCAGGACATCTTTATCCCCAGCACATCCTGCATGGTGAAAACGCCCTTCTTACCTGCAATAAACTCAGCTGCCAGTACGGCGCCGAGCGCAAAGCCCTTCCGGTTGTGCGCGGTATGCTTTATTTCTATATCGTCGATCGGTGAATGATACCGCACTACATGAGTGCCGGGAACATGCTCCTCCCGGTGGGCAAGGATCGTCAGCGTCTCCGGCTTACCGGCAGATGCACCCTCCACCCATTTGGTTTTTCGGGAGAGGTTACCCAGGATCTGCTCCGCCAGCGTAATGGCCGTGCCGCTCGGCGCGTCTTTCTTCTGCGTATGATGTGTCTCTTCCATGATCACATCATAATCCGGCCGGTCGTTCATCAGCGCAGCCAGCAGCTTATTGACCTCAAAGAAAATATTCACACCCACACTGAAATTGGAAGCCTGCAGAAACGCCGTGTTGTTTTGCTGTGTGGCCGCACGGGCTGCATCCAGCCGGTCGTTCCAGCCGGTGGTACCACATACTACCGGTACGCCTGCCTGCAGACACTTCAGCACGTTCCCTTCCGCATCATCCGGACGGGTAAATTCTATAGCCACATCGCATTCCTGCAAGTTGGCGGGCGTGAAAAGATCCAGATTCCGGGAGTTGATTTTCAGGGACACCTGGTGTCCGCGTTCGAGGGCAATCTGTTCTATCGCCTGCCCCATTTTACCATAGCCGATGAGTGCAATATTCATGGGCGCAAGATAATAAAGTTTCGGGTAGACGGGATTTATCCCTCCGTAGCCGACAGCATCTTCCGCTTGTATCCTCTTTCTTCCAGCAAGGCTACCGTATAATCATATACATATTGAAAGATGGCGGCAAAGTCCTTTTTATCAAACATGCTGAAACGGGTCATGTCCGGCGGGTCGATAAACAGATCGCAAAGGCCGGCCTTACCATATACATGGCTCCCGATAGCAAGATGCACCACGCGGTCAAATAACTTCCGGACGCCCATCCGGTGCGGATCTGTCGGGCCGGGCGCATTCACGTGCACACCGATGAGCATATCGCATTTCCCCCTCAGCGGCTCTATGGGCATATTGTTCAGTATGCCGCCATCGACGTACGACCGTTCACCGTCGGTCATTTGCGGGAAGACGAAAGGAATGCTCGCAGAGGCCAGCAGCGCGCGGCTCAACGAACCTTCGCTAAAGTAGCGTATGGCGCCCTCGCCCAGGTCAGTGGCTGCGATATACAACGGGAGTTTAAGGCCGGCGATATCATCCCCGGGAAAATGTTCCTGGAAGAGCCGCTCCAGGAACTCCGTATGGAACAAGCCGGACATGCGGAAACGGATGGCGGAGCGGGGGAAAAAATGATTTCCTGCAACGATCGCCAGCATTTCATCGGGCGTGTAGCCTGCTGCATAGAAAGCCGCAACAATGGCGCCGGCACTGGTACCCGACAATACCGTAGGTTTCAGCCCGTATTCCTCAAGCGCCTTCAGCACACCGATATGGCCGATACAGCGTGTACCTCCTCCTGACAATGCAATACCAATCTTCTTCTTCTTTCTCCGGAAGGGCCATCTCATAGATGCAATATACGGAGCCGGGGGTTATAAAAAGGTCGACCAAAACAAGACACATTAAATATCCATTATAAAAAAAACGAAATGCGCTATATATTATTTAATTTAAAACACCTGTATGCGGTGCACTGTTTTCCAATTGTTATCGTCCACCGTTAATTGATATATACCGGGGGCAATACCTGAAATATCTATATCCTGAACCGTTGCCCCAACAGGCACCTCCAATGATTTGGCATATACCTTTTGCCCCAACGGATTTATCAATGTGATCTGTAGGATTTGCGTTTCCGTCATATGGAATACGAGATGCAATTTCCCCGACGCCGGGTTGGGATACAACATCAATCCGTTAGTGTGATCATCATTTCTGATACCGGTTGCCCATTCCAGGGAGACATCCAGGAAGGCTGTATCACTTTTACAACCATACTCGTTCGTCTCCTGTACCCCAATTCTGCCGGAACTGTAACTACCCCACTCCACGGTCACATTCCTGCCCATACTCCCACTCACAAAAGTCCCGTTCTCCACCCACCACCGACAGGTAGAACCGTTCCCGGCAGTCCTGACTGAATACTCTTCAACCTGATATATACGACTATCGGTATTTCCAGTGATGGTATTGGGAGACGGCACCTCATATATCCCGATAAAATTTTCTTTTGTCAAACTATCTCCGCCCATCTGATTCTCTACGTATAGCTTAACCTTATACTGTCCGGGAGCGGAGTATACAACCTTCGGATTGCGTAATATGGAGCTGCTGATATTAGCTCCTTCAAATGTCCAGCGCCATGTTTCCGGCTCATACATAGCCGTCTCCGAAAAATAGATGGTATCACCCGGACAAGCGGCAGTATGCGCTGCCTGAAAATCAGCAATTGGTGCTTGTATCGTAAATCCAGATGTAATAAGTGAAAAATGCTGTACCCCATGCTGATCTAAGTCGTTTTTATGTGCAACAACCACCTTGTAATCACCCGCCGGTGGTGTAGCAATGTATATTTGCTCCACATTATCACGATCATTATCGCCGGTACCGGCTGCGGCATCCGGCAATGCCGGATCCAGTATGTAGGGATAAAACACCATACTGTCAGACAGGCGCACAAGGCGGAGATCCAGGTCGTTTACCAGCATACGGTTGGGAGGGTTCACTGCCGGCGCGACCGGAGTACCCGGCACATCCGTCCAGCAAATTGTTACCCGGACAGGATGATTTCCTGATGAATTGAAAACTTGTGAGAAAGTATCCTTATCCATTAATGTTTCTTCCCGGACACAAAGTGAATCATAGCTGATAAGTGATGCCGCGGCATGGATATTAAGTAGTCCCCAGCCAAATTCATAATCAGGCCCGTCCCATTTCCCGGCTTCATTCGCTGTATGGATTGTAATACCTTTAAGGCTTGCGGCAGACATGTAGCGGCCATGCATACGGTGGTATTGTTCCTGTAGCAATATCAATGCACCGGATGCTACCGCTGTGGCTGCAGAAGTGCCGGTATACTCATCATAAGCGTTATTATAGATACTCGAGGGGGAAGCGCTGTATAAATTGACAGCGGGGCAAACAATATCCGGTTTGATACGCCCATCATCGGTTGGTCCGCAACTACTATTAACCCAAAGCTTTATCTGATCCGGTGCACCCTGGTTAACGGGGATTTTATGCACACCACCAACAGTCAGGATGTTTTTTGCCACACCCAGCGGATGGATACAATCATAATTACCATTCGGGGCTCTGGGATCATTTCCTGATGCGGGATTCTGTTGCTGATCCCAGTATGTATGCGTCCCGTTATGAGATAATCCCCTGCTGTTACCGGCAGCGTTACATATCAGATGATGAGGATTAAGGTGAGCAATTGTATCCCATGCTACGGCCTGGTGATCATAAAATCCAAACTTATAATCTTCCGTAGCGCTTACCCCGACATCCCCAAACCAAAACCATCCATTTGCAAACTCAATCCATCCGGCATATGCCCCGTATGAATGATTGGATACCAGCATGCCATTATTTGCAGCCAGAGCTATTTCCGAGAAATTGTCAAGCATATCATATACCATCAGTGGAGCTTCATAAGCCATGCCCTTAGCATTCGGGTTCACCCCCGCCGCAATCATGGTGCCTGCAACCAGATCGCTATGTAAAAAAGGACCCTGAGAAATATCAGCGTGGACTGTACGACCACGAAATTCCTGGTGCAGACACTTCACCCATATCCCACATTCCCAGCAGACCGGTGTCTATCTTCCCGGTCAGGCCAATGCCGGCGATCCCGCCCGGCCATATGGCAGGTGTGTTTATTGACTGACCAGCGACTGCATTGAAAGGACCATAGAAAAGCGGGGCACCAGTCCCGGAAAACCCGGCAAAGAAAACAGGCATGCTGCCATACTTCGTAAGCAGCAGCGGCATGTTTATCGAATCAATTATTGTTTGCCAGTACTCTTTATCCCTCAGATAATTTTTATGAAACTGATCAGCAACTTGTAAAGTGATATTATCCTGAGCAATACTAATTGCAGGAAATAAGAAAAAAAAGAAACTTCGCAAGAATGCTGTACGTATCATTACTCTCTTTTTACATTACAATAATAGATGTACTTTGCCCATTTTCCAAAGAAACGCATCTAACCTTACCGGAATCATAATCTCCGTTTCCTGGAGCAAGAATAAGAAAAACAAGTAATACCACGGCTTCTGGATCGCGCAGAAGTAAAACGCGGCGCCTATTGTTGCATAAAATGTAAATATACCCCGCTCCGGCGGTCGGAATAGTTTATGTCGTAACTTTGCTGTCGTATATACAAATACAGCCTCAATGCAGGTTGTTCCCCTGCCTGTAAATGTAAGTTGACATGAAAAAAACGCATATCGTTCTTCTGGTGCTGGTGGCTGCCGCAATCTCTGTTATCGTCATGAGCTTTGGTGAATTCAGCACCTACGAAACTTTTGCTTCGGCAGCCAAAGAGCCCGGCAAAAAATACCATGTGATCGGCTACCTCGAGACAGAACGCGAGATGCAATACGACCCGCTCAAAGACCCGAATTACTTCAGCTTTTACGTGAAAGACAAAGCCGACAATGTCCACAAAGTGGTCTTTAACGGCGCAAAGCCCACGGATATTGAAAGATCAGAAAATGTGGTGATGACCGGCTATATGCAGGACGGCGTGTTTTACTGCTCTAAAATCCAGATGAAATGCCCATCCAAATACACGAATGACCAAATAGCGGAAGCGACGGATTATCAGGGGTGAATGATGAATGATGAAAAACACGTAGGGGCGAATAATCATTCGCCCATGTTACAGGGATGAATAAACATGTTATTAGCGACTATTCAACACACAAAACGATAAACATTGGATATTCAATACATTGGCGAACAGCTACGACCCGGGCAACTGGGTCATTTTTTTGCAATCCTCTCGTTTGTAGCCGCCATCTTCAGCGCATTCAGCTACTTCCGCTCGGCACAAACCGAACTGAGCGACAGCCATAGCAGCCACACCTGGCAACTGATGGGGCGTTACGGTTTTGCGATACATGGGATAGCCGTAGCCGGCGTATTCTTCACGCTCTATTACATCATCACCAGCCACCTGTTCGAATATAACTATGCCTGGCAGCATTCGTCAAAAGCGCTGCCGATGAAATACCTGCTCTCCTGCTTCTGGGAAGGACAGGAAGGCAGCTTCCTGCTCTGGAGCATCTGGCATGTGGTACTGGGCATCGTGGTCATGATCACCGGCGGCAAGCTCGAAAGCCGTGTGATGGTCGTCATTGCCCTGGTAGAAATTTGCCTGGCCACCATGCTGCTCGGCTTCTATCTCGGCCCTGAAATCAAGATCGGAAGCACTCCGTTCCTGCTGCTGCGCCACCAGATGCAGGATGCACCCATATTCAGCCAGGGCAATTACCTCCAGTTTATTGAAGACGGCAACGGGCTGAATCCGCTGCTCCAGAACTACTGGATGCAGATCCATCCGCCCGTACTGTTCTTAGGCTTTGCCTCCACGCTCGTACCATTTGCCTATGCCATTGCCGCTCTGTGGAAGGGCGATTACCAGTCGTGGATCAAGCCGGCGCGCAACTGGTCGCTATTTGCCGGTGCAACGCTGGGTACAGGCATCATGATGGGTGGCGCCTGGGCCTACGAATCACTCACCTTTGGCGGCTACTGGGCTTGGGATCCCGTAGAGAATGCCTCACTCGTACCCTGGCTTACGCTCATCGCGGCACTCCATACACTGATCGTATTCAAGGCCACCGGGCGTACACTGATCACAACCTTTATCCTCTATATTATTACCTATTTACTAATCTGGTACTCCACGTTCCTCACCCGTACCGGTGTGCTCGGCGATACTTCTGTGCACTCATTCACCGGTGAAGGAAAATCGCTGACCTGGCACCTCCTGGCTGTGATCGTCGTGTTGCTGGGGCTTGGCATCGGGCTGCTGGCGGCACGGTGGAAGAAGCTGCCGCGGATCAAAACCGAAGAAGAAATTTCTTCCCGCGAATTCTGGATGTTCATCGGATCATTCGTACTGCTGCTGTCGGCTTTGCAGATCATCATCAGCACTTCGATACCGGTGTGGTCGCCGCTGGCCAAACTGATCGTCAAAAAAGACATTGCCCCGCCCGTGGATCCTATAAGCTGGTACAACAGCATCCAGATGTGGGTAGCGCTGATCCTTGCCCTGCTCAGCGGAGCCACGCTGTATATGAAATTCAAAAAGTCGGATCTCCGTACCCTCTACCGCCGACTCGGGCTGGCTGCGCTGATCGCGCTGGTTGTAGCGTTGTTCATTTGCCTGGGCATGAAAATAGATGCATGGCAGTACGCCCTGCTGATGTTTGCTGCCTGCTTTACGGTAGTGGCCTGCATCCTGTATGCTACCACGGTACAAAAAGGAGCGTTCAAAAAAAGAGGGGCTGCCATCACGCACCTCGGGTTTGGACTGGTGGTCGTTGGCGTCTTGCTTTCGGGGTACAAAAAAGAGGTTATTTCCATCAATACCCTGGGTCTCGTCATGGACTTTGGCAAGCCTACGATGGCTGAGAACGCGATAGAAAGCAGGGAGAACGTGCTGCTGTTCCGCAACACGCCTGTGATCATGGGAGCATACACGGTAACCTACAAAGGCGATTCCGTCTCTCCTACCGATCCCCGTACCTTTTATAAGGTGCATTACGAGCGCCGCGATACGGCGACAAATGAGCTGAAAGAATCGTTCACACTGTATCCGGATGCTTTTGTAAACCCCAAGGGACAGGAAGGCCTGATCGCCAACCCCGACTCCCGCCACTACCTCACGCGCGATATCTTCACGTACGTCACCTCCGTTATTGATCCGACAAAACGAACCGATACCGCCAGCTACAAAGAACATAAAGTAAAGCAAGGCGATACCGTTTATTTCGACAACGGATACCTGACCTTCAACGGGTTCAACAAGCGGGTAGACGATGACCGGTACGTACCACATGCCACCGATCTCGGTGCCGTAAGCGCCAACCTGAAGGTGTACGATGTAAACGGCTACCTGCACGATCTGAAGCCGGTCTTCATCCTTCGTGCAGAAGGTATTGAAGTGGTCGAAGACACTTCCCGGTCAACCGGCCTGTTTGTGCAGCTTGCCAACATCATTCCCGAAGAAGATGCCGCCGTGCTGCTCACCAAACAGCTCGATCCCAAAGACGACTATATCGTGATGAAGGCGCTCCTATTCCCTTATATCAATGTGCTCTGGCTGGGTATTGTGGTCATGGTACTTGGCTTCTTCATCACCCTGTGGAACCGCTCCACTAAATAATTATGAATGATGAGTTATGAATGATGAATTTATCACTCATCATTCATAGTTCATAACTCATCATTCATAATTACTACTTTTGTGTTTCAAACAGATACAGCTATGTCACTCGAACAAAAAGTAATGGAGCAGATGAAGGAAGCCATGCGCGCTAAAGATGAAGCGGGCCTGCGTACACTGCGTGCCATCAAAGCAGCGATACTGATCGAGAAAACTTCGGAAGGAGCTAAGGAAACAATGTCGGAAGCCGACGAATTGAAAATGCTGCAGAAGATGGCCAAGCAGCGCAGGGATTCTCTGGATATTTTCACGCAACAGAACCGGCCCGACCTCGCGCAGAAAGAACAGGAAGAACTCACCATACTGGAACGTTTCTTACCCAAACAGTTGACTCCGGAAGAGCTGGAAGCGGCATTGAAGGAGATCATTGCGCAAACAGGCGCCGCATCGGCAGCCGACATGGGCAAGGTCATGGGCGCCGCTACCAAACAACTGGCCGGTAAAGCCGATGGCAAAGCCATTTCGGAAACGGTGAAGAAGCTGTTGCAGTAAGGATAACACGGGATACGGGCGAATGATTATTCGCCCCTACACATCATTGATCACACATTCAATCTTCACCCCTCATTCCTCATCCCTGAACCATGCTGCCCGACCTGGTCATTTTGGCGATCATTATATTAATATTCATCCGCGGTTACCGGCAGGGATTCATCGTGGCGGTATTTTCCCTGCTGGCGGTATTGGTAGGCATGGCCTGCGCGCTGAAGCTGTCGCACACACTGGCCGCATTTCTCAGTGAAAAAAACATTATTACCTCATCATGGGGTTTGTTCATCAGCTACCTGGTATTATTTCTGGGGGCGCTGTACCTGGTTCGCACCTTTGCCAACCTGATAGAAAAAGCGTTCAGGGCTTTGCTGCTGGGATGGCTCAACAGCCTTGCCGGCGGCATTCTTTATGCACTTGCCGGGTTGCTGATCTGCAGCTCACTCCTCTGGCTGGCCGACCGTGCCGACCTTATACCGCCGGAGATGTTCGATAATTCCTATGCCTGCAGACATCTGCTACCTTTGACGCCCTGGGTCTTTGATGGCATCGGAGCGATCCTGCCGGCAGCACGCGATATCTTTGGAGAAATAGAAGATTTCTTTGCCGGTCTTAATCAAAAACTGTCGGACTATGTGGGCGCTGATTGACAACTACGATTCTTTTACCCACATCCTGCACCACTATCTCGTACAGACCGGACACACATGCAACGTATTCCGGAATGATGAGATAACGCTCACAGAACTGGAGCAGCTATCCCCGTCGCGGCTTATTATTTCACCCGGCCCCGGCACACCGCTGCAGTCGGGTATTTCTATGGAAGCGATCCGTCATTTTCATAAACAGATACCGATACTGGGCATCTGCCTGGGACATCAGGCGCTGGGCATGTTTTTCGGCGCCCGGCTCACCCATGCGGCTTACCCGATGCATGGCAAGACAAGCAGGATAGTACACAACGGTCATCCGCTCTTTGCGCGCATCCCCGACCGGTTTGAGGGGATGCGTTATCATTCGCTGGTGATCGATCAACTGGAAGGAACAGGACTGCAAAGCATTGCAGAGGCAAACGATGACCATGCTGTAATGGCTATCGTGCACGAACATTATCCCTGCACCGGCATCCAGTTCCATCCCGAATCTGTGGGCACAGAGCACGGATGGCAAATCATCAGCAACTGGGCGGAATTTCAATTATGAGTGATGAATGGTGAGAAGAGTGATGAATGATGAGTGATCTCATTCATCATTCATCACTCATCATTCATAACTCTTCTCACCATTGCCAATTGACGGCGCCATGAGCATACCGGTGCAGGGAGCCATCTTCATGCTGCACTTCAAGAAGTCCTTCCGGCGATACCATTACCACCGTGGCATACCAGGTATCATCTCCTGATGTAAAACGCTGCTTTTGCGAACGGCGGTAGAGGTATTGATTATACCTGTCGAACAAAGCATCTGTATCTCCACCGGAGGTATAAGTGAGGATGCGTTCGCGGATCTTGAGTGCAAGATCGTGCACCTGAAACTCCTTTCCCGCAGCCATCCGCAGCGATATGGCATGAGGAAGCGACGGAGGAAATTCATATTGCAATACATTCAGCCCAAGCCCTACAATGCTGCAGGCCCATACGCCGCCTTTCAATACGTTCTCGATCAGGATGCCACCTGCCTTTTTGTCATTAACAATAATATCATTGGGCCATTTGATGCGAACATCCCAGTGTTCGTAAACATCCAGCAACGTATCTGCGACGGCCACGGCCACGGCTGTAAGGAAGGCAAACTGCCGGTCGGCGGCCCGGTTCGGAGCTAACACAATACTCATCAACACATTATCTCCTGCCGCGGCCTCCCATACCCTGCCCCGCTGGCCTTTACCCCGTGTTTGCTCCCGTGCTAATACTGTCAGGCCCGGTTGTGCCGTATCGGCATCAATCAGTTGCATGGCATAGTTATTGGTACTATCTATAGTATCCAGTTCAATAACAGGCGCCTCTATTAAAACGTGTGCGTGAAGTGACAAAAGAATTTTTTAACTTTGGTTGAATTGTAAAGATATTACCAAACCAAACAGAACGGAAAGCAATTTGGAGAAAATAATAACTGCATTACAAGCCCGGAAGAAAACACCTGCCCGGCTTACGCGAAACAGCAAACTTTTCAAAACAATTCTGGAAGCCATTAAAGAAAAAAAGGGAGATGCTGTTGTTTCTCTGAATCTGAAAAAAATAGATGAAGCGGTCGCCGATTTCTTTATTTTATGTGAAGCTCAGACCCATATACAGATCAAAGCAATATCCGATCATATAACCGACGAGGTATGGAAGGAGTGCGGTGAGAAGCCATACCATAGAGAGCAGGGCGCACAATGGACACTTGTTGACTATGTCAATATAGTTGTGCATATCTTTAACCGGGAAGACCGGAAATTCTATGATCTGGAAAGCCTCTGGGCAGATGCAGAACGGATGGAACATAATGATTAGCAAAAGGCCCGATACAACAATAAATAAACAAGTAAACACAGAAATGGAAAATAACAAGCAGCGGTCCGGCCCTCCAGGAGGACCAGAAAATCAACCTCCGCGTAAAGGGCCTCGTTTTAATATATACTGGATATACGGCATTATCTTCCTGATACTGATCGGCGTCCAGTTTTTCGGTTCCGGCGGTGGGGTCAGCAGCGAGCACAACAGCTTCTACGAGTTCAAAACAAAATACCTGGATAAGGGATTGGTAAAAAAGCTGATTGTCGTCAACAACAATGAAGTTGAAGTATTCCTCACCGATAACAGCGATGCCACACCGACAACAGACAGGTCGCCTATCTTCAACAACAGCAAAGCTCCGGCATATGCATTCCGGATCGGCACTGTCGATCAGTTTCAGCGTGAGCTGACGGCTGCCCAGGAGCAAAATCCGTCAATCGGCGACATCGAAGTGATCTATGAACCAAGGGGCAGCTTCCTGCGCGATGTACTTGGCTCATTCCTGCTCCCGGTGATCTTCCTATTGGCGATGTGGTTCCTGATCATGCGGAAAATGGGAGGCGGTGCGCCGGGTGGCGGCGCCGGTGGTATTTTCAATATCGGAAAATCCAAAGCCCAACTATTTGAAAAAGGTACGAAGGTCAATATCACCTTTAATGATGTAGCCGGGCTGGATGAAGCCAAGGTAGAAGTGATGGAGATCGTTGACTTCCTGAAAAATCCGAAAAAATATACGGCCCTGGGCGGCAAGATCCCCAAAGGTGCGCTGCTCGTAGGCCCTCCGGGTACCGGTAAGACGCTCCTGGCCAAAGCCGTAGCAGGAGAAGCACAAGTGCCGTTCTTCTCCATGTCCGGTTCGGACTTTGTGGAGTTGTTTGTCGGCGTGGGCGCCAGCCGTGTTCGCGACCTCTTCAAACAGGCAAGGGAAAAAGCACCCTGTATTGTTTTTATAGATGAAATTGACGCAATCGGCCGTGCACGTGGCAAGAACATGGTCATGAGCAACGACGAAAGGGAAAATACGCTCAACCAGTTGCTCGTGGAGATGGACGGATTCAGCGGTGACACCGGCATTATTGTACTGGCGGCCACCAACCGCCCGGATGTACTGGATACCGCCCTGTTGCGCCCCGGACGTTTCGACCGGCAGATCTCCATCGACATCCCCGATGTAAAGGGACGCGAAAAGATCTTTGAGGTGCATCTGAAGCCCATTAAAATCTCCAAAGACCTCAACATATCCAAGCTGGCGGTGCAAACGCCCGGATTTGCAGGGGCCGACATCGCCAATATCTGTAACGAAGCGGCGCTGATCGCTGCCCGCAAAGGGAAGACCGAGGTAGAGATGATCGACTTCAACGATGCAATAGATCGTGTGATCGGCGGACTGGAAAAGAAAAACAAGATCATCTCCCCCGACGAGAAAAAAGTGATCGCTTACCACGAAGCAGGGCATGCGGTGTCCGGCTGGTTCCTGGAGCACGCGCATCCGCTTGTAAAAGTAACCATCGTGCCACGCGGTGTGGCAGCGCTGGGATATGCACAGTATCTGCCGAAAGAAATGTACATCCGCAATACCGATCATATGCTCGACGACATGTGCATGTCGCTGGGCGGACGGGCGATAGAAGAGCTGGTATTCGGGAAAATATCCACCGGCGCCCTGAGCGATCTCCAGCACGTAACGCGTATGGCTTATGCCATGGTGTCGGTCTACGGTATGAACGATGCGATCGGCAATATTTCATTCTACGATCCGCAAAGTGAAAACAATTTCACTAAACCCTACTCCGAAGAAACCGGACGGCTGATCGACGATGAAGTACGCAAGCTGGTAGAAAAAGCTTACAACCGGGTGAAACAACTGTTATCTGAAAAGATAGATATCGTCACCATGATTGCAGAAGAGCTGCTGAAAAAAGAAGTGCTCTTCAAAGACGATCTGGAACGCCTGATCGGCAAAAGGACGTACGACGAACCACCGGCCAGCGAAGACGTACCGCCGCTGACGGGGAGCGTTGCAGGGATCGGATAAAAAAACAGGATTGTGTATGATACACAATCCTGTTTTTTTGTAGAGACGTTGTTATTGTAGAGACGTTGCATGCAACGTCTCTACAATAACAACGTCTCTACAAAAACGACGACGATGACGACCGTTTCCGGTATGCATAATAAAACACCTGCGGCAGCACAGCGAGACTTAACACCATACAGATCAACAACCCACCGACGATCATAATCGCCAGCGGCTTTTGTATTTCAGACCCCATACCGGAGGACAACGCCGCCGGCAGCAAACCCAGCGACCCCATTAATGCGATCATCACAACCGGCCGGATCCTGCTGTACACACCGTTGGAGATTGCCTCATGCAACGGCATGCCCCGTCTCAGATTCTCGCGCATCACTGCGATGAGGATAATGCCGTTGATCGTATTTACGCCAAACAGAATGATAAAACCGATACCGGCGGATATGCCAAACACAGTCTGTGTCAATAAAAGCGAGAGAAAACCGCCAATAAAAGCATAAGGTATTGTACTGGCTGCGATCAGGGTATCCCGCAGGCTCCCGAAGTTCATGTAGAGCAGGAACAGGATCATGATCAATGCAGCAGGCACAATAACCGCAAGCTGCCGGGTAGCACGCTCCTTACTTTCAAACTCACCGGCCCATACCATTTTATTAGTGGATGGGAGCTTCACTTCCCGCGCCACTTTTTTCCGGGCTTCTGCGATTGTGCTGCCCAAATCCCTGCCTTCGACACTGAACCCTACAGCAATATAACGGCTGCTCCCCTCCCGGTAAATAAATGCCGGGCCGGTAATCACGCCAATGTCAGCAATTTCTTTCAGCGGTACTTTGTGGCCATCCATCGCCGGTATCAGCAGGTTGCCTATCTGCTCTTCCGAATCCCGGTATTCTTTCTGAAAGCGGATACGGATATCGAACATCCGTTCATTCTCATAAAATGTAGAAGCGGCCTTTCCTCCGATCGCCATCTCGACCACTGCCTGCGCATCTGCTACGGAAACACCATAGCGCGCCATGCGGTGATCCGACAAGCGGATGCGTAGCTCCGGCAGTCCGATGTTGCGGTACACATTGATATCTTCAATGCCGCGCACCTCACGGATGGAAGCGGTGACCTGATCAGCCAGTTGCTCCAGCTCAAACAAATCATCGCCAAAGATCTTTATTACCAGCGAGCTTTTAACGCCGGCCACATACTCTTCAACATTATCCTGTATCGGCTGGCTAAAGCCGAACGTTGTACCTGGATATACTTCCAGCGCCTGTTTCATTTCTGCGATCAGCCCGTCTTTGGACATTTTTCTTTTCCACTCACCTTGCGGATGGAGCTGGATATGAAATTCAATATTAAAAAAGCCGGTAGGGTCGGTACCGTCATTAGGGCGTCCTGTCTGGCTAAGGATAAACCGCACTTCTTCAAATGAACGGAGCTTCTCTTTCATCTCACGCGTGAGGCGCACCGATTCATCGAGATTGATACTGTTGGGCAGAGTGGCCCGCACATAGATAGCGCCTTCATTGAGCTTGGGAATAAACTCCGATCCGTAAAAAACAAACTTAATCCCGCAGGCAAACAACAGGATCAGAAAACCGTAAATAACCAGCCTGCGACGCCTTGAGCTCCACAGAAAAAGCCGGAACAGGTTTTCCCGGAAAAACCGTGCGATCACATTTTCTCTTTCCCGGATGTTCTTGTTGAGCATCACTTTGCAGAGCGCCGGCACGAATGTAAGGCTCAGCAGCAATGAGCCCAGCAACGCATAACCGAGTGTAAATGCAAGCGGAGAAAACATTTTACCTTCTACTTTCTGAAAAGAAAATATCGGTACCAACGCCACAATTAGGATGATCTGCGCAAAGAAAACATAAGCCGCCACTTTCCCGGCGCTCTTCCGGATCATCCCCATCTTGGACATTTTATTGAACCGCGCCATGCCAACCCGGTGAGCTCTCCGCTCAAGATCCACGACAATCTGCTCTACGATCACCAGTGTGCCTTCCAGCAGCAGTCCGAAATCCAGCGCGCCCATGGAGATCAGGTTAGCGGGCAGACCTTGTATCCGCAGCATGATAATGGCAAAGAGAAACGACAACGGTATGACTACCGCAACAATGACTGTGGTACGCCAGTTGAACAGGAAAATAAAAACAATGACCGATACCAGCACAATGCCTTCAGCAAGATTTTTGGAAACCGTTTTGACGGTGGCATTCACCAGTTCGGTACGGTCGAGAAAAGGCTCAATATGTACATCTTTGGGAAGGATGCGATCATTCAGCTCTGTGATCTTTTCTTTGAGCCGGTCAATCACATCACCGGGATTTTCTCCCCTCAGCATAATAACGACTCCCTGCACCAGATCATCTTCATCATCAAGCCCCACCTGCCCCATCCGTGGCTTCGCAGAGATTGATACACTGGCCACATGCTTTACCAGTATCGGCGAGGCTCCCTTTACCTCTATCATGATGTTCTCAATATCAGCAACACTTTCCAGCAACCCCACCCCCCGTACCACATAAGCCTGGTCGCCTTTTTGTATCACGTCGCCCCCTACATTAATATTACTTTTGGAAACCGCTTCAAAAACATCAAGCGGCGAAAGATCATAATTGGCAAGCTGCGTGGGATTCACTTTGATCTCATACACTTTTTCTTCTCCTCCAAAGCTCACCACGTTTGCCACACCAGGTACGGCCACCAGCTCACGCTCTATCACCCAGTCCTGGATCGCGGTAATTTCCCGGATAGGGCGGTTGCTCTTCACTACATAGCGGAATATCTCCCCCGTAGCGCCATAAGGCGGCTCTATCTCTGCGTCGGCTCCGTCCGGCAAACGCACCGACTGTATCCTGTTGGCTGCGTATTGCTGCGCGTAGAAGTCATCAACACCATCCTCAAAAATAATAGTCACTACAGAAAGACCGAACAGGGAAATAGACCGTACTCCCGCTTTCCGCGGAATGGTGTTGACCACTTTTGTAATGGGCAGGGTTACAAATTTCTCTACCTCTTCGGCACTGCGCCCCGGCCATTGTGTGATAATGCGCGCACGGGTATTGGTCACGTCGGGGAATGCCTCGATAGGCGTATGGATATACGATATAATACCGGCGACCAGGAGCACGCCCGTCATGAAAAATACCAGTACGGAATTTTTCAAAGAAAAGGCAACAATATTTTCAGCAAACTTCTTCATCCGGGAATGTTTAACGCCTTTATTTTTTACGGCTTTGCAATGCTTCAAAGATCAGGAGGTGATTGCGGGTGATTATCTGCTCACCCGGTGCAAGTCCTTCTCCGGCAAATACAATACCGTTGTTCTGTGCTGCTATTTCTACTTCACGGATCTCAATATCGCAATCGGAATGCCATACCAGTACGTAATGCCTGTTATCATTAAAAATCAGCGCCTTCTGTGACACGCTCACCGCCTGCTGATCCGTTTCCTTTTTTACCAGCACATCGATAAACATCCCGGGCTTGAGCTTCAGACCCGGGTTATCCATAACGACCCGCGCCTTCAGCACTTTTTCTTCCGCATCAAACACCTGCGACAATGCTTTGACCGTTCCCGAAAATGTTTCGCCCTTATAAGCGACCGAATGGAGCTGCACCGGCATCCCTTCCTTTACATAAGCCAGATCACCGGCATAGACATTAGCCGTTACCCAGACGTTGCCCAGATCTGAAATAGTGAACAGCGGCTCGCTGCCACCCGATACCTGAATACCGGGGGTAATGCGCTTGTCAACGATAAAGCCCGAAGCAGGCGCTTTAATCAGAAAGATACCAGGCTCTGGAGAAGGACTGAAAAACGACAGATTCGTTCTTACTTTTTCCAGTTCTGCACGGATGATCTGAGCTTCGCTCTGCGCTTCAAGCAGGTCTTTACCGGACGCGATCCCGTCGTCGTACATTGATTGTACGGCGCTCACATTTCTTTGCGCTACCGACAAACGGGATTCCAGGGTTTTCCGCTCCGATTCCAGGCTGTTCAGCTCTGCACTTTTGATACCCGCCAGTACCTGTCCCTTTGTTACGTAATCGCCAAGCGTAAACTCAGTCCGGGTGATAACCCCACTGACCAGCGTGACGTAGTGAAGTACTTTATCGGGATTGTACGCCACTTCTCCCGTCAGTCTTCGCGATTCCGTCACCGGCTCTTCAGCTACCGTGTCTATATGAATTTTCCCCTTCAGCGTTTCCCCGATACAATATGGCCCCGGAGGCGCAGCAACTTCTTCCTGCTGCTGACAGCCTATGCATAAAAACAACATGGCTGTCCAGACAGGGAGGTAATACCAGGATATACGATACGCTATTTTCATTGCAATGTTTTCATTTATTAACAATCTGCATTATTATCATTGGGCAATCACGTGCGGGGCACACGCAGCAACCACGTGCGGACAGCGGGCAATCACGCAGGATTGCCCCTACGACGGGCCGATGGTATATGTCAATTCTTCGATCGCCCGGTTCAATGATCTCTTCGCATTCAATATGATCTTTTTGTTCTCCAGGAATGCCTCCAGGAAGTCCAGGAATTCGAGCATACTTACATTCCGTTCGCTGAAATTGCGGGTATATCCACTGAGGAGATGATCCAGTTCTGCTTCATAATCATGCTCGATCTGTTTGTATAGATTGATACTGGCCTTCAGATTTTGGTATGCTTCTATGACTTCTGCTTCTACACGACGACTTTGGTCCTGCTCCAGTAAGGACGCTTTTTCCGTGGCAATCCTTGCGGCTTTGACATTCCCCTGGTTACGATGAAAAACCGGTATATCCAGCCCTACGCCGAATCCTAAGAAATTGTACATGAAGTTTCCTCCCCTATCGTATCCGGCAGATACAGTAACGTCTGGCACACGACCTGCCAATTCGTACGACAGCGTGTTACCGGCATGTTTGGATTCGAGCTGTGCCAATATCAGATCCGGCCGGCCGGCAAGCGCACGATGTATCAGTTCGGGCAACGGAGATGTTTCATATGCTTCGGGCTCGGGCACAACGTCGTCGTTGCTCATCCGGATATAACTGCCGGGAGAGAGGCCCAGCAGTACTGTCAGCTCTTTTTGCACGGCGTTTGTCTGCTTATGCAATTCATTGTATTCATCATGCAGCTCGAGCACGAGCGCTTTAAGGCGCACCACATCCGCCCGGTTGATATTCCCGGTTGGCGCCAGTCTTTCATAAGCCGTAAGCAGCTTCCGGGCTTCCGGTATCTGGCGTGAAAATACCTCCTGGTACGACTGCAGATATTGCAATTCCGTGAGCAGATTCCTGAATTCGATTTTGAGGTTACGTATCAGTTCTTCGAAATAAGCCACTGCCATATCGCGCCCTACCTGTTCGATGGCGATCAGTTTTCTTCTCTTCCCCGCTGTGATCAGTGTCTGCTCCAGTTGGGCCGATATTTGCTGATTTTTCCCGAATCCATTATTGAAAAGTGCGGGCAATTCTTCTCCCATAGACAATTGCGCGGGCGTTGCCCAGAGGTTCACCTCGTCTATAGTCAGCCGGGGATTGGGCCAGAGACGTGCCTGTGCTATACGCGCCTCCGCCTGCTGAATATTGAGCTTCCCGGCAAGTAACTGAATATTTTTATCCAGGAATATTTTTTCTGCCTGTTTGCGGGTCAGAAAAACGGTATCGGTGGGCTGCGCGTGCAGTATATCGGAACAGAAAAATGCAAGCAGAAGGACACTTCCTCTCACATATTTCTGCATGGCTCTCTGTTTGCTGATCATCTGGGCAGCAAAGCTATTGCTGCTACATTAGAAGCCGGATAATGAAAGATTAGAAGCGGATTACAGGAACATTAGAAAGAGATTAGGTCGTCTTATAACCACCTCACGTTTATATTCTATGCGGTTGGTTTAGGGTACATGATTACTAATTTTTTCTTTGGTAGATTTCATTTCATATAAAATTTGTCGTCCTCCCATTTTGCTGGATTATTGATAATATATTCCGCAATGCGTTGATATGATTTTTCATTCCGGATGATATGCTCGTGGTAATTGCGTTGCCAGATCACGTGTCCAATATTCATCGAATTCAATTTTTTTGTCACCGCCGATTTATATCCCCGCACAATGGCCCCAATGGTTTGGGACGTTCCCCGTGGTAGGGGCGAATTGCATTCGCCCTCATTACATTCATCCCCATCGAATTCGCCGGTGTTTGGGGGCGAATGCAATTCGCCCCTACGGGGGTCGTGAATTAACCGTATGATGCCATGGATATGATTGGGCATTACCACAAATTCGCCCAATTCCACATTGGGACGTATTTCCGGGGTTTTCAACCATTCATTTTGTGCCACCAGGCCATATTCATTCAATATCATTTTTTCATCCACAACATCTCCGAACAGGCATACCTTGTCCTGACAGCAGATCGTAATAAAATACAAACCCTCCCGGCTGTAATCATAACCTTTTAGCCGGATGGAACGGCGATGGTGGATGTGGGGATTGTATTTTGATCTGTTGTTCATTCATTTATCTATCAATTAATACCATCAGGTAAAATTAATAATTTTCAGGCAAACAAGTATGTATAGCCGTCACACAATCAACATTATAGTTTCGGGAAAATGATCAATTCAAAAACGCAACCGCACTTCCGTACCCGATCCGGACGTATCGTGGATATACATCTCTACCCCGCAAAAAACGAGTATCTGGCGTGTAAGAGAAAGGCCAATACCCTGCCCGGGCAGATGCCGCACATTCGATCCCCGGAAGAACAGGTCGAATATCTGTTCCCGTTCCGGCGCCGGGATGCCCGGCCCGTTATCGCGTACTACGATCTCCGGCCGGCCGGCTGTGATGCGTATCTCAATCTCCGCGCTCAGGTCACTGCTGTACTTGACTGCATTATCCACTACATTCATCAGTGCGGTGGAAAGCAAATCGCGGTGCGCATATATTTCGAGTAAATGCTCATCGGGAGATTCCACATGCAGCGATGTGTGAAATACGGCCTCCGGATATTTGAACCTGAGCTTCTCCAATACCTCCCAAACCAGTTCATCTATCCGGAACCGGCTGTTATGAACGGTAGCAGCAGCACCACCGCCCATCTGCAATCCGCTGATGAGCAGCAACCCTTCGATAACCGATTTCACTTCCGCCGTATCCTGTATAATCTTCTGCAGCACCTGCCGATAGTCGGCGCGGTCTTGCTCCAGCGCCACCTCTGCCCGGCCAATGATCGCCGTCAGTGGCGTTTTCAGCTCATGGGAAATATTCTTCAGAAAACTCTTCTGGTTGTTCACTTCTCTTTCAAGCCTGCCGAGAAACATATTAAGGGTGGTAACAAGCTCCTCCAGCTCGTCTTTACGACCGGGCGTGACGGGCAGGCGGTCGTGCAGGTTTTCCGAAGAAATAGCATTCACTTTATGCAGCACAGCCGAAAAAGGACGAAAGGTCCTGTTAGCCACGAAAATATTAAACAGGTAATTGATGATGATGCCGATCACGAAGAAAAGGCTCATCAGGTACAACAGGCTTCTCACCTGGCCTTCGGCCCGGGTGTTGACTCCGGAAATGATGATCACAAAATCTCCCTGGTTGTCTTTGTAAAAGATCCCGGAGAACTGGCGGCTGCCCCGCCGGAAGTTATATTTTTCCTCTGTTCTTATTTTCCGTAGCAGCTCCGGGGAAACGGGAAAGCCAGCCTCTTCTCTTACAAAAGATACAATACCCTTATCGTCGTATATCTGTATCATTTCATCGCTCAGCGACTGCAGATATTTCTTTTCATAAGTACGGTAATTGTGTTTACTCAGCTCATCCTTCTCCAGGAAAATAAATGCCGCGGTCAGCGCCCGTTCATCGAGCAGACGGTAATACTGTAGATCAATATAGTTTCTGAAAAAATAAAATGTGCCGCCAAACACCAGCAGCAACGTCACGGCACAAACCACCGTAGAGCGCAATGCCAGCTTTTGCTTAAGGTTCATCGCGTTTCAGTTTTAACTGATATCCCCGGCCTTTGATCGTGTGTATCAGCTTATCGTCAAAGTCCTTGTCAATTTTATTGCGGAGATAGTTGATATACACATCAACAACGTTGGTATGAGAGCTGAAGTGAATATCCCATACAGCTTCCGTGATCTCGGTGCGTGACAATACCCGTTCCCGGTTGCGCATCAGGTACATCAGCAGGCTGAATTCACGTGGTGTCAGCTCTATCTTCCTGCCGCCGCGCATCACCGTATTACTATTCACATCCACCTCAATATCCGCATAGCTATTGTCTTCAAAAACCCCTTTCTCCATTTGCTTGCGGCGCAACTGAGCATTAATTCTTGCCAATAACTCCCGGAAATGAAAGGGCTTTATCATGAAATCATCAGCGCCGGCTTCGAGTCCGCGGATCTTTTCTTCCGGGTCGCCCAGGGCGCTCAGGATGATGATAATGGATTTGATATTCCGTTTGCGGGTAGCTTTGCAAACTTCGTAGCCATCGATATCGGGCAGCATGATATCCAGGATCACTACATCATAGTCGATACTATTGATCCGGCTGATGGCTTCATATCCGGAAGCTACAGTATCTACAAGGTAGCCCTTCTCAGAAAGCCCTTCTTTTACAAAAGAAGCGATCCGCTCATCATCTTCTACAAGCAGACACTTTATCATGTCAAGAGTTATGAGTGATGAGTGATGAATTATGAGTTGTGGGTTATGAATGGTGAATTCATAACTCAACATTCATAACTCATAACTCAAGAAGTGCTTTCATGGGATCTTTGCCAAACAGCAGCAGTTCGGGCTGCTCCAGCAATTCTTTAACCCGTACCAGGAAGCTCACCGATTCACGTCCGTCAATAATACGGTGGTCATAGCTGAGCGCTACATACATCATCGGGCGGGCTTCGATCTTGCCATTTACAACCACCGGGCGCTCCTGTATCTTGTGCATGCCCAGAATTGCGGACTGTGGCAGGTTGAGGATTGGCGTGGACATCAAAGAGCCGAATACACCGCCGTTAGTGATCGTAAATGTACCGCCCGTCATTTCCTCGATGCTGAGCTTGTTATCACGCGCCTTCTTCGCGAGCTCAGCCACTTTGGCTTCGATTTCGTGCATTGCAAGGCTTTCGGCATTCCGGATTACCGGTACAACCAACCCTTTGGGGGCGGATACGGCAATGGAGATGTCAGCATAATCATGGTAAATAATTTCTTCTCCGTCGATATAGGCATTTACCGCAGGCCACTCCTGCAGCGCATAGCTGCAGGCCTTGGTAAAGAACGACATAAACCCGAGGTTCACGCCGTGCAATTCCTTGAATGTATCTTTATACTGCTTACGTATCTCCATGATACGGCTCATGTCCACTTCGTTGAATGTGGTGAGCATGGCCGTTGTATTCTTGGCCTCTACCAGGCGGCGGGATACCGTCTTGCGGAGGTTGCTCATCTTCTCTCTTCTGTCATTCCGGCTGAATGCCTCAGCGCCGCCTTTACGACCCGGGTGCTCCAGCGCTTCCAGCACATCCTGCTTCAGGATGCGCCCCAATGAACCGGACCCTTTCACATCCCCTGCCTTCACCTGCTTGTCGGCCATGATAGAACGGGCTACCGGCGTAGCTTTTGCACTATTATCAGCCTGAGCTGTGGCAGGCTTGCTGTCTTTGGCAGGCTTTTCTTCTTTTTTTGCCGGGGCCGGCTGATCCGGCGCTTTTTCCGGTGCCGCGCTTCCTTCCGGGCGGGCAGCGGTTTCATCAATTTTGCAGGCAATATCCCCGATGTTAAGGGTATCACCTTCCTGTGCTACGACATGCAAAATGCCAGCCTGCTCTGCATTCAGCTCGAATGTAGCCTTTTCAGATTCCAGCTCGCACAGCAGTTCGTCGCGCTCCACCCAATCCCCGTCTTTTTTCAGCCATGTTACAAGTGTCACTTCACTAATGGACTCTCCGACGGTGGGTACTTTTATTTCTATCATGGATTATGGACATTTCCGGGCTGCTAAATTAGCAAACGCCGGGGGATTATTCAAAACCATTGTTGCCATGAGCGAAGCAGTCCATGCATTGTATCATCTCGCGAGTCCCGCTTTACCAGTTTCATCGATCCCGGCCGTTGCATTATGCCGTACAGCAAAATTCACTGAATTGGCAATAAAACAAAGCTCATGGGCTTTTTTATGAAGCCCCTCAAGCTTATCCAGCATGGAAGTTTCCGTCACCGTTACAACGGGATTCAGAACCACTTCCTTAAACTTCCCGCCACCGTTGGCTGTTTCGGTCATGATGCCCGCCGGGGTATCTGTATAACCGGTGACTATGACTCCCTGGTCGGCACACAAGTGCAGAAACCAAAGCATATGACAGCCGGACAAGGAAGCGACCAGCAATTCTTCGGGATTGTATTTTGAGTTGTCGCCCCGGAATGCGGGGTCGGAAGAAGCGGCAATATCCGGCTTGTTATCTGCCGAGATGATATGGCTGCGCTCATACGAGCGGTAGCCGGACGTCGCGGTTCCTGTATTTCCCGTCCAGGTAATGGTCAGCGAGTAAGTGTGTTCCCGACTCATAATCCATGAATTAAAACGATCCATTAAATGTGACAAATGTGTTGAATGTG